>NZ_BMKV01000002.1:0-691202 GCF_014644515.1 Pseudarthrobacter scleromae | reverse complement strand
CCGCACACGCCCAGTGCAAACGCAGGCGGTACGGCCGCTATACGGCGGCAGCGGCAGCCCGCACAGCCTCAGCCAGCGAGGTGGCAGGCCGTCCGATCAGCCTGCGCAGGTCCCCGCTGCTTACCAGGAGGTCCCCGCGGGCGATGCCCAGATCGGAGTCCGCCAGGATCTCCGCGAACGCCTCCGGCACTCCGGCCCCGGTCAGCAAGCCGGCGTATTCCTGTGCGGGCAAGTCGTTGTACGTGATGGTCTTGCCGGTGGCCGAGCTGATTTCGGCTGCGAGGTCCGCCATGCTGAAGGCCTCGTCACCGCCCAGTTCGTACACCTTGCCCGCCTGGCCCTCCGCCACGAGCACGGCAGCAGCGGCATGGGCATAGTCAGCACGCGCGGCGCCGCTGACCTGTCCGTCCCCTGCGCTGCCGGCGAGGGCGCCCTGGGCCAGGGTCCCGGGCAGCTGGTCCGTGTAGTTCTCGAGGTACCAGCCATTGCGCAGGAGGACGAAGGGCACCCCCGATTCCCGCAGGATGGCCTCCGTGGCCTGGTGCTCGGCTGCCAGCTTCATCCCCGTGCTGTCGGCGTTGGCGATGCTGGTGTAGGCCAACAACTCCACACCTTCCGCCTTCGCGGCTTCGATCACGGTGCGGTGCTGCTCCACCCGCTGGCCCACCTCGCTGCCGGAAATGAGGAGCAGCTTCCGGGCACCCTTCAGTGCCGCGGCCACGGAGGACGCGTCCGCGTAGTCCAGTGCTTTGACCTGCACGCCGCGCCCGGCAAGGCCTGCCAGCTTTTCCACGGAGCGCCCCGTGGCCACAATTTCCCCGGCAGGGACGTTGCGCTCCAGCAGGGCCTCGACGACGTGGCGGCCCAGCTGGCCGGTTGCTCCGGTGATGACGATGCTCATGAAATTCCTTCCGTAGGGTGTCTGACATGAAGCACAACCACACGCATTCCTGATTACTTCCTAAAAGAGAGTACGCACTTTCAGGTAAGGTACTCACATGGAAGTTAGTGCCAACAGCCATGCGGTCCAAGCGGCTCCCCTTCCGGTTGACCTTGCCGACGGCGTGTTCCCGGCCGGTTGCCCCAGCCGGACTGTGCTGGACCACGTCACCAGCAAGTGGGGCGTCCTTATCCTGCTTGCGCTTTCGGAAGGCGAGCAGCGGTGGAGCGACCTGCGTCGCAGGGCTGAGGGAATCAGTGAAAAGATGCTGGCGCAGACCCTCAAGACTTTGGAACGGGATGGCCTGGTCCGCCGGGATGCGCAGCCGGTTATTCCGCCCCGCGTGGATTACAGCCTTACCGAACGCGGCTACGAGCTGAGCGCACTGCTGGTTCCGCTGGTGGCATGGGCCTTCGAGAACGCAGAGGACATCGTCAACGGCAAGCGCTGAGCGCTGCAGCACCAGGTAAGTACCGGGTCCGTAAAAAGCGAGTACTTGTTACTGGTGTGACTGGTGTGATTAGCGCATAGCTTTGACGTAAGGTGCCAGCCGGAATGTGGAGGGCCGCCCTCTGCTGGGAACATTCCGGTTAACCTGCACCGCGAGTGAGCGGCCTGCGCCGCTTCCGAGGAGTTGGTACACATGGCCAAAGCCGTTGTCCGGGACCCATCAAGCATGGGCCGGCCCGTCAGCCTGACCAAGGTTGCAGCCCAAACATGGAACCGCATGCTGAAGCCCTTCGCCCCGCGGTCACCCTACAAAATCGGCGACGCCGTGGTGGCGGATGATCCGTTCAAGGGCCGTCGCGAGGGATTGGTGGTTTTTCAGCAGGGAACATCAGTGGGCGTGGATACCGTCCACGGCGTGTTCTTCTACGACCACCGGCAAATCAAACAGCTGGATTGAGTTTTTGTCCAGATATGCAGGCTGAAGGCCGGAAGCCGGCACATCTGGACAAAAACTCCCGCACCGGGAGGCTAGCGGGCCGACCAGCCGCCATCCATCGTGTAGCTGGCGCCGGTCACCATGCCCGCGTGGTCCGACGCGAGCCAGGCCACAAGAGAGGCCACTTCCTCCGGCTCCACCAAGCGTTTCACGGCGGACTCCGTGAGCATGATTTTCGCCAGGACTTCCGATTCCGGGATTCCGTGGACCTTGGCCTGGTCCGCGATCTGCGACTCCACCAGCGGCGTGCGCACATATCCGGGGTTGATGCAGTTGGAGGTGACGCCGTGCTCCCCGCCCTCAAGCGCCGTCACCTTGCTCAGCCCTTCCAGGCCGTGCTTGGCGGATACATACGCGCTTTTGAACGGGGAGGCCCGGATCCCGTGCACCGAGGAGAGGTTGATGATCCGGCCGAAATTGTTCGCATACATGTGCGGCAGCGCGGCCCGGATCAACAGGAACGGCGCCTCCAGCATGAGGGTGAGCAGCCGGCGGAAATCGGCTGGCTCGAAGTCCTCGATGGGACTGACGCGCTGGATCCCGGCGTTGTTCACCAGGATGTCGCAGTCAAGGCTCAGGGTGGCGAGCGATTCCACGTCCAACAGATCAACGGCCCAGGTGGTGCCTCCCACTTCATCCGCAAGTGCTTCCGCCGCGGCCGCGTCCACGTCCGCGATCACCACCTTGGCACCCCGGGCGGCGAGGGCCCGCGCGCTGGCAGCGCCGATCCCGCCCGCTCCCCCGGTAATCAGTGCCTTGCGGCCGTTCAACGTGTTTTCCATGGCAGTCCCCTCGGGCTTTCTAACAGATTTTCCGGTCGCTCATGCAGCGCAGCGTCTACCGGGGCAGGTCCGGCAGCACTCTCTGCCGGGCGCTGTTCAGCGCTCATGGGTTTCTCCTCCGTGTCCACGGCGACACGCGCTGTGATCTCCAGCACTAATGGCTCCACTGAGTCTTACTGCACGGACATGCGCCTTCAATAACCAAAGCAGCACGCGCTGTGTGCAGAATTGCAGATATGAACGTCAATCCGGATGACCTGCTGGTACTCCTGGCGGTGTCCCGCACCGCCAAATTCACGGCCGCCGCGCAGGCACTGGGCCTGAACCACACCACCGTCTCACGCCGGATCGCCTCCCTGGAGAAGGCACTCGGCGGTAGGGTCCTGGCCCGCGCCCCCGGAGGCTGGGAGCTGACCGACCTCGGAGCCCAGGCCGTCCAGGCCGCTGAGCAGGTCGAAGCGGTGGTGGGCGCCCTGGGACCCGCCGGACGGGCACCCGACCCAATTACCGGCGTCGTACGCATGACTGCAACGGACGGCTTCAGTGCCTACATCGCCGCACCCGCGGTGGCGCGGCTGCGCCGGAACCATCCCGGGCTCAGCGTTGAGGTGGTGACCATGACGCGGCGGGCGCTGCAGCAGCGCTCGGGCCTGGACATCGAAGTGGTGGTGGGCGAACCGCAGGTGCACCGGGCCGAGGCCATGCGGCTGGGCGAATACATGCTGGGGATGTACGCCTCGCGCGCCTACCTGGCCGAGCATGGCACGCCAGCCACGGTGGCCGAGCTCAATGACCACCCGCTGGTCTATTTCGTGGATTCGATGCTGCAGGTGGATGACCTGGACGCACCCCGCCGGCTGGTGCCCGCCATGCGCGACGGCCTCACCTCAACCAACGTCTTTGTCCACGTGGAGGCAACCCGCGCCGGAGCGGGGATCGGTTTCCTGCCCTGTTTCATGGGCGACCTCCATCCTGACCTGGTCCGCCTGCTGCCGGCCGAGATCGCCGAACTGCTGCCGTACTGGATGGTGCTCCGGCCGGATTCGCTGCGGCGCCCGGCGGTGGCGGCGGTGGTGCAGGCGCTGCGGGAACAGATGGCCGGACACCGGGAATGGCTGCTGGGCCGTGGAAAAACCTCTTCGGCTGCTCCGTAACTGTCGTTGTCGGGGGTGAGAACGACAGTTACGGAGCAATCGATGGGGTTGCGGGCGGATCGTGCCGCACCGGTGACCCCGCCGCGAAAGCCCGGACCTGGGCGTCGTCCCACAGGTGTGCCGGGACCGCGCCGCCCAGGAGCCGCCGGTGGAGTTTCGGGTCGTCGCCGAACGGGGTGTCGCTGCCCGCCATCACCATGTTTCCGTAGCGCCGGCCCTTCAGCATGGCAGGGTCCGCGATGATCACGGTGTGCTTGAAGGAAGCCGCAATAGTGGCGGCATCCTCCCGAGCGTTCTTCAGGTCCGGCGCGTCACCGGAGTTCACGACGTAAATCCCCCCGGGCGCAAGGACGCGCTTGGCGTGCCGGGTGAATTCCGCGGTGGTCAGGGGCCGCGGGGTGAGGGCTCCGGCGAACACGTCCCTGATGATGAAGTCGCGGGTGTCCGCCGTCAGGGCCTCGGTAACCTCGCGGGCCTCCCCCACGCGGAGCCGCAGCAGGGGCGCCTTGGGCAGGTCGAACCAGCCGCGGACGTATTCGGCCAGCTTGCCGTCCAGCTCCACCACCACCTGCCGCGCATCCGGGTAGGCGGCATGGAAGTACCGCGCCAGCGAGCAGGCTCCGCCGCCCAGGTGCAGCCCGCGGAGCTTCAGCCCGGAGGACGCTTCCGACGGCGGCCAGCGGGACTCGATGAGCGCCGCCATCCACCGCATGTACTCAAAGTCCAGGAACAGCGGGTCGGCGAGGTCGATATGGGAGCTCATGACGCCGTTGATCTTCAGGAGCCAGCCGGTGGAGTTGTCCTGGTCCGCGATCAGCTCGCAGTCTCCGGTATCGATGTAGTAGACGCCCTCAACCGGGCCGTCCGGCCGGGTCCCTTTGGGAACCTCCACCACGCCGGCCGTGGCACGGCTGCCGCGGCCCCCCGGCTTCCCGCGTTTCGCCATTACCCGTGCCCCGCTTCATTCAGCCCAACCAGTCCAGCTCTCAACCCTAGTTGGTCCGCACCGCCCCTTCGCCGTCCCGGATCTTGTTGACCACAGCCGTCGTGGAACGGTCGGCCACGTAGTCCAGGATGGCCACGCGGCCGCCGTACTCCTCCACGGCCGGGGTCTCTGCCAGCATCTCCGGGGTGTAGTCCCCGCCCTTGGCGTAGACCTCGGGACGCAGCTGCCGGATCAACGGAGCTGCGGTGGGGGTGTCGAAGACCGTCACGTAGTCCACGCAGCTCAGCGCCGCCACCACGGCCGCCCGGTCAGCCACCGCATTGATGGGACGGCCTTCACCTTTGAGCCGCCGCACGGAGTCGTCGCTGTTGAGCGCCACCACCAGGATGTCCCCCAGCTGTTTGGCCTGGTTGAGGTAGCGGGTGTGGCCGCTGTGCAGGACGTCGAAGCAGCCGTTGGTCAGCACGATGCGCTGGTCCTGGGCGCGGTGCAGCTCCAGCTGCCGTTCAAGCTCGCCGGCGTCCAGCGCGGTGTCCGCGAACGCCTTCAGGTAGCGGCTGAGCTGCGCCGTGCTGCAGACCGACGTGCCCGGCTGGTGGACCACGACGTCGGCCGCCGACTGCGCCAGGTCCAGGCTGGCCGTGAGGGGCAGTCCGGCCGACCTCGCAAGTGTCAGCGCGGCCACGAAGGTGTCACCGGCTCCCGATGCCTGTTTCTCGGCAGCCGGGCGGGCCCACGTCCGGTGCGTCACGCCGTCGGGCCTCAGCAGCACGGTTCCGTCACGGTCCAGGGTGACCACCACCGCCCCCGCACCCGTTGCCTCCAGCAGTGCCTCGGCGTGCCTGCCCACCTCCGCCACCCTCTCCTGTCCGTCCGGGAGCCGTACCTCCAGCATCCGCGCAGTTTCCTGCGCGTTGGGGGTTACCAGGTCCGGGTGGAGCGGCGCCCACGGGCGGGGGTCGTGGGAGTCAACCACCAGCAGCGGGCGGGCAGCGGACTCCGCGCCGTGCCTGCCGGCCAGGGCGTCCATCAGGGCGCGGCGGACGGGATCGGCCAGGACGCCGGTGCCGTAGTCGCAGACCATCACCGCCTGCTGGTGTTCGACGGCGGACCGCACCAACGCCGCGAGTTCGGCCAGCGCTTCGGCGGGCACGGAGCTGGCGGAGTCATCGATGCGAAGCATTACCTGGCCGCCACTGCTGATCCGGATCTTGGTGGTGGTGACCATGTCCGGGTGGTCGAGCAGGTGCGTGACATCGATCCCGGCTGCCACGAGCTGGTTGCGGAGGTCCACGCCGGCGTCGTCGGTGCCGATGATGCCCGCCACCGAGACACGGGCCCCCAGGGCAGCCAAATTCATGGCTGTATTGGCCGCTCCGCCGGGCACCGACTCGCGGCTCTGCACGTCCACCACCGGGGCGGGGGCCTCCCGGCACAGCCGCTCGATGCTGCCGTTCCACCAGCCGTCCAGCATGACGTCGCCAAGCACCAGGATGGCCGGCCGTTCCGCAGCGATCCGTCCCGGCAGCCACTCCGCGAGGGCGCGCTGCTGCGAAAGATCCGCCGTTTCCGGCGCCGTGGTCACGGCTGGTCCCTTGCCAGGGCAGCCGCCGGCGGCGCCGCAATGTGCACCACTTTCACCCGGCTGAACTCATCCAGGAGTTCGGGACCGTACCCGAAGCCGGCACCGCTGATGCCCCGCGGCTGGGCAGCCCCGCCGGGGGCCCCGCCGAAGACCTCGTTGATTTTCACGGTGCCAACGGGGAGGGTGGCCACTGCCTGCTGGATGTGGGCGATGTTGGCGGACAGCACCGTGGCGGCGAGGCCGTACTTGCCGCTGCACGCCAGCCGCAGGCCGTCGTCGAACGATGTCACCACCTGGACCGGGGCAACGGGTCCGAACGTCTCCTCCATCATGACCTCCATCCGCTCCGTGCATCCGGTCAGCACCGTTGCCGGGTAGAAGGAGCCCGGACCGTCCGGGAGCGTCCCGCCTTCCACCGCATGCGCTCCCTGCTGCAGCGCATCAGCCACGTGGGCGTGGACCGCGTCCCGCATCCGCCCGTCCACCAGCGGGGCCACCGTGCCATTGCCGTTCCGGAGTGCTGCCTCTGCCTCCAGCGCGGCGCAAAACTCCGCGGCGATGGCTTCATGGACATAGATACGTTCAACCGCCACACAGATCTGGCCGCTGTTGCTGAAGGCGCCCATGGCGGCCTGTTCTGCCGCCCATACGGGATCGACGTCGCGGTCCACCAGCAGGGGATCGTTTCCTCCGTTTTCCCGGATGACGTGTGCACCGGACTGTGCCCCTGCACGGGCAAGATGGGCACCGGCAGCGCTGGATCCAACGTGGGCGATGACGTCCAGGTCAGACTGTGCCAGAAGCGCGCCGACGCCCGCTCCACCGGTGATTGTCTGGAACACCCCGGGCGGGAACGCCGGGGCCAGGACCTCCCCCAGCGCCTCGCCGAGGCGCGGGCAGCGCTCGCTGGGCTTGTGAACCACCGTGTTGCCGGTGACCAGTGCGGCACCGATCAGTCCGCAGGCCACAGCGACGGGATCGTTCCATGGGGTCAGGAGCGCTGCCACTCCCCGGGGTTCCGCCACGGTGTAGTCCGACGCGAGCTGGCTTCCCCGCAGGCTGAGGCCGCGGTGGACAGGGCCAAGCTCGGCATACTGCTCCAGCGTGGACACACCGGCCGCGATCCCCGCCAGCGATTCGTCCACCGGCCGACCCGTTTCGCTGGCGTTGAGCCCGGCCAGTTCCCGGGCGGCGGCATCGAGCGCCCGCGCGGCGGTCCGGAGCGCGGCGCCCCGCTCCGACGGAGCGGTGGAGGCCCAGTCCGAAGCTGCGCTCCGGGCAACGTCCACGGCGCGGGCCACTGTTTCCGGTCCGGCCTCCGGCACGGTCCACAGGATGTCGCCGGTGCGCGGGTTGCGGATGGTGATCCCGGCTCGTTCTGCTGATTCGGTGCCTGTGGTTGTTTCGACTGCAGTGGTAGGCATGGTGTTCCTCCCGTCGGTTTCCGGTCTGGTGGTCTGTTGGATTTAGGGCCAGGAGCCCTCTTCCTCATGGCAGATCAGCATCTCGCGGACCTCGCATCCCGTGGGCTGTGACAGGGCGAAGAGGATTGCCTGCGCCGTATTGGCGGGGTCGTTGAGGCGCGAATCGTCCTGCGGCTTGTACTGCTCCGTGCGGTCATCGAAGAAGCGGGTCTTCATGCCCCCGGGGATCATGGTGGTCACACCGATTTCCCCGCCCGTTTCTGCTGCCAGCGCGTGGCTGAATCCCACCACGCCGAACTTGGAGGCGCAGTACGCGGTGGCATCGGCAACGGCCCGCTTCCCCAGGGTGGAGGCGACAGTCACCACCCGGCCGTGGCTGGCCTTGAGGTAAGGCAGGGCAGCCCGGACCACCGAGACCGTGCCCATGAGGTTCACTCCGATGACCTTTTCCCACTCCGTGGCTTCGACGTCCGCCAGTTTGCCGCAGCGGTCGATTCCGGCCGCGGTGACCACGGCTTCCAGTCCCCCCAGCGACTCGGCGGCTTCCTTCACTGCCGCTTCCACGGCCGCGCGGTCCGAGACGTCCACTTCGAAGGCCTTCACGGCGGAAACGCTGCTGATATCGCGGTCCAGCACCACCGGGGTGCCGCCTGCCTTGAGGACGGCGTCGACGACGGCGGCCCCCAGTCCGGAGGCACCTCCGGTAACGAGCACGCGGCCGGGGGTGTTGGTTGCGGGCGCATTCACTTCTGCAGTCATGGTGTTCCTTTCAATGGGGAATACGAAAAACATGGGGCGGAGCGGCGGTCAGCCCACCTTGGCGAGGGCGTCGGCGAGGCCCGTGGTGGAACGGGCAGGGTGGAACGGCACGGTCAGGCAGCGGCCGCCCCACTGCTCCACGAGGTCGGCCTCCGGCAGGCGGGCGCCCTTGTAGTCCCCGCCTTTGACCCAGATGTCCGGGCGGAGGCGCTCCAGGACGGCGACCGGTGTGTCGTCGTCGAAGACCATTACCGCGTCCACGCATTCCAAGGCCAGCAGAAGCTCGGCCCTGTCCTGCTGGCCGATGATGGGACGGTCCGGCCCCTTGAGCCGGCGGACGGATTCGTCGGAATTGAGGCAGACGATCAGGCAGTCGCCCAGTTCGCGGGCTGCGGCGAGGGACCGGACGTGGCCGGCGTGCAGCAGGTCGAAGCAGCCGCCGGTGGCCACCACTGTCCCGCCGGCCTCCCGCACCGTGCGGGCCAGCAGCAGTGGTTCGCGGGTGTGGCGCCTCGGCGCTGCCTGGTTGTGGGGCGCGGAGTGGTTCCGGGGATCCTGGGCGGGCGCAATGGAGGACGCGTGGTCCGGGAGTGCGGACACTCCCCCGTTGGCAAGGAAATCTGCCGCGTCATGGACTGCCAGCCCCGCAGCCTCACCGAGGTCGCGGCCGGCCAGGAGGTGGACCGCCAGGCTGGCTGCAAGCCGGTCTCCGGCCCCGCAGGGATCACCCGCTTCCACCCGGGGCGCCGGCACCGCTTGGGGGGAGCCGCTGCCCTTCCGCAGCAGGACCGCTCCCTGTTCGCCCTTGGTCACCAGGACGGCGCGGCTCTGCCACTGTTCCAGCAGGATCCGGCCGGCCTGGACTGCGGGATCCTGCGGCGCTGGATCCTGTGGCCCTAAGTCCTGTGGCCCTGGATCCTGTGTCACCGGGTCCTGGGAGCCGGCATAAGCCTGCGCGGCCTTGCCCGCCTCGGCGGCGTTCGGCGTCACCACGGCCACTCCCGGGACGGGGTCCGGCCCGGAAGGATGCGGGTCCCAGATGATGGGCACCCTGCCGGCCAGCCGGGCCAGGAGGTCCCTGAGCTGCGGATTTGCCGCCAGCCCCCTGCCGTAGTCGGCCACGATGATCACGCCTGCCTGCTCGACCGCGCGGAGCATGGCGGGGCTGGCATCCGGAATGGGAGCCTTGCCGCAGCCCTCGTCAAAGCGCACCACCGGGTGCGATCCCGCCCTGACCCGGGTCTTGACCGGCGAGGCGTGGCCGCTGGGGCCGGACACAAGCCGCACCCCGGCGAGGTGCGCTTCAAGCTGGCGCCCGGCGTCGTCGTCGCCCAGGACAGTCACCAGGGTGACGGGCCAGCCGTCCTCCGCGAGCATCCGCGCCACCAGGCCGGCGCCGCCGGCGCGGCGCTTCACCCCGGAGACGTCCACCACCGGAACGGGCGCGTCGGGGCTGAGCCGGGTGGCCTCCCCGGACAGGTCCACGTCCAGCATCACGTCGCCCACCACCACGATCCTCATGACCGGCCCCGTCCCTGGAGCCCGGCGTCGGGAGTGCTGCGCCGCCCCACTTCCAGGTCGAAGACACGGCACATGGCGTGCAGGGCGATCAGGTGCCCTTCCTGCGCATTGGCGTTAAGGGCGTCAATCATCACTGCCTCGTCACACGCGTCGGATAAGGGGTTGGGGCCGGCCCCCGTGAGCGCCCAGGTGGTGATGTTGAGCCGGGACGCGACCTCCGCGGCCCGCAGCAGGTTGGGGCTCTTGCCGCTGGTGGACAGCAGCATCAGCACGTCGCCGGAGCGGCCGTGGGCACGCACCTGGCGCGCGAAGACGTCGTCGTACCCATAGTCGTTGGCGATCGCCGTGACGGCCGAGGACTCGGCATGCAGGGAGATCGCGGAGAACGGGACACGCTCGCCGTCGAACCTGCCCACCAGCTCGGCAGTCAGGTGCTGCGCCTCCGCGGCTGAACCGCCGTTGCCTGCGGCCAGGAGGCGCTGCCCGCGCAGCAGTCGGTGCGCCAGGTCCACTCCCCATGCGGCAAGGCGGCCGGACTGGCGCCGCAACGAATCCAGCGCCGGCAGGACGTTGTCCAGATGGGCCTGGACGATGTCCGCGGTGGCCGGGTCCACAAAGCCGGAACCGGGCAGGACGGCCGGCAAAGCCGGAGGGGCGGCCAGGGTCCTCAGGCCCGCGTCACGCAGGGACCAGTCCGGAGTCACAGCGCCGCTCCTTCCATCGGGGAAACACCGGCAGGAGCTCCTGCCACCGCCAGCTGGTAGGCCTTTTCGGTTTCGGCGGCCACCCGGTCCCAGGAATACCGGGTGCGGGCGCGGACCTTTCCCGCGTTGCCCAGCTCCGTCCGCAGCGACGGATTGCGGAGCAGCATGGCCAGGGCGGAAGCGATGGCTTCCGGATCGCGGGGCGGCACGTGCAGCCCCGTTCCATGGTCCACCACGGTGTCACGGAGACCGCCGACGGCGGCAGCCACCACGGGGACGCCGCAGGCCATGGCTTCCAGCGGAACGATGCCGAAGGGCTCGTACCAGGGGGCGCAGACCACGGCGTCCGCGCTGCGGAAAATCCCGGGCATCTCGCCGCGGGACACCTGGCCCTGCAGCCGCACCTGGTCCGCCACACCGAGTTCGGCGGCAAGGCCCAGCAGGCGGCGCACCTCCGGATCCGCGTCAAGCACCCCCGAATCCCCGCCGCCGCCCACGATCAGGAGCTCAACGTCGTCGAACCCCGACTCGCGCAGGTAGGGAAGCGACCGGATCACCAGGTCAACTCCCTTGCGCGGCACCAGGCGGCCCACGGAGAGGATCCGGTGGCTTGTAGTCCGTGCAGCCGTGGGACCGTCGGCGGAAAAGAAGTCCAGGTCCACGCCGCAGGGGGCGATGGAGATCTTGCCGGTGTGGATGCCCATGGCTTTGAGCTCGAACACCTCGTCCGAGCAGGTGGCGATGATCCGGTCCGCGGACCGGCCCACGCCGGGTTCGAGCCAGCGGCGTTCCTGCGGGCTGGTGTCCCCGGCGCCCTGGTGCCGGCGCTTGACCGTTCCCAGCGCGTGGAAGGTCTGGATGACGGGGATCCGGTATCCGGAACCAGTGCGCCTGGCGGCGTCCAGGGCAGCCAGGCCCGACATCCAGAAGTGGCCGTGCACCACATCCGGGGGCCGCTGGGTCCAGTCCCTGGCCACACCGTCAGCGAGTTCACCCATGAAGGGCAGCAGCCCGTCCTTCGGAACGTGGCGTGCCGGTCCGGCCTCCACGTGGACCACTTCCAGGCGGTGCCCCACCCGGACCCGGGCGGGAAGCTCCGTTGCGTCCCTGCGGGTGTAGACGGTGACGTGGTGGCCGCGCCTGGCCAGCGCTTCGGACAGTGCCGCGACGTGCACGTTCTGCCCGCCGGCGTCCACTCCGCCCAAAGCCGCCAAAGGGCTGGCATGTTCTGAAATCATCGAGATTCTCATGGCGTCTTCCTCTCTCGAGCCGGAACAAGGATCCGCTCGTCCGGGCCGTTATTGCCGGCGGACAGCGGGCGCCGGGGATGGCCGGCCAGGTCCCCCAGGAGCTCGTCCCAGCGTTGCTGGAACCTGGCCAGGCCATAGCGTTCGAGTGCCGCCTCGCGCGCGGCGACGCCACGTCGTCGCGCTTCCTCCGGATTGGACACCAGCCGCCGCGCACACCGGAGCAACTCGTCGATGTCGGCGGACACGGCGCCCGCTTCCGGCGGCACCGCCCGCGGTGCTTCGGTGGTTGCCAGGGCAACCACGGGCATTCCCAGGTGCATGGCTTCCAGGAGGGACAGCCCCAGAGAGGTCCAGCGCATCGGGTGCACGTAGATCCGGCATCGTGCCAGTTCGCGGTGCAGCTCCAGCGTCTTCAGGTCGCCCCGGGAGGTCAGCCGGGACGCGTCGATCCCGGTGGCGGCGGCGAGGCCGTCGGTCTTCATACCGAAGACCTGCAGGGGTGCCACTGAGGCGAAGGCGGGCAGCAGGTCCGTCCCCGTCACGCGGCCGCGCCGGATGGGTTCATTGACCACCACGCCGAGCTCTGCCAGCTCGCCCGTGTAGAGCTGCCCGGGGTCCGGTATTCCGTGCTCGATCACCGTTGACACCGCAGACCCGTTGTCCCAGGCGAGCCGGTTGAAGTGCGTTACGTGGACCAGCGGGATGCCGCGCTGGTCCGCGAGCGGGTGCCTTGTGAAGGGGAAGTCGCCCTTGGGGGTGTTGTGCTCCACGTACACTGCCGGCAGGTCCGCGCCGGGCCCGCGGCCCAGGACCCGCGCAACTTCGTCGATCTCCTCCGGGCGTTGCAGGACGACGGCGTCCACGGCTTCGGCGTCCAGCGACGCCAGCTCCACCTCCCGCACTGATTTGGGCCAGTCCCTGTCGGCACGGCCAAGCCCCCACGGCCCACCGCCGGGCAGGACAGGGAGAAGATACTCGTGACGGCCGCGCACAAAGGCGTCCGTCCAGGAACCGTGGACATGCCAGAGCAGGATTCTCATCTGTTGCGGGCCTTTCTCCGGGTACGGACGTGGGTACTGAAAGAGCTCACTCCACCCATCAGCCGTTCCACTGCTGCCACCACTTCCTCGGGCGACACGGAGTCCAGGCAGGGATGTCCCGGAACCGGGCAGACGCGGGCGCGGGTCATCCGGCAGGCAGCGTTCTGGTCCCCCAGGAGTTCCAGCGGAACCCCGTACGGTGCCCAGCGGATGGCCGGCACCACCGGGGAGAAAAGGCAGGCAACGGGAGTGCCGACGGCGGCCGCGAGGTGTGCGGGACCGGTGTTGCCGGTGATGACTGCCCCGGCTCCCGCCATGACGCCCGCCAGCGAGGTGAGGTCCGTCCGGCCGCCCAGGTCCAGCGCCGAGGGACCCGCCACTGTGGCGGTCAAGGACGTTTCGCCGGGACCTCCGGTGACCACTACGCGGTGCCCCGCGCCCTGGAGGAGTTCGACGGCGGCCGCGTGGTGCAGCGGCGGCCAGGCCCTTGCGGGGACGGCCGCGCCGGGATGGACCACCACGTATGGGCCGTGCCCCACAAGGTCCGCGACATCGGGCACGGAGGCGAGGCGGAGCTTGCCGTCGTCGCCCGCCGGGAGCCTGAACCCTGCCGCCTCCGCGATGCCCAGGGCGCGTTCGGCCTCAGGCTGGTCTTCGGAAAAGTCCTCCCCCGGCTTCAGCCGGACATCAAGGAGGGACCCGGCGTAATCGGTGGACGCCCCGGTAATGCGCTCAACACCCGCCAGCCGCAGCAGCAGCGCCAGCGGAAGGGGCGACTGGTGGAAGGACGTGAGGATGACGGCTTCGGTGATCCTGGAGTTCCGGACATAGTCGATGAGCCTGTCCGCGTGCGGGCCGGTCATTGCCGGTGCCGGGTTCATGATCCACGGGCTGTCCCAGCTGTACACCTCCGCGGCCCCCGGCAGCATGGCTGCGGCAGCTTCCCCCTGCCTGCCGCAGAGCATCACAACGTGGTTGGGCCTGCTGCCGTCCGGAATCCGGCCGTTGGCCACGGCCCTGACTGCAGGACCGGCCAGCAGGACATCGCCCATGCTGTCCAGGCGCGCCACCAGGACGCGGCCCGTCACCGCCCCTCCTGCAGCAGGCGCACGGCGCCGGCCAGGTCCTGCGCCACCAGCGGCGCTTCAGCCACTTCCGCGGCAAGAGTTACGGGGGTGGGGACCAGGACGCCCGTGGCACCGGCTGCTTCCGCAGCCCTGACGTCAGCGCCGATGTCGCCGATCAGGGCAGCCCCGGACTCCGGTATGCCGAGCTTCCGGCACGCGCTGTGGACCATGCCCGGCGCCGGTTTGCGGCACAGGCAACCGTCCTGTTCAGCGTGGGGACACACTTCCCATACGTCGAAGGGGCCAAGCAGTTCCTCCACCCTGGCATTCACCCGGGCGACGTCGTCGGCGGAGATCATGCCCCGGGCGATGCCGGACTGGTTGCTGACCACCCCGGTGGCTATGCCTGCGGAACGCAAGGCGTCAAGCACGTCTTTGGCGCCGGGCATCGGCCGGACAAGGTCCGGATTCCCGTTGTACGGCACATCGACCACCAGGGTTCCGTCCCGGTCGAACAGGACAGCCCTGAGCCTGGATGTTTCGGTGCTTACCATGTCCTCCCTGTTCCCCTCTGCCGATGTCCCTAAACAGGGCCGCACGGTTTTCTCAACTGTCGTTTGTTATTCGTCCCTGGGCGCTGAACAGGCAAGATAGGGCCGTGGTGCCTGTGCTTGGTACGGGGGTCTTCCTGCGGTTTTCCCAGCGGGGTGCGGTATGCCGGATTTCGGTTGGACGGTGTCCGGGATCTGGATGCCGTGGCGCAGGAATCCTGTGCTGCGGATCCCGAGCCCTGCGGATGCCGTCCAAACGAGCCGGGCGGCTAGCCCGTCCGGGTCCGGGAAGTCTTTCCGTGCGAAGTGTTTCCGCGTGCTTCGTCCCCTGGTAGCGGGAGCGCACTGCCTTCCAGCCTGCGCTGGAGGGCCACCAGCACCCGGGCAAGCCGGCGCGAGACCTGCATCTGGGACATGCCCAGCCGCTTTCCCAGCTGCACCTGGGTTTCCTCGCAGAAGTAGCGGCGGTACAGGAGTTCCCTGTCCGCGGGATCCAGGTCCTGGATGGCATCACGCAGGCACGCAAGCTCCTCCAGGCGCTCCAGCGGCGTCTCGGGGCAGGCCAGCACCTCGCCGATGGACGGCGCGTCGGAGTACGGGTTGACGGCGTCCAGCGAGTCCGGGTGCATGCTGCTCGAGGCCGAGATGGCTTCCTGCACGGCGGCGGCATCTTCGTCCAGCGCCCCTGCCAGTTCGGCCACGCTGGGATTCCTTCCCAGCGACTGGGTGAGCTCCGGCTCGGCCCGGAACATCCGGGTGCGCAGGTCCTGGATGTGCCGTGGCGGGCGGACCACCCACGTGCGGTCACGCAGGTACCGCTTTAGCTCACCCGTGATGGTGGGGGCTGCATAGGCGGGAAAGCTGTCTCCCTTGGACTGGTCAAAACCGCGGGCAGCCTTCACGAGCCCAAGGTAGGCCACCTGGTTCAGGTCCGCGCGCTCGCGTCCGCGGGCCTCAAACCGGGCGGCCAGCGCTTCAGCCAGGTCCAGGTAGCGGAGGACTAAGTCGTTTTCGAAGGTCTGGTGCAGCCGCCCCGCTCTGATGCCGGACGGGCTTGTTTCCGCGAGTTCTGGCTGGTGCTGGTGGACGGGCATCGTATCCACGGCAAGTGCGGGAAAGTATTCGGGCATTGTCGTTGGTTCCCTCGGGTAGGGGTCCGAAAGCCTGCGGCAAGACTTAGAAGTAGGAAATCATAAGGTTGCTTATAAAACAATGGTTCCCGGATATAGGCTCGGTATGTCAGCCGTACCGAGAGGCCACGCCGAGGAGTCCTTGCCATGCACATCGCCATCACGGGTGCCAGCGGAAACGCCGGAACAGCACTCCTCCGCAGGCTGCAGTCCCAGTTGTCTGAAAAGCCGGGAAGCCTGAAACTGACGGGCATCAGCAGGCGCCGCCCAGACACCGGCCGGGAACCCTTCTCCGGCGTTGAATGGCACACCCTGGACATCGGCCTGGATGGTGACCGCGCCCAGCTTGATGCCGCCCTGGAAGGTGTGGATTCCGTTGTCCACCTGGCCTGGCAGATCCAGCCCAACCGGGATTTGGAGAAGCTGTACCGCACCAATGTGACGGGCACCAGGAACGTGCTCGCGGCAGCGTCCAGGGCCGGGGTGAAACAGGTGGTGTGCGCCTCTTCCGTTGGTGCCTACAGCAAGGCGCCCAAAGATCAGCGACGCGACGAATCCTGGCCGGTCAACGGCATGGCGGGCTCGCACTACAGCCGGCACAAGGCGGAGCAGGAAGCAGCCCTGGACGCGTTCATGGCAGCGGAGCCGGGCATCTCGGTGGCAAGGCTCCGGCCAGGGCTGATTTTCCAGTCCGATGCCGGAAGTGAAATCGGCAGGTATTTTCTCGGCCGGCTCCTGCCGCGTCTCCTGCCGGGGAAACTTCGGATTCCGCTGCTGCCCGCCCCGGACAACCTGGTCTTCCAGGCGGTGCACGCTGATGACGTGGCGGATGCCTACTGGCGTGTGATCGACCAGCGCGCATCCGGGGCCTTCAACATTGCGGCGGAGCCGGTACTGACGCCGCAGGAGCTCGCCCGCATTGTAGGCGCCCGCAGGATCCTCCCCATTCCCATGGGACTGCTTCACAAGATCGTCGGCCTGACGTGGCGGCTGCGGCTCCAACCCACAGACTCCGGATGGGTGGAGATGGCTGCCGGCGCCCCCATCATGGACACGGGCCGGGCCCGCCGGATTCTTTGCTGGGAGCCAACGATACCGGCCACCGATGCGGTCAGGGCCGTGCTCCGGGGCATGGGAACGGGGGAAGGAGTAACTCCCTCCCCCGTGCTCAAGCCAAGGAAACCGGTACCGCCCGTGGACTAGATACCCGAGGGGGGTTCCTCCCGGTCACGGCGGCTGCTCCGGTCACGGTTAGGACCCTGGCCGGGGCGGTCATTCTGCACCCCGTCGTCCCGGACGCCGTCATGGGCCACCTCGTCCCGGACGCCGTCACGGGGCTCGGCCCCGCGGACGCCCCGGTCATCAGCGCCGCGGGCCGCGTCAGTGGTGCCATCCCCCACGCCCTCGTGGCCGGCTCGCTCGCGGTTGCTGCGGTCCCGGCGGTCCGGGTTCACATCACCGCGGCGGTCGCCGTGGACATCGGGGTCGAGCTCGTCCGCTTTCCGCGCCCGTTCATTCACATCGTCGCGGAGTGCCTTGGCCTCCATTGCCTGCTGGTCAGCCTGCTGGCGCAGCCTGGCTGCGTCCACCTGGGCCTGCTCTGCATCCGCTTTGGCACGCGTCGCTTTCGCTTCACGCTCCCGGGCGTCAAGTTCCTTCGCCTCGGCCTCGCGGCGGATTTCCGCAGCCTTCTCCCGGTGTTCGTCGTCACGCTTTTGCTGGATCGCCTTCCGGCGCCTTCCGCTGGCCAGCAACAGCAGCACTATCAGCACCACCACAACTACGGCAACGACTACCCAAACCCATGGAGCTGTTTCCACACTACCCACCACTTTCCACTTGACGTGACCGGACCGGCCTGCGCCCTTCCGGCTGACTCTGTTGGATCCGTTTAGAACTCGCTTAGCAAGGGTACTTACCTTTTATTAGTAATCATGCTTATTATTTTACGGCCAGTACTGCTGGTTCTTGATCAACAACCGGCCTTCTTGGAAAGAGAGAGCGAAGATGACAGAGAACCAATGGCCCGAGGATCCCGCTACCACGGCTCCACCGGCCTCTACAGGAATTCCGGGTGAGCGGTCCGCCGCCACTTTCCCGTCAGCCGCCACTCCCCAGTACGGTGCAGGCCAGGCCGGCGACAGCACGGGGACCTCCCGCAAGGATGCGGCCAAGGAAGAAGCGGCTGACGTCGCCCGCACGGCGAAGGGCTCGGCCCAGAACGTTGCCCAGACCGCCAAGGAAGAAGCCGCGCACGTTGCGTCCGAGGCGAAGCACAGCGCGCAGGATCTTCTGCACCAGGCGAAGTCGGGCCTGACAAGCCAGGCTGGGACCCAGCAGCAGAAGGCCGCAGAAGGCATGCGCAATATCTCCAGCCAGCTGCACAGCATGGCCACCGCTCCGAACCAGCAGGGCATGGCCAGCGACCTGGTCCGGCAGGCTGCGGAGCGCACCTCTTCCATGGCGTCCTGGCTGGAGAACAAGCAGCCGGGCGACATTCTCGGCGAGGTCCAGCGGTTCGCCCGCAACAACCCCGGAACTTTCCTGCTGCTTGCAGCGGGTGCGGGCGTCCTGGCCGGCCGGCTCACCCGCGGCCTGACAGCCGGGGCACCGGAGTCTTCGCCCACCAGCGGCACCACTGGCACGGCGGGGCTCTACTCCGGCACGCCGTACGGTGACCGGTACACCGAGTCCTATGTGCCCGCGGGCGGCACCGTACCGCCCCCTCCGGTGCAACTTCCCGGCCCGGCCACCACAACGGCAGGATACGACGGCGGCGCGCCAGGCAGCAGCTACTCCGACCCCACGCGACCCGCCAGTCCCTTGGACAGCCCGCAGCTGGTCGAAGAACCGTGGTCCGGCAACCGGATTGCCGATGATCCGCTGGGCGACCGCGACCTTGCCGACGATCCCATGGCAGGCGATCCCCTCACCCGGGACCGTTCCAGGGATGGCCAGTCTGGCGGGCTGTGATGAGTAGCTCGATTCCGGAGCCTGCTCCGAGTGCGGCGCACCAGAAGGCGGATAACGCCTCGCTGGGTGAGCTGCTCGGGGACGTGACCCGTGACCTGTCCACGCTGATGCGCCAGGAAGTCGAGCTGGCCAAGGCCGAACTGAAGCAGTCAGCCACGAAGGCCGGCAAGGGCTCGGGCATGCTCGCCGGGGCAGGGGTGGCAGGACACTTCGTCCTGGTCTTCCTGTCCCTGGGCCTGATGTTCGCCCTGGGCGCCCTGATGCCGCTGGGCTGGGCCGCCCTGATCGTCGCCGTGGTCTGGGGCATCATCGCCGCGGTCCTGGCCTCGATCGGCCGCAAGGAACTCAAACAGGTCAAAGGCCTGCCCCAGACCGGGGAAACCCTGTCCGAAATACCCCCAACCCTAAAACCAGGTGAGGTAAACCGATGAGCGATAACCCGGACGCAATCCGTTCAGACATAGAAGCCACCCGCGCACGCCTGGGCACCAACGTTGACGCCGTGGCCGATAAGGTCACCCCGTCCAACATCGTGAACCGCCAAACCGACAAGGTAAAAGACGCCGTGAGCGGGGTCAAGGAGAAAATCATGGGCGCAGCAGACCACACCACCACCCGTGTCCAGGACACCATGCACACCGGCGCCGGGCACACCGGCAACGCCCTGCACTCCACCGGGGACACCCTGCACGGGGCCAAAGACACCGCCGCAGCCAAACTCGGCGACGCCGGAACCGCGATCTCCAACGCACCGGACCATGTCAAAGCCAAAACCCAGGGCAACCCCCTGGCCGCAGGCCTGATCGCGTTCGGCGCCGGCATGCTGATCTCCTCACTGATCCCGGCCAGCCAAAAGGAACGCGAGGCCGCGGACCAGCTCAAAACCGCCGCCCAGCCCCTGGCCACCCAGGTCACCGACGCCGCCAAGGACATGGTCCAGGACCTCAAGGAACCCGCCCAGGAAGCCATGGAAAACGTCAAGGCCACCGCCACCGACGCCGCCCAAAACGTCAAAGCCGAAGGCCAACACGCCGCCACCGACGTCAGAGACCGCACCACCGACGCCGCAGGCAACGTCAAAAACACCTAAGCGGCATCCAGTACACCGCGGCACACGCAAGGCACCCAGCACTACCTGACAGGCCGGCCCCGCCAACCGCGGAGCTGGCCTGTCCGTTTTTCGCCCCTTATCGAGAGGACACCCCATGGCCACTCATGACGCATCCGAGAGCAGCACCGCCAAAGCAGGCCAGGCCCCGGCACCCGATGATTCCCGGAAGCCGGAGAGTCCGAAAGACCTCGTCAAGCCGAACTGGAAATACATCGCCAAGAAGACCTTTCGGGAATTCAGCAAGGACCAGTGCCCTGACCAGGCCGCAGCCCTGACCTACTTCGCGGTGCTGTCACTGTTCCCGGCCATCCTGGCACTCATCTCAGTGATCGGGCTATTCGGCGACCCCCAGAAAACCACCAGTGCCCTCCTGCAGATCGTGAGCGGTTTTGCCCCTGCCGAGACGGTCAACACCGTCAGCGGAACTGTCGAAGAATTGGCCAGCGCACCGGCCGCAGGACTGACCCTTGTCCTTGGCCTTGCCACGGCCCTATGGTCCGCCTCAGGGTATGTCGGCGCGTTCGGCCGTGCCATGAACCGGGTCTACGAGGTGGATGAGGGCAGGCCCTTTGTCAAGCTGCGCGGAACCATGCTGGTGGTCACCCTCCTTGCCGTCGTCATCGTGGCTATCCTGGCCGGCATGCTGGTCCTGAGCGGCCCGGTAGCAGAAGCGGTGGGCGGCCTGATCGGCCTCAGCGGCGTCTTCCTTGCTATCTGGGACATCGCCAAATGGCCTGTGATGGTGGGACTGATCATTGTGATCATCGCCGTCCTCTACTACGCCACCCCCAACGTCAAGCAGCCCAAATTCAAGTGGATGAGCCTGGGCTCCGGCATCGCGCTCTTCATTTTCCTGCTTGCATCGCTGGGTTTCGGTTTCTACGTAGGCAACTTCGGCAACTACAACAAGACCTACGGCGCCCTGGGCGGCGTGATCGTGATGCTGCTGTGGCTCTGGATCCTCAACATGTCGCTGCTCTTCGGTGCAGAGTTCGACGCCGAGATGGAGCGCGGCCGGCAGCTCCAGGCAGGCATCAAGGCAGAGGAAACCATCCAGCTGCCGCCAAGGGACACGAAGAAGAGCGAAAAGCTGCAGAAGCAGGAGGAAGAGGACATCCGGCACGGGCGGGAAATCCGTGAGAAGTACAGCGCGGAGAACGGCCGGGATGAGTCCCCGGACGAAGGCCGGGACCAGGACGGGGGCCGGGACTCCGACGAGCCCCGGGAACCGCACCGGGACCGGGTCCGGGACAAGGTGCGCGACCGCGCCCTTGGCGGGAACGAAGACCGGGGCGGCAACGACGCCCGGTAGGGCATTCCGCGGGGACTAGGCAGGACCTTCAAGATGGGAGAAAATTGTCTTGAAGGTCCTGTTTAGTTTTCCCGGGTCTTAACAAGGGACCCGGGAGCAGGCGGGGCCGGCGGTGAGATGGCCTCTTCTGAGACCGAGGCCAGTCCCCCCAGTCGCCGTCGGCCCCCTCGATCCGTTCGGTCCAGCTGCACCCACGGGCCCAATCAACCGCTGTAGCGTCCCCGCCGGCAGGGTTTCCCGCCGGCTGGCATTGCCTGTCCAGGCTGGGAAGCCTAACTGGACAAAGCGAGCCGCCCTGCCATACCTTCATGATTACTCTGTTGAGCCCCTCCGGGGCTGGCAGGGCCGCTGAAGCAGATACGGCGGCATCAAGGTCGAGCCCGAATGAGCGAACATGCCTGCTACACATTTTGAAGATTTTCTTGCCGAAGCAGTCGTCGCGGACAGGGAGCCGGGGCTGGGCCTCGGACGCGATGAGCTATACGGCCTCTACACCAGCTGGTGCCTCCTCCACAAAGCCCAGCTTCAGCCGCCGGAAGCACTGTGGGTGGCGCTGGAAGAACACGGTATCAACCCGGACAATAACAACCTGTCCATGACCGGCCCTGCCGCCGCGGATTACATCGTCGCAAGCGCCCCCGACCTCGTCTGACACACCGGTTTTTCCCTCCGGCCACAGCTCCTCTGCTGCAGCCAGCCATCTGTTGAAGCAACCCTTGGCTGGCTAGCATGGGAGCATGACCTGCGTATCGCCGCAGGTCACCAGCCGAAGGGAGAAATGCCATGGGTTTGGACGACAAGATCGACAACGCCGCCGAGAAGATGGCCGGCAGGGCCAAAGAAGCCGCCGGCAAGGCAACTGATGACGAAAGCCTCCGGGCCGAAGGCCAAATGGACCAGGCCAAGGCTGACCTGAAGCAGGCCGGCGAGAAGGTCAAGGACGCTTTCCGGAAAGACTAGTCCTGCCGAAAGGGGCTGCTGCGCAACCGCAGCAGCCCCTTTCCCGTTAAGTCATCGCGCATACCACGCCGCCGTGGGACTGCCCTTATGCTTCCGGCGCCAATGCGATCTCCATGCCGAGCGTGCGCAAATAGGCCCCAAAGCCCTTCGGCGCGCGGGCCTGCGTGCGGCCGGACGTCCGCACGCGGATTGTATCCGTGGCCCTGACATCGAACCCGTGTTCCCGCAGCCGCCCTGCCAGCACCCTGTCCTCATGCGAGAGGTGCCGCGGGAACCCGCCCGCCACAAGGTACGCCGAACCGCGGACGCCGAGGTTTGCCCCGAAAACATGCGGGTGGTCTTCCCCGAAGGAGTGCATCGACTGCCAGCGGCTGAGCAGTTCGGGTGCCATCCCTGCAGGGTCCACCTCAACAGACCCGAGCACTGCATCGGCTCCCGCCGCAGCCAATTCAAGCTGCCCAACGAGCCAGTTGTCCGGAACCACCGAGTCGGCGTCGGTGTTCGCCAGCCACAACCCGGCCTCGGCGCCAGGGCCTGCATCTGCCCCAGCACCCAGGGCCTGCCAGTTTCCCGCCCGCCTGCTCCTTCCCACGCTTCGAAAGGCGACCTCAAGGACAGAGAAGCAGGCGTTCCGGGCGGTGTACGCGGAGGCGATGGCCGCAGAACCGTCCGTGCAGGAGTCAAGGACCACGAGAACCCTGACATCGATTCCCGGCTGGACCTGCCGGAGCGTCGATGCCGCGGCCTCCACGCCGGCGAGGGCGCGGCCCAGGTGTTCCTCCTCATTGTGGACCGGAATCACCACGGCCACCCTGTCAACGGGAGTCAAGGCGCAGGCACCGCCGCCATGGGCGCAATCAGGGTCTCAAGCAGGAAGTCCCGCTCCCGGTACAGGCCGGCGGTGGGCCATTTCAACCCGTCACGGACGCGGGTGTGGACTGCTTCGCCATCCAGCTCCCAGCCGGAAATGGGGTGGCGCCAGTGGCACAGCAGCAGGGTGCCGCCCGGGAGGATCGAGTCCCTGGTTTTTTCAACCAGGTCATCGAGCTCACCGGCGGCGAGGTAGTACCCCACCTCGGACACCACCACCAGGTCGTAGCTCCCGGCAGGCCACTCGGCGGGCAGCGTCAGCTGCATGGCGGTGACGCCCGGGAATGGGGCCAGGCGTTGCGCTGCCTGCGCCAACGCTGCACCACTGGCATCCACGGCCAGCAGGCTGGTGCACCGCGGGGCAAGATCGGCCGTCAGCGTGCCAATGGAACAACCGATCTCCAGCGCCGCGGAATAGTGTTCGGAAGGCAGCGCCGCGAGCGTCAGGGCACGCTTCCGCCGTTCGTACCAGCTGGTGGTGTACTTCCAGGGGTCCGGCTCCCGGCTGTGGATGCCGTCAAAGATGCCCTGTGCTTCCCTGCTGGTGCGCGGCATGGTTCCGGGGCCACCTGGTTTTCCGGGAATGAACTCCTGCGGAGCAGTCCATGCGAAGGTTTCAAAGGGGCGGGAGAAGTGCCGCAGGAAGGACTCGCTCAGGAGGACCTCGTCACCGGGATGCGGAGAAAGCGGCCTGGTCTGGCTGGCATGCTCCTGCATGGCCCGCTCCTTGACGGACTGCTCTCCAGGCTCCAGCGGCATCCTCACCCACGATTGCCATTCGGGGTGCGCGGGGGTGGCCCAGTGCCAGTACCAGATGGGGTATTCCAGCAGTGCGTAACCATTGTCGGCGGCAACGGCAGCGGCTACAGTGCCGAGGGCATCGTGGTCCGTATGCCCGTCGGCGCGGTATGGCGCAAGAATAGCTACCCGGCCGGCAGGACCGGCCAGCGCTGCGGCGGCTTCGCTGACCGAACGGGTTATGCCGGCAGTGCGCTCCGCCAGGCCGCTGTCCGGCAGGCCGAGGTACCGCCAGCGGTCTTTCAGCCCCATGCGGTCCAGGGCCGCGGCGAACTCCGCCAGGCGCCTGGCAGTCAGTTCTTCCCGGGAGACTGTTTCCGACCCGGGATGCGAGGCCTCCCCCGCAGTGCACAACAACACCCGCACCTCGGCACCGAGGGCGTGCAGCCGCGCCATTAGGCCGCCCGCTCCGAGCGTCTCGTCGTCCGGGTGGGCGGCAAGGACCAGGAACCGCATGGCGGCAAGCTCCTCCGGACCGAGCGGGAGCTCAGGAATGACCGGAAGGCCCCCGGCGGACCAGGCCGACTCGTCAGTCCCCTCGTCCGTGTGCAGGAAGGTCACCAAGGCGCGTCACCTTTCAGGGTCAGGGAGCCCAGTTGGGCGTCGTCACGCATGCCGTGGTGCTGGCGGACGTACAGTGCAAGGTCAGCCATCCGCTTGGCATACGTCCGGTCGAAGGCCAGCGGTCCCGGACCCCGGTTGCTGCCCACTACAGTCAAAACGCGTTCGACGGCGGCGGCGCAGGTTCCGCGCACACGCAGCGCATCGCTCCACGGCGTAATCCGCCCGGCGTTCCGCTGTAGAGAAGACCCCTGGTCAGCGGGCACCTGTTCAGCGGACACCTGTCCCCGCTGGTCGATGCCTTCCGCGGTTCCTGCAAGGTATTGCAGGGCGGAGGTCAGGGTGCGGTCCAGCTCCCCCAGCGAGGCCAGCGCAACCTGGTCCGGCTCCCGGCCGGAAAGACGTCCGGCCCGGAGGGAATCCCGGTAGTCCCGGGCGATGCCTACGGCTCCCCCGAGCCAGCACGCGGCCACCCCCATGCCGCCCCAGGCGAAGCCAGGCCGGCTGAAATACCAATTGTTTCCCTGCAACGGCTGAGCGGGGACCCGGTCGAACCGAACGGTCCCGCTGGGGATTTCCTGCAGCCCCCTGGCCACCCACTCCGGTTCCTCGCAGGTCACGCCGGCGTGGCGCAGGTCAACTGCGAAAGCTGCACGGCCGCCGTCATCCGTGTGGGCAGTGACCACCGCGTGGTCAAGCACCTGGGCGAGGGAACACCACGGCTTGGCGCCGCTCAACAGCACCCCGGAACCGTTGCTTTCGGCAGCGAGCCGCATTCCTGGTCCTTCCGCGGCAAAAACACCCCAGGCGCCGCTGGCACGGGAGGGATCATGCCCTGCCTGGGCCAGGATCGCCAAGGCATCCAGGTGCGGTTCGAAAACCCGGGCAGCGGCAACGTCGAGGGCGGCAACGGTGGCCAGGCGCTCCCAGAGAAGCCCGGTGTTCCCTTCACCGGGCCGCGGCCACTCCTTTCCGGCTTCCTGCGCCAGGCCGAGCAAAGCCGGCACGTTGCCGGCGCTGGCGGAGACGGCCTGGAACAAAGGATCCAGGCCGTCCGGGCCTTCCCCGCCGGCGGAGAGCCGGACCGCTGCATTGGTGCCGGGCACCGCGTCCCCGGCGGATGGTGCGCTGTGTTCTTTGGAGAGTTCCTGCATCGTGATGGCGGCGCCTACGTGCCGGCCGGCTCGGTAACGGAGGCCGTGGGTGCCATGGTTTCGGCATTGACCATCCAGGCCAGCTGTTCCAGCCGCTCGATGGCGGCGTGGAGCAGGTCGGCGCTGGTGGGGTCTTCCTCATCCACCTCATCGTGGACATCCCGCATGGTCTGGACTGTCCGCTCCAGCCGGGCGGTGATGAGTTTGACGGTCTGCTTCGTGGAGGTCAGGCCTTCGGGAAACCCGTCCAGCCGGGTGCCGGCGGACACGGTGCCGCTGCGGCCGTCCGGAAGGGCGTGGAGCGCGCGCATCCTCTCCGCGGCCTGGTCCGCGAAGAGCCGGGCGGCAGCGATGATCTCGTCGAGCTGCAGGTGCAGGTCGCGGAAGTTTGTGCCCACGAGGTTCCAGTGCGCCTGCTTTCCCTGCAGGTGCAGCTCAATGAGGTCCGTAAGCACCGTCTGAAGATTGCCGGCAAGGGTGGGTGACGCTTTCATCAGTTTCCTCCACTGCTGCTGTTGGTCCGGCTGATCGCCAGCCGGACTTTGATTCTAAGCACACTTAGCAGTTTGACGGGCAGGAAGATTCCCCCGGCACGGGTGCTACCGGATGCGTGCAAGCGCAAAGCCGTCCCAGCCTTTGGAGCCAACGGTCTGGATGACGGTGGCGTCCAGCCGCGGGTGCTCGCCCAGGAGCCTGAGTGCCTCAATGATTCCCGGCGCGTTGACCGGGTCCATTCCGGGGTCCAGGATTGCACCCTCCCAAACGGCGTTGTCCAGGACCACTGTGGCCCCCGGCCTTCCCAGCCGTACGGCCCAGTCCAGGTAGCGGCTGTTGTTCTCCTTGTCCGCGTCAATAAAGATGAAGTCGAAGGGCTCCCGGCCTTCCTCCTCAAGTGCCGCCAGGGTCTCCAGCGCGGGCCCCAGCCGGATCTCCACCTTTTCGCCCAGGCCGGCGGCATCAATGTTGGCCCACGCGACTTCCGCGTGTTTGGGCAGGAATTCGCAGGTGACCAGGGTCCCGTCAGAAGGGAGGCCCCGGCCCATCCAAATGGTGCTGAAGCCGGCGAGCGTGCCAATTTCGAGCACGCGCCGGGCCCTGGACAGCTGGACCAGAAGCTTGAGGAGCTTGCCTGCGTTGGGAGCCACTTCGATGGCCGGCATCCCTGCCTCGGCGGCGGAACTGATGGCCTGCTGCAGCGCAGGATCCGGATGGACCACGACTTCTGACAGGAACTCTTCCGCCGCAATCCACTCCGGACGGGGATGGTGCTCAAACATTGCCACAGTTTGGCACGGGGTGGCGTTGGAATCCAGAGAAGTTGGGTGCCGGCCGAAGGCGGGTGCCGGCGGACAACCTGGGGCCGGCGAAAGGCCGACGGCGGGCCGGAGGCTGCGCGGGTCAGGAACCGTCTGCGAGCGCTTCTTCCAGGCGGTCCACTTTTGCGGTCAGTTCCCCTGTGTAACCCGGCCGGATATCAGCCTTGATCACCAGGGAGACGCGGCTGCCGTACCGTCCCACTGCCTCCGTTGCCCGCTTGACGACGTCGAAGACCTCGTCCCATTCACCTTCGATGGTGGTGAACATCGAGTCCGTTGTGTTGGGCAGGCCCGACTCCCGGACGATTTTGACGGCGGCGGCAACGGCGTCGTGCACTGACGCGTCAGTGGGCCGGGAACCTTCGCTGGGGGCGCCGGACGGGGCGACAGAAAACGCAAGCAACATGAGGCCAGTGTGCCACGCCTTGCGAGCGGCGACAGGGCAGGATGGCGCCCGCGAGCGTCATATAACCCCCTACCGCGCAGTAACGGTGTTCGCTGAAAGCTCCGTTGCTAACCTTTTCGCATGAGCCTCGCAGTCGCCCGTAAGCCCCTCCGTGCCGACGCAGCGCGGAATGTGGACAAGATCATCACGGCGGCCCGGCAATGCTTCCGCGAATTTGGGCCTGAGGTACCGCTGCAGACCATCGCGGCGACCGCAGGGGTTGGCCCGGCCACCCTCTTCCGCAATTTTGCGGACAAGGAAGAGCTGGTACTGGCCGCCCTTAACCGGCAGCTCCGCCTCACCGTGGATCCCGTGGTGGACGGCGCCCTGGCGGACATCGACGGGGCCGCCGGATTGTTGCGGGTCCTGGAAGCACTCATGGACGCGGCCAGCGCTGACGCCAACCTGCTGGGAGCCGTCGCGGGGCGGCGCGAACTCCTGACCGGCATTACCGGCTCACTCATGGAATCCATCAGCGTGCTGCTGGTGCGCGGGCAGGGGCAGGGAAGCCTGCGGGCGGACATTTCCATGACGGACATGTTCCGGTTGCTCGCCATGCTCATCGGAGTGGTGGACACCATGGAGCCCGGTTCCGACGCCTGGCGCCGTCCGCTGGCCCTGGTTGAGGACGCCATCCGGACCACGCGGCCCACCCGCCCCCTGCCGGCCCACGTGCCCGTCCCGTCCACACCCGGAACCGGCCCCCACCTGGGCTAAGGCATGCAGTAGAACCGCGCCGCACGGGGCGCAGCCACGGCTCCGGACTGCCGCGGCCGTCCGCCGGGCCTGGTGCGCGGACAGCACCATTGTGGGCGTCCTGCAGGTGCAATACACTTCAGGAGGGGTTACGCAGCCAGCCTCCCAACTTTGGGATGGAGTGACCCATGAAGCAATTCCGGAAATTCCGGCGCATTCTGGCAGCGGCACAATGAACAGTTCAAAACTGAACCGCTACCTTAACGATCCCCGCGGCCCCGAAGAAGTCCTTCCCTCGCTGACCGCGGAAGAACTCGCAAACCTCCTGGACGCCCTGTACCAGAACCTGGATACTCCCGAACCCGAATTCGGGGCGGAGGCGTGGTACGAGATGGCCGTCGAAGAAAGCTGCCGGCGGGCCGGTTCGCCCGATGGCGCAGCCCACGGCGTAGCCTAGCCAGCAGGCTGCACCTCCCGCAGAAGCTGGCAACCTCCCCCGGCGGCCCAACCTTTTCCTACGGCTGTTTCTTTCCTGAGGCCCGCGGCTGCCCGCCACCGGCCCCAGCGGGATGTGCCGAGAGCCCCGTTGGCCAGCCCTAGCGGGACGGGCCCTGCCCGCTGTCGCTGTCGCTGTCGCCGTCGCCGTCGCCGTCGCCGTCGGGCTCATTGTGCCCGGGCTGCCCAGGCTGGTCGTCGCGCTCATTGGGGACGTGGTCTTTGGCTTCATTGAGGTGCTGCTGCAGCTTTTCCTCGGCATCCCGGCGGCGCCGGGCTGTATCCCGCATCTCCCGGGTGGATTCCGAACCCCTCGGGTCAAGATAGCCTTGCCGCGGCTTCCCCTGCTGCTCCGGACGTGACTGATCGTTCATCTCGGCTCCTCCTTTGTGGCCGCCGCAGTGGACTTGCGGCCCTGATGCCAGTCCACCACATATCGGTTCCGGGATGCGGTTTGCTACGTGCCGCCGGCCTCGCCCCTGCTGCGAAGTTCCTGGTGAACCAGGGCCTGCAGTGCCGGAATGTGGGATGCCGGATCCAGGTCCAGCGACGTCCGAAGGCTCCGGGAAAGCAACTCCAGGTCCTCTTCCGGAACATCAGCGAGGCGGGCAAACCGGGTGAAGAAGCGTTTGGCAGGGAGTCCCGCCCGTCGTCTCGAATTCTTGTGGAGACGTCCAGATCTTTCCCCGGCTGCATGCAGTTGATTTTCCATGGTCACCATTCGTGCGAAATTCCACGGCCGACTGCATAGCCGCTTTCATAGTACAACCGGGAAAGCACAATGAACGTGATCGGCATCACATGGAGGGGACGTGTCCTTGTCCCTGCCGCGCCCTCAGTTCCAGCCAAGGATCCTCAGCAGCGCAGCCGTTCCCGCGCCGGCGAGGACCACCACCAGGAACGGCGCACGGAGCGCCAGGGCTATGGCGGCGGCCACCAGCGCACCCAGCCTGGCATCGGCAGCGAGCGACTGTCCTGTGGCAAACGTGTTCACCACAGTCAGGGAGGCGAGCAGCCCGATGGTCATGGTGCCTGCCACCCGCGACATGCGCGGGTCTTCGAGCAGCCGGGCCGGAACGAAGTAACCCACCAGCTTCCACGCGTAAGCCAGCGCACAGGCAATCAGCAGCCAGATCCAGAGACTCATTCGCCGGCCCCCGGACCGGTGTCCCCTGCGCGGTGCGCCCCGTGGTGGTGGCGTTCCCGGAAGGGGTCCACGTCCGGCTCCAGGCCCTCGTCGCGCCGCCCGTGGCTGAACCAGCCGATCACCGCAGCCACCACGGCTGCCACCAGGATTGGCACGCCGGCGGGAACGAACGGCACAGCGATGACGGTGGCCACGGCACATACAGCGGCAATGGCCACCGGCTCGCGTCCCTTGAGCCGCGGCCAGAGCAGCCCCAGGAACGCGGCCACGGCCGCACCGTCCAGCCCCCACTGCTTGGGGTCGCCCAGGTTGCTCCCGGCGAGCGCGCCGATGGCGGTGAACAGGTTCCACAGCAGGTAGATGCCGATGCCCGCCGCCCAGAACCCCCGGCGCTGCTCTGCGGGGTCGGTCTGGCCGGAGCTGGTTGCCGTGGACTCGTCGATGGTGAGCTGGGCAGCAACGTACTTCCGCCAGCCGGTGGGGTGCAGGAGGGCGTTGAGCTGCATGCCGTAGATCCCGTTGCGCATGCCCAGCAGGGTGGCGGCGCTCATGGCCGCGATGCCGGACCCGCCGCCGGCCACCACGCCAATGAACGCGAACTGCGAGCCGCCGCTGAACAGGAGCAGGCTTAGTGCCATCGTTTGCCAGAAGTCGAGCCCGGACGTCACTGAGAGCGCCCCGAAGGATACGCCGTACAGGCCGGTGGCAATGCTGATGGAGATCCCCATCCGCACCGCAGGGGAGGCCAGCAGGGTCACGGACGCGCTCCCCCGGCCGGCCGGCGCAGGCTCCACGCCCACGCAATGAGCGGCGCCTGCAGCGGAAGGCGGACGGTGTGCACCTTCCGCTGCGCCTGCGTTCCCCGCGGTCCGTACGCCCGCTGGAGCGCATCCACGTGTCCGGCCAGGAACACGGTGAACATTACTGCGGTGCCCGTGGCGGCCACCTTCCGCGTTCCGGGGACAAGGATCCCGACGGCGGCTGCCAGTTCCAGCAGCCCGCTCAGGGCGATCCATTCCTCCCGGGAGAGGAGGGCAAGCGGACGCGCGGGAGCGGCATCCCGGCCGGGTTCATCGTCACGGCAGAGGTAGCCCGGGACCACCTGGCGGTAGAAGGCGGGGTCGCGGAAGTGTTTCATGGCGCTGGCCAGGAGCAGCGCGCTCATGGCTGCAGCGGAGAGGGTCTGGGCGGCCCGGCCGGAGCGGGGAAAAGGCATGGCTCCACTCAACCACAGGCGCGGCGGGCTCCTGTAACCGTCAGGCCCAGGCCAGCTCCGAGCTTCCATAGGGAACCGGCGGGCGGCCATAGCCGAGGGGTTGCGAACCCGTGGATGGGGCGCCCGGAGATGCGCCCCTACCGTCCCTGCGGCGAGGCAACCTGCAGCTGGTTCAGGACCCGGGCCGGCACGTTGGTGGTCACCTCCTGGATTCCCAGTCCCGCACACAGCGCCACGTCCTGCTCCGAATCCACCGTCCACACCCGGAAGCGCCGGCCGGAGGCGAGCCAGCGCTGGACGGCAGCGGGGTGCCGGCGGACGTACTCGATGCCGGGCCCGGCCAGGCCCACCTCGCCGTTGTCCAGGATCCGCTCGCCTTCGGCCTGGGTTGCCCTCATCAGGTTGGCAATTGCGCCGCCGGTGATCATCCCGAACCCCAGTCCGCCGCGGATCGCCCGGATGTCCACGTCGTCCACCAACTGGCAGATGTACTCCGGCGGAACCGAGCTGAGCAGGTGGCGGACGGAGTCCGGGCTGAAGCTCATGAAGGTCACCGCCACGTTGTCCACGGAAGAACTTTTGGGGTCCCACCCCTCGCTGCGGAGCACTTCAAGGACCCGATCCTCCAGCTTGAGCTGGTACGGGCTGGGGTGCTTGAGCTCGATCGCCAGTTTCACCGGCCGGCCGGCACCACGCAGGATGTCCAGGAGTTCCGGCAGCGTCAGGAGCTGCTCTGACCGGGCACCGTACGCCTCCGGGATGCGGACGCCCTTCCATGACGAAACATCCAGGTGCCGCAGTTCCCGGAGGGTGCGCTCGGCAACGGGTCCCGTTCCGTCCGAGGTCCGGTCCAGGTTGGCGTCATGCAGGAGGACAACGTGCTGGTCACGCGTGAGGTGGACGTCGCACTCCACGCCGTCGGCGCCGTCGGCCAGGGCCTGCAGGTAGGCGGCCCGGGTGTGTTCGGCGAACGCGGCGCTGGAGCCGCGGTGGGCAAAGACCAACGGCCGTTGCGGCGCTGACTCATCAGTAGTCATGCAGACACGGTAGCCGACCGGCCCCGTGCTGCGGGACTAGGCTTGGCACATGCAGGTGAACTCTGAGCCAACTACCCGGGAATCACCCGGCGGGCCCACCCCCTCCACACCACCGCCCGCGAGGGGCCATGCAAAGGCGCGGGCCGCCGTCGGCCACCAACTGAGTGAGGGCGACGCCGAAAAGGCGGCAGCGCTGCGGAAAATGAAGCTGGTGGCCCTGGGGCTGCTGCTGGTGATGGCCGTGATCTTCGTCTTCGCGTTCGCGCTGCAGAAGGAATATCCGTGGCTCCAGTACGTGCGCGCGGCGGCCGAGGGCGGCATGGTGGGCGCATTGGCTGACTGGTTCGCGGTCACGGCGCTGTTCAAGTACCCCATGGGCATCAAGATCCCGCACACCGCCATCATTCCGCGCCGGAAGGACCAGATCGGCGCCTCGCTGGGCGAGTTCGTGGAGACCAACTTCCTCTCGGAGCAGGTGGTCCAGGACAAGCTCGCCAGCGTGAATATCGCCCGCCGGGCGGGCGAGTGGCTTGCCACGCCCGCCGGTTCCGAGCGGGTGGCCAAGGAAGGCGCCGCCGTCATCCGCGGCCTTTTCAAGGTGTTGAACGACGACGACGTCCAGGCGGTCATCGAGGGAATGGTGCGTAAGCACCTGCTGACTCCGCCGTGGGGGCCGCCGGTGGGCAAGATGGCCGAACGGATCTTCCGCGACGGGCACCACCACAACCTGGTGGACCTGCTGGTGGACCGCGCCGCCGACTGGGTGGACGACAACCACGACACCGTCACCCACCTGGTGTCCGACCGCTCCCCCACATGGGTCCCGCAGTTCGTGGACGGGCTGGTGGGCGACAAGGTCTATGTGGAAATCCTCAAGTTCGTCCGGGCAGTGCAGGCAGACCCCAACCACCAGGTCCGGCAGTCCATCGACAAGTACCTGAACGACCTTGCCCAGGACCTCCAGCATGATCCCGCGATGATCGCCCGCGCCGAGGACATCAAGGCCCAGGTGCTGGGCGACCCCGAGGTGCGCGAACTGGCCTCCCGCACGTGGGGCACCGTCAAGAATGCGCTGCTGGGCGCCGTGGACGATCCCGACAGCGAACTGACCGTGAAGTTCAAGGCGGCCGTGCGGGACTTCGGCTCCCGGCTGGTCAGCGACCCCGAACTGGCCGGCAAGGTCAACGCGTGGATCGGCGACGCAGCCGGCTACCTGGTGCGGACCTACCGCTCTGACATTGCCGGGGTCATCACGGACACCGTGGCCCGCTGGGATGCAGAGGAAACATCGCAGAAGATCGAACTCCAGGTGGGCAAGGACCTGCAGTTCATCCGGATCAACGGCACCGTGGTGGGCGCGCTGGCCGGGCTTGCCATCTTTACGGTGGCACACCTGATTTTCGGCTAGGCGAAGGACTCCAGTTCAATGCCGGCCGCTTCCAGTCCGGCCCGGACGGCGGCAGCCATCCCCACCGCGCCCGGCGTATCGCCGTGGATGCACAGGGAATCGGGCCTGACCTGGACCACTGTTCCGTCCACGGCCACCACTTCGCCCTTGGCAGCCAGCCGCACGGCCCGCTCAACAATCGCGTCGACGTCCTGCAGCACGGCACCCTCCTCCGAGCGCGGAACCAGCGTTCCGTCCGCCCGGTAGGCGCGGTCCACGAACGCCTCGATGAACACCGGATGCCCGGCGTCCCTGGCCTGCTTCAGGAGCTCGGAGTCCGGGAGCCCCAGGATGGGCAGGCCGGGATCGTAGGCGTTTACTGCGGCCACCACGGCCGACGTCTGTTCGGCATCGTGGACCAGCCGGTTGTACAGGGCCCCGTGCGGCTTCACGTAGTCCACGGAGGCACCCACGGCGTGGGCAACGCCGTCGAGCGCACCCAGCTGGTAGAGCACGTCGCCGAAGAGCTCGTCGAAGCTCATGTCCAGCGAGCGGCGGCCGAAACCGGCCAGGTCCCGGTACCCCACGTGGGCGCCGACAGTCACATCGAGTTCGTAGGCTGCCCGGCAGCTGTCCAGCATGGTGACGGGGTCCCCCGCGTGGAAGCCGCATGCCACGTTGGCACTGGTGACCAGCTGGAACATGGCGGCGTCGTCCCCCATCCGCCAAGAGCCGAATGATTCGCCAAGGTCAGCGTTGAGATCCAAGAGTTTTGCCTTCCAGCGTCGGGGTGTCCTGGGCCGCCGCGGCGGCGGTGAGCTCTCCGGGGATGGTGTCCGGCATGGGTCCAAACGCCTCCTTGGCGTTGGACACCACCGCACGGCCCATCATGAGGTTACCGGCTCCGCCCACCACCGCGCCGATGCCGAACGGCAGCGCCCGGCCGAACAACGCGGAGCCCTGCCGCTTGAGGAGGTTCTTGAGGAAGGCTTTCTGGATCCTGTTCCGGATGCTGCCGAAGCCCGGCACGGCCATGGACTTGGACAGGGCATTGCCCCAGGCCTTGTTGGCGTTCACTTCCCTGCCGGCAGCCTGGCCGCTGAGGGTCCCCAAAAGCGCCGTCCCTTCCTCACCCAGCATGATGGCCATGACCATGGTGCTGGCCTTCTCGGGGTTGGTCAGCCGGATCCCGTGCAGTTCGGCCAGCGAGGTGGAGTAGAGGGCTGTTGCTTCCAGGAACCCGACGGTTGCGGCGGCGGACAGTCCCAGGGACGCCACGGTGCCGACGCCAGGCACGACGGCGGTGGCGCCCACCAGAGCACCGCCGCCGGTGACAGCGCGGAGGTAGTCGCGTTCAAGGATGTCGGCGAGCTGGGCGGCTGTTGCCCTGGGGTGCTTCCTCTGCAGCCGGCGGATGTAGGCCACCACCAGCGGGCGCTGGATCTCCACCGCCTTCAGGAGCATGTTGTGGACACCCGGTTTGGGCTTCCCGTCTGCGTCGAACACCGCGTTGTGGGCGGTTTCCTGTGCTATCCGTACTGCGGGATTGCTGCGCTTGGCCATGGTCACCTCTGCTTGTCTCGCCGGCACGCCTGTGCCGGAATTCCTCATACTAAGGTTGCTTAACATTAGGCCACCGCAGGAGCGGCCACCCACCTGCCCCGTCCCGTTCGGAGCACTCCGGCGGGGCTCCTCCGGAGCGCGCGCAAAGCCTAGACTTAGCCTATGCCCACCCCCAAGGCCCTGCGGCCCTTTGCCCACCGCGAGTACAGGGTACTGATCGCGGCGCTGGCCATCTCGATCTTTGGTTCCGGCATGTGGGCCGTGGCCATGGTCTACCAGGTGATCCATCTGGGCGGCGGCCCGCTCGAGCTGTCCCTGGTTGCCGCCGCGGGCAGCGTGGGCCTGGTGGCGTTCGTCCTGGCCGGCGGCATCGCTGCCGACCGGATCCCCCAGCGCCGGCTGATCATTGCCGTGGAGGGCGCCAACCTCGCTGTGATAGCGGCCGTCAGCGGACTCGCCATGACGGGCCTGCTCCAGCTGTGGCACGTCGCAGCGGGTTCCTTTGTCCTGGGTGTCGGCGCGGCGTTCTTCTTTCCTGCCTACTCCGCAATCCTGCCGCGCATCCTTCCCGCCCAGGACCTGCTGGCAGCGAACGGAATGGAAGGGTCCATGCGTCCCGTCCTCCAGCAGGCGGCCGGTCCGGCCGTGGCGGGAATCGTGGTGGCTGCCCTCTCGCCGTCGCACGCGGTCACGGCGGTGGCGGTGTGCCACCTCCTGGCGTTCATCGTCCTGAATTTCCTGGGCCAGCACGCACTGGCCGCTCCCGCCAACGGAGCGGCGGACGGTGCAGGCGGGCCATCGGAAGGTGCCGCAGCCGATGGCACTCCCGGTGCCGAGGGCGGTGAGGTGCGCAGGCGGTCCTTCTTCCACGACCTGCGCGAAGGGGTCATCTACACGCTTGGCACCCCGTGGCTGTTGTGGACGCTGGTGTGGGCCTGCATCTCGGTCCTGTTCCTGATCGGCCCCATCGAGGTCCTGCTGCCGTTCGTGGTCCGCGACCAGCTGGCGGGCGATTCCCGCATGTTCGGCTTCCTGCTGGCCGTGATGGGGGTCGGCGCCGCGCTGGGCTCGCTGTTGACCGCGTCCTTCCGGCTGCCGCGCCGCTACCTCACAGTGATGATGGTGTCCTGGGGTGCGGGCAGCCTGCCGCTGGCCGCCGTCGGCGTTATGGACAGCTTCTGGGCAATCGCAGCGGCGCTGTTCATCTTCGGGGCCACCGGCAGCGTGGGCATGGTCATCTGGGGCACCCTGCTCCAGCGGCGGGTTCCGCCGCACCTCCTGGGCCGTGTCTCCAGCCTGGATTTCTTCGTCTCGCTGGCCCTGATGCCGGTGTCCATGGCGCTGGCCGGGCCGGCCGCCGAGGTGCTGCCCATCTGGGTGATCTTCCTGGTGGCCGGCGGCGTATGCCCGGTAATGGCGGTCATCGCCATGGCTGTTGCACGGATGCCCGCCGACGAACTGGCCCACCCCCTGGACCAGGAACCTGCGCTGGAACGCACAACGGCGGCGGGAGACTAGGCTCCCGCCGCCGCCCCGCACTCAGCTGTTGGCACGCACCACCGGAATGCTCGCCGTCGGATGTCCGCTGGGGAACACCGTGGGTTCCGGCTGCGGCACGGGCTCCAGTGCCACCTTGACGGGTTCTGCGCCCACCGTGAGCTGCTCGCCGCGGACGTCCACCGCCAGCGGCTCCCCTTCGGGGACGGTCAGCGTGATGGAGCAGGTCTCGAGTTCCACCAGCAGCAGGCGGCCCTGGATCTTGAGGTGGAAGGCCAGTCCGTCCCACTCCGACGGGAGGCGCGGATCGAAGTACGGAACCGGGCCCTGGTCCCGCAACCCGGCAAACCCGCAGACCAAGGAGCTCCACACCCCGCCGGTGGAGGCAATGTGCACGCCGTCGATGGTGTTGCCGTGGGTATCGTCAAGGTCGATGAACACGGCGTTGGTGAAGTGTTCCAGCGCCTCGCGGGAGTACCCCACCTCGGCGGCCATGATGCCCTGGACACAGGCGGACAGCGTCGAATCGCCGGTTGTCAGGGGATCGTAGAAGTCGAAGGCCCGGTGTTTCTCCTCCGCCGTGAAATCCTGCCACTGCAGGAACATCGCCAGGACGGTGTCCGCCTGCTTCAGGACCTGGTGGCGGTAGATCACCAGCGGGTGGAAGTGCAGCAGCAAAGGGTACTTTGACCTGGGCGTGTTCCAGTCCCACGGCTCGAGGTGCATGAAGTCGTTGTCCTGGGAATGCACCTGCATCCGTTCATCGAACGGCAGCTGCATGCGGTTCGCAGCCGCTTCCCACAACTGCCGCTCCTCGTCGCTGATGCCGGCATGCTCCAGGGCGGCGGCGGCGCGAAGGTTGAACCGCGCCATCACGTTGGTGTACAGGTTGTCGTTGACCACGGCGGTGTACTCGTCAGGGCCGGTGACGCCGTGGATGTGGAAGAGCCCGTCCTTGCCGAAGAAGCCCAGGGAGATCCACATGCGCGCTGTTTCAATAAGCAGTTCGGCGCCCATCCCGTCGCGGAAACCGGCGTCCCTCGTGGCCCACACGTACCGGTTGGTGGCAAAGGCGATCGCGGCCGCGATGTGGAACTGTGCCGTGCCTGCTGCGTAGTAGGCACTGGCCTCAAGCCCGTTGATGGTGCGCCACGGGAACAGGGCGCCGTCCACGCTCAGTTCCTTGGCCCGGACCTGGGCTTCGGGAAGCATGCCGTGGCGGAACTCGAGAACCTTTCGGGCGCCGTCGGGGTTGGTGTAAGTGAGGTAGGGCAGGAGGTAAACCTCCTGGTCCCAGAAATAGTGGCCCTCGTAGCCGGAGCCCGTCACGCCCTTCGCGGGAATCCCGGCGACGTCGGCGCGGGCCGTTGCCTGGGCGAGCTGGAACAGGTTCCACCGGATGGCCTGCTGCAACACGGACTCGCTGGTCACCACGATGTCCGAGGTAGCCCAGTAGTCCCGGTAGTGCGCTTCGCTCTCGGCGAAAATGTCACCGACCGGGCGCAGGCCCTCCTCGGCGACGGCGGCCGGGTCAACCGACGGCTCCTGGATGGCCCGTCCTGCGGCATAGCTGACGCTCTTTTCCAGGCGGAACGGCTCGCCGGGGCTGACCGCCAGGACGTAGCGGACGCTGCTGTCGTCCTGGTCCACAAGGGTCTCGAACGGCTGATGGCCCGCGGAGGTCCAGTGGTCCACCGCGACCCCCACCCGCTGCTTGGATTCGGCAGCTTCCCAGGCCAGCCGGAGCGACCCGTCGCCGCCGTCAAGGCGCAGGGGCAGCAGGACGCGTCCGGCGTGCCGGCCCGCACGGCGGGGATCGTGGACCGAGTGGTCCTCCACCGGCTGGTCCTGCCGGTTGACCAGGGAGGAGGTCACGTCCACGGAGACCTCGCGGTCCGTGGACACCTCCAGCGAGATGCCAAGGCTTCCCCGGGACGCGAATCCGACGGCACGCCGTTCGGTGGTGGTGACGACGGCGCCGGAACGGCACTGCCAGGTGACCCGGCATTCGTAGACCCCGGTGGAAAAGTCCACGGAACGCCGGTAGTCCAGCACCTCGGACTCCGCAAGGCTGAGGGACTCCCCGTCAAGGACGACGCTGAAGTTGTTGGCGTCCGGGATGTAGAGGATGCGCTGGCCGGTGCGGGCGAACCCGAAGGCGTTTTCGGCGTGCTTGATGTCCCAGATTTCGTGCAGCCCGTTGATGAAGCTGCCTGGGAGGTCTGAGTCGGCTGCCGCCCAGTGGGCGCCCCGGATTCCCAGGTGGCCGTTTCCCAGGGCAAAGAGGGTTTCCAGGGTCCCCTCGTTGCCCTGTTCGTGGCGGGTTTCCACGAGCTGCCAGGGGTTGTTGGGGAATCTTTCGCGGTCCGCGGAGATCAGGGCCATGGTGTTGGGTCCTTCGAAGTGTGGCCGGGCAGCTGGTTTGCTGCCGGCCTGGGGATGATTTTTGGGGATGAAGGGTACTGATACAAGCTGCCGGGGCAGCGGGACTGCCTCGGGGAAGGCAGCGGTTCTTTAGGGAAGCAGTTCCTTGAGGTCGTTGACCACAAGGGTGGCGCCGGCGTCGAGCAGGGTCTGCCGGCCGGCGCCCCGGTCCACGCCGATAACGGAGTGGAAGGATCCGGCCTCGCCGGCCTGGACACCGGAGACTGCGTCCTCCACCACCACGCATTCCTCACTGGGGATATCCAGCAGGCGTGCGGCGTACTCGTAGGTGGCGGGGCTCGGCTTGCCGGGCAGGCCTTCGCTGGCAGCCACCACGCCGTCCACCACCACAGGGAAGCGGTCCGCGAGCCCGGCCGCCGCCAGGACGGCGGGTGCGTTGCGGGAGGAAGAGACGACGGCGACCTTCAGCCCGCGCTGCATGACGGCTTCGAGGAAGCGTACGGAACCTTCGAAGGGCTCGACGCCGGTGCTGACGATGTCGTTGAAGATCCGGTTCTTGCGGTTGCCCAGGCCCTGCACGGTGGTGTTGGCAGGGTCGTCGTCAGTGGGTCCCTCCGGAAGCACAATGCCGCGCGAGGCCAGGAAGTCGCGTACGCCGTCGAAGCGCGGTTTGCCGTCGATGTGGTCGAAGTAGTCGCTTTCGCTGTAGCCGGCCACCTGCGGCTGCGACGCGAGGAAGCCCTCGAACAGTTCTTGCCAGGCCCGCTCGTGGACGGTTGCCGTGGGGGTCAGCACCCCGTCCAGGTCAAAGAGGATTGCCGACGCGCCGGCCCAAACGGAGAGGTCGCCGGCTGCATGGCCTGTTGCCGTGGTGTCGCTCATGGGTGGTGGGGTGTCCTTTCAGGACGGCGGGCAGCCTTAGTGAAGGGTGCCGTGAAGTGTGGAGGCGACGATGCCCGGATGGCCTGGAAGTGCGGCAGGTGCTCGCCCGCGGAAAAACGCGGCGGCTTTGACCCTGCCGATCGATGCAGTTCTACCATCATGGGCATGCCGGCGCATCCAGACAAGCCGGCGGATCTGCCGGATCTTTGCAGGCCAGGCAAGAGCATCAGGCCGTGGCCGGCTGCAGTACATCGTCCGCACCGCGCTGCTCTCCTTGTTCGCCCAGTTCAGTGCCGCTATAACGGCCGAAGAAGAGTGTAAGCGCTTACAAATTTAGCTGGCAACTGTTTTTTCTTCGGGCCCCGATGTGACGCATTTCTCAGCCCGCAGCGTCACCGCCGGTTGCTGGCGGAGACCTCCGGCCGCAGCACATAGTGGCGCAGGAATGAGCTCACGTCCACCATTTCCGTTTTGGACATGGCGTGGCCCATCCCCGGGTACGTCCTGGCGGTGAGCAGGGTGTTCTCCTGCAGCCATTCCTCCGTATAGGCAATGGCGTCCTCATTGATGACCAGGTCCGCCTTGTCCCGCCCCCAGAAAAAGGGCGGCCGGGTATCAAAGGATTCAGTGAGGGACAGCAGCTCGTTCTGCAGCACGAACCCGGACAGCCCCACCACCGCCTCGTAGTCCTTGGGATGGAGGCGCAGCAGGGTGCTGGCCATCGCCATGCCCTGGGAATACCCGAGCAGGCTCACGCTGCTGTGCTGGCCCTTGACGCTGTTGATCCAGGCCTGCACGGCGGCAGCAGCCTTGATAACGTCCGCGAAGTCGTTGGCAAGGAAGTAGTCGAGCAGGAACCAGCCGTAGTGGTCTCCGATATCCATGGGGGCCCGCAGCGCCGCGCAGGTGAATTCCGCCGGCAGGTATTCAAACAGGCGCACCATGCGGGACTCGTCCGTACCGTAGCCATGCATCATGACCAGCAGCGGGGTATCCGCCCGCTGGTCTTCCGGTTTGGACCAAACAACTGTTTCCATCGGATCAGCCTAGCGAGGCAGGCCGGGAAGAAGCCCGACGCCGTGCCGGGCCGGGCCCGCGGTCGGCCCGGCACGGCGTCGGGGGACAGGCTGGACCGACGCAGCTGCCGCCCCACCATTCACAGGGGCCACAGCGCAACAAATGGGTTACGCACCGCCCCGAAACGTTGAACACGGCTACTCCGCGCTGTAGCGTGACGCTTAACGGTCAGCATGCTTAGCAACCGTCAACGGGTGATGACCACGCCCGGCCCCCAAACAAGGAGCACCTCATGAGAATCGGATCTTCCATTTTCCTTATCGCCCTCGGCGCCATCCTCGCGTGGGCGGTGGCTCCGGGCCTCATCCCCGCCGTGGACCAGGTCCTGATCGGCTACATCCTGATGGCCGTAGGCGTCATCGGCCTCATTGCTTCCCTGATCCTCGCTTCACCTGGCCGCAGCCGCCGTGTCAGCGAGACCCGCTCGGTGGTGGATCCCAACACCGGCGAACGCATCACCCGGAACGAAAGCCGCGACGGCGGGCTGTAGCACCGGAGAAGGTCCCGGCCTGGCTGCCTGGCTGGACAACGAATGAAACCCGACAAGCCGGGCCGGACCATTGCGGTCGGGCCCGGCTTTTTCGTTCCCCTCGGTGAGGGCAGTACCAGTGGGGAGCGGCGGGCGAATTTTGTTTCGTGTGGGTTTCCATTGACAAACCAACATAAGCGAAGATAAAGTCAAGTAACTCAACATCATGTGATGCCAGTCACGCAGGCCTGGACACGCAGCATGTGGGCACTGCAGGATCCACCGCACCAACTGAACTTACGCAACGGAGGGTACGTGTTCGCCGAGGAGCGCCAGCAAAAGATTGCCGAGCTTGTTGCCGGCAGCGGCCGGGTCAGCGTGACCCTCCTGGCCGAGCGCTTCCGCATCACCACCGAAACCGTCCGCCGCGACCTTGCCACCCTCGAAAGCGCAGGCACCGTCCGCCGGGTCCACGGCGGGGCCGTTGCGGCAGACCGCTTCAGCACCACCGAGGAAAGCGTCAACGAGCGCGCCATCCAGCGGCCCGACCAAAAGATCCGTATCGCCGAGGCCGCCCTGGCCCTCATCCCGCGGAACTCTGCGGGAAGCGTCCTGATCGACGGCGGAACCACCACCGAAGTCCTGGCCGACATGCTCGCCCGCCGCGCCGCCGTCGAACCTTCCGACGCAACGGAACCGCGGGCGGAACTGGTCGCCATCACCCACGCCGTTCCCATCGCCGGCAAACTGTCCAGCGTTCCCGGGATCGCCCTTGACGTCCTGGGCGGCCGGGTACGCGGCATCACCCAGGTTGCCGTAGGGCAGGGAACCGTGGAGGCCGCCAGCAGGCTCCGTCCCGACATTGCCTTCATCGGCACCAACGGCATCCACGCAAGCTTTGGCCTGAGCACTCCCGATCCTGAAGAAGCCGCCGTCAAGGCAGCCTTCGTCCGTTCGGCCCGCCGCATTGTGGTGCTGGCCGATTCCTCCAAGCTGGACACGGAAACCCTGGTCCAGTTCGCCTCCCTGAAAGATCTGGATACCTTGATTACAGACAGCGAACCAGGCCCGGAACTCGCAGCCGCCCTGGAAGAAGCCGGCGTTGACGTGGTGATCGCATGATTGTCACCTTCACCGCCAACCCAAGCCTGGACCGCACGGTCGCGCTTCCCGGCCCCCTGGAACGGGGCGAAGTGCAGCGTGCCGTCTCCGTCCGCCAGGAATCGGGAGGCAAGGGCGTCAATGTCTCCCGGGCACTGGTTGCCTCCGGCCTGGAATCCGTAGCGGTACTTCCCGGCGCGGACAGTGATCCTGTGCTCGCCGGACTCCGCGAAACCGGCGTGCCGTTCGTATCGCTCCCCATCGATGAGCCGCTGCGCACCAACGTCGCCCTCACCGAGCCCGGCGGCGTGACCACCAAGATCAACGAACCCGGGCCCGCCCTGGATGCGGACCAGCAGGAAGCCCTCATCAAGCTGCTGCTGGAGAGCTCGCGCGGTGCGAGCTGGGTGGTCCTGGCCGGTTCACTCCCGCCGGGGTTCCCTGCAGACTTCTACGCCACGGTGGCCCGCCGGATCCGCGCAGCCGGAAACGGCAGCGCCCCGCACATCGCCGTGGACTCCTCCGGCGCCCCGCTCGCGGCGGCAATGTCCGGAGACGGTGCCGGCGGAGACGGTGCCGCCACTGGTTCCGGGAAACCGGACCTCCTCAAACCCAACGCCGAAGAACTGGCGGAACTGGCTGCTGCAGCCGGCTTCGCCTCGGCCACCGCTGACGAACTGGAAGCGGATCCGGTGGCTGCCGCGGCAGCCGCTGCCGCCGTCGTGCGTTCCGGTGTGGGTGCTGTGCTGGCAACTCTCGGATCCAAGGGAGCTGTCCTGGTAACGGCCGACGGCGCGTGGCTGGCCACGCATCCGCCGGTCGCCGCGGTCAGCACGGTAGGCGCGGGCGATTCCGCGCTTGCCGGCTACCTGCTCGCCCACGGTCAGGGCGCCGCCCCGGCCGACTGCCTTCGCCAGGCTGTGGCCCACGGTGCCGCAGCCGCCTCCCTGCCCGGTTCCACAGTTCCGGCAGTACACCAAACCACCCCGGATGCCGTAACCATCACGGCCCTTCGAAAGGATTGACAGTGACCCAGCTCATCACCACGGAACTGGTCGAGCTCGACCAGAACCTGGGCAACACGCCCGAGGCGGTGATCCGGCATCTGGCAAGCAAGGTCGCTGCCGCCGGACGCGCAACAGAAGTTGAAGGCCTCTTCGCCGACGCCTTCGCCCGCGAACAGAAAACCGCCACCGGCATCCCCGGCGGCATCGCCATCCCGCACTGCCGCTCGGCCGCCGTCACGGAACCCACCCTGGCCATGGCCCGCCTGAACCCCAAGGTGGACTTCGGCGCGAAGGACGGCCCGGCGGACCTGATTTTTTTCATCGCGGCCCCGGACGGAGCAGACCAGGCCCACCTGAAGCTGCTCTCCAAGCTCGCCCGGTCCCTGATCAAGAAGGACTTCACCGCTGCCCTGCGCAACGCATCCTCCCGCGAGGAGATCGTGGAACTGGTGGACGGCGCGCTGGCTGACAAGCCCGCCGCCCACGCAGCCGCAGTTCCTTCAGACGCTGCAGCCACCGCTGCTGCCGGTGGCGCCACCGGCGCCGCCGGGGCTTCCGCGGTGGCAGGCGCCGGCGCGCCGGCAGCCTCCTCCGGCCCCAAGCGCCTCGTGGCCGTCACCGCGTGCCCCACCGGCATCGCGCACACCTACATGGCCGCCGACTCGCTGGTTGCCGCCGCCCAGGAAATGGGCGTCGACCTGCAGGTGGAAACCCAGGGTTCCTCCGGCGCCAAGCCGCTGGACCCCGCCGTGATCGCCGCCGCCGACGCCGTCATCTTCGCCGTCGACGTGGACGTGCGCGGCAAGGAGCGCTTCGCCGGCAAACCCGTGATCAACGCCCCCGTGAAGCGCGGCATCGACGAGCCCGCCAAGATGGTCCAGGAAGCACTGGCCGCTGCGGACAACCCGAATGCGCGCCGGGTCCCGCACTTCGGTGCCGAGGAACAGGCAGAGCACGACGCAGAGGAGAAGGGCGAGCACATCGGCCAGAAGCTGAAGCGGGCCCTGCTCACCGGCGTCAGCTACATGATCCCGTTCGTCGCCGGCGGCGGCCTGCTGATTGCGCTCGGCTTCCTGCTGGGTGGCTACGACATTACCGACGTAGCGGACACCGTGGTGGTGGAGAACAACTTCGGCAACCTGCCCGAAGGCGGCCTCGCCATCTACCTCGGTGCCGTGCTGTTCAAGATCGGCGCCCTGTCCATGGGCTTCCTGGTCCCTGCGCTGGCCGGCTACATCGCCTACGCCATCGCCGACCGTCCGGGCATCGCCCCCGGCTTCGTGGCCGGTGCAGTTTCCGGCTTCATGGGTGCAGGCTTCCTGGGCGGCATCGTGGGCGGCCTGCTGGCCGGCTACATGGCACACCTGATCGGAACCTGGTCCGTCCCCCGTTGGCTGCGCGGCCTGATGCCGGTTGTCATCATCCCGCTGCTCGCATCCATTTTCGCCTCCGGCCTGATGTTCCTGGTCCTCGGCGGACCCATCGCCGGCCTCACGGCAGCATTGAACGACTGGCTGTCCGGCATGACCGGCGCCTCCGCCGTCGTCCTGGGCATCATCCTGGGCCTCATGATGTGCTTCGACCTCGGCGGCCCTGTCAACAAGGTGGCCTACGCCTTCGCCGTGGCCGGACTGAGCGCCGGCGCGGCCGACAACCAGGCACCGTGGCAGATCATGGCAACCGTCATGGCAGCGGGCATGGTTCCGCCGCTGGCAATGGCCCTGGCCACGGTCCTGGACAAGAAGCTCTTCAGCCTGGCTGAGCGCGAAAACGGCAAGGCTGCCTGGCTGCTGGGTGCATCCTTCATCTCCGAAGGTGCCATCCCGTTCGCTGCCGCCGATCCGCTGCGCGTTATTCCTGCCAGCATGCTGGGCGGCGCCCTCACCGGCGCGCTGACCATGGCCTTCGGCGTCACATCGCAGGCACCCCACGGCGGCATCTTCGTGTTCTTCGCCATCGGCAACGTGCTGATGTTCGTCCTCTCGATCATTGCCGGTACCATCGTCACTGCCCTGGCCGTGGTGGCACTGAAGCGCTGGGCAGCCCCCAAGACCGCTGATACCGTGGAATCCGTTCCCGCAACGGTCTGACCCTAACCAACAGCTATCCGGCACTGGACCTACAGCAAGCCGCAAGACAAAAGGAGCAACAATGCCAGAACGCACCGCAACCGTCGCCAGCCGAGTAGGCCTGCACGCCCGCCCCGCCGCCATCTTTGCCGAGGCCGCAGGAGAATACGACCTGGACATCACCATCGCCCGTGAAGGCGAGCCGGCGGACGAGGCCATGGATGCTGCCAGCATCCTGTCCCTCATGAGCCTGGGCGCCTCGCACGGCGACGTGGTAGTCCTCCGCGCAGAGGGCGACGGCGCGGACGATGCGCTGAACCACCTGGTCCAGATCCTGGAAACGGATCACGACGCCGAGTAGCGCGCCAGCCTCAGCGGCCGCCGTCGGGCCTTCCCTTCCCGGGAAACGCCCGACGGCGGCCGCTGGCGTTTAAGCCCCTTCTTGCCCATGTAGGTAGCAGCAAGTGTCGTTATGGACGTCCATAACGACACTTACTGCTACCTGGTTGGGGGATCTACTTGGCCTTCTTCGCCGTGAACAGCAGGTACTCCCACTCCATCTGGAAGGGAGAGTCGCCGTGGGCATCACCGAAGGAGTCAGCCAGCTCCGTCAGTGCCTGGTCCAGGGCTTTGACTTTGTCCGCGTCCTCCCCGATGTATTTGTAGACGGAGATGGTGGGGCCGTAGTGGGACTTGAAGTAGCGGACAAAGTCGCCGGGCTGGTGGAAGCTCCGCACGGCCAGGGTCTGCTTGCGTGCTGCAGTGTCCGTGATCCTGTCCCCCAGCAGTTCCCGGACATGGTCCTCGGTTCCCCACAGCGGGGCCGGTTGGGCGCCGGGCGGAGGCGGCGGGGCGAAGGGCTTCATGGTGGCAAACATCTTGCCGATGAATCCTTCCGGGGTCCAGTGGAGCAGTCCAATGGTGCCGCCCGGTTTGCACACCCTCAGGAGTTCGTCAGCTGCCTGCTGGTGGTGGGGAGCAAACATGACGCCGAGGCAGGACATAACGACGTCGAACCCGGCGTCAGGGAACGGCAGGTCCTCCGCATCGGCCTCCTTCCAGTCCAGGCTGACTCCGCGGTTGGCTGCCTCACGGCGGCCGGCATCGAAAAGCTCAGGAGTGAGGTCGCTGGCCACCACCTTTGCCCCCATCATTGCCGCGGGAATGGCCGCGTTGCCTGATCCGGCGGCGACGTCCAGCACGTTGTGGCGGGACGTGATGCCGCAGGCTTCCACCAGGATGGCGCCCAGTTCCAGGAGCATCTCGTCTGCGAGCGCCGGGTAGTCGCCGGAGGCCCACATGGCCCGGTGCTTCTGTTTGAGTTCCCGGTCCGCCTTCGCTGCGTCCGTCTGGCCGTTCGCCTTGGCTGTGCCCGTCTGGTCGTTCATGTCCGCGCCCCTCTCAGGTGGCAGGTCAGAGTGAGTGACAGCACGCTGTGAGGCCACAGCGGAGGCTGTGATGCGACTCATTGTGGACGCACCGGACGCCGCTGTAAAGGACCCGGACCAAACAGGTCCCCGCTACTTAAACAGGTGCCTGCTACCGGAAAGCAAGCAAGCTTAGTAGTTTCTTAGGCATGGCATCGGACAACGAAGCAGGCACCGCAGTCCGCGTTCCATCACGCCGGCTTGCGCGCCCGCGTGCCGGTAGCCTTGCCGGCGGCGGTTTTCGCGGCAGGTTTTTCGGCGGCGGACTTGGACGCCGTGGACTTGCCTGCCGTGCCCTTGGCCTCCGAGGACTTGGCGGCGCCTGCCTTGTCCCCGGCCGATTTCGCGGCACTGGTTTTGCGGGCAGCAGGTTTGTCCGCGGACTTGGCTGCATCGGACTTGGATGCGGCGGGTTTGGCGGCCGTGGACCGCTTGCGCGCCGGCTTTGCTTCTTCCTCACCCTCACCGGCGGCGCCGCCGGAATCCCGGCCGGCCTCTTCACCAGCGCTGCCTGCCGCGGAACCGGAACCCCTTTTCCGGTCGAGGCTCCGCTTCAAGGCCTCCATCAGGTCGATGACTTCGCCCTTGCTGCCCTCGCCGGCTTCCACCCCAAAGGTTTCCTCCGTGTCCAGCGACTCGCCCTGTTCCAGCTTCGCCTCGATGAGCTGGCGGAGCTGCACCTGGTAGTCGTCGGTGAAGGACGCGGGGTCGAAATCCGCAGCCATGGACTCCACCAGCGCTGCGGACATGTCCCGTTCCTGCGCGCTGATCCGTACATCCGCCTCCAAGGACGGGAAGTTCGCCTCGCGCACCTCGTCCGGCCAAAGGAGGGACTGGAGCACCAGGACATCGTCCTTGATCCGCAAAGCACCCAGCCGGGTTTTCTCCCGCAGCGCGAACTGGACGATTGCCACCCTGTCCGTGTCCTCCAGCGCCTTGCGAAGCAACACGTAGGCCTTGGGCGACTTGGAGTCCGGCTCCAGGTAGTAGCTCTTCTCGAACATCATGGGCTCGAGCTGCTCGGACGGAACGAACTGCACCACGTCGATCTCGTGGCTGTTCTCGGCCGGAATGGCCTTGAGTTCGTCCTTGGACAGGACCACCGTCCGGCCGTCCTCCTCAAAGGCCTTCTCGATGTCCGAGTAATCGATGACCTGGCTGCAGACCTCGCACCGGCGCTGGTAGCGGATCCGGCCGCCGTCGGCATTGTGGACCTGGTGCAGACTGATGTCATGATCCTCAGTGGCGCTGTAGACCTTCACGGGCACGTTGACCAGGCCGAACGCGATGGCACCCTTCCAAATGGCTCTCATTCATCAAGTGAACATCACGCAACGCCGCAGGTGAAGCCCCATGCCTGCCGCTAAGGACCGTGTCCGGGTTGCCGGGCGGGAACTGACCCTCACCAACCTGGAAAAGGTCATCTATCCGGAGACCGGCACCACCAAGGCGGACGTCCTGGCCTACTATGCCGCCGTGGCCCACGTCCTGGTCCCCGCGGCGTACAACAGGCCGGCCACCAGGAAGCGGTGGGTGAACGGCGTAGGAACCGCGGACAAGCCCGGCGAGGTGTTCTTCCAGAAGAACCTGGAGGACTCGGCCCCCGGGTGGCTCCCGCGGGCCGCCATCACCCACAAGGACCGCACCATCCACTATCCGATGGTCAACGACCCCGCCACGCTCACCTGGTTCGGCCAGATCAACTCGCTGGAAATCCACGTGCCCCAGTGGCAGGTGGACTCCCACGGCAGCCAGCTGAACCCCGACAGGCTGGTCCTGGACCTGGATCCCGGGGAAGGCGCAGGGCTGGAGGCCTGCGTGGAAGTGGCCCTCCTGGCCCGCACCATCCTCCAGGACGTGGGCATGGACCCGGTCCCCGTCACCAGCGGCAGCAAGGGCATCCACCTGTACGCCGCCCTGGACCGGTCCCAAACCTCAGAGCAGATCTCCGCCTTCGCCCGCGAGCTCGCGCGGGCCCTTGAAGCCGACCACCCGGACCTGGCCGTCAGCGACATGAAGAAGACCCTGCGCAAGGGCAAGGTACTGGTGGACTGGAGCCAGAACAACGCGGCCAAAACCACCATCGTCCCCTATTCCCTCCGCGGCCGCCCCACGCCCATGGTGGCTGCGCCCCGGACCTGGGAGGAGATCGGCTCCCCCGGACTCAAGCACCTGGACTACAGGGAGGTCATGAGGCGGGTGCAGGACGGCACGGACCCGTTCGCCGTCGTCGTCGATGCCGGCGGCGACCCCCGCCTGGGCAAGTACCGCTCCATGCGCGATCCCGCCAAGACCCCGGAGCCCTTCACAGGTGCTCCCGGCAGTGGGGACACCTTCGTGATCCAGGAACACCACGCCAGCCGCCTGCACTATGACTTCCGGCTGGAGCATGAGGGCGTGCTGGTGTCCTGGGCGCTGCCCAAAGGTGTCCCGGAATCAAGCGGCAAGAACCACCTGGCGGTCCAGACCGAGGACCATCCCCTTGACTACGCCGGCTTCGAAGGGACCATCCCCAAGGGCGAGTACGGTGCCGGCGAGGTCACCATCTGGGACCACGGGACCTATGAGCTGCACAAGTGGATCAACGGCCGGGAAGTCATCGTCACTTTGACCGGCTCGGAGGGAGGCGGTCTGGGCGGAACCAGGAAGTTCGCGCTCATCCACACCGGCCGCGGCCAGGGAAAGGATTCCGAGGGACAGTGGCTCATCCACCTGATGGACCCGGAGCGCCACGGCGGCAGGCGGAAACAGGCAGTTCCGGGGCACGCAGTTCCGGGCCCCTCCGTTCCAGGACCGGAAAAGGACGACGGCGGGACGCCGCCCGAGGCGGCGGGCTCCTCCGCACCCGGTCCCGAGGAGTACCGGCCCATGATGGCCACCTCCGGCGACGTTGCAGCCCTGCAGGGCAGCAACTGGCAGTTCGAACTCAAGTGGGACGGGGTGCGCGCCATCCTGGTGGCCGACGAAAAAGCAATCAGGATCTTCAGCCGCAACGGAAACGACGTCACCCGGACCTACCCTGAACTGGCCGACAGGCAGTGCTGGCCGGACCAGCCGTTCGTGGCGGATGGCGAGATCATCGCCGTAGGGCCGTCCGGCCGGCCCGACTTCGGCCTGCTCCAAGGACGGATGAAGCTGACCAGGCCCGCCGACGTCGCGAGGGCGCGGACTGCCATCCCCGTTCAACTGATGCTGTTCGACCTGCTGAACGACGGCGGCACGGACCTGCGGCGGCTGCCGCTCGCCACGCGCCGGGAACGGCTGGAGGAATTCTTCACCCCGTCCGGCTGCCCCGTTGGGCTCTCCCCGGTACTGGAGGAACAGGTGGAGCACATCCTGGAAAGCGCGCGGGAACTGGGCCTGGAAGGGGTGATGGCCAAGCGGACGGACAGCCGCTACGTGAGCGGGCAGCGGACCCGCACCTGGACCAAGCTGAAAGTGGAGCAGACGCAGGAGGTGGTGGTGGGCGGCTGGCGCCCCGGCAAAGGCGGCCGGCAGGACACCGTGGGCTCCCTGCTGGTGGGCATCCCGGACGGCAGGAAGCTGCAGTACGCCGGCCGGGTGGGCAGCGGGTTCAGCTCCCGGGAACTAGCGGAGCTCCGCCAGACGGTTGAACGCCTGGCCAGGAAAACCTCGCCGTTCCAGGACGTCCCGCGCGAGGATGCCGCTGATGCGCACTGGATCTCGCCCGAACTGGTTGGCGAAGTGACCTACAGCGAGTGGACGGGCACGGGACGGCTCCGGCACCCCGTGTGGCGCGGCTGGCGGCTGGACAAGGAGCCGTCGGAGGTAGCGCGCGAAGACTGAGCCGGAGGCGGCCGAGCTGGCCGCGGACCTTCGGGGAACGACCGGAACAGCACAAAGGGCTGGGAACACCTGTCCGGCGTTCCCAGCCCTTGTGTGCATCCTCGGAGGATGGGTTTCTAGGACGAGTGGGGCATTTGCGGCCGGCTGGTGCGGTGGATGACCGTCACTGCGGCCCCCTGCCCCATGCGGCCGTAGCTTGCATCCCGCTCCTTCGGGTGCCTCCGCTTTCCGTTGCCGTCCGGCCAGGTGCGCTGCCCGGGTCCCGCCATCGGGGCAAGCGGTGCTTCCGCGCCCGGCATGTCAGGGGTGTTCATTGCCTCGGCGAGGTGGCTCGCCACCTCCGGTTTAATGTGCTTTTCCATGTTGTCGTCAGCCATTTGTTCTTCCTTTCCGCGGTGAAATGAAGTGCTACCAAGAGTGGCCGCTTAGGGCCGTGTACGACTGAAGGAGAGGCGGGCCGGGCGCGGGCCGCAGGCGTCCGCCTAGATGAAAGAGAGTGTTCCCATGCCACAACCTTAGGGAGGCGCGGCGCGCCTGTGAACCCCCCTTTTTGCCCCGGCGGGAAAGGGCGGGCGACGACGTCCCGCCGGTTGCGCGGAACGGCCGGAAACGCCGTGGCTGCCGTCACAATGGGCCCCGAAAGCGGCGCTAATAGCGGCACTGTGGCGCATACCACTTAAATACTTGGGCGGCGGGTGCGCCTGTGGCGGGCTTCGCCAGTGCTGGCAAGGGAATCGGCGGGGAGGGGAAACTCCGCTGAAGCGTACCGAAGACCCCGAAAAAGGGCCGATCCTACGGCATCAGAAGGCCGTCCGCCACGGCATTCGCGTAAAATTGAAGGCCTGCCCAGAGCGGGGCAGCTACAAGTCGCAAGCAAATGACCTCCACAGGAGTTGCCCAAATGCCCACAGACCGAAGCGTGAACCACTCTTCCGCAGGCCTTAATCCCGCCTCCGGAACCAACCCAGCTGCACCCCCCGGAGCGACGTCTCCGGCGGCTTCCAGGAATACCCGGAAACCGAAAATACTCGCACGGCGCCGGCTCAAGGAGTCGGACGTCAACGTGGTTGACCAGCCCATGCTGAAGAAAGCCCTCGGCGGAACCATCGTGGGCAACACCATGGAGTGGTACGACGTCGGCGTGTTCGGCTACCTCATCACCACGATGGGTCCGGTCTTCCTTCCGGAGTCCGATCCCACCACCCAGACCCTGTTCCTGCTGGGTACCTTCGCCGCCACATTCATCGCCCGTCCCCTGGGCGGCGTGATCTTCGGCTGGCTGGGTGACAAGATGGGCCGGCAGAAGGTCCTTGCCGCCACGCTGATGCTGATGGCAGCGAGCACGTTCGCCATCGGCCTCCTGCCCGGATATGCGCAGATCGGGCTGTGGGCCGCAGGGCTCCTGGTGCTGCTGAAGATCATCCAGGGCTTTTCCACCGGCGGTGAGTATGCCGGCGCCACGACCTTCGTCAGCGAGTACTCCCCCGACAAGCGCCGCGGCTTCTTTGCCAGCTTCCTGGACCTGGGCAGCTACATGGGCTTCGCCATCGGCGCCGCCCTGGTCTCGGTCCTGCAGCTGACGCTCGGCCAGGCAGCCATGGAGGAATGGGGCTGGCGGATTCCCTTCCTGATCGCCGGCCCGCTGGGGCTGATCGCCGTCTACTTCCGGAGCAGGATCGAGGAATCCCCGCAGTTCCAGGCCACCCTGGATGCCCAGGAGGACCTTGCCAAGAATGCTGCCGCCTCTGACCAGGCAACGGCCAAGGGCCCGGTGGGAATCGTCAAGGCCTACTGGCGCTCCATCATTGTTGCCATGGTCCTGGTGGCGGCGGCCAACACGGCCGGCTACGCCCTCACGTCCTACATGCCCACCTACCTCACCGAGTCCAAGGGCTACGATCCGGTGCACGGCACCCTGCTGACTATCCCCGTGCTGGTGGTCATGAGCCTCTGCATTCCGCTGACCGGAAAGTTGTCGGACCGGATCGGCCGCAGGCCCGTCCTGTGGATCGGGGCAGTCAGCACGGTGGTCCTGGCCATTCCGGCCTTCCAGCTGATCGGCATAGGTGAGATCTGGTCCACCCTGGCCGGCCTGGCGCTGATTGCGTTCCCCGTGACCTTCTACGTTGCCAACCTGGCCTCGGCACTCCCGGCGCAGTTCCCCACCTCCAGCCGGTACGGGGCCATGGGCATCGCGTACAACTTCTCGGTGGCGATCTTTGGCGGCACCACGCCGTTCATCGTCGCGGCCCTCATCGGCGCCACAGGCAACGACATGATGCCCGCGTACTACCTGATGGCAACCTCGCTGGTGGGTGCTGTTGCCATCTACTTCCTGAAGGAGTCAGCCCGGCGTCCGCTGCCCGGATCCATGCCCAGCGTGGATACCCAGGCTGAGGCCCGCGAACTTGTTGCCACGCAGGACGAGAACCCGCTGATCAACCTGGACGAACTCCCGTTCGACGAACAGGACATCACCGATTCACGGGACACCGGAAAGGTTGCCGCCGGCGTCTAGCCTGTCCTGCCGCGGCACCGCCTGCGGCACAACCCTTCCGGGGCACGTCACGCAGCCCCGCTCAGAAGGCCCGTCCCGCGTGTTTCCTTGGGGGAAGCACGCGGGGCGGGCCTTTGGCGTGCCAGTCACAATGACGCCCCATGTCCCTGGCCCCTGCCGGAAATGACCGCCCGTGCCGGCCGGTGGTAACTTCCAGATGGCCGATCGGGAAAGCAGCAGGAGGTTGGGTGCCATGGAACGCGTCCTCCTTCAAGTGCGCGCGCTCCACCGGCTGGAGCCGGCCAACAACGACCATCTCGCCGCCGCCCGCGTGGCCCTCAGCGTGGCCGTTCCGTCGCTCCTGCTCCTGGCAGCGGGCCGCACCGACCTGATCATTTACGCCGTGTTTGGTGCCCTGACCGGCATGTACGGCCGGTCCGAACCGCACCAGCTGCGGCTCAGGCACCAGTCCCAGGCCGCCGTCGTCCTGCTCACCGGCGTGGCTGTGGGTGTGTTCCTGTCCGTAAACCATCTCCACTCGTGGTGGCTGGTGGGCGTGGAGGCCGCCCTGGCCGGCGCCGGATCGGTCTTTGCTGACCGCGTGCGGCTCAAGCCCAACGGACCGTTTTTCGGGATCCTGGCACTGGGCGCCTGCGCCTCGGTACCCACGGTGGTGCCGTGGCAGGTGGCCATGCTCATCGCCGCAGGCTCCGCCGCGTTCTCCATACTGGTGGGGTTCGGCGGCTGGTTCCGCCGGAGGTCCTGGCAGCGCGGCGCCGTCCGGGCTGCTCCCGGCGTGACCCCCGCCGGGCACCGGGAGGAACTGGTGCACGCCGCCCGCTACATCCTGGCTGTAGGTGCCGCCGGCACGGCAGGCGTCCTCACGGGCAGCGGGCATCCGCACTGGGCCATGGCGGCAGCCGCCGTGCCGCTCGCGGGAGCCGACCTCCCCAGCAGCGTCCGGCGCGGCGTTCACCGCATTGTGGGAACGTTCCTGGGGCTGGCGGTGACCGCCGTCGTGATTCTTCCCGTTCCGTGGTCCCTGGCGGGCCTGTTTCCGGGCGGGCAGGCCGTGGTGCTGGCCCTCCTGGTGGTCCTCTTCCAGTTCACCACCGAGCTCTTCATGACCCGCCACTACGGCCTTGCCATGGTTTCCTTTACGCCCGTCATCCTGCTGATGACACAGCTTGCCCATCCCATCGATCCCGCGGTCCTGATCCTGGAGCGCGGGGCGGAGACCCTGGCAGGGGCCCTGGTGGGGATCACCGTGGTGGTGGCCGTCCGGCCGGCTGCCACCCGCACGCCGGCTGCCCTACTGGGGCGTGCGCGCGCCTTTCGGTTTCCGTGCAGGCCCCGCCACTAGCCTTGCCGGAGCGATCCGTGCCACGGCCGCCACCACCTTGTAGCGCCTGGACGGGATGGAAACTGCTTTGCCCCGCGCGTTGTCCGCCAGGCCCTCACGCACCACCCGCCCGGCGTGCAACCAGGCCCACGAGGGCGCCACGGACTTGTCCATCCCCATCCGGTCGTGGAACTCCGTGTGGGTGAAGCCGGGACAGACCGCGGTGACCTTGATGCCCTGCCTGCCGTACGAGAGGTTCGCCCACCTGCTGAAACTCACCAGCCAGGCCTTGGCAGCAGAGTACGTTCCCCGCGGGAGGAAAGCCGCAATGCTGGCCACGTTGATGATCCGGCCGGAGCGGCGCTCCAGCATCCCCTTCAAGGCTGCGTGGGTCAGCTCCATGGCCGTTTCCCCGTGCAGCTTCAGGTGCTTTTTCTCCTCCGAGATGGGGTTGTCCTCGAAGTTGTGCAGCAGCCCGATCCCAGCGTTGTTCACCAGGATCTCCACCGGCCGCTGCGGATCGGACAGGCGTCCGACGACGGCTGCCACGCCGTCGTCGGACGCCAGGTCCGCTGGGAGTACTTCAGCCGTGACCCCGTAATGCCGCTCCAGCTCCGCCGCGGATTCCTCGAGGCGGGCGCGGTTCCGTGCCACCAGCACCACGTTGTGGCCCTGCGAGGCGAGCTGCCGGGCGAACTCGGCTCCCAGCCCGGCACTGGCTCCGGTGATGAGGGCGGTGGTCCTGGCGGCTGCATCGGAAGTCTTTGGGGTCATGGGGCAAGCCTAGCCAAATCCCTCCTCCGTGGCCTGCGCTGCGCGGAACCTCGCAAGGGGATTGGCCAGCCGGCCGGCCATCTGGAGTCCCCCGGAGGGGTCGGTGAGGTCCAGCATCTGCTGGTTGTTGCGCAGTTGGAGCCGATTGAGGCAGGACAGCTCGAAGTCCGCCGCGAAAAGGTCATGGCGGGCGAACTGGGCTGCGAGCTCGGGATGCTGGGCCTGGTAGTCCTTGATGGCCTCCGCGGCCGTCCGCCAGAATTCCTCCTGAGCCAGGGTGCCGTCCTCGTCCAGGAGGGCGGCCAGGAAGCGGAAGATGCAGTCGAAGACATCCGTGAAGATGGCCAGGACCCTCTCGCCGTCCGGGATTTCCGCCTTGATCCGGGAGACGTCCCCGGGGAGGTCCACCCTGTCCCCCATCACCACGATCTCCTCGGCGATGTCCTTCATGATGGCCCTGACAGGGACGCCGTCCTCAAGCACCAGGATCACATTCTCGCCGTGCGGCATGAAGGCCAGTTCGTACCGGTAGAGGCAGTGGACCAGCGGGACGAGGTAGGCCTCAAAGTAGCGGCGCAGCCACTCCTCCGGTCTGAGGCCGGAGCGCTCCACCAGGGCTGCCACCATGGGCGTGCCGGCGGAATCCGTGTGCAGGAGCGAGGCCATGGTGGCCAGTTGCTGTCCGTCCGCCAGCAGCGGCAGCGGGCTTTCGCGCCAGAGGGCGGAGAGCATCTTGCGGTAGGGGGACCCGGGCGCGGACCCGGCCTCGTAGTACCCGTTGTGGTAGCCGATCGCTGCCACCTCGGCGATCATGGTGAAGCCGCGCCGCTGCAGCGCGCCATCCGCCTCGATCAGGGCCCGCAGCCAGCCGTTGATGGCTGGCGTGGCCTTCATGTACTGCGGTGACAGGCCCCGCATGAAACCCATGTTGAGCACGGACATGGCGGTCTTGACGTAGGTCCGCTCCGGCGCAGCGACATTGAAGAATGTGCGGATGGACTGCTGTGCCTGGTAGCTGTCAGCCCCGGTTCCCACATGCACGATGCGCTGCAGGGCAATCTCCGCGGCGAAGGTGACAGCCAGTTTGTTCTCCCACTGCCATGGGTGGACCGGCATCAGGAAGTACAGGTCCGGGTCCAGGCCCAGCGCGTGGAGCCGGGCGAGGAAGGTGCCCAGGAGGGGGCCCAGTTCGGCGTCCAGGTGGGCCCGGTAGTCCAGCCCTTCGGCGGAGGTGAAGACGGCGCTGCTCCGGTGCACGGCGATCCATTCCAGCAGGACCGGGGCGCCGGTTTCCGGGGCGAAGGCGTGGTAGTCGCTGATGCCGAAACCCAGGCGCCCGTTGTTGGCAACGAAGCACGGGTGGCCTTCCGTCATGCTGCGCTCGATGGCCTGGAAGTCAGCCGCCGGGTTCCGTCCGCCGGTAACGCCGGCCGCCAGCTCGGCCGACGACAGCTGGCCGGCCCATTGCTTGTACGCATGGCTTGCCAGCGTGCTGCTGATCTCCTCCAGGTAGACGGGCAGCATCTGGATGTTGATGCCAAGGGTTTCATGGAACGCGGTGACGAACTCCAGCACGTCCAGCGGCGCCTCGGTGCCGTCCCGGAAATGCCTGATGGAATCAGCGTCGATGGACCAGTGCTCCAGTTCCAGGAGCCGGGCGTCGAAGTGGTACTGGTGCGTGCCGTCGCCGCTGGCCAGACGGTAGCTGCCGCTTCCGTTCACCGGTTCGGGGGCCAGGATCCGTTCGTGCGAAAACTCGGCGAGCGCCTTGCGCAACAGGTGCCGGTTCGCCCTGGCCCAGGCCTCTGCCGTGAGGTGCGGGGCGGGGGCGGCGGGCTGGCCGGCGGTGGTGGATTGTTCGAGCTGGATGGTCACAGTGATGCTCCCTGGGGGATCAGCGGGCGGGACGGGAGAGCGGAAAGGGTGGTGCGGGCGGGAAGGGTGGTGCGGGCGGCGAGGTAGTCGGACCGGCAGCAGAAGCTCAACAGCGCATCCTTGTCCGGGAGGGTGACCACGCCTGCAGGCTGGAAGCCCAGCCGCTCATTGAGGGCATGGATTTTTGTGTTCCGCGCATCCGGTTCCACCACGATGCGCTCCACCCCGGGCACGCTGAACAGGCGGGCCAGGACAGCATCCATTACCGCTGCGGTGTAGCCGGGTTCAGGACCTTCCGACGGCGGCGCCACCAGCAGGTGCATGCCCACGTCACCGGGCAGGACAGGATAAACGGCTGCCAGCGGCGAGTAGGCCGGCTGGTATTCCTCCATCAGGAAGGCGGGAGTGCCGCCGTCGAGCCCCAGCAGGGCGTGGTGGTGGCCGCTTGACTGGATCTTTGCGTACTCCCGGGCCACGTCTTCCAAGGCGGCGGAAAGCATGCCCCAAAACGTGGCGTAGGGCCGGGTCACCCAGCTGTGCAGGAGTGCGGCGTCGGCTGCGGCATCGAGGCAGCGGAACGAGAACCTCATGCCGGCACCCCCGCCCCGATGCCAGCGGCTGCGGTGGCGGAAACTGCGGTGCCAGCGGATGCGGTGCCGGGCCTGCTGAGGGGATGGCCCACACTGCCGGCTCCCGGGTCCGCGGGTGCCCCGAACTGCTGGAAGGCAATGCTCTCCTCCACCGGGTACACATCCCGGCCGGTGAGTTCCCGCAGGATGCAGGAGTTGCGGTACGCGCCCATGCCCAGGTCCGGGGTGGCGAAGCCGTGGGTGTGCAGTTCGGCGTTCTGGACGAAGATTTCCCCGGGCTGGACGCCGGTGCTGTAGTTCCGGTCCACTGCGAACCTGCCGGCGCTGTCCCGGGCGATGCGGTCCCGCACGCCTGCCAGGAATCCCGGCTCCCGGTAGCCGTATCCCGTGGCGAGCACCACGGCGTCGGTGTCCAGGGTGTAGGAGCTGCCCTGTTCGTCGTGCCTCAGGTGCAGCGTGTGGTTTCCTGCCGCGGGGTTCCACTGGGCGGCGGTCAGGGACGAATGGGTCAGCAGCCGCGTATCCACCATGCCGGAGATGCTCCTGGTGTAGAGAAGGTCGTAGATGGCGTCGATCAGCTCCGAGTTGATGCCCTTGTAGAGGTTCTTCTGGGTCTTGTTCAGGTGCTCGCGCTGTTGCTGCGGCAGGCCGTGGAAGTAGTCAACATATTCCGGGGACGTCATTTCCAGGGTCAGCTTGGTGTATTCCAGGGGAAAGAACCGGCCGGAGCGGGTGACCCAGTCCAACCGGTAGGCGTGGGCGTCCGCGTCCTGCAGCAGGTCATAGTAGATCTCCGCCGCGCTCTGGCCGCTGCCCAGGATGGTGATGCTGCGCTGCTGCTGCAGCTCAGCCTTCCGGGACAGGTAGTCGGCGTTGTGGAAAGCCACTCCCCCGCTGCCGGCGGCAGCCTCCGCAATGATGCCCGCGGCGGCCTCCGGTACGTAGGGGGTGGTGCCGGTGCCCAGCACCAGCCGCCGCGCGTACAGCACCTCGTGCCCGCCCGGACCGGACACGGACAGCCGGTACACGCCGTCGTCGTACGCCACATCCAGCACAGCCGTGCCGAAGCGGACGGCGGGCAGCTGCCCGGCCACCCACTGGCAGTACTGGTTGTACTCGGCCCGGAGCGGGTAGAAGTTTTCGCGGATGTAGAAGCGGTACAGCCGCCCGGTCTGCTTGAGGAAGTTCAGGAAGGAGTAGGGCGAGGTGGGGTCCGCCAGGGTGACCAGGTCCGCCATGAAGGGCACCTGGAGGTGGGCCGGTTCCAGCATCATTCCGGGGTGCCAGTCAAAGGAGTCGCGCCGTTCCAGGAAGATGCCGTCCAGGCCTTCCACCGGCGCGGCCAGTGCCGCGAGGCCCAGGTTGAAGGGCCCGACGCCGATCGCCGCGAAGTCATGGATCCTGCCGTTGCCTGCCTTCCGGTTGTCGGTGGTGCTCATGCGGATACCTCGCTCTGCAGCAGTCCGGCGCCGGTGGTGCGGAGGAGCCCGATGATTCCGGCGATGTCCTCCAGGGTGGCTTCGGCGTTGAGCAGGGTGAATTTCAGGTAGTGGCGGCCGCCCACCTTTGTTCCCGCCACAACCGCCTCTCCGGAGGCGAAGACGGCGGCGCGGATGGCCGGGTTGAGGGCATCGGCAGCGTCCTCGGACAGCCGCTCCCCGCTGTCCAGGCGTGGCCGGTAGCGGAACACGAGGGTGCTGAGCTGCGGCGGTGCGGCCAGGTCAAAATCATCGTCGGCGGCGAGCAGCGAGCCCACGCGGGCGGCCAGGTCGATGGCTTCGTCAAACAGGGCGCCAATGGCGTCCGCTCCCATGATCCGCAGTGTGAGCCAGAGTTTCAGGGCGTCGAACCGCCGGGTGGTCTGGATGCTTTTGTCCACCTGGTTGGGGATCTCGGCCAGGGCTGCGCTTTCCGGGTTCAGGTAATCCGCGTAGTAGGTGATGTGGCGCAGCATGGCACGGTCCCGAACCAGCAGCGCGCTGGAACTGACCGGCTGGAAGAAGGTTTTGTGGAAGTCCACGGTGACCGAGTCCGCCAGCCGCGTTCCGTCCAGGAGGCGGCGGTAACGGCCGGACACCATCAGTCCGCCCCCGTAGGCGGCGTCGATGTGGAACCACGCACCGTAGGCCCTGGCGAGGGCGGCGGTTTCCGTGAGCGGGTCCACCGCGCCGAAGTCCGTGGTTCCGGCAGTGGCCACCACTGCCATGGGAACCAGGCCGGCGCCGCGTGCGTCCGCCATGGCCTCGGCGAGGGCTGCAGGATCCATCCGGTGATCGGGCGTGCACCGGACAGTGATGACGGCGTCGAATCCCAGGCCCAGCATGGCGGCCGACTTTTGGATGCTGAAGTGGCTGTCCGCCGAGGTGAAGATCCGAAGTGTGTCCAGCAGCGCCGGCAGGCGGAGGCCGGCGCGTGCCGGGTCCTGCCGGAGGCCGGCCACTGCGTGGTTGCGGGCGATCAGCAGTGCCTGGAGGTTGGACTGGCTGCCGCCGGAGGTGAAGATGCCGTCCGCACTGCCGCCGAGGTGCAGCCGTTCGGCCGCCCAGTCGATGAGCCGGCGCTCGATCATGGTGGCGCCGGCACTTTGGTCCCACGTGTCCAGGGAGGAGTTCACCGCCGACAGGACAGCCTCCCCCACCAGGGCCGGAATCACCACGGGGCAGTTCAGGTGTGCCGCGTACTTGGGATCGTGGAAGTAGACAGCATCGCGCAGGTACACGTCCTCGAGTTCCTGCAGCGCGGCTGCCGTGTCCGGCAGCGGGGCGTCAAGGTCCACGGCGCCCACCCGGGCCTTCATCCCGGCGGGGTCGACGCCGGTGAACGGCCGGGCGGTCCGCTCCAGTTTGGTGGCCACGGCCGTGACGCCCTGCAGCACCTGGGCGACATACCGGGGCGCGTTGCGGGCATTGAGGAGGTGGTTTGAGGCGGCCAGGGCCATTTCAACGCTGGAGCCAAAATCCTGGCCCTGCGCCAGTGTGGCCGTCCCTGCCGCGGGGTTGGCTGGCTCATCCAAATCTGTCTCGTCAAAGCGGGGCATCAGCGGCACTGGTCGTCCTTCTGTCGGGAATCACGGAAAATCACAAAGGACAGCCTTACTTAGGTAACCCTTTTAATCAAACTTCTGTGATGTATTTCCGGAAACAGTGTTCATTGCGCTGTTTTTGTACTCGGGAGCCGTCATTGACTGGCGGCGAAGGGTAAATCTGCTGCAAAATGGCCCGCCTTCGGTCCCGGCGTATGACAAGACGGGCATGACCCACCGGACCTAGGCTTGGCACAGGGGCGGCCGGAGCGGGCTGCGCGGCGATCAGGGGGAAGCATGGAGCAGGGACCAGCAGGCGCAATCGGATTCCGGGAAGTGGACCGCGACGGGAACCCCGTCCACAGTGAAGCCACCGATGCAAGTGAGGAAGACTATGGCAGGGGCCGCAGCCTGGCCATCAATCCCTTCATTGCCGCCCTGTGGATCCTCACGATCGCTTTCATCGGCGGCGGCGCCTGGGTGTTCCTCAACGCGAGCGCCATGGTGGGCCCCTCCGCGGGAGGGATGCCAACATCTTTCCTTGTGTTCACCTTTGCCCCCTACGCGATTTTCGCCGGCCTTGCGGCGCTGATCTGCCTGCTGTTCTGGCATGCGCTGCAGTGGCAGCGCCGGCGTCACTAAGGGGCGCATTCACAACCGGCCGCCCCCAGTCCGGGCGCAGCGAGCGGCAGCAGTATGCATTGGACCACACGCGGATTTGCCCGGGCATTAGTAAGCATGCTTAGGTATTGGGGTAAATGAACCTCCGCAAGCAGTTCGCGGCGGGGCTGCCAACGCCGGCGGTTCCGTGAAAGAAGCCCAAGGATGACCCATCATGACCACCGTTGCAGACCACCAGCTTACGGCGCCCGAGGCGACCGGCGTACGGGCAGATATTCCGCTGGACGCCACCGCGCCCGCGGACATGGGGCTGCTGCTCACGCTTAACTCCCGCATGCATTGCCGCGCTCCGATGCAGCGGGTGGATCCGGAAGAAATGCCTGTCCGCCTGCCCGTCCACGTGGACGGAACCACAGTGGGCCCGCTGGGTACCGGCCCGGTGTCCGAGCACGTGGAGACCTACCGGTGCGCTTGTGGTTTCACCATCGACGCACCCGTCCTCAGCGGGCACGCCCTGGCCAGCTGACTGCTGCCGCAGCAAGCCGCAGCAGGATCTTTTGCCGGCACGTCCGGTGTGGGCAACTGCTCAGGAGGCTGCCCGTGCAGTCCGCGGGTCAGCTGTCCGGCCAGTCAACGAACTGTTCGTACCCCTCATGCTTCCGTAAGTAGGCTGCGATGAAGGGGCAATGGGGAATGATCCGTTTGCCGGTGGCCACAACGTCGTCGAGCGCGAAGTGGGCCAGCACCTTCCCCAGGCCCTGGCCTTCGAAGCCCTCCGTAGTTTCCGTGTGGCTGAAGTCGATGTGTCCGGGCTTGTCCTTGAAGAAGGTCTGGACAGCCAGTTTCCCGTCCACCCGCAGCTCATACCGGTGGTCTGCATCGTTGCGTGCCAGTGAAACGTCAGGGCTGAACTGGTCTTCGGTGGACGTCATGTTCTCGGTCATGGTTTGACAGTGGCACTACTTCACTCAGCTGGCAATGCCTCTTCCCCCGCTGTCATTTACTGGCCGTGGAGGCGTCCGGGCGGAACGGGCGCCGCACCCCGGGCAGGAACGCCATGGGCGCAGGCCAGGGAGTGGTCCGGGAGGGCCCGCCGCGGCTAGGCAGCGAGTGCGGCGGCCCCCAGCACGACGGCGAGCAGCGGCGCGGCCCCCTGGGTTGCGGCAGCGCGGAGGTACTTCCTGCCCGTCAGGGCCAGGACAAGCGCGGCCAGCAGCATGGAACCGCAGCAGCTGAAGACCAGGGTCCAGCCTGCGGTTGCAAGGACCGGATCCTCCGGTGCCAGCGCCACGAACCCTGCTCCCACAAAAGCTCCCACCGCCAGGAACAAATTATAGAAACCCTGGTTATAGGCAAGCGGCCTGGTGGTCTCCGCGTCGGCCTGGGTGGCCACACCGAAGCGCTTCCAGGTGGTCGGCCTGGTCCAGGTGACGGACTCCATGGTGAAGATGTAGACGTGGAGCGCACCTGCCAGGAGGGCAAAAAAGAGGGAGGCCAGGATCATGGGTTTGATCCTAGCCTCCCCCTCCCGGAGTTTTTGTCCACGTATGCAGGCCTCGGGCGGGTTCAACCCTGCACGGCTGGACAATAACTCGAGTGAACGTCAGCGCGTGAGCGTCGCCAGCGTTTTGGCAGCGAAGGTGCGGGCCGAGCTGTTCCAGTGGCCCAGGAGCCCCTGGAGGTTTTCGCCGTCGGACCGGTGCCCCGGCAGCTGGTCCTGCAGCGTGGCCAGCACCCCGGTGCGGAGCTCCGTGTTGAAGTTGACCTTGCCAACATTCATGGCGGCGGCCTTCACCAGCTCCTCCGCGGGAATTCCCGAGGCGCCATGCAGCACCAGCGGAATGTGGGTCCGCACCGCGATGTCCTGCAGGACGTCCCAGCGCAGCTGCGGCTCCCCCTTGTACTTGCCGTGCACGTTCCCCACGGCCACGGCGAGCAGTTCCGCGCCGGTCCGGGACACAAAGTCCTCCACCAGCGCCGAATCCGTCAGCCCGGCCACGGCCACACCGGACTGGTCCGCACTAAAGGCGCGGTCCTCGTCTCCGGCGAGGCCGCCAAGCTCGGCTTCAAGCACAACGTCCGGGCCCAGCAACGCCCGGGCACCACGGACCAGCGCGATGTTGTCCTCGTAAGGCAACGCGGAGCCGTCGGCGAGGACGGAGTCCGCCCCTGCCGCGACGGCGTCGGCCATCACCTGAAGGTCCGTTGCGTGGTCAAGCTGCACCGCCACGGGCACGGATGCAGCATCAGCGAGGCCACGGAGGGCTCCGATGAGGCGAAGGCCGTTGGGCGTGGCGGCAGTCTTGGGAGCCACCAGCAGGATGGCGCCGCGGCCCGCCTCCTCCGCTGCGGCCACCACTGCCATGGCCGTGGTGAAGTCGTAGCAGGTGAAGGCCGGGACGGCGGAGCCGTGCTGGAGGGCGGAGGTGACCAGGTGGTCGAGTCGGGTGCGCATCAGACGCCCAGGCCTCCCACGAGGATCCAGGCCAGGAAGGTCAGCACGAAACCTGCCAGGCCCAGGATGGTGGTGAGCACGGTCCAGGTCTTCAGGCCGTCAGCCACGGACAGCCCCAGGTACCGGGTCACGATCCAGAAGCCGGAGTCGTTGACGTGGCTGAGTCCGAACGCGCCGAATCCGATGGCAATCAGGATGAGGGCCGTCTGGATGGGTGAGAACCCGCCGTCGGCAACGGATGCTGCCAGCAGGCCGGAGGTGGTGATGATCGCAACAGTGGCGGAACCCTGGGAAGCGCGCAGGATGGCGGCGAGGATGAACGCCATCACGATGACCGGAAGGCCTGCGGTCTGCAGCCCTTCGGCGAGGGCCTTGCCGATGCCGGAGACAGTGAGGACCTTGCCGAAGACGCCGCCCGCACCGGTGACCAGGATGACGATGGCGGTGGGAGCCAGGGCTGAGTCCATGACTTCACCGGTGTGCTGGGAGGACCAGCCGCGGCGGATTCCCAGGAAGTAGTAGGCCAGGCCGAGGGCGGTGAGCAGGGCGATCAGCGGCGCGCCAACGAAGGCGGCGAGCTGGGCGGGGAAGGAGTCCTTGGGCAGGATGACCGCGCCGACGGTGCCAACCATGATCATCAGGATGGGCAGGACGATGAGCGTGATGATCATGGCCGGGCTGGGGGCCGTCTTCACCTGGTTCCTGACAGCCACGGAGGAGGTCCCCTGGGCGGCTTCCTGTTCAACCTGGGACGTGCCGGTGCCAAAGAGGCGGAACTGCTCGGCGGTGGCGGGAAGCATGGAGAATTCGCGGCGGTTCAGCCTGCGGGCAACGAAGTAGCCCAGGACCCCGACGGGAACGCACAGTACGAGGCCCAGGATGGTGGTCCAGCCGATATCCGCGCCGAGGATGCCGGCGCCGCCCACAACGCCGGGGTGCGGCGGGACAACAACGTGGATGGCGAGCATGATGGCGCCCACCGGAAGGCCGATCTTGACGGGGTTGACGCCGGCGGCCTTTGCGAAGCCGTAGATGATGGGAATCAGGATGATGAAGCCGACGTCGAAGAAGACGGGGATGGCCAGCAGGAAGGCTGCGGCAGTCAATGCCGCGATGATCCGGCGGGGGCCGAGCAGCTGCGTGAACTTGCCGGCCAGCGACTGTGCGCCGCCGGAGATCTCGATCATCTTGCCGAGCATGGCGCCAAGGCCAACCAGGATGGCCACGGAACCGAGGGTTCCACCCATGCCTTCGGTGACGGTTTTGATGATGTCCGGCAGCGGAATGCCCGCCACCAGGGCAACGGCGACGCTGACCACCAGAAGGGCGAGGAAGGCGGGGATTTTGAACTTGATGACGGCCACGAGCAACAGGGCGACGCCCGCTGCTGCTATGGCCAGGAGAGCTAATGCGCTCATCGTGTGTCTCCTTTGACATCGCCAGTTAAGACTAGCGAGCTGGTTTTTCTTGGGGGAATGCTGGGGAACGGCAGGGAGGGTGCGACGACGGCGGAGGGGGGACCGCCGCCGTCGCACGTTTGGGGGAAGGCCGGGCTACTTTGTGCGCTTGGTGGGGGCGACGACTTTGATGACCGCGGAGTCGTCGGCAGCGGCGAGGCCCTGGGCCTGGCCCAGGAGGTAGAGCTGCTCGGCGGCGGCGGCCACCGGCGCTGCCAGGCCCGCGGCGCGGGTAGCCTTGCCCACGATGCCCATGTCCTTGACGAAGATGTCCAGGCGGGACAGGACCTCGGCGCCTTCCTCGGTGTACGCCTCGAGGATGCGGGGGCCGCGGTTGGAGAGCATGAACGAACCCGCGGCGCCGGCCTCGAGCGCGGCGAGGGTCTTGGCCTGGTCCAGTCCCAGCGCGTCGGCAAGGGCCATGGCTTCTGCGGCAGCGGCAATGTGGACGCCGCAGAGCAGCTGGTTGACGGTCTTGAGGGCCTGTCCGTCGCCGGGCTTGTCGCCCACCACGGTCAGGGTGGAGGCCAACAGTTCCAGCGCGGGGGCCGCTTTTTGGCGGGCTTCCAGTGAAGCGCCGACGACGATCAGCAGGTCGCCTTCGCCGGCGCGCTTCGGGCCGCCGGACAGCGGTGCGTCAACAAGCTCGACGCCGTATTCGGCCAGCTTTGCGACCGTTGCGGGAATGGCTTCGGTGCCGACGGTGCTGCCGAGAATGACGACGGCGCCCGGCTCCAGCACCGAGGCCACGCCGTTCTGGCCGAACAGGACATCATTGAGCTGCTCGCCGTTGCGGACGGCCAGGAGGACGGCGTCGGCGCCCTTGGCGGCCTCGCGGGCGGTGGCGAACGTGGCGATGCCGGCTTCTTCGGCGAGCTTCAGGCGGGGTTCGGCGATGTCGAAGCCGTGGACGGTCAGCTGGGACGCCAGGCGGGTGGCCATGGGCAGGCCCATGGCGCCGAGGCCCAGGACGGTGACGGTGTAGTTGCTGGTCATGGTGTTCTCCATTGAATTCTTGCGGGGCTGGCGCCGGTGGTTAGAAAGTGTTGCTGAGCTTGCGGGTCACGTCAGCGAGGGATTGGTCGTCGCCCACATTGCCGGCGAAGACGATGTACGGGATGCCCTTGGCGGGGCCATCCACGGGTTCCCAGAGGGAGACGATGCCCGGCAGCATGGGGCCGCGGACAATGGCGTGGCGGATTTCAAGGCCGTGGGCGGCCACGTCCGAGGAGGTGATGCCGCCCTTGGCGATGACGAACCGGGGCGGGAAGGTCTTGAGTGTCCGGTTGACCACGGCGACGACGGCGGCGGACACCGTGCGGGCGATCCGCAGGCTTTCGGCGGGGTCGTCTGCCTTGATCAGCAGGCGGCTGGTGTGGACGATGACGTCGCCGCCGCGGAGGGCTTCGACGACGGTGTCCACGGTCCGGTCCAGGTGCGCTTCGGCGTCGCCAGGGGCACCGAGGAGCTTTTCGACGTCGATCTCCACGATGCGCGCGGCGCTGTGCTGGTCGGTGAGGGCCTTGAGCTGGCGCGTGGTGACTCCCACGTGGGACCCGACAACGATCAGGCCCCCTGCCTCGGAGGGTGTGTTGCCCGCGTAGGCCTCGGCGCCGCTGAGTTCGGTGCGGATCTCCTGGCCGATCCGGGCACGACCGAACGGGGGGCCCACGCGGTAGAGGAGCTTCTTGCCGCGCCGTTCGGCTTCTTCGAGGCCCAGGGACAGCGCGCGGAGGTCGTTTTCGGTGACGATGTCCGCCACGATGGGGGTGGAATCGGTGGCCGCATCAAGGGCGTCGGCGATGGCATTGGCAGTGGCCTGCGGATCGGTGGAGGCGCGGATGATGTTGAGGTCCAGGACGATTACCGAGCCGGCGGCGAAGCGGCCCTGCGACTTCTCTTCAACGTAGTCGGCCATGACGGAGGTGCTGAAGCCGAAGGTGGCGTCCTTGGCGAATTCCGTCTCGGACACCGGGGTGAGGGTGCCGGCCTCCGCGCCCGTGCCGCGCATGTAGTGGACTCCGCCGATGGTGACCCGTCCGGCGTCGGGGAAGGCTGGAACCAGGACCACGCCGTCGGTCTTTTCTCCGCTGACGTCCGCCACCGTTGCGGCGATAACGTCCGGCTCCAGGGGGTAGTGGCCGCGGAGGGTGGAATCGCTGCGGCTGACAAACCCGAGGCGCAGTTCCTGGGGGGACCCTGCTGCTGCCAGGGCGTTGCGCACCACTTCCTCATTGCGGGCGGCGGCTTCGGCGGGGTCCAGGCTGCGGGTGTTCGTGAGGACATAGACGGCAGGCCTGGACTGGCTGAAGGCCCAGATGAAGTCCGCTACATCCCACTGGGTGAGCACGGGCAAATCCGAAACCGACTGGGTTCCGGTGGGGTCGTCGTCGAGTACTACCAGGACCCGCGGGGTCTCCGCATTGGAGGCAGCCAGGGTGCTGGCCACCAGTTCGGCGGGAATCCGGACCTCGGCCGGGTAGGCGGCCAGAACGTCTGCTTCAAGCGTCACAGTGCACTCCATTGTGTATGAATACGTTGTATGAATCCGGGCGGCGGATCCCGGTAACTGTAAGATGTCAGACATCTTGCATTTCGTTTAGTGTGGCACACCACATAGAGACGCGCAAGTAGACTTGTCCGACATATGCAGTGAAGGAACCAACGGGGGCACAATGGCGAGGCAATCACTGGTGGGCCAGGTGGCGGATGAGCTACTGGACCGCATCATCACCGGTGAGTTCCCGCCCGGCGCCACCGTGCCGGGCGAACACGAACTGAGTGCCCGGCACGAGGTCAGCCGGATGACGGTGCGCGAGGCCATGAAAACACTGCAGGCACAGCGGATCCTCAGTGTTGAGCGCGGCCGCGGGACGTTCGTGAACCCCCTCAACCGCTGGGCGTCGCTTGAGGCGGTCTTGCGTGCGGCGTCGGAGGGGAAGAACGAGGCAGAGACCTCGGTCCAGCTCATCGAGCTCCGGCGGATGCTGGAAACAGGCGCCTGCGAACTGGCGGCCGGGCGGATCCGCGATGAGGATATTGAGACGCTCCACAGGCACGTGGACAGCATGCGCGCCGCCCACGAGGTCAACGATGTTGCCGCCTTCGTTGAAGCGGACCTGGCATTCCACGACCTGATCCTGCATGCCTCCGAGAACGTCTTTGTGTCCGTCCTTTTCGAACCGCTGCACCAGGTGCTGCAGAAGCGCCGCACCCAGACGTCCGCGGTCCGGGAAATCCAGGAGCACGCAATCGGGCACCACCAGAAGATCGCCGAGGCGCTGGAATCCCGCGACCCGGTGCTGTCCCGGCAAGCCATGGATGACCACATGCAGCAGACGCTGGACGACCTCAAAAACCTCGTGCTCGAGGCGAAGTAAGCCGGCTGTGCCCCGGGATCAGGGCGTCAGCGCGCCGGCGGGGCAGTGGTTCCGCGGACAACCAGTTCCGTGGCAACTTCCAGGGCTGTGGGGACTGCCGCACCCGGCAGGTCCTGCTGCTCCGTGAGCATGCCGACGGCCATGGAGGCCAGCTGGGCCAGGGGCTGGCGGACCGTGGTGAGCGGCGGCGACGTCAACGCCGCCTGGGCAATGTCGTCAAACCCCACAATGCTGAGATCCTCCGGTACATGCAGCGAGCGCTGCCCGGCCGCGTTCATCACGCCCAGGGCCTGCAGGTCACTGCCCGTGAAGATCGCCGTGGGCGGCTCTGGCAAGTCCAGCAGTTCCCCGCCCAGCCGCATGCCGGATTCGATACTGAAATCGCCGTCCTTGACCAGTTCGGGCAGGACGGGCAGCCCTGCCTCGTGAAGCGCAGCGGCATAGGCGGCGTAGCGGGCACGGCCATGGCCGGGGCTGTGCTTCCGGCCGGTGACGATAGCGATCCGGCGGTGGCCCTGGCCCAGCAGGTGGCTGACGGCGGCAAGGGCGCCGGAGAACGACGCCGGGCTCACGCTGGGAATTGGCAGCCCTTCGGTTCCTTCCGGGTCGATTGCGACGGCGGGAATCTTCAGGCTCCGCAACGTGGTCACCAGGTGTGACCCCTTCCGCGGAGCCAGCAGCAGCACTCCGTCCAGCCGGTTCACCGAGGGTTCGCGCAGCTTTCGCCAACGTTCAACGGTGGCATGTTCTGCGCGCGCATAGGCCACGGCATAACCCAGCCGGTCCGCGGCCGCCTCAACTCCAGCCATGGTTTCCAGGACCCATGGTGAATCGAAGTTGTTGACCACCAGCTGCAGGAAGCCGGGCTGGCTGGCAGCAGCCGGCCGTTTGGAATAATCAAGCTCTTCGAGCGCCTGCTGGACCTTGGCGCGGGTGGCGTCGGACACGTGGATCCGGCCGTTGAGCACTTTGGATACCGTGGGCACGGATACGCCTGCCGCGGCCGCAACGTCAGCTATCTTGGGACGCGGAGTGGCGGTCACAGGGGCGGTCCTTGGGGTCATGTGGTTGCGGCGGCGAGGAGCGGTGCGGTGGGACGGCGCGCGGGCGCAACATCCACGCGCACGGGTCCCACGATAACACTGCCTCCTTCCTCCGAACCCAGCGGTGACGTGGCAAAGAGCCCCAGCTCAGCTCCGATCCATTGCCCCTTCACCACCTCAAAGTTCCAGCCCTGCACCTCCCAGGGCTTCCCCGGCCCGGAACGCCACGCAAAGGTGGACCGGGGGGTTCCGTCGGTACGGATCTGCAGTTCTATGCGCGGCCCCGGCAGCGCCATTTTCCGGCCCAGCCGCTGCTCGTGCGGGACATCCCCGCCGGTCCCGTCGCCCAGGACATATCCATCTTCTGTCCTGACGATACCCAGCCACGCGTACTGCCGGCCTAATACCACCACGCCTGCCCGCGTCCCCACCGGCACATCCTGCAGCTCCACCGACGTGGTGAAGGTTGACGGGGTACCGGGCAGGACTTGCCCCAGCACATTGGGGAGTTCGCGAAGGTTCACCGGGTCATTGGGCTTCGGTGTGAGAACCAGGTGTCCTCCCCCGCACTGGTGTGCCCAGTCATCCCGGGGGTTCGCCTGCCAGTGCCACTGCGGTCCCAGCCGGGGCGAGGAGAAGTCGTCACTGGCCGGCAGGACCGCGTGGTCCGCGAAGGTACCCGCCGGGTAGGAGTGGGTGGGCACCGGTGTTCCCGGTCCCCCGTCGGCAGACTGGTGCCCCATCCAGGGCCAGCCATCCGCGGTCCAGCCCATCGGCTGCAGGTGGACCACCCGGCCATAGGGGCCGCGGTCCTGGAAGTGCAGGAACCAGTCCTCGCCACGCGGGCTTGTAACCCAGGCACCCTGGTGCGGACCATTGACCTGGGTGTTCCCCTGTTCCAGGACGCGCCGCTCCTCATATGGCCCGAACGGGGACCTGGACCGGAACACCGACTGCCAGCCTGTAGCCACCCCGCCGGCGGGTGCGAAGATCCAGTACCAGCCCTCCCTTTTGTAGAACTTCGGACCCTCCAGGGTTGTGTAACCCGGAAGGTCCGCTCCGTCGATCACGTGCGTTCCGCGGTCCAGGAGCCTGGTTGCATCCAGGCTCATCCGGTGGACCGTAAGCCGGTTCTTCACGCCGATCCTGCTCTTGGCCCAGCCGTGCACAAGGTAGGCCTGGCCGTCGTCGTCCCACAAAGGGCAGGGGTCGATGAGGCCGCGGCCGGGATACAAGAGGTGGGGAGCGGTCCACGGCCCCTCTGCCTTTTCGGCACTCAGCACAAAGATGCCGTGGTCAGGGTCAGGATAGAAAATCCAGAAACGCCCGTCGTGGTGACGCAGCGAAGGAGCCCACACGCCGCTGCCGTGGCGCACCAGCGAGTAGTGGCTGCCCTGGGGCAGCGCACACAGTGCGTGGCCGGCGTGCTCCCAGTCCACCAGGTTCCGTGAGCGAAGGACAGGCAGTCCGGGGACGCGGTTGAAGCTTGAGGCAATGAGGTAATAGACGCCGTCCACCTGGACAGCGTCAGGGTCCGGCCAGTCTGCATTGAGGATGGGGTTCTGATAGACGGGGGCGGGAAGGCGGGTGGTCATGATGTCCTGTCGGGTGAACTGCGGCTGGCGAAGGGGTGCTGCTGGAGAAGCTTAAGGGCCTGGGCGGGCGTGGTAACCGCACCGTCATGGACGACTGCGTGCAGGGCCAGCCTCAGCGGATTGTTGTGGTCTACCACGGCCGGTTGCGTCCATGAAACTGCCGGGCCTGCGCCAAGGTAGTCTCCGGCCCTGATGAACCAGGGAAGCAGCTGGTCCGGTTCCTGGGCGAGGAGCACAGAGACCGGCGCTTCGTCGACCACCATGCTGACCGAGAGCCAGGGTGACACCGAGCCGTGGGCGGCATCGGCGCCGCGTCCCGCCTCGGAAAGAATCACCGGCCAACCGGTGACTTCGGGAAACCGCCAGAATATGCCGCCGTATCCGGCACCTTTCCTGCCTTTGACGGCCGACGACGACACCTCCAGCCGCTGTATGCCTTCCGCCGGGACTATCACCGAGAACACCGAAAGGGACCAGCTGGCAGGTTCGGGGTGATGAAGGTACTCGATACGCCGTTGCTCCGCTGCGAGTTGCCCGCCGGAGTGGGAGAGCCAGGACACACCCCCGAATTCGGCATCCGGCGCTGACTGCCAGCCGTGCGGGCGCTGGACTCCGTGGTTGTCCAGGAGTATGGGCCCATTGGCGGGCGTGTAGGTGGACCCACCCCAAAAGTTCGTTCCGTTGACGTCCGGAAATGCAATGGACAGACCCAGGTGGTGAGGATGGTCGACCGGCAGTGACTGCGTGGTCACGGTCCCGGCGAGCGACCGGACCGGATGGAGATAGGGGCGGGGCGCAAGGGTGGCGGGCTGCCGCAGATCCGTGTTGTGGACAGCGAGGGGATGCCCCCCGCGGGAAACGCGCCCCCCGGCAGCAGGGATGGTGTGAGTAGCCAAACAAAACCTCCGGTGATGACACTTCCGCAACGTGGGGATCAGCTTAGCCAGAACAGAAATAGTTAGGCAATATCCACGGAAACTTTCTTTTGAAAACGCCACTCACCATAAAAACATGTGTTGACAGTCACAACCTATGTTTGCTAGAAATCGTTTACTCAGATTTTCAGTTCTGCGTCACTGCTGCTTCGGTAGTGCAGCGACGAGCGGTCCTATGAGCGTTCAACACTCAGAAACTTTCCGTTCAACTTCCAACAATCCGCCGCACCGGACCGTGGTGCGCAACCCCGAGAGGCGTCATTCAATGAAGAAGACAGTCAGCACCCCCATCTCCCGCAGGCTGGTTCTGGGCGCAGCCGTCACCGCCGCGGGGCTGGCCCTGAGCGGCTGCGGCGGCGGTGGGTCAGCCCCTGCCGCCGGGGGTGGAAACGTGGAGCTGAACTTCGTCTACTGGGGCGATGCCACCAGGGCCAAGATGACCGACGTGGCAATCAAGATCTTCGAGGAAAAGAACCCGGGCATCACCGTCAAGAGCGAATACCAGGACAGCGGCCCGTACGCCGACAAGCTGGCTACACGCTTCGCCGGGGGCAATCCTCCGGACGTGCTGAACATGGCAAACCGGAGCCTGCTCGAATATGCGCAGCGCGGCACGCTCGCAGACCTCAGGTCCTTGCAGGAACTGGACCTCGCGGACATCCCGGACACCATCCAAAGTCGGGGTGAAGTGGATGGCAAGCTCTACGGCCTGGCCACGGGCGTGACCACTATCGGCATGGTGGTCAACAAGACAATTACGGACCAAGCCGGCGTCATCATCCCGGACGACAAGACCTGGAGCTGGGAGGACTACGCCAGGTTTGCCACCGAGGTCACGCAGAAAACCGGGGGCAAGGTATACGGGGCCGGTTACGACGTTGCCACCGAAACCGGTCCCATCCTGTTCGCCAGGCAGCGCGGCGAGGACTTCTACACCAAGGACAACAAGCTCGGAGTCAGCGAGGAGACCATCCGGGAGTGGTTCCAGTACAGCGTCGACCTGCGGGCAGCCGGAGGCTATCCCCCGGCAGGCTTCTTCGAGCAGATCGGCGGCTCAGCCGCCCAGTCCTACCTGGCAAAGGGCACCGTAGCCTCGCAGATCATTCCGATCAATAACTACAAGGCCTACAACGAGGCCGCCGGCGGCAACGTGGTCCTGCTCCGGATGCCCGGTGAGACCACGGAGAAGCGCCGCGGCTACTCAGCTGATCCCAGCATGCTCTGGTCCATTGCTGCCAAGTCCAAGCATCCCAAGGAAGCTGCAAAACTGCTGAACTTCCTGATCAACGATGCAGACGGAGCCGCGGAAACGCTCACGCAGCGGGGGGTGCCCATTAATCCAAAAGTTGCGGACGCCATCAAGCCAAAACTCGGCAAGGACGACATTGCCTTCGTGGACATGGTGGCCGCCATCCAGGAAGACGACCTGGCCCCTGCGTATGTGTACCCCAAGGGTGCAAGCGTGGTGGCGGACACCCTCAAGCAACTGGCAACGGAAGTCGAGTTTGGCCGCGTCACGCCCGCTGATGCGGCCAGGACCTTCCTCGAGAAGAGCAATGCCGCCATCAACAAGTAGCCGGCCTGCGTCCAGTTACCCCCACACCCAGATAGGAGCCTGACGCATGTCAGTGCTGACCAAGCAAGCCCCCGGCGCGGCTGCCACCCTGGCCGCGCCGGGCGGGAAACCAGGCAGGACCCGCCCCAAGCGCAAGAACCAGCGTTCGGGTTACCTGTTCCTGCTGCCGTGGTTCGTCGGAATGCTGTTCACCATCATCCCGTTCTTCGCCTCCCTCTACCTGGCGTTTACGGACTACAACCTCTTCACCGAACCGAACTTCGTGGGCCTGGCGAACTTCCAGGCGTTGTTTGAGGATCCGCGCCTCCTGCAGTCCCTGAAGGTCACGTTTATCTACACCTTTGTCTCCGTCCCGATCTCGCTCGCCGTGGCACTGCTGATCGCCATCGTGCTGAACCGCGGCCTTCAGGGCCTGGCAATCTACCGGTCCGTGTACTACCTGCCCTCCCTGCTGGGCGGCAGCGTCGCGATCGTGATGCTGTGGCGCTACATCTTCGGCAACGACGGCATTGTCAACGGCGCCCTGGGACTGTTGGGAATCCAGGGTCCCGCCTGGGTAACGGACCCGGAGTTCGCTTTGAGCACGCTGATCGTCCTCAATGTGTGGACCTTCGGCTCGCCCATGGTGATCTTCCTTGCGGGCCTGCGGCAGGTGCCCACCATGTATTACGAGGCGGCATCCATCGACGGAGCGTCCCGGTGGCGGCAGTTCCGCAGCATCACCCTGCCGCTGATCAGCCCCATTATCTTCTTCAACCTCATCATGCAGCTGATCGGGTCCTTCCAGACGTTCACCCAGGGCTATGTGATGAGCGGCGGCACAGGCGGGCCTGCTGATTCCACACTCTTCTACAACCTGTACCTCTACCAGAAGGGCTTCACCGAGTTCGAGATGGGCTATGCCTCCGCCATGGCGTGGCTGCTGTTGATGATCATTGCGATTTTCACCGCCATCAACTTCATCGCATCCAAGTTCTGGGTCTTCTACGACAATTAAGGCACCGCTATGGCTCTCCTCGATCTACCCCTGAAGAACAAGCAAAAGAAGGAAGCTCCGCCCGCTGAGGACGCCCTGACAGGCACGCCGGGCACCCGCTTCTCACGGCACCTGATCCTCTGCCTGGTGGGCCTGGTGATGCTGTATCCGCTGCTCTGGCTGGTGTCCAGCTCGTTCAAGCCCAGCAACGACATTTTCCGGCAGCTGGGGCTGTGGCCCGAAAACTGGGACTTCAGCAACTATGCCCAGGGCTGGACCGCTCTGAACCAGCCCTTCCACGTGTACCTCATCAATTCCCTGATAGTGGTGGTGTTCTCCATCGTGGGGAACATCTTCTCCTGTGCCCTGGCTGCCTATGCCTTCGCACGGATGGAGTTCACGGGCCGGAAGCTGTTCTTTGCCCTGATGCTGGGAACTCTGATGCTCCCCGGCCATGTGCTCCTGGTGCCGCAATACATCATCTTCTCGCAACTGGGCTGGCTGGACACCTACCTGCCGCTGATCGTTCCCAACTTCATGGCCACCAACGCGTTCTTCATCTTCCTGATGGTCCAGTTCATGAAGGCGCTGCCCAAGGAGCTGGACGATGCCGCCCAGATCGACGGCTGCGGCCCCTTCCGCACATTCCTGCGGGTCATCATGCCCCTCTGTGTCCCGGCGATGGCCACCACCGCCATCTTCACGTTCATTTCCACCTGGAACGAGTTCTTCGGTCCCCTGCTCTACATCCAGAACCAGGACCTCTACACCGTTCCCTTGGCGCTGCGGGCCTTCATGGATTCAGAAGGCCAAAGCATGTGGGGCCCCATGTTCGCCATGTCCGTCGTGTCCATTGCACCCATCATCGGCTTCTTCATCGCTGGCCAGAAATACCTCATCAACGGCATCGCCACAACAGGCCTGAAGTAGCCCAGCCCTCAACAGGGCCCCCACGCTCCGTCCCGCATCACCAACTCAACCCAACCCTGAATGCCCGTGCCCGGGCTGGAGGCTGCCCGGGCACGCAACAAAGGAGTTTTGCATGAGTTTGCGACGTCTACTTGGCGCGGCCACCGCCGTCGTCATGCTGGGAAGCCTGGCGGCAGTCCCGGCCGCAACCGCCGCCCCCGCCGGGACCACCGGGCAGGCCGCTGCCGCGCCTGCCACCTTGGCAACGACAGCGGACAGCACCCCGGAAGCAATGTGGAAGCAAACGCCTGACGGCTTCGCATCCCTCCCGGGGTACGGTCTGGCCGGAACCACCGGCGGCCAGGCGGGCCGGATCGTCACCGCGTCCACCATCGGGGAACTTACGGACTATGCGGCAGCCACGGAACCGCTCGTGATCTTCATCCGGGGCAGCCTGGTAGCCACGGACTATGTCAAAGTCCCCGTCGCCGCCAACAAGAGCTTCATCGGCACGGGAGCCGGTGCCGAGGTGGTGAACGCAGGCTTCAAACTCATCAATACCTCCAATGTCATTTTCCGGAACTTCACCATCCGGGACTCCTACATCCCGGGCGACTGGGACGGAAAGCGCCCGGATAACGACCGCGACGGCATCCAGCTGGATACCACGCACCACGTCTGGGTGGACCACATGAAGATCCAGCGCATGGGCGACGGCCTGATAGACACCCGCAAGGACTCAGACCTCGTTACCTACTCCTGGAACGTCTTTGCGGACAACAACAAGGCCCTGGGCGTGGGCTGGACCTCCAACGCCGTGACCAGGATGACCATCCACCACAACTGGATCCGCAACACCACCCAGCGAAACTTCAGCCTGGACAACACCGCAGCCGCACACGTCTACAACAACTACCTGCAGGACGTGGGGCAGTACGGAATGATGGGCCGCAACGCCGCCAAGGTGGTGCTGGAGGGCAACACCTTCACAGCCGTGCAGGACCCAATTGTCGCCAAGGACCCCGGCACCGAGGTGGTTAGCCGGGACAACGTTTTCAACGGCACCCGCGGCCGCAGGGATAACGTGGGCGCCGCGTTTGACCCCGCCCAGAACTACGCCTACCAGAAAGACGACGCCGCCCGCGTTCCGGACATTGTTGCCGCCGGGGCCGGCCCCAGGGAGAACAGCGTGCCCAACAACGCCACCGGGATCACCGTGGCCCTCGACGGCACGGGCGACTTCGGCAGCCTGCAGGCTGCAATCGGATCCATCCCCAGCGGCAGCACCATGCCCCGAACCATCACCGTCAAGCCCGGCACCTACCGCGAATCCGTAAACGTCTGGGCGGACCGCACGAACCTCACCATCCAGGGCGCAACAGCCAACCCGGCCGACGTCGTCCTCAGCTACGACCTGCCGGCCAACGGCGTAAAGTTCTACGGCGGAACGTGGGGAGCGGGCGGAAGCGCCACCCTCAACGTCCTGGCTGAAGGAACCACCGTGCGGAACCTCACCGTGGAGAACGCCTACGACGAAGCCGCGAACGGCGGCAGCCAGGCGCTCGCTGTCCGGTCCGTGGGAGATAAGGTGACCTTCGACGGCACCCGTTTCCTGGGCAACCAGGACACGTACCTGGCCGACACCACCGGCCGCGACGCCACCGCCCGTACCTACCTCAAGAACTGCTACATCGAAGGCGACGTGGACTTCATCTACGGCCGGGGCACCGCTGTCCTGGACGGCTGCACCATCCATTCCCTGGACCGCGGCAGCGCAACCAACAACGGCTACGTCGTTGCCCCCAGCACCAAGAACTCCAACCCGTACGGCATCCTGATCGTGGACAGCAAGCTCACCTCGGATGCCGCTCCGGGAACGGTGAGCCTGGGCCGGCCCTGGTTCGCCAGCAGCGATCCTGATGCGCATCCCATGGCCGTGATCCGGGACTCCGTCCTGGGCAGCCACATTGCTGTCCGCGGCTGGGCGGACATGAGCGGCCATTCGTGGGCGGAAGGCCGCTTTGCCGAATACAACAACAGCGGACCCGGCGCCCATATCAACGAGTTCCACCCCCAGCTCACGCCGGACGAGGCCGCGAAGTTCACCGGGGAAACCTTCCTCGGTGACTGGACCCCCGCGGAACGTGGTTGAGATGGCCGGCAAACAACACTCCAAGGAGAACCAGGAATGATTTCCACACCCCTGGCTATCGTGATGGCCACTGGTCTTGCCCTGACGGCGTCCGTTCCCGCACCAACGCAGCATGATGGTAAAGCGGTCCCGGTATCCACTGACTTGGGGAGGCAGGTTCTTGCCGCAGGTGACGGATGGGCGTCTGCTGACGGCGGAACAACCGGCGGTGCCACTGCAGCGCCGGAAGACGTGCACGAGGTTGCAACGAGGGATGAATTCGCCGCGGCAGTGGCCGGAAACGATCCCAAGATCGTGTACGTGAAACAGCACATTGACGCAAACACCGCTCCGGACGGGACCCCGATCGCCTGCGAAGACTACGCGGTGGACGGCTACTCCCTGGACGCATACCTGGCAGCATTCGACCCTGCACACTGGGCGGGGCAGGCATCCGGCCCCCTCGAAGATGCGCGCAAGGCGTCCAGCGCAAACCAGCGGGAGCAAATCCGGATCAACGTCGGCGCCAACACCACCATCGTTGGCGTGGGCGACGTCCAGCTCACGGGGTTTACGTTAAACATTGATCGGGTGGACAACGTGATTGTCCGCAACCTCCGCCTCTCCGACGCCTACGACTGCTTCCCTGGTTGGAACGGGGACACCTGGAAAACGGAGTGGGACAACGTGGTGGTGTCGGGCTCCACCCACGTATGGCTGGACCACCTGTCGCTGGATGACGGCGGGACAGTCGACGCCGAACAGCCCGAACATTTCGGTGAGCCCTTCCTGCGGCATGACGGCCTCCTGGATGTGGTCCGCCAGTCAGACCTGGTGACGATCTCGTGGAGCAGGATGCTGGGGCATGACAAATCCTTGCTGTGGGGCAACGGCGACGGTGCTACGGCGGATCGTGGCCGGCTCCGCGTCACACTCCACCACAACGATTTGGTGGATCTTGAACAGCGGGCGCCCCGGGTCCGGTTTGGGCAAGCACACGTCTATAACAACGTGTATAGGGTGACCAACCCAGACCATTACCAGTACTCATGGGGCGTCGGTGTGGAGTCCAGCATCATTGCGAGGAGCAACACCTTTGAACTGGCGCCGGGCATTCCTCCTTCGCAGATCATCCGAGACTTTGGGGGCACCGGAATCGATGAAGAGGGCACCTGGGTCAACGGACGGCAGGTCAGCGTCCTAAACGCCTACAATTCAGCTAATCCGGGCGCATCACTGGCTCCGCAAGTAGCGGGCATAGCCGGCCCTCATCTGCCCATTGAACCTGCGCCGTCCGCACAGAAACGGGTTGAGCGCGGAGCAGGCGCCGGCATGCTGAACTGATCCCTCATGCCTTGTGGCGTTACTCGCCTGAGGAACGCCTCGCATCCACAACCAAACATCCGGATAAGGCTGGCCAACGTTCTTGAAGTCCTACTAGTCTTCAAGAACGGCCCGCAACCGGGAGCCCCAAGGCGATCACTAGGAGCGAAGTTGTCCAACCACACGTACAGCATTTCGGAAATTGTCGGCACGTCGGACCAGGGTGTGGACGAAGCCGTCCGCAATGGCATCGCGAAGGCCTCTCAGACCCTCCGCAACCTGGACTGGTTCGAGGTGAAGGAAATCCGGGGCCACCTGGAAGAGGGCAAGATCGCTGACTGGCAGGTCACCATAAAGATCGGCTTCCGCCTCGAAGAATAACGGCTCCAACCCAAACTGGCCCGCACCTACGTCGAAAAAACCCGAATCGGGGACGTCAGGTGCGGGCCAGTTTGGGTTTAGCTAGTTTGCCGAGACGGTACCGGCTGAGCGCCGCCGCCAGACTGTTGGAACGCCGTCGAACGCGGGGAACACGTGGCCTTCAAAAAAGGACAGCACGGTGTGCGGGTCATGGTCCGGACTCCAGAGACCGGACACCGGGCAGTGAGAGCCCGTGGCAGTGGAGGGAGCGCCGGCCGTGGCGCCCTTGCGTTCCTTGAGCAGTGCGATGCGTTTCATCGTTGAGACCATCCTTGGGTGGAGAAAGCGTGTAGCTCCAGCCTAGGAAGCGCGCAGTTCTTCCCCAATGGGCTCGTGGCCAGAATCACCCGCCCCAACTGGCCAAAAGCACAATGTTCCCGGCTGCTTTACTCCCGGTTCTCGGCAACGGCCGGAGCGGCGTCGCGGACCGCAGGCTCCGGGGCGGGTCCAGCGGCACCCAGGCTCCCCAGCAGCGCAAGGGCGTCGGCCGACGGCGAGCCCGCCTTGGCGGAATACACCCGGAGCGTCTGGTCGGGATCGTCCGGGAGGACCAGGTTCTCAAAGTTCAGTTCCAAATCCCCGACGGCGGGGTGATGCAGCCGAACGCTGCCCGCCGACCGCGTGGCCACCCGGTGCCCTGCCCACCACTGCCGGAAGTGCTCGCTGTGGACCGCCAGTTCGCCTACCAGTTGGTTGGCCTGGGCGTCGTTGGGATGCCGGCCGACGTCCACCCGCAAGGCGCCTGCCGCTTCTGCAGCAACGGTTTTCCAGTCCCGGAAAAGCTCCCGGGCCCCGGGATCAAGAATGAGCCAGCGGGTCAGGTTCCGTTCGGCGGCCGGCAGCGCGGGAAAGTCCGTGAACAGCAGGAAGGCCATCCGGTTTCCGGCAAGGACATCACTGCGCCGCCCCAGCACCATGGCCGGCACGTCCCCCACCGCCTCAAGGAGTTGGCGAAGCCCGGGGCGGACACCCTGGACGGCGGGGACGCTGGACCGGGCGGACCCGGCGCAGTTTTCCAGCAGGTCCAGCATGTGCGCATGCTCGCCGGTGTCCAGCCTGAGGGCGCGCGAGACTGCGTCAAGGACGGTGCGTGAAGGGTGGATGTTCCGGCCTTGCTCAAGGCGGACGTAGTAGTCAGTGCTGACTCCGGCCAGGCGGGCGACTTCCTCGCGGCGCAAGCCGGGAACCCTGCGGGCACCGGAAGCCGGCCCCGCACCGGCGTCCTCCGGGCTCAGGCGGGACCGCATGGCTTTGAGGAATTTTCCGAACTCGGCGCTTTGACCCATGCAGACCATTGTGCCCGGCACGGTGGTTCTGCTCTACAACGAAGGTAGGACTGGCAGTCCTAGGAAAAACAGAATCATGCAGTCCTGCTGACTTACCGGCGGAAAGTGCATAGGCTCAGGAGGGAGCCAGCGGAAACCGCTTTCTTCCTGTCGAGCCCACGGCATCCAACTACCGCACCAGCGCATCAAGGAGCCCCCATGTCAGAGCTGACACTGAACAACGGCGTCACTATCCCCCAGCTTGGCCTCGGCGTTTTCCAGGTCCCGCCCGAAGACACCCAGCGGATTGTGGAGGACGCCTTCGAGGCCGGCTACCGCCACATCGATACCGCAGCCGGGTACCGCAACGAGGCCGGAGTGGGCGCGGCGATTGCTGCCACGGGGATTCCGCGCGAGGACATCTTCGTCACCACCAAGCTCCGGAACGGCGAACAGGGCCGCGCGCAGGAAGCCTTCCAGAACAGCCGCAAAGCACTGGGGCTGGAGTTTGTGGACCTCTACCTGATCCACTGGCCGGTCCCTTCCCAGGGGCTCTACGTCCAGGCCTGGAAAGAGATGGAGCGGCTGTACGAGAACAAGCAGATCCGCGCCATCGGCGTCTCCAACTTCCTGGCCGAACACCTGGACAACCTGCTGGAGTCTGCGGAGATCGTTCCCGCAGTCAACCAGATCGAGCTCCACCCCAGCTACCAGCAGGCGGCCCTCGCGGCCAAGTGCCGGGACCTGGGCATCGGCGTCGAGGCCTACAGCCCGCTCGGCCAGGGCGGCGACCTGAACGGAAACGCCGTCACCGCCATCGCCAACGCCCACAGCGCCACCACGGCACAAGTGGTGCTCGCCTGGCACCTGGCAACAGGCAACATCGTGATCCCCAAGTCCGTGGATCCGGGACGCATGCGGGAGAACTTCGCCGCATCCTCCCTGAAGCTCACGGAGGACGAACTGTCTGCCATCACCGCCCTGGAGTCCGGCGCCCGGATCGGGTCAGATCCCGCCGTCGCCGCCTTCACCCAGCTGTAGGCCGACTCCCTGAACACGTCCCCGAAAGGACAACCCATGCAGTACACCCACCTGGGCCGCTCCGGCCTCTCAGTCTCCCGCCTCTGCCTCGGCACCATGAACTTCGGTCCGCAGACGGAAGAAGCGGATGCCCACTCCATCATGGATTCGGCACATGAGCAGGGCATCAACTTCTTCGACACCGCCAACGTCTACGGCGGCGCCGGCCACCGCGGCTGGACGGAAGAGATCATTGGCCGCTGGTTCGCGAAGGGCGGCGAGCGCCGGGAACACACGGTGCTGGCCACCAAGCTGTACGGCACCATGACGGACCGGCCCAACGAATCCAAGCTCTCCGCTTTGAACATCCGCCGGGCCCTGGATGCCAGCCTGAAACGCCTGCAGACCGACTACATTGACGTCTACCAGTTCCACCACATTGACCGTGACACCCCGTGGGACGAAATCTGGCAGGCCATCGAAGTCGCCGTCCAGCAGGGCAAGATCCTGTACTCCGGCAGCAGCAACTTCGCCGGCTGGCACATTGCCCAGGCGCAGGAAGCGGCCCGCCGCCGCAACTACACCGGCCTGGTGAGCGAACAGTCCATCTACAACCTCTTCATGCGCCAGGTGGAGTTGGAGGTCATTCCGGCCGCGCAGCAGTACGGGCTGGGCCTCATCCCCTGGTCGCCTTTGCAGGGCGGGCTCCTGGGCGGGGTACTGAAGAAGGAGCGCGACGGCGTCCGGCGCACCGAGGGCCGTGCGGCGGAGACGCTCAAGAAGCACGAGGACCAGATCCGCCAGTATGAGGATTTCGCGGATGAGCTCGGCCACGAGCCCGGCGACGTTGCCCTTGCCTGGCTCCTGCACCAGCCCGCCGTCACGGCACCCATCGTGGGACCGCGGACCCAGGAACAGCTCGACGCTGCCGTGCGTGCCCTCGACGTCACCCTGGACGCCGATGCCCTCAAGCGGCTGGATGACATCTTCCCGGGGCACCGCACTGCGCCGGAAGACTACGCGTGGTGAACCCACTCACCCCTGACGCCGACACCGTGGCGCCGAGAAACATCCTTTTCATCGGCGGCACCGGAGTCATCAGTGCGGCGGCGGCAGAACGCGCCGTCGCGCTGGGGCACCGGCTCACCATCCTCAACCGGGGCCGGTCCACAAGGCCGGTCCCGGATGGGGCGGAAATCCTCACGGCCGACGTTCGCGACGCATCCTCGGTCCGTGCGGCGCTCGCCGGGCGCGAGTTCGACGCCGTGGCGGACTTTATTACCTTTACGGCAGACCAGGCGCAGGCCGGCCTGGACCTGTTCGCCGGCCGCACCGGGCAGTACGTGTTCATCAGCTCTGCGTCCGCCTACCAGAAGCCGCCCACCAGGCTGCCAATCCTCGAGTCCACTCCGCTGAAGAATCCGTTCTGGCAGTACTCCCGGGACAAGATTGCCTGTGAGGAACTGTTCTACAAGGCATACCGCGAGCAGGACTTCCCACTGACCGTGGTCCGTCCTTCGCACACCTATGACCGCACCAAGATCGCCATGGTGGGCGGCTGGACGGACATCCACCGGATGCGCTCGGGACTGCCGGTCATGGTCCACGGCGACGGGACGTCGCTGTGGACCCTGACCCACAGCCAGGACTTTGCCAAAGCCTTCGTCGGCCTGCTGGGCCGGCCGCAGGCGGTGGGCGAAAGCTACACCATCACGTCGGACGAGTACCTGCCGTGGAACCAGATCTACCAGCTGTTCGCGCGGGCCGCGGGCGTTCCGGAGCCGGAACTGGTCCACGTGTCGTCGGAAACCATCGCCGCCCACAGCGCCGAGCTTGGAGCCAACCTCCTGGGCGACCGCTCACACTCCGTGGTCTTCGACAACGCCAAGATCAAGTCCCTGGTACCCGGCTACCGCGCCACCATTCCGTTCGCTGACGGCGCCCGGCAAATCGTGCAGTGGTTTGACGCGAACCCGCAGCTGCAGACCGTGGACCAGGACTACATGGCCCTCAGCGACCGGCTCATCGCCTGGATGCGCAGCGGGGCATAGCATCCAGCCACCGCCCCGGAACTGATAGGGCGCCGCGGTCGAATTCGCCGGAAGGGTGCGGGGACGCCGGAAGCGTGCAGCGTCCCCGCACCTTTCCGGCGTCCCCAGCGCCGCGCTACTTCTACAACGTTCTAAATATCTTCATTGCTCATCGGTGGCAAGGCTTGTTTTATGCCCCGCTCCCCCACTAGGTTATCGGGGAAGCGTTTTCCCATTCTCGAATTGAAAGGATTCACTGATGAGTCCGCACAGTACTCCGGCGCGCCTTCTGTCCGTCGCCGCCGTCGGCATTGCACTTACCGTCGGCTGCCTCGCCGCCCCGGCAGCCGCCGTCGAACGTTCCCCCAAGTCCCTCACGCCGGACGTCCAGCTGGACCACCTTGACCGCGGCCTGGTGGCCGCCAAGACCTCCGAAGGCGTCTTCCTGAGCTGGCGGCTCCTGGGCCACGAAGCCGCCGGCTCCTCCGCCACCGGCCTGACCGGGACGGACTTCAACGTCTACCGGGACGGCGAGAAACTCGCCACGGTCACGGACAGCACCAACTTCCAGGACGCCGGCGGGACCGCCGCCTCCGGGTACCAGGTGCGGGCCGTCGTCGGAGGCGTGGAGGTGGACAGCAGCGCAACCGCAACACCGTGGGGTGGCAACTTCAAGGACATCCCGCTGAAGAAGCCGGCAGACGGTGTCACCCCAGCCGGGCAGGCCTACACCTACGCCGCGAATGACGCGTCCGTGGGGGACGTCGACGGCGACGGGCAGTACGAGTTCATCGTCAAGTGGGACCCGAACAACTCCAAAGACGTTTCCCAGGTGGGCTACACCGGCAACACCTACGTGGACACCTACAAGGCGGACGGCACGCTGCTGCACCGCATCGACCTGGGCGTAAACATCCGCTCGGGCGCCCACTACACCCAGATGCTGGTCAACGATTTCGACGGCGACGGCCGCGCCGAGATGATGATGAAGACCGCCCCGGGAACCAAGAGCACCAGCTTCACCGCGGATGGCAGCGTTGCTTCCGAGGGGTTCATTTCGCTGCTGCAGCAGGACATCGAAGCCGGCTACGCCAACTCGGACGACTACCGCATGAGCGCCGCGGACTACTACCGGCACATGGTGCGGACGTTCCAGGGATGGACGGAACATCCGGAGGTGAAGGCCGGCAACTGGCCCGCCACACTGGAGGAAGCGTTTGGTACCGCGCCGAAGTACCAGTACCCCCTGTCCCAGGCTGACGCTGAGGCACTGGCCGACTACTTCATGGACGTGTATGCCCCTTCGCGCAGCGCCAGGAACAACCTGCGGGCCTTCGAGGGCTTCATCGTGTCCGGCCCCGAATACCTGACGGTGTTTGAGGGTGCCACGGGCAAGGAACTGCAGACCGTTGCCTATGAGCCCGGCAGGCACGACGACGGGCTCATGTGGGGCGACTATGCCATGGCACGCATTGAGCCGGGCAACAGGGTGGACCGGTTCCTCGCCGGCGTCGCCTACCTTGACGGCAAGAAGCCCGCGGCCGTGTTCGCCCGCGGCTACTACACCCGGAGCACGCTGGCCACCTACACGTGGGACGGGTCGGACCTCGCACCCGTGTGGAACGTTGACTCCGGCTGGACTCCCATGACCAACCCGTTCAACGACGGTCCCCACGGCCGGGACGGCACCGACCCGGAGTTCGGCACGCTCACGACGCAGGGATTCCACTCGCTCAGCGCATCCGACGTGGACGGCGACGGCAAGCAGGAGATCGTGTACGGCTCCGCCACCATCGACGACGACGGTTCGCTGCTGTACAGCTCCTTCGACACGATGCCTGACGGCAGCGCCGCTCCGGGCGGGGAAGCGCGCCTGGGCCACGGCGACGCCATGCACGTGACGGACATCGACCCCACCCGTCCGGGCAAGGAGATCTTCACGGTGCATGAGGGCGGCACCTACGCCCCGTATGGGTACGCGATGCGCGACGCCGCCACCGGCCAGGTGCTCTTCGGCGCCTACTCCGGCAAGGACACCGGACGCGGCATGATCGGCGATGTGGACCCCTCCGTCCCCGGCATCGAGAACTGGGCCATCGGCATGCAGTCGGCCGACGGCGACAAGCTCACTACCGATCCCAAAAACGTCCCCGGCACGAACATGAGCATCAAGTGGGCCGCGGACATGACCACGCAGGTCATCAATGGCGCAGGCGAGCAGGCGCCCACCATTGACGACTGGAAGCGGGGCCGGCTGCTGACCGCTGAAGGCACCCGCACCAACAACGGCACCAAGGGCACACCGAGCCTGGTGGCGGACGTGGTGGGCGACTGGCGCGAAGAGATGTTGGTCCGGACAGCCGACAGTTCGGCGCTGCGCATGTACCTCAGCACCGAGGTGACCAACCACAAGCTCTACACCCTCATGCACGATCCCCAGTACCGTGCCGAGGTTGCACGGCAGAACACCACCTACAACCAGCCGTCCTACACGGACTTCTACCTTGCCTCCGACATGGACTTCGCCGGGGTGCCCCTGCGCGCAGCCTGGCTGCCCGGCAGCGTGAAAGCCCTGCAGCACGCGCTCGAAGACCTGGTGGAGTCCGGGGACGTGTCAGGACCCGTGGCCAGCCAGCTGGCAGCCAGCACCAAGCAGGCTGCGACGGCGGTTCAAGACGGCGACGCCGCGAAGGCCGCCAAGGCCATCCAGCGCTTTGTGGACTTCCTGTCGCAGCAGAAGGGCCCGGATACTGTGTCCGATACCGCCCGCGTGTCCCTCCAGTACAACGCCGACAATATTCTTAGGGCGTTCAAGGGCTAGGGCAGGCGAATCCGGGAGAGACTGTTCCAATGACACGTGCACCGCTGATCACACTCAATGACGGCCACTCCATTCCGCAGGTGGGTCTGGGCACCTGGCCGCTGGACGATGACCAGGCGGCCACCGCCGTCGTACAAGCCCTCGAAGCCGGGTACCGGCACATCGACACGGCTGTGAAGTATGGCAACGAGCAGGGTGTGGGCAACGGCATCCGGGCCAGCGGCGTGGACCGTGATGAGCTCTTCATCACCACCAAGCTGGACGGCCAGTTCCAAGGCAACGACAGGGCAGTGGAAGGACTGGAGGGGTCGCTGGAGCGGCTGGGGCTGGATTATGTGGACCTGCTGTTGATCCACTGGCCCCTGCCGGCGCGGGACGAGTACATCTCCACCTGGAGGACCTTTGAACGTCTCCAGGCGGAGGGTAAAGTGCGCTCCATCGGGGTCTCCAACTTCAAGCCTTCCCACCTGGAACGGCTGATGGCTGAAACGGATACTGTTCCGGCCCTCAACCAGATCCAGCTGTCCCCGGCAATAACGCGCGCCGCCGAGCGGGAATTCCATGACAAGCACGGCATCGTCACGGAGTCCTATAGCCCGCTGGGCGGCTCCGGGGCGGGTCTGCTCGGCGCGCCCATCCTCTCCCAGCTCGGCGAAAAGTACGGCAAAACGCCCGGCCAGATGGTCCTTCGGTGGCACGTTCAGCACGGAATTGTAACGATTCCGAAAACAGCCAATCCGGAGCGGATGAGGGAAAACCTGGATATCTTCGACTTCGCCCTGGACCCGCAGGATCTAGCGGAATTAGCTATCCTTGACGAGGGACCCGGCACGGGCAACGATTCCGACGTCACAGGGCACTAAATGGCCCTGAAATGGGCTTTTTCTTCAATCCAGGGTTGGCAAATAGATAGTAAGCATGATTACTATTGAGGCAGAAGGATGAAGTGCCCCCGGGATCCGGAGGCCTCCTTTACTTAGGAAGAGGAACAAAAAATGGGATTCATTGCATTTCTAATTCTCGGCCTTATTGCTGGCGCGATCGCCAAGGCGATCCTCCCGGGCCGTCAGGGCGGCGGCTGGATCATCACCCTGGTCCTGGGCGTCGTCGGAGCACTCCTCGGCGGCTGGCTCGGCGGAATGATCTTCGGCACAGGACTGCAGGAGTTCTTCTCACTGCAGACGTGGCTGCTGGCCATCGGCGGCGCACTTATCGTGCTGCTGGTATACGGCATGATCACCAAGCGTGGCGCACGCAGCTAACTGCCGCGCCAGCCAGGGAAACCGGCCTGGGGACAACATCCCCAGGCCGGTTTTCCTATCTCCCGGCCTCTCTGGCCGGAACTGAACCTTTTCAGGGAGCAGGATTTCATCATGAAAAACAAACTTCTTTTGGGCGTAGGAATTGCCGCCGGATACGTACTCGGATCGCGGTCGGGCCGGGCAGCGTACGACAAACTCAAGGCCAGGGCCGCCGGCATCTGGGACAGCAAGCCTGTGCAGGACAAGGTTGCCGTAGCTACGGAGACCATCAAGGAAAAGGCTCCTGAAGTCGCGGACCAGTTGAGTGAGGCCGCCCGCCGGGCAGGTACGGTCATCGGCTCGGCGATGCACCGCGAGGGCGCCCCGGGTGAGAAGAAGTCACCAACGTCCGACGCCGCCACATCAGCCGGCGCTTCCGGCACCAGCGCTGCGGGTACTTCGGGCGGAATCGGCGCTGCTGGAACTACCGGCACTCGTGTTGCCGGTACCCCGGGCGACGACGACCTTGGCGAGGGCCACATCCCCGCGCACAGTACGCACCCGGAAACCCAGAACCTCGGCACCTCGGACGAAACTGATTCGAAGTCCTGAACAGGCAGCTCCGGCGGCTTGCGGACGAGCGGCTTCCGCTTGACAACGCAATAGACGCTTGTCTGTGCTACAACTGAATGGCTTTGCTGGCCGTCGCGATCCTTGGGGGACGCGGCGGCCAGCGGCGTCTTAACCACTGAAGCGGGTATTCTCCTCGACAGCTAACTGCCAGACGGCTCCGCGGCTATGTGGATAACCCGCTCAAGCTGGTACCGGCTTCCCGGGTTATCCACATAGCCGCTTTGGCCGACCATTTTGTCAGTGGTCCTTGGCAGAGTTGTCCCATGAAGGTGATGGGAAACCAGCTTGCAGAGTCCGGCGGCTACACCGCCCTGCTCCGCAATGCATGTTACTTCCCTCCACCTGCCAAAACCGGAACAACAAGCTCTCCACATGCGTCAGGCACCCGGCCTGTCATCCCGGGCCACCTCTCTGCAGTGGCTGGCGAACGTACTCCGAAACCCACTGCCGGGACTCATTCGCTCCCGGCATTGGCTGTTGATGGCGCCTCCGGACGTACCGGGGAAGCAGCTGGGCAGCCACAAGCCGGGCTGGCAGGAATTGGGGACCTCCTCAATGCTGCGGCCATGGCTGCCCCGGATACCCTTGCAGCGGCTGGCTACGTCCAGGCTTCCGACTTCGCCGGCCAGGTTGAGGACCTCGCCCGGAGTATTGAATGCCTGCAGCTACTCGCTGCCGGGGCTGTGGACCGGACCCGAAGCGAAGCGATCATCGCAGCGGCTGCCGCCCGGTCCACCCGGTCCCGGGGCTGGGTCACCGGGTGGGACAACGGCGTTGAAACACTCAACGAGACAGACGCCGACTGGCCGGCCCAGGCCACAACGGGCGACGCGGACCCCAACGACTCGAAACCTAACCGCCCCGCACCCAGCGACCCGACGCCCAGCGCAGCCACTGCGGCTGGAGGCATAGTCCTTCCCGCTGCGGAAACCGGGACCAGTGGCGTAGTGCCGGTCGTGACTTCTCCGGCCGACGACGGGTGCAGGAACACCGCGGAGTTCCTCCGTCTCAGGCTCCGGATCCCCCTGCGCGAGGCCCGCCGCCGTCTCGCACTCGCTGACCAGGCCCTGCCCGGGACCAGCCTCAGGGGCGAACCCCTCCCACCGGCCCGGCCACACCTCGCACGCGCCCTTTCCCCGGCAGCCACCCCACTCACGGCCGGGCCAGCCGATGGCGCAGCAACTCCTGAGGAAACAGGCGCGGACACGGGCAAAGACACGAACGAAGGTACGGACGAGGGCATGAAAGGGGTCTCGCCGGAGCGGGCTTCAGCACCAGCAGTGTCCTCTTACGCCGGGACAATCATCACCGCTGCGCTGGACCGGATCCGGCACCACACCACTCCGGACGCCCTGGACCGGGTTGAACACGAACTCACCACCGCCGCGGCCACGGCCGACCCCGACTTCGTGGCCCGCCTGGCCCAGCGCTGGGCCGAGACTATCGACGCCGACGGCACCGAACCCAGCGAAGAAGCCCTCCGCCACACCCAGGGCGCGTTCATCCGCAAACCCCGCCATGGCCTGCACCGACTCGAAATCTTCGCCACCACAGACCAGTACGAACACCTCCTCACCGCCATGAACGCCGCCACTAACCCCCGCACTACCGTCTCCACCGGGACTGGGACAGGGACAGGGACAGGGACAGGAATCGGCATCGATACTGATGCCGGCAGCGGGACACGCATCCGGACCGAAACCGACACAGACAGCGGCGCCGCATTGGACGGCGCCACATTGGACAGAGTCCTGGCCGCTGCAAGCGGAGACGGAAGTGCGGCCGTGCAGGGCACTGTCTGGAAAGACTCGCACCAGGACACGGGCCCGGACCTGGAACGTCGCACCCGTCCCCAAAAACAACTCGACGGCATCATCGGCGCCGTCAAAGCAGGGCTCACCACCAACGCCCTGCCTGCCACCGGCGGCAACCGGCCCCAGATCATCGCTACCATCAACTACCAGGACCTCTTTCCCCACCGCCCCACCTCCCTCGGAAGCCAGGAAACAGGCCCGTGGAGCCGAGGCGCGGGCGGCGCAAGCACACGCACTGACACAGGCGCAGGCGCAGCCACAGGCACAGGCGCTCACACTGGAGCAGCCACAGGCACACGCGCTCACACTGGAGCAGCCACAGGCACGGATACACGCACCGTAACCGGAACAGGACCAAATTCCGGGGCGGGGAACTTCGTCTTTACCGGTCCAGTGGCCGCCGCTACCCTGCGCAAGATCGCCTGCGACGCCGATATCATCCCCGCAGTCCTGGGCACCCAGGGCGAGATTCTGGACCTGGGACGCAAGACCCGCCTCTTTACCCCGGCCCAACGCCTAGCCCTCATTGCCCGCGATCAAGGCTGCACCTTCCCCAACTGCACCATTCCAGCACCGTGGTGCGAAGCCCACCACATCACCTACTGGTCAAACGGCGGACCCACAACTGCCAGCAACGGCGCACTTCTCTGTTCAGCGCACCACCACCTCGTACACAAAGAACAATGGACCATCACGTCCCGCCACGGAACACCCTGGTTCACGCCCCCGCCACACATCGACCCCCAGCAAAAACCGCAACAGAATTACTACTTCAGACCACCCCCGCCACCGCGGACACAGCTGGAGTAAGAGGACTCATAGCCTTGATATGTTCGATGAACCGGTCCCGAAGATGCATGTTTCCCGATAATGTCTATCTCGGTATTCTTCGAGACGATCTGCAGTTCACACCCACACGGACGAAAGAACCGGCATGCGCGCGTCAGCAGCTACTGTCTGGCAAGTTGTCCACTCCGAGAGGCGCCAACTGGCCGCTGATCTCTCGGGTTTGCTTGACGAACAGTGGAACCTCGCCTCACTCTGCCCAGGGTGGGACATTCATGACGTCCTGGCTCATATGGTGGATACGGCGCTAACCAGCCGGCTCTCGTTCGCCCGGGAGTTGGTGATGGCACGCATGGACTTCGATCGTGCGAACGAGAACGGTATAGCCCGGGAGAAGCGGCAGGACCCACAGGACACGCTCAGCGCATTCAGGGAGGTTGCTGAGTTCACTCGCACGCCGCCGGCAAACGTCGCTACACGTCTGGTCGAGGCCATTGTCCACGGCGAGGACATTCGCCGCCCCCTGGGCACGTCTGGGAGCTATCCACGGCACGCCATCGTCCAGGCGCTCTCCTACCAACTGCGCACCCCTGTTTCTTTCGGCGGAGGACGCGAGCGTGCCGCGGGCTTGCTGCTGATCGACCGGAGTACCGGCGCCACCTGGGGGAAGGGAGACGACGTCGAGGCCGATCCTCTCGATTTGCTGCTCGCGGTCTCCGGGCGCCGGGTTGCCCAAGAGAGACTCGACGGCAGCGGCGCCTCCCGTCTCGTCGGGGCAGCCGCTGGCGCGTCGGCCTCGCGTGAGCGTCGCCAGTGAGCACCGGCCGCGAGGGAGTCGGATGACGACATCGAGAAGCGAACACTTATGGTCCATGGTTCGAGCTGAGCGGACCGCGCTGGCAGAAGACCTGGCGAGCCTCACCGCAGAGCAGTGGCAACACCCCACTTTGTGTTCGCAGTGGGATGTCGAACAGGTTCTCGCCCACCTCACGGCCGCAGCGAGTTTGAACCAGTGGCAGTGGCTCCGCAGCATACTGGGTGCGCGGTTCCGTCCCGACGTCCATAATCAGCGCAGGCTGGCCGAGCATCGCGGCAGGACGCCTGCCGAGACGCTCGAGCACTTCCGCGCCATACTCGGCAGTACTAAAGCGCCCTCCGGCCACATTGCGGCCTACCTCGGCGAAGTTGTGGTGCATGCCCAAGACATCCGCCAACCGCTGGGACTTCCCCGGAGGCCGGGCGTTGAGGCTCTGACCGTCGTGGCCGATTTTTTTGCTGGACGAAACTTCACCGTGGAAAGCGACACAATTTCGGCCGGCCTGCAGTTACGCGCTGATGATGGAACGTTCGCCGCGGGCACCGGCCCGATGGTCACCGGTTCAACCCTCGCCCTGGTAATGGGCATGGCCGGCCGCAAGCCTTACCTAGACGAGCTCGCCGGCCCCGGACTGCCCATCCTCCGGTCGCGGATGTAACGCGGCGCAACCCGGCCTGCCACCGGCTAAGGACCTGGATTGATCAGTAAGACCGCGCACGACGCCCTGGAATCCGCCGGGAGCGTTCGCCACAAAGAGGCGCACCAACCACCACGGTCCCGCCCAGCTCATCAGAATGGACGGTACGCACGGTGAACCCTGCCTCAGCGACAATCCCTGCTGTCCGCCCGGACTGCTGCCCACTGGTCTCGATCAGCAGGTGCCCGTCAGGTACAAGCCATTTGCGGGCCCCTACCGCCACACGGCGGTGGAAGTCCAACCCGTCGTCGCCTCCGTCCAGCGCTGCCCGTGACTCATAGAGGCGCGCTTCGGGCGGCATGGTTTTTATCGCCTCAGTGGGGACATAAGGCGCGTTGACGGCGAGGATCCGCACCCGTCCTTGAAGTTGCGGCGGCAGTGCTGCGAACAGGTCACCCTGATACACGCGGCCACCCACCGCGTCCACATTGCGGCGGGCACAGTTTACAGCGGCAGGATCAATATCGGCAGAGTGCAGCTCCACCTCCGGGTACAGCCGGGCTAAAGCTGTACCCACCGCGCCCGACCCGCAGCAAAGGTCGACAACGACAGGGTGCGGTGACAACGGCCGGTCCCGCCGCAGCAGGCTTACCACCTGGTGAACCAGCAGTTCTGTCCTGCGCCGGGGCACAAAAACTCCCGGGTCCACGGCGATCCGTTCCCCGCAGAAGGCCGCCCACCCAAGAATGTGTTCCAGTGGCATGCCGGAAATGCGGCAGTCCACCCATTCGGCGAGTGTTTCGGAGTCCGGCGCCTCGGCTACCAGCAGCTGCGCTTCGTCTTCCGCGAAAACGCAGCCCGCTGCGCGCAGGGCGGACACAATGGGAGCAAGGGTAAGGGGCGCGGCAGTCGCATCGTAAGTTCGCATCATCATCCCTTCCCAAGGGCCTGCAGCCAATGGCGTGGCTGGAGGCCCATGTTAGTGGGCAAGTGCACCGCAAAGCATCCATTTGTTGGCAGGATGGACCCATGACTTCGCCTGCCCAGCACCCCGTTATTTGGACCGGAACCTACACCCCCGACGGAGGAGGCCGTGCCGACGGCATCGGCGCCCTGGCCGCTAACCCTGACGGAAGCCTCGGATGGCTGGGGACTGCGGCGAAGACCGACTCGCCGTCGTTCGTTGCCGTTCATCCCACCCTGCCTGTGGTGTACGCAGTTGCGGAGCAGCGCAAAATGGTCCGGGCTTTCCGCCGCTCAGGCGACTTCGGGCTGGAGCCCCTTGGCGATCCGCAACGCGCCGGAGAAGCAACGTGCCATGTCGCTGTGGACCGGCAGGGCCGCTTCGTCACGGTAGCCTGCTGGGGCGACGGCCAGGTCCTGCTCTTCGAACTGGATGCCGACGGCGGGATGACCGGCCGTTTCCCTGCTGCGCCGTCGGTCGATCCCCATACAAGCCTGAATCCGGGTGAGCCCCGGCAGAGCCGCGCCCACGCAAGCCTGATGCTGGCAGACGGGCGCATCATGACGACGGATCTGGGCCACGACACCCTTCGGGTGTGGAACTACGTGCCGGGCACGGGCCTTGTGGCCGACCACGAAGTTGTCCTCCCCTTCGGCAGTGGCCCCCGGCACCTGGTGCAGCACCAGGACGGAAACGTGTTCGTGGTGTCCGAGTACTCCGTTGAAGTGTTCATCGTGAGGCCGGATGCGGGGACATTCGAACTGGTCTTCCGCGGTCCGGCAACCTCGGGCAGCAGCCTCCCGGACGACTCCGGCGCGGAAATCTGCCTCGGCTTCCAAGGTTCCTATGCGTATGTGGGCGTTCGTGGGTCCAACGTCATCAGCGTGCTCAAGGTTGGTGCCGGCGGGACGGAACTGATTCCCGTCAAGGACACACCCAGCGGTGGAAACTGGCCGCGCCACCACCTGGTGAGGGGGAACTGGCTCCACGTGGCCCACGAGCGGTCCGACAACGTGGCCACCTTTGCCCTGGACGCCGTCACGGGCTGCCCGGGAGACGTTGTCCACAACCTGCAGACCCCCTCGCCAACCGCCTTGGTGCCTTCAATCTAGTCGCCCCCGGCTGGGCACTGGGAAGGGCTGGCGAAGACTGCCGGATAGGCGCTGCCGGGCGGCGTCCGGAGCAGCGCTGCCGTGTATGCCCTGCCGCTTGAACACTGCCACTTGAGCCCTGCCGCTTGAGCCCTGCCAACCCGCCTCTGAGGCGGACCGGCAGAGCGGGAGAAACGCGAGGCGGCCCCGGACGCCATCGCACAATCACTGGAGTTATTCAGTGCAAGCGCTTACAGTTGTGACGTGCCTCACGGAAAAGCTGGCTTTCCTGTGACCCGCACTCATCATTGCCGCCTGTTTTTCCTCGGCAAGCCTGAACAGCAGCGACGCTCCCAGGAAGGTCTCACCCTTGTTATTCCGCACCCATTCCAGCGTGTCCGCGCCCGCCCGCACATCCGCCGCTTCCCCACCGGCCCCGCCCTCCCAGACCGAGCGGGCCGAGCGGGCGGACCGCACCGACCGGGCCGAACGGGCCGGCACCACCGCCCGCACCACAACCAAGATCACCGCCAAAACCACCGCCTTCCGTTCAGCCGCGGGCCTGCTGGCGGCCGCCGTCGCAGTTTCAGCGGCAGTCCTCCCCGCCCACGCCGCACCCGGCCCGAAGGACCCGGGCGCAGCGTCGGCCTTCCACTCGCTCCGCGCTCCCGTCACGGACGAGAACTTCTACTTCGTCATGGCCGACCGCTTCAACAACGGGAGCGCCGCAAATGACGACGGCGGGCTGGGCGGCGATCCCATGGTGTCCGGCTTCGACCCCACCAAGAAGGGTTTCTACAACGGCGGAGACCTGGCTGGCCTGCTGGAGAAGATCGATTACATCCAGGGCCTCGGCACCACCTCCATCTGGCTCACCCCCAGCTTCAAGAACAAGGCAGTCCAGCCCGAGGACAAGTCAGCCGGGTACCACGGGTACTGGATCACCGACTTCACGCAGATCGATCCGCACCTCGGCACCAATGATGAGCTGAAAGCCCTCATCGACGAGGCCCACTCCCGCGGCATGAAGGTCTATTTCGACATCATCACCAACCACACCGCGGATGTCATCGGCTATGAAGGAGGCGCCCGCAAGGGATACACCTCCAAGGACGAGGTTCCGTACAAAACCGCGGACGGCGAGGTGTTCGACGACCGCGACTACGCCGGTTCGGAAAGCTTCCCGAAGCTCGACCCGGAAACCTCCTTCCCCTACATCCCGGTACTGGAGGACGGCGAGGAGGACCTGAAGGTTCCCGCCTGGCTGAACGACCCCACGCTGTACCACAACCGGGGCGACACAACCTTCGTCGGCGAGGATGCATACTACGGTGACTTCTTCGGCCTGGACGACCTGTTCACCGAACACCCCACCGTGGTGGACGGCATGAAGGACATCTACAAGACCTGGATCGGCGACTTTGGCGTTGACGGTTTCCGCATCGACACCATGAAGCACGTCAACAACGAGTTCTGGCAGGAGTTCGGCCCGGACGTCCTCAGCTACGCCAAAGCGCAGGGCAAGGACGAGTTCTTTATGTTCGGCGAGGTCTTCGACACCACCAAGAGCTTCACCTCCCAGTACACAACCCGGAACCAGATGCAGGCCGTCCTGGACTTCCCCTTCCAGGACGCCGCCCGCAGCTTCGCCTCCAAGAGCCAGGACGCCCGCACGCTGGAGACGTTCTTCGCCGGAGACGACTGGTACACGGACGCGGACTCGAACGTCTACCAGTTGCCAACGTTCCTCGGGAACCATGACATGGGCCGCATCGGCAGCTTTATCGCCGCGGACAACCCCGGATCGTCCGACGCCGAGCAGGTGGCACGCGACCAGCTCGCCCACGAGCTGATGTACTTCTCCCGCGGCAACCCCGTCATCTACTACGGTGACGAACAGGGCTTCACCGGCCCCGGCGGGGACCAGGACGCCCGCCAGACGCTGTTCGCCAGCCAGGTGCCGGAGTACCTCGACGACGACCTTCTGGGCACGGATGCCACGCACGCCAGCGACAATTTCAACACCGCCCACCCGCTGTACCGCAAGATCAGCGAGCTGGCCGCCCTCACCAGGGAGCACCCGGCCCTGCGCGACGGCGCACACCAGCACCGGTACGCCTCCGAGGGTCAGGGCATCTACGCCTTCTCCCGCACGGACGCCGGGGACCAGCGCGAGTACGTGGTGGCCCTGAACAACAGCGAACAGGCGCAGACCGCGGAGGTGCCCACCTACATCAACAAGCGCAACTACACCCGCATCTACGGAGACGCTGCGGCTGAAACCAAGACGTCCGAGGCCGGCACGCTGACGGTTACGGTCCCGCCGCTCTCCGCCGTGGTGTACCAGTCGTCCGGGCGGATCCCGCACTCCAAGGCCGCGCCCGCCGTCGCCCTCCAGGACCCGGCAGCGGCTCCCGGTGACAACGGGCGCCTCAAGGTGACGGCCGACGTCGGCGGTTCTTCGTTCTACGAGGTCACCTTTGAGGCCAGGACAGCAGGCGGCGAGTGGGTGCCCATCGGCACTGACGACACCGCCCCGTACCAGGTGTTCCATGACGTGGCCGCGCTGGACGCCGGCACGCCCGTGGAGTACCGCGCCACCGTGCTGGACAATGGCGGGCACACCGCCACCTCGCAGCCACGCACGGCGAGCGTGGCGGCTCCCATCGTGACGCTGGACAGGCCCGCAGAGGGCAGCAGCGCCGAGGGCCAGGTGGAGCTGAGTGCCACCGTGGACCCCGAGAAGGCAAGCCACACAGTTACCTTCGAACGAAGCGTGGCGGACGGCGACTGGACCGAGGTGGCCACGGATGATTCCTCGCCCGTGTACTCGGCACAGGACGACGTCTCCGGGCTCGATGACGGCGCCAAGGTGGCCTACCGGGCCTCCTTGAGCGGCCCCGGCTTCAGTGTGGTTAGCGAAACCCGGACCGTGACGGTGGGCGAAGCGCCGCAGCCCGATTCCGTGACGGTTGCCGGTTCCCTGAACCAGGCAATGGGTTGCGCCGAACCCTGGGACCCGGCATGTTCCCAGGCAATGATGGCACTCGACCCCGCGGACAAGATCTGGCGGCTCACAGTGGATCTTCCTGAGGGACAGTACGAATACAAGGCAGCGCTGAACGGCGGCTGGGACGAGAACTACGGTTCCGGCGGTGCGCTCGACGGGCCGAACATCACGCTGGACCATCCCGGCGGCCCGGTGACGTTCCGCTATGACAACAGCACCCGCCTGCTCAGCGCCGTTTACTCCTCCCAGCAGCCCGGTGCCGTAGCGGCTGCCGGGAGCATGAACAGTGAGCTTGGCTGCGGCGCGGACTGGGAGCCTGCCTGCGACCAGGCACAGCTTCAGCTCGATCCGGCTGACCTCGTGTGGAAGTTGTCCGCTCCGGCCCTGCCCGCCGGCACCTATGAATTCAAGGCCGCCCTGGACCGGTCATGGAATGTCAGCTACGGCGCGGGCGGCGCGTCGCCGGGTGCCAACATCGTGTTCGAGCACGGCGGCGGCCCGGCAACCTTCCGCTACGACCACTTCACCCACGTGATGACGGCCGGTTAGCGGAACCCGTTTCACGAACAGTCAATGCGGGGCCACTCCTTCGCCGTTCCGGACTCCGGAAATGGGCGGAGGGTGACCCCGCATTGCTGTTTGCGGCAACAAGCTGTTTGCGGCAACAAGCTGTGTGCGGCAACAGGCTGCTGGCGGACAGTTAGCTGCGCAGGGCCCCTTCAACCGCTGCCAACAGCGTGTTGAAGCGCTGGTTGCCGGGAAGGTCGTCAAGGAACACCGGTTTACCGTCCGGCCCGCCCAGCGGGACCTGCCAGTTTGGATACAGCGCTTCGGTGGTGCCGGGCTGGTTCTGGACCCGCCGCTCCCCCACCGCGTCCACGAGGGCAACACCCAGGAGGACCGACGGCGTCTGGGTGAGCAGGAGGTGCAGCGCCTCGATGGTTTGCTCTTCCGTCTCCGCTTGCCCGCCCGCGGTTGTCCCGGGCAGGTAGCCACGTTCCCGGACCAGGGCGAGCATCTTCTCCAGGGACGCGTTGTGATCCGCGCGTTCCTCCGCCTCGGACCGCTCCAGCAAACCCAGGCCACTGCGCAGCGCCACATGGTCCCCGGCGAGGTAACCGGCAGTAGGCGGAAGGTCGTGGGTGTTGACGCTGGCGAGCGCCTGCGTCCGGTACTTTTCGGGCGCAAGGGGGGAGTCGCCGTCGTACTCGAACCACAGGATGGAGGTACCCAGGATGCCGCGGGCAGCCAGGTAATCGCGCACCCACGGCTCAAAGGTGCCAAGGTCCTCGCCAATCACTACGGCCCCGGCACGCTGCGCCTCCAGGGCGAGGATGCCGATCAGCGCCTCGTGGTCGTAACGCACGTACGCACCGTCGCCCGGGGCATTTCCCACCGGGATCCACCACAGCCGGAACAGGCCCAGGATGTGATCCACCCGGATCCCGCCCGCATGCCGCAGGACGGTGGCCAGCATGTTCCGGAACGGGATGTAGCCGGCCTCGGCCAGGCGCGCCGGATGCCATGGGGGCTGTCCCCAGTCCTGGCCCTGCTGGTTGTACATGTCCGGCGGGGCGCCCACGCTGGTGGCGGGAGCCAGCACGCCGCGCAGTGTCCAGGCGTCGGCGCTGCTGTGGTCCACGCCTACGGCGAGGTCGTGCACCACCCCAAGCCTCATGCCGGAACGCAGCGCAGCCCTCTGGGCCTCTTCGAGCTGCTCGTCGCAGATCCACTGCAGCCACCGGTGGAATCCGATCCGGTCCCCCAGCTTTTCCCGCAGCGCCTCGGCCTCCGGGGTGCCCAGCGCGCAGGCGGGATCGGTCCACAGCGGGTCATCCGGCGCGAGGTCCTCCCGAATGGCGGACCACAGCGCGAAATCGTCCAGTCCCTGCCCGGAGATCCGGCAGAACTCATCGAAGGCAGCCTGCCGGGCCGGGGAGCGGCGTGCGTGGTAGAGCATTTCCAGGGCCTGGAGCTTGGCCGCGTAAACGGCGTTCCGGTCCAGCCGCGCGCCATCCTTGTTCAGCCCGGACACCTCCTCCCGGAGCTTCTCCACCACGGCGCGCCGGCGCGGCTTGAGGTACGCCAGCTCGGGAACAGCCTCGATGCGGATGTAGAGCGGGTTGAAGAACCGGCGTGTGGACGGCGAGTACGGCGACGGCTGCACCGGCGGCACGGGTTCGGCCGCATGCAGCGGGTTGACCAGCACATAGTCGGCCCCGCGTTCGCCGCTGATGGCGGCAAGGTCGGCGAGGTCGGCGAAGTCACCGATCCCCCAGGAGCGCCTGGACCGGACGGAGTACAGCTGTGTGGCCAGCCCCCAGCCGCGGCGCTGTTCGAGCGGCTGCGCGGTGGTGAGCTGGCGCGGCGTCACCACCAGGGTGGCCGACGCGCTGGCGCCGCCGGCCTGTGCGTTCAGGGTATGCCAGCCGAGGGGCAGGTCCTGCGGGAGGGCGAAGGTCATGCGGCGGGTGGCCACGCCGTCGACCTCCCGGGGCTGTTCCCGGACGTCTTCCTGGACCGCGTCTACAGAGCCGGCCCCGCCTTCCAGGGCGATGCCCAGCTGCACTGCGGCGCCATCTCGCACATGGACCGGGACCAGCGCGGGCTCACCCTGCTGGATAACGACGGCGGGAGGCAACATCCGCCGCCAGGGGGCCAGTTCAGCTTCCGCCAGTGCGGCCTCGATGGCCTGGTTCGTGTCCGCCCGCACCCCCAAGGCAGCCAGGACCTTGACCAGCGTCCCTTCAGCCACACTGTGCGGCAGTCCGTCCCAGCCTTGGAACGAGGTGCCCACGCCATGCGCATCGGCCAGTTTCTGGAGCAAATGGGGGTCCACGGCCACGCCGGCAGCAGCCCCGCCCGCCGCGGGCGAAAGCCCGGGAGGGTCTGTTGGCATCCCTGTGCGCTGTGGGTGCTGCTGGTCTGAAGCCGTCATGCGTGTCCGCCTCGTCTGGTGTGATGTCGCCCGAACTTACAGTGCTGCCTGTTGCACCGGGCGCCTGCACCCCCGCGCACAACCGATTGGTTCAGATTATTGCAGGGCGGCGCAGAGACGAAACCAAGGCCTGGATTATGGCCTGGTCACATGCGGGGACCCGCTGCTTCCCGGCTGTTCGTCCCTTCAGCCCGGCCTGTTGGGAGAGGGCTCGGAGCCGTGCCTATCATTGCTTGCGTGAGGGCCCTGTTCACTGTCGGTCACGGGACCGCTTCCCAAGCGGAGTTCGCTTCGCGCCTGCAAGACGCCGGTGTGGCGTCGCTGGTGGACGTCCGGATCGGGCCGGGCAGCAGGAACCACCCGCATTTCGGCAAGGACCGCATGGAGTCGTGGCTTCCCGAGGCTGGCATCAGCTACCGCTGGGAACGGCGGCTTGGTGGCTTCCGCAAGCTTCCTCCCGATTCCCCCGATGCTGCCCTGCGCAATGAGTCGTTCCGGGCCTACGCCGCCTACATGCGCACCGCTGACTTCGCCGCTGCAGCGGCAGAGCTCGTTGCTGCGGCACAGCTGGAACACACTGCGCACACTGCCATCATGTGCAGCGAAACCGTGTGGTGGCGGTGCCACCGTAGGCTCATCGCGGACCATTGCCTCCTGCTCGCCGGGCTGCCCGTCGCACATCTGATGCCGCCGGCCAAGTCCACCCCGCACGTCCCCACCCAGGGCGTGAGGGTCCTGGGGAATGTACTGCGGTACGACGTCCTGGATTGATGCTTGCGGCGGCGCAGTCCGGCCTCTTGACGCAGCGGCACGGGAGTTTTAGCGTCGATACCGATATCCCTTTTACCCGGAAACCAGGGGCATCCCATGCCAATGTCCGACGAGGAACGGCGGCTGCTCAAGGAGCTGGAGCTGGGGCTGATCGCCGACGACCCCCACCTGGCCATGGAGCTGCTCTCCGGCTACCCCGCGCCAAGGTTCCGTTTGGACCTCTTTTTCGGCGCGCTCGCCGGCCTGGCCGGGCTTGTACTGCTGATCGCCGGCCTCAGCGGCCAGATCGTTGTGCTGGTGGTGCTGGGGCTTTCACTCGTGGGGCTGGGCACCGGCCTGCTGCTGGGCAAGTTTTTTCCCGGGCGGGGAAGGCGGCCGGAGCGGCCGGCGGGCTGACCGCCCCGGCGTCAGGACAAAGAGGCTGAAAAGGACGACGGCGGCGCCAAGCCAGCCATGCGGCGGCAACCGCTCACCCACCACCAGGACCGCCAGCCCAGCGGCCACCACGGTTTCAAGCAGGGAAATCCCGGTGGCGGTGCTGGCCCTGATCCTGGCCAGGCCCCATCCAAACAGGACGTACCCGGCGAACATCGGGACCAGGGCCATGTAGGCGCCCACCGAGAAATTGGCCCATGACTCAACCAGGGGCCTGCCGGTGACTGCCAGCACGGGCATCAACAGCAGTCCGCCGAGACCAAAGACTGCCCCCATGGCCGCCCGCGATGACAGCCCGCCGCCGATCAGGCGGTGCGCTGCCCAGGAATAGAGGGCATAGGTGGCGCCGGCCAGCAGGCCCAGGGCTATCCCGGCCAGCGATGTCCAGGAATTGCCGGAGGAACCGGCCGGCGCATGCCCGGCGAAGGACAGCAGTGCTGCGCCCGAGACGCCGAGCAGGGCTCCCGCCATCCAGCGGCGGGTGAGGTGTTTGCCGTCGGCGAAGCGCTCGATGAGCGCGGCTGCCACCGGCGCGGAACCGATGGATACCACCGTTCCCACCGCCACGCCGGAGAGCCGCATGGAACTGTAGAAGGCCAGCGGATAGACAGCCACCGCAGCCGCGCCCAGGGACAGCAAACGCCAGCGGTCCAGCAGGCCCGGCCACTGTTCCCTGACTGCACTGGCGGCGTACAGCGCCTGCAGCAGGCCGCCGATGCCCATGGCTGCCGCACCAATGGCCAGCGGACTCACGGACGGCGCGAACGTGGCAGCGGTGCCCGTGGTGCCCCACAGCACGGAAGCCGCCACCACGCACAAAGCGCCCCAGAGCGGCGCGTGGGCCGAACCGGCCGCCGTTTTCACACGTCCGCCAGCAGCCGGGCAGCGATGGTCCGGCACTCTTTCAGGCACGCATCATTGCCCTCGAGTCCGGCCCGGGCCATGGCACCCTCCAGGAGGAAGGCCAGGTGCCGGGCCAGTCCGGCGGCGCGGCCATCGCCTGCAGGAAGCACCTCGGCCACGTGCCGTGCCAGCAGTTCCTCAACCTCTTCCTTGTGCTTCCGGACCGCCAGCCGCCCCGGCGCACCTGCTGGCAGTTCCGCGGCCGCATTGAGCAGTCCGCATCCACGAAACCCGTTGACGTAGGCGGCGTTGGCATGGTCCGTATAGGCGTCAAAAACGGCCAGCACCCGCTCGCGGGGACTCCTGGCATCCTCCAGCCGCCTGCTGTACAGCCCCAGCCATTCCGCATGCCGGGCCTCGAGGTACGCCGCTACCAGTTCAGCTTTGGAGGCAAAGTTGTTGTAGAGGCTCTTCTTGGCCACCCCGGCTTCGGTGGTGATTGTGTCGATGCCGGTAGCGGCCACGCCCTGTGTATAGAAGAGCCGCGCCGCAGCCTGAAGCAGCAGCGCGCGGGCCGGACGCCTCGGCGGCGCAGGCGTGTGCGCAGCGGTATTCCTGGCGGACAAAAGGCCTCCTTGATGGACGGCGGCAGGTAGGTAGGTCAGTCTACCTATAAATCGGCCGGGGAATATCCAAAGCCCACGTTCTGTTGTTGCTCTGTTCAGGAGGAACTGCATCCAGTCGACAGGAGAACGCACCAATGTCAGTTGACTATGACGCTCCCCGGGTGACGCCCGAGGAGGAGCCCAACAGCGGCTTCGAGGAGCTGAAGACCGAGAAGTCGGGCCGAAGGGAGGCCATCGCCGACGTCGACGAGACCGAGCTCGCGGACAGCTTCGAACTGCCCGGGGCGGACCTGTCCAACGAGGAGCTGCTGATCCAGGTGGTGCCGGTCCAGGCCGACGAGTTCACCTGCATGTCCTGCTTCCTGGTGCACCACCGCAGCCAGCTCGCCAGGGAAAAGGACGGCCGGAAGTACTGCAAGGAGTGTGAGTCCTAGGTCGGCAGCCTTGCGGAAGCGGAACTGTTCCGCTTCCCCCGCCGCCCGGATTGCCAAGTTCAGCTTTCACTCATTGGAATCCCGACTCGTGACAGGAGGCTCCAGGCAGCCATGATGTAGGTCACGCTCCGGCGATGGCCGGCCGACTGGAAAGAAGGAACCCATGTCCCTCAGCGTTGAGGAAATGAACAGGCAGCTCCCGGTTGCCAACGCACTGCCCGGCGAAGCCGTCCCCTACTACATGGCCTCGGGCGAAGGCGCACGCTACGAAATCAACGGCCAGCTGGTGACGGTCATCGCCCGTGCAGCCGATACCGGCGGCATCTTCAGCGCTGCCTACATCTCGGGCGGCATGGGGGCAGAGTCGCCATTCGTCAGCCACAAAGTGGAACACAAGACGCTCTACGTTTTCGACGGGATCCTGCACGTCTGGCTGCCCGGCGAAAGCCGCATCCTCACCCCGGGAGACTCCGTAGTCATTCCCCCCAACACCCCGCACGCGTACCGGATGGCCAGCCACTACACTCGCTTTCTGAACTGGATGACGCCGGGCGGGGCTGAAGCCTACTACGAGCGGGTGGGCACCCCCGTCGATTCGCACGTGCCCCCGGTCCGTGCAGGCCGCACGGCCGGCCTCCAGGAACAGGCTGAAGTGGGGGCGGAGTTCGGGATCACCTTCCCGGACGTCGAGCGCGTGGATCCTTCCTTCAAGCACGACGCCGGCCTGCCGCCCACGCAGAGCCCCTACTTCCTCAGCGCCCACGAGGGCGAGCGGCTGGCCAGCTACCAGACGATGTTCACCTACCTGTCCCGGCCTGCCAACACCGGCTCCAACTACTTCGCTGTGCACACCAAGGGAGCCAAGACGCCCTACATCCCGCTGCACTTCCATTCCGAACACACGGAAAACTTCATCTGCACGGAAGGCCGGATGTGGCTGTATGCCAACGGCCGCGAGGTGCTGCTGACCAAGGGCGACTTCCTGCACGCCCCTGCCGGCACTGTCCACTCCTTCGCCCTGGACTCGCACAACACCCAGATGCTAGGGTTCCTCACGCCGTCGGTCTTCAACGGGTTCTTCGAGTACTTCAACAAGCCCACCGAGGACTACATGTACACCGAAGGCGGGACCCCCTACATGGACATGGAGGGCTTCGGGCGCGCCCAGGCAGAGATGGACCTCACCGTGGTGGGCCCGCCGCCGCAGCGCCGCGCAGCCCTGGAAATCTCCTAGCGCCTCCAGATACCCCAACTTCAGAACCCATGGCCCGGACCTCCGAAAGGAAGTCCGGGCCATGGGGCTTCTATGGACCGTCGGCTGCTGAGTAGATGCCGTTATGGACGTCGAAAACGGCAGTTAGGGAGCAATGGATGGGTATTGCTTCACCAGTTCGCGGCCGTAGTCGTTCCCGTTAGGTGTGCGGACCACGGTGTGCATGTGGAACGGCGCGGGCTCGTCGTTGTCCAGGAAAACCCCAGTGTGGTGGTCGAGTTCCAGCACCACCACAGGACTCTGCAGCCGGAAATAGAACGCTTCCTGGCCATCCCAGCCGCCGATCCAGCTGAAGAAGCTCTCGCCGTACTGCTCATGGATCTCCCGGCGTCGGGCGGCGCGGGGGCCGGCGGGCAGGTAGGCAATATAGTCGTCCACCACCGCGTCCAGGAGGGCGCGGGCTTCTGCCGGCATATCCGCCACCCGGATGCCCTCGTACGGGATCACCCGGTTGTCCTGGAAACACCCGCCAAGGTGGCGTTCATCGCCGGTGTGGATGCGGCCTTCGGGCATGGCGGGGTCCACCATCGATGCGTAGACGGTGGCCGCTGCGCGCAGGTCCGCCGGCAGCGCTGCCATCAGTTCGCGGGCCAGGGAGATCCGCTCCTTGAACACGCGGACGCCCTTGTACGGGCCGTCGTCGATCATGTCCGGCTCGGCACCCATAAATACCGGCGAGACCACCAGCTGGGTTCCCGCCACCAGACAGTTGAGCGCCGCATGGTGGCCAAAGATCTGCCACCCCCACGGTTCCGTTTCGGAAGGGTCGCCGTACAGCGCGAAGTTATAACTGAACTCGTTCATCAGCAGGGGCAGCTCCACCAGGTCCCCCAGGAACCCGTTGATGCGCATCAGGTTGCGGACCAGCTCAAAACCCTCGGCACTCAGGGATGCCTCCACCACGGCCAGGGCAGCATAGCGGACCGGCGTTTCCAACTCATCCAGCCGGAGGCCGGTATCGTGCTGCAGGAATTCCGGGTTCGCCCAGCTCTGCCACTCCGGGGCGTCCACAGCGTAGGTGAGCTTCTTCGCCTGTTCCTGCCCCACCGCTCCCAGGAGCTTCCGGGCTGCCGCCACCATCTCCGCGGTGGGCGCCTCCTCGCCGGGCCGGGCCGGCGCCAGCGGAAACAGCCCCTCACGCCGCACTCCGTCGCTGGTGATCCCCACGAACGGCTGCGGGTACAGCTTCTTCCATCCCTCGATCATGGGGCCGGCGAAGGAGTCCTGCTTAGCTGCCTCGGCGTACCCGCGGGCATCCAGGCCCCGGATGTCCGCGACGCGGGGATGATCGGTGGCAAAGAGGTAATCACGGAATGACGGCGTCGACACGGTTGCTCCTTGTTTCGTCCTGGACGCTGAATGATGTGCCCCGCGGTGATACCCCCGCTCGGGCGAACCCGGCAGCAACGGCCAAAGCTGCCGCTGCGGCCTCGGCCGAACTACCACGCCACGCCACGTGCTGGTCGGGACGGACCAGCACCGAGGGGGCGCCCCACAGATCGGACAGCGGGGTGCCATCGCCGGCGGGCCCCACCACGGCAACTGTTACCGGTATGCCGTGGCGGGCACCGGTTTCCAGCACCTCGGCGAAAGCGAGGTCTGCCGGCACGCCGCCCAGCGCTCCGCCGTCGGCCAGAAGGGTGAAGCCGCCCCCGAGCCGGCTGTACAGGGAGGAGGAATCCCGCAGCCAGGCGTGCGGCAGCAGCGCGCCGGGGGTGGCGGAAGGAACGTAGCGGATGGGATCCTCGGCAGGCACCGGGGATCCGTCCGGCACCACGGCCGGGGAATCAGCATAGGTGTAGCCCAGCACCAGGCCCAGCGAATCAAACTCGCTCTGCTTGACGGCGAGCGCTTCGTGCGCCGCCCGCCGTGCCGCCCCGCCCTCGGGGCCGTCGTGGTCCAGCCGGGGATCGGCGAAGTGATATGCCAGGGCCTTGCCGTTTGCGGCGGCGTCGCGGATGGTCCGCGCTGCCACGGGGCGGCGTTCCAGTCCGTAGCTGTCCAGGAGTTCCGGTCCTGCCCAGCCCTGGATATCGGCGGCAAGCTTCCAGGCGAGGTTGGCGGCGTCGCCAACGCACGTGTTGAATCCGTGCCCGCCCCACGGCGGATTCAGGTGCACGGCGTCCCCCACCAGAAAGATGTTTCCCCGGCTGTACTGCGGGGCCAGGAGCATGCGCGCCGTCCACGGATCCGTGGCCAGCACGTCAACGTCAATATCCGCCGCGTCCGTACCCACCAGGGAGCGGACCTGGGCCGCGGCGTCATTGGGGGCTATCTCCTTGGCGGGGTCCACGCCCTGGATGATGGCCCACCAGGTGTCGGCCAGGTCCATCCGTCCCACCATGCCGGCGGCCTCCGACCCAACCACCCAGTACTGGACGGCGGAATCCAGGGCGATGGCCGGGCCCAGCTTCTTCGAGCGGAACAGGATGCTGATGTTGGACAGTGCAGCGGAGCCGCCTTCCAGGCGGATCCCCAGGCTGCGGCGCACCGCGGAGGAACCGCCGTCGGCCCCCACCACATAGCTGCTTCGGATGGTCGCCGTGCTGCCGGATAGGTCCGTAACGACGGCGGCGTACAGCGGCGACGCGCCGTGACCTGCGCCCTGGCTTTCCGCATGCCGGAGTTCCCGTACTTCCGCGACGCTCCACCCGGTGATGAAGGTGACCAGCGGGTTGCGGGCGGCGGCGGCGCGGAGTACCTCCTCGAGGACTGGCTGCGGGACCTGCTGCCCGCACTCCGGCTGCGGGCCATAACGGCCGGGGACCAGCTGGAACGCATTCCGGAACCGGCGCAGCTCATGGGCTGCAGGTCCGGTGAGGCGGGTGCAGAAAATGACGTCCTGCGCATAATCCACCGGGAGCGGAGCCGCTGCGCGCAGTGCGTCCGCCAGGCCGAGCCGGCGGAGGTGGGTCATGGTGCGCGCATTGGTGGTCTTGGCGCGTGGCCTGGTGTGGTCCACCGAGGTGCGGGGCTCAATCACCGTGCTGGGGATCCCGCGCGTTGCGAGGTCCAGGGCAAGGAACAGGCCGCTCGGTCCCCCGCCGGAGACCAGGACCTGCGCCTCCCCCGGGATCTCGGCCGCTGGGGCGTTCGGGAAGCTGGCCATCAGGCACGGCTCCGGAGCGAGACATCGCCTACCGGAGTGGTGAGAGTGCCGAGCTTGTCGATTTCCACCTCGACGGTGTCGCCCGGCTGCAGGAGCCACTGCGGGGTGCGGGCGTAGCCCACGCCGTCGGGGGTGCCCGTGGCGATTACGTCACCGGGGTGCAGGGTGAAGGTCTGGCTGATCAGCGCAATGATCTCCGGAACGGAGAAGATCATGTCCCGGGTGTTGCCGTTCTGGGCCTCGACGCCGTTGACCCGGGTCCGTACTTGGAGCCCGTCGCGGAGGTCTCCCACCTCGTCGCGGCTGACCAGCGGTCCTAGGGGTCCGCTGAAGTCGCCGTTTTTACCCAACGTCCACTGCGAGGTGAGTTTCTGCGCGGTTCGGGAGGTGATGTCGTTGAAGGTTGAGTAGCCGAAGACTGCCCCGGCTGCGGTGGCCTCATCCGCGGATTGCACCCGCTGCCCGATGTACGCGGCTACTTCGCCTTCCCAGTCCAGGCCGGCCTCGCCGGCGGGTACCGGGACGGGCACGTTGCCCACGGAGAGGGACGCCGTCCACCGGCCGAACAGGGTGGGGTACGGCGGCAATTCCTGATCCTTGTAGCTGCCCTCCGCTGCGTGGGCCTTGTAGTTCAGGCCAACGCAGATGACCCGTGCGGACGCGGGGACGAGCGGTACGTCGGTGACGCTTCTCCGCTCCAGCCAGCTCTCGGCGTCGGACGCGCTGGAGGAGTTGGGTGCCAGCGAAGCGGCTTTGTCCTGCCAGCCGCTGGGGTCGGACCAGAAGTCGTTGACGGGGGCGAGCGGGAAAACGCGGGAGTCCATGAGGGCGGCAGCCCAGGGTTCGCTGTGGTGGGTGATGCCAATGAATTGCATGGCGGGGCCTTTCAGGTCTTGCCGGGCGCGAGGGCGCCGGCGGATTGCGAAAAGATCAGTGCTTCTGCGCCTGGCGGCGGAAGAAATCGATGGTGGCGGCGGTGGCCTGTCGTGCAGCATTCTGGCTCCCGTCCGGCAGTTGCCACATATGGTCCGCGTCCTCCAGCAGGAGAAGGTCGACGGCGGCACCGGCACTTTCCAGTGCTTCGGCCAGGCTGGCGGACTGGGCCACCGGGACGAACCGGTCCGCCGTTCCGTGGACGAGGAGGAAGGGTGGCGCGTCCGGATGCACGTAGGTGAGGGGGCTGGCTGCCTTGGCCTTGTCCGGCGCGCTGGCCGGCTGGGCGCCGATCAGCAGCGCCTCACGGGAGCCGTGGTCATCCGCGCGGGCGACGGCGTCGGGCCGGGCCTGCTCCCCCATGCGGTTCAGGTCCGTAGGCGGGTACCAGGCAGCGACGGCGGCAACATGGTGATCACCGCCGCCGTCCGGGGTGCCGGCCGGCTCAGCGAATTCCGCGGGTCCGGCGGTCAATCCGAGGAGGCATGCGAGGTGGCCGCCTGCCGAATCGCCCCACGCGTAGATCCGGTGCGGATCAACCCCGTAATCGGCAGCATGGGCGCGCAGCCAGCGGACGGCTGCTTTGGCGTCCAGCAGCTGGGCCGGGAACATAGCAACATCTGTCAGGCGGTAGTCGGCGGATGCCACCACGAAGCCGGCTTCCACCAGCTGCTCGATGGGGCTGAGTCCGAAACCGTCCACGGCTGGTCCGAGCGATGACCGCTCCCCCGTCCGCCAGCCGCCGCCGTGGAAGTGGATCACGGCGGGGAACCCGGCCGCGCCGGCGTCAGCGCCGGTATCGGAATCAGCGGGCAGGTACAGGTCCAGCAGCAACGGAGTTGCACCCTCGGGGTGGGAAAACTCGATCCCCTTCAGGACCTGCCCTGCCGTCATCGTTGACTCCATTGTGCGCCGCGCCGTTTCTATCCCCGCCGGCCGCTGCTGCGGACCGCGTCTTCACTCAACTGTGGGGCACGGCTGGTGGTGTCCGCGTGGCCGGTTTCACTGAATGAAACGGGTTCACTCTGCCGTGGCTCCAGCCAGTTCCCGGGCCAGGAAGTCCAGGGCCGCCTGCCCTTCCGGCAGGCCGGCGGTGTGGTTGAGGTGGCCATGGACCGCGCCTTCGGCAAGAAAGAGGGACACCGGAACCGCAGCCTGCTCCAAAGCCGAGGCAAACAGCTCGGTGGAGCCGCGGGCGTCGTCGTACTCGCAGGCAAGCAGCGCGGTGGGCGGAAGCCCGGCGGGGTCGGCGTAGCCGGGCATCGCGTAGGACGGCGCCATGCTGACCGGTCCGCCAACGTAATTCTCCGCCGTCCGGATGCAGTCCTCAAGGGTGAACCTCAGGTGGCGCGGAAGGCCTGCCATGACCGCCTCGTCCAGTCCGCCGGCCGGCGGCGGGAGCTCGGCATCCAGGAAGGGGTAGGCCAACAGGAGCTTGGCAGGCAGCGGCTTGCCGGCGTCAATCAGGTAAAGCGCGGCGCCTACGGCCAGGTTGCCGCCGGCACCGGCACCGCCCAGGCACAGCAGGCCAGGATTCAGCCCCAGGGATTCGGCGTTCTTCCGGGCCCAGAACCACCCGGCCAGCGCGTCGTCGTGCGGGATCGGAAAGGACACGCCGTCGCGGGCCAGCCGGTAGTCCACCGACAGCACCGGCATGCCCCGGTCCGCCAGTACACGTGCGAGGTAATCCGATTCCGGGATGTCCACGCTGCCGCTGACAAAGCCGCCGCCGTGCAGCCACACAAGGGCGGGGCTGTCCGTGCCGGCCGGTTCGCCATAGATCCGGACTGCCACCGGCCCGTGCCGCCCGTCGGCCGTGACAGTGCGGATGGGAACATCGGGTCCCGGGGTCCGGACGGCGTCCGCGTTGAGGAACTGCGGCCCCTCCGGGCTGGCAAGGTATTCGGCGAAACCGGCGGCGATCTGTCCGGGCGCGCCTGCCGGGGCAGCCTCAGGGGAAACCGCTGCTGGTTCTGTTCGTAGTGTCATGGCGTTCCCAGCTTCCGGGAGAAGTAGTCGACGGCGGCGGCCAGGATGGTGCCCAGCTGCTCCTCGGCACCGAAGAAGCAGTGGTCACCGCCCGTAATGGTCACCACCTCGTGTCCCACTCCGACGTCTGCGAGCGCGGCGGCCAACAGGTCGGTTTGCGAGTGCGGGACCAGGCCGTCGGAGTCACCGTGGACCAGCAGGAACGGCACGGCATCAGCGGTCACATGGCTGACGGGGCTGGCCGCGGCCAGCAGTTCCGGATCATCCAAGCCGCCCACCAGCATGAATTCCGGCTGCAGTGGCATCCCCGGCGGGACGGCGGCGGTCAGGGCAGCCGGGAAGAGCCCCTCGGGCGTGCTCATAAGGGGGAGGTCCACCAACGAGGAGACACCGTAGAAGTCGACGACGGCGCTGACGCCGCTGGAGTGCCCCTGCGCACCGAGTCCGCCCTCCAGGTCTTTGCGGTTGCCGGTGAGCCCCAGGAGCGCCGCCAGGTGGCCGCCGGCGGATTCGCCCCAGGCCCCGAACCGGTCCGGATCGATGTTGAGGTGGTCCGCGTATTCCCGGAGGTAGCGGACAGCGGCCTTGAGGTCATGGAGCTGCGCGGGGAACGGCGCTTCCAGGGAGTGCCGGTAGTCAACCGTGGCGCAGGCAATTCCAGCCTGGTTGAGCAGCCGGAACACGGAGTCGGGAGCGAAGGTGGGCGGCAGTTCGCGGCGGTCGCCCAGCTGGAACGCACCGCCGTGGACCCACAGGACGAGCGGCGTGGGCGCGGAGGCGTTGCTCGGCAGCCAGATGTCCATCTTCAACGGCCGGAACCCTATGGCCTTGGCGTAGGTGACTTCGCGATGCACGGCCGAGATGCCGGAGGCCTGCTCCGCTGTTCCTGGCGCGTCAAAGACCGGGAACGGCGGAACCTCCCTGCCTACGGGCCGGGAAACATCCGGGCGGGACGGATCCAGTACGTCGGTAGCGTCATCCACTGTCATAGTGTGCTCCTCATCAGCTCGGGTTGTGCGGTGTCCCCGCCGGTACCGGCGCGGAAAGTATGGTGTCCGGGTCCGACGACGGCGGCCGGCTCGCCAGGCAGCAGCACCTCCGCCGTAGTGCCGGCGGGGATCGTGGCAGTAAGCGTCAGCACGCCGTCGAGCGTTGTCCCCTCCACCACTGCCCATCGCACCTCAATCAGGCCGCGCGGCCCCTTGTGCGCGGTGGACGCGGAGGTGAGGCCGGCGCCCGGGCGCGGCTCGATGAAGATGCGCTCCCAGCCGGCGCTGCCGGGAGACTGGCGGAGCCCGGCCGTGTACCGGTGCAGGAAGGAGACCACGGCGCCCTTGCTGTAGTGGTTGAGCGACTGGTGCGCGGTGCCGTCGGCGTCGATGCCGTTCCACAGTTCCCACATGGTGGTGGCGCCGCGGTCCACCATGGTCAGCCATGAGGGTTCGGAATCCTGCATGAGGAGTTCGTAGGCGAGGTCCAGTTCACCGTTGTCCGCCAAAACGGGCAGCAGGTAGGGCGTGGCCAGGAACCCCGTACCCACGTGCGTGCCGGCGTTCCGGATGAGCGCGGCCAGCTGGGCGGTAACGGTGGAGCGGTGGTGCGGGCCGACCAGGTCAAAGGCGAGGGCGCGGACACAGTCGGCCTGGCTCGGTTCGGTGACCTGGCCATCGGGACCCACGTATTCCTTCTCCCACGCCTGCCGGACGTTTTCCGAGAGTTCCGCCAGCGCCCGCCCTTCCTCCGCCCGGCCCAGGACCGCAGCAGCTTTGGCCATGACCGCCGTGGTGTTCCGGTAATAGGCAGTGGCCACAATCCCATGGTCTGCGGAGCGGGCGGCGAACAGGTCCGGTTTCGGGCCGTCCGGTTCCATCCATTCGCCGAAGTGGAAGCCCGTGTCCCAGAGGTACTTTCCGTGCGGTGCCGGAACCGGGCCGGCATCGGCGCGGACCGGGTGCCGCTGCGACTCTGCGGTGGTCCGGATGAAGCCGAGCCACCTGTTCATCGCATCCCAGTTTTCGGCCAGGACCCCGGCGTCCCCGGTGGCCAGGTAGATCTCCCAGGGCACCATCGCGATCGCATCGCCCCAGCCGCAGGATCCGTTGGTGAACGCCATGAACTCAGCGGAGGTAACCCCGGGACCGGCCGACGGCGAGATGTTGGCGATGATGCCATTCTCCCATTGGTCGGAACGGACGTCCCGGAGCCATTTCCGCGAGAAGCCGGTGACGTCGTAGAGGTACGCGGCGGTGGGCACGAACAGCTGCCAGTCCCCCGTCCAGCCGGCCTTTTCGCGCTGCGGGCAGTCGGTAGGCACCTCGCAGGCGTTGTCCCGGAAGCTCCACTCCACAATGTTGTGGAGCTTGTTGAGCCGCGGGTCGCTGCAGGTGAAGCTGCCCAGGGGCTCCAGGTCCGTCTGGACCAGGCAGGCCGTGATGTCCTCCGCGGCCAAGTCAGTGGTGAGGCCCTGCACGGACACGTACTGGAAGCCGTGGGTGGTGTGCTGCGGCTCAAACACTTCCCCCGCAGCGCCCGACACCGTCACCACGTCAACCTGCCCTGCAGGCAGGAATTGGCCCGGGCGGCGGAAGTCGTGCGGGCGCAGGTGGTCCTGGGTGACGTCGCCCGCGGCATCCACGGCCTCGCCGTACACGAGGGTCACCGGTTCGCCCGTCCCGCCCAGCATGGTGAGCCGCACCCACCCATGGATGTTCTGGCCGAAGTCCACCACCTGGTGGCCGCCGGCCAGCCTGGTGATGGATACCGGCGTGAGTTCTTCCACGATACGGGTGGGCGGCGCCACCGGGCCGGTCAGCGTTACGTAGCTGCCGGGCCGGACGACGGCGGCACTTCCGCAAGGTGCGCCGCCATCGTCCGTGCCGGCACGGAAATCCGTCCGCTGCCCAGCCATGAGGTCCGCGCTGAGGATCTCCGTCCGGGATACCTGCCACGACCCGTCGGTGCCGACGACCGTCCTGCTGCCCCCGGACTGCATCTCCAGCTGCGCAAGGAGGGCCGTGCTGCTGCCGTACATGTCGGCGTCGCGCGTGTATCCGAAGGTTCCGCGGTACCAGCCGTCGGTGAGGACGGCCCTAATGGTGTTGGTGCCGGGCCGCAGCAGTGCCGTGATGTCGTAGGCCTGGACCTGGAGGGTGGTGTTGTAGCTGGTGGAGCCCGGGGTGAGCTGCTGGTCCCCCACCCGCTCGCCGTTCAGGAACAGCTCATAGATGCCGTGGGCGGTGGCGTAGGCGCGGGCTGCCTCCGGAGCCGCGTCCAGGGTGAAGGTCTTGTGGAGGGCGTAGCCGGGGCGATCGCCGGGGGCCGGAACGTCCGGTTCCTCCGGGCCGATCCACTGTCCGGTCCAGTCCCCGGCGTCCAGCAGCCCCAGCTCCACCGGCATGGGATCGGACCATGCGCTCGCCGTTTCCGTGCCGTCGGCGTCTGTGTTCCACGTGCGCACACGCCATTCGAACCGGCTGCGGGACTGGAGCGCCGGGCCGGAGTACGGGACCAGCAGGTGCCCGGCGGATGTGATCTTTCCGGTGTCCCAGCCGTTGTCCGCAGTGATCCGGTAGGCGGTCTGCTGGACAGTGCCGGCCGGCGGGGTCCAGCTGAGCCGAGGTGCGGTTTCCGTGATTCCGAAGGCCTCCCGCAGATGTTCAACGCGGAGCCGGGCGGGCGCCGGCAGCGCCCGGAGCGGGATGTCGACGGCGGCGTCGAGGCTGGTGGAGGTCATTGCAGGCGGACTCCTGAACGTATGGCGGTAACTGTTACAGCTTCCTGTGCGGGCACGTGCAGCCCACACCCGTCTTTCATTGGTTGGAATAGTATTGTGGGGTAGCTCACGCATCGGCGCAGCTCACAACAGACAGTGCAAGGAATCAAGCCATGACCGTCCAGCCGGACACCGACGCCACCCCCGCCCGCGGAAAACGGCCTAAGCAGGGCGAACCGGTGGTGGACCGCGCCCTCAGCCTGCTCGCGGTCTTCTCCGACCGCCGTCGCGCCCTGACGTTGTCAGAGATGGCCCGGTACGCCGGCATGCCCGCACCTACCGCACTGCGGCTGATTGCCCGCCTGGTTGCCTGGGGTGCCTTGGAAAGGCTCGACGACGGCCGTTACGTTGTGGGGGTCCGGCTGTGGGAGGTCGCGTCACTGTCGCCGCGCGGGCATGGCGTGCGGGAAATCGCGCTCCCCTACCTGGAGGACCTTTTCGAGGTGACCAGGCACCACGTCCTGCTGGCCGTCCGTGACAACGAGCAGGCGGTGCTGATCGAACGGCTGTCCTCCAAGGACGCCACCGAGGTGGCGTACCGGGTGGGCGGCCGGGCTCCGCTGCGGTCCACCGCCGTGGGCCTGGTCCTGCTGGCCGGAGCTGACCAACAGTTCCAGGAGACCATCCTGCGGAAGCCTCCCGAAAACGAGCCCGGCGTTCCGGACATGCCCGAGGGCCAGGTACGCCGCACGCTGTCTGACGTCCGGCGCACGGGGATCGCGATGATCCGCCGCAGCCTGCCCTCCCGGACCGTTTCGGTTGCCTCGCCCATCTTCGACGCCCAGGGCTCGGTGGTGGCCGCGCTGTCCATCGTGGTCCCGGACGGTTCCACTCCCCCGAATGTGCTGGCCCCGGCCGTCCGCGCCGCGGCACGCGCCGTCTCGAGGAACCTGGGCCACCACGCGGAGGTCAGCCCCGACGTGCGGACCCACTCCAGGGGGTAGGCTGCGGCGCTGCACCGTGCGTGCACCAGCACCGACTCCCGAATGGTCACAGGATCCTGACGCTGGCTCCGCTGATGTGCACTTCGGTGAGCTGGACGCGTTCGTCCGGGGTGTTGTTCGGCCAGTGGAAGGCCAGGTAGTCCCGCCCGGTGGACGCGCGGAGGACCATGCCGTGACCTCCGTTGCTGGACCACAGGGGGCTATCGTGCTGAATCCACGGCCCCGCGACGGTTCCGCTCTCCGACTCGGCGATGCCCATTGCGTACCCTGCCTCACCATGGCTTGACCAAAGCATTAGCAGTGTCTCCTCGTTGGAGCGGAGCAGGAAGGGCCCGTCGGTGAACAGTGGATCTTTGGCAAGGTGCAGGTCCTTTGGAGGTTCCACCCCTTGTGGAAACCGCAGCGGCCGGGTCCAGCCCGCCGAGGAGGCGGCGAACAACAGGATCGGCTCACCAACGCCGGTGCGCAGGTCCTCTGACAGCCGGAGGGCGTACATTTCACCGTCGGCGATCCCCGGGCTGTCGGATGTCCCTTCCGTCCCGCGACTATAGACAAGCCACCGCGTGGAGTCATCATCGATGTGAAGGGTTCCGTCCAGGCACGGTTCGTTAGCCGGTGTCACCGGCCCGTCACTCCACGGCTGGTAGGGGCCGGCGGGCTGGTCGGAGACAAGGACTGCGACTCCACGGGATCGGGCGCGGGTGGAGTCAGCGAAGGTGGCGAACATAAAGAACCGTCCTTCCAGAGCATGAACCTCCGGCGCCCAGTACTGGGTATCCGCCCAAAAGCCCGGTGGTGGGCGGAACGCGGGGATGGGGCCATCCCAATGATCGAGGTCGTTACTGGTGTAGCAGTCGAAGCCAGTCGCTGGTCCGCCCCAGACGTTCTGGTCGCTGGTCCCGAACAGGACAAACTCGCCTGGAACCGTCTCAAGGATGAACGGGTCGCGCATCCGGATCTCCCCGAGGCGCAGTTGTTGCACAGCCGCCGGCTGGTTGCTCCGGCCCATCAGCAGCTTTCCTGGTGGATCAGGTGGGCAGCCACAATACAGTGGTCAAAGCGGTGGGTGCCGCCCTGGACGGTGCGGGGCTCACCGCCCGGAAGGACGACGTCGGCCTCCACCCCCTCAGGTACGGTCGCCTCGAGGTGGAGCGCGCCGTCGTCGAGCCTCCATTCCACGCGGACGGGTCCGTGCGGCGTCTTTAAGGAGGTCTTTGCCCAGTCGATTCCCTGCCCCGGGACGGGCGCAATGCGCACTTTCGCGTATCCGGGCGCCAGCGGGCTGATGCCGCCCACCGTTTTGTGCATCCAGTCGGCCACCGCGCCCAGGGCGTAGTGGTTGAAGCTGGTCATCTCGCCAGGGTTGATGGTGCCGTCCGGAAGCATCGAATCCCAGCGCTCCCAGACAGTCGTGGCGCCCATGGTCACGGGGTAGAGCCAGGACGGGCAGCCCTCCTCCAGGAGCAGGCGGTAGGCCTCGTCAGCGTGGCCGGTGTCGGTGAGGGCGTGAGTGATGAAAGGGGTGCCGGCAAAGCCCGTGGAGACGCGGTAGTCGTTTTTCCGGACCAGTTCGGCGAGGCGTTCTCCGGCAAAGTCGACGTGCTCCCGGTTGGGAAGGATCCCGAAGGTAATCGCCAGCGCGTAGACCGTGGTGCAGTCGCTGTGGATAGTGCCGTCGCCGGACACGTAGTGTTCCAGGAACGAGGCCTGGACACGCGCAGCAAGCTGGTCAAAATAATCGGCGTCGTCCTGGTGTCCCAGCAGCCGCGCCGTTTGGGCAGTGATGGAGGCGGTGCGGAACATGCACGTGGTGGCTACCACGCCGGTGTCCGCCTTGGCGTCCCACGGCTTGTCCGGCTCGGCGTCGGGGTCCAGCCAGTCGCCGAACTGGAAACCCGTGTCCCAGAGTCCGGTGGGTGAGAGCAGGCCCTCCACCCGGCGGGTGTGCGCGGCCATGGATTCGTACTGGTTTTTCAGGACGGTGTCATCGCCGTAGGCCTCCCACAGTGCCCACGGAACCCAGACGGACGCTTCGCTCCACAGCGCCGAGGATTCCGGCGCCGGAAACTCAGGCGGCTGCGGGCAGTACTTCAGGGCGTCCGGCACGGTGATGGGCACCAGCCCGTCACCTGCTTTCTGCTCCGCGGCGAGGTCAAGGAGCCAGTCCTGCAGGAAGCCCCTGACGTCGTACAGGAAGGCGGCAGTGGGCGCGAAGACGGCGATATCCCCGGTCCAGCCGAGCCGCTCGTCCCGCTGCGGGCAGTCGGTGGGCAGGTCCAGGAAGTTGCCCCGGAGGCCCCAGACAATGTTGCGGTGCAACTGGTTGACGAGTTCGTTGGAGCATTCAAAGGTGCCGGTGCGCTCGAGATCCGAGTGGACCACCACGGCCTCAACCGAATCCTCGGTGAGCGGTCCGGGCCAGCCGTTGATTTCGGCGTAGCGGAAGCCGTGGAACGTCTTGGTGGGTTCAAAGAAGTCCTGGCCGCCGGACAGGACGAACGTGTCCGCAGCCTTGGCCGAACGGAGCGGCCGGACGCCCAACTCACCGTTCTCGAGCACTTCGGCGTGGCGGATGGTAATGGCGTGCCCTGCCTCGCCCTGGAGGGAGAACCGCAGCCAGCCCACCAGGTTCTGGCCGAAGTCCACCAGCGTCCGGCCGGTGGGTGAGGTGAAGATTTCCACGGGACGGACGACGCCGGCCCGCACCACCGGCGGGCCCACCGGCTCAGCCAGCCGGTCGACGTCGAACTCCAGCACACGCACGCCCGCCCAGCTGCCGGGACCAGTTCCGGCGCCCGGTTCGGCCCAGCCGTCCTGGTTCCGGCGGGCGTCGATGGCCTGCCCGTCATAGAGGTCGTTGAAGGTGGTTGCAGAGGGACCCGACTGCCAGGTGGAGTCAGAGCCCACGGACTGGATGTGTCCGTCCTCAAACTCGATGTCCAGCTGCCCGAAGAAGCCCAGCTCGCTGCCGTAGAGGTTGGACATGCCGTGCCAGGCCAGGCGTCCGCGGTACCAGCCGTTGCCCAGGGACACACCGATCACCGTGGTGGGCCCCAGTAGGGCCGTGACGTCATAGCTGCGGTAGCGGAGCCGCCACTCGTAGGAGCTCCAGCCCGGGCTCAGCACGTCCTCGCCCACCGGCGCTCCATTGATGAACGCCTCATAGACGCCAAAGGCGGTGGCACGCAGTGTGGCCCGGGCAACGCCGCCGTGTCCCTCCGCAAGCTGGAATTCCTTGCGGAGGAGCGGGGCGCCGTCGAAGTCCTGCTCGGGCGAAATCATGGCAGCGAGCCAGGGAGTGGAAGTCATTGAAGGAGCGGTCCGTTCTGAAAATGGCGAAAAGTTGTCTAAGCGTAGTGGCAGGCGACGGCGGAGCCGCCCACCTGCCGGAGCGCGGGCCGCTCGGTGGCGCAGAGGTCCGTGGCCAGCGGGCAGCGCAGCCGGAAGGGGCAGCCGCCCGGCGAGGGCACTGCGGCCGCCCCGGTCCGGACACCGAGTGACTCGCGGGCTTCCCGGCGTGCAGCCTGCTCGGTAGGCCGCGGCACCGGCGACGCCGCGACGAGCGCCTGGGTGAACGGGTGCTTGGGGTTCCCTGTGACGGCGGCGGCGGGCCCGCTTTCCATGACCTGTCCCCGGTAGAGGACCACCACGCGCTGGGCCAGGAACTGGACCACGGCGATGTCGTGGGCGATGAAGAGGTAGCCCAGGCCCCGCTCGTCGCGCAGGTCGGCCAGGAGGTTCAGCACCTGCGCCTGGGTGGAGAGGTCCAGGGCGCTGACGGCTTCATCGCAGACCACGAGCTTGGGGTCGCAGATCAGGGCGCGGGCCACGGAAATGCGCTGCCGCTGGCCGCCGGAGAACTGGCTGGGGTACCGGTCCACGGCGTCCCGCGGGAGCCCTACGCGTTCCAGCATGTCCTCAGCGCGCTGCCGGGCGTCGGCAGCGCCCACGCCGCGGAGCCGGAGCGGCTCTGCCAGCGAAGAGCCCACCGTGTTCCGCGGATTCAGCGAGGAGTTGGGGTCCTGGAAGACGGCCCGCAGTTCGCTGCCCAGGGCCCTGCGCTGGGATGCGCCGGCGGACGTGATGTCCTGGCCCTCATAGGTGATGGTCCCGCCTGAGACCTTCTGAAGTCCCAGGATGGCCTTGCCGATGGTGGATTTGCCCGAGCCGGATTCCCCCACCAGGCCCACGGTTTCCCCGGGCGCGATGCTGAAGTTGACGCGGTCGACGGCGGCGGGGGCCGCGGCTGCCTTGCGTCCGCGGCCGTAGCGGACCACCAGGTCCTTGACGTCCAGCAGCGGCTGGGCGGCAGCCGGCCGCTGCGCGTCAGGGCGGACTGAGGTTGTGGTGCTCATGCGTGGTCCTTTTCTACAGTCCGGCGTTCCAGTCCGGCAGGTGCTTTGGCGGGTCCGGCCGGGGCGGTTCCGGCTTCAACCAGGTTCAGGACGTGGTGGCTGGGCACGTCGGTGGCCACCCAGTCCAGGCCCTCGACGGCGAGTTCGTCCGCTTTGACGCAGCGCACCAGTCCGTCCTCGGTTCCGGAGGGAAGCAGCGGGACGGGCACCATGCAGGCAGAGCCGGCGAACTGGCAGCGGGCGGCGAAGCGGCAGGTGCTGGGCCAGCCCTTGGGCTGGGGAACCTGGCCGCTGATGGTGGCAAGGCGCTCGGGCATGTCCGCGGCGTGGTTGGCGTGCGGGTCCGCGGCCAGCAGGGCAAGCGTGTAGGGGTGGCGCGGGTTGTCCAGGATGCTGTCCGTCCGGCCGTTCTCCACCACCTCACCGGCGTACATCACAGCCACCTGGTCGCAGAGGTCGGCCACAACGCCAAGGTCGTGGGTGACCATCACCACGGACATCCCGGTGTCCTTCACCAGGCCGCGCAGCAACGAGAGGATTTCGGCCTGCACCGTGACATCCAGCGCTGTGGTGGGTTCATCCGCCACGAGCAGCCGGGGCCGCCCGGAGAGTGCCAGGGCAATGGCCACGCGCTGGGCCATGCCGCCGCTGATCTGGTGCGGGTAGGTCTTCAGGATCCGGGCGGCGTCCACGATGCCCACCTTCTCCAGCAGGCCCAAGGCTTCGGCCTTCGCCTCGGCCCTGCCCATTCCGCGGAGGCGTCGGATGGCCGCGGTGAGCTGGTAGCCCACGGTGAACATCGGATCCAGGGCACGCATGGGTTCCTGCGAGATCAGCGCGACCTCGCGGCCCCGGACGCCTTCCATGTCTTTGTCAGTTGCCGCGGCCAGGTTCCTGCCGTTCCACAGGATCTGGCCGCCGGTCACGGAAACGCCGGAGGGCAGAAGCCCCAGGAGGGACAACGCGGTCATGGTCTTTCCGCAGCCTGATTCCCCCACGAGGCCCAGCACGGTGCCGGGTTCGACGTCGAAGGAGACGTCGGTGACCAGGCGGACGCCGCGGCCTGCACCGTCAGAGTCCACGCCGACCGAGAGGTTGCGGACGCTGAGCGTGTTCTTGGCTGAATCGTTGGGGGCGGGGGCTGCTGCAGCGATTGCGGCCACCGCTTTTGCCCGGCGGCGCCGTGCCGCGGCCGAAGGCAGGTGCGACGCAGTTGCGTTAGGTGCCTTGCCGAGGGCGTTGCCGATCGCGTTGGCGGACAGGACGGTGAGCGCCAGCACAGCACCGGTGGGAACCATGAGCCAGGGTGCATTGTAGACGTTCTGGGATGCGCCCTGGATCATGCCGCCCCAGCTCGGTTCGGGAATGGGCGGACCAAAACCGATGAACGCCAGCCCGGCCTGGATGAGCATGCCGACGGCGAAGATCAGGGCGCTTTGCACCACGATGGTGTTCGCCAGGCCGGGCAGGACATGCCGGAGGCTGATGCCCAGGGTGCTGACGCCGTCCACCTTGGCTGCGTCCACGTAGAGCTGGGACTGCAGGGACTTGGCCTGGCCCAGCATCACCCGGTACATGCCCGCGGAGATCAGCACGCCGAGGATGGCCATGATCAGCGGAATGTTGGTTCCCACTGCTCCGATGACGGCAAGGATGATCACGGTGCCGGGCAGGGACATCATGACTTCTGTGACGCGGCTGATCACCGTTTCCACGCGGTCACCGGCGGCTGCCGCCAGCATGGCCAGGATGGTGCCAAGTCCGACGGCGACCATCACCGTGATCATCGACGTCCCCAACGTGCCGGCTGCCGACGCGAAGATGCGGCTCAGGATGTCCCGGCCAAGTTCGTCGGTGCCGAGCCAGTGCGCGCCGGTGGGTCCGGACAGGACGGCGGTGAAGTCCTGATCCTCGGTCTTGTAGGGCAGCCAAAGCGGCGCGGTCAGCGAGGCGGCCACCAGTACGGCCAGCCAGATGACCCCGGCAACGCTTGCCGGTGAGGCGAATAGCTTGCTGCCGGAGAATTTCTTCACCGCGCTTTGGCGGAGTGCCTTGGGAAGGACGGCAGCCGCCGTCGGCTCCGCTGAGTCTGCGGGTGCGGGGGCAACGTTGGGAATCATGAGGCACGCAACTTCGGGTCGAGGAACTTGGTGGCGAGTTCCAGCACCAGGTTCACGGCGACCACCACCACGGTGGCGATCACCACCACGCCCTGCACGGACGGGGCGTCATGGGTGCTGACGGAGTTCTGGACTGCCTGGCCCAGTCCGGGCATGGCGAACAGCTGCTCGGCGATGACGGAGCCGCCGAACAGCTGGATGAACTGCAGCGCGATGCCGGCCACGATGGGCAGGCTGGCGTAGCGCAGGGCGTGGACGTACAGGATCTTCCAGGTGGGCGTGGCCGTGGCGCGGAGGGTCCGGATGTGTTCCTGCTGCAGCGCCTCGAGCATGGAGGCCCTGGTCTGGCGTGCGATGAATGCTGCCCCGCCCACGGCCAGCGTGATCACGGGCAGGGCCAGGGACAGCGCCCAGTCCTGCGGCGAGGCCTCGAACGGAACATAGCCGGTGGCCGGGAAAACGGAGGACTGGACCGCCAGGAGGTAGACAAAAATGATGCCGATCCAGAAGGCCGGGAGCGCCACCGCCATGCCGCAGACACCGCCGATGACGCGGTCCGCCATGCCGCCGCGGACGGCGGCGGTGACGCCCAGTCCAATCCCAAGGACAGCACTGAGCAGCGTGGCTCCGGCAGCAAGCGATGCTGTGACAGGGAGCCTGCTCGCAAGGTCCGCACTGACCGACCGTCCGTCAATGAGGGAGATTCCGAAGTCGCCCTGGACGGCGGCGCCGAGCCACGTGAAGAACTGGGCCAGGAGCGGATCGTTCCAGCCGAGGCGCTGGTTGACTTCAGCGATCGCTTCCTGGCTGGCCCCGGCACCGAGGGATACGGCTCCGGGGCTGCCGGGCATTGCGTGGACCAGCAGAAATGCCAGTACCGCAACTACCAGCACGGTGGCCAGCGCCATCAAGAGGCGCTTGATGATGAATAGTGCCATGGTGACCTCCATCGGTCAGGCCCCGCCGGGCGGACTCTTTATGCGAGCCCGCCCGGCCGGAGCAGGAATTAGCTGGCCGGCGTGTAGGACGAGAGGAGCGGGTAGGCGTTGGTCCCGGCGAACTCCACCGGGGCCACCTTCTTGGTGTTGTAGCCCTGGTTGGTCAGTGCCTCGTACAGCGGGATCATCCAGCCCGATTCCACCAGCCGCGTGTTCAGCTTGGTGGCTGCTGCCTTGACGGCGGCGTCGTCCTTGGCGGCGGCCAGCTCGCCCGTAGCGGCGCTGAGCTGCTCGTCGGTGGCCTTCTGGACGTTGGTGAAGCCGTTGAGGACTGCTCCGTACATGACGCCAACGGGGTTGTCCCAGTTCAGCGGCGCGTAGCCCAGCGGGGTTGTGGCGACGGCGGCGAAGGCTTCGTCAGTGGAGGAGGCCATCTTCACGTTCATGGTGATTCCGACGGCGGCGAGGTCCTTCTGGACGGCCTGCAAGTCCGTCTGGGTCTGGGCGCTGGCGATGATGGTGAAGTCGAAGCCGTCCGGGTAGCCGGCCTCGGCCAGCAGGCTCTTGGCCTTTTCCGGGTTGTAGGCGAACGTGGTTTCGAGGTCCTTGGTGAAGCCGGCGGAGTCCTTGGGCAGGGCGTTCCAGGCGGGGATGTCACCCTTGTGCAGGGCATCCACGAGGGCCTGGCGGTTGATTGCGTACTGGATCGCCTGGCGGACCTTCTCCTCAGCGAACGCCGGGGCGGTCTTGCCGATCTTGTCAAAGGAGATCATGGTGTTGACCGTGCCGCCGATCTGGGACACACCTACGCCCTTGGACTTTGCGAAGTCAACGGTGCTTGAGGTCAGCATCGCCACATCCGCCTGGCCGGACACCAAAGCGTTTGCCCGGGCCTGGGGATCCTGGACCACGCTGAAGATGACTTTGTCGAAGGCGTACTTGGAAGCTTCCGGGTTGTCCTCCTTCTTCACCAGGACGTACTTGTTGCCCTTCACGGTGGAGGGATCCAGCGTGTAGGGGCCGGAGCCTGCCGGGGTCGCGGCGAGGCTGGCGGAGTCGGTGACGCCGTTCTTGCCCACGATCATGCCGGTGGTGGATGCCAGGTTCTTCTCGAATCCCGGCTGGGGCTTGGCGAAGGTCAGGGCGACTTGGGTGGGGCTGACCACGTCAACGGAGGTGATTTCCTGGGCGCCGCCCTTGGCTACTGCCGAGTACGCGCTCAATGCGGGGTCCGACCGGCGGTCCAGATTCGCTTTGACCAGCTCGGCGTCGAGCTTTGAGCCGTCCGTGAAGGTCACATCGTCCTTGAGGGTGAGCGTCAGGACGGTGTTGTCTGCGTTGTAGCTGAACTCCTTGGCCAGGCCCGGACCTGCGGAACCGTCCGGCTGCAAAGCCATCAGGCTTTCGTAGAGGCCCTCAAAGAACTGCCGCTGGGCAGCCGAGACGCGCAGCGGGTCGAAGCCGAACGAGGCAGAGTCGCTGTCGACAGCGAGGGTCAGGGTGCTGGTGTCCACTGTGGCGGTGGCCTGGCTGGATCCGCCGCCGCAGGCGGTCAACGATCCCAGCAGGAGCGCGCCGGCCAGAACGGCGGAGCTCGCACGGGCAGTGGAGTTCAGGAGTTTCATGTAGTGCGCCTTTGCATTCTGATGTGACATCGGAGAAGAACGGTGTGGGGCTGGCTGCTCGCCGGCTCTCCACAAGCATCGGCCGGGCGCACTTGGCACTCACATGAGAATGTCATTGATTGAAAAGGTATTGTGGTCCCGGTCACGCGACGGGAAAGGATTGGAAGCCAGGGCAGAGCGGCCCCGTGCGCTGTTCGTCGGCGCAGACCCGAAAGGAACCATATGACCACGGCATCACCATTCCCGCAGGACTTCCTCTGGGGCGTCGCCAGCGCCGGCCACCAGGTGGAAGGGAACAACGTCAACAGCGACACCTGGTTCCTGGAGCACGTCCCCGGCAGCATGTTCTCCGAACCGTCCGGAGACGCAGTGGACCACTACCACCGCTACCGCGAGGACATTGCCCTGATCGCCAGCCTCGGTTTCACCACCTACCGCTTCTCCATCGAGTGGGCACGCATCGAGCCGGAAGAAGGGCTGTTCTCCACGGCCGAGCTCGACCACTACCGCCGCATGCTCGAGGCCTGCCACGAGCACGGCCTCACCCCCGCGGTCACGTTCCACCACTTCACGTCCCCGCGCTGGCTCCTGGCCCTCGGTGGGTGGGAAGGCGCCCGGACGGCGGAGCTCTTTGCCCGCTACTGCGACCGCGTGATGGCGCATCTGGGGGACCTCATCGGCGTCGCCTGCACCCTGAATGAACCCAACCTCCCCTGGCTGCTGGAGTCCTTCGGCATTGGCGGGGAAGCCCCGGAAAACCGCAGCTCTGTGCCGGTCTGGGCCGCAGCAGCCCAGCGCCTCGGCGTGGACGCCAGCACCGTTGCACCCTTCCAGTTCTGCTCCACAGAGGCGGGATTCGACGTGAAGCTGGCGGCACACCGGGCCGCCACTGCTGCCATCAAAGCCCACCGCCCCGACCTCCTTGTGGGCTGGACGCTCGCGAACTCTGACATCCAGTCCATCGAGGGCGGCCAGGAAATCGCTGACCGCGTGCGCCGCAACGTCAACGAGCGTTTCCTGGAAGCCTCCCGCGGCGACGACTTCGTGGGGATCCAGACCTACGGCCGCACTGTCTACGGCCCGGACGGCCACGCGCCGGCACCGGACGGCGCGGCAACCAACCAGATGGGTGAGGAAATCTACCCGCAGGCCCTCGAGACGACCATCAGGGAAGCACACCGGATCGCCGGCATCCCGGTGATCGTCACGGAGAACGGCCTGGCCACCGAGGATGACACGCAGCGCGTGGCGTACCTGAAGGCAGCGGTCGACGGCGTTGCCTCCTGCATTGCTGACGGCATCGATGTCCGGGGCTACATTGCGTGGACGGCCTTCGACAACTACGAATGGGTGTTCGGCTACGGTCCCAAGTTCGGCCTCATCGCCGTGGACCGCTCCACCCAGGAGCGGACCCCCAAAGCGAGCGCACGCTGGCTGGGAAGCCAAGCACAGGTGCATACAGACCAGGAACACACCGGCCTGGACCACCCAGCCCAGGCACCTGCTTCCGGGGCCGGCAGGGCACCCCAACCGGCCTGACCGCCGTCGCGCACTTCCGTCCCCAGCACCTGTACATCCCGAAAGGCTTTCTTCCATGACCGGACCACTGGACGGCATTACCGTCGTCGACCTCACCCGCGCCTTGGCCGGACCTCACGCCACCATGATGATGGCTGACCTGGGCGCCCGCGTCATTAAGATCGAATCCCCCGACGGCGGCGATGACACCCGGGGCTGGGGGCCACCTTTTGTGGGGGATGCGGATGAGCGCCAGTCCACGTATTTCCTGTCCTGCAACCGGAACAAGGAATCCATCACCGTCGATTTAAAGAGCGAAGACGGCGCTGAGACTTTACGCCGGCTGATCCGGAACGCTGATGTGCTGGTGGAGAACTTCCGGCCCGGAACCCTGGACCGCCTCGGCTTCCGTCCGGAAGCGGTGGAGGAGCTCAATCCCCGCACGGTCATCCTTTCCATTTCCGGATTTGGCCACGACGGGCCCGAAGGCGGACGGGCCGGCTACGACCAGATCGCGCAGGGGGAAAGCGGCCTGATGTCCCTCACCGGATCCGGGCCTGACGATCCGCAGCGGGTGGGGGTTCCAATTGGTGACTTGCTGGCCGGGATGTACGGAGCGTACGGGGTGCTGGCGGCCTTGCTTGAGCGGGAGCACACCGGCCGGGGGCAGGTGGTGCGCACCTCGTTGCTCGCGTCCCTCGTTGGAGTCCACGCGTTCCAGGGCACCCGCTGGACTGTGGCCGGCGAGACCGGTGCGGCGCGGGGAAACCATCACCCGTCCATCGCCCCGTACGGCCTGTTCCGGTGTGCGGACGGGGCCGTGCAGATCGCCGTCGGTTCGGAGGGTCTGTGGTCACGGTTCGCAGCGTTCGCCGGGTTGGATCCTGAGGACCAGGCATTTGCGTCGAATGCGGCCCGCGTGGAAAACCACGCCCGGCTCGTTGCTGCGATCGAAGCACACTTTGCAGCCCATAAGGCCGAAGACCTGCTCACTGCCATGAAGGCGGCCGGCATACCGGCGGGGAAAGTCCGGACCCTCGACGAAGTGTACGCATGGGACCAGACCAGGTCCCAAGGGCTGGCGGTTGGGGTCGAACATCCAACCCTCGGACCCATCGAGCTCCCCGGCCCGCCCCTGCGGTTCTTCGATCACGCGGGCGTTGAAACCACCAAGCGGGATCACGAGGCTCCGCCGCTGCTGGGCCAGCACCGGGCATCCGTCATGCAGTGGCTGAGCCAGACGGTGACTGTATGACCCAGCAGGCTACGCCGGGCCGCATCAGCCCTGAAGAACTCATTGCCCTGGCCCTCGACCCCGGGAGCTTCCGTACCTGGGATCGGCCACTCCCCCGGCTGGCCATCGAAGAGGGCTACGCCGAGGAACTGGCCGCCGCGAAAGCCAAGTCCGGGCGCGATGAATCGATCATCACCGGCGAAGGAAGCATCGAGGGCCGGCGGGTGGCCGTCATCCTCAGCGAGTTCACCTTCCTGGGCGGCTCCATAGGCGTTAGCGCAGCAACCCGGATAACCGAGGCGATTGAAAAGGCAACACACCTGGGTCTACCGCTGCTGGCCTCCCCTGTATCGGGCGGAACCAGGATGCAGGAAGGGACGGCAGCCTTTGTCCAGATGGCCCGGATCACCGCCGCGGTCAACGCCCACAAGCGGGCCCGCCTCCCGTACCTGGTCTACCTTCGGCACCCCACCACAGGCGGGGTGTTCGCGTCCTGGGGATCGCTGGGACACGTCACTGCTGCCCAACCACAGGCGATGATCGGGTTCCTGGGACCGAAAGTGTACAAAGCGCTCTTTGGCAAGGAATTCCCGGCCGGGGTCCAGCAATCCGAGAACCTTCACCGCCACGGGAAAATCGATGCGGTCACCCACCCCCGCCACCTGCGAAAATTCATCATTGGCATCCTCACCGTACTCAATGCCAATCCCGATGAGTTGCGGACAGGGAACCACCCGGACTCTGCGCCAGCTGTTGATGATGCGGACACCGGGGCCAGGGAAACCCAATCATGGCCTGCCGTCACGGCCTCGCGGCTCCCGCTGCGCCCCGGCCTGCGCGACTTCCTTCGCCTGGCCGCGGGGGACCTGGTCCCCTTAGGCGGAACCGCCGGAGAAAGCCCCAAAACCCTTGCGATCGCTTTGGCAACCATCGGGGGCCGGGGAACAGTCGTCGTCGGGCTCGACCGCAAAGGGGCCGACGGCGGAGCCACCTTTGGCCCCGCAGAGCTGCGGGAGGCCCGGCGCGGGATGGACCTGGCTGAGGCTCTGGGGCTACCGCTGCTCACCGTCATCGACACCCCGGGCGCAGAACTGTCAAAAGAAGCGGAAGAGGGCGGCCTCGGACAGGAAATCGCCCTCACTCTGGCAAAGCTGCTCGATCTGCGGGTCCCCACCATGACGCTGCTCCTGGGCCAAGGGGCAGGTGGCGGAGCCCTGGCCCTGTTTCCCACAGACCGAATCGTCGCCTTTAGCAACAGCTGGCTCGCACCGCTGCTACCCGAAGGGGCCAGTGCCATTGTCCACGGAAACACCCGCCATGCGGGAGCCATGGCCCAGCAGCAAAGAGTAAGTGCTTCGGCTATGTTCCAGGACGGCTTGCTCGACGAAGTGCTGGAAGAGCCCGACAGCTTCCAGGCACGGTCCGCTAATATTTTCCTGGCCAAGGCAGCGTCAGCGGTGGATCAGCACTTGCGGGACATCGCGACCACCGACCTCGACGTCCTCATCAAGGACCGTTCCCGCCGCTACGTCCCGGGAAGACCCTAAGGTGACAACCATGACAGACGCCAAACCGCCTTCGGGAGCCGTCCGCGGCACCACGGTCAGCGCGGAAGGAACACCGGTCCACCGTTTCCTGGGGATTCCTTACGCAGGGCCGCCGTCGGGAGCCAACCGCTTCCGCCCACCGGTGCCCGCCGCGCCATGGCAGGGGGTGCGGGACTGCACACGGCCCGGCCCGGCAGCTCCGCAGAACCCCGAGTCCCCCGCGCCGCCAGGCCAGGAACCGCGGACGTGGAGCGAGCAGGACTGCCTCAACCTGAACATCTGGACGCCCGGCACGGGCGCAGGCAGGCCCGTGATGGTGTGGGTTCATGGCGGCGCCTACCTCTCGGGCTCCAACAGTGACGCAATGTACGACGGCGGCAGCCTCGCCGCTGCTTCCGGCGCCGTAGTGCTGACGGTCAATTACCGGCTGGGCGCCCTGGGTTTCCTGCACCTGGCGGACGTGCTGGGCCCTGGTTACGAGGATTCCTCAAACCTCGGCCTCCTGGACCTGCTGGAAGCGCTGCGCTGGGTGCAGGGCAACATAGCGGCTTTCGGCGGCGACCCCGGCAACGTCACGCTGTTCGGGGAGTCGGCCGGGGCCGCGGCAGTCGGCACCCTCCTGGGCATGCCGTCGTCGTCCGGCCTTTTCAGGCGCGCCATCATGCAGAGCGGCACCGCGGAACGCTACCGCACCCCGCAGGAGTCCGCACGCGTGTGCGGGGAATTCCTGGAGGTGTGCGGCCTGGACCCGGCCAGGGGCGGAGGGATCCTCGACCTGCCCGTTGAACGGATCCTCGCAGCGCAGGAGCAGCTGGTGCTGCGGGAGGGGGCAGCGACGTTCGCCGTTCCGCTGCCGTTCCAGCCCACCGTTGGCACACCCTCGCTTCCGCTGCCGCCCCTGGATGCGGTGCGCGGCGGGCTCATCACCGGGGTGGACCTGCTGCTCGGAACGAACCTGAACGAGGGCTCATTCGCCGTCGAGATGCGTCCTGGCACCGCAGAGGACCCGGACTACCCGGACCGTGCCTCAGCCGTGCTGTCCGGCGCCGGGGTCCCGCGGGCGGCTGCCTCCGGCTATGCGGAGGCGCTCACCCGGACGCTGTCCCGGGAGCCGTCAGGCACGGAGCTCCTGGAGTCCGCCATTGCCGACTCCGTCTACCGGCAGCCCAGCAACAGGCTCCTCGACGCGCGGACTGGATCCGCAGGAAAGACCTTCTCCTACCTGTTCACCTGGCGCAGCCCTGCCATGGGCGGAAAGCTGGGGGCCTGCCACGCGCTGGAGATCCCGTTCGTGTTCCGGCACGCGGACAGCCCACAGGCAGCCTTCCTCACTCGCGGTAAGGCGCCAACGTCGCTCAGCAACGCCATGAGCGGTGCGTGGGCGGCCTTCGCGCAGACCGGAATTCCACGAATGCCCGGGCTGGAGTGGCCGGAGTACGGAGCGTTGCGGACCACGATGATCCTGGACGAGACGCCCCGGCTGGACGCCGACCCCCGCCGGGAGCTGCGGGAGTTCTTCGAAACCGTCAGGCTGCGGCCAGCGAGTTGAGCGTGTCCCGGATCCCGTTCAGTGCCGGATCCCGGAGCGACATGAAGGCTGGCTTCAGAAGCGGCTGGATGATCTTGGCGGGTCCCTTGATGCTGAACTCGGCCGTGTACTTCACCACCGAGCCGGCGCCATTGGGACTGACGTCGATGGAATCGAAGGAGGTGACGGTCTTGTTCTCGCCGCGCAGCTTGATGTGGTTGTCCGTCAGCTCGATGACCTCGTAGACCAGGCTTTGCCGCTTGCCCCGGAACTCGGCTTCGGCGTTGTATTTGTGCCCCACGGCCACCGGCCCCGGCGTGACTTTATCCATGACAGGAGTGTTGGGATCCCACTTGGGGGTGTTCTCGAACTGGCTCAAAAAGGCAAAGGCCTTCTCGGCGGACAATGTGGTTTCCACGCTTCCAGCGACTGTGATCATCACCCCAGTGTAGGAACAGGCCGCATGCAAACACAGCCCCCGGCTATGGACACGGCGGCCGCAAACCTCGTGGCCTAGCCGTTTCTTGGTAGTTTCGTAGTTCGCCCCGAATAGTCTCGGCACCCCCGGGTACAGGGATTATGGACAGGGCGGCCAGGCAGCACGCCTTGGGACCGCGGAAACAACTTGTAGAAAGAGGACTCATGCGGGAACCTATGGCCAGCAACGGTGTCTTTGAACCGGAGACCGTTGCAGGTGACGACCAGGAAGCAGGTTCGGCGGCAGCTGAGCCCTTGGTGGAACCGGACGTCAATTTCGACGAACATCTTTATCCTGCCCGGCCCAAGGCGCTGAGGCCGACAGCGCGCCGCCGCCAGTACTACGCCACCAGGCCGTCCTTCGAATTCGATGGGCGGAACGCGGCCTACGTCGAATGGCTGCGGAACCAGGCGATGCTGGGAGATGCGAACGCACTGGCCCGGCAGCTGTCCGGGCAGGCCAGCATGTGGCAGAACTCCTACGCGCATCCCAACCCCCGGGCCGCCGTGGAGCGCGCACCGGTGTGGTTCACCGCGTACCCCCTGTCCTTCATCACCAGGTCCAGCCAGTCCTTCCTCTCCGCCCTGGGTGATCCGGCCATGTGGGAAGCCTTCAGCGAAATCGGGATCCGGGCCATCCACACGGGCCCGGTCAAGCTCGCGGGCGGCATCAGCGGCTGGTCCCAGACGCCCAGCGTTGACGGGCACTTCGACCGGATCAGCATGGCGATCGATCCGGTGTTTGGCACGGAGGACGAATTCCGCTCCATGTGCCAGGTGGCCGCGGACCACGGCGGAACGATTATCGATGACATTGTTCCCGGGCACACCGGCAAGGGTGCCGATTTCCGCCTCGCCGAAATGAACTTCCGGGACTACCCCGGGATCTACCACATGATAGATATCCCGGAGGAGGACTGGCACCTGCTGCCGGACGTACCGGAAGGGCAGGACTCGGTGAACCTGAGTCCCGACTCCGAACAGGCCCTGCAGAAGGCCGGCTACATCATCGGCCGGCTGCAGCGGGTTATCTTCTACGAGCCCGGCGTCAAGGAAACGAACTGGAGCGCCACCCGGGCAGTCGTTGACACCACGGGGAAGACCCGCCGCTGGGTCTACCTCCACTACTTCAAGGCGGGCCAGCCCTCCATCAACTGGCTGGACCCAACCTTCGCCGGGATGCGCCTGGTGGTCGGTGACGCGCTGCATTCCCTGGTTGACCTTGGCACCGGGGCGCTCAGGCTCGATGCGAACGGCTTCCTGGGCGTGGAGAAAAGCGCCGAAGAGCAGCCGGGCTGGTCAGAGGGGCACCCGCTGTCCGAGGCCGCCAACCAGCTCATCGGGTCCATGATCCGCAAGGTGGGCGGGTTCTCCTTCCAGGAGCTGAACCTGACCATCGACGACATTAAGGCCACCTCGGAAGCAGGCCCGGACCTTTCCTACGACTTCATTACGCGGCCGGCGTACCACTACGCGCTGGTCACCGCCGATACCGAGCTGCTGCGCCTGACGCTCCGCCTGTCCATGGAGATCGGTGTCGACCAGGCGTCGCTGGTCCACGCGCTGCAGAACCATGACGAACTGACCTACGAGCTGATGCACTTCGCTGCCGGACACCGGGACGAGATGTTCGAGCTCGCCGGCCAGGAGCTCACGGGGGCGCAGCTCGCGGAGCAGGTCCAGCAGACCATGCGGGAGCGCCTGACCGGGGAGAACGCCCCCTACAACGCGGTGTTCACCACCAACGGGATCGCCTGCACGACGGTCAGCTTCATCATGGCCGCCCTGGGGGTCCAGGACCCTGACGCGATCACTCCGGAGCAGGAGGCGCAGATCCTGGATGTGCACATCCTCCTCTCCATGTACAACGCCCTGCAGCCCGGCGTCTTTGCCCTGTCCGGCTGGGACCTTGCCGGCATCACCGCGCTGGACCGCAAGAGCGTCGAGGAACTCACGGCCCAGGGTGACACCCGCTGGATCAACCGCGGGGCGCACGACATCATGGGCACCAGCCCGGATGCGGAATACTCCTCCTCCGGTATGCCGCGTGCCCGCAGCCTCTACGGCCCGCTCCCCGACCAGCTGCAGGACCCCGGCTCCTACGCCAGGCGGCTGCAGCAGATCCTGGCTGTCCGCGAAGAACACGGCATCGCCACGGGGTCGCTGCTGGACGTGCCCGGCGTTTCACACCGCGGCCTGCTGGTGATGGTCATCCAGCTGGGCAGCGGAGCGCTGGAGGTAACCGTGCTGAATTTCTCCGACCAGGACATTGCCGGCAGCATCCAGTCCAGCCACCTGGTCCCCGGGTCTGCCGTGCACGACCTGTTCAGCGGGGCAGCGGTTGGCCAGGTTGACGACCTGCACAGCTTCTTCCTCGAACTGCCTGCCTTCCAGGGGACGGCCCTGCTGCTGACAGAGGAGGACGCCGCCACTGGCGAGGAGGAAGGCGTGGAGCTCGGGGAGGTATCGCCGTAGCGGACGAGGTGCCCGGCGCCGTTCGGGAATCCCTTTGAGTTGTGAACCGTTAACTGAATGTGCGGCTGACGTGCCGCGCCGTTAACGAGGGATTGAATGAACGCGAAGTTTGTTTCAGTGGAAGACGACGCCGGGAAGGTCACCCGGTACGTCCGGCATGCCAACGGCGGCGGGCTTGTTGCCCCCGGAGCCGCGGTCGCCGAAAATGCCCGCATTGGCCCCATGACGTATGTGGAGCAGGGTGCCAGGGTGGGTTCCGGGTGCCGGATCGGCCACGGCAGCTGGATTGACCGCGACGCCACAATCGGCGAGCGTGCCATTATTGGCGACGGCGTACACATCGGCCGGGGAACGGTGATCGGAAACCGGGTGAACATCGGCAGCCATTCGCGGATCGGCTCGGGGGTCCTGATCGAGCACGGGGTCCAGGTCCACGCGGACTCCGCCGTTCCGGACGGAGGGCAGGTCCTCGCGGGCTCGGGCGCGCCGCGCCGGGCCCAGGGGAAAGGCAGGCAGCACCGGCCAAGCAGGGGCCGCGTGGCCGCCTGAGCCGCGCTGCCCTGAGCCGCCCCACCCTGTTATGGGCAGCGCGCGCTCAGTGCCCGGGGCTGCCCGCCAGACGTCCCTTCACACCCGCCGCTCCCCACACGGCGAGCAGCAGCGCCACCAGCAGCAGGCCGGCGTCGCCCAGGTCTATGGATCCCAGCCACACCGTCAGGGGATCCTGCAGCGCAAAGGCGGTGTTGGCGAACCCGCCCAGCGTGATCACCGCGACAAACAGGGCGGACACCGCTGAGATGCCGGTGACCACGGCGTTGAAGCCCAGCCGCCGCTGGGGGTCGTCCAGGGCAGAACGGTACATCCGCATCATGGCCACCCCGTTCAGCGAATCGCAAAGGGTCATCGCGGCCGTGAACGCCAGCGGCAGCGCGAGGAGCGCAAACGGCGGCACCCCCGCCAGCGAGGCCGCCGTCGTCATCATCAGCAGCCCGATGGTGGTGGCAGTATCGAACCCCAGGCCGAACAGGAACCCGATCACGTAGATGTTCCGCGGCCGCCGCACCCTGGACAGCGGCCGCGCCAGTAGCCGGGCCACCAGTCCCCGGGGCTCAAGGTCGCCGGGGTCCACCGGCGCCCCGGTCCGGGCCCGGCGGTATGCCCGCGCCGAACGCGCGAAAGCCGAACCGTTGAACAGGCCCATGGCCAGCAGGAACAGCCCGGAGACACCGCTGCCGATCAGCCCGAGCACCAGGTTGCCGGTGGTTCCGTCCTGCATGAACTGGCCCGCCATGCCGGCGCCGGCAACCACCAGGATCCCCGCCAGCGTCACCACCGAACTGTGCCCGAGGCTGAAGGCGAAGCCCACGCTCACCGGGTCCTGGCGCTGTGCCACGAACTTGCGTGTGGAGTTGTCGATCGCGGCGAGGTGGTCCCAGTCGTAGCTGTGCTTGACGCCCGCCAGGTAGGCGGTGAGCACGAGTCCCCAGATGAGCGGCTCCGCACCGGATCCGGCGGCGTTGCCGGCCAGCAGGAGCACGACGGCGGCCGCGTGCAGTGCGGCCACGGCACCGAGCGTGAACAACAGGCGGGTCCGCAGCGGCAGTGCCTCCCGGTCCCGGTACAGCGTGGTGATGTTGGTGATGGCTGTCATCAGTGCTTCCTCAGGTTCAGCGGTTCCTGCCCGTGCCACCGTTTCCGGAGGAGGGACGTGCAGGCAGCAAGCAGGTTGTTCAGTTCCCCCGTGCTGTTGGACAGGGCGCGCAGTACCAGCCCGGTGGTTCCCGAGACCGTGCGGGTGAGGGAAATGCCGGTGCGGGCATCGTGGTCCTGGGCCAGGGCGTGCAGGTCATCGGCGAGCGCCTGGTCCACCCGGGGATCCACCACCAGCAGCGAGCCCACATGGCTGAAACCCTCCATGAACCCCAGGCCCGTGACATCCCCGGCCGGCGGGCGGATCAGGAGGTTGTCCAGGGCCAGGAGCCGGGTTCCGTCCGGGCCTTCCACCCGGATGCTGGTGCGCAGCCGGACCTCCTCGTAACGGAAGGCGGCGCCGTCCGGCGACCATCCCGGCGTCACCACCTCAGCCATGACCAGGGACGACGACGGCCGTACAGTGATGTGCGTGTGCTGCCGGTAACTGGCCTCCCGGTAGGCGATGAGCTGGTCCGGCATGAGCTCCATCCGTGCCCCCTCCCCCAGCCGGACAGCCATCCGCTGCTCGGCGTAGGACCCGGGCGTCCGGTAGACCTTCGTGGCGGACTGGGTGGTCAACAACAGTGAGGCAGAGTCTCCGACCTCCACATCAAGCAAGAAAAGATCCGCACCAAGATAAGCCCCACCAGGATTCACGACCACATAACAAACCTGCCCGGAGTCATCCAGGTAATGCGGCCGGAGTACCCTCAAGGCGCCCCGATGGAACTGATGCGCGGCAACCGACCGGCCCCTGCGCTCACTGATGACCAGCTGAAGCTCCCCCATCGGCGACTCACGCCCAGGTGGGATGACCACCTCAGGTGCAGGGGCCGCCGTCGTACTCATTGCGCCAGGTCGAGCATCAGGACGTCGCGCCTCACCCATTCAATGACGGCGTCGAGCCCTTCGTCGGTTTTGAGGTTGGTGAAGCAGAACGGCTTGGCCCCGCGGAATTCCTTGGAGTCCCGTTCCATGACTGCGAGGTCGGCGCCGACGTGGGGCGCAAGGTCAGTTTTGTTGATGATGAAGAGGTCGGACTTGATCATGCCCTGGCCGGCTTTGCGGGGGATCTTTTCACCCTGGGCCACGTCGATGATGTAGATGGAGAAGTCGACGAGTTCGGGGCTGAAGGTGGCGGAGAGGTTGTCGCCGCCGGATTCGACGAAGATGACCTGCAGGTCGGGGTGGCGGGCTTTGAGTTCCTCGATGGCGGAGGTGTTCATGGAGGTGTCTTCGCGGATGGCGGTGTGCGGGCAGCCGCCGGTTTCGACGCCGATGATGCGGTCCACGGGGAGGATCCCGTTGGCGGCGAGGATCTTGGCGTCCTCGATGGTGTAGATGTCGTTGGTGATGGCGGCCATGGAGATCTCGCCGCTCATATGACGGGTGAGGCGCTCCACGAGCTGCGTCTTGCCCGCCCCGACGGGTCCGCCGATGCCGATCTTGATGGGTTCAGCCATTTAGTCCTCCTGCTAGCTCATGAACATCCGGGCACGTTGGCGTTCGTGCCGCATTTGTGAAATTTCCAGTCCGGGGGTGACGGCCCCGAAGTCGTCCGGCGTCAGGTGCGGTATCCGTTCGACGGCGGCAGCAACGCCGTCGGCCGCCTGGCGAAGCAGCCGCTGGCCAGCGTTCTGGCCCAGCGGGATGGCCCGGACGGCGTTCTGCGTCAACGAGGTGACGGCGGCGAAAAGGAAGGCGGCGAGGGCTTCCGGCAGCGGCACCCGCAGGGAGCGCGCGACGACGGCGAACGCCAGCGGCTGGTGCCCCGCGGCCCGGCCGGTGGCCACCAGGTCCCGGTACAGTTCCAGCTGCGGCGACGGGAAGACCTCCGCCCCGATCTCGAGCAGCCGCAGGCCCATCTTGACGCTGGCCTCCCGGACCTGCCGCGGCAGCAGCGAAGCCGACAACAGCTCATCCAGTTCCCCAAGCTCCCACCCCTCAAACAGGAACCGGATGGCCAGCCCGTCCGAATAGGAAAGCGACTGGGAGATGAACGCGGACAACCACACTCCAAAAGAAGCCTCATCACGGACCACACCGGCGTCGACATAAGTCTCAAAACCAAGAGAGTGCGCAAACGCCCCAGTAGGCAAAGCGGAATCGGTGAGCTGCTGCAGCGCCAGCTGGTACCCGCTCACTGGAGCCGCACCCAAGGTGAGAAGCGCAAGCGACGCGAGGGATATGGGGCCGCGGCGTGGCGGGCCTCGTGGGGGGCCCACTGCCGCGAGGGCCCCGACTCGAGCTTGCGAGAGTTGGGAGCGGCTGGGGACGGGCACGGCCCCATATCCCTCGCGGCGTCCCAAGCCGGGGAAACGGGGAGGGGTTTAGTGCGAATGTTCAGCATGGCGGAAAGGAACAGGCATGACGCGTTCCTGGCGGGTGTAGGGCGCACCGACGCTTCGGAGGTAGTCCTCGACGGTGTGGTCGTAGGCGCACACCATGACCTCGGCCCCGTACTCCGAAGCACCGTCGAAGAACTGGGCCTGGAGGTGCCGGTTGCCGAGGGAGTGTGCCACGACGCCCATCTCGTGGATGGTCCGCGGTGCGATCACCAGGACGTCTGTGGGCAGCACGGACACCACGATCATGTTGGCGTCCTCGACGTGCAGGATGTCGCCGTCGCGCAGGTCGCCGGAGCCGGAAGGGAGCCGGATGCCGATTTCCTTGCCGTGGTCCGTGGTGGCGCGTTGGATCCGCTTGACCAGCTGGGCGCTGGGAAGCACCACTTTCTCCTGGTGCAGGTTGGCATAGGTGTCCGGGTCGGGGAGTTCGTGCAGGTTGCCGAGGACTTTTTCGATGATCACGGGGTTCTCCGGGGGCTTGGAAGAATTCAGAAGAGGAAGTAGCGCTGGGCCATGGGCAGCACGTCGGACGGTTCGCACGTGACGTCTTCGCCGTCCACGGTCACCTGGTACGTTTCGGGGTCCACCTGGATGTCCGGGGTGGCGTCGTTGTACTTCAGGTCCGCCTTGGTGAGGGAACGGATGCCGGAAACGGGCCGGATCACCTTTTCCAGCCCCAGCTCGGCCGGGACCCCGGCGTCGATCGCGGCCTTCGACAGGAAGGTGATGGAGGACTGCTGCACGGCCTTCCCGAACGCGGCGAACATGGGCCGCATGGTGCGCGGCTGCGGGGTGGGGATGGAGGCGTTGGCATCCCCCATCAGCGCGTACGCGATCTGCCCTCCTTTGAGCACCAGTTCCGGTTTCACGCCGAAGAAGGCAGGATCCCACAGGACCAGGTCGGCGAACTTGCCCACCTCCACGGAACCGACGGAGTCCGCAATGCCCTGCGCGATGGCCGGATTAATGGTGTATTTGGCCACGTAGCGCTTGAGGCGGAAGTTGTCGCTGCCCGCACTGCCGTGCGCCCCGCCGTCGTCATCTGCCTTATCCGCGGGATCTGCCAGCACCCCGCGCTGCCTCTTCATCTTGTCCGCCACCTGCCACGTGCGGGTGATTACCTCGCCCACCCGGCCCATCGCCTGGGAGTCGGAGGAGGTGATGGAGAAGATCCCCAGGTCCTGCAGGACGTCCTCGGCGGCGATGGTCTCGGCGCGGATCCGGGAATCGGCGAACGCAACGTCCTCGGGGATGTCCGGATTGAGGTGGTGGCACACCATGAGCATGTCCAGGTGCTCCTCGATGGTATTGCGCGTGTAGGGAAGCGTGGGGTTGGTGGACGCCGGCAGGACGTTGGGCATGCCCGCGATTTTGATGATGTCCGGCGCATGCCCGCCGCCGGCGCCCTCGGTGTGGAACGTATGGATGACGCGGCCGTTGATGGCGCGGATGGTGTCCTCCACGAAACCGCACTCGTTGAGGGTGTCCGTGTGGATGGCCACCTGCACGTCGTATTCGTCGGCCACGGTGAGGGAGGTGTCGATGGAGGAGGTGGTGGAGCCCCAGTCCTCATGCACCTTCAGCCCGATGGCCCCGGCGCGGATCTGCTCGGCGAGGGGTTCGACGGCGGAGGCGTGGCCCTTGCCGAAGAGCCCGATGTTCATGGGGAACCCCTCGGCGGCCTGCAGCATGCGCTGGATGTGCCATTTTCCGGGCGTCACGGTGGTGGCTTTGGTGCCTTCCGCCGGGCCAGTGCCGCCACCGATCATGGTGGTGATGCCGCTGGTCAGCGCCGTGGGGATCTGGTCCGGGGAGATGAAATGGATATGGGTGTCCACTCCCCCGGCCGTGAGGATCTTGCGCTCGCCGGCAATGATTTCAGTGCTCGCTCCGATCACGATGTCCACACCGTCGGTGATCTGCGGGTTGCCGGCCTTGCCGATCCTGAAGATGTGTCCGTCCCTGATGGCGATGTCTGCTTTGTAGATGCCCGTGTAGTCCAGGATCACGGCGTTGGTAATGACGGTGTCCGGCACACCGCCGCCGGAACCAAGATCGCCGGAACCAGGATCGCCGGAACCGTCGCCGTCCCGGGTCACCTGGCCGTTCTGGCCCATGCCGTCGCGGATCACTTTGCCGCCGCCGAAGACGACTTCCTCGCCGTAGACGGTGAGGTCCTTCTCGATCTCCAGGAACAGGTCGGTGTCCGCCAGGCGGAGTTTGTCACCGGCGGTCGGGCCGTACAGGTCCGCGTATTGCCGGCGGGGGATCTCGAAACTCACTGGACGTCCCCTTCCGGGCGGGTGCCGCCGTCGAGCTTTCCGTTGACAGCGTTGCTGAGCCCAAACACCTCGCGGCGCCCGCCCAGTTCGATCAGCCGCACGCTCCGGGCGTCCCCCGGCTCAAACCGTGCTGCCGTTCCGGCAGGAATGTCAAGGCGCCGGCCGTAGGCGGCATCCCGGTCGAAGGCCAGCGCGGCGTTGGCTTCCGCGAAGTGGAAGTGGGAACCCACCTGGACGGGCCGGTCGCCGGTGTTGGTCACGGCGACCTCGATCGCCCTCCTCCCGGCGTTGGCCGTCACCGGCTCGGACCGGAGGACGTACTCTCCTGGAATCATGGCCTGCCCTCTCAGCGGATGGGATCGTGGACGGTGACGAGCTTGGTGCCGTCGGGAAAGGTCGCCTCGATCTGCACGTCGTGGATCATCTCGGGCACCCCTTCCATGACGTCCCCGCGCGTCAGCAGGGTGGTGCCGTAGCTCATGAGGTCGGCAACGCTGCGGCCGTCGCGGGCACCCTCGATCAGTTCGTAGCTGATGATGGCCACAGCCTCGGGGTAGTTGAGCTTGAGGCCGCGGGCCTGGCGGCGCCGTGCGAGGTCGGCGGCCACCACGATCAAGAGTTTTTCCTGCTCACGCGGCATCAGATGCATGTTGGGTCCCTTCAGCTGGCCGCTTGCGGCGGCGTGGGATCCACAGTAGGTTGCGGACGTTTCCGCCACGTTTCAGGTTTGTTATGGCCGGCTCTCCAATCACCGGGCGCCGGTCCGGGCGGTTCAACGCGGCAGTGTCAGCGGCTGAGCCGGGCCAGGATCTCGTCACTGGACTGGACGGGCTGGCGGTAGCTCGTGGAGAGGATGCGCAGCATGTCCGCGGCGTCCTGGCTGTCCTCGGAGGCCATTGCATCCTTGGCGTACGTGACGCGGATGTTGTGCGCGAACGCATCCGCGCCGGTCTGGGCGATGCAGTTGTGCGTAGATACGCCGGCGAGCACGATCTCCTCAGCGCCCCAGTTGCGCAACCTGGCCAGCAGGTTGGTTCCCACAAAAGCACTGTCCCGCGTTTTGGTCAGCTGCGGCAGGCCGTCGGTGCCCAGTCCAGGCACGGCCTGGGCCTGCTGGCTGCCGCGGAAAATAAAGCCTTGGTCATCGTCCAGCATGTTCAGGGACCAGGTGGATTTGTCCCGTTCGTGTTCCGTCCCCACCAGCAGGACCTTGTGCCCGCTCGCTTCGAACCCCTCCATCAGCCGGTTGCAGGACGCCACCAACTGCTCCTGCCTGGCCGCAAGTTCGGGCGCCTCGAAAAATGCGTTCTGCATGTCAATGACAAGAAGGGCAATCATGTGGCCGCCTTTTCCTCGTTGTTCTGCCGGAAAAGTACCCCAGGGCCGGGCGGGCGAAACCTAGGGTGCGGACTCGCGGACCTTCAGCTGGAACCCGGCTTCGATGTGCGCTGCCTGCTCCGCCGCCTCGCGCCCCTCGATCCGGTCGATCAGCAGGCTGATGGAGCGCTCCGCGATCTCCTCCATGCCCGGGGAGACTGTGGTCAGCGATGGCGATGCGAACCGGGCCTCGTCGATGTCGTCGAACCCCGCCACCGCCACATCCTGGGGCACCCGGACCCCGCGGATCAGCAGCTCGTGCATGGCACCCAGCGCCAGGACGTCGTTAAGTCCGAACACGGCGTCGAACTCCACACCCCTGTCCATCAGCCCGGCTACGGCGGCGGCGCCGTTGTCCCGGCGCCACTCGCAGGGGGCGACCAGTTCGGGGTTGAAAGGGACACCTGCTTCCTCGAGGGCCTTGCGGTAACCGTTGAGCCGCAGGCCGGCACTGCCCACGGACTCCTCCGGATGCGCCCCGATCACGGCAATCCGGCGGCGGCCTCCCGTCAACAGGTGGGCGGTCAGGGCGGCGGCGGCCTCGCCGTTTTTCATGGTGACCAGGTCGAAGCGGGGGTCCAGGATGTGTTCACCCAGCAGGACCAGGGGCTTCCTGCCCAGGCGGTCGGCGATGGCGTCCGCGTCAATGACCAGCGGGGTGAAGAGGAGGCCGTCGGTGAGCTGCCGGAACGGGCCCTGCAAGGCGTTCAATTCCACCCCGCCAACCGCGTCCGACTGTTCCACCAGGACGCGATAGCCACGGCGGGAGGCAGCCTTCATCAGCCTGGAGGCAAGCTCGGCGTAGTACGGTGCTGAGAGGTCGGACAGCACCAGGCCCAGCATCCTGGTTTTCCCCGAGCGAAGGCTCCTGGCGGTCAGGTTGGCCTCGTAGCCCAGTTCCGCGATGGCATCCTGGACCCGTTTTTTGGTGGCAGGGCGGATGAACTCGTAGTCATTGAGCACGTTGGAGACAGTCTTAAGCGACACCCCCGCCGCCCTCGCAACGTCATTCATTGTGACCGCCATCGTGGCTCCTTTATGTGGTTCCGCCAGTTCCTGCCATACATCGTTGCAGACGTTGGCGGCCTTGCCGCAACCGCCGGTCACGCACGGCCGCGGCGGAACTGACCCAGGAAGCGCGGGTCAGGCCTTCGCCGCTTTCGCGGCCGCCTTGGCTGCCTGCTTGCTGGCCCGCACCTTGGCGAGGGATTCCGGGTCCACGATGTCGGCCACGGAGAGATAGGAGCCCTCCTCGCCGTAATGGCCGGCGGCTTCACGCCACCCCGGCGCCTGCAGTCCGCACTGCTTGCCGAGCAGGGCCAGGAAGATTTTGGCTTTCTGCTCGCCGAAGCCGGGCAGGGCCTTCAGCCGGCGCAGCACCTCGGCACCGTCCGGGTTGCCCCTGGTCCAGATGGCGGTGGCATCGCCGTCCCACTCGTTCTGCACGGTTTCCGCGAGCGCCTGAACCCTGGCCGCCATCGAGCCGGGGAAGCGGTGGACGGCCGGCCGTTCCTTGAACATCTCCACAAAGGCGTCCGGGTCCTGGGAGGCGATGGCTCCGGGCTCCACGGATCCGATCCTGGCCCTGATTTTCTCCGGACCGGCGAAGGCCGATTCCATGGTCACCTGCTGGTCCAGCAGCATGCCTGTCAGCAGCGCGAAGGCGTCCTCGCTCAACAACTTGTCTGCGGCGGGATCACCCGTGATGTGGAGTTCCATGCCGCCATCCTCCCAGAGGAGGGCCGCCGTCGTCATGCCCTCCCCTCCCCGCGGACAGGGGCTACTGGTTGACGGCCAGCCGGATCATGGACCAGGACACGGCCGGCAGGTCCGCGGTGAGCCTGCCGCCGCCGGCCTTTACCGTGACGTTTTCCGCGGGCAGGACGGACGTGGAGTCATCGGCGGTTGCCTGCCAGTACGGATCCTTGTTGGCGTACGTGACGGCCTCGAGGACCCGCACGTTGCCCAGGCCGGACACCACGGCGTCGAGGCTGAGCGCATCCGTGGCAGAGCGGTTGACGGCGAAGACCACGGCTTCGCCCGTTTCAGCGTCGTACGTTGCGACGGCGGACACGGCGGCGAAGCCTGCAGTCTTGCCGCCGCTGGCCAGCGGGGATTCGACGGCGAGCTGAAGCACCGTCCCGGAAGCGTGGCGGGACGTGAGCGCGAACGGGTGGAAGGTGGTCTGCTTCCAGGCGCGGCCGCCGGGCTCGGTCATGATGGGCGCGATGACGTTCACCAGCTGGGCGAGGCTGGCTGAGTGGACGCGGTCCGTGTTCTTGAGCAGGGTGATCAGCAGGTCACCGACGACGACGGCGTCCGCTACGGTGTAGGTGTCCTCGAGCAGGACCGGGGCAACCGGCCAGTCCTTCCCCGTGGGTGCGCGGGACTCGTCGCGGCTCATGTGCCACACGTTCCACTCATCAAAGGAGATGTTGACCTGCCGGGTGGACTTCTTCACCGACTTCACGTGGTCAATGTGGCTCACGATGTCATGGATGAAGGCTTCCATCCGGTACCCCGCGGAAAGGTGCTCCTGCAGGTCGCCAAAGTCCTCGAAGTACTGGTGGGCCGAGATCAGGTCCACAAGGTCGTAGGTTTCCGAAAGGACAACACGTTCCCACTCACCGAAGGTGTCCATGGTGGGGCCTGAGCTGCCGCACGCCACGAGTTCCAGGCCGGGTTCGATCATCCTCATGCCGCGGGCGGTGTCGGCTGCCAGCCGCCCGTATTCGAGGGCGTTCTTGTGGCCAATCTGCCACGGGCCGTCCATTTCGTTGCCCAGGCACCACATCTTGATGCCGTACCCGTTCTCCGCACCGTTGGCCCTGCGCTGGTCCGAAAGGGCCGTGCCGCCGTCGATGTTGCAGTACTCCAGCAGGTCAAGCGCTTCCTGCGTGCCTCGGGTGCCAAGGTTCACGGCCATCATGGGTTCGACGCCGGCCTTGGCTGACCACTTGGCGAATTCGTCCACACCCACCAGGTTGGGGTCTGTGGAGTGCCAGGCGAGGTCCAGCCGGGCCGGACGTTTGTCGGCGGGGCCAACACCGTCCTCCCAGCGGTAGCCGGAGACGAAATTACCTCCGGGATAGCGGACTGTGGACACTCCGAGTTCGCGGGTCAGTTCCAGCACGTCGGTGCGGAAGCCGTCCTCATCCGCCTTGGGGTGCTCCGGCTCGAAGATTCCGGTGTACACGCAGCGGCCAAGGTGCTCCACGAAGGCACCGAAAGTGCGGCGCCGGACCGGCCCCACGGTAAAGGCGGGGTCAATGGTGATCCTGGCGGTGGCTGGTTCTGCAACGGTCACGAAAACATCCTCGTTTCTCATTTTTACAACGTTATAGAAACATTCTTGGGGCTGCCGCGGCAGGAGTCAAGCATCCGGACGCAAACTCGCGGTGGAGGCAGGCCCTGGAACCGCGCGGCGCTGTCCGCACCCCACCTGCGGCAACAGGGGCAGAGGGATGCCGGCCGGAAATCCAAGTAGTACCTAATCTGAAAGTCGGGTACTCCTTACGCATTCACCGGGATGAATCGCCGAACTAAGTTCTTCTCAGAGACAAGACGTCGTCTGACTCGTAGTACTTGTCTCACGAGGGGGTGTGAGACTGCAATGCACGCACAAAACATAAGTTCGGCTTTCCCGGCCCGCAGGGCACGGGTACTAAACGGGGCCGGCGACGAGGAGGCCTTTGAGACCAAGGCCTCTCCCCCAGCCGTCGCCGGCCCTCTACATGTGCGGAAGGGCGCGGGCCATCGTCCGGCCCAGCCCGGACCGGCAGCTCCCGCCGCGGCGGATGAGGCAGGGCATGCGGACAGCGGCACCCAGGACGGCCTCCTCCTCGATCTGGTGAGCGGGACGCACAGCTTGCGCGAGTCCCTGGATGTGCTTGCCGCCGCAGCCGTCCGGACCATTGTCAGGGCCACGGGCCTGCAGATTGAATGCGGCGTGGTGGTGCACCAGCCGAAGAGGAGTTCGGCCGTCACAGGCACGTCGGACGATGTTGTGGAGCTCCTGGAGTGGGAGCAGCACGCTGAGGAGGGCCCCCTGCACGAGGTGCTGGCCGGCCACCATCCGGTAGCTGTCCTCCAGCGCAACGGGGATTTCCGCTGGCCGCGGTATTCCACGCAGCTGCAGCTGGCAGGGTTCGGCAGCGCGATGGGGATCAGGCTTCGCGTGGCAACCGATGCCGACGGCGACGGAACCGGTGCGGCTGACACACCCGCCGCCCTGGCCTTGTTTGCCCAGGACGCCAAGGCTTTCCCGCTGCAGGTCATAGCGGAGGCCCGCGGCTTTGCCGGGCTCGCGGCAAAGAGCCTGGAAGTGGCCGTCAACCTGCATTCAGCCAGGTCCACGGCCACGGACCTGCGCTCAGCCCTGGACAGCCGGACCTCCATCAACGTCGCCTGCGGAGTGATCATGGCCCAGAACAGGTGCTCTTACCACGAGGCCTTTTCCATTCTGGCCAAGGCGTCAAGCCACCGAAATATCAAGGTGCGCAGGGTGGCCGAGGACATCCTCGACAAGCTGCCTGAAGGGCCGCCCCGCGCACACTTCGGCCGCTAGATCCCGCCTGCCAGCTTGTAGTAGGCGGCGTTCCAGTTCAGGTCCTTCTTGAACTGCCGGATGGTGGTGCCCTCGTCGATGGTCAGCAGTTCGGTCTTGGCGATTTCGGCGAAGTCCTCGAACACGTCCATGCCCACCTGCGTGGACAGGACCGTGTGGTGCGCGGCGCCCGCGGTAAGCCAGGCGGCGGCGGAGGTGGCGAAGTCAGGCTTGGGCTCCCAGAGCGCGCGGGCGACGGGAAGGTTGGGCAGCGGCTGGTCCAGGGGAACCACGTCGACGGCGTTGGCCACCAGGCGGAAGCGGTCCCGCATGTCCGAAAGGGCCACGACGACGCCCGGGGAGGCATCGGCGTCGAACACCAGGCGGACGGGGTCTTCCTTGCCGCCGATGCCCAGCGGGTGGATCTCCAGCCGGGGCTTCGCGGCCGTCAGCGAGGGGCAGACCTCCAGCATGTGCGCGCCGAGGATCTTCTCGGAGCCCGGTTCCAGGTGGTAGGTGTAATCCTCCATCAGGGACGCGCCGCCGGGCAGCCCGGCACCCATCACCTTCGCGGCGCGGACCAGGATGGCGGTCTTCCAGTCGCCCTCCGCGCCAAAGCCGTAACCGGCCGCCATCAGGCGCTGGACGGCCAGGCCGGGGAGCTGGCGGAGCGCGCCCAGGTCCTCGAAGGAGGTGGTGAACGCGGCGGAGCCGTTGGCTTCCAGGAAGCTGCGCAGCCCCAGTTCGATCCGGGCGCCGTAGCGGAGGGACTCGTGCCTGGCGGCGCCTGCGCGGAGCTCCGGAACCACGTCGTAAAGGTCCTGGTACTCGGCAACAAGCGTGTCGACGTCGGACTCGGCAGCGCCGTGCACGGCGTCGGCGAGCTCGTTGACCGACCAGGTGTTAACCGCGACGCCGAAGCGCAGCTCCGCCTCGGTCTTGTCGCCTTCGGTGACGGCGACGTTGCGCATGTTGTCCCCGAAGCGGGTCAGCTTCAGGGTCCGGACGGCGGCCCAGCCCGCGGCGGCGCGCTGCCAGGAACCCACCTGGCGGGCCACCTCGGGGTTGGAGACGTGCCCCACCACGGTCTTCCGGGCGATGCCCAGGCGTGACTGGATGTAGCCGAACTCGCGGTCGCCGTGGGCGGCCTGGTTGAGGTTCATGAAGTCGAAATCAATGTCGGCCCAGGGCAGCTCCACGTTCGCCTGCGTGTGCAGGTGCAGCAGCGGCTTGCGGAGCAGGTCCAGGCCGGAGATCCACATCTTGGCCGGACTGAAGGTGTGCATCCAGGCGGTGACGCCGATGACGGAATCGTCCGAGTTGGCCTCCAGCGCGGTGCGGCGGATGGCATCGGAGTCCGTCAGGACCGGCTTCCAGACGATCCTGACGGGAACGGCGGAGGAAGCGTTGAGCTGGTTGGCGATCTCCTGGGACTGGGCGGCTACCTGCTTGAGGACATCCTCGCCGTAGAGGTGCTGGCTGCCGGTGAGGAACCAGACCTCGTAGCCGTCAAGGGAAGTGTTTGCTGCGGTGCTCATGGGTTTCTCCTGCGAAAGTTCTGGGAAGGTGCTGCGGCCGACTACTGGCCGTAGACGTTCTGGTAGCGGGCGTAGAGGGAGTCGATGTGGCCCTGGTCGATGGCAAGGGGTTCGCCAAGCTGCCGTGCGATGTGGACGGTGCGCGCCACTTCCTCGCACATCACGGCTGCCTTCACCGCGGACTTTGCGTCCTTGCCGATGGTGAACGGCCCGTGGTTCTGCATCAGCACGGCCGGCGAATGGGAATTCTTGAGCGTCTCCACGATGCCGTGGCCTATCGAGTCATCACCGATCAGCGCGAACGGACCCACCGGGATGCTGCCGCCGAATTCGTCGCTCATCATGGTGAGCACGCACGGGATGGCTTCGCCGCGGGCGGCCCAGGCGGTGGCGTAGGTGGAGTGCGTGTGCACCACGCCGTTCACCTCCGGCATGTGCCGGTAGACGTAAGCATGGGCGGCGGTGTCCGACGACGGCGACAGCTCCGGGTTGCCCCACGCGCCGTCGCCGTTTCCCGCCACCGGGACACCGTAAAGGTCGGTGACCACCATCTGTTCCGGCGTCAGGTCCTGGTAGGAGACGCCGGAGGGCTTGATGACCATGAGGTCCTGGCCGGGAACTCTGGCCGAGACGTTGCCGGCGGTCCACACCACAAGTTCGTAGCGTGTCAGTTCGGCGTGCAGGGCGCACACTTCTTCCCGGACGCGGGCGATGGTTTCCAGGATTCCTGCTCCGGCGCTCACGCGGACACCCCTGCCGTTGCGCGGACCGCGGATCCTGCCGTAACGCCGGGAAGCACTGCTCCGGCAGCCCTGCGCTGGATGGCCTTGAGCCTGTGCATCACATCGTTGCTGCCGCGGCCGAAGTAGTCGTGGAGCGTCTTGTATTCCTGGAAGAGCTCCTCGTAGGCGGCCACGTTTTCCGGGATGGGGGTGTACACCTCGCCGGGTTCGGAACCCATGGCGGCAGCGGCTTCCCGGATGTCCGCGTACTTTCCGGCGGCGACGGCCGCATGGATGGCCGAGCCGAGGGCCGGGCCCTGGGCAGAACCGATAGTTGAAAGCTGCAGGCCCGTAGCGTCCGCGTAAATCTGCATCAGGAGCGGGTTCTTGAGCAGGCCGCCGGCCACGATGAACTCTTGTACGGGGACGCCGGAGCTGCGGAAGGCGTCCACAATGGTTCGGGTGCCGAAGGCCGTGGCTTCGAGCAGGGCGCGGTAGGTGTCCTCGGGACGGGTGGCCAGCGTCTGCCCCACCACGATCCCGGACAGCTCGTGGTCCACCAGCACGGAACGGTTGCCCGAGTGCCAGTCAAGGGCAATGAGCCCGTGCTGGCCGATGGCCTGGCGGGATGCCAGTTCGGTGAGGTATTCGTGGATGCCCAGGCCGGCTTCCGCGGCGGCACGGTGGTATTCGGGGGGCACGCCGTACTTGGTGAACCAGCCGAAGATGTCGCCGACGCCGGACTGGCCGGCTTCATAGCCCCAGAGTCCGTCCACGATCCCGCCGTCCACCACACCGCACATGCCGGGCACTTCGCGCAGCTCGGTGCCGTTCATGACGTGGCAGGTGGAGGTACCCATGATGGCCACCAGCTGGCCGGGATCCACGGCCTTCGCCGCCGGCGCCGTGACGTGGGCGTCCACGTTCCCCACGGCCACGGCGATGCCTTCCGGCAGTCCGGTCCAAGCGGCGGCCTCGGCAGTGAGGTACCCGGCGGCGTCACCCAGCCGGCCGATGGTGTGCTCGAGCTTGGTGCTGACGAAGTCCTGGAACTGCGGGTTCAGTGCGGCCAGGAAGTCCGGGGAGGGGTAGCGGCCGTCCTGGTAGATGCCTTTGTACCCGGCCGTGCAGGCGTTGCGGACGTACCGGCCGCACAGCTGCCAGACAATCCAGTCGGCAGCCTCAACCCAGTGGTCCATCTCGGCGTAGGCTTCGGGGTCTTCCTCAAGCAGCTGCAGGCCCTTGGCGAACTCCCATTCGGAGGAGATGAGCCCTCCGTACCGCGGCAGCCAGTTTTCGCCGCGTTCGGCTGCCAGCTGGTTGATCCGGTCGGCCTGCGGCTGCGCCGCGTGGTGGCGCCAGAGCTTGACGTACGCGTGGGGGCGGTTCCGGAAGCGGTCCAGCTCGCTCAGCGGGGTACCGTCGGACGTGACCGGCACCATGGTGCAGGCGGTAAAGTCCGTGGCAATTCCGACGACGGCGGCCGGGTCAATCCCCGCGTCAGCGATGGCGGCGGGAACCGCGTGGCGCAGGACGTCGCGGTAGTCGTTCGGCACCTGAAGGGCCCACTCCCCAGGGAGGCGGACGGCTTGCCCGTCGGCACCCCGGCCTGCCACATCTTCCGGCAGGACATCAGTCACCACGGCGTGCGGGTAGTCGTACACACCGCTGCCGAGCTCCTTGCCGTCGCGCACCCGCACCACCACGGCGCGGCCCGACAGCGTTCCATAATCCACGCCGATGACAAACGAGTCCGGAGCGTCCACTGCGTCCATAAGAAACTTCCTCCATAGCTGCCGCCACTTCGCGGCCTGCGCTTAATTGTGAGCGCTAACAAGATGGAAGTCAACAGCCATGTTGGCGCCCGGCCGGAGGCCTGCGGGAATGATGGTAGGCAAGCATCGGGCAGGTCCCACCGGAGACTAAACGGTTGAGACCGACTGAGGCGCCGCCAACCTGGGTAAGGGCAGGAAGACTGGAAGAGTCCGAGACGGGAGGGGAACCATGGAAGGCGTGCGCACTGCCGCGGACACGGACATTCCCGCGCCAGCAGCCCGGCACCCCTTTCCCGTCTGGGCGGCCGGCCCGCTGTCCACGGGCCTGGGCCTGTCAGCCCATCTGGCCGCCGGCGGCCGGGCGCCCGGGATCCTCATCGTTATCGCTGTGGCCGCCCTGCTGGGCATGGCCGCTGCGATGGCGGGGCCGCGCCGCCTGCCAGGGTGGGCCGTACTGGTGGCGGCCGGCGTGGCGCAGCAACTGCTCCACCTGGCCTTTGCCGCATTTTCCACTTCCAGCGGCTTCGCCCTCCCGGGCCATCACGGCGGGGCGGCTGTCCCGGAAACGCCCACTGCCGGCGTGCCCGCCGCGGAAGCGTCAGGCGCCGCCCACTCGCTGCACCTGATGCTGCACTTTCATGTTGCGGCGGCGCTGGCAGCCGCAGCCGTGACCACACAGTGGACCAAGGTGGTTTCAATGGTGCGGCGGACGGGCAGATCAGGTGGCAAGCGTGCCCCTGGCGATGCTGACGCTTGAGTGGGCGGGGTTGCCGTCGACAGGTTCGTCGGAGACATCGACAATCGGGTACTCCGAAATTTCCAGGCCTGCCGGCAGCTGGAATGTTCCGGATTCGGCGTTCATGACTCCCAGGCTCACCAGGCGCGAGAGGTCCGGTGCGATCAGCCAGACCTCCTGATAGCCCTGCGCCTCATCCTTGCTGAGCCGGACTTCCAGCGCCCGGGACCCGTCCGCAGACTCCACCACCCGCGCCGAACCGGCGGCGGAGAACTGGGCCAGCGGCGCAAGGTCCGCCTCCGCCAGCGGCCGGGGCGCCTGGTTGAGGGACCAGACCGCGCCGGCGGTCACCAGGACCGCCGCCGCGGCAGCGGCCATCCAAGGTCCCGGACGTTGCCACCACGCGGCGGACCGGCGCTTGGCCGGACGGGACGCTGCCCTGTCCTGCAGCGACACAGGCTCCGCAAGGCTTTCACGTTCCGCAGTGGGTTCCGCCTGCCGGACCTCATGACCGGAGGTCGGGGCATCACCCGAGGCTTCCCCCGCAGCGGCTTGCCCCGGCGCCCATCCAGGCCGGGACGTGGCGTAATGTTCCCTGACGCCGGCCAAGGGATCCCCGTGCACGGATTCCGAGAGCCCCAGCTCCCGGTGGATTCCTTCCCAGACCTGCGGGCCGGGCACCTCGAGGCGGCCGGTTTCGGGCGGTGTCTTGACGGCCTCGACGGTGCGGCGCAGTGCCGCGAAGTCCGCCGCGCATTCAGGGCAGACCTGCAGGTGGTCCCTGGTATTGCCGTCCTCCCAGTCCTTGTACAGCGCGAGGAGGCTTAACTCTTCCGGATCAGGATGCGGCATGGTTTACCTCCAATCTGTTTCTCAGGTGGGACAAGCTGCGGCGGATATGGCTTTTGACCGTACCAAGGGGCAGGCCCAGTTTTCTTGATATCTGTTCGTGCGTCAGGTCATCGTAGAAGGCAAGCTTCATGATGGAGCCCTGGGGCTCGCCGAGCCGGTCCAGTTCCCCGTCCAGGAGGAGCCTGTCAGCCAGGAGCTCGGCATCTTCATGGCCGGTACCCGCTTCGTCGGCCATGCCTGCCCCGGCTACTGCCACGGCTTTCCTGACTTCCCGTGCCGAGGCCGACAGGGTGTCCGAGATGACGTTCCGGGTGATGCCGACAATCCACGCCGGCAGCCGGGCTACCTGGGGATTGAACGTGCTCCGGGAACGCCACACCCGGATGAAGACTTCCTGCGTGACGTCGTCGGCCGCGGAACGGTCCGACAGGGAACGCAGCGCCAGGGTATGGACCAGCGGGGCAAACTCCCGGTAAGCGGCCGCCAGGGCATGTTCATCGCCTGCCAGGAAGGACGGCGTCAGGGAGTCTTCCCACCCCGGCGGAGCCTGGTCGGGAGGTACCAAACGGGGCTCCTTCGCGGCGTCGGTGGCGACAATCATGGCAGGATCACCGCTCACTCCAGGACCGCGGTGACAATCACATTGTCGCTGTAGTCCATTCGTTCGTCCAGCCACTCGCCGCCGCACGTGATGACTTTAAGTTCGTGGGGCCCGGACCGCCGGAACACGGAGCTGCCGTCGAACCGGTCCTTGGCCATCAGCTCAACGCTCACCACGCGGTAGTTCAAGGCGGGCGCACCCTCGCGGCCCACCTGCACCAGCGTTCCCGCGGCCACGGCCTTCAGCGCGGAGAACGGCGCATTGTCCGACTTCGTGTCGATATGTCCGGCGATCACGGACGTACCGGCCGCGGCTCCCGGCGCGGGGCCGAAACGGTACCAGCCGGCCCGGTCGAACGCATCAGGAATTTCCATCGCTCCACCATCAGAGACGCCCACCGGCACCACCGGCATGTCGATGGGGGTGCCGGCAACGGTGAGGGATACCGGGACCGGCGCCACACCCACCGCAGCCGGGGTGGCGGCACGCACGGGAATGTCGGGGATCGCCGCCGGGCTGGTGGGCGCCGTCGCAGCTGCCGGTGCAGGGCTTTCGGGTTGGGCGGGCTGCGCGGCAGCTGCCTGGGTGGCAGGCGGGGCTGGGGATGATGCCGGCAGGGAAGGGGCGGCCGCGCACGAGGAAAGCATCAGGGCCCCGGCGAGCAGGACTCCCGCGCCCGGAAAAACGGAGGACCGACGGCGGAACTCCCCTGCCGTCGTCGTACCTGTTTCCATATGTCCGGCTTTCATTGTGCCCGGCCTTTCTTTCGGCAGGCCCGGGAAGGAACCTGCACCGCGGATGGGAAAAGAGGCAGCCGCCCGGCATTCACCGGGCGGCCGCCAATAGTGCTACTCTGCCCGGCGGGCGGCGACGGTGCGGGCTACGCCCACGCCGCCGAGGAGCAGTGCCAGGGCTGCGGCGCCGAAACCGACCATGAGGGCGGTGGAGTCTGCCGGAGCTGCAACGGTGGAGCCGTCAAGGGCACCCGGTACTGAACCCGGAGCGGAGTGCAGGCCCTCGATGGTCTGCACGGCGAGCTGCAGGTTCGAGTCCGCCAGGCTGCCCCAGGCGTACACGATGGTGTGCGTGCCTTCGGCGATCGTGACGTCGGCCGGGCCGATGACCGGGTCAGTGGTCCCGGTGGCGGCAACTGCTGCCGGAACGGTGCCGGGGTCCAGCGTCAGCGTCTGCTCGTTCGGGTTGGCAAGGTTGGTAATGACGGGGGAACCGCCTGCCAGGACATCGACGGCGGGGGCGGCAGCGGTGTGCCGGACGGTCAGCTTGCCCTTGCCTGCCTCGATCTGGGAGACGTCATTGGTGAAGAGGTTGGCAGTGGGGTTGCCGGCTGCATCGAGGTTGGCGACGGCGGTGTAGTTGCCGTTGGCGGCCAGCGTGACACTGACGGGGCCGATGACGGCCGCGGAAGCGTCGGCGGCATCCGAGGCGGTGATGGCGAGTTCGTAGGCGCCTGCGGGCAGTGCCAGCGGGCCGGCCAGGCTGCCGGGGGTGAAGTCATCGAGGGTCCGGTCACCGTTGACCCAGACGTCGACGGTCAGGCCCGGAACACCGTGGAGGACGGACAGCTGGGCGTCCCCCTCCGCAGCCTGGGCCGGGCCGGCGAGAGCGATGGCTGCTGCGATTGCCGCTGCACCGGCGCCTGCTGTGAAAATCCTGTTGCGCATGTCTATCTCCATTGATCGGCCCGCCTCGCGGGCATTTTTTGCTTACACCTCTACTACCGGTGCAGCATCGGAGTTGGATGCACGTGCATGGAAAATTCTTTTAATTATTTTTTGCGCCCCGCATCTGGGCGGGCCCCGGCGCTCATCAATACCGCGGTTACGGGGCGGCCTCCACAGGCGCGGCGGTGCTGGCGCGGAGGACCAGTTCCGGCGTGACCACGGTGGAACTGGCCGCGGCACCGGCCTCGATCTCCTTGAGCATGATGTCCATGCAGCGGCGGCCCAGTTCCTCGAAGTCCTGCCGCACCGTGGTGAGCGGCGGGGTGAAGTACCCCGATTCCGGCTGGTCATCGAAGCCCACCACGGAGACGTCGTCGGGCACCCTGACCCCCGCTTCGGCGAACGCGCGCAGCATGCCCAGAGCCATCTGGTCGTTCCCCACGAAAAGTGCCGTGGCACGGCGATCGGCGGCGAGCTTCCGGCCGGCGGCATACCCGCTGCCGGCGCTCCAGTCGCCCTGCAGCAGGAGGTCGTCCCCGAGCCCGGCACCCAGGAGAGCCTCGCGCCAGCCCTCCGCACGCTCCGAACCGTCGATCCAGTCCGGGGGCCCTGCCAGGTGCCCGATCCGGCGGTGCCCCTGCCCAATAAGGTGTTCCACGGCGAGCTGGGCGCCGCGGCGCTGGTCCACCATTGCCCCGCTGACGTTGCTGTTGCCAAGGGACCCCACGGCCACCACGGGCACGGGCAGCCGCATTTCATCCAGGGCAAGCAGGGTGTCCGAGTGCGGCACCAGCACCGCGATCCCGTCCACGGCCTGGTCCATGAAGTGGCTGACGGCGTCGGCAATGGCATCCCGGCTGACCTCGCGCAGGGCGGCGATGCTGACGAAGTAGCCGGCGTTCCGCGCCGCCTGTTCCACGCCCAGGAGGGTGTTGGCCGGCCCGTACTGTGACAGTTCGCTGGCCAGGACACCGATGGTCTGCGAGCGCCGTGTCACCAGGCTCCGGGCAGCGGTGTTTCGCCGGTACCCCAGTTCGGCGATGGCCGCCTCAACCTTGGCGCGCGTCGCTTCGCTGACGTTGGGGTGGTTGTTGATCACCCGGGAGACGGTCTGGTGGGAGACGCCTGCCCGGTCCGCCACATCCTCCAGGCGCGGCATCCGCCCCTTGCTGCTTTTTCCCATGTGCCCATTCTGCCCGCCGGTTGACCCGGATATCCTGTTTGGCCTGGACAGCGGAGATCCTGGCTTGTTTGCGGATGCGGGCCAGGGAAAAGAAAACGTCCCCGGCGTCCTGTTGCCAGGACGCCGGGGACGTACCACTCTTCTCTCAAAGAGTGGGCCCTGTGGGGCTCGAACCCACGACCCACGGATTAAAAGTCCGATGCTCTACCAACTGAGCTAAAGGCCCCTGCCGGATCGGTTCGCAGCGTATGTGCGGGCCACCCGGCCCAATCCATTTCTGGACGTTAATACTCTAACCCATGGTTCCGGCGGGTTCGGACGGAGCTCCCGGTCAGCCGCCCGCCGCGGAATCCAGCGGCGGGCGGAGGGCGGATGCTCGATTTCCCCCTCGGCACAGGAGTAGCGTGGGGGCATGAGTGAGCAAGCAGGATCCAGCCAGTACGGCGGCGCGAACCGGCACCACAAGCCAAAGCCCTTCGCTCCCATCGACTTCGAGCCCTTTGCCGGGGGCGCGGATCCCGCGCGTATCTCGGAGGCCGCCCACCTCGCCGCCCAGGCGCTGGTCCGCCACGGCCGTGACAGCGACGATCCCGTGGTCACCGAACGCCTGGTGAAACTTGCCGATGAGCAGGGGCTGGAAGCCATTGCGGAAATGTGGGCGGAGAGTCCCGCGCGTTCACTGCCCGGCGCCCTGTGGCGCCTGTACGCCCTGCGCGCGGCCACCGTCCAGGACCCGGAGCGCATCTCGGTGTACTTCCGGGCCGGCAAGGACACCGCGCAGGTGTCCAACGTGGTGGCCGGGGCCGCCGAGCCGCCGGGCGCAGATGAGATGCGGAGCATGGCGGATGCCATCCTTTCCGGAGCGTTCGACGGCGAATTCGACGTTGCGCTGGAACGTTCCGCCGCGTTTTGCCGGGTTGTGGCGCTCGGCCAGGCAACCATCGCCGACGGTGCCGAGCATGGCAACGAGGCGCACGCCAGCAAACTCACGCGGAACTCGCACCAGCTGGTGAAGACCGCAGAGGACCTGGAGCACGCCGCGAACGCCTGGCGGCTGGGAGAACTCGACTGAACCAGGCGGCTGCCCCGCCCTTGCCCCATCTGTCAAGATTGACTTGCGCCAGGCAAAGTAGAAAACTGAAACCGGTGCCGAGCCGCGAAACCCCCGGGCTTCAACAATTAGCCGCCTAGAGCGGCCTACCGCCGAGAGGCGTATCCGGTTCGGCACCATTTTCATGCCCCGGCACCGGCCCGGTTTCCCCTCCCGCACCTCCCAGCCCGGTTCCCGGCTCATTTTTCCGGGGCCTCGCAGCGCTGTTTACAGGTGCCCAGCCGCGGGCCGGTAGAGTTGAGCTCAGTTGCCCGCCGGGGTCAAGTCACACGGCAGCAACCTCCCGCCCTGTACTTTTCCCGGAGACCGGTAAACACGTGAAGCTGCGCCTTTTTCCCCAGGAGCCCGCCGGGCTGACCCTCCTTTCGCAGCTGGCCCAGCAGATCGTGCTGGCCAGCGCCACCCTGGCGGAAATCCTGGGTGTCCCCGCCGCCGAGCACGGCAAACTCGTGGAGGACATGCACAACCACGAGGCCAAGTCCACTGAACTGCACTTCGCCCTCCTGACGCACATGCGCACCAGTTTCGTGAACCCCCTCCCCCGCGAGGACATGTACGCGCTCTCCCGGTACCTCAACGAGGCGATGGAAAAGATGGACGCGGCCGCCGAACTGGTGGCCCTGTACAAGCTGGAGCGACTGCCCAAACGTGCGGCAGACCAGCTGGAGATCATCAGCCGGCAGGCCGAACTGACAGTGGACGCCATGCGCCGGCTCAACAACCTGGACGATCTCGAGGACTACTGGATCGAAATCCTCCGCCTTGCCCAGCGCGCCGAGAGGACGCACCGGGTGTGGGTGGCGGACATGATCGCGGACATGAAGTGGGCCCAGTACTCCCGCAACCGGGACATCGCCAACCAGCTGGTGGAAGTCACCAAGGACATGCGGCGGATCGCCACCCAGGTGGGCAGCATCATCGTCAAGGAATCCTGAGGTGACTCCGGTCATCTTCGGATTCGTGGTCCTGCTGGCCGCGGCATTTACGTTCCTCAACGGCTTCCGTGATGCCTCCACTTCCGTGGCGCTTGCGGTGCGGACCCGGGCGCTCACCCCCAGCGTGGCGGTGCTGCTGGCGGCCTTCTTCAACTTTGTGGGCGCCCTGCTCAGCGCCGGCCTGGCCGTGGCCGTCAGCCAGGCCTGGATCAGCCTTCCACCGGGCAACGGGGGCCTGAGCATCCTGGTGGCCGGCCTGGCGAGCGCCTGCGCGTGGGGAATCCTGTTGTGGTGGCGGGGCATTCCGGCTTCCTCCACGCACGCCCTGGTTGGCGGCCTGGCCGGGGCGGGACTGGCCAGCCTGGCGGTGGGCGGCACCGGCGTCGGTGGTGTGGACCAGTCCCTGCTGTTCCAGGTGGTGCTGCCGCTGGTACTCTCCCCGCTCGTTGCCTACAGCGGCGCCTTCATGCTGGTGTATCCAGCCACGTGGGCGGCGCGCCACACGCAGCCCAACGTGGTCAACCATCGCTTCCGCCGGAGCCAGGCCATCGCTGCCGGGGCCGTCGCTTTCGGGCATGGCCTGCAGGACGGGCAGAGGGTGGGCGCAGTGCTGCTGCTGGCCCTGCTGGCGGCGGGGTATGCCGACCCCGGCACCATACCCCTGTGGGTGGTACTGCTGTCCGCCGTCATGATGGCTGCCGGGACCGTGTTCGGCGGCTGGCGGATCTCGCACACCATCGCGTACAAGATCACCCGGATCGATCCCCTGCGGGGCTCGGTGGCCCAGATCTTTAGCGCGGTGATGCTCTTCGTGGGCGCCATCGGGCTCCACTGGCCGCTGTCCACTACGCACACGGTGACCGCGGCGGTCCTGGGGGCTGGCGAGAACCAGCATTTCTCCGTGACGAACCGGAAGCTGGTGATCCGGATCGTGGGGCTCTGGCTGCTGACCCCGCTGGCCACCGCCGCACTGGCGTTTGTGCTGGCGCTGGCCATGACCCCCTTCGCACGCTAAGCCCACGGGACTGGCCCCGGGTTACGGGTTCACTACGGTTGCCTCCACTTCCCTGTACAGCCGAAGTCCCGTGACGTAGATTCGAAAGTGGGTCCCCAGCAGTCCGAAGCCACAACAGCAGTAGGGGACCAACATCCGCCGCCGGGTGCACGGCCGCGGACAACGCCGCTGCAGCATATCGGCGGCCAGGATGCACACTGTGGAAAAGAGCAGGCATCGTGTCTACTTCGAATCCCCGGCACTCCCCACCCCAGCCACGCCAGCTGCGCTGCGAAACCTGCGGTACGGAGCACCAGCTGACCATCCATGCCATCAGGGCGATGGGGGCAGCCAACGGGGACCTGGTCACGGTCTCATACACCTGCAACGACTGCGGGCTGTTCAGCGAGCACCTCGCCTACGCGGGGGATGTTGCCGCGGCCCTCCACCAGGTCCGCTGGATGGCCAAGGTCATTATGTTCGGCGATGACTACATCCACTGTGGATTCCCGCTGGAGGAGGCGGGACTGGAAATCGAAAGGCTCTGCTACCGGAGCAGCAACAACGGCGGCAGCCTGAACATGGTCTGCCTGCCAACCCGGGTCCTGCGGTGCCGGTGCGGCTTCCAGCTGGAAGTCCCGGAGTAGCGGCACGCCGCCACAGCGCGGACCTACGTGGCTGCGGGAAATACAGGAGGGCTGTCCAGCAGGGCTGTTGCCAGTTCCTCCGGCGTCATGTTCGCCGCCTGGAGCAGCGCACCCTGGTCCACCCCGTGGCTCGCCGCCTGCCGGATGGCCTGCCGTAGCGACTCGTGGGCAACGTCGAGCTCCCACTGGACGGTTTCCAGGTACGAGCTGGTGCGCCATACCGCGGAAACGTAGTCCTCCGTGGCCGCAGCGCCGGTTGCGGCGGCAAGCACGGGGGCTGCAGCCGTGCCGGGGCCGTCGAAGGACACGGAAGCCCCGGAGTCCAGGGATGCCGGACCAGCGGCGTACAGATGGCCAAGGGGATCGGCCTGCTGGACAGCATTCGCGGCCCCGGGCCTGGAAACTTTAAGCTGGTGGCCTCTGCGGCCGGTTGCCATCTGCGTCAAGGGAAAACTCCTAAGCATGCTATTTACTAGTTTCCAAAGTATCTAGTTCAGCGTACTAAATGCTTCCGCTTCTGGCCAGCAGCTTTTTCGGACCTGCACCTTGGCCCTGCCCCGCAGCGTTCCGTGCCCCTCCCCGCGGGCCGCCTCCTTGCTGTGGCGGCTTTACCCGAACCGGCCGGAGACGTAGTCCTCAGTGGCCTTCTGGACGGGGTTGCTGAAGATGGTCTGGGTGTCCCCCACCTCGATGAGCTTGCCCGGCTTGCCGGTGCCTGCGATGTTGAAGAAGGCGGTGCGGTCCGAAACCCGGGCTGCCTGCTGCATGTTGTGGGTGACGATCACCACGGTGTACTGGTCCTTGAGCTCATTGATGAGGTCTTCAATGGCCAGCGTGGAGATGGGGTCCAGCGCGGAACACGGCTCGTCCATGAGGATCACCTGCGGTTCCACGGCGATGGCCCGGGCAATGCAAAGCCGCTGCTGCTGGCCGCCGGACAGGCCGGAGCCGGGCTTTTCCAGGCGGTCCTTGACCTCGTTCCACAGGTTGGCGCCCTTCAGTGAGCGCTCCACCAGGACATCGGCCTCACCCTTGGAGATCTTCTTGTTGTTCAGCTTCACGCCCGCCAGCACGTTGTCGCGGATGGACATGGTGGGGAACGGGTTGGGCCGCTGGAACACCATGCCGATCTGCGAGCGGACGGTGACGGGGTCCACGCCAGGGCCGTAGAGGTTGTCCCCGTCCAGCAGGACCTCGCCTTCCACACGGGCACCGGGGAGGACCTCATGCATGCGGTTCAGTGTCCGCAGGAACGTGGACTTGCCGCAGCCCGAGGGGCCGATGAAAGCAGTAACGGACTTGGCCTCGATGTTGATGGTGACGTCCTCCACGGCAAGGAAATCGCCGTAGTAGACATTCAGGTCCTTGACGTCGATGCGCTTAGACATGGTGTTCCTTCACTAACTGGGTATGAATTGAAGTCTGGCATCCGGACCGCAGGACCGGAAGGGGGCGGGGAAGCCCGGCCGTTAGCGGCCGGTCTTGGGGGCGAAGATCCTGGCAATCAGCCGTGCCGCGAGGTTGAGGACCATCACCAGGATGATCAGCACCAAAGCGGCACCCCAGGCGCGCTGCGACGACGGGTCGGGGTTCGCCGGCGAGGTGGGGTTCAGGATCTGGGTGTAGATGAACGTGGGCAACGAAGCCATCCAGCCGCTGAACACGTTCGAGTTGATGCTGGTGGCGAACCCTGCGGTGACCAGGATGGGCGCCGTCTCGCCAATAACGCGGGCGATCGCCAAGGTAACGCCCGACGCGATGCCGGAGATCGCCGTCGGAATCACCACCTTGAGGATGGTGCGCCACTTGCGCACGCCCAGGGCGTACGCCGCTTCGCGCAGTTCGTTGGGGACGATCTTCAGCATTTCCTCGCTGGAACGCACTACCACCGGGATCATCAGCACGGAAAGCGCGACGGCGGCCACGGCGCCGGTTTTGGTTCCCGGGCCCACCACGGCGAAGAAGAAGGCCGCCGCGAAGAGGCCCGCCACGATGGAGGGGATGCCGGTCATGACGTCCACGAAGAACGTGATGGCGCGGGCCAGGCGGCCGTCGTTGCCGTATTCCACCAGGTAGATGGCGGTCAGCAGCCCCACCGGCACGGAGATAATGGTGGCCAGCAGGGTGATCTGGATGGTCCCAAGGAGTGCGTGGTAAATGCCGCCCAGTACCGGCGTACCGTCCTGAACTGCCCGGTTGTCGTAAACGCCTGTCACGCCATTCATGGACGTGGTGAGGAACCCAGGGTTCAGCAGCCCTGGGATGCCGTTGACCAATACAGTCCAGATCACCGAAAAGAGCGGGAGCAGTGCAATGAGGAAGGAGCCCACCACCAGGCAGGTGGCCAGTTTGTCCTTGGCTTTGCGGGAGCCTTCAACGGCGGCGCTCCAGGACACCAGTCCGATGGCGAAAAGGATCGCTGAGACGATGCCCCAGCCGAATGCGTTGAAGCCCACCAGCGCCAGGATCGCCGCGCCGGCGATCAGCGCTGCGGCCAGGACCACGTAGGGTGCGTACTTGGGCAGCTGCCCCTTGGTGAGTGCCGAGCGCTTGCTGCGCACGGGGGTAAGCGTGGAGGTCATTTAGTTGGCTCCCGAGAATTCTTTGTGCCGGGTGATGATCCAGCGCGCGATCATGTTCACGGCCAGGGTGATGACGAACAGGACCAGGCCTGCGGCGATCAGGGTGCTGACCTTGAGCCCGCTGGCTTCCGGGAAGTTCAGGGCGATCTCGGCGGCGATGGTCTGGTTTCCGGACTGGATCAGGCTCGCCGTCAGGGCGCCGGATGAAAGCACCAGGGCCACGGCCATGGTCTCGCCCAGGGCCCTGCCCAGGCCAAGCATGACGGCGCTGATGATGCCGGGGCGTGCGAAGGGCAGGACGGACATCTTGATCATTTCCCACCGGGTGGCACCCAGCGCGAGCGCCGCTTCCTCGTGCAGTTTGGGGGTCTGCAGGAAGATTTCCCGGGAAAGTGAGGTGATGATGGGAAGCACCATGACGGAGAGCACGATGCCCGCGGTAAGGATGGTCTTGCCCGTTGCGGAGGCAGGTCCCTGGAAGATCGGCAGCCAGCCCATGTTCGCGGCGAGCCAGTTGTAGGCCGGCGAGATTTCCTTTGCCAGGAAGGCAGCTCCCCACGCGCCGTAGACCACGGACGGGATGGCCGCGAGGAGGTCCACAAGGTATCCCAGTCCGGCGGCCAGTCCGCGGGGCGCGAAGTGGGAGATGAAAAGAGCCACGCCGATCGCGATCGGGGTCGCGATCACCAGTGCAATGGCTGCTGCAATGAGCGTGCCGATGACGATAGGCCAGATGTAGGCAAAGAAGCCTTCCCCGCCCTGGATCTCGGCGGCGGGTGCGGTGAGTGCCGGGATGGCCTGGACTACCAGGAAGAGCGCGACGCCGAAGAGGACGGCAAGGATAAGGCACCCGGCGGCCATGGCGGCACCGGAAAAAATCTTGTCCCCGGCGCGGCCGGCGCCCTGGTTACCAGTCAAGGTGGTGGCGGTCATTCGACGGCCCTTCGATCGTTTACTGACACTGAAAGATGCTGCGTTCAAACCGAAGTTCCCCGCACTGCCTCTCGGCAGGCGGGGAACCCGGGTTCGGTGCGGTACTTAGGACTTGACCTTGATGGACTCGATGGCCTTGGTTGCCTTCTCTGCCAGGTCAGAGGACAGCGGAGCAGACTTTGCCGAATCTGCCGCGGCCTGCTGGCCTTCCTCGGAGACTACATAGGTTTCGAAGGCCTTGACCAGGTCAACGGTTTCCTGGCTCTCGTAGGTCGAGCACACGACGTGGAAGGAGACCAGGACGATCGGGTACGCGCCTTCATTGGTGGTCTTGCGGTCCAGCTTGATGGACAGGTCGTTGGCGGAGCGTCCTTCAACCGGCGTGCCGGCATCCACTGCCTTGGCTGCGGCTTCTGCTGAAATCTCGGTGAAGCTTTCGCCCACCTTGATCTGCGCAACGCCGAGGGTTCCGCTGACCGCAGAGTCGTCCGCGTAGGTGATGGCGCCGGGGGTGTCAGTGACGGTCTTGACCACACCGGACGTACCCTTGGCGTTCTCGCCCTGCAGGGATGCAGGCCATACACCGGAGGCCTTGTCCGTCCAGACCTCCGGTGCAGCAGCAGCCAGGTAGTCGGTGAAGTTGGTGGTGGTGCCGGAATCGTCGGAGCGGTTCACGGGCGTGACCTTGAGGTCCGGAAGGCTGACACCTTCGTTGAGCGCAGCGATAGCGGGGTCGTTCCAATTGGCAACCTCGCCACGGAAGATCCTGGCCACAGTCGCCGCGTCCAGCTTCAGCTCGGTGATGCCGGGCAGGTTGAACGCGATGGCGATCGGAGAGATGTAGACCGGGATGTTGAGGGCGCCATCCGGCCCGCACGTCTCCTGGGACTGCGCGTATTCCTCGTCCTTCAGGTAGGCGTCGGAACCGCCGAACTGTGCGGAACCGTCCAGCAGCGCCTTGCGGCCTGCACCGGAGCCATCCGGTGAATACTGCACGGTGGCGCCGGAGTTTGCGGCGGCAAACTCGGTCTTCCAGGCGTCCATGGCCGCGCCCTGCGCGGAGGAGCCGATGCCGGTCAGCGTGCCGGTGACATTGGAACCTGAAGTCTGGGTGCCTGCCGGAGCGGTGCCCGTGGCGTTGTCTGAACCGCAGGACGTAAGCGCGAGTGCGCCGACTGCAAGAACAGCGATAGCCGCGTGGCGGCCGAAGCGGAGTGCCTTCACTAGATGTACCCCTTCCAGGGATATTCAGGTGCGCTGCAGGACGGAGAACCCTGCTGCGCGATGCGTAGGTTTTGTACCTTCAACGAAGTTAAGCCCCGCAGGTAACGGGATGGGCGGACCAAAGTGAACGGAGGATTAACGACGGCGGGATATTGGCTGACAAATGCCCGGTCACCATTGCGCAGATCACATGTCCGGCCGTAGTGCAGCGGCGCCAGGGAGGTCGCCAAAGGAAATGTGCCGGCCAGCAATAGACTGGACGGCATGGCTCCCGCAGCAGGACTCTCAGCAGGCAGGCGGTTCCTGCGCGGCCGCTTCCGCACCGGCATGATCCGGAGCCGTAACTCGCTCATCCCGGCCATCCAGATGACCGTCTGCGCCGTGGGCGCCTACGCCTTCGCTGAATACGTCCTGGGCCACTCCGGTCCCCTCTTCGCGGCTACATCATCGCTGATCGCGCTGGGTTTCTCCCGGGAACCGCGACTGCGGCGGGTCCTGGAGGTGGGCCTGGGCTGCACCATCGGCATCGCGGTGGGCGACCTGCTCCTGCACTGGCTGGGCGCCGGAATCTGGCAGGCCGCCGTCGTCCTTTTGTTTTCCATCCTGCTCGCCAGGTTCCTGGACAGCGGGAACATCTTCACCACCCAACTGGCCCTGCAGTCGCTGCTGGTGGTGCTGCTGCCTGCGCCATCGGGTGGTCCGTTTACCAGGAGCATCGATGCCGTGGTGGGCGGACTCTTCGCCCTGCTGGTGACCATCCTGACCCCCAAGGACCCCCGCCGTGAACCGCGCAGGGACGTCCAAAAGCTGCTGCATGAGCTGGCCGAGGTGCTGCGCGAGTGCGCCGGCGCACTCGTCAACAGCGACTCCACCCAGGCGTGGCACGCCCTCATCCGGGGCAGGAACTGCCAGCCGCTGGTGGACGGGATGCGCCAGTCCCTGCGTGCTTCGGGGGAGGTGGCTACCCTGGCGCCCGCCTACAGGCGGCACCGGTACGAGCTGGACCGGCTCAAACAGTCGCTCGACTTCATTGACCTGGCTCTGCGGAACAGCCGGGTGTTCGCCCGCCGCCTGACCAGCGCCATCAACCACGCGGCGTTATCGGACGAAGCAACAGAAAACATCGCGGAAGTGCTGCAGGAGACCGCTGCCGCCATTGATGAGCTTTCGCTGGGGCTGGCGGAAACGCACGACGGCGTCCGCCGCGCCCACCTGCGCAGCGCCCGCCAGGACCTGAGCGAGATCGCCCTGCGCCTGCATCCCAAGCTGCTGGAGGTGCAGCGGCTTGAGGGTGAGACGGTGGTGATGCTGTACCGCCCGCTGATGGTGGACCTGCTGGAGGCCACGGGGATGGATGCCCGCGAAGCCCGGGACGTGCTGCCCGCGCTCTAGGTGCCAGCCTCCCGCACATCGTTCGCATAACGCAGCCCCAACTGTTCCCGGGCCTGGTCCAGCAGCTCCATCACCTGCACGGTTTCGGTCCAGGGCATCAGCGGGCTTTCCTGCAGGCCGGCGCGGATGCAGCGGGCCGTCTCGCGCAGTTCGTGGATGAAGCCCTCGGCCTCTTCGTGGAAGTCCTCCACCTCGATCCTGCCGTCCAGTCCGCAGATCTCCAGCGTGCGCGGGTTAAAGAGCGGGGACCCGGTCCGTATCCAGCCTGCTGTTCCGCTGATGGTTGCCATGCCGGGACCGGCAGCCTGGAGCGAGGAAGTGAGCTGGGCTGCAGCCCCCTCCGGGTACTCGAGTGTAAGGGTGTTCTGGACATCCACGCCGTCCTGGTTCAGGTGGCCTTTGGCAGTGAGCCTTTGAGGGAAGCCAAGTGCGGCAACCGCCCAGGTCAACGGGTAGACCGCGAGGTCAAGGAGTGCACCGCCGCCGGCCGCAGGGTCCCACAGCCTGTCCGCAGGATCATAGGCTGCGGGAAAGCCCAGATCAGCCTGGACCCAGCGCACCGTTCCAATGGTGCCGCCGCGGATCAGCTCCAGGGCACGGCGGGTTGCGGGCAGGAAGCGCGTCCAGACGGCTTCCATCAGGAACAGGTTGCGCTCCCCTGCCAGCTGGACCAGTTCCCGGGCTTCGCTGGCGTTGATCGTGAAGGGCTTCTCGCACAGGACGTGTTTTCCGGCTTCCAGGGCTGCACGGACAACCTCGAAGTGCTGCGCATGGGGCGTGGCAACATACACCACGTCCACGCCGGGATCGGCGAAGAGCTGCTGGTACCCGGATCCGGATGGACCGTCATGGTAGCTGACCGCGAATCCGTGTTCTTCCGCGAATGCCCGGGCCGAGCCCTGGCTGCGCGAACTCACTGCATGGAGTTGGGCATCTTCAAGGCGGGCGAGGTCACGGGTGACCTTATGCGCGATCCGCCCTGTGGCCACAACGCCCCAGCGGAGGGTCCGGCCACTCTGCGGCGCCTGCCCGCCCGGGTTCGTGTACTCCATCAGACGGACTCCCGGATCACGAGTGACGTAGGAATCTGCGTGACGCGTGCTGTGTCTTTCCCCTCGATGAGGTCCACCAGGATTTCTGCCATCTTCTTGCCCATCTCGATAATCGGGTGATGCACCGTGGTCAGCTGGGGATTGACTGAAGTGGCGAACGAATCGTCATCGAAGCCAACCACGGCCACATCCTCGGGTATGCGCAGCCCCCGTTCCTGCAGCACTGTGTAGGCACCGGCGGCCATCTGGTCATTGGCCACGAACACACCGTCAACCGGCTTCCCGCTGCCGAGGAGGCGGCGCATCGCCTTGGCCCCGGATGCCAGGGTGAAGTCACCGTACTCAACCCGGGAATCATCCAGCCCGGCCTCCGCCATGGCCACCCTCCACCCGTTGACGCGGTCGATGCCCGGCGGCATGTCCTGGGGGCCGGCGATGGTGGCGATATTGGTCCGCCCGCTCTCAATCAGCACCCGGGTGGCTCCTGCCGCCGCAGCCTCGTTGTCCACATCCACGTAGTAGCTGGCGCTTTCGCCCAGTGGCCTGCCCGCGAACACCATGGGGATGTAATCGCTGAGGTGGGTCCAGGACCGGTCCCCTGCGTGGTGGGACACCACCAGGGCACCGGCCACGTTCCCGCCAAGCAGGAAGGCCCTGGTTTTCTCCGGCTTGGCTTCGGAAGCGATGACCATGTTCAGGGTGTAATCCGTGTCCGCCAGGTACAGCGCCACGCCCTGGACCACTGATGCGAAGAACGGGTCCGCGAAGACCTTGGAGGTGGACTCGGGCACAATGAGCGTCACGGAGTTGGGGCGCCTGCTTGCCAGCGAACGGGCAGCCCGGTTGGGTGTGTAGTTCACGGCGAGAATCGCCTGGCGCACCTTTGCGGCGATGTCCTCATCCACGCTCGGCACGTCATTGACCACGCGGGACACGGTGGCACGGGAGACGCCGGCCAGCGCGGCCACCATTTCCAGGGTGGGCGTCGGCCGGCTTCCGCTGGTGTCTTGCTTCACAATGTTCGCTCCGTGGTCTGGCTGGCACAGGTGCCGGGGATCTCAGTTTAGGCGGGCAGTGACGGAGCGAGGCGGGAAGTGCTCCGCTGTGCCGCTGCTATCAGCCCGGCATAGGCCTTGCCGCTGTCCTTGACGGTGCGTTCCAGCGTGCCGTAATCGACGCGGACAATCCCGAAGCGCTTTCCATAGCCCCAGGACCATTCGAAGTTGTCCAGGAGGGACCAGACAAAGTAGCCGCGGACGTCGGCACCCTGGTCTATTGCTTCACCCACTGATGCCACATGGTCCAGGATGAACCGGGTACGTTCCACATCGTGCACGGCACCGTCGGGGCTGACAGTGTCCTCGTATGCGGCTCCGTTTTCGGTGATGTAGAGCGGCGGCAGCGAGGGGTATTCCTCCCCCAGCCGGACCAGTAGCTTGCGGAGCCCGTCCGGATTCACTTCCCAGCCCATCGCCGTCCGCGGCAGGCCGCGGCTGGGAAAGGCGATGTCTTCCGAGCCGATCCACGGTGAGGCGGAGGCCCGTTCTGCACCCCCGGAGTGGCCGTCGCTTCCGGCGTCGTCAGCGTGTCCGCTGATGAGGTCGTCGTGGTAGTGGTTCACGCCCAGGAACTCCAGGGGCGCGCTGATGAGTTCCAGGTCGCCTGGAAGAATCACGTCCGGCAGGCCGAACGGGGCGAGGTCCCGCAGTGAGTCTTCCGGGTAGGCTCCCCGCAGGATGGGATCGAGGAAGATCCGGTTCTGCAACGAGTCGAAACGGCGGGCAGCGTCGAGGTCCACAGGGTCCTGGCTGTCCCGCGGAATCGAATTGCTCAGGTTCAGGGTGATGCCCAGGTGCTGCGCGCCGCGTTCCCGCAGCGCATTCACGGCCAGCCCGTGGGCCAGGTGCTGGTGGTGCACGGCGGCGATGGCTGCCGCAGGCTCCTGCCGGCCGGGGGCGTGCACGCCGGAGCCGTAGCCCAGGAGCGACGAACAGAACGGCTCATTGAAGGTGGTCCAGTGCTGGACCCGGTCTCCCAGCGCGGAGTACACGTCATTGGCGTACTCCGCGAACCTGTAGGCGGTATCCCGGTTGGCCCAGCCGCCCTTTTCCTCCAGGGCCTGCGGCAGGTCCCAGTGGTACAGGGTGAGCCAGGGCAGGATGCCGGCTTCAAGGAGCTCATCCACCAGCCTGGAGTAGAAGTCCAGGCCCTCACGGTTGACGGCCCTGTCCCCGGGACGCACCCGCGCCCAACTGGTGGAAAAGCGGTAGGAGTCCAGCCCCAGCTCTTTCATCAGGCGGACGTCCTGTGGCATTCGGTGGTAGTGGTCCACGGCCTGGTCAAGGTTCTCGCCGTTGGCTATGGCCCCGGGGATCCGCGCAAAGTGGTCCCAGATTGAGTCTTCCTTGCCGCCCTCGCGGCCGGCGCCCTCTATCTGGGCAGCCGCCGTCGCTGATCCCCAGATAAAGCCCTCGGGCCACTGCCGCTGGTACGTCGGGTGCTGCATTAGCCCTTCACTGCTCCTTGCATAATTCCTGAGATGAGTTGTTTGCCCGCAAGTGCGAAGAGCACCAAAAGCGGCAGGGTTGCCAGCACCGCTCCTGCAAGGACCACGGAGTAGTCCACGTAGCGGGCTGACTGCAGCTGGCTCAGCGCCGTCTGCAACGTGGGGTTGCCGGCGTCGAGCACCAGCAGCGGCCACAGGAAATCGGTCCAGGCCGTCATGAACGTGAACAGCCCCAGGATGGCCATGGCAGGCCGTGCTGCCGGCATGGCTACATGCCAGAAGGTGGAAATCATGTTTGCCCCGTCCATCCGTGCGGATTCGATGAGCTCATCCGGGATGACGTCCACCAGGTATTGCCGCATGAAGAAGACGCCGAACGCGGTTACCAGCGTGGGCACCACCACAGCTCCGATTTCGCCGGTCCAGCCCAGGGTTCTCATCACCATGAAGAGCGGGATGATGCCAAGCTGCGTCGGGATGGCCATGGTGGCCACCACCATCAGCATGAGCCCGTTGCGGCCTTTGAAGCGCAGTTTCGCAAAGGCGTAGCCGGCCAGGGTGGAAAAGCCAACCACGGACAGGGTGATGATGCATGAGATCAGGACACTGTTGCCCAAGGCGAGCCAGAACGGAATGGTGTCAAAGACCTCGCCCACGTTGGTCCAGAAATTCCCTCCGGGCAGCAGTGGCGGCCAGGTTTCGCCGAGGGCCTCGTTGGAGCGGCTGCCAATGACGGCGGACCACCACAGCGGGTAGGCCGAGGACACCAGGAAGGCGAGGAGCAATCCGTAGGTCAGGAACCCGGGCTTTTCGCCGGAGCCTACAAAGCGCTTGCGGAGGGGCGCCGGGCGGCCGGAAGGCTTATTTTCTGTGGGCAAGACGCCGGCGGCCGCACGGGGCGACCCTTCGATGATGCTCATCGCGTAGTCCTTTCAGCGCGTTTGCGGGCTCTTCTTGTTGTCCGGGAGGGCTTTGCGGCATCGGCGGTGGCGATGCGACGTGAGATCAGGTAATTGATGACACCGAACAGCACGATGATCAGGAAGAGGAGCCAGGCGATGGTGGACGCCTTGCCGAAGTTCTGGCGCTGGAAGGCCATTTCCCAGAGGTACAGCACGGTGGTCTGGAACTGCCGCTGGGAGCCGCCTGCGGTTGCGGGATCGAACAGCCGGGGTTCGGTGAAGATCTGCAGGCCGCCGATGGTGGAGGTAATGACAACAAACACCATGGTGGGCCTGATGCTCGGCAGGGTGATGCTGAAGAAGCGGCGGAGGGCTCCGGCGCCGTCCAGCGCCGCGGACTCGTACAGGTCGCGGGGAACGGCCTGCATTGCGGCCAGCAGGATGAGGGCGTTATAGCCGGTCCAGCGCCAGTTCACCATGGTGGCGATGGCAATGTGGCTGGGCAGGGTCTCGCTCTTCCACATCACCGGATCCAGGCCAAAATTTCCCAGGACGTTGTTGATGAGGCCGTACTGTTCGCCGAACATGTTGGTGAAGATCATGGCCACCGCCACCGGGGTGACGATGTAGGGCAGGAGCACGCTCATCCGCCAGAAGGTTTTGGCGCGGAGGTTCTGGTCCAGCACTGCGGCCAGGAAAAGCGCCACGGCAAGCTGCGGGATGGCGGACAGCAGGAAGATGCTGACCGTGTTGAACAGGGAGTTCCAGAAGAAGCGGTCCTGGAGGACTTCCGAGAAGTTCTGCAGGCCCACGAAGTCTCCCTGGCCCTTGAGGAGGTGCCAGTCGAAGAGGCTGACCACGAAGGTGTAGACCAGCGGGAACAGTCCCACGAGTGCGAAGAGGATGAAGAACGGTGCGATGTAGAGGTAGGGCGATGCTTTGACGTCGAAGACGTTGAGCCTCTGTTTGAAGGTGGGCTTGGGTTTGATGGCCGCCAGGGGTTTGGCGGGGCGGTTCATGGTGGTTGTCATTGGGCTTTAGCCCTCCATCGGGGGGCCTCCCTTCCGGGAGGCCCCACAGCGGGTGTTGCTAGTTGTTTACGACCAGGTCGTTGAGGAGGGTCAGCGCTTCGGACCAGGCCTTGTCAGCGTCGGCCGTTCCGGCGTCGAGCATTTTGAGCGCCGGACCAAACACGTTTTCCTGGATCACGGAATCATCCGGCCCCTTGAACTGGGCCACCACACCCTTGGCGCGGTTGGCAAGGATGACGCCGGTGGGGGCGTTGTTGAACACCACGTTCGGAGTGGCATCGGCCACCAGCTTCTCCTGCGCTTTGAGCGTGCTGGGGAAGTTGTTCGCGGCAGCAGACTGCTTGACCTGCTGCTCGGGTGCGGTCAGCCAGGCTGCCAGCTTTGCGGCTTCGGCAGGGTGCTCTGACGTCTTGGGTACTGACAGGAATGCTCCGCCCCAGTTGGAGGCTCCGCCCGGGAATACGTCGGCGAAGTCCCAGCCGCTCTCCGTGCCGCCGCCCGCAGATTCCAGCTGGCCCTTGATGGTGCCGAGCATCCAGCCGGGGCAGACGAAAGTGGCGAAGGAGCCGTCAACGAATGCCTTGCCGTTACCCCAGTCCCACTGGGTCTGGTTGGCGGACAGACCGGCCGCCGTGCCGGCCGCAAGCATCTCGAACTTGTCCTTCATCTCGGGGTTGCCTTCGATGTTCAGCTCCCCGTCCTTGGTGTAGTAGCCCTCTTCCATCTGGTTCACCATGGAGTTCCAGACGAAACCGGACTGGTCATACCACGCCTTGCCGGTGGCCGCCTTGTACTGCTCCCCGAGCTTGAAGTAGGTTTCCCAGGTGGCGTCCCCGCCACCAAAGAGCTCGGCCACCGATTCGCGGTCGCTGGGCATTCCCGCAGCTTCGAAGAGCTTGCCGTTGTAGCAGAGTCCCTGCGGACCGATGTCGGTTCCGTAGCCGATGACGCGGCCGTCCGGATCCGTGCCCTGCTGGAACTTCCAGTCCACCCAGTTGTCCTTGATGTCAGCTGCACCGTGCTCGTTGAGGTCCACGAACTGGTCCGATACTTCCATGATGGAACCCAGCCAGCCCTCCTCGATGGCCACGACATCGCTGAGCCCGGATCCTGCTGCCAGCTTGGTGAAGGCGTCGGTGCGGGCATTGGACCCGCGGTCGATATTGGTGGCCTTGACCTTGACGCCGGGATTGGCCTCCTCGTATTCGGCGTAGAGATCGTCGTAGCCGAAGGTCCCGAAGGTGGTGACCGTGAGCTCTACGGGATTGTCAGCGCTTGCTGCTTGTTCCGAACTGCTGCTGCAGCCTGTGGCCATCAGGGCCATGGCTGCCACGCCCGCGATAGCGGTCGCTGTGTGTCGGCGTACGAATTTCAACGTCACTCCTTTGTGGGAACTTCCGGCGCTGAGAGAGCGCTCTCTGGCAAGTTCCTCAACTGTAGGCGTGGCGCGGATCACTGTCAAGAGAGCGCTCTCTCAACATTCATGATCCTCCCGCCGCCGCTAGGACGGCGCTGGTCAGGAAGGAGTTTCTGCGTTCTGGCTCAGGCGCAGGTCATCGGCCATGCGGGCCACGTGCAGGGTGAGGTAGGTGACTTCGTCGTCGGTGAGGGGCTTGCCGAGCCGGAGTTCCAGGACGGCCTGGAGTTTCAGTGCGGTGCCGAATGCCCCCGGGTACGCCTCCCGGATGGCGGACCCCAGCCCTGTTGCCCCCTCGGCCAGCTGCCGCCCGGTGTGGGCGCGGACGAAAAAGTACCGCAGATGGGTGATGAAGCGTGCCGCGTTGACGGTCTCCCGGTCGAAGGAACGGCCATAGGCCTGTTCCAGGACTTCGAACAGCTGCGCGAAGACGCCGGTCATCTGGTAGGTGTAGGAGAGGTCGCCGCTGGCGAACCCGGCGTTGACCAGGTGCAGTGCCACGGCCACGGCCTCGTCGCGGGGCAGGGCTTCCTCGAGCCGGGCGTTGACGAAGTCCACGATCTGCTGAGCCATGCGCAGCTCGTCCGGGTAGAGGTGGGCCACCTCGGCCCGGAGCGGATATTCGATGTTCAGGCCCTGCCGCAAACGTTTGATGGCGAAGCTCAGGTGGTCCGCCAGGGCCACCACGGTGGTGGAGTTCAGCGGCCCGCGCAGTCCGCCACGGGCAATGTCCAGTGCCTGGTCTGCCAGTGCGAGGTGCTCGGGCGGGATGGCCGCCACCAGCGCGCCGAAGTTGTCAGCGTTGCGGCCGTCCTCGGGGACGAAGACTCGGACCACCTTGGCCTCATCCACCTGCTGGCCGGGCTTTGCCTGGAAGCCCAGGCCGCGGCCGGTGAGGATGACCTCTCCCCTGTCCGCGGCCCGGGCGAGGACGACGTTGTTGTTGAATACGCGCAGGACCTCCACGCCGTCCTCCTTTCATCGTTGAAGCGGGATACCCCCGGAGTGGGAGTTCTTGTCCTTAGGGTGGTGTTTGTCGTTCCGGGTGGCGTTAGTCTTTCAGGCTGGCACCGTTGGTGGCGATGACTTCCTGGTACCAACCGTAGGACTTCTTGGGGTAGCGCTCCATGGAGCCCGTGCCGTCGTCGTTCCTGTCCACGTAGATGAAGCCGTAGCGCTTGCTCATCTGGGCGGTGGAGGCGCTGACCAGGTCGATGCAGCCCCAGGAGGTGTAACCCATCAGCTGGACGCCGTCCTCAACCGCCTCACGGGCCTGCACCAGGTGGTCGTTAAGGTAGCCGATGCGGTAATCGTCAATGACGGTCTTTTCGCCGTCGACCTCCACCAGCTTGTCCACGGCGCCCAGCCCGTTCTCCACGATGAACAGCGGCTTCTGCCAGCGGTCCCAGTAGTCATTCAGTGCCACGCGCAGCCCCTGCGGGTCGATCTGCCAGCCCCACTCGGACGCCTTGAGGGTGGGATTGGGAACGCCGCCCATGATGTTGCCGGGCCCCTTGGTCTTCTTGGCCAGATCGGCGGTCTCGCAGATGCTCATGTAGTAGCTGAAGGACACGAAATCCACGGTGTTTTTCAGGTCCTCGCGGTCCTGCGCGGTGATCTCCAGCTCGATCCCGTTGTCCCGGAAGTACCGCAGCAGGTAGCCGGGATACTCGCCGCGGCAGTGGATGTCACCGAACGCGTAGCTGTCCTGGGCAGTGAGCATGGCCGCCACCACGTCCGAGGGGTCCGGGGTGAGCGGGTAGGTGGGCAGCGCGAGGATCATGCAGCCCACCTGCGCGCCGGGCATCAGCTCTCGCGCCAGTTTCGTGGCGCGCGCGGAGGCCACCAGTTCGTGGTGGATTGCCTGGTAGAGGTCCTGCTTGGTGAGCTGGTCCTTGGGGGTGGGAATGCCGCCGGACATGAACGGCTCGTGGATCACGGAGTTGATCTCATTGAACGTGAGCCAGTACTTCACCCTGCCCCCGAAGTGCTCGAACAGGGCGCGGCAATAGCGCTCATAAAAGCCGATCAGCTCCCGGTTGGTCCAGCCGTTGTACTTCCTGGCCAGGTGCAGCGGGGTCTCGTAGTGGCTGATGGTCACCAACGGCTCGATGCCGTGCTTCTCCAGTTCATCCAGGACACGGGAGTAGAAGGCCAGGCCTTCGGCGTTGGGGGTTTCTTCGTCGCCCAGCGGGAAGATCCGGCTCCACGCGATGGAGAAGCGGAACACCTTGAACCCCATGTCCGCGAAAAGGGCGATGTCCTCCGCATAGCGGTGGTAGAAATCAATCGCCACCTGCTTGAGGTTCTCCGGAGTCGGCCCCTCAGTGGGAATCTCCGTGATGCCCCTGGGCATCACATCCTGGATGGACAGGCCCTTGCCGCCCTCGTTGTAGGCGCCTTCGATCTGGTTGGCGGCAGTTGCTCCGCCCCAGAGGAATCCTTCGGGGAAAGTGGTGGTCACAGTTGATCGTTCCTTTGTCAGTGGGTCTGGAAAATGCCAGCGGGACTGGAAGTGGGTGCCAGGGGTAATGGCGGCCCGGGGTTAGCGGAGGCTTAGACGCGGACGGTGATGGCAGTGTCCCCGTGGGCGAGCGTGCCGCCGGCCACCGGTTCCACGCTGCCAAGCTGGGCCGTGTTGGTGACCATTACCAGGGTGGTGGTGTCGTAACCGGCTTCGGTCACCACGTCCAGGTCGACGACGGCGAGAAGGTCTCCCGCGCGGACCTGCTGGCCCCGCGTGACAGCGGCTTCAAAGCCACGCCCTTGCAGCTGGACAGTGTCGATGCCGATGTGGACCAGGACCTCAACGCCGTCCTCGGACTTGATGCCGAACGCGTGGCCGGTCTTCATGGCGGCCTTGATGGTTCCGGTGATGGGTGAGTAGATGTGCCCATCCGCCGGGATGATGCCCAGGCCCTTGCCCATGGCACCGGATGCGAACACCTTGTCCTGGACATCAGCCAGCGCCACGGCACTTCCCGCGACGGGAGCAACGATGTCAACCGTGCCCGGCGCAACAGCGCCGGTTCCTGCCGCCGCGGATGCCGTGGCCGGGGAAGCTGCCGGCAGCGCAACGGAAGATGCTTCCGGAACGGGAATGCCGGCGTCGGACACTGCTGCTGCTTCGTCTTCACGCGGTCCGAAGAAGAAGGTCAGGAGGAATGCGATGAGGACGGCGGAGCCGGTGCCCAGCAGCTGCAGGCCAAAGTTGCCCACCTGGCTGAAGGCGGGGAGGCCAAGCAGGGACGGGAACACGAACGCCGTGGCACCGCTGCCGCCGGCCGCTGCGATGGCGCCGCCAACAACACCGCCGGCGATGCCGAAGTAGAAAGGCTTCTTGAGGGGCAGGTTGACGCCGTAGATGGCTGGCTCGGTGATGCCGGCAAGGAATCCGGACAACGCGGCAGGACCTGCCACGGTACGGCGGGCCTTGTTACGGGTGCGGAACAACACCGCGAGCGTGGCGGCTGCCTGGCCCAGGACCGCCGCAAGCAGCGGGCCCATCAGGAGGGAGTAGCCCTGGGTGGAGATCTCGTTGAGCATGCCCGGAACCAGGCCCCAGTGCAGGCCGAAGAGGACGAAGACCTGCCAGAAGCCGCCCATGACGGCGCCGGCCAGCCACGGAGCGAACGTGAAGGCTGCGTTGATGCCTGCGGACAGGCCCTGCGCGGCAAAGGTGGTGACCGGACCGACAGTGAGGAGGACCAGCGGCACCATGACTAAGAGCGTCAGCAGCGGTGTAGTGAAGTTCCGGATCGCCGAAGGGAGCACGCGCGTCAGGAAGCGCTCCGCGTACCCCTGCAGCCAGACCGCCACAATGATGGGCAGGACCGAACTGGTGTAGTTCATCATCACCATGGGAATACCGGCGAAGTTGACGGGTTCGGCCTGGGCCGCGAGCGCCACGATGCTCGGGTAGACCAGAGCACCGGCGATGGCCATGGAGGTGAACTGGTTCGTTTTAAACCGTTTCGCAGCGGTGACTGCCAGGAACACCGGCAGGAAGTAGAAGATGGCGTCCGCGGTGGCTGCCAGGATCACGTTGGTCTGCGATGCGGGGTCAAGCCAGCCGAACTGGGTGGCCATGCTCAGGAACGCCTTGAGCAAGCCGGCTGCGGCCAGCGGCCAGATGACCGGCGAGAAAATTGAGGCGATCAGGTCGATGAAGCGGTTGAAGAGGTTGCCGTGTGCAACGGGTTCATCGCTTCCGGCGTCGTCATCGGTGAGCTTGGTGATCTTGCCGAGCTCGGCGTAGACCGTGGGAACGTTATTGCCGATGACAACCTGGAATTGTCCGCCGGCTTTCATCACGGTGATCACGCCGGGCAGTTTCTCGATTGCGGCCTGGTCCGCCTTGCTGTCGTCGCGCAGCTTGAGCCGGAGCCTGGTTGCGCAGTGGGTGGCGCTGGCGATGTTCCTTTCGCCGCCCACCCCCTGGAGGATGTCTCCGGCCAGAGACCGGTAGTCCACAGTTGCCATGTCAGACCTCTCTGTCTATTTTTGGGCACAAAAAAAGACCCGAGACGCACATAGTGTGCTTCTCAGGTCTTGCCCCATTCACGGGTAACAATCCTGTAGGCGAAATTGCCTTCGAGGTTCGACTATACAGATGGCATGGATCACAGGCAAGTGCTGTGCCGGAGATTGTCAGTGCCCGCCACTAGGGTGGAACCCATGGCAACAAAGACTTCCCGGACCTCCAAGGCGCCCGCCTACAAATGTGCTGAGTGCGGCTGGACCACGGTCAAGTGGGTGGGCCGGTGCGGCGAGTGCCAGGCGTGGGGCACCGTTGAGGAGACCGGCGCCGCTGTTGCGCGGACGACGGCGGCCACTACAGTCCTGGAGCCGGCCCGCCGGATTGCCGAGGTGGATGCCACCACGGCCGCCTTCCTGCCCACGGGCGTTGATGAGCTGGACCGGGTGCTGGGAGGCGGCCTGGTTCCGGGCGCCGTGATCCTGCTGGCCGGTGAACCCGGGGTGGGCAAGTCCACCCTGCTGCTGGACGTTGCGGCGAAGTTCGCCCGGACCGCACAGGACGTGTTGTACGTGACCGGTGAGGAATCCGCGGCCCAGGTGAAGCTCCGCGCCGAGCGGATCGACGCCGTGGCCGAATCGCTCTACCTCTCCGCGGAAACGGACCTGGGCCAGGCTCTGGGGCAGGTGGAGAAGATTGAGCCGCGGCTGCTGATCGTGGACTCGGTGCAGACCCTCAGCAGCGCCGACGTTGATGGCAGCGCCGGCGGCGTTTCGCAGGTCCGCGAAGTGGCAGCGTCCATTATCGCTGCGGCCAAGCGGCGCAACATGACCACCCTCCTGGTGGGCCACGTGACCAAGGACGGCTCCATTGCCGGGCCGCGGCTGCTGGAGCACCTGGTGGACGTGGTGTGCCAGTTCGAGGGCGAGCGGCATTCGCGGCTCCGGCTGCTCCGTGCCGTCAAGAACCGTTACGGGCCCACGGATGATGTTGGCTGCTTCGACCTGAACGAGGACGGCATCCAGGGCCTGGCTGATCCCAGCGGGCTCTTTGTCAGCCGCACCAAGGAACCCGTATCCGGCACCTGCATCACGGTCACCATGGAGGGCCGGCGCCCTCTGCTGGCCGAGGTGCAGTCCCTGCTGGCGGAGAGCCCCAATTCCCAGCCGAGGCGTGCCACCAGCGGCCTGGACTCCTCGCGGGTTTCCATGCTGCTGGCTGTCCTGCAGCAGCGCGCGGGAACGCTGCTGCACAAGGATGATTCCTATGTGGCCACCGTGGGCGGTGTGAAGCTCAGCGAGCCGGCAACGGACCTTGCAGTTGCCCTGGCCGTAGCATCGGCAAAAGCGCGCAAACCGCTCCCCATCCGGCTCATCGCTTTTGGCGAGGTGGGCCTGGCCGGCGAGGTCCGGCCGGTACCAGGCATCAACCAGCGCATCCAGGAAGCGCACCGGCTCGGGTTTACGCACGCCGTTGTTCCGGCCAGCCATGCAGGGCCGGGGCCCATCCCGGCCGGTTTTTCCGTCCGGGAAGTGGAGCATCTCACCGAGGCGTTGAGCCTGCTGATTGGTTAGTTAGCTGTTGTGGCGTGGCAGCGAATCGGGGTCGTCACGCCGGGAGTTGAGCAGCCAGCCGGACACGTCGCTGCGGAGCACCAGCAGCGGCCCGCCGGTGCTGTTCACGTTGCCGGTGGGCACGTAATAGCCGCGGCCGGAGCCGGGACCGCCGGCCGCCCGGTCCAGGGCGTCAACCAGGTACCGCGGCAGGTGGCCCTGTGGACCAAGGCTGTGGAGCTCATCTAGTTCTTCCGGCGTCAGACGTCCCAACACCTCGGCAATACTGGCCATGACTGGTCCCTTCGAGCAGAGTGCCTGAAGGAATAACCTAAAGCAGCACCGTGAACTGCGGGTTAACGTTGGACGGCAACTTCCGTCTGTTTTCAAACAACCACCCACCGGAGGAAAGATGCCCGTTCTAAGCGCCGGAATCCTGCTGTACCGGAGGGCGGCTCCAGGCGGCTTCGAGGTGTGGATAGCCCATATGGGCGGTCCGTTCTGGGCCCGCAAGGACGCCCATGCCTGGTCCATCCCCAAGGGCGAATACGGGGAGGACGAGGATCCCCTGGCCGCTGCGCTGCGTGAGTTTGCGGAGGAAATGGGGACTGCGGCTCCGGCTGCGGACTACCGGCTGCTCGGGGCCTTCAGGCAGCCCTCCGGCAAGGTCATCACCGTCTTTACCGCGGAGCAGGACTTCCAGCCGGAACGGATCGCCAGCAACACGTTTCCGCTGGAGTGGCCCAAAGGGTCAGGCCGGATCCAGGACTACCCGGAAATCGACGATGCCCGCTGGTTCCCCGAACCGGAAGCCCGGCTCAAGCTGGTGAAGGGGCAACTGCCCGTTCTCGATGCGCTGGTGGAGCAGGTCCGCGCGGAGGCCTAGGACTTACCTTCTCCCCGGCTAGCCGCACGTCGGGCACCCGTAAATGGTCAGTGCACCCCCGCACGCGGGGTGCGTTGTCCACATGCGGGTGCGATGTAGGGCGCGACGGGGTGATCGGCCGACTTGCAGGGCCTAGGCGCCGGTGATCACCAGGGCAACACTGTGCCCGCCGAAGCCGAAGGCGTTCACCAGCCCGGCCGGGCTGTAGCCCGGCTGGAGCCGGTGGGCGTCTTCGGTAACAACGTTGAGGTCCACCTCGGGGTCCAGCTCCTGGACGTTCAGGGTCCCGGGCAGCAGGCCGGTCCGCAGCGCCTCGACAACCACCACGGCCGCTAGGGAGCCGGCGCCGCCGAGCAGGTGGCCGGTGTGGCCCTTGGTGGACGTGACCGGCACGTCCGCTCCAAAGATCGCGTTGATGGCCTGGCCTTCAAGCTTGTCCCCCACCGGTGTGGAGGTGGCGTGGGCGTGGATAAAGCCGATGTTTTCCGCAGCCAGGCCCGCGGATTCGAGGGCCTTCTGCATGACCCGCCGCTGCATGGCGGGGTCGGCTGCCACGATGTCGTTGGCGTCTGACGTTACCGCTCCGCCGGCAACGGCCCCCAGCATTGCGGCGCCGCGGGCGCGGGCGTGCTCTTCGCTCTCCAGCACCACCACGGCAGCGCCTTCGGCGAGGACAAAGCCGTCGCGGCCGCCGTCGAACGGACGTGATGCGCGCTGGGGATCATCGTTGCGGGTGGACAGCGCGCGGATCTGGGAGAAACCCGTGATCACGAGGTCATTTACGGAGGCGTCAACGCCGCCGGCAATAACGACGTCGGCCGCTCCTGAGCGGATCATCTCGGCGGCCTGGACAATCGCCTCAGCCCCGGAGGCGCACGCGCTGACAGGCGTCCGCGCACCGCCGCGGGCGCCGAGGTCGATGGACACCCAGGCCGCGGGGCCGTTGACCATCAGCCTGGTGAGCGTGTGCGGCGAGACCTTGCGGGGGCCCGAGGCGGCGAGGGTCCGGTCCTGCTCCAGCGTGGAACCCAGGCCTCCGTAGGCTGATCCGATCACCACGGCGAAACGCTCCGGGTCCACGTCCGGGGCGCCGGCCTGGGCCCACGCCTCCCGGGCAGCAATAAGCGCCAGCTGCCCGCACCGGTCCATCCGCTTCATCTCGCGGGTGCTCAGGTGCTCCGAGAGGTCCGCGGTGACCTGCCCGGCGATCTTCACGGGCAGCTGTTCGGTCCAGGCATCGTCAAGGGCGGCGATGCCGGATTTCCCCGCGACCAGGCCGGCCCAGGTCTCGGAGACCGTGGAACCCACAGGGTTGATGGTTCCGGCGCCGGTGATGATGGCGCGGGGCTGAACTGCGCTGTTGGGGCCTGCGTTCACGGTTCCTACTTTGCGGGGTTGTGGGTGCCGATGGGCATGAGGGTGAGGTCCGGGTGGTTCTTCTCAATGCGGCGCAGGGCCCATACGTCGTTAAACAGGGCGAGGTACTCGCCGTCGGACCGCAAAAGCACCTCGGCGCCGATAACGTTGGCGAGTGCCGGCATGGCGTCCACCGTCGAGATCCTGGCGAGGGAGTAGGGCAGGCGTTCCAGCCGCATGGGGGCGCTGAAGTCATGCGCCATGCGGTCCTCCACCACCTCGAACTGCATGGGCCCGACGGCGGCAAGCACCGGCGCCTGGTCGCCGCGGACGTCGGAGCGGAGCACCTGGATGACGCCCTCGTGTTCGAGCTGTTCGATGCCCCGGCGGAACTGCTTGAACTTGCTGGGGTCCTTGGAGCGGGCCACCTGGAAGTGCTCGGGGGCGAACAGCGGGATGGCGGGGTATTCGACAGGCCCTTCGAGGAAGAGGCTGTCCCCCACGCGCAGGGAGGACGCGTTGACCAGGCCCACGACATCTCCGGGATAGGCCTCGTCGATCACTTCGCGTTCCCGGCCGAACACCTGCTGGGCGTACTTTGTGGCGAACGACTTCCCGGTGCGGGTCTGCGTGACCACCATGCCGCGCTCAAAGACGCCGGAACACACCCGGATGAAGGCCACATGGTCGCGGTGGGCCTTGTTCATGCCGGCCTGCACCTTGAACACGAAGCCGGAGAAGGGGGATTCCACCGGACGCGGGTTGCCGTCCACGTCGGGGCGCGGGGCTGCCGGCGGAGCGAAATCCACCAGTGCGTCCAGCAGTTCCTTGACGCCGAAGTTGAGCGCGGCGGAGCTGAACAGGATGGGGGTGGCCTTGCCTGCATGGAACGCCTCGACGTCGAACTCCAGGTTCGATTCGATCACCAGTCCGGCCTCGTCCACGGCGTCCGTCCAGTTGCTGCCCTGGCTCTCGGCTGCTTCCTCGGGCGTGAAGTACTCGGTGAGGGCGATCTGCGCGCCGGCGTTGTTGCGCTGGAACCGGGCGAAACGGTCGTTGCGGAGGTCCCAGACACCGCGGAAATCGCCGGAGATGCCCACGGCCCAGGTCAGGGGCATGGGCTGCAGGCCGGTGCGTTCGGTGATTTCGTCCATCAGGGCCAGTGCGTCCAGGCCGGGACGGTCCCACTTGTTGATGACGGTGATGATGGGCAGGTTGCGCTGCTTGCAGACCTCGAACAGCTTCATGGTCTGCGTTTCCAGGCCCTTGGCCGCGTCCACGAGCATCACGGCGCAGTCGACGGCGGCCAGCACCCGGTAGGTGTCCTCGGAGAAGTCGGCGTGGCCGGGCGTGTCCAGCAGGTTGATGACGGTGTCCCGGTAGGAGAACTGGAGCGCCGCGGAGCTGATGGAAATGCCGCGGTCCTTCTCCATCTGCATCCAGTCGGACACGGTTTCCTTGCGGTTGGCCTTGCCGCTGGAGGCACCGGCAGTGCCGATCACCTTGGCGTGCAAGGCAAGCGCTTCGGTCAGGGTGGACTTGCCTGCGTCAGGGTGTGAAATGACAGCAAAGGTCCGACGCCGGCCCGCCTCTTTGTGAATACCGGAGATCCGGGCGGGGGTCAGGACATCTTGGGACACGGTGCTACTTTCGCTGCGGTTGGGACTACCCGGGCGCTGCCTGTGAGGCACTGCGGCGTTGGGGCCGGGGAAACGGGCTGGCAAACGGCCAAGTTCCAGTTTATCGCAGGGCGGCAAACCGGCGGCGGCGCCCGCTTAACACCCGCGAAACCGGACGTTCAAGGCCGTGAAACGACCTCCCGTTAGCGTGGCCGAATGATGACCAAAGACAACCCGGCGCGGGACGGCTTCTGCCGGCGCATGGAAAGGACCTGAACAGTGCAGGGCATCTCCTTTTCCGGCAACCTCTTCTTCGATCCCCTGGCCACGGGACTGGCCGCAGCCGGAGAGCGTGACCAGGCCCGTCCGGCAGCCGAGCACCGCCGGGGAACCCAGACACCCGCCGAGCAGAAAGCGCTCAGGGCGGCGTCGCTGACGAAAGTCAGCAGGGACTTGGAACGGATGCTGCGGGAGCGGATGCGCTGACCCCGCTCCCGCCGTCCGGGCGCAGCCTGGGCCGTGGTGGGCGGCATGATGGGTGGATGCAGAGCATTGAGCTGACCTTCGGGGACTCCACTGATTCCGCCATCAGGGCTGACTGGGCGAGGCTCGCGGAAGCCGGGATTCCCAGCCTGGCAGGCCATACCTCGCCCAGCAACAGTCCCCACATCACCCTTGCGGCCGGCGCGGACATGCAACTGCCGGACACCCTCCGGAACCTGTGGCAGCGGCTGCCCCTGGACATCAGCTTTTCCGGCGTCCACATCTTCCCCGCGCGGACGGGAGCGTATGTCCTGGCCCGCTCCGTGGTGGTGACCCGCCGGCTCCTTGAACTGCACCGCCTCCTCCATGAGGGCATCTTCGGGGCCCTGCCGCTTACCCGGCCGGGCGCCTGGACACCGCATGTCACCCTTGCCCGCCGTGTCCCCGCGCACCAGCTCGGGGCGGCCATGGACCTGCTGGACCTGCGTTTGTCGGGCCGCTGCACGGAAGCCCGCCTCTGGGACAGCAACACCAGGACGCTGGCTTCGCTGTCGAACCCGGCCTAGGGCAGCCAGGATCAAACCGCCGTATCAGCCTGCCGGCAGGCGGGCCGAAATGCCCACCCTGCCGCCCGTCGTCGGACGCGTTCCGGACCCCTGTTCCCGCACTCCCTAATGAGGCACTTTAGGGCTTGCCCGTGCGGAAGAGGCTGTTTCTTGCCCCTATCATTGAGCTTGCGGGAAACAGAGCATTTTCTGGTCCTGCCGGCAACCTGCTGAAGCCGGCAATCCTGCGGGCGGCGGTCCGCACCTTTGAAGGGAACACTATGGCGCGGAGCCCCGAAGAATCACTCAGGGCCACCCTGGGCAGAGTGGCTCCCGGAACCCCGCTTCGTGACGGCCTGGAGCGGATCCTGCGGGGCCGCACCGGCGCGCTGATCGTCCTTGGCTCGGACCGGACCATCGACTCCATCTGCTCCGGCGGCTTCGACATCGGCATCGACTTCTCCCCCACCCGGCTCCGCGAACTCGCCAAGATGGACGGCGCCATCATCTGCGACAAGGACGCCGGCAACATCCTCCGCGCGGCCGTCCAGCTTGTCCCGGACTCCAGCATTGAAACCCAGGAGTCCGGCACCCGGCACCGCACCGCCGAGCGCGTTGCCATCCAGACCGGGGTGCCGGTCATTTCAGTCAGCCAGTCCATGCAGATCATCGCCCTGTACGTCAACGGTTTGAGGCACGTCCTGGAGGGCTCGGAGAAAGTCCTTGCCCGCGCCAACCAGGCCCTCGCAACGCTGGAGCGCTACCGCTCGCGCCTCGACCAAGTCACCAGTTCACTCTCGGCCCTGGAAATCGAGGCCATGGTGACCGTGCGGGACGTGGCCGTGACCCTGCAGCGGCAGGAAATGGTCCGCCGGATCTCCGAGGAAATAGCCCAGTACGTCCTGGAACTCGGTGAGGACGGCCGCCTCCTCTCCCTCCAGCTCGATGAGCTCACGGTTGGCCGGGGTCCCGGCAGCGACGTCATCATCCGCGATTACGGCGCCCCGGACGCCACCCCGGAGGACATCGAGAACGCCGTCAGCGCACTGGTCAGCCTTGGCCCCACGGAGCTGATCGACCTTGGCAAGATTTCCGGAATTGTCGGGTTCGCAGGCGGTGAGGCCAATCTCGACGCGGTGGTGCAGCCGCGCGGCTACCGCCTGCTGTCCGGGCTGAAGGCAGTCCCCAAGGCCGTTGCGGACCGCCTGGTGGACCACTTTGGCGGGCTGCAGTTCCTGATGGCCGCCACCATCGATGACCTGATGACGGTTGACGGGATCGGCGACCAGCGCGCCCGCACCGTCCGTGAGGGCCTGAGCCGGATGGCGGAAGCAAGCCTGCTGGACCGCTTCCTCTAGCCCCCTCGATTGCTCCGTAAACGTCGTTTTGGAGGCTGAAAACGGCATTTACGGAGCAATCGATGCTAGTTGAGCTGGAAGACAGCCTTGGGGCTGGCCTTGGACCCGAGCTTCGCCGTGAAAATGTAGTACGCACCGCCACCGCCCGGTTTGGCTTCGATGGGCTGGCAACCCTCCACGCTCCGGGTGCGGGACCAGGGGAAGTTGGCGGTCTCGCTGGCTCCTGGCGCAATGACCTTCACCAGGTCCTCGCTCCTGGCCTGGCAGTCCCGTGAGGAGAAGATCCGGTCCGCGCCGCTCGTCACCAGGAACTCCATCTGAGATGTTCCGATGTTGACTTCGCAGGGCATGGTGCCGCCGTTGGTCACCTTGAGCGTCAGCATAGGGTTTTCGCCAGGCCCATACGCCGCCTTGTCAGTGGACCCGGAAACGGTCACCAGGTTCTGGTTGCAGCCGGGGGTGGCTGACGGTGTGGGCGTCGGCGCAGGTTCAGACGGCGACGGTGAAGCCCCTGCCGCAGGTTCTGCAGATGCCGCGTTCGCCGTGGACGAGGCCTGCTCCGGCTTGCCGCTGAAGGCACCGGCGACGGCGAAGCTGCTGACCAGCGCAATGATCAACAGGAGCGCCCCGCCAAGGAACAGCCGACGACGGCGGTAGACTGCCGCGCTCGGCTTGCGGACGGCAGTGGAACCGGATGCCGGTGCCCTGCCATGTGGAGATGATTCGCCTTGCCTGCCCATCCTCCTAGGCTAGAGAACCGGCCCGTTTCTGTTCACCCACCACGCCGCCGTGCCGCCGACGCTCTGGTCACATCCCGTTTCAGCCCTCCCAAACACATCCATTACAGTGTTGGCATCGACACTGAATCCTCCACCGCCGTTTCCTCGCACCCTGCCGATCCTGCAGGTCCTGCATGTGCTGCCGGGACCGCAGCCGGCCTTGACCGTCTGCACGGGCGAATCAATGGCTGGTTCAGCGAAACCGCCCGCGACCTACCCTGGCGCGAGCCCGCGTGTCCGCCCTGGGGCATTCTGGTCAGCGAGATTATGCTGCAGCAAACGCCCGTTGTCCGGGTGCTGCCGGTGTGGCACGAATGGCTGAAACGCTGGCCCACCCCCGCGGCCCTGGCTGGAGAACCCGCAGGGGAAGCAGTGCGTGCCTGGGGCCGGCTGGGATATCCGCGCAGGGCACTGAGGCTGCACGCTGCTGCAGCAGCCATTGCCCAGGACCATAACGGCAAGGTCCCGGACACGTACCCCGAACTGCTGGCGCTCCCCGGCGTGGGCGGCTATACGGCGGCCGCCGTGGCTTCCTTCGCCTACGGCCGGCGGGAGACCGTGGTGGACACCAATATCAGGCGGGTCCATGCCCGCCTGGTTTCCGGTACTGCGCTGCCGGCCCCTGCCCTCACCGCGGCGGAGATGCGGCTGGCCGCTTCTCTCCTTCCGGCCGACGACGGTTCTTCCGTGCGGTGGAACGCTGCGGTCATGGAGCTGGGGGCGCTCGTGTGCACTGCCCGGGCACCCAAGTGCGCCGCCTGTCCGGTCAGCGACCTCTGCGCCTGGCGCGCTGCAGGCGAGCCGCCGCCGTCCTACGTCCCCAAGGGGCAGGCGTGGCACGGCACGGACCGCCAGGTCCGCGGCGCCGTGGTCGCCGTGCTCCGGCAGGCCGAAACTCCGGTGCCGCCGGACATGTTCTTCCGCGAGCCAGCGGACCTGGGTTTTGCACCGACGGGAATCGGCGTGCCGCTGGCCGCCCTGCACCGGCTCAACTCGGCGCCGGAACAGCTGGAGCGGGCGCTGGCGGGCCTGCTTGCCGACGGTTTGGCGGAGATGCACGACGGCGGCTACCGGCTTCCTGGGTGAGCGGAAAGTATGCGCTGGCTGGCATACTTTTCTTGAAACGGGGAACCAGGGGGAAGCCATGAAGATGATCCTGTACATCGTGTGGGTGCTGTTCGTCATCGCAGCGGTGTTCGCAGTGCTCCGGGCCGTGCGCACCACGAAGCGGGATGAGCAGCAGGCCGCATCATGGACCAAGGTGCAGGCCACCGTCACCGGCAGCGTTGCGGGCTGGACCAATGGCGGCGGCGGATCCAGCCGGAGCCGGCGCTTCTTTCCCATGTACCAGTTCACGGACCCGCAGGGAACATTGTTTGCCGGCGAATCAGAGGTCCCCTTGGCCAGCCAACCGGTGCCGGGCGCCCCAATCGAGGTGGCCTACAACCCCGCCAATCCCAACGAGTCGCGGCAGGTTTCCTCCAGGCCCCGGTCAACGCTGGGGTGCATCGTCCCCTTCTTCGCGGTTTTCGCCCTCGCTTCCCTGTGGTTCATCAGCATTTTCCCTGTGGACTGACGCGGGGCCTTGTGTATTTTTATACCGGTCTCCGTTTGGCCGTCACAGCTGCCCCGGGCATAACAATGCGGGCATCACTTGGGTTGGGCCCGGGATACTCCGGCCACGGCGTCCTACGCTGAAGTATGCGCAGGCACGGGCTGCTTTTGGCTTTGATGACGACGGCGGGACTCGCCACGGCCTGCGGTCCCGGCCCCGGCGCGGTGCCCTGCCCTGCCATCGCCCAGGCCACGGCCGTCTCGGTCACGATCCCTGCCAGCTACGCGGAGCAGGTGGCAGGCCTGCACCTTGAGGCCTGCCAGGACGGCGAGTGCACGGAGGACAGCGTGGAACTCAGGCCGGGAAACTCGTCCATCGACCAGGGCTGCACCAACGGCGTCTGCTCAGCCACCGCATCTCCGAACGGCAGCAAGGACGCGGTGCTGATGCTGCAGGCGCTCACCGAATCCCCCATGACGGTCACGGCGTCGGGAACCGCACCGGACGGGACGGCACTGCCCGTCCGCAGTGTCGAGTTCCGTCCTCGGGGGGACTATCCGTTTGGCGAACAGTGCGGCCGGTTCATCACCGCTGCGGTGGTACTGGACGCCGAAGGGCTGCGCCAGCAGGACTGAGCCGCGGTGCGGTTCAGGACAGTGTGGTTCAGGACAGTGTGGTTCAGGACAGTGTGGCTCAGAACAGCGCAGGCTGCCCGAACGCTTCGCCGCCGGCGGTCGCGGGTGCAGCATCGTGTGCCGGAGTGCTGTGCCGCCATTCGAACCCAAGATCAGCCAGCAGCTCCTCCACGGACGTTTGACCTTCCAGTACTTCAATTTCTGCGGGGCTGTCTTCGAGCTGGGGCCGTTCCATGGCATCGAGCTTATTCGCAGGATGGGCCGCTGCCTGCGGGAACACACCGGCCGGACACCGAACGGAGGCTACGGCTCCCCGAATCCTGCCTGCACCAGCCCGCCCACGTAGTTCACTGCCCGTTCCGCGTCGGCGCCCCAGGCTTCCACATGCAGCACGGACCCCTTGCCGGCAGCCAGCGTCATGAGTCCCGTCATGGACGCGCCGTCCACCCCGTTGACCGTCACTTCCGCATCCAGCGCGGACAGCCCGCCGGCTATCTTCGCAGCCGGGCGGGCGTGCATCCCGGCCTGGTTGACCAGTTCAAAGTCGCCCGTGAAGTCCGGCCCCTTTCCGGTGGCCGGCCCTGCGCCAACAGCACTCAGCGGGGAGTCATCCGGATGGCGGACGGGACCGCCCACGGACTCGGCTGCCCGCTTCACCGCCTGCATGTCCGCGCCGCCCTGCGCTGCGACCGCAGCTGCCACGAGCCCCTCCACCAGCGGCGCGTCCGCCAGCACCATGGCCTCCGGGTCTTCAGCGAACTCGAGCGCGGATTCGGCGGTCATCACGGCCGACCCCAGGTCAGTGAGGATGACGGTGCCGCCGCTGCCCGCCTTGTCCAGGGCGGCCAGGACTTTCTCCAGGCTGGTGCCGATCCTTCCGTCGGTGGTGCCACCGGCTGTCAGAACCAGGACGTCGGGCGCCATTTGCGCGGCAAGCTCCGCGGCGCCGTCGGCAATTTTTTCGCTATGGGATACCACCACGAGTCTGACGGTCACGCAGCGGCCCCCACGGCTGCGCGGAGGATCAGGGCGGAAGAGGCTGCGCCGGGGTCCCTGTGCCCTGCGCTGCGCTCCCCGAGGTAGCTCGCGCGGCCCTTCCGCGCCACCATGGGGTCGGTGGCAACGGCGCCCGCTTCGGCAGCCTCGGCCGCCGCCACCAGGACGGTGAGGACATCACCGTTGCCGTCCAGCGCGGCTTTCCGGGCAGCGTCCACGGCCGGCGTCCAGGCATCCACCATTGTCTTGTCCCCGGACTCGGCCTTCCCGCGCGCCACGATGCCGTCGCGGGCAGCGGCAAGGGCGCCCGCCCAGGCTGCGGGTTCTATTTCGGCCGCGTCACCCAAGGATGCTGCCGCACGGAGGAAAGCTGTGCCGTAGAGCGGCCCGGCCGCCCCGCCGACCTTTGACATCAGGGTCATGGCTGTCAGCTTCAGGGCGGCACCGGGGGTCTGCGGCGGGGCCTCAGCCAGCTTGTCCAGGACAGCCTGGAAGCCCCGGTCCATGTTTTCCCCGTGGTCCGAATCCCCGATCGCCCGGTCGAGTTCGATCAGCTCCACCCGGTGCTCGGCCATAGCCTGGGCGGACAGGGTCAGCCACTTCACCGCCCAGGTGACATCAAGCGCCACGGTTACACGCCCCAGCGGAGCGCGGCCGTGTGCACCGGCGCGTCCCACAGTTCGGTGAGCTCACCGTCCAGCCTCAGGACCGAGATGGAGCAGCCCTGCATTTCCAGGGCGGTGATGTAGTTGCCCACCAGAGAACGGTCCACCGTGGCACCACGGTCCGCGAGGACCTGCGCCGCCCGCCGGTAGACGATGTACAGCTCGCTCAGCGGCGTGCCGCCCATGCCGTTGACGAACAGGAGGACCCTGTCCCCCGACGTGATTCCCAGATCGGAAAGGACAGGTTCCAGCAGGCGGTCCGTGATGCCGTCGGCGTTCTCCATGGGGATCCGGTGCCGGCCGGGCTCACCGTGGATGCCGATGCCGATCTCGATCTCGTCTTCGGCCAGGTCGAAGCTGGGGGTGCCCGCGTGCGGGACGGTGCATGCGGACAGCGCCACACCCATGGTGCGGACGTTGGCGTTGACGCGTTCACCGACCGCCGCCACCGCGTCCAGGTCATCGCCCCTCTCCGCGGCGGCGCCGGCAAGCTTCTCCACCAGCACGGTTCCGCCCACGCCGCGGCGCCCGGCCGTGTACAGGGAGTCCTCAACGGCGACGTCGTCATTGACAAGGACGGTGCGGACGCTGACGCCCTCAGCCTCCGCGAGTTCGGCCGCCGTTTCAAAGTTCAAAACGTCACCGGTGTAGTTCTTCACGATATGGACGACGCCGGCTCCTGAGTTGGCCGCGAGGGTCGCCGGAAGGATCTGGTCCGGCGTCGGTGAGGTGAACACCGCCCCCGGCACAGCGGCGTCGAGCATTCCCAGCCCCACGAAGCCGGCGTGCAGCGGTTCATGCCCGCTGCCTCCTCCGGAGACCAGCCCCACCTTGCCGCCCACCGGCGCGTCCTTGCGGGTGATGTAGGTGGGGTCTGTGCTGACGGTAACCAGATTGGGGTAGGCCAGGCCGAAGCCCTGTACTGATTCTTCGACTACGGCCCGGGGATCATTGATGAGTTTTTTCATGGCGGTGCTCCTGGCTCTGCTTCCTGGAGAATGTCACCTTGACCCTACTACCGGCAGGCCCGGCAGCGGTAGGTTCCCGGATGCCGCCCGGCGGTCCGTCCTTTAGACGCAGAAAAGGGACAGCCCCCAATGACTGTCCCTTCCCTTGGGTCCCCCAACCCGGCCACACATAGTTTATCCATCAATTCGAATAAAACAAGTATGCGCAGGTCAGGCGGCTGCAACCGATTCTTGGGGCGGGTCCTAGAGCGCCCGGATCATCCGGGTGTTGCCAAGCGTGTTGGGCTTGACCCTGGCAAGGTCCAGGAACTCGGCGACGCCCTCGTCATGCGAGCGCAGGAGCTCGGAGTACACCACGGGGTCCACTGCTGACTGGTCAGCCATCACTTCGAAGCCGTGGCGCCTGAAAAAGTCCACCTCGAACGTCAGGCAAAAGACGCGGGCCACGCCCAGGGCGCGCGCTTCCTCGAGCAGGCTCTCCACCAGCACGTGCCCCACGCCCTTGCCGCGCCAGTCCTCGGACGCGGCCAGGGTGCGGACTTCCGCGAGGTCCTCCCACATCACGTGCAGCGCTCCACAGCCGATGACCTCGCCGTCGCTGGACTCTGCGATGCGGAATTCCTGCAGGCTTTCGTAGTAGGCCACAGTTTCCTTGGCCATCAATATCCGCTGGTCCGCCAGCGGCGCCACCAGTTTCTTGATGGCGGACACATCGCTGGTGCGGGCAGGGCGGATATGGAAGGACTCAGTCACAGAGCCATCCTACGAGGTGGCCAGGAGCTCAGAGTCCCAGTTCGGCCGGCAGGGGCAGCTCCTGGTCCAGGACATTCTTGGCCAGGAACTGCTCCACCACCTGGTACCAGACTTTTGCATGCTGCGGCTGCAGCACCCAGTGGTTCTCGTCCGGGAAGTACAGGAACCGGTGCGGCGTCTGCCCGTCCTGGTCCGCGGCCAGTTTCGATTTGGACAGCAGCTCGTACCAGAGGCGCAATCCCTCACTGATGGGTACCCGGTAGTCCTTGTCCCCGTGGATCACCAGCATGGGCGTGCTGATGTTTTCCACATGGCGGTGCGGCGAGTTCTCCAGCGCCATGTCCTCGGTCATTTCCTTCAGCCAGTACTGCGAGGCATCCGTCGTGGGGCCGAACTGGTCCAGGGCCCACAGGCTGGCATGGGTCACGATGGCTTTGAACCTGACCGTCTGCCCTGCCACCCAGTTGGCCATGTAGCCGCCAAAGGAGCCTCCCATGGCAGCGGTGCGGCCAGCGTCAATGTCAGGGCGTTCGACGGCGGCGTCGGTCACCGCCATGAGGTCGGTGAACGGAGCCTTGCCCCATGTTCCCCAGCCGCGCTGGATGTGGGCCTGGCCGTAGCCGGTGGAGAGCGCCGGGTCAGGGAGCAGCACCGCATAGCCCTTGGCTGTCAGCAGCCAGGGGTTCCAGCGCCAGGTCCAGGCATTCCACGAGCCCAGCGGCCCGCCATGGATCCACAGCAGCATCGGCGCCGGGGACTCCGCGGATGCGCCCTCCGGCAGCGCAAGGTAGGCCGGGACCCGGGACCCGTCAGCCGCCGTCGCCGCGATGCGTTCCAGCCTGCCGGGGCGGACGGGACGCTCCGCCGGGGCGGGCAGGCGCGTGGTCTCGCCGGTCTGGAGGTCGATGCGGACCGGTTCGGGCGGGAACTCATACGAACTCCGGAGCGCGTAGGCGCTGCGTCCGTCCGGAGAGACCACGACGTCGGTGTAAGCCGCGGCGTCCTCCGTCACCCGGGTGACGCCAACTTCAGCCGAAGCGGCGGGGACACTGATCCGGAAAACCGGCGACGCACCGTCGTCGTCCGCTGTTGCCAAGAGGGCGGACCCGTCAGGAAGCCAGGCGGCGGGCCTGGGCCACCGGTCCCAGTCGTGCGCTACGGGGGTAAGGCCGCCCGGAGTGTCGCCGTCAGCCCCGGAGACATCCAGCAGATGGAGCTTGACCTGCGGTGCCTGGTGCGGCGTGGTGTCGCTTTCGCTGACCACTGCCAGGGTGCTGCCGTCCGGGCTGACGGGCCCGGGGAAGTAGCTCATGCCTTCCTCATCCAGGAGCACCTTGGTGCTGCCGGACGCCACGTCCACGGCCACCAGGATGGACCGGCTGTCCGCTTTGGCCAGGGGCCTGGTGTAGCTCGCGTAAATGGTCCTGCCGTCGGGGCTGACGGCCGTTTCCGCTTCGCGGAGCCTGGGCCCGGCGTCCGGGGTGAGGTTCCGCAGGACCAGCGGCGCCGCGGCGTCCACGGTGGCGGGCTTGCCGTGCGCTTTGTCGGGTCCCTGTTCGACGGCGAAGATACGCGGCTGGCCGGGGCCAAGGTCCGCATCCCAGTAACGGACCGGGTACTCGCTGTGCAGGATGGCGGAGACTTTGTTGTCCTTGCGGGACTTGCGGCGTTCGGCGTCGTCGTCTTCATCGGCCGAGCCTGCCAGGACTTCCGCAACAACAAACGTGGCGTCCGCCGCTTTGGCCGTCATCACAGCGCCCACCCCGCCGGGCCGGTTCAGCACCACCCGGGCCTCGCCGCCATCCGCAGGAAGCAGCCACAGGGCGTTCACGGGGTCGCCTTCCGGGCTGTCCGGGTCCGGCCGGGCCGACGTGAAGTAGACATCGCCGTTGGCTGCGAATGCCGCCCCGGCCTCGCCTTTGGCACTGCGGGTGATCCGGCGCGCCTGCTTCTGCCCTGCGGGATCAAGCTCCCACAGCGCCGTGGCGAATTCGGTGCCCTTGCCGTTCAGGGTGGCCACGGTAGTGACCAGCCGCCGGCCGTCGGGGCTCAAAGCCAGCCCGCTTACCCGCGGGATGGACAGGTAATGGTCCAGATCATGAAAAGGGGTCAAAGGTTGCTCATCCGGGATCGCCGGTTCCAAGTTAGCCATGCCCCCGATTCAACCCGAGTTGTGCCCCCCGTCACAACCACTTCACTACCGGCGGAAACGACGGCGGCACATCCGTCACTTCGTGGGCCGAGGGGTGCCTGGCTGGCTTGGCGCCGTCGGCCGAGACATTTGCCGGCGCCTGCTCGTTCCTCGCTTTGACGGCGACTACACAAATGCCTGACCGCCGCCACCTGCGGGCGGCGCGCCTTCGTGTGAAGCGGAGGGGCCGGGGTCATTTGTGTAGCTTGCGTCAAAGCGACGGAGGAGCAGCAAGCGGCAAATGACTCCGGTGCCGCAGCGTGGTAACCCGTGACCGCCGGATGCCAACGCTTTGACGGGACGGAGGGCAACGCGAAAGCCCCGCCGCTCCTGGTGGAGTGGCGGGGCTTTGACTCTGGAAACTAGACGCTCGGGGCGATTTCCGGGATGCGCGGCTTGGCGTTGCCTGCGAACGTGAACTTCGCGTCGTCGCCTTCGCCTTCCACGTCCACGACGACGATGTCGCCGGCGTGGATCTCGCCGAACAGGATCTTCTCGGAGAGCTGGTCCTCGATCTCGCGCTGGATGGTGCGGCGCAGCGGCCGGGCACCCATGGCGGGATCGTAGCCGCGGGTGGCGAGGAGCACCTTGGCCGCGGGCGTGAGCTCGATGCCCATGTCCTTGTCCTTGAGGCGCTTCTCCAGCCGGGTGACGAACAGGTCCACGATCTCGATGATCTCGTCCTGGGTGAGCTGCGGGAACACCACAACGTCATCCACACGGTTCAGGAACTCGGGGCGGAAGTGCTGCTTGAGTTCCTCAGTGACACGGGCGCGCATGCGGTTGTAGCCGGTCTGCGTGTCGGTGCCGGACTGGAAGCCGGTGGCCACACTCTTGGAGATGTCCCGGGTGCCGAGGTTGGTGGTCATGATGATCACGGTGTTCTTGAAGTCCACCACGCGGCCCTGGGAGTCGGTAAGGCGGCCGTCTTCCAGAATCTGCAGCAGCGAGTTGAAGAGGTCCGCGTGGGCCTTCTCCACTTCGTCGAACAGCACTACGGAGAACGGACGGCGCCGGACCTTCTCGGTCAGCTGGCCGCCTTCCTCGTAGCCGACGTAGCCCGGAGGGGCACCGAAGAGCCGCGAGACGGTGTGCTTCTCGGAGTACTCGGACATGTCCAGCGTGATGAGGGCGTCCTCTTCACCGAACAGGAACTCCGCGAGTGCCTTGGCGAGTTCGGTCTTGCCGACGCCGGTGGGGCCGGCGAAGATGAACGAGCCGCCGGGACGCTTGGGGTCCTTGAGCCCTGCACGGGTGCGGCGGATGGCCTGGGACAGGGCCTTGATGGCCTCGTTCTGGCCGACGACGCGCTTGTGCAGTTCGTCTTCCATTTTCAGCAGGCGCGAGGATTCTTCCTCGGTCAGCTTGAACACGGGGATGCCGGTGGAGTTGGCCAGCACCTCGGCGATGAGGTCCTCATCCACCTCGGAGATGTCGTCCATGCCGCCGGACTTCCAGTGGCGCTCCTTCTCGGCGCGCTCGGTGATCATCTTCTGCTCTTTGTCACGGAGCGCAGCTGCACCTTCGAAGTCCTGCGCGTCAATCGCGGACTCCTTTTCCATCTTCAGCTTGGCGATGCGCTCGTCCATGGCCTTGAGCTCCGGCGGAGCGGTCATGCGGCGGATGCGCAGCCGGGCGCCGGCCTCGTCGATCAGGTCGATCGCCTTGTCCGGCAGGAAGCGGTCAGAGATGTAGCGCTCGGCGAGGCTGGCAGCAGAGGCCAGTGCGCCGTCGGTGATGGTGACGCGGTGGTGCGCCTCGTAGCGGTCACGCAGGCCCTTGAGGATCTCGATGGCGTGTGCCACGGAGGGTTCCTTGACCTGGATCGGCTGGAAGCGGCGCTCCAGGGCGGCATCCTTTTCGATGTGCTTGCGGTACTCATCCAGTGTGGTGGCACCGATGGTCTGCAGCTCGCCACGGGCCAGCATGGGCTTCAGGATCGAGGCAGCGTCGATGGCTCCCTCGGCGGCACCCGCACCCACCAGGGTGTGGATCTCGTCGATGAAGAGGATGATGTCGCCGCGGGTGCGGATTTCCTTGAGGACCTTCTTCAGGCGCTCTTCGAAGTCACCGCGGTAGCGCGAGCCTGCCACCAGCGAACCGAGGTCCAGGGTGTAGAGCTGCTTGTCCTTGATGGTCTCGGGGACGTCGCCGCGGACAATCGCCTGGGCAAGGCCCTCGACGACGGCCGTCTTGCCGACGCCCGGCTCGCCGATCAGGACCGGGTTGTTCTTGGTACGGCGGGAGAGGACCTGCATGACGCGTTCCATCTCCTGCTCGCGCCCGATGACCGGGTCCAGCTTGTTTTCGCGCGCAGCCTGGGTGAGGTTACGGCCGAACTGGTCCAGGACGACGGATCCTGCAGGCGCGCCCTCGGGCTGGCCGGAGCCGACGCCTGCGCCGGTGGTCTCCTTGCCCTGGTAGCCCGAAAGGAGCTGGATGACCTGCTGGCGGACCCTGTTCAGGTCGGCGCCGAGCTTGACCAGCACCTGGGCGGCAACGCCCTCACCCTCGCGGATGAGGCCCAGCAGGATGTGCTCCGTGCCGATGTAGTTGTGGCCCAGCTGGAGGGCTTCGCGCAGCGAGAGCTCCAGCACCTTCTTGGCACGGGGGGTGAAGGGGATGTGGCCGGACGGCGCCTGCTGGCCCTGCCCGATGATCTCCTGCACCTGCTCGCGAACGCCGTCGAGCGAAATGCTCAAAGACTCAAGAGCTTTGGCGGCAACACCCTCACCCTCATGGATCAGACCCAAGAGGATGTGTTCGGTACCGATGTAATTGTGGTTCAGCATGCGTGCCTCTTCTTGGGCAAGCACAACTACGCGACGGGCACGGTCCGTAAATCGCTCAAACATTTCGCCACACTCCTAGCTACGACGTACTTTGATGCTACGTGGCTGGCCTCTGGTTGTGGAGCGTGTTCGCCACAGGGGAAACCGTGGTGGCCTCGGGAATACGACGGCGGGGCCTCCGCGGGCGCTTCTGCCGGCTTTGACACGTCCCTGCCGGTGCCTGCTGCCGGGTACAGCATCCTTAACCGGCGCCACTTCCCGCGTTTGTGCCACGGAGGCTGCTAAATCCGAAATGCCCGGCCCCGCAGGCAAAGCGTGGTGAAGCCAGGGAACCGAAAAAGCCCCGCTTCCCCGTTGTTGGGAAGCAGGGCTTACGGAGCCTTGGGCGGAACTAGGAATTTGCCTTTTGGTAGGCTTCCTGGATTTCGGCCTGAATTCGGCCGCGGCTGTTAACCGTGTAGCCGTTTTCACGCGCCCACTGCCGTATTTGGGCAGAATCGTGGCTGCGGCCACTGGCTGCTGCTTTGGTTCGGACGGCCCGGCCGCCACCGGAGGATTTCCGTGCGGCTGCAACAAACCGCTCAAGCGAAGAGCGGAGCTCGGCGGCGTTTGACGCCGAAAGGTCAATCTCGTAGTTGACCCCGTCAAGGCCAAACTTCACATTCTCGTCTGCGGATCCCCCATCCAGATCATCAACGAGGATGATGTTTACTTTCTGTGCCATTTAAAAGACTTCCTTATGGAAAGGGTTCGGTTTTCAGAAAAGCAGGATGTTTCCTAAAAAGTATGACTCTTTTTATGGCAACGCGTCAAAGTACTGAATGGTTCCTGTGGATATTGGGGGAAAAGTGTGGGGTTTATCTATTCGATTCCGGGTCAGTCCGGTCGACGGGTCCCGCAGTCCGGCCATCAGCTTCGGCCTGGGCCTGGGCCTCGGCCTGGCGCTCGGCCTTGTCCGCGTTGAAGATCGATTTCATGGCAAACCAGAAAAGCAGGCCCACCACAATGGACGGGAGAAGGACGGCCACGTATTCCATGGTCAGTGCCCTTCCGGCTTGAGGAGCGGGAAGAGGATGGTTTCGCGGATTCCGGCGCCGGTGAACAGCATGACCAGGCGGTCGATGCCCAGGCCGATTCCACCCATGGGAGGAGCGCCGTACTCGAGCGCGCGCAGGAAGTCCTCGTCCAGCTGCATGGCCTCGTCGTCACCGGCCGCGGCGTGGCGCGACTGCTCGGTAAGCCGTTCACGCTGGATGACGGGGTCGATCAGCTCGGAGAATGCAGTGCCGCGTTCCATGCCCCCGATGATGAGGTCCCAGGCCTCGATCAGCCGGCCGTCCTCCCGGTGCGGGCGGGCCAGCGGCTGGGCGGAGGGCGGGTAGTCGTAAACGAACGTGGGGTTCAGCAGCGTTGGCTCCACGATCTCGCCGAACAGCTCAACTGCCAGCTTCTCGGCGTCCCACTTGGGGTCCACCTTGACCTCGTGCTTTTCGGCGATCCCGCGAAGCACCTCAAGTGGCGTCTCCGGCGTGACTTCCTGGCCAACGGCGTCGGAAAGACCCGGGTACACCGCAAGCCAGGCCCAGTCGCCGTCGAGGTTGATCTCCCCCGCCTCGGTCTGGAGGACGCGTCCGGCTCCCACGGCGTCAGCGGCGTCGAGGATGATCTCCTTGATGCGCTCGGCCATGACGAACTGGTCAGCCCACGCCTCGTAGCACTCAAGGGTGGTGAACTCGGGGCTGTGGGTGGAGTCCACGCCCTCGTTGCGGAACACGCGGCCCATGTCGTAGACGCGGTCGATCCCACCCACCACGGCACGCTTGAGGTAGAGCTCGGTGGCGATGCGCAGGGTCATCTTCTGGTCGAAGGCGTTCATGTGGGTCTCGAACGGGCGCGCCAGGGCACCGCCGTGGACCAGGTTCAGGATGGGGGTTTCCACCTCCACGTAGCTGTGGCGGAAAAGGGTTTCGCGGATGGAGCGGGTGATGGCTGCGCGGGTGTAAACCATTTCGCGGGCTTCATCGCGGACCATCAGGTCCACGTAGCGCTGGCGGACGCGCGTCTCCTCGTTCAGTTCCGCGTGCAGCACCGGCAGCGGGCGGAGGGCCTTGGAGGCCATGGACCAGGAGTCCGCCATGACGGAGAGCTCGCCGCGGCGGGAGGAGATGACCTCGCCCTTGATGAACACGTGGTCGCCCAGGTCAACCAGGGCCTTCCAGTCGGCGAGCGCTTCCTCACCCACGTTGGCGAGGCTGAGCATGGCCTGGAGCCGGGTGCCCTTGCCGTCGGTTCCGCCTTCCTGGAGGGTGGCGAAGCACAGCTTTCCGGTGTTGCGGACAAAAACGACGCGTCCGGTGACGCCGACAATGTCGCCGGTGGTGTCGTCCGCCTCGAGGTGGGCGTACTTTTCGCGGACCTCGGCGAGGGAGTGCGTCCGCTCCACACCTACCGGGTACGCCTCGGAGCCGCGCTCGATGAGTTTGGCGCGCTTCTCCATGCGGATCCGCATCTGCTCGCTGGCGTCGAGCGGCTCTGGGGCGTTCTTGGGCGCGGGGGTGTTTTGGGAAGTCACAATCCCCAAGTTTACCGGGACTTCGGGGACCCCGGATTCGGACGCAAACCGCCCGGCCCCGGGCGTGCCCCGGGTACCTTCGCTGTCCTGCCTAGGATGGGGTGGTGAAAGAACAGGTACTTCCAACGCACGACGGCGGCCGGCTGGCTTTGTACAGCTACGGCACCGAGGATGCGCCGGGAGAACGCCGTGTGCTGCTGATCGGCGGGGCCTTCCTGACTGCCCTGATCTACCGGCCGTTTTCCGTGGCGCTGGCAAAGGGCCTGGGCGAAGGCTGGGCCGTGGACGTCTACGACCGCCGGGGCCGCGGCAGCTCGTCCGGGCAGCCGGCCGACTACTCCATGGCCACCGAGATCGCAGACGTGCGCACCGTCCTGGACGCCACAGGTGCACGGAACATCCTGGGCCACAGCCTGGGCGGGTCCGTGGCCCTGAACGCCGTCCAGGAGTTCACCGGGACCACCTACGTGCCGGACAAGCTCGCGGTATACGACGCCGCCGTGAACATTGACGGCAGCATCGACACCTCCTGGCTGTCCGGATTCGAGGACGCCGTCAACAACGGCCGGGTGGGCCACGCCCTGGCACACATGAAGCGTGCCACGAGCCCGGGTTCGCCGATGGCGCGGATCCCTGAGCCGGTCCTTGCCGGGCTCATGGCCTTGCTGTCCCGGACCAAGGTCAACAGGATGTTCCGCGAGGTCATGCCCAGCGGCGTGGGCGAGCTGCGTGCCGCGTACAAAGAGGCGGACCACGCCAGGGACTTCAGTGTGCTGCCTGCCAACACCCACTTCATGGCGGGCGGCAAGAGCCCGAGCTACTACAAGGCGACTGCGGAGCGGCTGCACGCCGCCGTCCCCGGCAGCACGTTCGAGCTCTCCCCCAAAGGGTTCCACGGCTCCATCCCGGCAGCCGTGAATGAGCTGGTGGCGGACATCTCGGAGTACTTCAAGGGCTAGTCACGGCCACGGCTGAATCCGGCCAGGGCCGCCTCTCCCAGGTTCTGCCAGACGCTCCTGGGCGCGCGCCCCCCGCTGCGGTCTGCCAGCCAGTCACCGTAGCGCGTGATGTCCTCCCCGCCTGCAGCAGCAACAGCGTCGCAGGCGAACCCGACCGCCGTCGACCCGTCCGCGAGTTCGATGGATCCGAGCAGCATGGGTTCGGGCAGGGCAGCCAGGAACGCGCCGAGTCCCGCCGGGGACACCAGCCACCGTTCACCCACCAGCTCCGCGCCGCCGCGGTCCGAGCGGTATACCCCCGGCTTGGGCGGCACGGTGTCGAGGGACACCATGCGGTAGCGCGCCGCTGTCCGCACCGGGCCGTCCCAGGCGGCGCCCAGTTCCTCGAGCTGGGGCGCCAGCGGCTGCCCCTTGCGGTGCGCGCCCACCACAACGAGCGGCACAGCGTCAGCGCCTGCGGCCAGCGGCCAGGGAGCGGACGACGGCGGGTGGGCGGCTTCATCCGCCGCTGCCGGTGCGGCGCCGCCGGCAAAGAGCGCCGGAACGTCCGGGGTTGATTCGAGCCGGCGCGCAATATCGGCGGCGACGGCGTCGTCGAAGGTCCGGCCCACCACGGTCAGGCCGAACTGGGCACCCTCCACTTCACCGGCGGGCACCGCCACCGCGCACAGGTCGAACAGGTTGCAGAAGTTGGTGTAGGTCCCCATCAGCGAGTTCACTCCCACCGGGTCCGCGGCCACCTCGGCAAGGGTGGGGTGGAACGGGGCGGTGGGGATCAGCAGCGCATCAAACCCTTCCAGCTGTGCCATCGCCGTGTCCTTCAGAGCTTCCAGCCTGGCCAAATCAGCCACGTACCGGTGGGCAGGCACCCTGCCCGCTGCCCGGATGATGCCCTCCACCGTGGGATCGACGCCCGCCGGGGTGCCAGCGCCGCCGTCGGCCTTTTCAAGGAATCCGTTGTCAAGGAATGCGCCGACGGCGGCGTAGCGCTCGGCCACCAGGCCGCCGTCGTACAGCAGCCGGGCAGCGTCGAGGAAGGCATCGAAGTCGATGGCTTCCGCTTCCACGCCCAGCTCCTGCAGGCGGCCGATGTTCCGGTGGAACTCCGCAGCCCAGGATTCGGGCAGCGCCGGCAGGCTTGCCGGGTACGCTACCCGCGGCTTCTCCGGCGCGGCCAAGCGGATGCCGGCCGGCCAGGCCCGCGCTCCCCCGGCCATGACGCCCATGGCCAGCTCTGCGGTGGAAAGGTGGCGGGCAAAGATGGTGACGGCGTCCCAGGACCGGCAGGCCGGCACTACCCCGGCCGTGGACACAACGTCCAGCGTCGGTTTGATGCCCACGATTCCCTGCAGTCCGGCGGGCACGCGGCCCGAGCCGGCGGTGTCCGTGCCGATGGCGATGTCCACCAGGCCCAGTGCCACGGCAACCGCGGAGCCGGAGCTGGAGCCCCCGGAAATGAAGTCCCGGCGGCGGGAATCGCGGACCGCGCCGTGCGGGCTCCGCGTGCCCACCAGGCCCGTGGCGAACTGGTCAAGGTTGGTGGCGCCCAGGACCAGCGCGCCGGCGGCACGGAGCCGGGCCACGGCTTCCGCGTCCTGTTCCGGCGTGTACGCAAAGCCGGGGCACGCCGCCGTGGTGGGGATGCCAGCCACGTCAACGTTGTTCTTGACGGCGAGCAGGAGCCCGGCGAGGGGCAGGTTTGCGCCCCCTGCAACGGCGGTGTCGATGGCGGCGGCTTCGGTGAGCAGCTCATCCGCCCCGCGGAGGGTGATCCAGATTTCCGGACGGTCCACCGCGTCCACTGCGGCAAGGGCGGCCCGTACCCGTGCGGCGGCCTTACCCGTAGTTGTGCCGGTCATACTGTTGCCTCTTCCAGTTCAGGGGCTTCCACTTCCTGCGTTTCCGGGTTCTGTGTTTCCGGGTACTGTGTTTCCGGGTACTGTGTTTCCGCGTCCCCGGCGCCGAGAACCACCACGGCCTCGCCCGCAACTACCTGCGAGCCAGCGGCCGGCAGGACCCGGAGCACCACGCCGTCACACGGCGCTTCGAGCACGGTTTCCATCTTCATCGCTTCGAGGGACACCAGCGGCTGGCCCTGCACCACCCGGTCCCCGGCCTTGACGTCGACCTTCCAGACGCTCGCCGCGAACGGTGCGGCCACCAGGGATCCGCCGTCCGGGACCGCCACGTCGTCCACAACCGGCGACACGACGGCGGCAAGAGCCTCCGCGCGGTCGAACTCGCCGGCGTCTGCCCATGCCTGCCGCTCCACCGCGAACGCCGCACCCTGCTTGTCCCGGAAGGCGGCAATCGATTCGCGGTTTTCCTCGAGGAACACCTCGTGCTCGGCCAGCGAGAAGGTGCCGTCCTCGACCTCGACACCGCGGCCCCTCCCGGCGGCCATGTCCGCCCGCAGGTCCAGGAGTTCCTCCGGGCTGACCGGGTACCAGGAGATGCGGTCGAAGAAGCGCAGCAGCCACGGCGAACCCGGTTCGAACGGGGCGGAGTCCGCGTAGCGCGACCATACCTGCGTGGTGCGGCCAACGAACTGGTAGCCGCCCGGGCCCTCCATGCCGTAAATGCACATGTACGCGCCGCCAATGCCCACCGCGTTCTCGGGTGTCCAGGTGCGGGCGGGGTTGTATTTGGTGGTGACCAGCCGGTGGCGCGGATCCAGCGGGGTTGCCACGGGGGCGCCAAGGTACACGTCCCCCAGCCCGAGGACCAGGTATTCGGCGTTGAAGACGGTGTCGAACACGTCGTTGACCGAATCCAGGCCGTTGATCCGCCGGATGAACTCGATGTTCCAGGGGCACCACGGGGCATCATCCCGGACACCCGCCATGTAGCGCTCAATCGCTTCCCGGGTGGCGGGGTCGTCCCAGGACAGCGGCAGGCGGACGGCGCGGCTCGGAACCACGAGCTCCGAGCTCGCCGGCAGGGCTGCCTCGATCTCCCGGACGAGTCCCAGCAGTTTCCTCGTGGCGAGGACCGACGGGTCCACCTTGATCTGCAGGGAACGGATTCCCGGGGTCAGGTCCACGATCCCGGGCACGCGGAGCTGCTCAATGTGCTGGTGCAGGGCGTGCACCCTGGCACGGAGGCCGAGGTCCAGGACCATCTCCCCGTATTCCACCAGCAGGTTGTCATCGCCGGACCGCCGGTAGGTGACCGCAGGCCTTCCTGGGCCTTCCGGCACCCGGCCCAGCACGCCGTCGTCGCCGTCTCCCCGCGCCGTACGTTCGGGACGGCCGGCGCCCGGTGCAGGCGCGGCTGCTGGAAGGCTTGGCGGGAAAGTGCCGGACCATCCGGCGTCGCCGGGCAGGACCAGCTGGCGGCCCGGGCCAAGGTCACTGGCCGACGGCGCCTGGCTGACACTGACGGGAACGAACCTGACTTTGTCGCCTGGCCGAAGCTGGCCCAGCTTCCAGCGCTCGGCCGTCACCACGGTGACCGGGCAGACGAACCCGCCGAGGCTGGGACCGTCCGGTCCGAGCAGGATGGGCGTGTCACCGGTGAAGTCCAGCGCGCCGACTGAATAGGCAGTGTCGTGGATGTTGGACGGGTGCAGTCCAGCCTCGCCGCCGTCGGTGCGTGCCCAGCGCGGCTTGGGGCCGATGAGCCGCACACCGGTGCGGGCGGAGTTGAAGTGGACCTCGTACTCGGACGCGTAGAGCTCGTCGATATCCTCGCGCCGGAAAAACTCGGGGGCACCGTGCGGCCCCTCCGTCACGGCAAGCTCCCAGGTCGAGGCCAGGGCGGGCCGGCTGTCCACGGGGACTGCCGCCGCCGTCATTTTTTCGCTGCCGCCGCCAGCGGCAGGCGCTGCTGTGCGGAGGACGTCGCCGGCGCGCAGGACCCGCCCGGCGTGGCCGCCGAACTGGCCCAGGGTGAAGGTGGAGGCGCTGCCCAGGTACTGCGGGATGTCCAGGCCGCCCTGGAACAGGATGTATCCCCTGAGCCCGGCGCCGGAGGCCGTGCCGGCGTCGAGTGTTCCGCCTGCCGGCACGGTCACCGGCGTCCACGCGGGCACCTCTTGTCCGTCCACGGTGACGGTTACCTCCGCGCCGGTGACGCAGACCGTGGTGGGGTGCGTGAAGGTCAGGGAGGGGCCGGTCATGGTGAATTCCAGGCCGGGCGCGCCCTCGGGGTTGCCCAGCGCGGTGTTTCCGAGCCTGAAGGACAGGTCGTCCATGGGGCCGCTCGGCGGCACGCCGATCTGCCACAGGCCGGTGCGGCCCGGCCAGTCCTGGACGCTGGTCTGCAGGCCCGGCCTGCCCACGGTGATGCGGGGTTCGGGGTCGCCCACGTTGTCCAGCGTGCTGGTGGAGTGCTGCACCGTGCGGACCACGTCCAGGCCGGTGGCCGCACGGAGCATCCCGAGGTTGGTCTCGATCCCGTCGATCCGGGTGCCGGCGAGCGCGGCGGCCAGCCGGTCGAAGGCCTCGGTCCGGTCCCGGCCGGACGTGATGACCTTGCCCAGGAGGGGATCGTAATTGGTGGAAACTTCGGTGCCGGTTTCGGCCCAGGCGTCCACGCGGACATCCCCGGAGGAGGGGTAGACGGCGTTGGTCACGGTGCCGGCGCTGGGCTGGAAACCGCGGGCCGGGTCCTCGGCGTAAACGCGCGCCTCAACGGCATGGCCGGACACGGGCAGGCTGTCCGGCCGGTCCGCCAGGACCGCTTCCGCTTCAGTGCCGCCCTGGGCCAGGCGGAGCATCCATTCCACCAGGTCCACGCCGGTGACCGCCTCGGTGACCGGGTGCTCCACCTGGAGGCGTGCGTTGACCTCAAGGAAGGACGCTTCGCGGCGGGCGGAGTCGTAGACGAACTCCACGGTCCCGGCGGAACGGTAGTTAAGGGAGGCGCACAGTGCACGGGAGCTGCGGTGCAGTTCTTCGCGCAGTGCGTCCGGCAGGTCCGGCGCGGGTGCCTCTTCGAGGACCTTCTGGTGGCGGCGCTGGAGGGAGCAGTCCCGGTCGCCCAGGCTGACCACCCGGCCGGCGCCGTCGCCAAAGACCTGCACCTCGATGTGCCGGGCGTTTTCAACGTACCGCTCAGCGAACACACCGGCGGTGCCGAAGCTCGCCCCGGCCAGGCGGGCCACGCGCGGGAAGCTCTCCGCAAGTTCGGCCTCGTCACGGCAGACCGTCATGCCGATGCCCCCGCCGCCGCCGGTGGCCTTGAGCATCAGCGGGAAACCGATGGCGGCGCCCGCGGCAACCGCCTGCTCCACGTCGGCGAGCAGGCCGGATCCGGCGATCATGGGCACCCCCGCGGCTTTGGCGGCGTCGCGCGCAGTGTGCTTGGTGCCGAAGATGCGCAGCTGTTCAGCGGTGGGTCCCACAAACACCAGGCCGGCCGCCTCAACGGCTTCGGCGAACGCGGCGTCCTCGGAGAGGAAGCCGTAGCCGGGGTGGATGGCGCCGGCCCCGGTGGACCGGGCCGCGTCCAGCAGGGCGTCCACGCGGAGGTAGGACTCCTTCGCGGGGGCCGGCCCCAGGAGCACGGCTTCGTCGGCCAGCCGGACGTGCTTTGCTCCCCTGTCCGCCTCGGAGAAGACGGCGACGGTCCGCAGCCCCAGCTTCCGGGCGGATTCGATGATGCGGCAGGCGATTTCGCCGCGGTTGGCAACTAGAAGGGTGTCGAAAGTACTCACAGTGCAGCCTCCGGCCGGGTGACGATCATGCGGACAGGGGTGGGGTTGAAGCCGTTGCACGGGTTGTTGATCTGCGGGCAGTTGGACACCAGGACCAGGGTGTCCACCTCTGCCCTGAGAGCCACGCGTTTCCCGGGAGCGGAGAGGCCGTCCACAATGCCCAGGGCGCCGTCCGGGTCCACGGGCACGTTCATGAACCAGTTGATGTTGGACACCAGGTCCCGCTTCCCGAGGCCCCAGCGTGAGCCCTCGATCAGGAAGTTCTCCACGCAGGCGTGCTGTTCCCGGGTGTGCTGGCCGTAGCGGAGGGTGTTGGACTCCTGCGAGCAGGCGCCGCCGATGGTGTCGTGCACGCCCACCTCGTCGGACACCACGGTCATGAGCGGCGCGCCGGTTTCCGCGCGCAGGACCGACCCCGTGGTGAGGACGATCGATTGCTGCCGTGCGATGGTGACGGCGGCCGAGTAGCGCACGGTGGTGTCCCGGGCAGCGTACAGCAGGCAGTCCACTGCCTGATTGCCTTCCAGGTCAACGATGGTCAGCACGTCCCCGGCGGCCACGACGGCGGACCAGGGGCCGCGTGCCTCGACGTATTCGTCAAGGACAACGTCTCCGACGGTAAGGGCTGCTTCACGGGCATCGGCGGCGGGAGCGGCGTAGGTGGCAGTGTTCATTGGGCGTTCCTCGCGGTCAGGTCGTGTTCGGTGTTCTGCAGTGCCTGCAGGTGTTCAGGGGGCAGGGCGCCGGTGAGGGTGCCCGCCCCAAGGGCCGCAAGGTCCTGCGGCGCGTGCCAGGCGGCGATGTCCACTGCGGTGCCGGTGAAGTCCGGGCGGGGGTCCAGCGGGTGCGCGGTGTTGGCCAGCACCAGGACTGCGTCCATCTGGAGCAGGAGTTCGACGGCGGCTCCCGGGCTGGCGCTTCCGGTGAAGGTGATGCTGCCGGCAGGGTCCACGCTGATGCCCTTGAAGAAGGACAGCGACGGGGCCACGTCGGCGGGTCCCAGCCCGCTCTTGAGTGCGCCCAGGGTGAGCAGTTCGCGGGCTGCGGGGGATGTACTGTGGGCGGTTCCGGCACCGTACCGGGCCGTGTTTCCTTCCAGGGTGGTGGCGCCGGTCAGGGCGTCGTGCCGGGAGGAGGTGTCCGCCACGATGGTGGCCATCAGGCGCCCGGCGTCGGAGAGCAGCGGGTGACCCGTGCCGGGGTACGCCTGCCAGGGGACCTTGACGGTGTCCGCCACGTTGAGGCGCTCGTGAAGGGCTCCCGCGCGGTAGAGAAGGGTGTGGACGCAGGCGTCACCGGAGGTATCGGTGAGCCGGATCCTTGTTCCGCGGGCCAGGCTCAGCGTGGTGTAGCGGCCAAAGGCCAGGGATTCCGTCCAGGAGAGCTTCGCCGCTGCGCCGTCCGGCAGTCCTTCCGTCAGGCGTGCCGGGGCTGCGGAGGCGGGCACGAAGCGCATGGTTTCGGCGGTCCTGCCGTGCTGCTCCCTGGCGTGGGCGCGGGCGCCTGCGGTGGTGGCGGTCCCCGTTGCCGGGCTTTCGGTAACTTGTGTCATGTCTGTCCTGTGCTGGTTCTGAAGCGTGCTGGTTCTGAAATGTGCTGGTTCTGGAGGGGCTCAGGCGCTGGCCGCGAGGTTCCGGCGCCGCACCCAGATGCCCAGGAGCAGGACCACCGTGACCATCAGCGGTGCCGAGTAGAGGAGGAGCCCGTTTTCACCGGAGGGGTCGTAGACCTCGGGCCGCGGCCAGGCGAGGTTGACCACCATCACGGCCCCGTAGAGGACGGCGAGGATGTTGACGGGGAGTCCCCAGCGGCCCAGGGAGAAGAGGCCGGCGGGCAGGGTCTGCCCCACCCGGTTCCAGTCGCCGCGAAGGCGGTTGATGAGCTGCGGCACGGTGACCAGGAGGTAGGCCAGGTAGACCATCACGATGCAGACGCTGCAGAGGGTGGTGAACAGTGCCGCGTTGCCCACGTTGATGGCGAGGACGCCCACGGCCAGGGCGCCGATGATGATCGACGGCCACATAGGGGTGCCCCGGGTGGGGTGGACCGTGGACAGCAGGGCGGACGCGGGGAGCTTGCCGTCCCGTGCCATGGAGAACACCAGGCGCGAGCCGGCGGTCTGGATGGCGAGGGTGCAGACGAAGATGGCGATGGCGACATCCACCAGCAGGACCTTGCCCCAGAAGGTGCCCAGGACTGCGGTGAGGACGTAGGGCAGGCCCTCGGTGGCGAGCCGGCCGTCGTCGAGGCTCGGCGCTGCCATCAGGGCCGTGATGATCATGAGCGCCCCGCCGATGCCCGAGATGAGCAGGGCGGAAAGGATGGTGCGCGGGGCGGTGCGGCGGGGGTCCTTGGTTTCTTCCGAGAGCTCCCCGGCGGAGTTGAAGCCCACCATCACGTAGGCGGCCATCAGGCCCGAGACCAGGAAGGCTCCCACCGCGCCGAGGTCGGATGTCTGGAGCACGGTGGTGTCCGCCACCACGTCCGGTCCGCGCTGGGCGGCGCTGATGAGGGCAAGGATCACGGCCACGACGCCGACGATCTCGCAGGTGACACCAACCGAGTTCACGTGGGCCATGAGCTTGACGCCGAGCGAGTTGATGACCGTGGTGGCCACCAGGAGGACGGCTCCGAGGATCACTGCATTGGCGGCGCCGGTGACGGTGTTCAAGGCAGGATCGCCGCCCACCACCTGGAAGCCGTCCCAAAGCTGGGGCAGTACAACCTGGAGGGCGATGGCGGCGGCTGCAGCGGTCACCACCTGGGCGATGGCCATGAACCAGCCTGCGAACCAGCCCACGCCTTCCCCGCCGACCCGGCGCGCCCACTGGTACACCGCTCCTGACAGCGGGTAGCGGGCAGCGAGCTCCGCGAAGTTCAGGGCCACGAGCAGCTGGCCCACCAGGACCACCGGCCACGTCCAGAAGAAGGCCGGACCGGCAAACGAGTAGCCGAAAGCGAACAGCTGGAAGATGGTGGTCAGGATGGACACGAAGGAAAAGCCGGCCGCGAAGGAGGCGTAGCGGCCGAGTTTGCGGTGGAGGGTGGGCTGGTAGCCCAGGGACGTCAGGTCCGCATCGTCCGCATGGACGGTGGGAAGAACGGTTGAGGTCATCAGATTCTCCGGGGGCTGGGATGCGTGGCGGGGGCCGCCGGTACTGCAGCACTCGGCCGAAAGCTGCGGAATACCGGTCACTTGATAGTTTTCCAGCGGGATGTCCCCGGGGAGTTTCACCTCTGTAAAAGGCGGATTGACATCTTGTTTCGGCAGTATTTCCGTTCCCTCACCGCCAACGCGGGCGCGCGAGGCCGCTCCGCATCCGTGGTGAGGCAATGCAAGAATGATGCGGTGACTTCAGCCGGACCGGGACGACCTCGCAGCCAAGAACCCTCCAGGCCAGGGGCCACAGCCCGGGACGAAATCCTGGATGCAGCCGCCGAGCTGTTCACCACGCAGGGGTTCGCCACCACGTCCACCCGGTCCATTGCGGATGCGGTGGGGGTCAGGCAGTCCTCGCTGTACCACCACTTCAAGACCAAGGACGACATCCTCGGGGACCTGTTGGAGGGCACCGTCCTGGCAGGGCTGGAGTTTGCGCGTGCAGTGGCTGCCCTGCCGCCGGCCGAAGGGGCGGCAGCCGGCCGGCTTCACGCCGTCGCGCTTTACGACGGAACGCAACTGTGCAGCGCCCGCTGGAACCTCGGAATCCTTTACCACCTGCCGGAGGCGCGCAGCGGCCGCTTTGCCCGTTTCCTGGCCGACCGTCAGGAACTGCGCAATCTGTACCGGGAGCTGGGCGCGGACCTGCCTCCTGCCGGCACGGCCGCCACGTGGCAATCCAGCCCGGGAGATTTGGCGTTCCGCTTGGTGGAATCGCTGATCAACCTGCGCGCGGACGGCATGGCAACCCCCGAATCGCCGCTGCAGGCTGCGGACGCAGGACTCATCCTGTGCGGACTGGACGCTGAACTGCCTGCCATCCGGGAGCAGGGCGCGGCGCTCATCGCACGCCTGGGCTGACGACCGCAGGGCCGCAGCCACTGTTTTCCTGGGGCGCAGCGTCCATGGTGCCCGCAATCAGGTTGCTCAGCTAGGCTCGGAACATGACGCGTGAGAACATCAGGACCCCCGACGGCGGCACGCTGGAGCTCTTCTCCACGGGTGCCGAGCTCGCTTCCGCCGGTTCGGGCGTTGTTATTGTGCCGCCCTCCATGGTGACCGCTGCGGATTACACCAAGTTCGCGCAGAAGCTCAGCGCGGCCCTGGGCCGTCCGGTGCACACGTTCAACAGGCGGGGCCGCGGCTCGTCGTCGCCCCAGCCGGAGGATTACACGCTGGATGTGGACATCCGCGACCTGCATACCGTCATGAAGCATACGTCCAGCACGGACGTATTCGGCCACAGCTTCGGCGGCGCCGTGGCGCTGCATGCGGCCCGGACGCTGCCCGTTGAGCGGCTGGCCGTGTACGATCCCGCCGTCTCCGTGAACCACAGCGTCAAGGCGGACTGGACGGCGGAGTACGAGCGTGCCGCCGCTGCCGGCGACGACGACCGCGCCCTGGCCGTGCTTCAGCGCGGGCTTGAAGCCGGCGGCGCATTTTCGTCCCGCATGCCGCTCTCCATGCTGACCCTGGCCAACAAGCTGACCGCCGGCACCTCAGAGGGCAAGCAGCAGCGGGAGATGATGCGCACCGGCGTCCGCGAGATCAAGGCAATCATCGCCGCGGACATGCCAGCCGAACCGTTCCTGGCGCTGCCGCTGGAGACACTGATTGTGGTGGGCGAGAAGAGCCCGGCGTACTTCGGGATTGCCTGCGGCCAGATCCACGATGTCCTCTCGGGATCCAGCTACACCATCCTCCCCGGCTACGGCCACGACGGCGTGATCAAGGCCCCGGACAAGCTGATCAAGGAACTGGCTGACTTCTACGCTGGCTGACCCCAGGTAAGTAGCAGCAGATGTCGTTTTGACGGCTCATTCCGACATCTGCTGCTACCCAGTTGGGCTAGTGGGCGGCGTGGGCCGGGACGGCACCTTCGGTCTTGCGCATCATCGCGGAGAGTACGACGGCGGCAAGGGAGATCACGGTTGCCGTCAGGAAGGCGGCGCTCATCCCCGCAACGAGTCCCGACGCCGCGGACACCACAGCGAAGATGGACACCAGCAGCGCGGTGCCGGCCGCGCCGGCCACCTGCTGGGCGGTGCTCATGATGGCCGAACCGTGGGAATACAGGTGCGGCGGTAACGGGTTCAGGCCGGTGGTGAACGCCGGGGTGAACAGCAGCGCCAGGCCGAAGCTCAGCCCCACGTGCAGGGTGACGATCCATGCCACGGACGTGCCGGCGTCGAGCATTGAAAACTGCCAGAGGGACAGCACCATCAGGATGGACCCGGAGACGGTGAGCGGCAGCGGCCCCACCTTGTCGAACAGCCGGCCGATGACCGGACCCAGCAGGCCCATGGCCAGGCCGCCCGGGAGCAGCGCGAGGCCGGTTTCGAGGGAGCCCAGGCCGCGGACCTCCTGCAGGTAGAGCGGGAGCAGGATGACGCCGCCGAACAGCGCCATCATGGCCACCACCATCAGCAGCACGGAGACCGTGAACATCCGGAAGTTGAAGGCGCGCAGGTCCAGCAGCGGAGCTTCGGCCTTCTGCAGCCGCACCTGCCGGAGGACGAAGACCGCGAGGCTGGCCACGCCGATCACCAGTGCCGCGATGGCCGTGGTTCCGGGGCCGGCCTGGCCGCCGTGGCCGCCGCCGATCTGGCTGAGGCCGTAGACCAGTCCGCCGAAGGCCGGGACGGTGAGGATGACCGAGGGGAAGTCGAGCCTGGTTTTCTCCGCCTGGCCGATGTTGGTCAGGTACTTGGCGCCGATCGCCAGGGCCGCAAGGGCGACCGGAAGGACGAACACGAACATGAAGCGCCAGGTGAAGTGCTCAAGGATCAGCCCGGAGACGGTGGGCCCCATGGCGGGTGCGACGGAGATGGCGATGCTGACGTTGCCCATCACGGCGCCGCGCCTGGCCAGCGGGACCAGGGTAAGGATGGTGGTCATCAGCAGCGGCAGCATGATCGCGGTGCCGCCTGCCTGGATGATGCGGGCCAGCAGGAGCAGCTCGAACCCGGGAGCCACGGCGGCAAGGGCCGTTCCGCCGGCGAAAAGGCCCATGGCGAGCATAAAGACGGCCCGGGTGGACAGGCTCTGCAGGATGAATCCGGTGGTGGGGATGACCACGGCCATGGTGAGCATGAATCCGGTGGAAAGCCACTGGACGGTGGGCGCGTCCACCTGCAGGTCCACCATGAGCCGCTGCAGGGCGACATTCATGATGGTCTCGTTGAGGATCACCACGAAGGTCGCCACCAGCAGCGTGCTGATGATGGTCACCGACTCGCGGGACATCTTCTCCGGCGCGGCGGGTGTGGTTCCTTCGGTGCGGACGGACTGGCCGCTGGCGTTCGGAGAGACTTCGGTAGACATGGGTGTTCCCTCAGGGAGTGCGATGAGTGGGTGCGCGGAACGTGGCCGCTGCAGATGCCAACACTCTACCGGTTGGACTAATTCCCCGGCACCGGAACTTTTCCCAAACCCTGAGGGAACACCTGGGGGCGGTGCTGCCGGACAGCCTGCCCGGCGCGTCCGCGCTACGCCGTCTGGCCTGCGTGCCGGCCTTCCGAGATTTCCTCCACCAGCTTGCTGTTGAAGGCAGGGAGGTCGTCCGGGGTGCGGCTGGTCACCAGTCCCTGGTCCACCACCACTTCCTCATCTGACCAGTTGGCGCCCGCGTTCTTCAGGTCGGTCGCCAGGGTGTGGTAGGACGTGACGCTCCTTCCCGTCAGCACACCGGCCTCGATGAGGAGCCATGGTCCGTGGCAGATGGAGGCCACCGGCTTGTGCTGCTCGAAGAAGCTCCGGGTGAAGCTTTGGGCGTCCTTGTCCACGCGAAGGTGGTCGGCATTGACCACGCCGCCGGGAAGGACCAGGGCGTCGTAGTCCGAGGCGTCCGCCTCTGCGACGGTGAGGTCGACGTCGAACGTGTCGCCTTTTTCCGTGCCGTTATAACCCTGCAGCTTGCCGCTCTTGGGTGCCACCAGGGTGGGCTGGCCGCCGGCGTCCTTCACTGCCTGCCAGGGACTGGTGAGCTCAACCTGCTCCACGCCGTCCGTCAGCAGGAATGCGACCTTCTTGCCTGCGATGCTGTGTTCTGACATTTTTTCCTCCTGGCCTGAGCGGGGGGCCGGCACCTGGTACAAGGCGCCGGCCGCCGCTCGAAACTTTGCTTGCCGGACAGCTTCCAGCCTAGGAAGAAGAAAAGTCATAAGCAAGCTGACTATTCGGGGGTGTCCTTCCCTACTTGACGGAGCCGGCCGTCAGCCCGCCCACAATGAACTTCTGCAGGTAGAGGAACAGGATGAGCACGGGAAGCGCGATCATCACCGAGCCGGCAGCGAAGACGCCAAGGTTGTTGCTGCGGTCCCCGGCGATGATGCCGAACATGCCCACCGCCAGCGTCTTGACGCCGTTGTCCGTCAGGAAAATGCTCGCCAGGATGTACTCGCCGATGACGGCCACGAATGCCAGGAGCCCAGTCACGGCCAGCACGGGCCTGATCAGCGGGAGGATCACGCTGGTGAACGTCCGGAAGTGTCCCGCCCCGTCAATCCGGGCGGCCTCGTCCAGCTCGTGCGGAATGGAATCGAAGAACCCCTTGATCAGCCAGACCTGGCCCAGCGCCCCGCCCATCAGGACCAGCGCATAGCCTGCGAGGGTGTTCAGTCCGATAGCCGGAACCAGCTCGCCGAATTTCGCGATCATGAGGAAGAGTGCCACGACGGCCAGGAACTGCGGGAACATCTGGACCAGGAGCAGCGCCAGCAGCCCGCCGCGCCGCCCGTAGAAGCGGAAGCGGGAGAAGGCGTAGGCCGCAAGCGTGCTCAGCAGGACCTGGGCCACGGAAACCGCAGTGCACAGGACCAGGGTGTTCAGGTACCAGGTTCCAAACGGGCCCTTGGAACCGCCCAGCAGGGTCTCGAAGTTGACCAGGCTGAAGGTGGTGGGAATCAGTTCCGTTGTGGCCACGCTTCCGAGCGGATTGAACGCCGCGGAAATGATGTAAAGGACAGGGAAACCTGCGAAAGCGACGCCGGCCAGGCCCACCATGTGCCGCCAGCCCACTTCCCGCCACCACCGCTTGCCGCGGGGCAGCTCGAGCCCGTCCTTGCGGACCAGCATGTTTGTCCGCCGCGCCGGTGCGCCTTCTTCTGCCGGAGCTTCCGTCAGCAGGTTGGTCATCGCACATCCTCCAAGGCTTTGGTGTAGCGGAACTGGATGCCTGCAAGCACTGCCGTGACAATGAACAGGACTACGGAAATTGCCGAGGCGAAACCGAACTCGGCGCCTGCCCCGCCGAACGCGATGCGGTAGGCGCCGCTGATCAGGATGTCCGTGGCGCCAATCTGTCCGCCGCTGGCCGGGAAGGGACCGCCGCCGGTGACCAGCTGGATGACGTTGAAGTTGTTGAAGTTGAACGCGAACGAGGACACCAGCAGCGGTGCCACGGCCACCAGCAGCAGCGGGAACTGGACCTTGGTGAAGGTGGTCCAGGAGCTGGCGCCGTCGATTTTGGCGGCCTCCGCGATGTCCTGCGGAAGCGCCTGCAGCGCTCCGGTGGCAATCAGGAACATGTAGGGGAAGCCCACCCAGAGGTTGGTCAGCAGCACGGCGACCTTGGCAAGGAAAGGGTCGCCAAGCCAGTCGATCTTGGCTCCGCCGAGCATCGAGTTGATGAGCCCAAAGTCCTTGTTGTAGAAGCTTTGCCAGACGATGAAGGAGATGAACACCGGGATGGCGTAGGGAACGATGATGACGGCCCGGTAGAGCTTGAGTCCGCGGATGCGGGGATCGTTAAGGGCGGTGGCGAGGAGGAGTCCGACGACGAAGGTGGTGGCCACCGAGCCGACGGCGAAGACGAGCGTCCACACGAAGGAGCCGAGCAGGGCTTCACGGACCTGGGGGTCGGTGAAGAGACGGACGTAGTTGGCGAGGCCGACGTTCCGTTCCCAGCTTTGGTCGAACCCCTTGCTGCCGTTCGCGTCCGCGAAGTATTCCCGGTCGCCGAACTGCTGGACTGTGAAGACCTTCCCGGACACCGAATCGGTGATGCTGTCCGTTCCGGCGTCGTAGGTCAGTGTCTGGACGCCTTCGAAGGCGCGGTTGATGCCCTGGGCGCGGATCGCGCCCTTGTCCGTGGGGACAGTCAGTCCGCTGATCTTCGGCCCTGCGGCGTTGACTTCCTTGCCCGTGAGGATCTGGTAGCCGTCGGCACCGCGGACGTAGCCGCCGTCGACCGTCACGTCCTCCCCGGCAAGCGGGCGCAGGCCCTGCTCGTCGCCGGCGAAGATGCCGTTGGCCGGCGCCTCCACCAGGAAGAACGTGAAGGGCCCGTCCGCAACGGACCCCGTGGTACCTACTGTCAGGTTGAAGGTCCTGGACTCCGGAAGCTGGGTCACGGAGTTCCGGACAATGGTGGAAACCGCGTCCTCCTTGGATCCGCGGGTTCCGTCGCCTGAGTTGGTGAAGGACAGCTGCACGGTGGAAAGAATCGGCAGGAGGACAAAGACGGTGAGGAGCAGGGTGCCCGGCAGCAGGTACTTCAGCGGCACCAGGCGCTTGGTGGAATAGACGGCCAGGAGCCCTGCGGCACCGGCCCACAGTCCGATGAGCATGGCCCATTCGCCGCCGGCAAGCAGCAGCGGCGTCAGGGATACGGCGGCGCCGAGCACGGCCCCCAGTCCAAGGATCTTGGCCAGCAGGGCGGGGACCGACGCGGTGGAGCCCAGCGAAAGTCCGGGCCCCACCGCCTTCCCCGAGGAGTTCTTAGTTCGGGTGGTCATCGGGGTGTTACTTCAGTGCACCGGCGATTGTCTGGCCGGCCTGCTCCATGGTGGCCGCGGGGTCTGCGCCGCCGGCGATGGCGGCCTCTGCCTGGCCCAGCGGGGCCCACACGGCAGCCATCTGGGGCAGCGAAGGCATGGGGATGCCTGCAGCAGCGGCATCGGCAGCGATCTTGGTGTCAGGATCGGTCTGTGCCACTTCTTCCACCAGGGATGCGATCGCCGGCGGGATGCGGACTGCCTCGTACAGCGCGCGCTGGGTTTCCTTCTGCGATGCGGCGGTCTGGACGAAGGTTTCGGCGAAGGACTTGTTCTTGCCCTTGGACGCGACGTAGAACGACTGCACGCCGGTGAAGGGCTGCGCGGGCTCCATGCCCGCGAAGCCCGGGACGGCGCTCAGGCCGTAGTCAATCCCGGCTTTCTTCACGTCGCCGAGCGCCCATGGGCCGTTCACCATGAAGGCGGTCTTGCCCTGGTTGAACAGTGCGATGGAGTTGTCGGCGCTGACGGAGGTGCTGAGGACCTTGGAGCCCTTTTCGCCGAGCTCGGCGATCTTCCCGGCAGCCGCGATGGAGCCTTCCTTGCCAACACCGAGGTCTGCGGTGTCGAAGCTGCCGTCGGCCTTCTTGCCGAAGAGGTAGCCTCCCGCGGACGAGTACAGGGGCTGCATGAAGTAGGCGTCGCCCTTGGGGCCCACCTGCAGGTTCAGCGCCCGCTCGGCGGTCCCGGCGGCTACTGCCGCGTTGCCGGCCACCAGCAGGTCCTCGAAGGAAGCAGGCGCCTCGGGGGCAAGTGCCTTGTTGCGGATAAGGACCAGGGATTCAACCGAAGCGGGCATGCCGTAGGTCTGGCCGTTGTAAGTCACGGCGTCCGTGGCCACAGGCAGGAGGTCGGCCTTCTGCTCGGCGGTGATCTGCACGGGATCGATGGCACCGTTCTGGACCAGGTTCCCGATCCAGTCGTGCGCACCCATGACAATGTCCGGACCGTTGCCTGAGGCGTTGGCCGTGACGAAGTTGGTCTGCAGCTCGGTGGCAACGGTCTGGACTTCCACCGTGATGCCGTTCTCTTCGCCGAACTTGTCGGCGATGGGCTGCAGTGCCTGGACCACGGGGCCGTTGGCCCAGATGACGAGGTCGGCGTCCCCGCGTGCGGGTGCCTCGCCGGTGGCTGCTTCTCCAGCCTGGGGGGCAGCTGCCGCACTTTCGGAGGCAGCGCCTGATGCGCCGCCTGCCGGGGCCTGTCCGCCGGAGCAGCCTGAGGCGAGAAGCATCAGGGAGACGGCGGCCGCCGTCGTGAGTGAAAGCCTGGCCTTGCGGGCCAAGGGCTTGGTAAGAGCTGTGCGCACCGATGCGCCTCCTTCATGAATTTGGGCAACTGCCCGGTATAAGAAATGCCCGCCCTGTGAGATGTCGGCTGTCAGATGCCAACCCTGGCGGTGAGACAAGTCACAACTGTAAGCGATTCCATTGAGAACGTCCACACGATCCGCGAATTAAAGTTTTCCGCGTGGATACTGAATGGAAGCTGTTCCATTTCTGCCGCAAATACCGCTAGCATAACCGGATGACCAACACACTCACCCTCGATGAGTCCGACGTATCCGCACTCCGGCTGGTGCCGGTCCACCCCGCCGACCACGGCACGGAATGGTGGCGGTCCTCGGTGATTTACCAGATCTATCCCCGCTCGTTCCGGGACCTCAACGGCGACGGCCAGGGCGACCTGCCCGGCATCACGGCCGAGCTGCACCAGCTGGCGGCGCTTGACGTCGACGCCGTGTGGCTCTCACCCTTCTATGTTTCGCCGCAGCGGGACGGCGGGTACGACGTCGCCGACTACTGCGACGTGGATCCCGTGTTCGGCACCCTGGCGGACTTTGACGCACTGGTTGCCCGGGCAGATTCGCTGGGCATCCGGGTGATCATCGACCTCGTGCCGAACCACTGCTCCTCGGACCACGCCCTGTTCCAGGCCGCACTCCAGGCAGGGCCGGGAAGCCCCGAACGGGAGATGTTCATCTTCCGGGACGGCCGCGGGGCCTCCGGGGAGCTCCCGCCCAACAACTGGCAGTCGCACTTTGGCGGCCCGGCCTGGACCCGCATTACCGAGCCCTCCGGCGAGCCCGGCCAGTGGTACGTGCACCTTTTCGATTCCTCCCAGCCGGACTTCAACTGGGACAACCCGGCCGTGCACGCCGAGTTCGAACGCGTCCTCCGCTTCTGGCTCCAGCGTGGCGTTGCGGGCTTCCGCGTGGACGTGGCCCACGCCCTGGTCAAAGCCGAAGGCCTGCCGGACTGGCATGGCCGGCCCGACGGCATCAGCACCGACGATTTCCCTGGCAACCTTGCGCCGATGTTCGGGCAGCCTGAAATCCACGACATCTACCGCAGGTGGCGCGAGGTCCTGGCCGAGTTCGACGGCGACCGCATCCTCTGCGCCGAAGCCAGCATCGATCCCCTGTCCCGGCTGACGAACTGGGTCCTGCCGGACCAGATGCACCAGGCGTTCAACTTCGCCTACCTTGGCACCCCATGGGACCCGGCCCGGCTGCGTGCCGTGATCGAAAGCTCGCTGCGGATGTTCGATTCGGTCGGGGCGCCCACCACCTGGGTACTTTCAAACCACGACGTCGTCCGGCACGCAACGCGCTTCGGCATCGTGGAGCCTGCGGCCCGCCCCGGCGACGGCCTGGGTGCCGAGGATGTCCAGCCCGACGCGGAGCTTGGCCTGCAACGGGCCGCCGCGGCCTCGATGCTCATGCTCGCGCTGCCGGGCGGCGTGTACCTGTACCAGGGCGAAGAACTGGGGCTGCCCGATCACACCACGATGGACCACACGTTCCGCCAGGACCCGTCATTCAAGCGCACCGCGGGAGAACGCATCGGCCGGGACGGCTGCCGGGTGCCCCTGCCCTGGGAGGCGGCCGCACCGGCTTTCGGCTTCAACAGCACCGGCGAGTCCTGGCTGCCGCAGCCGGAGGAGTGGGCAGCGCTGTCCCGGGATGTGCAGGACCGGGACGGGTCCTCTGTCCTGTCCCTGTACCGCCGGGCGCTGGGGCTCCGCCGCGCCCTGAAGCTCGGAGCCGGCTCCCTGGACTGGCTTGAAGGGTCCTCGGCTTCGGATTGCGTGACGTTCGTGAACAACGGAGTCCTGGTGATGATGAACATGGGTGAGGCGCCGGTTGGCCTGCCCGGCCTGGAGATCCTGCTCAGCACGGACGGGGACGCAGCCGCCCAGCGTAAACTGGGACCTGCGCAGTGCATCTGGCTGCGCATGGGGCCAAGCGGAACATCAGAGGGTCAGTGGCAGGAATCAGGGATGTAGCCCGTTTGGCGGGTGTTTCGCAGGCGACGGCGTCGCGGGCTCTGAGCGGGAAGGGCAGTGTGTCCGCCCGGTCCAGGGAGGCCGTGACCGCCGCCGCCAGCGAACTCGGCTTCGTCATGTCCTACCACGCCTCCAGCCTGGCGAGCGGGCGCAGCCACAACATCGGGGTGGTCCTCCCCTTCGTCAACAGGTGGTACTTCGCCACGCTGCTCGAGGGCGCCAATTCAGCGCTGATGGACGCCGGCTACGACCTCACCCTGTACGACTTCCAAGGCGACCGGTACCGGGAATCGGTGCTGGGGGATTTCCTCCTGCGCAAGCGGCTCGACGGCGTTTTGGCAGTTTCGCTCCAGCTCAACGCGCACGAGACCGAACAGATCCTCGCGGCCGGAATCCCGGTGGTCGGCGTGGGCGGTCCGCTGCCTGGGATCCCCACCCTCCGGATTGACGACGTGGAGGTGGGCCGGCGCGCCACCAACCACCTGATCAGCCTGGGGCATACGCGGGTGGCGCACCTCGGCGGCGAGCACGAATACGGCAGGAACTTCGAGATCTCCAGCGGCCGCCGTGCCGGGTATGAGGACGCGATGGCGGCGGCAGGCCTGCCCCTGCGCGAAGCCTGGTCCCTCATTTCCGATTACTCGGCGAACGATGCGTACAAGGAAACGAAGCAGCTGCTGGCGGATGCAGAGGAACGGCCCACCGCCATCTTCTGCGCATCCGACGAGATGGCCTTCGGCGCAATGCTGGCGGCCCGCGACCTCGGGTTGCGGATCCCCGAGGAGCTGTCCGTCATTGGGGTGGACGGCCACGAAATGGGCGAGATCCTGGGACTGACCACCATCGACCAGTTTCCGCGGAGCCAGGGTACGCGGGCGGTGGAGCGCCTGCTGGCGCTGGTGCAGGATGACGGGGACGCCGCCGCCGCAGGGCCGGCGGATGAGCTGATGGAGACCCGGCTGGTGGTCCGCTCCAGCACCTCCGCACCCCGCATCCCCGCCGGGCAGCCCGGCGCCTGACAGCGGTTGGCCCCCGGACAACGGTTCGTTTGAGAGCAGCGGGGAGTCAGCCGCTGTGGTGTCCGATCAGCCAGACCGCCATCTGCCGGGCACGGTCGGCGGCCAGCGTGTCACCCTCGACGGCCTGGATGACGGACCCCTTCATCAGGATCAGCAGCGAGCGGGCAAACTCTTCGGGGCGCACCAGCCCGGCCTCTTCCGCCACGGCCTGGACATGGCCGCGGATCTTTGCCAGGTAATCGATGCTGGCCTGCCCCAGCGGATGGGCCGGCCCCATCTCCAGCATGACCCTCACAAACGAACAGGCCTCGAAGTCCTCCCGCAGGAACCAGTCCCCGAACACGTCGAAGATCGCCAGCAGCTGCTCCTCGGGAGTGGTGCCCCGGCGGCGTGCCTCGGAGAGGATCCCGTCCATGGTCCACTGTTTGTCCCGCTGCTCCAGGAATGCGAAGACCAGCGAGTCCTTGGACGGAAAATGCCGGTAGAAAGTGGCTTTGGCAACCCCGGACCGCTCAATGAGCTCGTTGACGCCGACGTCCCGCACGCCGCGCGTGGAAAACAGCTCGTAGGCAACAGCCAGGATCCTGTCCACCGAATGGGCAGGACCGGATTCCGCCAGCGCGGCAGCTTCGGGGAACGCCGGGACTTTAGCCTCTGGATTCATCGCAAAATCAGTCTACTCCGGGGGAAGACAGACCGGTCTTCCCACCTGTAATGTTTCCCGTAGCGCAGTGCTTCGACGCCGTGGAGGCCCCCACACAGGCCGCTTCGGACAGGTGCAAGGAGGCCCCGATGTCAGCAGAGCGGATGTTCCAGAGCGTTCCCTCAGACCCTGATTCGTGGATGGCCGATGACACCCCGTCCGAGATCCGGGAGTTCGCCATTGAGTCCCTCCGGTGGCAGGCCCAGGAAATCATCGATGAAGTTCTCTGCAGCCGCGAACCCGGCGAAGAGCTGGCCAGGGCCCGGCTGCGCCGCTGCGTTGCCAAGCACCCCGGCAGGCCGGAGCGCGCGTTGCTCGAACAGCTGATGACCAACCGCGAAGAGCCGTGCATGTAGCGCAGCCCGGGGTCAGGAACTCAGCGGTGCGTTGTCGATCAGCCGCACCGGCCCCACCTTGGCGGCAATGAGCGCCAGCGCCTCACCGCTGAACGGCGTCTCCCGGCAGTTCTCCGCGAGCGGCTCCAGGGTGACCGGGTCCACCACGTCGAAGTAGTCCAGCGCCACCAGCGGCTGGGATTCCACCAGGGCCCGGGCTGAGTCAAGGTCCAGCGGTTTCCGGGTGTTTGCCCGTTCCTCCAACAGCCGGAGGGCCCGCGCCAGCACCAGGGCAGCCTCCCGCTCTTCGTCAGACAAGAAACGGTTGCGGCTGGACAGCGCCAGCCCGTCGACAGCACGCACCGTTGGTACGCCCACGATCTCCACCGGGAAATTGAGGTCCGCCACCATGCGCCGGACCAGTGCCAGCTGCTGCGCGTCCTTCTGGCCGAAGTACGCCCGGTAGGCGGGCAGGCCTCCCGGTGCCGCACCTGCGGCAGGCAGCCCCGCGGCGGGCAGGCCGTAGTGGAGGAGCTTGGCCACCACCGTCAGGGCACCGTCAAAATGGCCCGGCCGGGAGGCGCCCTCCCATTTTTCGCCCAGCCGGCCAGAGGTGATGCGCACCAGCGGTTCCCCGCCGGGGTAGACCTCCTCTACCGGCGGCGCGAAGACCAGGTCCACGCCCTGCTCCTCCAGCAGTGCAAGGTCGGCGTCCAGCGTGCGTGGGTAGCGGTCCAGGTCCACGGCGTCGCCGAACTGCAGCGGGTTGACGAAAATGGTGGCCACCACAACATCGTTCTGTTCGACGGCGGCACGCGCCAGGGCGGCATGGCCCTCGTGGAGCGCACCCATGGTGGGCACGAGCCCCTGGGATCTGCCCTGTCCGGAGCCCAGCAGCCGGGCACCTTCGGTTCGAAGGCCGGCCACCGTGGTGGCAAGTTTGATGGGCATCGTCAGTCCTCCTTGGGATCGAGGGCGTGGCGCAGCCCCTCCAGCTGGTCCGGCTTCAACAGTCCGCGCCCCTCTGCCCGCAGGGCGGTGGCGCGTGCCATGGCAAGGTAGGCGGCCAGCACATCGCCGTGCCCGCCGCCGTCGAACTCCCGCAGCGCCTCGGCGTGCGCCGCGACCGTGCCAACGTCACCGCGCGCCACCGGACCGGTCAGGGCGGACTCCCCTGACGCCAGCGCGTTCTCCAGCGTGGCCCGCAGGAGCGGGCCCAGCATGCGTTCCGGCAACTCCACTCCCACCGAGCGCAGCAGCTCGGACGCCTGCGCAACGAGGGTGACCAGGTGGTTGGAACCGTGCGCCAGGGCTGCGTGGTACAGCGTCCGGTCCGCCTCGGCAATGGCCACCGGCTCCGCGCCCATCTCCACCACCAGCGCCTGCGCAATGGGAAGCATGGCGGCATCGGCCGTGACGCCGAAGGTGCAGTCCAGCAGCCGGGTGAGGTCCAGGCTCATCCCCGTGAACGTCATGGCGGGGTGCAGCGCCAGCGGGACGGCTCCGGCGGCCCTGACCGGGTGCAGGACGCCCACGCCAAACCGGCCGGAGGTGTGCGCAACCAGCTGCCCCGGCTGCCATGCGCCCAGCTTCGCGAGCCCGTCCACCAGGCCCGGGAGGGCGTCGTCGGGGACGGCCAGCAGGACCAGCTCCGCCCGCTCAACAATCTCCTGCACTTCCAGGACGGGCACGCCGGGGAGCAACGTTTCTGCGCGCTCACGGCTCGCCTCGGAGAGCGCCGAAACACCGACGACGGCGTGTTCCGCGGCGCGCAGGGCGGCGCCAAGGACCGCCCCCACTTTGCCCGCGCCGATGATTCCGACGCCGAGGCGTCCCGGCTTAGCCATGCTGCCCGCCTTCCTGTTGCTGTGGGGTTGGGGTTGGGGTTTCCAAGGGGGTTGGGACTTCCAGGGGCCCGGCCACTGGCCCGGTGCCGGCCGCCGGGTCACCAGGCGCCACCTGCCGGAGCCATTGTTCGGTGGTTTGCCGCTTCCTGGCCAGCCGTGCGCGCGCAGACTGCTCGTCGAACAAGGACAGGGCCACCTCCGTAGTTGCCTGGGCCAGCCGCGGCACCACGGGTCCGGGGGTGGTGTGGAGCACCAGGTCGGCAACGCGGAACCGGCGTGCCAGCGGACCCTGGTGCAGGGCGATGGACTGAGTGCGCTGGTGCGGAACCACCACAAGCTGCCGCCACCAGCGCCCCGAGCGGAGCAGCAGGGCGGTGTCCGTGGCCGCGAACCCGTTCCGCCGCCAGCCCAGGGGGGCGAGCCAGCGGGCCCTCCGCGGCGTGGTGACGAATCCGCCGTCGGAATCCAGTCCGGTCAGCCCCGCACCGAAGACGACGGCGGGCTGCGGGGTTCCAGGGTCCGGCAGCACCAGTGCGAGCATGCCCATCACGTCCGCCAGCGTGCCGACGGGCAGGAGGGTGGTCCGGGCGGAGCCTTCTCCCGCGTTCTCCACCACACCGTAGCCTGCCACGTTGACCTGCATCCGGTACCAGCCCAGCGGACGCCACAGCGGCGGCTGGGTGACCTTCAGGGCCTGGATCCGCCCGGGCGGAAGGGTCTGCGCCTGGGTGTCCAGCAGGCCGTAGCGGAGCCGGATGCCGTCCGGGGAGATCGCGGCCGTGAAGTTGTAGCCCTTGTTGAACAGTCCCCAGTAACTGGCTGCCAGGCCAAGGCCCGCAGGAATGAGGTAGAGGTAGAACGCCTGGCTGTCCGTAGCGGCTGCGAGCACCACGGAGGCAATGCCGCCCGCCACCACGAAGAAGCTCTGCTCGCTGAGCAGCAGGGAACCCACAAGGCGCTGCGGCGGCACGGACAGGACCTGGAATTCGGGCGCCTCGGGTGACGGCTGCTCCGGGTTGGCGGGGTCAACGGCCACGCCCGCGGCACGGGCCAGGATGGTGGCGCGGAGCTGCCGGGCGTCGTCGATTTTCAGGTAGGCCAGGCGCACCGCCGACTCTCCTGCGTCGGCCACCTCGAACTTGAGTTCGGCGAGGCCGAAGATCCGGGCAAGCAGGGGCTGCACGATGTCGATGGCCTGGACCCGGTCCAGCCTCGCCTGGCGCTGCTGCCGGAAAAGGAAACCGGTATTGACCCTCACGTAGCCGCCGGACACCTGGTACTTGGTGAAGTACCAGGTGAGGAGGAAGCCCAGCACCGAAACCAGCAGCACCGTGCCGCCGCCCGCCAGCAGCCAGGAAGCCCGGCCGGCGAGCTCTTCCTCGAAGACCGGCCTGCCCTGCAGCGAGCGTTCGAAGATGTCACGGCCGAAGAAGAAAGCTATGGCGGCCAGGGCTACCCAGCCGCGGATAAAGGGCGAGGCCGGGTGCACGCGCAGCCACTCGCCGTCGGACGAGATGGCTGGCTGCGCGGTGTCCGGCTGCGCTGCAGCCGCGGCGCCGCCTGCGTCAGGGAGGGAGGCGGCGGGCCCGGGACGCGGTTCCTCCGCAGTCACAGCCCTGCCAGCCTGGCTTCGCCCCGCGCCGCCAGCTGCTCGCGCAGCCGGGCACCTTCTGCGGCGGGCAGGCCCGGGATCTGGGCGTTGGTGCCGGGTGATGCGGTGTGGAGCTTAAGCGTGCACAGGCCCAGTCCGCGCTCCACCGGGCCCACGCCGATGTCCACATACTGCATGCGCCCGTAGGGGACGGCCATGGTGCGCTGGAAGAAGATGCCGGTCCTGATCAGGAGGTCGTCATCGCGTTCGGCATAACCGATGGCACGGACCTGCCGCGGGATGAGCGCCAGCCGCCAGAGGGCTGACACCAATGCCACCGCGGGCACGGCAACTGCAAGCCACAGCGGCGGCCAGGCCCACACGCCCGCCAGGACAAGCACCAGCGGAAGGGCCAGCACCAGCACGGTGGCCACGTTGGCCAGGGCCCACTGCACCATCCTGACGGTGACGTACTTCGGGGACACGCGCTGCCAGGTGATGCCGGGAGGGTCAATCGCCTCGGTACGCATATTCGCCTTCCCCGGCGGCTTCACCATGCACGGTACGGCCGGGTTTTCCCTCGATGCCCTTGGTGTCGCCGTCCTCCGGCGGAATCTTGCAGAACCGCTCCACCAGCAGGCCCACCACGATCATCACCAGTCCCCCGCCGGCCATGGCAAGTGCCAGCCAGGTGATGCCCTGGTTGCTGCGCAGGCTCCAGATGCGGAGCTGGTCCAGAAAGATGCCCACATGCCAGCCCAGGAGCACGGTTCCGGCGTAGGCGCAGGCCTGTGCCAGGACCAGGGTCCGCGCGGCCAGGAGCGGGTCAAGCACGGGCCTTTTCCGGGTTCCGTTCTTTGCGCCCGTCCTGGCACCGGTGCCGTTGAGGCTGTTGCGCCACTTCAGCACCCGGATGCCCAGGATCAAGGTGATGGCAACGATCACGCCCATGGTGGCCAGGGCGGTGGCCGGGAGGACGGGGGTGGACATGCTGAACCGGCTGGTCACCACCGTGGCGGACCAGCCCGCCACGGCCAGGATGAAGCCGATGAGCAGGAGGCGCAGCGGATTGATGGGTTTCATCGTTCTTCCACCGCCCCGGCCGTGGGCACGCCGTCGAAGTCACCGAAGCCGTCGAACGGTGCGAGGTCGCCAAAATCGTCAGCCCGGGCGGCCAGAGCGCTGATCCGTTCCCCGTCCAGGGTGGCAGCAGGCTCGATGAGCGACCACGGGTAGAGGACAAAGGCGCGGACGGCGGCGCGGGGGTGGGGCAGGGTCAGGGTGGGGTCGTCGCTGCGGAGGTCGCCGTAGGTGATGATGTCGACGTCGAGCGTCCGCGGCCCCCAGCGCACCTCCCGCACGCGGTGGTGCTTGTTCTCCACGGCCTGGCAGTGGTCCAGCAACTGGTGCGGAGCCAGGCTGGTTTCCACGGTGATGACCATGTTGAGGAAGTCCGGCTGGTTAGGGGGACCGCCCACCGCCTTCGTCTGCACAACCGGCGACACGGCGAGCAGCCGCACCTCCGGCGGATCAACGAGGTCCGCCACAGCCTCGGACAGGGTGTCGTTGCGCTCGCCCAGGTTGCTGCCGAGCGCCAGGACTGCCTTGGTATAGCCGCTGTTCATGGCCCCTCCCCCTGGGCTTGCTTATCCCCATCGCGCATTTCCCCATCGCGCTTTTCCCCAACGCGCCGGGCGCGGTGGACGCTGACCGCCACGTCGCCGAAGGGCACCTCGATGGGCGCCTGCGGCTTGTGGACGGTGATATCCACGGCCTCCAGCTGGAACTCGGACAGCAGGCCGTCAGCGATCCGAACAGCCAGGGCTTCAATCAGGTTCAGCGGCTCGCCGGAGATCCACTCGGTAATACGCTGCGCCACCTCGCCGTAGTGCGCGGTGTCCCGGACGTCGTCGGACTCCGCCGCCTTGGCGAAATCCAGGTACAGCACTGCGTCCACAACAAAAGGCTGGCCCTCGCGGCGTTCGAAATCAAACACGCCGTGATGGCCGACGGCGGTCACCCCGCTCAGCGTAATCCTGTCCATGGCGCGCGGCTTAGCTGTCGGCGCGGGGTGCGGCCATGCGCGCGGCAACCTTGACGGCGTCAAGGCTGGGGCCGACGTCGTGCACGCGGACGGCCCAGGCGCCGCGGTAAGCGCTGATGGCGGTGATGGCGGCGGTGGCGCCGTCGCGCTCCTCCGGGGCGGCGGCCTTGCCGGCCACCGTGAGCAGGGTGCCGAGGAACCGCTTGCGTGAGGCGCCCACCAGGATGCGGTGGCCCAGGCTGTCCAGCTGGTCCAGGTTCTGCAGGAGCTCCCAGTTCTGGGCGTCGTTCTTGGCGAACCCCAGGCCCGGGTCCACGATGATCTTTTCCGCGGTGACACCGGCGGCATACAGCTTGTCCCGCACGCCTGCGAGTTCGGCCACCACTTCCCCCGCCACATCCTTGTAGTCGGCGAGCGAATTCATGGTGCGCGCGTCCCCGCGGCGGTGGGTAAGGATGTACGGAACCTTGGCGGCCGCCACGAACTCCGCCATTTCCGGTTCGATGCTGAGGCCTGAGATGTCATTGACAATGGCAGCACCGGCTTCCACCGCAGCGGCGGCCGTGGAGGCGTGCGTGGTGTCGATGCTGACGAGCGCCCCTGCCTTCACCAGTGCCTGGATGACGGGGACCACACGCTGCTGTTCTTCTTCCGGGCTGACGTCCTCGGCACCGGGCCGGGTGGATTCGCCGCCAACGTCAATGATGTCCGCACCGGCGTAGAACATCCGCAGCCCCGCCGCGATGGCAGTGTCCGCCGTGGCATGCCGGCCGCCGTCGCTGAACGAATCCGGGGTGACGTTCAGGATGCCCATGACCAGCGTGCGGTCCGTGGGGAGGTCTTCGAACCGGGCCGCCGGCCGCGGTTTGCGAAGGATGGGCAGGGGGGATGTTGCGGGGCCGGTTCCCGGCGCTGCAGCGAGTGAGTCCATGGTCTGGGGTTTACCTTCCGAGGATGAGGCTCATGGCTTCGGCACGGGTGGCCGGGTCATGGAGCTGCCCGCGGACCGCGCTGGTGACGGTCTTCGCTCCGGGCTTGCGGATACCGCGCATTGACATGCACATGTGTTCGCATTCAACAACGACGATGGCGCCACGGGGTTTGAGGTAGCGGACCATCGCCTCGACGATCTCAGTGGTGAGCCGCTCCTGCACCTGCGGGCGGCGGGCGTAAATGTCCACGAGCCGGGCCAGCTTGCTCAGGCCCGTCACCTTGCCCTCGTGAGACGGGATGTAACCCACGTGGGCCACCCCGTGGAACGGCACCAGGTGGTGCTCGCAGGTGGAATAGAACGGGATGTCCTTGACCAGGACGAGTTCCTCATGGTCAAGGTCGAAGGTGGTGGACAGGACGTCCGCGGGGTCGTGGTGCAGCCCGGCAAACACCTCGGCGTAGGCCTTGGCCACGCGCTTGGGGGTGTCGATGAGGCCGCCGCGGTCCGGGTCCTCTCCGATGGCAATGAGAATCTCACGGACGGCCGCCTCAATCCGGGGCCGGTCCACCTTGTGGTGCTTTGAGTGGTGGGATCCGCCCTCCGCCGGATATCCGGCGGAGGCGGGAACGTCGTCGTCGTCGAAGTGGGTCACGTAGAAAGCTTAGCCGCGAAGGGTGTCCGGGCCCGCGTCGGTGACGCCGCCCTGGAACGGAGCATCCTCCGGAACACCCTGCGGGTGCGGCGGCTGGGCGTCCAGCGGCTCATCCAGGCGCGCCTGCTTTGCCTCCTCCTGGGCCTCGCGCTCCGCCCTTTCCTGGCGCGACTCCACCGGGCCCGCCATCTGGACCGGACGGGACTCCTTGGACAGCCACACTTCGCGGAAATCGCGTTTGCGGATGTCACGGAAGATGTCGGCGATCTCGGCCTGGTTCAGGGTTTCGCGTTCCAGAAGCTCGAGGGCCAGCCGGTCCAGGACGTCGCGGTTTTCGGTGAGGATGGCATAGGCCTCGTCGTGGGCCTGGTCGATGAGCCTGCGCACTTCCTCGTCCACCACGTAGGCGATCTGGTCCGAGTAGTTGCGCTCGTGACCGGCGTCGCGGCCCAGGAAGGGCTCACCGCCGCCCTGGCCCAGCCGGACTGCGCCGACGCGTTCGCTCATGCCGTACTCGGTGACCATCTTGCGTGCGGTGCCGGTGGCCTTCTCGATGTCGTTGGACGCGCCGGTGGACGGGTCGTGGAACACGATTTCTTCTGCAACGCGGCCGCCCATGGCGTAGGCCATCTGGTCCAGCAGTTCGTTGCGGGTCACGGAGTACTTGTCGTTGTCCGGGACCACCATGGTGTAGCCCAGGGCGCGGCCGCGGGGCAGGATGGTGATCTTGGTGACCGGGCTGGAGTTCCGCAGCGCTGCCGCCACCAGGGCGTGGCCGCCTTCGTGGTAGGCGGTGATCTTGCGTTCGTGCTCCTTCATCACGCGGCTGCGCTTCTGGGGTCCGGCCATGACACGGTCAATGGCCTCGTCCAGCGCACGGTCGTCGATGAGGTTCGCGTTGGAGCGCGCGGTGAGCAGCGCGGCCTCGTTCAGGACGTTGGCCAGGTCTGCGCCGGTGTACCCGGGAGTCTTCTTCGCCACGGCCTTGAGGTCCACTCCGGGTGCCATCGGCTTGCCCTTTGAATGGACCTGCAGGATCTGGTCGCGCCCGATCAGGTCCGGTGCTTCCACGCCGATCTGCCGGTCGAAACGTCCGGGGCGGAGCAGTGCGGGGTCCAGCACGTCCGGGCGGTTTGTGGCGGCAATGAGGATGACGTTGGTCTTGACGTCGAAACCGTCCATCTCCACCAGGAGCTGGTTGAGCGTCTGCTCGCGTTCGTCATTGCCGCCGCCGATGCCGGCACCGCGATGGCGGCCAACGGCGTCGATCTCGTCCACGAAGATGATGGCCGGGGAGTTGGCCTTGGCCTGCTCGAACAGGTCGCGGACGCGTGAGGCACCCACACCCACGAACATTTCCACGAAGTCGGAGCCGGAGATGGAGAAGAACGGGACGCCTGCCTCGCCTGCGACGGCGCGGGCCAGGAGGGTTTTACCGGTACCCGGAGGGCCGTACAGCAGCACGCCCTTGGGGATCTTGGCGCCCACGGCCTGGAACTTGGCGGGCTCCTGGAGGAATTCCTTGATCTCCTGGAGCTCTTCGACGGCTTCGTCGGATCCGGCGACGTCGGCGAAGGTTACCTGCGGCATGTCCTTGCTGACCATCTTGGCCTTGGACTTGCCGAACTGCATGATCTTGGAGCCGCCGCCCTGCATGCGGGTCATGAGGAACCAGAAAAGGGCACCCAGGAGGATGACGGGAATCAGCAGGGAGAGCAGGCCGGAGAACCAGTTGCTCTCAATCGGCTGGTCCGTGTAGCCCTGGGCCGGCCTGGCGTCCGTGACGGCCTTGACCACGTCCTCGGCGCGGGCGTCCACGAAGAAGAACTGGACGCTCTTGCCCTTGTCCTGCCCGTCGAGCTGCAGGTTGTCCTTCAAAGTCAGGTCAACGCGGTTTTCTCCGTCGAAGATCTTGGCCTGCTCCACCTGGTCCCCGGAGAGCAGTTCAAGGCCCTTGTCCGTGTCAATCCGTGCCGCACCACCGGGGGCAAGCGTTGCAAAGGCCACCAGGAGCAGGCCGACCACGACGACGATCCAGATGCCCGGGCCTTTGAAGAAGTTCTTAGCTTTCATCTGTTCGGGGGCTGGCCCCGTCCCTTCTGGTAGTGCTGCACGGCGAATAGTCTGCGCGCGTGATGGTGCTGCGTCAGCTTCTAGCTATACACCGTCCGGAGTAGATCACGCATGATGGACGGCAAAAGTTCCCTGTGGGCGTAGCGCCGCCAGGACGGCGGCGGGCCTGGTCAAAGGGCGGGGGTTGTGCAGGTCAATGCCGACGCCGGCGCGGGCGGCCTATCGGGCGGGGCAGCCTACTCGTAAACGTGCGGCGCCAGGGTGCCCACGAAGTCCAGGTTGCGGTACTTCTCGGCGTAGTCCAGGCCGTAGCCAACCACGAATTCGTTGGGGATGTCGTAGCCAACGTACTTGACGTCGATCTCCACCTTGGCGGCGGTGGGCTTGCGGAACGCGGTGCAGATCTCCACCGAGGCCGTGCCGCGCGATTCCAGGTTGGTCTTCAGCCAGGACAGGGTGAGGCCGGAGTCGATGATGTCCTCGACAATCAGCACGTCCTTGCCCATGAGGTCCGTGTCCAGGTCCTTAAGGATGCGGACAACCCCGGAGGACTGAGTGCCGGAACCGTAGGAGGACACAGCCATCCAGTCCATGGAAATGTGGCTGTGCAGCGCCCGGGCCAGGTCAGCCATGACCATCACCGCGCCCTTGAGCACGCCCACGATGAGGATTTCGCGGCCCTCGTAGTCCTTGTCGATCTGGGCAGCGAGTTCGGTGATCCGCTGCTGGATCTGTTCCTTGGTGTAGAGAACGTGCTTGAGGTCTGCCTGGACGTCGTTTGAATCCACCAATGGCTCCTGTGTAGATGCGGGGTGCGACTATTTTGCGGGCGGCTTTTGAGGCCGGAGTACTAGCTTCCCACAGCGTGTGGCTTCGCGGGGAACGGGTTTGGCTTTACCGCCGGCTGCCGGGCTGTCCGCGGCCTCCGCCCCGGCCAGCTGCGCGAGGGACAGGCGGTAGGCGCTTACTCCGCCGGGGAGTTCCACCGGCCCTGCCGAGCCCTGCCGCCGCAGCAGCGCCTCCGCAGCCAAAAGGCGCTGGTAGCTGGGCTGCTGCCCGCCGACGTCGGCCGCGGCCTTGGCGATCACGCGGTACCTGATCGCAGGGGGCAGGGCGCGCAACGCCTCCTCTGGAAGGCTCACCTCCGGGCCGTTCCGCTCCACGAGGGACGCGAAGGTGGCTTCCGCCACATCCTCGAGGTAATCGGCGTCGAGCTGCAGGATGGAGGCTGTGCGGGCAAGGGATTCCGCGACGCCGGGACCGAGATTTGCCTCCAGGTGCGGCAGTACCTCCACGCGCGTCCGGGAGCGGGCATAGGACGGGTCCGAGTTGGTGGGGTCGTGCCACGGCTCGAGCTCCTCCACCTCGCAGATCTCTTCCGTGTCGGCCCGGCGAAGCCCCAGGAACGGCCGCAGCAGGGCGCCCCTCGCAGGCCTCATGCCGGCCAGCGAGCGCGTGCCTGAGCCGCGCGCCAGGCCCAGGAGCACCTGTTCGGCCTGGTCGTCCAGGGTGTGGCCCAGCAGGATTGCCGCCGCTCCCTGGCTTGCCGCTGCCGCTTCCAGTGCGGCGTGCCGGGCCTCGCGGGCTGCGGCCTCGGGCCCCATGCCGGTGCCGTCCACCGTTACGGGCCGGACTTCCACCGGGGACAGGCCCAGCTCCTGCAGCATTTCCGCGGTCCTGGCGGCGACCTGCGCGGACCCTTCCTGCAGCTGGTGGTCAACCACTGCCGCCCCGACCGTCACCAGGTGGCCGTCCACATGCCCGCGCCGGGCAAAGTACGCGGCCACGGCTGCCAGGGCCAGGGAGTCCGGGCCGCCGCTGCAGGCAACCAGGACATGGCGCGGATAGCCGGCCTGGGCCAGGGCGTCCCCCAGCGCCTTGCGCGCTGTGCCGACGACGGGCGCCAGCCTGCCGGGCCGTCGTCGTCCGCTGCTGAAACCGCCGCTCATGGCACCCGCGGCGGTGCCCGCAGTACAGCCCGCAGTGGAGCTCCCGGCGGTGGCTTCGACGTCGGAAGCGGCCTCAGGTGGCTGGCTGCGCGGCAATCAGAGTCCCATCCGCTCAAGCCACAGCTTGGCGTCGTGGATCTCGGGTTCGGTGGGCAGGTGGTCCGCGGACTCCCAGACCCTGTTGAAGCCTTCCATGCACGCGGCGTCCACCACGGCGCGGACGAACCTGGCGCCGTCCGAGTACTGGCGCATCTTCGCGTCCAGGCCCAGGAGGCTGCGGATGAACTTTTCGATCACGCCGCGGTCCTTGCCGCGGTCGTTGAACCGCTGCCGGATGGTCTTCACGGACGGGATGATGCTGGCGTCCACGGCGTCCATCACCACGTTGGCGTGGCCTTCCAGGAGGCTCATCACGGCCGTGAGGTGCGAGATGGCGGCCTTCTCCTCCGGGTCCTGGAGGAGGTCCAGGATGGCGCCCCGGCCGGGAGTGTTCCCCGAGGCGGTACGGTCCTTAAGCGAGCGGGCAGCCGCGGTGGCACGCTCCATCAGGGAATCGACGTTGCCCAGCAGGTGCACGCTGAGCTGGTCGATCTGCTCGAGCATGTGGTGCCGAAGCCACGGTGCCGCGGCGAACTGCACGCGGTGGGTCTGTTCGTGCAGGCACACCCAGAGCCGGAAATCCTCCGGGGTGACGTTGAGTTCGCGTTCCACGGCCACAATGTTCGGGGCCACGAGCAGGAGCCTGCCGGCCGGAGGCGCGGTGGAGCCTTCGGCGAGGGCGGCGAAGGGATCGTACTGGCCAAGGACCTTGCTGGACAGGAAAGCCAGGACGGCGCCGAGCTGGCTTCCGGTGATGGCCCCGCTGACGCTGGCGGCGCCCGGGCTCAGCGTGCCCTGCCTGTTTTCCAGCATCTTTTCCATGGCGGGTTTGAGCATCACGGCGAAGCTCTGCGTGTTGGCTTTGGCCCAGGATGCGCGGTCCACCACCAGCACGGAGGAGTCGCGGAGGTCGCGCGCTGCTTCCAGCCCGGTGATCTCGTGGACATGGTCAACGGACACATCCGCCAGGCGCCGCAGGCTGTCCACGGCCTCGCTGATGGCGGCCTGGTCCAGCACAGGCCCGGCCGGGGCCAGGCGCGCGGCGGTGGAGGCGGCGAGGTCCCAGTTGATCAGGGACTGTGCCGTGGCGGACAACGTCTGGGCTGACGACTCGCGTGCTGTGGGCTCCATGGTTCCCATCAGAACACAGCATGCTTGGGATAGTCCTTAAGTTCGCTCACCGGCGAACCATCTGCCCACCATGAACGGCCCGGCGCCCCATGGGCGGTGCTGGCCCCCTGCGTGTCAGGGCCGCCCTTGCGGGGCAGGACTGCCCTTCCGGCCCCCTTAGCGGCAGCCGCAACCGGCGAGCGCGGTGGCGGCGCGGTCCAGCGCCTCCTTGTTCCCCGCGGCACCGGGGGTCAGCCCGTTACCAATAAAGGAAAAGACCAGGAGCCGGCCGTCCGCGTCCACCACGTAGCCGCTCAGTGCCAGCACGGTGTTGAGGGTGCCGGTCTTGGCGCGCACCAGTCCCGCACCCCGCGCGGTGGCGGCATCACCGTACCGGGTATCCAGGGTTCCGGAGAGGCCCGCCACCGGGAAGCCGTCCAGCGCCGCCCGGAGCCTGGTGTCCGTGCCGGACGTGATGGCCCGCACCACCTCGGAAAACTGCCGGGCCGGGACCTGGTTGCCCATGGCCAGGCCGCACACGTCCACCAGCTTCATCCCCTCCGCAGCCAGTCCGGCAGCGGCCAGCTGCGCACCCACCGCCGCCGTGGCGCCGTCGTTACTTCCCGGCAGCCCGTCAGCCAGCGCTGTGAGCCGGCCCAGCGCCTCCGCCAGGTAGTTGTCCGAGTCCTGGAGCATCAGGTCCACCTGCTCCGCAACAGTGGCGGAATGAACCTCGCCCAGCACTGCCGGCTGGCTGTTCCCCTCCGGGCCGGGTGGGACCGTCGCGCCGGCTGTCGTCCGGGGCAGGCGTTCGACGGCGGCTGCCACGGTAAGTCCCGCGCCGGCGCCTGCCGTGCGCAGCCGGGCCGCGAATTCCTCCGCCGCCGTCATTGCCGCGTCCTGCGGGCGGGGGCCGGTGGTGACGGCGGGATCGTAGCGGGCGGAGTTCAATGCCAGGGGATATACGGGAGCGACTTCACCGGCGGCCACGTCCCCTGGCTCCCACGCCGGGTTCAGGGCGGGGCCCGGGAAGAGGGAATCGTCCACCAGGACCTTGATCTCCCCTGTGGCGCCGCCCGTTTGCAGGGCCTCCGCGGCCTGGGCCGCCAGGGTTGCCAGGCCTGCGTGGCCCATCACCTGCTCCGGGGCGGACCCTCCGGGTCCAAGAAGGACGTCGCCGCCGCCAACCAGCACCACCTGGCCTGGCTCCGGCCCGGCGACAGCCCGGGTGGCGAACCTGTGCTCGGGGCCGAGGGCCCGCAGGGCGGCGACCGCCGCCAGCAGCTTCATGTTGGACGCCGGCACCCGGCCTTCCGAACCGCCACGGTCAAACAGGACCTGGCCGGTAAGCGCATCCTGCACCACAGCGGTGAAGGTTCCGCCGCCATCGGCCTTCAGCAGCGGTTCCAGCTGGGCACTGACGGCGGACGGGAGCGGAACGGGAGCGGAGCCGTCCGGCGGGGCGAGCCCCGGCACGGGAGAAAGTGCTGTTGGAACCTGCTGCCAGGCGGGCGGGGGAGGAGCGGGCGCTGGTGGTTCGGGACCGAGGAAGCCTGGCGCCACCAGCAGTGCGGCCGGGACCGCGAGGGCCACAAGAAGCGCCGAGAGCAGGACCAACGGCCAGGACCGCCGCACGCCACTGGCGCCGCTCCCCGCTGCCTGCCGGGCACGGCCAAGCCACTGATCCGTACTGCTGGTTTTGGTCATGCCTGCGCCGGTCCTCAAGTCCTGAAATTTCCCCACAAGTTCCTGATTCCAGGGCCTCTCGCTATATCCTCGATAATAGTCGGCGGCACTGACAGTCCTTTTTATTGCCCGTCAGAAGTGCCGCGAACCCCCTGACTTGCCGAGGAGCATTCCATGAAGCATGACGTGACCATCGAGATCCCCAAGGGATCGCGCGTCAAGTACGAAGTCGACCACGAGACCGGCCGCGTCCGCCTGGACCGCGTCCTCTTCACCTCCATGCAGTACCCCACGCACTACGGATACTTCGAGAACACCCTCGGCGAGGACGGCGACCCGTTGGACGCGCTGGTGCTCCTCCAGGACTTCGACCTGCACCCCGGCGTCATCGTTGAATCCCGCCCCATCGGCGTTTTCAACATGACCGACGATGGCGGCGGAGATGCCAAGATCCTCTGCGTCCCCGTGGATGCCCGCTTTGACCACATCCAGGAAGTCACCGACGTCAGCGACTTCCTGATCAAGGAAATCGAGCACTTCTTCACCCGCTACAAGGACCTGGAGCCGGGCAAGTGGGTCAAGGCCGAGGGCTGGGGCGACCGCGCCGCCGCCGAGGCCGAACTGGAAGCCTCCATCAAGCGGTACGTGCCCACGGGCCACTAGTCCCCCGCTGGCCCATATAACGCTCGACAGCGGGTGGTGCGGTTCTTCAGGAACCGCACCACCCGCCGTCGTCATTCCAGGAACTTTTGTCCAGATATGCAGGCTTCAACGCCTTCAAAGCCTGCATATCTGGACAAAAACTCCCAGGAATTTGTGGAATCGTTGCCCTGTGAGTTCCGAGCCCCTGTTTAGTCCCCCCTGCGGTCCCGTCACAGGCTGGCGGGACGGCCACGTCCTCCGCGCCACCGGGATTCCGTACGCCACCGCCGGACGTTTCCAGCCACCGGCTCCGGCCCCCGACTGGACCGCGCCGTACGCCGCAACCTCGCCCGCGCCCGCCTGCCCACAAGGGCCCGTGCCCTTCCTGGACGACATCCTGGGCACCCGGTACGGCGAACTGCCAGGGAGCGAGGACTGCCAGAACCTGTCCATCACGATGCCCGCGGACATTGACCTGTCCAGCCCGGAAAGCGCGCGGCTGCCCGTGATGGTGTGGATCCACGGCGGTTCCTACACCACCGGATCGGGCGACCTCGCCATCTTCGACCCCGCGGTGCTGGTGGCCGAGAACCGCGTGGTGGTGGTCTCGGTGACCTACCGGCTGGGGCTGTTCGGCTTCCTGGCAACCCGCTCGGGCCGGCCTGCCAACCTGGGCCTGCTGGACCAGCTCGAGGCCTTCCGCTGGGTGCAGCGCAACATCGCCGCATTCGGCGGCGATCCCCGCCGGGTCACGGCCTTCGGCCAGTCCGCAGGCGGTGACGCGATCGCCCACTTGATGGCGACGCCCGAAGCCCCGGCACTGTTCCAGCGCGCCATTATTCAAAGCGCCCCCTTGGGCATTTCGCGCGGGCGGGCCAGGATGAACCACGCCATGGGCATCGCCGCTGAGGCCGTCACCGAGGAGACTCCCGCCATGGAGGTGGTGGAACGGGAGGACCACGTGGCGCAGGTGGCGCGGAAGTTCGGGATGCTGGCTGCGATGCCGTTCGGCACCCAGTACGGTCACGCGCCCCTGCCGGAGGAAACCGGGATCGAGGCCGCCTGGAACCGCTCCGCGCCCGGCGTCGAGATCCTGATAGGCCACACCTCCGAGGAGGCGAGGCTGTTCCTTCCCCGCAGCCCCTACCTCAGCCGCCTGGACCGTGTTCCCGTCGCCGGCCCCACCCTCCTCCGGGCCATCAACTGGGCGGTCACGGAGACTGTTTATGGCCGGGCAGCCCGTAAATTCGCCCGCCGGCACGTCCTGGCCGGCGGCAGCGCCCACCGTTACGTGCTGCACTGGCATGCCCCCGGGAACGTCCTCGGCGCCGCGCACACCATCGACCTGCCGCTGCTCTTCGGAAAGCGGAGCACGTGGGAGGGAGCAGGGCTGGTTGCCGGGGCGGCCTGGGAGGACGTGGACGCCGTGGGACGGGAACTGCGTGCACTGTGGTCACGTTTTGCGCGCGGTGACAGCCTTGGCGAAGAGGGCGGCATTCCGGGCGCCCTGGACTACACGTCGGAGCGGCCGCATCAGCCCCGCCGGCGGCCCCGGGTAGTGGAAACCGTGCTGCGGACAGCGTCCACCAGGATGTCCTGGCGCTGGAAGTAGGCATTGTGGCCGGCGTCCCCGACAACCAGGAGACGGGCGCCGGGCACCGTGGCGGCAACGTGCTCCGCCCCGCGGCGGATCCGCGGCCTTTCTTCCTCCCCGATCAGCACCACCAGCGGGCTGGTTACTGATTCCAGTCCCTGCTGGAAGGCTTCGACGTCCCGTGGGTCAGCGCTGAGGAACTCCCCCTGGCTTTGTTCGAGGCTGCGCGGATACCTGGCTGCTTCAATGGCGGTGGCGGTTGAACGGACCCTGATATAGCGGGCAAAGTCCTTCGGGTTGTCCGCGATCCACTGCTCCGTGAAGGAGTTTCCCACGCCAAGCCAGATCCGCTCGTCCTGGTCGAGGGAGCTGAACACCTCGAACTTTTCCGGCTGGCCTGCCTGCCCGGGGGGAGGCACCACAAGGGGCCAGCCCATCCCGCAGACCACCAGGGCAGCCGCGCTGCCGGGGTGGCGGACGGCCCAGCGCAGCGTGGTCATGCCGCCCATGGACTGCCCCACAATGACCGGGTCTTCCAGCCCCAGCGAACCTATGAAGTGCTCCAGCTCCGCAGCCCGGTCAACCAGGGGTCCCTGCCGCGGGGAGTTCGATGACCAGCCGTGATCGTAGGTGTCGTATGCCAGGACCCGGAAGTCCCGCTCGAGGTCCTGGATGATCGGATCCCAGCACGCCGCGGCCGAGGCATGGCCATGCAGCAGCACCACCGGCCGGCCGCGGCCGGAGTCCGTGTAGTGGATGTCGTTGCCGAGCAGATCGAGCCAGGGCATGGGGATATTCCTTTCGGGCCTGGTCAGCCGGGGTGGCCCACCACGCCCCAGCCTTGCAGAACCACGGCGGGGCGTCATCCGCTGTCCAGTACGGGCCGTTACGGGCCAGTTGGCGCCGGTACGGGCCTGGCCGCCGGCGGTAGAGTCTGGTCACGTGAAGACGCTCGGAGTGGACCTGGCCGCGGCTGCCAAAAAGACGGCCGTGGCCGTCATCGAGTGGAGCCGCGGATCAGCCCGGCTGGTGCACCTCGGCCTGGACGTGCAGGACCAGGAAATCGTTTCCCTCTTCGGCGCCAGCGACATGACCGGCGTGGACTGCCCGGTTGGCTGGCCGGACGCCCTCATTCCCTTCCTGGCCGGGCACCTTGCCTTCGACGCCGGACCGGTGCTTGAGCACGACGGGATAGAGGGACGGCGACTGCTGGCCTACCGGGACACGGACCGCTTCGTCACGGGCCGGACGGGCCTGATTCCGCTCAGTGTTTCCGCTGACAGGCTGGCGCATCCCGCCATGCGGTGCGCCGTGATCCAGGCAAAGATCGCAGCGCTCCATGGGCCGCAGCCCAGGGACGGTTCCGGACGCCTTGCGGAGGTCTATCCGGCCGCGTCGCTGAAAGTGTGGGGCCTGAACGCCCGGGGCTACAAGGGACGCGGCAGCTCCGAGGCGGGGCGGCTTGCCGCGCTCCTCGGCACCCTGAGGGAGCAGGCTCCCTGGCTGGACCTGGGCGGCTACGGGGACCGGTTGGCCGCCTCAGACGACATGTTCGACGCCGTCATCGCCTCGCTCACGGCCCGGGCCGTTGCCCTCGGGCTGACGGCCGGTCCTGACGACGCGCACGCCGCAGCCGCCCGCACCGAGGGCTGGATCCACCTGCCGTCCTGCGGCCTCGACGGACTGGCCGCCTAGACGGGGCTAGCCGAGGGTCCAGTTCCGGATCTCTTCCGGGTCCTCACCGTGCGTGCGGGTGTGTTCGCGCGCCCGCATCCGCCGGTCCTGGAGGCTCTGGCGGAGGGATGAATGCCGCTCGGCCAGCCCGGGCACGCGGTCGATGGCGTCGATGGCCAGCTGGAACCGGTCAATACCGTTCAGCATCGCCATGTCGAACGGCGTGGTGGTGGTTCCCTCTTCCTTGTAGCCCCGCACGTGCAGCCCGTCCTGGTTGTTGCGGCGGTAGGCAAGCCGGTGGATGAGCGCGGGATAGCCGTGGTAGGCGAAAATGATGGGCTTGTCCGCCGTGAAGATCCCGTCGAAGTCCCGCGCCGGAAGCCCGTGGGGGTGCTCGCTCTCGTCCTGGAGCCGCATCAGGTCCACTACGTTCACCACCCGGACCTTCAGCCCGGGCGCGCCCTCCTTCAGCAGTTCCGCCGCGGCCACGGTCTCCACGGTGGGGACGTCGCCCGCGCAGGCCATCACGACGTCGGGCTCCTCGCCGGGCACCTCGGACCCCGCGAAGTCCCAGATGCCCAGCCCCCTGCGGCAGTGGTTGGCGGCGTCGGCCGGGCCCAGCCACGTGGGCGAGGGCTGCTTGCCGCTGACCACGATGTTCACGTAGTCCGTGGAGGCCAGGCAGTGGGCCATAACGCACAGCAGGGTGTTGGCGTCGGCCGGCAGGTACACCCGGATGACCTCCGCCTTCTTGTTCACGGCGTGGTCAATGAATCCGGGGTCCTGGTGCGAGAACCCGTTATGGTCCTGCTGCCAGACGTGGGAGGACAGCAGGTAGTTCAGCGAGGGTACCGGCTGGCGCCACGGCAACTGCCGGTGCACCTTCAGCCACTTGGCGTGCTGGTTGAACATGGAGTCGACAATGTGGATGAAGGCCTCGTAGCAGCTGAAGACGCCGTGCCGGCCGGTCAGGAGGTAGCCCTCCAGCCAGCCCTGGCACAGATGTTCGCTGAGCACCTCCATCACCCTGCCGGACCGCGCGAGGTTCTCGTCGACGTCGTCAATCCGGTACTGCCACACCTTGTCGGTGGCCTCGTAGACGTTCTGCAGGCGGTTGGACGCGGTCTCGTCCGGGCCGAAGAGCCGGAAATTTTCCATGTTCAGCGAGATGACGTCCCGCATCCACGAGCCGAGCGTGATCATCGGGCTGACGCGGTCCGTTCCGGGCTCCGGGACCTCGACGGCGTGGTCCCGGTACGCGGGCAGCTTCAGCGCCTTGCGGAGCAGGCCGCCGTTGGCATGCGGCGTGGCGCTCATCCTCAAGGAGCCGGTGGGGGCGGCCACGGCGACGTCGGGCCGGAGCCGGCCGTCGCCGTCGAACAATTCCGCAGGCCGGTAGGACTGCAGCCACTCTTCCAGCTGCTTCAGATGCTCCCCGTTGGTGCGGACCTCAGAGAGCGGAACCTGGTGGCTCCGCCACGTCCCTTCCACCTGCAGCCCGTCCACCACGCGGGGTCCCGTCCAGCCCTTAGGCGAGCGCAGGACGATCATGGGCCAGCGCGGGGCACCGTCCAACTCGTCCGTTCCGGCCTCCGGCGCCCGGCGCGATTCCTGGATGGCTCGGATGCCGGCAAGGCTGCGGTCCATTGCTTCGGCGAAGTCCCTGTGCGCCTGTTCGGTGTTGTCCGGGTCCTTCACCGTGACGAAATACGGCTCATGGCCGTACCCGCGCAGGAGCTGTTCCAGCTGCTGCTCCGGCATGCGCGCCAGGATGGTGGGGTTGGCGATCTTGTAGCCGTTCAGGTGCAGGATGGGCAGCACGGCACCGTCCGCGGCAGGGTCCAGGAAGTTGTGGGAGTGCCAGCTGGCGGCGAGCGGGCCGGTTTCGGCTTCCCCGTCGCCAATGACGACGGCGGTGACCAGCTGGGGATTGTCCAGCACCGATCCGTAGGCGTGGGCCAGGGAGTACCCGAGTTCGCCACCTTCGCTGATGGACCCGGGGGTCTCGGGGGCGGCGTGGCTGGGGATGCCGCCCGGGTAGGAAAACTGCCGGAAGAGCTCGGCCATGCCGTCGGCGTCGTTGCCCACGTGCCCGTAGATCTCGGAGTAGGTGCCTTCCAGCCAGGCGTTTGCGACGACGGCGGGGCCGCCATGGCCGGGACCTGCCACGAAGAGCATCTCGGCGGAGTCGCGGCGGATGACGCGGTTCAGGTGGGCATAGACGAAATTCAGGCCGGGGGTGGTGCCCCAGTGGCCCAGCAGCCGGGACTTCGTGTGCTCGGCTTTCAGCGGTTCGCGCAGCAGCGGGTTGGAGCGGAGATAGATCTGCCCGACGGACAGGTAGTTGGCGGCGCGCCACCAGCGGTCCACAAGCTCAAGTTCGTCGTGCCCCATGCTGCTGGTCATAACCGTCCTCACGTAGCGTGTTCCCCCGCTGTCGCCATGAGGCAGGTGCGGCCGTTCCCCCATCGCACCAGATGGGCCAGCCCGAGGCAACCCCGCTTGCCCTGGGGCTGCTACCAACCGGTAGTCTTTGGATTCAAATGTTCACGCTGACAATCAACCAGACGGATAGCCGGCGCGATGGCGACCGCGTGCCGCAGCTGCTCAAGGACCTGCGGCATATTCCTGCGCGCCTCGACTTCGACCGGTCGGTGGAGGACGAGGTCCAGGGCATCGTGGACTGCCCGCACCAGGCGGTGGAGGCAGCGATGATCGCCCTGCGGTGCGGTTCCTGGTACGTGGGGATCGGCGTCGGGCCCGTCAACGAGCCGCTGCCCAACCAGATCAAGGACGCCTCGGGCCACGGGCTGGTGTACGCGCGGCGGGCCGTGGACCGGCTCCGCAACAGCAAGGAGCGGGTGCCCGTTGCGGTGGAGGGGCCGCTGGCGGACATAGCCCACGACGCCGAGGCCGTGCTGCGGCTGCTGGGGCATATTGTGCGGGACCGCTCCGGGGCCGAGTGGCGGGTGCTGGACCTGATGACCCCCGGCGTCCGCGGCCAGCAGAAGGCGGTGGCCCAGGAGCTGGGCATTACCACGCAGGCCGTCAGCAAGGCAGTGGCGCGGGCGCAGTGGAATGAGGAGCACGCCGCACGGCCTGCGGCGGCGAGGCTGCTGGCCCTGATCCTCGAGGTGCGCTAGCGGCTGCCTGCCTTACCGCTGCGTTGCGGCCATCACCGGTTCGCCGTTGAAGTACTCCAGCTGCCAGCCGTCGATGGCATGGTGGTGCGCCAGGTTCAGGACCGCGTTGTCGATGCTGGTCAGGGTGCTCCCTACGGCGCGGCTGAGGCTGACCCGCAGGAGCGTCCCGTGCGCGACGACGAGGAGCCGGCTGCCGCGGAATTCCTCGGCGAGTGCCTCCAGGGCTGCCAGTCCCCGGTCCGCTGCCTCGTCCTCGCTTTCGGCGCCCCGGAAGCCGCCGGGAATGCGCAACGCTTCCAGTTCGGGACCCGCCTGCATGCCCTCGGCCGGGCCAAAGCTGCGCTCCGTCAGTTCCGGGACGCGGCGGACATCGCTGAGGCCCAGCCCGGCCGCGATCAGGTCCGCGGTTTCGGCGGCCCTGCTCAGGGGCGAGGACGCGATCGCGTCCCATTCGTAGGCGGACAGCACCGCGACGGCGTCGCGTGCCTGGGCCCGGCCGACGTCGTTCAGGGGAATGTCGGTGGATCCCTGCAGCCGGCGCTGCGCGTTCCAGTCTGTCTGGCCGTGGCGAATGAGGGCGAACGTCGTGAGGGTCATGCTGTCCATTCTGCCTTGTACTGCGTTAGAGCAGGCTGCGCAGCACGTGGGCGGCACCGTCGTCGAACACTGAGTGGGTGACCTCGTCCGCAGCGGCGATGACTTCCTCGGGCGCCTGACCCATCGCCACTCCCCGCCCGGCCCAGGTGAGCATCTCGATGTCGTTGCGGCCGTCGCCGATGGCCACCGTGAGGTGCTGTTCAATGCCGAGCCTCCCACGGAGGTTCTCCAGCGCACTCGCTTTGGTCACGCCGGCGGCGGCGATGTCCAGCCAGGCCGTCCAGCCCACGGAGTAGGTGACTCCGGCGAGGCCGATGTGCTCGATCGCCTCGTTGAACTCTTCCGGGGTGTTCTCCGTGCTGAAGACCACCACGCGCACGGCCGTGGCTTCGAGCATGGTGTGGAAATCGACACCGACAGCCTCGACGCCAAAACTGGGATCCTGGAAGCGCTCGGTGGACAAGAAGTTCCCGTCAGCATCCTCCAGCGCATACTTGGCCGAGGGAAGCCGTTCCCGGAGCGCCCGGAGGGCGGGTCCTGGGTCGAAGGTGGCTTTGTGGATGACCTCGTAACCGCCGTCCAGCCCGGGGTGCAGGCGGAGGGTGACACCGCCGTTGCAGCAGACAGCGTAGCCGCGCTCGATCCCGATCTTCTCGATGATGGGCAGTGTGGCGTTGAGGGACCGGCCGGTGGCGATCATGACCTCGTGCCCGGCAGCCACTACTGCCTGCGCCGATTCGCGGACGCCCGGGGACATGTGGCCGTCGTGGTCAACCAGCGTGCCGTCCACGTCCAGGGCGACCATGAGCTTGTGCCCGTTGGTGTTTTCGTTGTCTCGCCGGTCATCGTTGCCGGCGACTGAGGTTTCAGTCAGCGTTGTCATTCACATAGTGAACCAGACGACCCCCGGCGGCGCTAGGACGCAGGCCACAGATATGTTGAACTCCGCATTAACACTTGTTGTTTGGCTGCAACCATGTGGGTACCGCCTTGCGGGACACCACCTGGCGGACAGTGCACCCCGGAGTTCGCTGGTGCGTTGACCGCTCCGGGGTGCCCACCGCTATTTGCAGTTATCCACATTCACCCGCTCCACGGTTCAACCGTCCTGCGGGCAGCCTGACGATAGTCCCATGCAGTTGATTCATGCCGGCAACCTCCGCCGCAGCACGGGAGATGTCCGCTCGCTCAGCCGCCGCTATGCCCGCGGCGAGCTGGTCCGCGTCAGGAAGGGCGTCTATGCATCGAAAGAAGAGTGGATTTCGCTGCCGCCATGGGAAAGGTACCGCCAGACAGTCCTGGCTGTGGATCTTGAACTGCCGCTGTCAACGTTCTGCCTGCATACGGCTGCTGTTGTGTGGGACCTGAATCTCCTGAAAGTGCCGGGCTTCGTTCACCTGTCAGGAGCATCGAGGGGCCACGTCGGCCGCAGCGTGCCAACAACTTCCGCCGCACCACGATCATCGGGTGAAACCGGACTGGAACGGATCACCTCCTACGGCGTCCGCCGGCACCCCGGACCAACAGCAGCGGTACGCCACAAAAACCTCCTGGTGACGCCCTTACCGGAGACAGTGGTGGGCGTCATTGCCAAGGAAAACTTCGCTGCCGGAGTGGTCCTGGCCGACCACGCCATGAGCCGGCGGCGGGCTTCCGGCCCCCATCTGGGCAGAGAGGATCTGCTCAAGCAGGCCTCCCTGCTCACTTCGGAGGCAAGGCGCAGATGGGTCACGCAGGTCCTCGATTTCGCGGGGACGGACGCGGAGTCCCCGGGCGAGTCACTGAGCAGGGCACAAATGCACGTTCTCGGGTTCCCGGCTCCCCTTCTGCAGGCAAGAGTGCATGTGGGAGGGGTTTTCATCGCTCGAACTGACTTCTTCTGGCCCCGCCACCGGTTGATTGGGGAGTTCGACGGCGACGCCAAGTACTTGCGCGACGAGTACCTCGGAGTTCAAACGGCGCGCCAGGCCGTCCTGGCGGAGAAGAAGCGCGAGGACAAACTCCGGGCGGCGGGGTTTCGTGTAGTCCGATGGGACTGGGCGACAGCCTCTGATCCTGCGCGGTTTGAAGCATGCCTGCGGCAGGCGGGCTTAACGAACAGCCCCAGCAATACAGGAAGCACCCGCCTGTAGACGTGGCACCCGCGGGTTCGGGGGTGCCACGTCCACACGCGGGTGCAACCCGGGCGCAGGAGGAGTGGGAGTTACAGGACCGGGAGGACCTCAAGGCCGCCCAGGTACTTCTGCAGCGCCTTGGGCACGTTGACCGAGCCGTCCGCGTTCTGGTGGTGCTCCAGCAACGCCACAATCCAGCGGGTGGTGGCCAGCGTGCCGTTCAGGGTGGCCACAGCGCGGGTGCCCTTGGTAACCCCCTCCGGATTCACCGCTCGTTCGCGGATGTTCAGGCGGCGGGCCTGGAAGGTGGTGCAGTTGGAAGTGGAGGTCAGCTCACGGTACGCGCCCTGCGTGGGGACCCAGGCCTCGCAGTCGTACTTCCGTGCGGCGGACGTGCCAAGGTCGCCGGCTGCAGTGTCGATCACCCGGTAGGGCAGCTCGCACTTGGCCAGCATTTCCTCTTCCCACGCCAGCAGCCGCTGGTGCTCGGCGGCTGCCTCTTCCACCGTGGTGTAAATGAACATTTCCACCTTGTTGAACTGGTGGACCCGGATGATGCCGCGGGTGTCCTTGCCGTGCGAGCCGGCTTCGCGGCGGTAGCAGGAGCTCTGGCCCGCGTAGCGGATGGGGCCGGCGGAGAAGTCCAGGATCTCGTCCGCGTGGTACCCGGCCAGCGCAACTTCCGAGGTGCCCACCAGGTAAAGGTCGTCTTCGGCAAGCCGGTAGATCTCGGCGTCGTGCTTTACATCGAAGCCCGTGCCCTGCATGGTCTCCGGGCGCACCAGCGTGGGCGTGATCATCGGGACGAAGCCGGCTTGGATGGCCTGGTCCATGGCCATCTGCAGCAGCGCCATCTCCAGCCGGGCACCAACGCCGCGGAGGAAGTAGAAGCGGGCACCGGAAACCTTGGCGCCGCGCTCCATGTCAATGGCGCCGATCAGTTCACCGATTTCCAGGTGGTCCCTGGGCTCAAAGTCGGGGAATTCACGCGGCGTGCCCACCGTCTTGACCACCACATAGTCGTCCTCGCCGCCCTCGGGAACGCCGTCCTCAATGACATTGGGGATCGTGCGCAGCAGCTCATCCTGCTTGCTCTGCGCGGCGTCGGCCTCGGCGGAGGCAGCCTTGACCGCGTTGGCCAGTTCCTTGACCTCGGCCAGCAGGGCCTTCTTCTCGTCGCCCTTCGCCTGCGCCACCTTCTTGCCGAACGCGTTCTGCTCGGCCCGGAGGTTCTCGAAGCGGATCAGCGCCGCCCGGCGGGCGGAATCCGCGGAGATGATCGCGTCCACCACTGACTCGTCCGCGCGGCGGGCGCGCTGGCTGGCACGGTATTTGTCCGGGTTTTCGCTGAGGTCTTTTACGTCGATCACCACACAAGGGTATCCAATCCCGCGCACGACGGCGGGCGGCAGCGGACGTGCGGGCCCGCCCGGCTTCCGCCGGGCTACTGTTGAGGCACCATGAGCGACTGGATCCTGTACCTGCTGACCGGGGTGGCCCTTGCGTTTGCCATCTCCAGCTGGTGGGGCGTCCGCAGGCTCAAGGCCCTGCATATCCGCAGTACCGTAGGCGGCGATGCCCAGGATCCGGGCCTCACGGAACAGCGTGTCGCGGTGATCCTCAACCCCATCAAGGCACAGTCGGACGAAGCGAAACGCCTCATCCAGCGCGGCTGCCTGGCGGCAGGCTGGGAAGATCCCGTCTTTTTCGAGACGACGGCGGAGGACCCCGGCTACTCACAGGTGGCGGCCGCCCTCGCGTACAAGCCCGACGTCGTCCTGGTGGGCGGCGGCGACGGGACCGTCCGCGTGGTGGCCGAGTCCCTCGTGCACACCAACGTGGCCATGGGTCTGATCCCGCTGGGCACCGGCAACCTCCTGGCACGGAACGTGGAGCTGAACCTGAACGACCTGCACGCCAACGTCAACACCGCCCTGTTCGGCCGGCAGCGCCATATCGACACTGCCCGGATGGGCATCGAAAACTCACGCACCGGCGTCTCCTCCGAGCACGTGTTCCTGGTGATCGCCGGTATAGGCATGGATGCCGAAATCCTCGCCGACACCAACGACGGGCTAAAAAAAGCGGTGGGCTGGCTGGCATATACCGAGGCAGGCATGCGGCACTTGCCCGGGCGCCGGAAAAAGGTCTCGATCTCCCTGGACGGCAGCCCGGAGCAGGTCCGGAACATCCGCAGCGTCTTGTTCGCGAACTGTGGCCTGATCCCGGGCGGCATCGACTTCATTCCGCAGGCCATGATTGACGACGGCATGCTGGACGTGGTGGTCATGAGCCCCCGAAGTGCCCTCGGCTGGCTCCTGATGTACGTCAAGATCATGTTCAAGCACAGCGGGAAACTGCCCGTCATGACCGTCTACCGGTCCGGGAGGGTGGTCATCAAATGCCCCGAACCGATGGCCATCCAGTTGGACGGAGACACGGCCGGTGAAGCAACCAGGCTCACCGTCCAGGTGGAGCCGCGGTCCCTGCTGATCCGGGTCAAGGGCCAGGATTAGCGGCTATTCGCTTTTGCGCTTCTTCTCCTCGGCCGCCTTTGCCGCCGCGTGGGCCTCGGACTGCTCACGGATCATGGCCTGCTCTTCTTCAAACCGCAGGCGGTCAGCACGGTCGGCGTCGTCCCCGTCCCAGTCCTGGTTGTCGGCAGTGGGCCGGGGGTTGACGATCATCCCCTGGCCGTCGTTTTCGGTGCCGCTGGCAGTCATGACGCGCTCCCTTCGTTAGGGGCCATCCCCCGTGTGGATCAAGTAAGCATACGCATTGTCCACAACCCGCGGAAGTACTTGGAACGGCATTCACCTACGCTTTGGGCGAAGCGGGGGAACCGCTTTCGGCGGGCTCAGCTGCGGGCCGGAGTATGCCCGCCACCCAGGCCCGTGCCGCCCGGAAGGCCTGGTCAGCAGTGTGCGGCTCTACCCGCGCAGCCTGCATGTCGGCCCGGGGATATGACCCCAGGAAGCGGGTGGCTGGACTGATGCGGTGGATCCCGGCCAGGGCGTCGGCCATCCGTTCGTCGCCCACGTGCCCGTCGGCGTCGATGCTGAAGAAGTAGTCCCCCAGGTACTGTCCGGTGGGCCGGGACTCAATGCGGCTGAGGTTCACCCCGCGGCTGGCGAACTGGTCGAGGATTTCCATCAGGGCGCCGGGCCGGTCTTCGGGGAGAGGGACCACCAGCGTGGTTTTGTCCGCACCTGTGCGTGGGGGCAGGACACCCGGCCGGCTGACCAGGATAAAGCGGGTCACGGCGTCCGGATTGTCACCGATGTCTTCAGCCAGCACCGCCAGTCCGGGCTGCTCCCGGGCCACCAGCGGAGCGCAGATGGCGGCGTCATAATGGCAGTCTTCCTCGAGGAGCCCCATTGCCGAGGCAGCCGTGGATGGGCCGGGTACGTATTCGGCTGACGGAATGTTCGCATCCATCCACAGGCGGCACTGGGCCCAGGCATGGCCGTGGGTTGATACCCGCCGCACGTCGGCCAGGCGGACACCGGGCCTTGCGACCAGCACGAAGCTGATGGGCACCAGGACTTCGCGGATGATCCGCAGCTCGCCACCCCCGGCGATCGCGTCCAGGGTGGCGGTGACGCCTCCTTCAACGGAGTTTTCGATCGGGACCATCGCGGCGTGGACTGATCCGTCGCGCACCCAGTCCAGTGCAGCGTTGACGTTCGACGCCGGGACCCGGGTGGCCTGCGCAGCGTCCGGCACCTGCAGGAGGGCTGCCTCGGTGAAGGTACCCTGTGGCCCCAGGAAGGCATAGGTGGAGGAGGACGCGGACATACACATTCCTTTATCGGTATAAGCGCCGACGGGAGGCGCCGGCAGAAGCGGCAGCGGTGACGTGCCCGATTCCTGGCGTCCCTGCTAGAGCACCATCGGCTTCAGGCCGTTGTCCGAGACAAGCGGCTTGCCGGCCTCCAGCCACATGTCCATCCCGCCGGAAACGTTGATAGCGGTGTATCCCTGGCCGGTGAGCCACTGGGCAGCGCGGAACGAGCGCCCGCCGGTGCGGCAGATGACGTAAACATCCTCGTCCGGATCGAGTTCATCCAGCCGCGCCGGGAGCTGGTCCATGGGAATGTGGAGGGCACCATCTGCATGGCCCGCCACCCACTCATAGTCCTCGCGGACGTCAAGGATGACGGCGTCATCGGGGATGTCGCCGACGGGGACGTTGTCGAAATCGCTCATGGAGGGTCCTGCCTTCGCGGATCGGTGTCGGATTAAAGCCTAGTGCTTCCGCCTCCACCTGGTGGCGGGCCAGGCCCACGTTAAGCTTCTGAGTGACCCTAGGAGGAACCGTTGTTCCCTGAGCAGCCCGCCCTGGCCACTGCGGGAAGCCGAAGCTTCCCGCCCCGGCACTGCCCTGATGTGGAGGCGTGCGGCCTTGACTGAACTCCACGAACTGCCGGCCGTCGCCCTTCGGGACCTCCTGCGGGAGGGGCGCGTGTCAGCAGCGGAGGCCACGGCGCATTTCCTCGCCCGGATCGAACAGCAGAACCCGCTGCTGGGAGCTTTCATTACGGTGACGGCGGAACAGGCGATGGCTGACGCCCGCACCGCCGACTCGGTGCGTTCCAGCATCCCCTCCGGGGAACTGCCCCTGCTCCACGGCATGCCCCTGGCGTTCAAGGACCTCACCGACGTGGCAGGGGTGGTGACCACCCACGGCAGCGCGGCCCTGGACCACAAGCCTGCACCCGCGGACGGGCCGTTGGTTGCCCTGTTCAAGGAATCGGGCGTGACCCCGCTGGGCAAGACCCAGGTTCCCGAATTCGGACTGACGGCCTACAGCGAAAACCGGATCGCGCCGCCGTCGCGCAATCCCCATGCCCTGAGCAGGAGCTCAGGCGGCTCCTCCGGCGGCAGCGCTGCGGCCGTGGCCGCAGGACTGCTGCCCTTCGCCCCGGGCACCGACGGCGGCGGCTCGGTGCGGATCCCCGCAGCCGCCTGCGGGCTGCTAGGGCTCAAGCCGGGCCGCGGCGTGGTTCCTGCCGGTGAAAGCATTGGTGATCCCGCGCGTCTGGTGGTGGCCGGTCCGATTGCCCGGGACTCCGTAGATGCGGCGCTCATGATGGACGCCCTGGCGGCACCTGACGCGGCGGGCAGGCCGGATGGTGGCTACCTTGCAGCGGTGGGCCTGGAGCCCCCGCGGCTGCGGATCGGCATCAGCCTGGACAGCCCGTGGTCCGGCACCTTCCCGTTCGTCCCGGAGCAGGAGGCGCTGGATGCCCTCCGGGTGGGCGGGGACCTCCTGGAGCATGCCGGGCATGCCCTCAGCGAAGCTTCCATCCGGTACGACAACCGGTACCCGGACGCCTTCACGTCGGCATGGACGGCAGCCGTGGGCGCGGCCAGGATCAGCCCCCACCGGGAGGCCCTGCTGGCACCCCTCACGCGCACCTTCCGGCGCCGCGCCCAGCAGCGGAGCCCGGCCAAGCTCGCCGAGTCCCTGGCGTTCCTGCGGCAGTTCCAGCATGACACTGCGGCGCAGTACGCGCAGTGGGACCTGATGCTCATGCCGTCGCTCGCCCAGGCACCGCGCCCTGTGGGCTGGTTTACCGGCGCCATGCACGGCACTGACCGGTGGCCCTCGGCGCAGTGGCCGGGAGATGCTGACGGCGATTACCGCAAACAGTGCGAATACGCGCCCTGGTCCTCCATGGTGAACGTCTGCGGACTGCCGGCCATCACGATCCCTGTGCATTGGACCGGCGGGGCCCCACGGCAGGGGCTGCCGATGGGAATACAGCTTGTGGGTCCTCCGGGATCAGAGTCCCTCCTGCTGCAGGTGGCGCGCCAGCTGGGGTTCTGACCAGCATGTTGGTGCAGCCGGGGCCGTTATTGACCTCCTCCTAACGCCGGCTTAATACGCCTGTAACCCGTGGGGAGCAGACTTGTGGACGTGCCAGGCCGCGGCACCCTTCCGCCAGCCACTGCTCGACGAGGAGTTCCCTTATGAAAGCTGAAAATTCCAGCACGGCTGCCGGAGAGGTGCGCCCTCAGCCGGACGGAGCCAGGCCGGACCTCAGCAACGCCACTATCAGGGAGGACCTCGCCGGGCGGGGCCGCTGCGCCCTGGTCCATCTCCCCACCGGACGGACCTGCCTCCTGCCGCTCCGGCACCATGGAGCGTGCGAGTTCCACCGCCCGCAGGAAGCCGACGACGTCGTCGCCGGCGGGTGACAGCGCTGAAGGGCACCAGCGCCGGAAGCCGGGCCAGGGCCTTGCGCAAAAGTGTCGACTCCGCCGCGGATCAGGAGGACGATTAAAGGGCAGTCACTGTGAGGAGGTCTGTGATGTGATATTCATCCAGCAAGGACTTCGGGTGGGGCATCAGGAAAGAAGCCGAGAGCAAGCCCGAGGCAAAGCACGAAGCCCCGGCGGAAACTCCGGAGAAGCCGGTCAAGGCGCAGGACTTCACGTTCTGGGCATTCCCAGGCTGGCGGAAGACGCGGACGCCGGGCACCCCTTCAGCCGAACGGAGCAAGGAGAAGGTCTGAGGCCGCGCCAAGGTCAACGGAAGGGTCTTCACTGAAGGCCCTTCCGCTGTTCCCAGGCTGGCGGCGGGCCGGAGCGGCGCGCGCCCCGCATTGTGCTGCGGCAAACCCTCCCACTATGGTTGAACCATAAGCATGCTTATTATCCGCACGTGACGAAGGGAACCAGCATGAGTACCGGAAACTACCCATCCGCAGGACAGCCGGAACCGGGAACCGGGAACCATGCCGGCGTCCCCCCGGCACCGGCCCGCACGCCCTCCCCCGTGGATTCCACTGCGGACTCCGCACTCACCCGTCCGGACGCGCCCCGGCCAGCCGGAACCGGCACGCCTGGGCCACAGCCGTCGTCCGCTGCGGACCAGCCAAGGGTGACCCGGGCAGGGGTGGTGTGGGCAGCCGTCGTAGCGGCCCTGGTGCTCCTGATCCTGTTGATCATCTTCATCCTCCAGAACCAGGACCAGGTGGCAGTGCGGTACTTCGGCCTGGAAGGCCTTGTGCCGCTGGGCATGGCGCTGTTTATTGCCAGCGTGACCGGAGGGGTCTTGGTTGCCATGGCCGGCGGTGCCCGCATCCTCCAGCTCCGCAGGAACGCCCACCGCGCACGGCTGCGGCAACGGAAGTAGCGCCGCAGCGCAGCCAGGCACTGCGAAGTCTCCCGTAGAGCGCAGCCCGGCTGGAGTCCGACGGCGGCCCCAGCGCGGCGCGGTCAGCTCACCGTGCGCCGATCGCGCCTTGTTGAACGGGCTCTGTTGAACAGGCTCTCTCCGCGATGTGCATGTCTGCGGGGAGGTGATGGCACGGGAGATCAAGGAGCCGCGGTGTCCACGGCGATGAGGTGCGCGCGGTCACCGGGCCAGGCCGCCAAAAAGCTGTTGACCGGGCCTTTCGGCGATCCTAAAATCTGGACATCGCATGAGCCTGCCCCCTGGTGTTCGCAGGCATCTTTCCGTCGAGGTGCCTCCGGGCGCCTTTCACTTCCCTTCATATTGCACAGGGCTTAGACCCTTAGCGGAAGCACTGATGATGTCCACAGTCCATGGCACCAACCGGGAACTGGAAATAGAACAGGCGCTGCACGGGCTGCGCGCCAGGCTGTCGGGATCCCTGATCGAGCCGCATGATCCGTTATACGAGGAAGCCCGGCCGGTATGGAACGGCATGATCGATCTCCGGCCACGCGCCGTCGTCCGTGCCGGGGCGATAACCGACATCGACGCCGTGCTGGACGCCGTCCGGCGAAGCGGCCTGGCGCTGGCCGTCCGTGGCGGCGGGCACAACGTCGCCGGACACGGCAGTGTTGACGGCGGGCTGGTGCTGGACCTGGGACCGCTGAAGCACGTCCATGTGGACGCCGGGAGCAGGCTGGTGACCGTGGAACCCGGAGCCACCCTTGCCGATGTCGACCACGCAACTGCCGCGCACAACCTTGCCGTCCCGCTGGGAGTGATCAGCGGAACAGGCGTTGCGGGGCTTGCCCTCGGCGGCGGCGTGGGATGGCTGACACGCTCCAGCGGCCTGACCCTGGACAACCTGGAATCCGTGGACGTGGTCACCGCCACCGGGGAACACCTGCGCGCCAGCATGCAGGAGAATCCTGAGCTGTTCTGGGGGCTGCGCGGCGGCGGCGGAAACTTCGGGGTGGCATCCTCCTTCACCTTCCGTGCCCGCCCCCTGCCGCCCCAGCCGCTGGGAGGGAACCTGTTCTACCGCCCGGAACACTGGCGCAACGCCCTCCTGGCTTTTGCCGCCTGGACCCGGGACCTGCCGGACGGGATGAATCCGATCATCTCGTTCCTTGTCTTCCCGGCGGAGTTCGGGATGGGCAGCGACCCGTGGATGATCATCGGGTTCGTGTGGGTGGCGGAGGACCAGCAGGCAGGGCTTGCCCTGGTTGACCAGCTCCGGGCCGCCGCCCCGCCTGACGAAGAGGAAGTTGGCCCTACCTCTTGGCTTGACTGGCAGAGCGCCATGGACAGCGTGTTTCCCAAAGGTTCGCGCGGCTATTGGAAGAACGTCTCCTTTTCGCGGCTGGACGGGGAGTCAGTGGATGTCCTGCTGAGTTTCGCCTCCGAGCTGGCATGGGAGGGTACCGGCATTGACATCCACCACATGGAGGGGGCGTTCGGGCGGGTACCGGAGGATGCAACAGCGTTCCCCAACCGTTCTGCCCGCTACTGGCTCAATGTCTACGGCTTCTGGCGGGACCCCTCCGAGGACGAGCGGCTGACCGCGTTCGCACGGAAAGCCTACGGGCTCATGCGGCCGTTCGCGGAGCACGGCGAGTACGTCAACTTCCTTGGCGCCGAGGTGGGGCCGAGGGACGTGGACGCCGCCCGAGCAGCGTACGGACCGGAGAAGTTCCGGCGCCTGGCGGCCCTCAAGGACCGCTACGATCCGCACAACCTCTTCCGCCTCAACCACAACATCCCGCCAACGGAGGCGCCCATGTGATGGGGGTGAGCGGCCCTAGAACGTGTACGTCGGACCGCTGGTGGAACTGGCGATCGCCAGGCCTATGATGGCCAGCAGCCAGAACGCGCCGTAGCCCAGGAGGCACAGGTAGCCCAGGACCAGCCCGGCAATGGACATACCCCTGCCGGACGGTTCGCGTTTGAGCGCCATGTGGCCGGTGATGATTGCTGCAATCTGCGGGAGCAGGAGCCAGCCCATAATCACCGAGGCGATGCCGCACACCATGCTGGCGATGCTCAGCGTCTTCGGTTCGGCCTGCATGCCGTAGTACCCCTGCGGGGCGTACGGGCCGGCCGGCTGGCCATAGGGGGAGGGTTGCTGGTTGTAGGGGCTCGGCGGCTGGCCATAGGCACCGCCATACTGACCTGGTTCGCCGTACCCGCCCTGCCCGTAGCTGCTCCCGCGGCCATCGTGTCCGTAGCTGTCCTGCCCGAGCCCGCCCTGCCCGTAGCTGCCCTGCCCGTAGGGCGGCGCGGACGGCGACTGGCTGCCGTAGGGCGGCGCGAACCGGGGCGGTTCAAGGCCGGACGGCGTGCTGGAGTCGGGTTGGCCGGATTCGGGCCGCTGGCTGGGCTGGTCAGACATGGTTCCCCCTAGGAATCTTGATCTCAGCCTACCCCCGCCCAGGGCGGATCTATTGCCCCCAATAGGGCAATATGTACACCGCAAAGATGACGAACGCCGCCAGCAGGGCCAAGCGTCCGGCCCCGCCGGTACCGTGCCGGCGGGCCTTTGGAGCCGCGCGGTGACCCGCTGGACGGTAGCCTTCCCCGGCCCCGGCGGCCGAAGAGTTGCCCCGGGCCACCGGACGCACTGACGAACCCGTCCTGAGGGCCGGAGTTCCGGCATTCGTGGGTGGCGCCGCGGGCGGGACCATCGTGCCCGGGCGGACGTGCCGGAACGCCATGATGCCCGGTTCCTGTTCATGGGTGAGGTCCTGGCCGAGCTGCGCGTACAGTCCCGCCACGGTCCGCTGGTCCAGCACCTGCGGCAGGGCTTCGATGGCACCCACCACACGCTGTGTACCGGCCACCGCCACATCCGAGGCTGTCACCCCAAACAGGTCCGGCTGGGCAGCCATACAGATCAGGGGGCGGACCAGCCGCCGGTACGGAGGCGACACCACGGACGACACCGCGGCACATTGGGCCAGCGCGCCTTCCACAGCCTGCGTCCGTGCGTACCGCCCCTGCCAGAGCACCCCGGACAACACCCGGACCTCGCCGGTCCAGTTCTTGCAGTCGACCACCACCACTCCGCCAGGCCCCACGAGGACGTGGTCCAGGTTGGCCTTCGGCCGGCCGGGCCAGTGCACGTCATGGAGCACGTACCAGCCACGCGGGACCAGCTCGCCCAGCTTCTCCGCCACCATCTTCTCGCTGACGGCTTCCGCGTCCCAGGGCTTTGTGGCGCCTTCGGCCTCGTCCAGTTGGCGCTTGAGCCTGGCCACCCTTTCGGCGGCCAGCCTGGACTGCTCGGCTTTCCCGTCTCCTGCCCCCATGGCCGCCCCTGCTTCCCTGCCGGAAGGACGACGGCGGGGGGGCCGCCGTCGTGCCTTGCTCTCGGATGATTTCCCCGACTTTTTCGAAAGTAACAGGGCGTGCGGCGGCCGGTATATAAGTACTTTGGTGGGGTCTGTACTCAGGTTGACTACTCGTTTGATGACGATCTTCCGTCACAGGCCGGACACAGTGGCCGGATTCCGGACGGAACGTTTTGACTCAGGTCCCTGTCTGGCATGCTGGTGGCATGGCTAGCCGCGCGGGCACAGTTGCCCAACCCCAGGACCTTGTTGACATCACTGCGCTCCTTGACGCGTATTACGACATCACGCCCGATCTGGGTGATCCCGGCCAGCGCGTGGCGTTCGGCACGTCCGGACACCGCGGCTCCAGCCTGAAGGCGTCGTTCAACGAGCAACACATCGTTGCCATTACCCAGGCCATCGTGGAGTACCGGGCGGGGCAAGGCATCAGCGGGCCGCTGTTCCTGGCCAAGGACACGCACGCCCTCAGCGAGCCCGCGCAGAACTCCGCGCTCGAGGTCCTGGCCGCCAACGGCGTCCAGGTCCTCGTTGACGCCCGCCACGGCTACACCCCCACGCCGGCGCTCAGCCATGCAATCCTCACCTACAACCGGAACGCCGGCGCCGGCGCCCCGCAGGCAGACGGCATCGTTGTCACGCCGAGCCACAACCCGCCGGCAGACGGCGGCTTCAAGTACAACCCGCCGCACGGCGGCCCGGCCGATTCGGATGCCACCGGCTGGATCGCCAACCGCGCCAACGAGCTTCTGGAGAACGGCCTGCGCGGGGTGAAGCGGATTCCGCTGGCCGAAGCCCAGGCTGCGGACACCACCGGCAAGTTCGACTTCCTCAGCAGCTACGTGGACGACCTTCCCTCCGTGCTGAACCTGGACGCCATCCGCAACGCCGGCGTGCGCATCGGCGCCGACCCCATGGGCGGTGCATCCGTGGACTACTGGGGCGAGATCGGCGAGCGCCACCACCTGGACCTCACCGTGGTGAACCCCACCGTGGATCCGCAGTGGGCCTTCATGACTCTGGACTGGGACGAGAAGATCCGGATGGACTGCTCCTCCCCGGCCGCCATGGCCTCGCTGATCCAGCGGATGGCTGCCGGTGCGGACGGGACCGCAGCATACGACGTCGCCACCGGCAATGATGCCGACGCTGACCGGCACGGCATCGTCACCCCGGACGGCGGCTTGATGAACCCCAACCACTACCTCGCCGTCGCCATCGATTACCTCTACCGCAACCGCAGCGGCTGGAACCCGGCCTCCGTGGTGGGAAAGACCCTGGTGTCGTCCTCCATCATCGACCGGGTAGCCCAGAGCCTGGGCCGGAAGCTCGTGGAGGTTCCGGTCGGATTCAAGTGGTTCGTGCCGGGCCTGCTCTCCGGTGAGGGCGCCTTCGGCGGCGAGGAATCGGCCGGCGCTTCCTTCAACAAGCTGGACGGCAGCGTCTGGACCACGGACAAGGACGGCATCCTGCTGGCCCTGCTCGCCTCGGAAATCACGGCGGTCACCGGCAAGTCCCCGTCCCAGCTCTACAAGGGCCTGACGGACCAGTTCGGCGCCCCCGTCTACGCCCGCATTGACGCAGCAGCCACGCGGGAGCAGAAGTCGGCACTCGGCAAGCTGTCGCCGTCGGACGTCACCGCCACAAGCCTGGCCGGGGAACCCATCCTGGCCAAGCTGACCGAGGCGCCCGGCAACGGCGCGTCCATCGGCGGTCTCAAGGTGGTCACGGAGAACGCCTGGTTCGCCGCCCGCCCGTCCGGTACTGAGGACGTCTACAAGATCTACGCCGAGTCCTTCAAGGGCGAGGAGCACCTCAAGCAGGTCCAGGCGGAAGCCAAGGCACTGGTGGACAGCGTCATCGCCTAGCTGCCCCGGTTTCCGGCAGGCTCCAGAGCTGCAGGATGCGCCGGACGGTGCGGTCACCGTCCGGCGCCATGTCCACCAGCGCCACCCGGTCGAGCACCAGGGTGTCGCCCGGGTGCAGCCGGCGGCCGTGCAGGTGGGAGATGTGCGGCCGGTAGCCGGACCGGGTGTGGGCCGGCGTGAGGATCCTGCCGCCGGCGCTTTCGACGCCCGTGGCCAACTGCTCGTGCAGGGCCTGCAGGTCCGGCTGCGGCTGGACAAGGCTGACGGGCACGGAGCCGTTCCGGCCGAAACCCGCGTCCTCCCCCACCGTCAGCGCGGCGCCCAGTGCCTTCTCCGCGGGTGGCCCGGCAAGCGCCGCAACCTGTCCGGCAACGGCGTTGTCGACGTCGAACCTCAACAGTGTGATGTGCAGGGGCCACTGCGTCCGCGGGAAGACCTGGCCTTCAGCGACCGGCTCCACGAATGCGACGAGGACGAAGTTCCGCATCCGCCCAGTGTGCCACTCCCCCGACCAACCCTGCTCGGCCCAACGCTCTCTCACTTAATGCGCCTTAACCGCCATCGCTCTCTCACGCATGAGAGAGCGATGGCCGAAAGGGTGCATTAAGTGAGAGAGCGTCCTAGACGGTGCGGACGACGTCCTCGTAGGAGAACTTGGGCTTGGCTTCGCCCCAGGCGTCCGCGGCGGGCTGGCCGATGTTGACCACCAGGAAGCTCTTCTGGCCGCCCGCGGGGAAGAACGCCTCATCGATGGCACCGAAGTCGGCGCCGGTCATGGGGCCCGCGGAGAACCCGAGTGAGCGGACGGCCAGGATGAAGTAGCCGGCCTGCAGGTGCGCGTTGTTGTTGCCCGTGGCGGCGGCCAGTTCCGGGTTGGCGTCGTACATGGCCTTGGGGGCGTTGTAGCCGGGGAGGAAGGTGTCCCACTGGCCCGCCCAGTTGGTGTCGTAGCTGAGGATGGCCACCAGCGGGGCGGAAGCGGTCTTGGCGCGGTTGCCTGCCATGAGGGCGTCAACCAGCTTGGCGCGGGCTTCGTCCGAGCGGACATAGGTCACGCGCAGCGGCTGGGAGTTGAAAGCCGTGGGGCCGAACTTGGTGAGCTCGTAGATGGCCTGCGCCTGCTCGTCGGTCACCTCGCCGGTAAACGAGTTGGCGGTGCGGGCCTGCGCGAAAATAGCGTCGACGGCGGCCGGATCGATAACCGCTTCTTCGTGGGCAATGGTCATTGGCTTACCTTTCGCTGCTCGTCCCCGTTTGCTGCGGGGCTTTCAATGGTTGCAACTTCAACCAGCCGTGTCCTCTTCCCGCGACGGCCCGTGACATCGGACACAGCAGTCCGGGGGCGGGGCGCGGGCGGTATCCTTGTCCCAGTTAATCTCCGCCCTCCGCGGCACCCCCCGAAAGCCCCGAAAGGCCTCCGCCCATGAGCATGCTCGGAATCAAATGGAAGCTGCACGGCACAGGCAAGTCCATCAAGCCAGGGCACGTGGTGGCCCCCGATGAGCGCCTGGCCTGGCCGCTGACCATCGGCGTGGGCATGCAGCACGTGGTGGCCATGTTCGGCGCCACGTTCCTGGTGCCCATCATCACCGGAATGCCGCCTGCCACCACGCTGTTCTTCTCCGGCATCGGAACGCTGCTCTTCCTGGTGATCACCAAGGGCCGGGTTCCCAGCTACCTCGGCTCAAGCTTCGCGTTCATCGCGCCCATCATGGCGTCCCAGCAGCAGTTCGGCGTGCCGGGAGCCCTGGGCGGCGTGGTCCTGGCCGGCGCGGCCCTGGCCCTGGTGGGCGCCATCGTCCAGAAGTTCGGCGCGGGCTGGATCAACCGGCTGATGCCGCCCATCGTCACCGGCGCCATCGTGGCGCTGATCGGGCTCAACCTCGCACCGGCGGCCAAGCAGAATTTCGACGCCGCCCCCGTCACCGCCGTGGTCACGCTGGCCACCATCATCCTGGTCAGCGTGCTGTTCCGCGGGATCCTGGGCCGTCTCAGCATCCTGGTGGGCGTGGTGGTGGGCTACCTTGTGGCGATGCTGCGCGGCGAGGTGAGCTACGACAAGATGGAGGCCGCGGCCTGGGTGGGCCTGCCACAGTTCCAGACTCCCGAGTTCCATGTGGGCGTCCTGGGCCTGTTCGTGCCCGTGGTTCTGGTCCTGGTGGCGGAGAACATCGGCCACGTGAAGTCCGTTGCGGCAATGACCGGCCAGAACCTCGACGGCGTGTCCGGCCGGGCACTGATGGCTGACGGTGCCGCCACCGTCCTGGCCGGCTTCGGCGGCGGCTCCGGCACCACCACGTACGCCGAAAACATCGGCGTCATGGCCGCCACCAAGGTTTATTCGACGGCGGCCTACTGGGTGGCAGGCGTCTTCGCCATCATCCTGAGCTTCTCCCCCAAGTTCGGCGAGCTCATCGCCACCGTCCCGGCCGGAGTGCTGGGCGGCGCGGCCACCATGCTGTACGGCATGATCGGTATCCTCGGCGTGAAGATCTGGGTGCAGAACAAGGTGAACTTCTCGAACCCGGTGAACCTGACCACCGCTGCGGTGGCCCTCATCATCGGCATCGCGGACTACACCTGGACCATCGGTGACCTGACGTTCACCGGCATCGCACTGGGGTCAGCCGCGGCCCTGGTGATCTACCACGGCATGAAGGCCATCGCGAAGGCCCGGGGCACCGCAGCCGAGCCCGAAACCGAGCAGGCGGGGCTGCCTCCCCAGGCCAAGGCTGCGGGGAACGCTGCCGCCAGGCGCGCCCCGAAAAAGCGCTAGGCCTCCTTCAGGGACAAAGGCTCGGCCGGCAGTCCCTGCGGATGGACGATTGGCAGGTGCCCATGCCCGAAGACGGGCCCGGGACGCGGACGTTTGGGAACCAGCGGGGGCTCCGCGGGGTGCCTGACCTGGCGGATTGCCCAGGGAACCAGGTATTCGCGAGCCCAGGCGATGTCCTTGGCCCGGGCTTCCTTCCAGTTATGCGGTGGAAGTGCCTTGGGCTGCAACGGTTCAAGGCTGTGGGGAACGGCCAGGGCCTGCAGCACTCCCAAGGCGATGGTGTGGTGGCCCAGCGGCGAGAAGTGCAGACGGTCAGGGTCCCACATGCCAGGCCTGGTGAGGTCGCGCAGGCACCACAGGTCAACCATCACAGCGTTGTGCCGGGACGCCACGACGTGGAGGTTTTCGTTGAGGATGGCCACTTTGCCGCGTATCTGGCCGAAGACCGGGGTGGCGCCCCAGTCGGGGCCGGCGAAGAGGACCACGGTGGCCCCGGAGCGGGTGAGCTGCTCTACGCCGGCGTCAATCTTTTCGGCCAGCTTGTCCGGATCGCTGCGGCGGAACACAATGTCGTTGCCGCCGGCGGACAGCGTCACCAGGTCAGGCTGTGCGGCCAGCGCCGGGCCCACCTGCTGATCCAGGATCTGCTGCAGCCGCAGGCCCCGGATCGCGAGGTTGGCGTAGGCAAAATCAGGCTGTCCCGCGCTGAGCTCCTCGGCCACCCGGTCAGCCCAGCCCCGCAGCCCGCCCTGGTTCTTGGGCTCGGGATCCCCTACCCCCTCCGTGAAGGAGTCGCCGAGGGCCACATAGCGGTGCCAGGGGTGCTCCCCTAATCCAGGAGCCTGTTCCACCGGGCGTGCCACATCCAGGCCAACTGGCCGGCCGGGCGACTGCTCCTGCTTCGGCGTTGTCATGCCGTCCTCCCTTCCGCTGTGCGGGATGCGTCCTTGCCCCGCCTGGTTCTCCGCCGGCGGGGCTGTTCCTCCTGCTCCAGCTCGGCTGGGGGCAGCAGGCGGAAGTCCGCGACGCCGTCGGGCGTTCCTTGCCTGAGTCCGGCAGGCTCCCTGCCGGGCTCCCCGGGCATGGGGTTCTCCCGCCCGGGACCCGGCGCAACAACGTTCAGCGCGGCATCGCGCAGGTCGAGTTCGTGGTGCACCGCCTGTGTCTGCAGGAACCGCAGTGCCCCCTCGCGGCTGAGGCCGTACTCGTCCATGAGGCTGCGCACCGCCAGGTCCACCAGGACAAGGGAGCTTTGCACGACGGCGATGCCTGCTTTGGCCTCGGCGCGTTCGGCCGTCCGCACCACAACACGCAGGGCCCGGGCCACCTGGTGCGCGTAGCTGCGGCTCCGGAGAAGGTCGTCGCTGCTGAAAGAGTGCGGGAGCGCGGCGTAGAGGTTGATGGCGGCGCTCGTCCCGCCCTCGGAGGCGATGGGCATGGACAGGAGTGACTGGATCCCGTGGCCGGCCGCCGCGCTGGCGTACCCGGGCCAGCGCCGGTCCCGGCTGACGTCGGACAGCAGCACGAATTCGCCGGTTCGGAGGGCTTCCAGGGCCGGCCCGTCAGCAAAGGAGCACTGTTCCTGGTTTGCTTCGAGTGCTTTCTCGGTGCTGGCGGCGACAGTGCGTGCCTGTCCCAGGCGGAAGAGTGTTGCCGCCCAGCTGATACCGCGCTGCTCACCCTTGATGTCCGCCATGAACTCACGGGTGACTTCCCAGAGGTACGTTTCGACGTCCTTGCTGTCGAAGACCTGTTCCGGGGGTACTGGAAGGGGTCCCCAGCCGAGCTGCGCTGCGGGTTCAGCCGCCATGATTTACGCCTTGGTTGAAGCGCTCCGGCCTACTGCAAAACCTCTTTCTAAGAATACGTCGCCCGCGCGTTTCAAGGGAGGGGCAGTGCGCGTCAGCCTGCGGGGTTCACGCCGCGGATACGACGCCGAAGACAACGCCCACCGGACATGCCGAAGGCCCCCGCCTGGGGTTCGCAGGGAACCACGGGGCGGAGGCCTCCAAGGGAAGGCGGTCACCGCCCCAATGGAGCGGCACCCAGGCCGTTACCCGGCGTCGAAGCTCTCGCCGCCGTCGTCGTTCGGTGACTTCTCCTCGGGCAGGTCGTTGCCGCTGCCGTCCGGAAGGCCGGCGGCTTCCTGTCCGGACTCGGACGAGACCGGGGCCGAACCCTGCGAGTCGTCGTTGGACTCATCAATCTCGGCGGCGCTGGAGGGAAGGTCGACGTCGCGGGGCACCGGATCCGCCTCCGGATCGGACTGCGGCGCGTTGGTGTCGGCGCTGCCCGTGCCGGATCCGGAACCATCCACTGGTGCCTGCGATCCGCCCATTTCCTGCTCAGCGGTGGGAGTGCCGTATCCGCCCGGGTCCGATTCGGGCTGGGCGTGCTGGTTTTCCTGCGTCATGGTTTCCTCCTGTTGTGGGTTCGGATGAAGCTGTTTTGCTGGCGTGGGTGCAGCCCTAGAGGCCCTTGCCGCCGGTTACCGGCAGCACCGCCCCGGAAATATACGAACCGTCCTCTGAGGCCAGCAGCACATAGGCGGCAGCGAGCTCGGCCGGCTGGCCGGCCCGTTCCAGGGGCGTGTCCTGGCCGAACGTTGGGAGTTTGTCCGGCCATTCCGTTGCGGGGATCAGCGGGGTCCAGATGGGCCCGGGGGCCACGGCGTTGACCCGAATGCCCTTGGGCCCGAGTTCCTGCGCCAGTGCCTTGGTGAACGCCACCTGGGCGGCCTTGGTCATCGCGTAGTCGATCAGCGCCGGGGACGGGTTGAAGGCCTGGATCGATGCAGTGGTGATGATGGACGCGCCCGGCTTCAGATGGGGTACCGCGGCCCGCGCCGTCCACAGCAGCGAGTAGAGGTTGGTCTTGAAGACCCGGTCGAATTCCTCGGTGGGCAGCGACTCCAGGCTTTCGCGGTTCTTCTGGTACGCGGCGTTCAGGACCACCACGTCCAGCCGGCCGAATCCGGACGCGGTTTCCTCAGCGATGCGGGTGCTGAAGTCCTCTTCCCGGCCGTCTCCCGCAAACAGCAGGACCCGCTGGCCGGCCTTGCGGATCCAGTCCGCGGTGTCCTGCGCGTCTTCTTCCTCTTCCGGAAGATAGGAGATGGCTACATCGGCGCCCTCACGCGCGAAGGCGATGGCGGCGGCCTTGCCGATTCCGGAATCGCCGCCCGTGATGAGGGCGGCCTTGCCCTGGAGCTTTCCGTGCCCTTCGTAGCTCAGTTCCCCGTGGTCAGGTTTCGGGTCCATTGGTGCCGTGAGCCCGGGCTGCTCCTGCTCCTGCTCCGGGAACGGGCCGGAGTGGTAGCCGCCCCGGGGATCCTTTGGCTGGTCCCTCTGCTTGTCTGTGTCGCTCATAGTCCGCCTGCTCACTGTGTCGGTTTTCGAAGAGCTCCGCCGTGCACCTGCTCTTCGAAGCTATCCCGGCCGGAGGAACAAAGTCCACCGATCGGAGCGAATAATCAGTAAACTTATCAAATGTAGGTCGCGGCGCAACGCCTGCCGTGTTTCCCGGCGCCGGAAGAGCCGAAAGGGAGCAGGCAGGTGGAGGGAGGAAGGCAATGTCCGAGGTGGAGGATTACACGGGCAGGACAGGCAGGAACGAAACCCGTGAGGAGCAGCTGGACCGCAACTGGGCCGAACTGCTGCAGGAGATGCGGGTACTGCAGATGGGCGTCCAGATCCTGGCAGGCTTCCTGCTGACGCTCCCCTTCCAGGAACGCTTTGAGACCCTGGACGATTTCCAGGTTGGCCTCTACCTCACCAACGTGGTGGTTGCGGCGCTCACCACCGCGCTTATCCTCCTGCCGGTCAGTGTGCACCGGCGGCTCTTCCGGAAGCGGCTCAAGGAAACCCTGGTAGCCAGCGGGGACACCATCGCAAAAATCACCCTCGCCGGAATCGCGCTGTTGAGCGCGGGTACCGCGGCCCTGGTTTTCGACGTGACCGCGGGACGCACGGCCGGCCTCACTGCCGGCGGAGCGCTGATGGCAGTGATGGTGGTCCTGCTGGTCTACGTCCCTATCCACCTCAACAGGCGCGCCGCCGCAGGGCAGGGATCGCCCGGACCTAACGGGGACTAGCCAGTGCGACAAAGGGCCCGCCCGTACCCCTTAAGCGCCCTCGAGGACCTGGCTTGTTGCCCACGCCAGGTACTTGGCGGCGTGCGCGACGGCGTCCTGGGGGCTGGGAGCCACGTCCAGCAGTTGCGCGGCAGCCACCACGCCATGTTCAGCAAGCTCCTCGGGCGTCACCAGGATGCGGCCGGCCACGACGATCACGGGAATGCCGCGCTCCCGTGCCGCGTCCGCCAGCGCGATGGGCGCTTTTCCGGTCAGGGACTGCGAGTCCATGGAGCCTTCCCCGGTGATCACCAGGTCCGCGCCACCCAGTTGCCCGGCCAGGCCGGTGAGTCCCGCCACCAGCGCGAAGCCGCCTTCCAGCGTGGCACCGGTGAAGGCAAGGAACGACGCCGGGAAGCCGCCGGCGGCGCCGGCGCCCGGGACGTTCACGTCCCGGCCTGTGGCCTCACGGAGGATGGACGCCCAGTTGCGGAGGCCGGCGTCGAGCAGTTCCACAGTGTCCGCGTCCGCGCCCTTTTGCGGCGAGAACACGTGCGCGGCGCCGGACGTTCCATAGAGCGGATTCCTGACGTCCACGGCGATCCTGAAGGTGGTGGCAGCAAGCCGGGGATCCAGCCCGCTGGTGTCCAGTGCCGCGACATCGGCAAGTGACCCGCCGCCCAGGGGCACCACGTTCCCGGCGGAGTCGAGCGGCTTGAGGCCCAGGGCGCGGAGGGCGCCACTGCCGCCGTCCGTCATGGCCGATCCGCCCAGGCCAAGCACGATCTCCGTGGCTCCGGCGTCCAAGGCAGCCGCAATGAGCTGTCCGCAGCCGTAGCTGTGGGCCCGGAGCGCGTTGGCCGGGGTGGGCTCCATCTCCGCAAGGCCGGAGGCCTGGGCCGTTTCGATGACAGCGGTGACCTTGCCGTCGTCGGCCTTGTTGATGGCCCACGCGGCTCCGAGGGGGGCCAGGATGGGACCGACCACGGCGTTGAGCCGCTCCTCGAAGCCGGCGGCCACCGCCGCCTCCAGTGTTCCCTCGCCGCCGTCGGCAATGGGGAACTGGGTGGCAACAGCCTCCGGGTACACGCGCAGCGCGCCTTCCGCGATGGCTGCAGCGGCTTCAGCCGCCGTCAGGGAACCCTTGAACTTGTCCGGAGCAATAAGAATGCGCATGCGCTCCATCATGCCAGCAGTCGCTTGGAAAGCGCTTGCCAAATCCGTCATGCGGACGGCCTGCCCGCCACATCGCGGCCGCCCGGCCTACCCTTCGCGCCACTCCTGGCTGGTGATGTGGGATCCGGCCTGCGGCCCCATCTGCAGCATTCCGCCGTCCACCGCCCAGGAGGCGCCGTTGACGTAGGTGGAAGCGGGTGAGGCAAGGAAGGCAATAACGGCAGCAACTTCCCGTGCGTCGCCGGGCCTGCCCAGGGGGACGCCAGGCCTGTCCTTGGTGGTGGCGTCCTCATCTTCCTGTCCGGTCATCGGCGTGGCGATCTCCCCCGGCGCCACGCTGTTGGCGGTGATTCCATGCCCGGCAAGCTCAGGGCCAGCGTCTTCATGAGTCCGCCGAGGCCGTGCTTGGACGCGTCATAGGCGGACGCCCCTACCCTCGGCTGGAATTCATGGACGCTGGTGACGGCAATGAGGCGCCCGCCCCTGCCTGCCTTCACCATCCGGCGGGCAGCGGCCTGGAGGCACACAAACGCGCCGTTGAGGTTGGTGTCCAGGGTGCGCATCCAGGTGTCGACGTCGAGGTCCAGGAACTTGGTCCCGTCGCCGGCTCCGGCGTTGTTGACGAAGACGTCCACTCCGCCCAGCCCGTCCGCCAGTTCGTCGACGACGGCCCCGGCGGCACGCAGGTCAGTGGTATCCAGCTGCCGCACCACGGCCTTGCGGCCCAGGCGGCGGATCTCCTCCCCAGTGTCCTCGGCGCCGGCCTTGTCCGAGTGCCAGGTGACGCCGACGTCCATTCCTGCGCGGGCAAGGGCGACGGCGGCAGCCTTGCCTATTCCGGAGTCCGATCCGGTCACGATGGCGGTACATGGAGTGAATCCTGCGGTGTCATGCATGGCGGCAGCCTTTCAGTCGGTCACGCACCGAAAGCGTGGAGCATTCAGTGGTGGCGCCTTCAGCGGTGGGCATTCGGTGGACGAAGCTTCCAGCAGGAGATAATTCCAGCGGGTCAGGCCGGGCGGCGGAGCTCCGGCGACGGCGGGTACTCGCCGTTCTGCGGAGAGTCGGGCTCTTCCGGTACCGCCATCAGCGGGACTGCGAATGTCACCACCGGGCGGCCCTCCGGATCATCGGCCGACCGGATGGTCAGGCTCCTGGTTCCCGGGGGCACGGAAGGGGTGAAGGTCTGCAGGTTCCGGGACTCCACCGTGGCCGAGTCCCGGAAGGAGTACTCGGTGCCGAAGTGGTCCTGCAGGATAAGGCGCGGCTCGGGGCCGTCGGCGGAGGCCAACTGGATGTTGACCACCAGCCCGGTGGCCCAGATCTCGACCGAAAGGATGGTGAACTCCGTGCGGTGGGTGACGTGCTGGCCGTAGGTTGGCGGCAGCAGCATCCCCCGAAGGCCGCCGGAGGGAATGAATTTGCGCATCGTGGTTCCTGTAGGTTCTGGGGCCGCCGCTGGCGGAGCGGCGCCGGCGCGGAAAGCCGGTGCCGGGCTGTACGCGGCGGGAGGGTGGTGGCTTAGGCGGGGTCGCGGCCGGCGTTTTTCGGGCGGAAGAGCGGGCCGCTGCGGGCCCTGCCATCGCTGGGGCCGGCAACCGTGCCGCCCCCGTTCCGGCACCTTCCGGCGCCGCCGATCCTGTTTCCCTTGCCCTTGTTGCCCTTGACCTGTGCCACGGTAGCCAGCCTTTCCCCCGGAAGCTATAACTAGTAAGACTACTTACCATGTAGCCTCCCGACCCTCCCTTGTGTCAAGGGCTTTGGATCTCTGTTGTGGAACAACTGTGGGGATCACCAACCGGGATCACCAGCGGCTGCGGGAAGTGGGCCAGGCTAGCCCCGCGGCCGCAGCACCGCGAAATAGCCCGGAACCCGGCTTTGCCCGTCCACCCCGGTCATCGGGTTCGTTTCGATGGCCACCTCACCGTCCGCCAGGAGGTCCCAGGCCTCCGGCGGAAAGGCCCGCGAGCGCTCCTCCGGGCCGAAGTGGCCGGGCATGGGCAGCCCGCGGATGGCCCGTTCCAGCGGAGCCGGGATGTTGCGGGTTGTGGCGCCGAGATGGGAGACGTACTGCACCGGGTTGCCCTGGAAATTGGTCTCCGCCAGGAACACCGTGCCGGTGCTGCCGGCCAGCAGCCGCAGGTTGTCGACCATCGCCGACTGGTCCGCCGCGTCCAGGACGTGCAGGACGCCCCGGATGAAGACGTTCGCATCGCCCTGGACAGCGAGAGCGCCGGCTGCGCCGGCCCCGGTCATGTCCAGGGCCTGGTAACGGACCCTGGCTGCAAGGCCGTCGGCCCGGGTGTGCCCATCGGCATGGGCTACGGCGTGGCCGGACACGTCCACGCCCACGGCCTCGGTGAAAACGCCGGCCAGCGCCCTGGTGAAACGGCCATGCCCGCAGCCCACGTCAATGACGGGAAGTTCCCGGTCCAGGTATCGGAGCAGGACGTCCCTGTAGCCGAGGAATTCATCGTCGGTACCCGGATCCCAAAGAATTTCTGTGCCGGCCCCCCGCCCCCGGATGCCCGCCCAGTACGTGTCCCATGCCACCGGCCGGTCCTTGGGCGCAGAGCGGGACAGCCTGATGAGCTTGGGGAGCATCAGGTACTTCTGCAGGGCGGACCGCACGGACTTTGCGGCAGGGGACTTTGCTGGGGAGGACACGGAACAAATATAGGCGCCCCGCCACTCCCGGACGCGATCTGCCGGATTGTTGCAGCCTGCACGTCCACAATTCCGGCACTTCCGCCGCCGCGCAGGGGTGGGTGAAGCCCACCGCCCGCCTAACGTGCCGTTTTCACCGGGCCGCCCGCTTGGCATCGCCATACAATGTACTCAACTGGGAGGGAAGGGGGCACTGTGGCGGCTGAATCGCCGAGTGACCTGCGCGCGCCGCGCACCGCCGTTGTGGCAGATCCCGACGCCGGGCGGCTGGAATCGTACGCCAGGACGTTGCGGGACGCCGGCTACAGTGTCCTGTGCGCGGGGAACGCTGACGAACTCGCCGCCTCGGTGGACTCCCGCCAGCCCTCCGTGGTGGTCGTCGACGCTTCGCTCTCCGCCGTGGAAACGGCCGCGCCGGTCCTGGTGGTGGTGGACCTGGACAATCCGGCGGAACTCGCAGCCATGATGCCCTCCGGCGTCCACGACTGCATCGCCAAGCCGCCGCCTCCCAGGGAACTGGTCCACCGCGCCACCGCGCTGATCGACCAGGTGGCACGCCGCAAGGCCGCGCGGCAGGAAACCGAAGCCCTCCGCGAACAGCTCCGGGAAGTATCCGCCGCTGTTCGGGCAACAAACGATCCGGAGGAAATAGCCCGCCTCGTGGTGGCCGGCTTCGGCCGGACGTTCAAGGCTGACCATGTCTGGCTGGCCACCTTCGAGGACAGTCGGGTTCCCCCCATCCAGGCCGCATGGAACAGGCCGGGGCTGGAACCCCTCCCGGAACAGGCGCTTCCGGATGAACAGTACTCGCGGCAGACAGCGGACCGGCTGTGGGCCGGCGCCGAGACAATGTCCACTGCCGGTTCGGAGGAGCCGGCGGCGGGAGACGCCCCTGCACCGGGAATCGCCAACGCGGTCTCCTCGCTGGCGGTGCCCATGGGCGAAGGAAGCTCATCGCTGGGCATCATCTGGATCGCGATGCTTGACGGGCCGCGGACATGGTCCGGCACCGAGCTCGGGCTCTTGCAGCACGTGGCCGGCAATGCGGCGCACGGACTCATCCAGAGCCACCTGATCAGCAGCCAGCAGCAGGTGGTGAAGCAGCTGCAGCAGCTCGACAAGGCCAAAACCGACTTCCTGGCCACGGTAAACCATGAGCTGCGGACGCCGCTGACGTCCATCATGGCGTACCTGGACATGATCCAGGAGAGCACCGAGCAGCCTGTCTCCCCCGAGGTCCACCAGATGCTGGACATCGTGGTCCGGAACACGGAGCGGCTCCGGATCCTGATCGAGGACATGCTGAGCGTCTCCCGCAATGGCCTGGATGACAGCCTGATGCACCTCACACCCGTGCGGCTGGGACAAACCCTGGACCTGGTCGCGGCGGCTCTCAGGCCCTTGGCCACGCAGCAAAACGTCACCATCGCCGTGGACCCGGTTCCGGAGGACCCGGAGATCCTGGCCGATGAAGTGCAGCTGCAGCAGGTCTTCACCAACCTGGTTTCCAACGCCATCAAGTTCACCCCGAGCGGTGGGCGGATCGAGGTGGGCAGCGAGTCGCACGCGGCCTCGGACGGCTCCCGCTGGGCCACCGTCAGCGTCGCGGACACCGGCATCGGCATTTCGAGCGAGGAGATCGACCACGTCTTCACGCGGTTCTACCGGGCCTCCAACGCCATGACCGGAGCTATTCCCGGGACCGGCCTGGGGTTGGCGATCACCAAGGACATCGTGTCCCGCCACGGCGGCCGGATCGACGTGTCTTCCACCCTGGGCAGCGGCACCACCGTCACCGTCAGCCTGCCCCTCGATACCCGCAGCCAGGAAAACTGAGCACAATGCAGGAACACGATGTTTGCGGATAACGACCCGCGGCTCTCCCAACTGCTGGAAGGCATTGTGCGGCTGGCGTCCGGCGACCTCAGCTCCCGGATCGAGGTGTCCCCCGCGCGCGACGAGCTCGACGCGATCATCATGGGCACCAACCTGCTGGCCGAGGACCTGCAGATCATTTACGAGGAGCTCGAGCAGCGCGTACAGGTGCGCACCCAGCTCCTCCACGAGGCCCACCTGGAAATGCAGAAGATGGCCATGCAGGACCCGCTCACTGGCCTCGCAAACCGTTCCGCCCTGATCGACGCACTCAAGGGTGCGCTGGAGGCGGACGCCGCGTCCCCTTCCGGGGAGGGCCCGGCCCTCCTGTTGATGGACCTGGACGCCTTCAAGTCCATCAACGACAGCCTGGGCCACACCGCCGGTGACCATGTCCTGGTGAGCGTGGGCGAGAGGATCCGCAGCGCCGTCCGCGAGTCCGACGTCGTTGCCCGCCTGGGTGGTGACGAGTTCGCCATCGTCCTGCCTGCGGCCTCCCCGGACCAGGCAGGCATCGTGGGGCACCGCATCCTGGCGGCCCTGGGCCAGCCGGTGGAGCTGCCCGGCCGCAGCGTGCGCTGCGGCGCGAGCATCGGGCTCAGCGCCGGCGGCGCCGGCAAGACCCCCGAGGACATGCTGATGGAAGCCGACGTCGCCATGTATGCCTCGAAGGCCGAAGGGCAGAACCGGCTGCACCGCTTCGAACCCGGACTCCTGCTGGTACGCAGGCTCCGCAGCCAGCTGGTGGAGGACCTGCGTGCCACCCTTAAGGACGGAGGCCTCACGCTCCACTACCAGCCCGTGGTGGAGCTCGCCACGGGGCGGATCGAAGGCGTGGAGGCCCTGGTCCGCTGGAACCACCCGACGCGCGGCTTCATCATGCCCGATGAGTTCATTCCCCTCGCCGAAGAGGCAGGGCTGATCTCCGAGCTGGGGCTGTGGGTCCTCCGGGCCGCGGTGCACCAGCTCCGCGACTGGATCGAAGCATCGCTGGTGGACAGCCGGTTCTCGGTCCGGATCAATATTTCGGCCACAGACCTGCAGAGCCTGCAGTTCATCGAGGACGTCAGGAACGTCCTGAAGGAAACGGGCGTCAGGCCGGAACAGGTGGTCCTGGAGCTTACGGAAGTGGCAATCGTCAAAGGGAACGAACTGGACCGCTACTCGCTGGGCGGGCTGCGGGGCCTGGGCGTGGGAATCGAGATCGACGACTTCGGCACCGGGTACTCGTCCATCAGCTATTTGCGCCGGCTGCCGGTGGACCGGGTCAAAGTGGACCGGTCCCTCATCACCGGCCTGGGAACCGACCCCACCCAGCCGGCACTGGTGTCAGCAGTCCTGCAGCTCATCAGGGCCTGCGGGCTGGAAGCCGTGTGGGAAGGCGTGGAAACTGCAGAGCAGGCCGAGCTGCTGCGCGGCCTGGGCTGCCTCAGCGCACAGGGCTATTTCTTCAGCAGGCCGGTCCCGCCTGAACAAATTCCGGAATTGTTGGCGGGCCAGGCGGAAAGCGCAGCCCGGTAAAGTACTGCGCTTTTGTTTCCCGCGATATACGATCATCGTGCGGTGTCTGGTTTTCGTCGCCGCGAAAATCAGGTTTCAGCATGGACACCGGAATTTAAAGGCGTTTGGAAATTGAACAACATCGGGGCCAATGGGTCATTACTTCGTCAACTGGGGGCGTAGCTAATGTCGGTTCGAATACAGGCATGGGGAATTATTGCCGCTGTACTGGCGGATACGGATCCGTCCGGAGCGGCTGTCCGGCAGCGGCTGAGCAACAGCCTGGATGAGAATCCGGGAGTGCCGGAACGGGCGCTGCTCGAGTATCTCCTGGATACCCGGCGCAGCGACGCCAATACCGTGGAAACGCTGGAGAGCGCCCGGGAAATGCGGCTTACACCCGCAGTCCCGCCGAAAGTGGCGGAGCAAATCGACGCGATCCGCAGCATGTCCCGCATCAGCGCGCTGCTCGAAAACCAGATGCTGATGACCGCCTTCCAGCCAATCTACGGACTGGAGGAAAAGAGCGTGGTGGGAGTCGAGGCATTGTCCCGGTTCGTCAGCGATGACGGAGCTGCCGCGGAACTGTGGTTTGCCGAGGCCGCCGCCGTCGGTTTGGGAGCTAACCTGGAATTCGCCGCGCTGGGATCTGCCGCCGCTGCGGCGAAGTCGCTTCCCGGGAACCTGTTCGTGTCCCTCAACATTTCGCCCGCCTCCTGCCTGGACCCCCGGCTGCCTGAATTGTTCGATCACATTGATCTCCCCCTCAACCGCGTGGTGCTCGAAATGACGGAGACCGTCAAGGATGAGGAGTACCCGCAGTTCATTTCCGCCATCAATCCGCTGCGGGACAGGGGACTGCGGATCGCCGTGGACGACACCCATTCCGGGGCGGGGGCGCTGAGCCGGATGGTGCACCTGCGGCCGGATTTCCTGAAGCTGGGCCGGAATGTGATCGGCGATGTGGACAAGGACGGCATCCAGCGCGCCCTGGCCGCCTGCCTGGTGGATTTCGCGGAACAGCTCGGCACCACGCTGGTGGCTGAGGGCGTCGAGACTGTAGGGGAACTCAAGGTCCTCACCGAACTCGGAATCAGCGCCGGGCAGGGCTACCTGCTGGGCCGGCCCTCCGTCCGGCCCAAGGACTGGGCCGGCTGGAACGGCCGCCTGGACGTGGACGGACTCAACCGCCACCTTGCCGGACGAGAGCAGGCCGAGGAGTCTCCGGTCGCCAGCGAACAGCACTGACCCGGCCAGCGGCGGAGTCCTCCGGACACCATCCGAAGGACCGCCCGCCCAAGGGTGCTATTCGCTGTGGCCCTGGTCGCCGCTCATCTGGTCTTCCGCAGGCGGCGTCTCGCCCGGAGGCACTCCACCGCCCGGTTCCAGCCCCGTGATGTTGCCTTCGGCGGGATCCGGATTCGACGAGCCGGCAGAGTCCTTCACGCCTTGCCCGCTACCGCCCGGCTGGCCCGCAGGTGGCTGGCCAACACCTTCCCTGGCGTCGGCCGGCGGGGTCTTGCCCGGCTGGTCCGGATTCGCGGGATCATTTTCGGGATGGTAGCTGCTCATGGTGCTTGCGTCCTTCCTGCCCGGCCGCGGTTCCTTGCCCCGGCTCTGGACTAATTGTAAGCATGCTGATAATTCTGGAAGGGTAATGCTGCGGGCATCCGCTGGGGTGCCCGGCACGCGAGGTCGGAAGGAGCAGTCACATGGGTATCGGCGACAGCATCGGCAAGGCAGCAGAAAACGCCATGGAGGATCTGGCAGGGACATCAAAGCCCACTGAAACAGCGCATGTTCCCGAGCCCACGGACCCGAACGATGACGTGGAGGTCCATTCCTCCATCAGCGAAGGCTCCAACGCCATGGATGCGGAGAAGCAAAAGGCCCCGGGCCCCACAACCGGAGCAGCTCCGGGCCCTGCCTCGGAATCCCCCTTTGGCGGGGACCTGGAGCCGGACGGGGCGGGCGACGACGGCGGGCCGGCTGGCGGGGCGTCCGCACCGGCGGATGACGCGTCCGCACCGGGGGGCGGATCGCCTGCGTCCCAACGCGGCGTCCCCGGGTCAGGCGGCCTTCCAGAGCCCAACCCGGACGAGTTGCGGGCCGACCCGTCCGAAGGCGACCAGGACCCGTCCACCAGCACTGGCCGCGGCTAACAGCACAGGCCGGCGGCTAGCCGCACAGGGCGCAGCCAGCCGGAGGTCAGCGGGAGTCCTGGGCAATCCTGCCTCGGACAGGGCCGCCGGCGCAGTCAGCCGTGCGGCCACTCTCCGCGCTCAAGCAGCACCTCGCGGAGCAGGTCCGCGCGGTCGGTGACCAGCCCGTCCACGCCCATCTCCAGGAGACGGCGCATCTCGTCCGGATCGTTGATGGTCCAGGCATGCACCACGAGGCCCAGGGAGTGCGCGCGCCGGACAAAGCCCGGCGTCACCACGTGCACCCTGCCGTAGCGCACCGGAACCTGCAGGGCGTGGACTCCGCGAAGGTTCCAGCGCATGCTCCGCCTGAAGACCGGTCCGGGGAGCAGGCGGCCCAGCACGGTGAACAAACCGACGGACACAACACCTGCCGACGCCGCCACGGGCTGGCTCAGCAGCTTCAGCACCGCCCGCCGGCGGCGGTCAGAGAAACTGGTCAGCAGTACCCTGTGGTGCACTTGATGCTCTTCGATTGCGGCTGCGATGCTGCGGACCGAGTTCCAGTCCTTGACGTCCACGTTGAGCCGGACCCCGGGCAAGTCCGCAAGCAGCTCGTCCCACCGCGGGATGGGCTCACGCCCGCCGATCCGCGCCTTGGCTATCTCATGGGCGGGGAGCTCGGACACCCGGCCGCTGCCATCGGTTACCCGGTCCAGCGTTTCATCGTGGAAGAGGAGCACCACGCCGTCGGCTGTGGTGTGGACGTCAGTCTCAAGGTAGCGGTAGCCGAGGTCGACGGCGGCGCGGAAGGCGGCCATGGAGTTTTCCAGGCCGTCCCGGGAAAAGCCGCGATGCGCCATGGCGATGGGTATCGGGGACCCGTCCGCGGCGGCATGGTCGAAGAACGGGAGGGTCACACTGCGAGCGTACTCCAGGAGCGGCGGCCCCCGGTCAGGCAGCGTCAGCCCTCGTACGCAACGGCGTCTTCCTGGAGGACGATGTCCACGCCGTCGCTGCAGTGCAGCAGCGTCCGGCCGCGTCCGCCGTCGAAATCGATCCACACCGCGGAGTGGTCGGCAGTGACTGCGTCAACCAGGCCGCCGGCTTCGAATCCCGGGGCGAGGAGCACGCGGACGCGGTCGCCCGGCGTGAGCTTTTTCCAGTGCGGCGCGGGCGTTGCCTGGCGCGGCGGCGCGTCAGCGGTTCCAAGCTTCACTTTTCTTGCCATTGTTACCCCTTGAGCCTGTTACCCGGAGCCGGGATGGAGGGGTTGGGCCCTCCATCGCCAACGTTAGGGAGCGAAGATGAACGCGAGGTGAGCGCCAGCTGTGAAAACGGCGCTGCGTCCGGCGGGGCCGGCGAGGGAGTCCGGCGCCGGGAATCAGGAAATCTGCACGCCCAGAGAGGCCAGCCGGGACTCCAAAACCTGGGCAACGCCGTCGTCGTCAAAGTGTGGTGCCTGCTGCCCGGCCGCGCGGATCGCTTCCGGGTGCCCGCTTGCCATGGCGTAGCCGTGCCCGGCCCAGCGGAGCATCTCGATGTCGTTGGGCATGTCCCCGAATGCCACCACGTCCTCGGCGCCGATGCCCAGGGCGGCGGCGTATTCGGAAAGGGTGACGGCTTTGTTGACCCCGGGCAGGGCGAGCTCGAGCATCGACACCCCCGGCGAGGAATGCGTTGCGGAGGCGAGATGTTCGACGGCGGGGGCCACCTCGGCGAGGAAGTCGTCGGCAGTGCCTTCGCGGACGATGGCCAGGAACTTCACCACGGCGTCGTCCGTTACCAGCGTTTCGGCCAGCGGCGCCGGCGTAAATTCGGAGAGCAGCTCACTGGAGCCGTTTTCGATGAAGCCGGGTTCAAGGTGGAACCCCCCGAGCGTTTCGGCGGCGAACAGCGCGGCGGGACGCAGCCGTTTGATGACGCGGCGTACTTCCAGGACAGCGTCGAGGGTCAGCGTCCGGGCGGAGACCAGCTTTTCGGCCTCAAGGTCCCAGACCACGGCTCCGTTGGAGCAGATGACGGTGCCGGTGTGGCCCAGCTGGTCCTGCAGGGGGTGCAGCCAGCGCGGCGGGCGTCCGGTGACAAAAACGAGTTCGACGCCGGCCTCCCGGCAGGCGTGGAAGGCACGGACGGTGCGGTCGCTAATTTTGCCATCGTGGCCGAGGATCGTTCCGTCTATATCGCTTGCTACCAACCGCATCCTGCCAGTCTACGTTGCGGGATGCGCCGGAAAACCCTGTGGGGACCGGTTTAAGGCGCTCCCCACGGTGAGCGCGATCGAATCGAACCGCGATAGTAGGGTGCGGGGTGACACATGCGCGCAGGCTTGTAGGTGAAGGGGGAACCGTGATCTCAGCGCTCAACCAACTCGTCGATTACATCGACGGTCACCTCACTGAGGAGATCGCCATTGATGACCTGGCGGTCAGTCTCGGCATGACGGAATACCACCTCCGCCGCATGTTCTCATCACTGGCCGGCATGCCGCTCTCCGAGTACGTCCGCAGGCGCCGCATGACGGTGGCGGCAACGGACGTTCTCGAAGGCGGCGAGCTGCTGGCAATCACGGTGCGGTATGGCTACGGCTCTACCGAGGCTTTCAGCCGGGCATTCCGGTCAGTGCACGGCGCCGGGCCCAGCGACGTGCGCCGGGACGGCGGACCCCTTCGCACGCAACCGCAGCTCAGGTTCCGCCTGACCGTAGAAGGGAACACCCCGATGGACACCCGCGTCGCAGACAGGCCGGCATTCCGGCTCATCGGCTATTCGGCCCGTGTGCCGCTTATCCACCACGGCCCCAACCCGCACATCCAAGCGCACATCGCCTCACTGCCGGCGGCAGAGCACGCCCGGCTCAAAGCACTGGGCAACACCGACCCCAAGGGCCTGCTCCAGGTGAGCGCCGACGTCGACCCGGACTACACGGAAGGCAGCGAGCTCACCTACCTCCATGGCGTCGCCGTCACCCCCACGACGCCGGTGCCCGGGGAGCTCGACGCGATCGAGGTCCCCGCAGGCACCTGGGCGGTGTTCCGTGCCGAAGGGGCGTACCCCGCGGTTCTGCAGTCCACGTGGGCATCCACAGCCACTGACTGGTTCCCGTCGAACCCGTGGCGGCTGCGCCCGGGCCCCTCGATGGTGGCAGTCCTGGATCGCAGCGCCGACTTCAGCACAGCAAGCTGCGAGTTGTGGCTCCCTGTCGAACGTGCCTGACGGATCAGCCTTGCTCTCCGGATGCGCTGGAAACTCCGTACAGCCAGGCCCGGATCACTTTGTGTCTTTTGCCGCTCCAGGGCCGGCCCGCCGGGACCTTCCGCCCAGCCGGGCGGTGACTTTCGCTGCGGCGGCGGCGCAGGCCTCCCCCAAGGCCTGCAGCCTGTCCTGGGACACCCGGAACCGGGGTGCGGGGATCAGGACGGCGGCCACCACCTCGCCCCGGTGGTCGAAGACGGGTGCTGCCAGTCCCACTTCATCGATGGAGGTTTCGCCGTAGTTGACGGCCCAGCCGCGCCGGATGTCGTCTTTGAGCCGGACCAGGTAGGCGTCCAGGCTGGAGTCGTCCAGGCCCGGGTAGCTGATGGCGCCGCTGCTGAGCAGGGACCGGACCCGGGGTTCGGGTTCTTGGGCCAGGAAGACCTGCACGGAGGCGCTGAGGGCGTCGTTGTATCGTGCCCCCAGCGGGGTGGTGTGCTTGATCTGGTGGTGGCTGGCAATCTGCTCCACGCAGATGGATTCATCGCCGCTCCACACCATCAGTGCGCTTGTTTCGCCGGTCTGCTCCGAGAGTTCGCGGAGCACGGGATAGGCAACGCGGCGCTCCTCCAGTTCGGCGAGGAGCGGCCCGGCCACGGCAATCAGCCCCAGCCCGAGCCGGAACCGCCGCGTTTCGGCGTCCCGCTCCACCAGGTGCTCCTGCTCGAAGGTGGCCAAGATCCGTGAGACCGTGCTCTTGTGCAGCCCCACGCGGTTGGCGATCTCGGTGACGCCAAGCAGGGGCTCGTCCGCCGAGAAGGTCCGGAGGACCGCAATCGCGTTGACGATGACGGAAGCGCCCTTGCTGTCGCCGTTGCCTGTGGTCTCGGGTTCTGTTGCACTCATGGTGTTACCCATCATTCCCTAAGGGAGGGCCGGAAGCGGCGCCATGGGGATGACGCCGCTTCCGGGTGTTCGCCGGGCTGGTGGAGCCCGTGGGGGACGTTAGGCGCCGATGATGTTGTACTCGGGTCCGAACGGGAACTTGGTGATGTTCTCCGCGCCGTCCTCGCCCACCACCAGGATGTCGTGCTCGCGGTAGCCGCCGGCACCCGGCTGGCCCTCGAGGACGGTGATCATCGGTTCCATGGAGACCACCATGCCCGGTTCCAGCACCGTGTCGATGTCCTCGCGGAGCTCGAGTCCGGCTTCACGGCCGTAGTAGTGGCTCAGGACGCCGAACGAGTGGCCGTAGCCGAAGGTGCGGTTGGCCAGGAGCCCGTAGCCCACGTAGATCTCGTTGAGCTCGGCGGCGATGTCCTTGCAGACGGCGCCGGGCTTGATGAGTTCCAGGCCGCGCTTGTGGACTTCCACGTTGATGTTCCACAGCTCCAGCGAGCGGGCATCCGGTTCGCCGTAGAACAGGGTGCGCTCCAGCGCCGTGTAGTAGCCGGAGGTCATGGGGAAGCAGTTCAGGGACAGGATGTCGTGTTCCTGGATCTTGCGGGTGGTGGCCCAGTTGTGGGCGCCGTCGGTGTTGATGCCGGACTGGAACCACACCCAGGTGTCGCGGATTTCGGAGTCAGGGAAGGTGCGGGCGATCTCGTGGACCATGGCCTCGGTGCCGATCAGGGCAACCTCGTACTCGGTCATCCCGGCGGTGATGGCGTTGCGGATGGCTTCGCCGCCCAGGTCGCCGATGCGGGCGCCGTGCTTGATGACCTCGATTTCCTCGGCGGACTTGATCATGCGCTGGCGCATGGCTGCCTGGGCCACGTCCACCAGGGTTGCGGACGGGAACGCTGCCTGGATCTTGTTGCGGTTGTCCAGCGGCAGCGAGTCGTCCTCGACGCCGAGGCGGCGCGGGTTGATGCCGCGGGCCCGCAGGACTTCCTGGATGGCGAAGATGTAGTTGTCGCGGCGCCAGTCCGTGTAGACGATGTTGTCGCCGTAGCTGCGGCGCCAAGGCATACCGGCGTCGATATTGGCGGTGACGGTGACGGTGTCATCCTTGGTGACCACCATGCCGTAGGAGCGGCCGAAGGTGGTGAAGAGGAAGTCGGAGTAGTACTTGATGGAGTGGTAGCTGGTGAGGACGACGGCGTCGAGGTCCTTCTCCGCCATGATGCGGCGCAGGCCGGCCAGGCGGCGCTCGAACTCGGTGTCGGAGAACGTGAGGCTGACCTTCTCGCCGTTCTTGAGGATCTTGGTGCGCTCGAGTTCGGCGACAGTGGTGGCGTTTTCGGTGGTGATGGTCATCGTGACGATGCCTTTCTCTCGTGCATTTGTTGAGGTGCAGCTGGTTTGGTGTGGAGGGAAGCTATTCGTGCCGCAGGGGCTCTTTGCAGGTTTCCCTGGAGAGCGACACGGCGATGAGGGAGACGACGGCGGCAGCCACCAGGTACCAGGCCGGAGCCAGGTCGCTGGCGGTGGCGGCGATGAGGAGTGTCGCCATGAACGGGGCGGTGCCGCCGAACAGGGCGTTGGAAAGGTTGAAACTGACCGCGAAGCCGCTGTAGCGCACGCGGGTCGGGAACATTTCCGCCAGGAAGCTGGGGAGCGTGCCGTCGTTGAGGGTGAGCATCGCGCCCAGCAGGATCTGTACCAGGACGATGACCAGGAAGTTGCCGGTGCCGAGCAATGCGAAGGCGGGGACGGTCAGGACAATGAAGGCAACCGATGCGCTGATCAGCACCTTCTTGCGCCCGTACCGGTCCGAGAGCATGCCGGTGAGGAAGATGAAGCCGATGTAGGTGATCAGCGCGATGGTGGTGGCAAGGAATGATTCCGTTTCGCCCAGGCCCAGTTCCGAGGACAGGTAGGTGGGCATGTAGCTGAGGATCACGTAGAAGCCGACGGCGTTGAGCAGCACGGCGCCGACGGCCTGCAGCAGCTGGCGCCAGTGGTTGCGGAAGAGGCTGGAGACAGGGGCCTTGACGGCGTGGTCCTCGGCGGCCAGTTCACGGAATACGGGGGTGTCCTCAAGCTTGGTCCGGATGTACCGGCCGATCAGGCCCATGGGGGCCGCCAGCAGGAAGGGCAGCCGCCAGCCCCAGCTCTGCATCGCCTCGGTGGAGAGCAGGGTGGTCAGCAGGCCGGCCATGAGTGAACCCAGGAGCAGGCCGGCGGCGGTGCTCGCGGGGACGACGGCGGCGTACAGGCCACGCCGGTTGGCGGGGGCGTACTCCACCAGGAAGGCCGAGGCTCCCGCGTATTCACCGGAGGCGGAGAAGCCCTGGACCACCCTGATGATCAGGAGCAGGACGGGCGCCCAGATGCCGATGGTGTCATAGCCCGGAATCAGGGCTATGCAGAACGTGGCTCCGGACATGATGAGGATTGACAGGGAGAGGGCTGTCCGCCGTCCCACCCTGTCGCCGATATGGCCCCAGATGAAGCCGCCGAGCGGGCGTACCAGGAATGAGATGGCAAAAAGGGCGAAGGTCAGCAGCAGCCCGGTCTGCGGATCGGATTCCGGGAAGAAGACCGTTGCGATGGTGACGGCCAGGTAGCCGTAAACGGCGTAGTCGAACCATTCAACGAAGTTGCCGATGAAGCTGGCAGCGATGACCCGGCGCCGCGTTTCCTTGCTGACCGCGCTGTCGGCAGGTGCGGGACGCGGACCGCTCACGATGCTGCCCGGGGAGGAAGTTTCGTTACTCATGTATCCACCAAAGTGTTGTGGTTGCATTCAGCGCAACGCTGTTGCAACAGACTAGGGCGTGATGGTCACCACAGTCAATGGTTTCGAGGTGGGGAGTTAATCCATTGAGACGATCTGGTTCAAAGAACGCGAGGGGCATCTCCAGCAGTTGAGCGTCATGGACAGGCATGGAGACCCGAGACTAGGGAGTTGCTCCAGATGCAATAGAGTTGCGGAAAGGCCGCACACTGACCCCAGCCGCCTGGCGTTGAGGCACGTCGCACCGGGCCGGCCTATTGACACCCCCTATGGCGGCTGACATATTTCGAGTAAGCGCTATACGCACCGTGTTGTGCATTACGCAATTAGAGGGGGCAAGGCGGAGGACCTTGAGTGGAACGGCCACCCTTTCGGGTGCCTGCCACCCGCCCCTTTGGGTAGCCGCCCGGAGGCGCCGCAGCTTCTAGACTTGATAGTCGGGCCGGGATCTTTGTCCGGCCAACGAAAGGAACACAGGAATCATGGTTCATAAAGTCAAGGCAGTCATCGCCAAGGAAAAGAACGCTCCGGTGTCAGTGGAGACCATCCTGGTGCCGGATCCCGGTCCGGGCGAGGCCCTGGTGGACATTTTGACGTGCGGCGTCTGCCATACGGACCTGCACTACAAGCAGGGCGCCATCAACGATGACTTCCCGTTCCTGCTCGGCCATGAAGCCACCGGTGTGGTCAGCGCCGTAGGTGACGGTGTCACCTCGGTCGCCCCCGGCGACCGCGTGATCCTGAACTGGCGTGCCGTGTGCGGTGAATGCCGCGCGTGCGCCAAGGGACAGCCCCAGTACTGTTTCAACACCGCCAACGCCACCCAGAAGATGACCCTGGAGGACGGCACGGAGCTCTCCCCCGCGCTGGGCATCGGGGCCTTCGCCGAGAAGACCCTCGTGGCTGCAGGGCAGTGCACCAAGGTGGACCCCGAGGCTGATGCTGCCGCCGTCGGCCTGCTGGGCTGCGGCATCATGGCCGGCATCGGCGCCGCCATCAACACCGGTGAGGTCAAGCGCGGCGAGTCCGTGGCAGTGATCGGCTGCGGCGGTGTGGGCATCGCCGCGATCGCCGGCGCCAAGCTCGCCGGCGCCACCACCATCATCGCCGTGGACATCGACGCCAATAAGGTGGACATGGCCACGTCACTGGGAGCGACGCACGGCATCGACTCCAGCAAAGAGGACCCCATCGAGGCCATCCGCGCCCTCACCGGAGGCAACGGGGCGGACGTGGTGATTGACGCCGTCGGCCGTCCTGAAACGTACAAGCAGGCGTTCTACGCCCGCGACCTCGCCGGACGCGTGGTCCTGGTGGGCGTCCCGACGCCGGCCATGCAGCTTGAGCTGCCGCTGCTGGACGTCTTCGGCCGCGGCGGCTCGCTCAAGTCCTCCTGGTACGGCGACTGCCTGCCCTCCCGCGACTTCCCCATGCTGGTGGCACACTACAAGCAGGGCAACCTGGACCTGGACGCGTTCGTGACCGAACGGATCACCATCGACCAGGTGGAGGAAGCCTTCGACAAGATGCACGAGGGCAAGGTCCTGCGTTCGGTGGTGGAGCTCTAATGGCAGTCACCATCGAGAACCTGGTCACCTCGGGCACATTTTCGCTCGACGGCGGCACCTGGGACGTGGACAACAACGTCTGGATTGTAGGCAATGACGAGGAATGCGTCATCATCGACTCCCCGCACGACGCCGCCGCGATCATCAGCCAGGTCCGGGGCCGGAAGGTCCTTGCCATCCTCCAGACCCACGCGCACAACGACCACATCGGTGCTGCGCGTGAGGTCGCCGACGCCGTGGGCGCCCCCATCTACCTGAACCCCGAGGACCTGGTGCTCTGGGAACAGGTGTACCCGGACTCCAAGCCGGACCGGGAACTGGCCGACGGCGACGTGTTCGAGGTGGGCGGTGCAGCACTGAAGGCCATCCACACCCCCGGCCATTCCCCGGGCTCCACCTGCTTCTACCTGGAAAGCGAGGGGACGGTCTTCACCGGGGACACGCTGTTCAACGGCGGCCCGGGTGCCACCGGACGGTCGTACAGCGACTACCCCACCATCCTGGCCTCCATCCGGGAACGCCTGCTCACCCTCCCGCCCGAGACTGAGGTCCGCACCGGCCACGGGGACAACACCACCATCGCGGCGGAAACGGAAACGCTGGCGAAGGTTTCTCAGTAGGCGGCGGGTTCGAGAGAATCGCGCGGGGCGCGCCGGTAATGCCCGGCGCGCCTTCGTGGCGCCAGAGGCAACCGCGCCTTCATGGCGCCCAGGCAACAAAGTACAAACACCACGCATGCCGGTAAGGAAGTTGGAACAATGAAGTTCGGTAAGCAGCCCGCCCCCGTTGCGGACATTGACGAGGACAACCTCGAAGTCCATAAGCCCAAGGCCGAGGCGGCAGGTGTGAAGGCCGTGATGGTGGCGCTGGAACGCGCGGTGGCCCAGGCCGGGGTGGCCCGCACGGCGCACTCGCTGCTGCGGCTGAACCAGCGGGGCGGTTTCGACTGCCCGGGCTGCGCGTGGCCGGAGTCGGACAAGAAGCGCAAGACCGCCGAGTTCTGTGAGAACGGCGCCAAGGCGGTGGCGGAGGAGAACACCCTCCGGACCGTGGGCGCCGAGTTCTGGGCAAAGCACTCGATCTCCGAGCTCTCGACGAAGACCGAGTACTGGCTGGGCAACCAGGGCCGGCTGAGTGAACCCGTGGTGATCCGGGCAGGCGAGACCCACTATTCACCGATCTCCTGGGGTGATGCCTTCGACCTGATCGGCGAGCATGTGCGGGCCACCACGGCCGATCGCTGCGTTTTCTACACCTCCGGGCGCACCGCGAACGAGACCGCGTTCATGTACCAGCTGTTCGCGCGGGCTTTGGGCACCAACAACCTGCCGGACTGTTCCAACATGTGCCACGAGTCCTCGGGTTCGGCGCTGAACCCGACCATCGGGATCGGCAAGGGGACCGTGTCCCTGGACGATATCCATGATTCCGAGCTGATCTTCGTGGTGGGGCAGAACCCCGGGACCAACCATCCGCGGATGCTGTCCGCGCTGAAGGAATGCAAGGACAAGGGCGGCAAGGTGGTGGCGGTCAACCCGCTGCCCGAGGCCGGGCTGTTCAATTTCAGGGACCCGCAGACCGTCTCCGGCGTGGTGGGCGGCGGCACGCCGCTTGCCGATGAATACCTGCAGATCAAGGTGGGCGGTGACCTTGCACTGTTCCAGGCCCTTGGCCACCTGCTCCTGGCGGAGGAAGAGCGGAACCCGGGCACCGTCGTCGACCATTCCTTCATTGAGGCGCAGACGGACGGGTTCGCCGCCTACCGCGATGCCCGCGGCAGCCTGGACTGGGCCGAAACCGAGAAGGCCACCGGGCTGTCCCGGGAGCAGATCGAGACTGTGGCCGGGATGCTCATCAAGTCCAAGGCCACCATTTTCTGCTGGGCCCTGGGCGTCACCCAGCAGCCGCACTCGGTGGACACCATCAAGGAGATGGTCAATGTCCTGCTGCTGCAGGGCAACTTCGGCAAGCCCGGCGCCGGCGCCTGCCCGGTCCGTGGGCACTCCAACGTCCAGGGCGACCGGACCATGGGCATCTGGGAAAAACCCAAGGAATGGCTGCTGGAAGCGCTGGACACCGAGTTCGGGATCACCTCTCCGCGCCACCACGGGTATGACGCCGTGGAAGCGATGGAGGCGTTCGAACGCAACGAGGTGGACGTTTTTGTGTCCATGGGCGGCAACTTCTCCCTGGCCTGCTCCGACACCGAGACCTTGGAAGCCGGGATGCAGCGGATCGGCCTGACCGTGCACATCTCCACCAAGCCCAACCGCTCCCACGTGGTGCACGGGCGCACCTCGCTGATCCTGCCCACCCTGGGCCGGACGGACAAGGACGACAAGCACCCCAACGGCGCACAGTTCCTCTCCGTGGAGGACTCAATGTCCGTGGTCCACTCCACCCAGGGCAGGCTCACGCCGGTCTCCGAGCACCTGCTCGCCGAACCCGTCATCGTGGCACGGATGGCCGAGGCGGCGTTCGGCCCGGACCACCACGTGGACTGGAAGGCCATGGCCGAGGACTACGACGTGATCCGCGACCACATCGCCCGCGTGCTGCCCGGCTTCGAGGACTTCAACACCCGCGTCCGGACCAAGAACGGGTTCGTCCTGCCCAACCCGCCGCGCGATACCCGGTCCTTCAAGACCGACATTGGCCGGGGCCGGTTCACCGTGAGCCCGCTGGAATACCTCACCCCGCCAAGCGGGCACTTGGTGCTCCAGACCATCCGCAGCCACGACCAGTACAACACCACCTTCTACGGCCAGGACGACCGCTACCGGGGCATCTCCGGCGGCCGCCGCGTGATCCTGGTGCACCCCGAGGACCTGGTGGAGCTGGGCTTCAAGGACCGCGACCTGGTGGACGTGGTCAGCACCTTCCGCGGCCACGACCGGCAGGCCGACAAGTTCCGCCTGATCGCCTACCCCACCGCCAAGGGCTGCGCCGCCGCGTACTTCCCCGAGGCCAACGCCCTGGTCCACAAGGAAAACGTGGCCCGGGAATCCAACACACCCGGCTTCAAGGCAATGTTCGTCCGCTTCGTGCCGCACCTCGCTGAAACCACTGACCAGGATTCTTCCGAGCAACTGGAGCCTGCCACGGCGGGATAGTCCCCGCAGGACTCCTACGGGCAGGACGACGACGGCGGCACGCGGCAGGTGCCCGTGTCGCCGTCGGTGTTTCATCCGCACGGCGGTGGCCGATGTGTAGTCAGGCGCGGGCGCGGAGGAAACGCTCCAGGGCATCCTCCCCCGGCGACTGGGCGGTGTGCAGGAAATCCGCCGTTCCAAGCTTGAGCCGGCTGGGCCAGTGGGGTGGTTGCCAGTCTTGGTGTTCGCTTTTGTAGTGGCGGCCGGTGGGTGAGGTCCAGCCGGGCGGTCCGGTTGCGCTGGCCGGGGTGGGTCTCCAGCGGCTGATATGCCGAAGCCTGTGGTGCTTCGGGCAGGGCTGTCCCAGGTTGCTGATCCCGGTGGCGCCGCCCTTGGCCCACGCGAGGAGGTGGTCGGCCTCGTTGTCGAGGGAGTTGTTGCTGCAGCCGGGGAAGGGGCATTTGCCGTCCCTCAGCCTGAGCCAATTCCTCATCGCCTTGGTCACCCGGTAGCTGGTGCGCCCAATTTCCAGTGGTGCCCCGTCCCGCGGGTCGACCAGGACCCGGTGAAAGGAGTCTGCTCCGTGTGCAACCAGGTCCCGTGCCATGGACGGCGGAACGGGGCCGAACCCGTCCAGCACCGCCGGCTCCTCCGTGAGGCCCATCAACGAGAACACCGGCACGGTGACCAGGACCTGGGCCCGGATCCCCGGGGAAAGCAGGCCGGCACCGGTTCCTGCGCCGGCTCCGTCGCTGTCGCTTGCTTCCTCGCCGTTACCTGCACTGTTGTCTGCATGGAAGGTTGCACTGGTTCCGCTGGTGAGGATGGCTTCGGCGAAGTGGTCGGCCCGGATCTGAGTCAGGGTGCGGGCCTCGCTGGGTCCTCGTGCGGCCCGGGCGAGGGCGTTGAGCCGGTTCCAGCCTGCCATTGCCTGGTGGGCGGGGAGGTAGGCCGAAAGCCAGGCCATGCCGTCCTGGTCTGGCCTGTATTCCACCCGCCGGTCCGCGGCGGCCTTGGTATGGCGTTTTCCGATGGATTCGGCGTGGTGGCGTTCGCGCCAGGTCCGGGCCTTGTGCTTGAACCGGTACGCGGGCATCTCCCCGATCGTCGCCGCACCGGCAGGCCGTGGCGTGTCCGGGTCCAGGAAGTGGGCCTCCAGGGCGGCGGCGCCGGCGGCATCGAGGGTGGCTGCCTCGTCCGCCATGCCCCGGGCGTGCTGCCACGAGATCGTGCCGGCCTGCAGGGCCGCGAGGGTCAGGGACAAGGTGGTGGTCAGGGCGTGGGATACGGCCAGGAACGCGCTGGCGGCCCGCGGCCCGATGGCCAGCACGCACCCGATCTCGGCGGCCACAGCCATTTCCTGCGCCTGCACCGGCATATCCGGCGCTATGGCTTGGGCGCTGTCCGCATACTTCACGGCAGCGCGGGCCTTCAGGCCTGCAAGCCCGGCTTCGGCCTCCCTGGCGGCGGCGAGGATGTCCAGGCTCCCATCCGCCAGCCCGGCCAACGGATCAGCGGCCGAGAACGGCTCAGCACCGCACCAGTCCACCTCCGCGTTGAGCACGGCAAGGGCGGCCCTGATGTCCGCAAACGCCCTCGCCACCGCTTCCCTGCCCATAAACCCATCATGGCAAGGGGGTCTGACATTGAGGCGGAAACCGAGCCAGCACACGAAAAACCGGGGGCCGCCTGTTCGGGGCCCCCGGTTTCCGATGACAGCTACGGACCGGTTCCGGGGCTAGCCCCGGAGGCGCTCCATGCCCGGATCGAACAGCGGCTCGGCAGAGACCGTGGCGGCGATGCGCTTGCCGAAGTACTCAACCTCCACCGAATCACCGACGGACACCGAGGCGGGCAGCCACGCGTACGCGATCGGCTTCCGCACGGAGTAACCGTAGGCGGCGCTCGTGACGTACCCAGCTGCGGAACCGTCCACGTACACCGGTTCCTTGCCCAGCACGAGGGACGTGCCGTCGTCGACCGTCAGGCACCGCAGCTCCCGCGCGGAAGGCTGCTCCTTGCGCGCAGCAAGGGCCTCACACCCCACGAACCCGGTCTTGTCCTTGGCAATTGAGAAGCCCAGGCCGGACTGGTACGGGTGGTGTTCCGAGGTCATGTCCGTGCCCCACAGCCGGTAGCCCTTCTCGAGCCGCATGCTGTTGAACGCGCCGCGGCCGGCGGCGATGATGCCGTGTTCCCGGCCCGCCTCAAACAGCAGGTCCCACAGCTTCAGCCCGTATTCGGCGGTGGTGTACAGCTCCCAGCCGAGCTCGCCCACGTAGGAGAGCCGCATGGCCGTGACGGGGATGCCGCCAACGGAGATTTCCTTGGTGCGGAAGTACTTGAGCCCGTCGTTGGTCAGGTCGTCGGAGCAGACCTTGCCGATCACTTCGCGGGCCAGCGGCCCCCACAGCCCGATGCAGCAGGTGCTGCCGGTGATGTCGGAAACATGCACCCACTGTGCGGGATCGGCAGCCGACTGCTTCCGGGCCTCCACCCGGAGGTAGTCGAAGTCCACGTTGCTGTTGACGCCCAGCTGGAAGTCCTCCTCCGCCAGCCGCGCCACCGTCACGTCACTGCGGATGCCGCCGTCGTGCTCGAGGAGCAGGCAGTACGTCACGGCACCTGGCTTCTTGGCGATGTTGCCCGTGCTGAGCCGGTGCAGCAGCGCCTGCGCGCCGGGACCCACCACGGAGAGCCGCTTCAGGGGCGTCATGTCGAAAAGTCCGACGGCGGTACGCGTCTTCCACGCTTCGGCCGCAGAGATGGGGGAAGAGAACATGGCGGACCACTCGTCGCGCTCCGGCGCCTGCCACTCTGCGGGAAGCTCCTCCAGCAGGCCGCGGTTGGCCTCGAACCAGTGCGGACGCTCCCAGCCGGCGGACTCCAGGAAGAAGGCCCCCAGCTCCTTCTGCCGGACGTTGAACGGGCTGACACGCAGGTCCCGCGGGGATTCCTTGGGCTGGAGCGGGTGCAGGATGTCGTAGATTTCCACGAAGTTCTGTTGGGACGTTTCGCTGACGTACGCGTCGGAGGTCTGCACCTTTTCGAACCGGGTGAGCTCGCAGCCGTGCAGGTCCGTCTGGGGGTGGCCGTCCACCAGGAGCTCCGCCATTGCCTTGGCCACACCGGCGGAGTGTGTCACCCAGACGGCTTCGGCCACGAACAGGCCTTGCAGGTCGGGAGCCTCGCCCATGAGCGGGCCGCCGTCCGGAGTGAAGGAGAAGATGCCGTTGAAGCCGTCCTGGATCCCGGAGTTGCGCAGCGCCGGCAGCAGGTCCTGGCTGTCCTCCCACGCGGGCAGGAAATCTTCCAGGGTGAAATCGAGGCGGGAGGGCATGCGGTGGTCCGACATTTCCTCTGCGGAGACCTTCGGCAGGGCGGACATGTCCACCGGCATGGGGCGGTGGGCGTAGCTGCCGATGCCGATGCGGTCGCCCCATTCGCGGTAGTACAGGTCCTTGTCCTGGTAGCGCAGGATGGGCTTGCTGGCGCCCTTAGGGAGCTCGTTGACGCCCTCGAGTTCGGGCAGCGGGTTGCTGATGGCGTACTGGTGGGCCAGCGGCAGCAGCGGGACTTCCAGGCCCACCATCTTGCCGAGTTCACGGCCCCAGAAACCTGCACATGACACCACGATGTCCGCCGGGATCAGTCCGTTGTCCGTTTCCACGCCGGTCACTTTGCCGCCCTCCTGGGCGATGCCGGTCACGGTGGTGTTGCCCTGGTACTTCACGCCGGCCTCGCTGGAGCGCTCGATCAGCAGCTGCACCGCACGGGCGGCCAGGGCCAGGCCGTCGGTGGGGATGAGCAGGCCGCCCAGGACTTCGCGGCCGCCGGTGAGCTTGCCGGTGTTCAGGAGGGGGTAGATCTTTTCGCACTCGTCGGCGTCCACGATCCGGCTTTCGACGCCCCAGGAGGTCATGACGCCCATTTTGCGCTTCAGGTCGGCGAGGCGCTCGGGGGTGGTTGCCAGCTCCAGGCCGCCCACCTGGTTGAAGCAGGACTGGCCGTCCTTGCTCAGGGCCAGCAGTTTGTTCACGGTGTACGTGGCGAATTCCGTCATGGTCCGTGACGGGTTGTTTTGGAACACCAGGCCCGGCGCGTGCGAGGTGGAGCCGCCGGCAAGTTCCAGCGGGCCCTGTTCCACCACCGTGATGTTGGTCCAGCCCCGGGTGGCGAGTTCGTCGGCAAGGTTGGTTCCGACGATGCCGGCGCCGATGATGACAACGCGTGGTGATGCGCTCATAAGTAGTTCTCCTGGTGTTCGCGTTAGCGGAAGACGACGGTGCGGGTGTTGTTGAGCAGGACCCTGTGCTGGCAGTGCCACTTGACGGCGCGGGACAGTGCCTGCGATTCGGCGTCCCTGCCGACAGTGACAAGTGCATTCGGGTCCAGGCTGTGGTCCACCCGGAACACTTCCTGCTCGATGATCGGGCCCTCGTCCAGGTCTGCGGTGACGTAGTGTGCGGTGGCTCCGATGAGTTTCACGCCGCGGTCGTAGGCCTGGTGGTACGGCTTGGCCCCTTTGAACCCCGGCAGGAAGGAATGGTGGATGTTGATGGCGCGGCCGCGAAGGGTCTTGCTGAGGCCGTCCGAGAGGACCTGCATGTAGCGGGCCAGGACCACCAGGTCTGCCTGGTACTCCTCGACCAGTTCCAGCAGGCGCGCCTCGGCCTGGGGCTTGGTTTCGGCGGTCACAGGGACGTGGATGAAGGGCAGTCCTGCAGCTTCAGCCATGGGGCGGAGGTCCTCGTGGTTGGACACCACGACGGCGATCTCCGCACCCAGGCTTCCGGCGCGCCACCGGAAGATGAGGTCGTTGAGGCAGTGGCCGAACTTCGAGACCATCACCAGCACGCGCTGGGGGCTGCCGTCGTGGATGGCGAACTCCATGTCGAACTCATCGGCAGTGGCGGCGAACTCTGCGCTGAGGCCTTCCGCGGAAACTTCCTTGTCTCCCGGGGTGAAGGCCGTGCGAAGGTAGAGCTTGCCGCTCATGTGGTCATCGAACTGCTGGTGTTCAACGATGTCGAAGCCGCGGTCAGCGAGGAATGCGGTGATCGCCCGGACGATTCCGGGGCGCTCCGGGCATGCAAGCGTGAGGACGTACTGTGCGGTGCCGGTACTGCGGACGCTGGGGACAGCGCCGGCTTCCGCCGTCGCGTTGGCGGTGGGGCGGCCCTCGAGGACTGTGGTCATGGTCTACTCCTGGTTCTTTGCGGGGGCTTGGGTGTCACCGGGGGAAGCGGCGCAGGGGCCGTCCTCGGAACAGCGCTGGTCACATTGATGCTGGGTCACGAGATCGAACTGGACGCCGCCGTGCTGGTCCACGCCGGTCCGGATGGCGCGTTCCACCACTGAGTCAGCCAGTCGCCGCCGCAGGGACAGCGGATCCCGGCGCAGGTCCTTGACCAGGGCGAAGCAGAGCAGCAGCATGACCAGCACGAACGGCAGGGCCGCGACGATGGTGATGCGTTGCAGCCCGGACAGCGCCTCCGAGGGCTTGTCGCCTCCGGCGAGCAGCATCACTGCCGCCACGGCGCCGGTGAGCAGGCCCCAGAAGATGACCAGTCCGCGTTTTGGTTCGGCCGAACCGTTGGAGCTCAGGGAGGACATCACCAGGGACGCCGAGTCGGCGCCGGTGACGAAGAAGATTCCCACCAGGACCATGGCCAGGACAATGACTGCTCCGGTCAGCCAGCCCGGCATGGCCAGGTTGTTGACGAGGTCGAACAGTGCTCCGTCGAAGTCGATGGATGGTGCTCCGTCAGTCATGGCCACCAGTCCCGGCTGGCCCGCCTGGTCCGCTTTCTCCTGGACCTTGAACGCGGCACCGCCAAAGATGCCGAACCAGATGACACTGACAACGCTGGGGACCAGCAGGACGCCGGTGACGAACTGCCGGATGGTGCGGCCGCGGCTGATCCGGGCGATGAACATGCCTACGAAAGGCGTCCAGGACACCCACCATGCCCAGTAGAAAATGGTCCAGCCGGACATCCAGGTGCGCAGGGCTTCGTCGCCGACTGCCTCGGTGCGGGAGGACATCTCGGCCAGGTCCCGGGCGTAGTCCCCCACTGCGGCAGGGATGAGGTTGAGGATGAAGAGTGTGGGGCCGGCGATGAAGACGATGAGGGCCAGGACCACGGCCAGGACCATGTTGATGTTGGACAGCCACTGGATGCCGCGGCTGATGCCGGACACTGCTGAGGCCACGAAGCAGGCGGTCAGGACGGCGACAATGGCCACGAGGACGGGCGTACCCACCTCGCCCATCCAGCCGTTCGAGCTCAGCCCGCTGCCGATCTGCAGGGCGCCGAGTCCCAGGGAGGCCGCCGTGCCGAACAGCGTGGCGAAGATTGCCAGGATGTTGATGAACTTTCCTACCGGCCCTTCCACCGTCCTGATGCCGAACAGGGACGTAAAGGCCGCGGAGATCAGTTGCCTGCGCCCCAGGCGGTAGGTGCCATAGGCCATGGCGATTCCGACGACGGCGTACATCGCCCAGGGATGCAGGGTCCAGTGGAAGATGGAGGTGGCCATGGCCGTCTGGATGGCAGCGGGCGTCCGGCCGTCCACGGTGCCGGGCGGTGGGGCGATGTAGTGGTACAGCGGCTCGGCCACGCCGTAGAACATCAGGCCGATACCCATGCCGGCGGCGAACATCATGGCGATCCATGAGACCGTCCGGAATTCGGGCCGTTCCCCGTCCTTGCCCAGCGGGATGTTGCCCCATTTTCCGAGGGCCAGCCAGAGGACAAAAACGACGAACAGCGAGGCCAGCACCATAAAGAGCCAGCCGGTGTATTCCATCACCCAGTCCAACGCGACGGTTGAGGTTGCGGCCAGGCTGTCCCGGCCCAGGAAGCCCCAGGCCACGAACGCCAGGGCCAGGATGCCGGTGATGCCAAAGGTGGCCTTGTCGAGGGTGAGCTTACGGTTCCGCCGCTCCGCCACAGCCTGTTCGGCCTTGGTCTGGCGGAGTTCCTGCATGATCTGCTGGGTGTCCTCCGCGTCGTGTGAGTCGTGGGCGGAAAGAGGGTTCTCCTGTGAAGGAACGGGTGTGGGCTCCTCCAGCTCAAGGGGGGATTGGGCATCCGGGCGGATGTCGCTGTTCAAAGCCATGTCAAGTCCTTTGGTTTGAATTCATGGGCTGGCGCAGTGCTCCGGCGTCCCCACGCCGGGCGGAAGATCCAGTGCTTCCTGGCATTCAGTCAGCAGAATCAGCTTTGCTGTGATCGGGCTGTTGTTCCACAAGGATCAACGCGTCTCGTAATAAGCAACAGAGTGGCCCCGGCCGCAGCCGCGTGTCAAGGTTTTTCCGATTTCTTAAGCCCTATTTCAGGGGTTCGGCTACGCCTTGACACTGGGCCCGAACAGGGGTCAGGCATCGATCACCAGGTCCGTCTGCGCAACGGAGCAGCAGGGCAGGAACTTGCCTGCGGAGATTTCCCGTGCCCGGATCCCGCCCTGGTGGTTCATCTCGATCTCCCCGGAAAGCTTGACGACTTTGCAGGAGCCGCACATGCCTTCCTTGCAGTTCGCGCCAATGCGGACACCCGCACGCTGGGCTGCCTCGAGGATGTGCTCGGTGGGGTCGATCCGCACATTGATGCCGGTACGCATGAAGGACATGGTGAGGCTGCCTGTTCCCACCGTGTCGAAGCTCGAGGCGTCAGGGGAACCGGCCTCCGGCTCCCCGCCCGGGGTGTCGGCGGAGGGGTCGGGGCCGGGTGCGTCCTGGTTGATGACTTCCAGCGGCAGCCCCGAGGCCGGCAGGGTTCCGTCGGCGTCGTAACCAGGCTCGTAGAGCCCGAACGCGGCGGGCTGGCTTTCAAAGTAGTCCTCGGCTGATTCGGCGATCTCCTCGGCGATCTCTTCCGCGACGTCGGCTGCGAATGCCACCTCCGCCTGGTATTCAAGGAGCGTCTGGCGGTCTCCCGAAAAGAACTCCATGTAGATGGAAGTGTCGTCGACGCCGACCTTCTTGAGCAGTTCGGTGGCGGTGTTCAGGTAACCCTCGGGACCACATGCGTACACCTGGCGGCCGTTGGCGTCCGGAGCCACCTCCTCGAGCATGGCCGCCGTCAGCCTTCCGCTGAGTCCTTCCCACCCCTCCGGTACGCTGCGGTCCCCCAGGGAGTAGTAGACCTTGACGCGTGAGTCCACGGAGGCGATGTAGGCCAATTCCCGGTGAAAGGCAAAGCCGGCAGCATCCGAGCCGTGGTAGAGCACCACAACATCGGCGTGTCCGGGCAGGGAATGGATGGTCCGCACCATGGACATGATGGGAGTGATGCCTGCGCCGGCGGCCAGCAAGAGATAGCGTGCCCGCCGGTCGGCATCGGGCAGGTGGAATGCCCCCACCGGCCCCAGCATCTCAAGAACGGTGCCGGGTTTGACGTTATCGTGCACCCACGGCGAGACCAGCCCCGTAGGGTCACACTTGACGGTGATGTTGAAGGTCCACGGCTCGGTGGGCGAACTGGACAGCGAGTAGCTGCGGTCCACCGGTTCCTGGCCCTCGCCATTCACGGGGAATGCGACGTTCACGTACTGGCCGGCACGGAACGCCAAGGGCGCACCGTCGCAGCGGCGGAACACAAAGGTCATCATGCCCCCGGCCTCGGGAACGGTCTCGACACATTCGGCCATGAACTCCTGCGGATGCCACGGGCCCAATGCACGGGCTGCCCGGGCGGGTGTCTCGGTGCTTCCCATCACCCTGTTCCACGGCATCTCCAGACCCCGGATACGCTGCGGTTCCTGGACTGCCGTTTCAGTGAGGACTTCAATCATGCCAAGTGCTCCTGCACGCGCTGCACGTACCAGTTGATGAATGCCTCGACCTGGTATTCGCTCTTCATGTAGGGACCTGGCTCGTAAGCGGGGCTGCCGGCACCCTGCTGGCAGAGCTCCACGAACGCCTTGTCCTGCAGGTTCGTCTGCTTCCAGGTGTAGGTGAGCTTCTCCAGGTCGTAGTCCACGCCTTCCACGGCGTCGTCAGCCACCAGCCACGTGGTGCGTACGAGGCTCTGGTGTTCGTTGATGGGGAAGACACCGAACGTGATGACGTGGTCGCCGAGGAAATGGAACCAGCTGTTGGGCTGCAGGTGCATGGAACAGCGGCCCAGGCGGAAGTCGGGCAAGTCCCCGAGCAGCTTCTTGGAAAGCCTCCGCCCGTCCGCGGAGAACGATTCGCCCTCTCCATCGAGTGATTCCCGTGAGATGCGGATTCCCGCGATGCGCGTGTCAAGCTGCTCGACCACCTCATAGGGAAGGCCATAGCGGCGGCAACGCTCCTCGAGGGAGGACTGGGCTTCCTTGTTCCGGTCCCACACTTCCTCAAGGTGGGTCGGGATCAGGCCCTCCGTCAGGCCCCAGGTGGGGAAGAGGGAGCAGGCGAGCTCGGGGTGGCCGTCACAGTGGTAGCACTCACGGTTGTTCTCCATGACGAGCTTCCAGTTGCCCTCTTCGATGATGTTCTGCTGGTAGGCGATTTTTGTCTTCGAGAGATCGTGGGGCGCCAGGTAGGGCTCGAAGATCTTCGCGGTTTCGTCGAAGTCCGCTGGCGGTTCATCCGCGATGCAGACGAAGATGAGTCCGGCGACCTCGCGGCCGTGGGCGCGCTTGAGGCCGAAGCAGCTCTTGTCGAACTTCGCTTCCCCAGGCGCGGAGGCATGGATCAGGTTGCCCTCCGGGGAGTAGGTCCAGGAGTGGTAGCCGCAGACCAGGTTTCCGGTTGACCCGGCAGTCTCGGTCAGGACGCGGGCGCCGCGGTGGCGGCAGACGTTGTGCAGGACGTTCACGCCGCCGTCGTCGTTGCGCAGCACAATCAGGGAGTAGGGCCCGTAGTCGACGGTGACGTAGTCGCCCGGCTCGGGCAGTTCGGCGGTGCTGGCGGCAAAGATCCAGTGCTGGCCGAAAATCGCCTCCATGTCGATCTTGAAGATGGAGGGATCGGTGTAGAAGGGGGCATCGAGGGAGTAGCCGGTGCGACGGAACTCAAACAGCGCGGTAATCTCGGCCAGCTGCTCGGCAGGCAATGATGCAGCGATTTTTCCGCGTGAATTGAGGGGCACGTTCACTGAAGCAGTCATGGGTTTCCTCCCGGGAGGCATGGGTAGTGGGTGTTGCGTGTTGACCAAGGGTGCGGGGGTGGTACCGGCAGTGGTCGAAGTACTCGTTGTGTTGAGATTAGGGTCACAAGCGCTGCAAGAAAAGCGCAAAATATTGAAGATTACCCTGCAGAATAGGTGCATGATCGATGCGCGACTCATCACGCTCCGCGTCTTCGCCCGGTGCGGCACCATAGGCGGGACCGCTGAGCTCACGGGCTATTCCCCTTCCGCCGTCTCCGCGCAGTTACGGGAGCTCCAGCGCGTGCTTGGAATGCAGCTGCTGACAAAAGACGGCCGGGGCGTGCGGCTTACCGCCACAGGACGTTTTCTCGTGGCGGGCTCGGATCCCCTCATTGCCCAGTGGGAGGGCCTGCGCGCCGCGGCCATGGAGGCCGGCGACCAGGTGCAGGCCCATTTTGGACTCGGCGGATTCTCCTCTGCAGCCGCCCACTTGCTCGCGCCGCTGGCCGCCACCCTGCACTCAACACACCCCCTGCTGGAGGTGCAGGTTCTTGAGGCTGAACCGGCCCGCTGCTTCGATTTGTTGATTGCCGAACGAATCGACCTTGCAGTCATTGTGGCCATGCAGTCCGACAGTTACGGTGAGGACGATCCGCGCTTCGAGCAGAAAGTCCTGCTCGACGATCCATTGGACGTGATCATTCCCGGCGACCATCCGCTGGCGTCACGGGAAACGGCGACGCTTGAGGAGCTGGCGTCGGAGCCCTGGATCACGGAGGCCGCCGGTTCCGCCTACCATTCCCTCTTCACGGCGGCATTCACGGCAGTCGGGGTGACACCGCGGATTGCCCATGAAGCCGTTGAGTGGGAAACCCACATCGCATTCGTGGGTGCGGGGCTGGGCGTCGGCCTGCTGCCCCGGCTGGCGCCTTTGCATGGTGCTGAGAACGTGGTTCGGCTACGTATCACCGGCAAGGGAAAACCCACGCGCCGCATCGTCGCCGCGGTGCGCAGGGGCAGCATCGCCTCACCTCTGATCCAGGAGTCGCTCCGCATCCTGCAGGCCAATGCCAACCGGATCCTTACCGCCCGCCTCGAAGAGGATCTCTGAGCGCCACCGGCGCGCGGAGTCGTGGCGTTCGGCAGCGTCCTTATCCTGCTTACGGACCCTGGCGGGGAACCTGACCTGGCCCCTGGCGCATTACCGGCGGGTGTAGCCCATCTTGGCGCTCACCTGGAGGCCTGCCTCCTTGAGGCCTTCTGCCAGCCCCGGTTCCTTCCCAGGATCGAAGCGGAAGGCCGGGCCGGAGATGCTGATGGCGCCAATGACCGTTCCCAGGTGGCTGTACACCGGCACGGACATGGCGTTGATCCCGATTTCGAATTCCTCCCGGGTCACGGCGTAGCCGTCCCGGGCCACGTTGACCAGCTCGGCTTCGAGCTCTTTGCGGCTGGTGATGGTGCGGGGCGTGCGTGCAGGAAGCCCTGTCTCCTTCAGGATCCGGTCCCGGTCATCCGCGGAGAGTGCCGCCAGCAGGACTTTGCCGCTCGAGGTGGCGTGCAGCGGGGTCAGGCTGCCCACCCAGTCATACGTGGCCAGGGTTGACGGCCCCATCGCCTGATCCACGTTCACCGCGTAATTGGAGCGCAGCACGGCGAGGTTCACCGTCTCCTTGAACTGGTCCGCCAGGGCCTCCATGACCGGCCGGGCCTCCCGCACCAGGCTCAGGCGTCCGGGGATGGAGCTTGCCAGCCGGAGGATGCCGAAGCCCAGCTGGTACTTCCCGCGCTCACTGTTCTGGTGGACCATTTCCCGGCTCACCAGTGAGCCCAGCAGCCGCGAAACAGTGGATTTGTGGATGCCCATTTCCTCGGCAATGTCGCTCACGCCGGCGTGGCCGTCCCGTGCCAGGATCTCAAGGACCGCGAGGGCACGGTCCACGGACTGGACGCCGCCGTGGCCCGCTTCACCATCGACGTCGGGTTCGCGCTCATTGTTCGAAGCCATGACTAATACTCTCAAGTAGCAAGCGCCGCGTGAAATCAGCGGCGCCCCAAAATCACCGGCCGGTGAAATCAGCGCAGGCCGTTGCTGTGGGCGAGCGCCATCGCCTCAGTGCGCGACGATGCGCCGATCTTCCGGTAGAGGTTGCGCAGGTGGAACTTCACGGTGTTCTCGCTGATGTGGAGTTTCGCGGCGATCCCCCGGTTCCGCTGGCCGGCGGCCAAGAGCTGGAGGACCTCCACCTCGCGCTCCCCCAGGTTCCACTGGGCGACGTCGGCCAGCGGCCGGGCGGGTGGGTCCAGCGGAATCGCCACGGCCACGTCGGCGCCCCAGCCGGGCATCACGTCCACGCCCATGCTCCCGTCCAGCGCTTCAACTCGCTGGACCAGGCGCGCCATGGCAGGCGCCGACGCGGAAAGCTCGCCCGGGCCGTCGTCGCGCACGTTGATGAGGAGGTTCACGCCGTCGCAATCCCATTGCGTGCGGATCCGGCGGACGCCCTGCTGGTCCACCATGGCGAGGACCAGGCCGCGGACAATCGCCCTGGCGGCGTGTGCCACCTCGCCGGGCAGCGCGCGGCCGTTCACGGGCGGTTCGATGAACTGGACGTCGATGCCGCTGAAGCCCATCAGCGGCCGGAGGTCCTCGCGAAGGCGCTGGAAAGCGGAGGCCACCGGTTCCTCCACGAGGCCGGTGGTGCGGTCGCTGAGGGTGCGGAGGCCCACCAATGCCCTGGCCGCGACGTCCGTTGCCGCAGTCCGGGCCGCGGCGTCCTCCAGCGAAGGCGACCTCAGCGCCGCGAGCAGCGTTTCGAGGGTGGTGGAGTGCTGGTCCACCAGTTCAGCGGTTACCCGCAGGCGTTCCGCCGAGGCGGCGCGTGATTCGATGAGGTACGACGGCGGCGCATCAGCCACCTTTTCGCGGATCCGTTCAGATGCGAGGGTCCAAAGGTAGTGCAGGATCCACTGCGCCTCCGGCCCGACGGGCTGCGGGTCCGAGAGGACCAGGAGCGCGTTGCTCGGCGAGGACACCGCGAGGACCCGGCGAACGCCGCCGCCGAACGTGGCGTCCCCGCTCCAGCTGCCGGCGTCGCCCGCTTCCACGAGCGTTGCCCGGATGGCATCCAGCTCCGCTATGGACACCCGGCTGATGATGGCCTCGTCACCGGCCTTCTTCTGCGGCCGGCCGGTGCAGTCCTCCGTGAAAATCACCAGCGCGCTGGACGTGATGTAGGGGCGGGCAGCCTCGCGCAACCGGTGCGCCATGTCCAACAGGGGTGCCGTTGCCAGGGCAGCAATTGACCGGAGCAGGGGAGCGTCTGGGTGTTCCACCCGTCCAGTGTAGGCGGGCCGCCCGAGGTGTACCTACCCCTTCGGGTGGGCAGGACCGTCCCATCATGCCGTTTCACCCACCCCCAGGGCGGGCGAGCATGGAAGGGCACCATTATCCAAGGAGGTACACGCATGAACGCCACCACAGAAGCAGGCCCGGCGGCCCTGACGGGAACAGCGCGGGCTTTCCACCACAACCGGGGCCTCGTCCTGGGCGAGATCGGCTCAGTATTGGAGCAGGTCGACCCGCTGGAGGTGGCCGCGCTGGTGACCGAGCTTCGGCTGGCGGACCGGATCTTCGTGGCGGGCGCCGGCCGCAGCGGCCTGGTCCTGAAGATGGCGGCCATGCGGCTCATGCACCTGGGCCTGACGGTCCATGTGGTCGGCGAGACAACGGCACCCGCGATCCGCGCCGGCGACCTGCTCCTCGCGGCTTCCGGCTCCGGCACCACGGCCGGCGTCGTCAAAGCCGCGGAAACCGCAGCCGCCCACGGCGCCCGCGTGGCTGCCTACACCACTGCCCAAGGTTCCCCGCTGGCGGCCGCTGCTGCCGCCGTCGTGATCATTCCTGCCGCCCGGAAGACCGATCACGGCTCGGCGCTCACGCGGCAGTACTCGGGCAGCCTCTTTGAGCAGGTGCTGTTCGCCGCCACCGAGGCGGTGTTCCAAAGCCTGTGGGACGAGGACACGTCCGCGGCGGAGGACCTTTGGCTGCGGCACGCAAACCTCGAGTAATTGCCCTTCCCCTCCCCACCCTAAAACGCAGGAAACAACAGAAAGCGATCCCCCACATGAAACTGCAAGTAGCCATGGATGTCCTCACCGTCGAGGCCGCCCTGGACCTGGCCGGCAAGGTTGCCGAGTCCGTGGACATCATCGAGCTCGGCACCCCGCTGATCAAGAACGCAGGCCTCTCCGCCGTAACCGCCATCAAGACGGCCCATCCGGACAAGATTGTCTTCGCGGACATGAAGACCATGGATGCCGGCGAACTCGAGGCCGACATCGCCTTCAACGCGGGCGCGGACCTGGTGTCCGTCCTGGGCAGCGCGGACGACTCCACCATCGCCGGCGCCGTCAAGGCCGCCAAGGCCCACAACAAGGGCGTGGTGGTGGACCTGATCGGCGTTGCGGACAAGGTGTCACGCGCCAAGGAAGCCCGGGTGCTGGGCGCCCAGTTCATCGAGTTCCATGCCGGCCTGGACGAGCAGGCACTGCCCGGCTACAACCTGAACGTCCTGCTGGGCGCCGGAGAAGAAGCCCGCGTACCCTTCTCCGTGGCCGGGGGCGTGAACATCTCCACCATCGGGGCCGTGCAGCGCGCCGGCGCGGACGTGGCCGTTGTGGGCGGTTCCATCTACAGCGCCGGGGACCCCGCCCTGGCGGCCAAGGAACTGAAGGCTGCCATCATCTGATTCTTCCTGCCGGCAGCTGGTTTTCCGGCCGGCTGCTGAACCGGCTGCAATGCCGACGGCGGCCCCCACCGATGCGTGGGGGCCGCCGCTTCCCGTGGCCGGCTACTGGAAGGACCGGATGGTGGTGCCGGAGAACGTTGCAGGCCCGCCGTCGGTGTAGAAGGAGATCCCGGTGTCGCCGTCGGCGAAGTGCACCTGCTGCGAGAGCACCGTGTGGCCGGCGTTGACGAACACCTCCACGCTTTGGGTGTCCACGAAGATCCGCAGGTGGACGGACCGCGCGGCGGCGTCGATGGGCGCTGCCGCACGCGTGAACGGCAGCAGTGAGAAGCCGGCAAGATCCGAGGGCGCACGGTCCACGTACAGCTCATTGCCGTACTTGCCGACGTTCGTGTGCCGGGCGCCGTCGGCAGAGCGGCCCACAGAGACCCCGATGTTCGCCGCGGCCTCCCAGGAAATGTCGAGCTCCAGTTCGTACGCGCGGCCGTTCCAGGGCAGGACATAGCTGCCGTTAACCGTCCGGGCCGGGAACGCGGTGGTGGAGCCGGCGTAGTTCGAGAGCGCCGTGACGGGACTGCTGAGCAGGCTGTACCAGCCACCGCCCTGGCGTTCCAGGCGCAGCTCCCGCACGATCGAGTTCTGCCCGTTGTACCCGTCGGACGCATCCGTGGGAACGTCGCGGGCGGCGTACTTCCAGTTGTTCATCCACCCAATCGCGTACCGCCGTGTTGCGGGCGCCTCTGCAGCCGGCCATGTCACCGCTCCGTACCAGTCCCAGCCCCAGTCCAGCCACTGTGGATTGGCGACGTCGTCAGCCAGGAACTGCTCCCCATCCCACGTGCCGGTCCAGTAGGCGTAGGTCATGGGCAGCCCGATGCCGTAGGCGTCCATGCTGGCGCCGAGCACCCAATGGCTGGTGCCGTCGTCGGCCGTCATCTCGAACAGGTCGGGGCATTCGATGCCGCCCAGCGCGGGGTTGGGGAAGTCGAAGTTGCGCTTCAGCTGCCAGTCACGCAGATTCGGGGAAGTATAGAAGGCCGCATACCGCGCCCGGCCGATCACGCAGACCCACTCGTTCCGCATCGCGTCCCAGTGGATCTTCGGGTCCCGGAACCATTCAGCATTGTCGATTTCCGCCTGCGTGGTGGCGGCCCTCCCGTCCGTGTTCACGATCACCGGGTCCGGCAGCACAGTAAACGTGTAGCCGCCGTCGGTTGACCAGTAGAGGTACTGCTCCTGGTACTTGCGGATGCCGCCGGTGGGCTGGGTGGCAAGGACCACGACGGCCCCCGCGCCGAAGCCCGCCGTGTTGGCGGTGTCCACCACGGCAGATCCGGACCATACGGGGAAGTCGGGCTGCAGCGGCAGCGCATCCCCGTGGTGGGTGAACGCCACGCCATCTGCCGTGGTGGCGTGGTCCCAGCCGCCTTGGCCGTTGTTTTGCGTGGAGTGCAGGTAATAGAGGTGGTACTTGCCGTCCAGGAACACCGGGCGCTGCGGGTCACACAGCCAGCCGGACGGCGGCGTCATGTGGTAGACGGCCCGCTGCGAGCCCTGCGCCGCCCGGGCCGGTGAGGCCGATGCGGCGCTTGCGCCGGCACCGGACGTGAACAGGGCGAGTGCTCCTGCTCCGGTGCCTTGCAGGACGTGGCGACGGGAAAAGGCATGTGTCATCGTTGACTTCCTCTCAGGGGGCGGCGGCTTCGCCGGGCGCTCGGGGTGATGGAACCTCCAGTGGTTCGCTGATTGGGCCACCGGCTGCTTAAGCGCTTTAGCAGAAGAACATACCGAGCGGTGTCTCCGCGGTCAAGCGTTTCAGCAAAAGTGGCCCCCGTCACAAATCGGCCGAAAGAATCCTTCCGGACAATTTTTGCTAAAACGCTTGATCAGCGTTCCATTTCACGCTAACTTCATGGTGATCAAACGCTTTAGCAGAAATGGACATCAACGCCGATGAGCTACCCAGTCTTCTTCCAGCCCGCCGACGCATGGGTTGGAGACCTTATCCCTTTCCAGAAGGACGGGGAGTTCTGGCTCTTCTACCTTCACGAGGTCCGCGCCGACCCGAAGCCCGGAACGGCCTGGAACCTGGTGACCACCAAGGACCTCACCCAGTTCCAGGACCACGGGGTGGCCCTGCCCCACGGAACCACGGAAGACCTGGACTTCAACTGCTACACAGGCAGCGTCATTGCGGACGACTCAGGCGTCCACCACCTGTTCTACACAGGCCAGAACCCGGGCAATCTCGGGACGGACGGCCTGCCCCTGCAGCTGGTCATGCACGCCACCAGCACGGACGGCATGAACACATGGGTCAAGCACCCGGAGCTTACGTTCGGCGCACCGGACGGCTACGAGTCAGCGGACTGGCGGGACCCCTTCGTCTTCCATGACGAGGCGGCCGGCCTGTGGCGGATGCTCCTGGCGGCCCGGCACTCCGACGGTCCCGAACGCCGCCGCGGGGTCATCGCCCAGTGCGTTTCCACGGACCTGATGACGTGGGAGCACACGGACCCGTTCTGGGATCCCCGCAGGTACATCACGCATGAATGCCCGGACGTCTTCGAATGGAACGGGTGGTGGTACATGGCCTACTCGGAGTTTTCCGAAACGTTCACCACCCGGTACCGGATGGCCAAGAGCCCCACGGGGCCGTGGACAGTTCCGGACCCGGACAGCATCGACGGGCGCGCGTTCTACGCCTCCAAAACAGCGGAGCGGGACGGCCGGCGGTTCTTCTTCGGCTGGATTGCCAGCAAGGAAGGCAATCGCGACGACGGCGCGTGGCAGTGGGCGGGCACCATGTCCGTCCTGGAGGCACGGCAGAACCCCGACGGGACGCTGGCGTTCGGCCTGGCGGACGAGCTTGTGGACAGCTTTTGGGACGCGGTCCCGCTCGAGCTGGAGAGCCCGCTGCCCATCCGGCTGGACGTGCCGGACTCCTACAGCGCCGCCGTCACGGCACACGACCTGCCCACGCAGTTCTATGCCAAAGCGGTGCTGGACATCCAGCCGGGCACCACGGAATGCGGGCTCCTGCTGCGCTCCAGCCCGGACAGCGACCACTCCTACGTCCTCCGCCTCGAACCGAAGCGCGGACGCCTGGTGTTCGACCGGTGGCCCCGGACCATCACCGGGGAAGCCCAGTGGCATGTCTCAGGCGACGTTCCCTACGCCGTCGAACTGGAACGCCCCTGCGACCTCTCCCCCGGCAGCCACACGCTGGAAGTGGTGGTCGACGGCGACCTGTGCGTCGCCGTCGTGGACCGCCAGGTGGCCCTCAGCACCCGCATCTACGACCTCCCCGCCGGCGGAATAGGCGTGTTCGCCGGCGAGGGCACCGTGACCGTCACGGATTTCGACGTACGCAAGCGCACCGACAACTGAATACCCCCAACACCCATCCTCCGTTCCAATCAAGGGAGATTGACCCATATGAAGAACATGTTCCGCGCTGCCGCTGCCGCAGCCGTCACAGCCCTGGCCCTGACAGCCTGCGGGGGCGCGAGCTCCACCGACCCGTCCAACGTCAGCCCCACCGGCGAGATCAAGGCCCGCGAGATCTCGTGGCTGCTCTCCCGCCCTGCCGACGGCGCGGTCATCAACATCATGAAAAAGCTCGCCGACGACTACGCCAAGGACCACCCGGGCTTTGAGCTCAACCTGATCACCACCCCGGACCGGCCCTCCTACATCCAGAAACTCGAGACCCTGGCGGCTGCCAACAAGCTGCCCGAACTGTTCGATACGGACGCAACGCCGTTCGCCCAGCAGCTGGCCGAGCAGGGCAAGATGGTGGACGCCGAGAAGCTGCTGGAGTCACTGGACGTCTACGACAACTACCGTCCGGGCGCGCTGGACTACCAGCGCTTCGACGACGGGTCCCTGTACATGATCCCCTTCCAGTTCGAGCTGGAATTCATCTGGTACAACAAGGCACTGCTGGAGAAGGCCGGCGTGGCGGTGCCAACATCGCTCGATGACATCCCGGCCATGTGCACCGCCCTGCGCAGCGCCGGCATCACCCCCATTGCCATCGACGGCCAGGACCAGTGGCCGCTTGAGCGCTACATCGCCTACCAGCCGTTCCGCGAAGCCGGCCCTGAGTTCGTCCAGAAACTGAAGAAGGGCGAGGCGAAGTTCAGCGATCCTGCCGGCCAGAAGACCGTGAACTGGATGGCGGAACTGGGCAAGGCCAAGTGCTTCCAGGACGGATTCTCCGCCCAGGGCTACTCGGACGCGCAAAACCAGTTCACCTCCGGACAGGCCGCCATGTACAACATCGGCACGTGGGAACTGCCCAGCCTGGCCACGGACAAGCTGGACCCGGCCGTCCGCAACGACATCGACTTCTTCACCCTCCCCACCACGGCAGGGTCCGTCACGGGGGCCAACGAGTTCGTGTCCCCGTCCGGCATCGGCATGGCCGTGAACGCCACAACCTACGATCCCCTGGTGAGCGACTTCCTGAAGTTCGCCCTGGAAAAGTACCCCGCTGAATATGCCGCCACCGGGGCACTGTCCCCCACCACGGACGTCGAAACCGTTGTCCCGGCCAATGCCACGCCGCTGTACCAGAAGGCCCTGGACCAGGCCGACGGCCTCGGTTCCAAGCAGGCCATGCCGTGGGACACGCAGCTGGACCCGACCACCAACGGCCGGCTGCAGCAGGAGCTGGTGCTGCTGGTGCAGGGCAACATCACGCCTGAGCAGTTCACCGAAACCATGGACAAGGCCATCGCGCAGAACGCCCCCAAGTTCTTCAAGTAGGCACTGCTTCCCCACGAAACCAACGCGGCGGGGGAACTCAAGAACGAAAGCGTTCCCCCGCCCGCAAGGCCCCGAAAGGCCCGCTATGCAACCCAACAGGATGCTGCCCAACAGGTCACGGACCTCGGTCCTGGTCTTCCTGCTTCCACCGCTGCTCCTTTACGGCGCAGCAGTCCTCTTTCCCATCCTCCAGTCCCTGTTCCTGAGCTTCTTTTCCTGGAACGGCATCAGCGACATGGAGTTCGTGGGCGTGGACAACTATGTCCGGATGTTCGTCGCCGACGACATCTTCTGGCGGGCGTTCCTGAACGCCCTCGTCTACCTGGCCATCTGCCTGGTCCTGCAACTCGGCGGCGCCCTGGTGGTGGCCAGCCTCCTCACCTCGCTCCGCCGCGGGCGTGAGCTGATCAAGACCCTCTACCTGCTGCCGGCCGTCATCTCCACGGTGGCCATCGCCTTCCTCTTCGTACGGATCTACTCCATGGAGCCCGTGGGCCTGCTCAACCAGCTGTTCCACTGGGTGGGCCTCGGCAGCCTGGAGCGGCCGTGGCTCTCGGACGTCAACACGGTCCTTGCGGCGGTGTCCGCACCGGAGGGCTGGCGTTTCACCGGGCTGTACATGCTCATCATCTACGCGGCCCTGCTCGCGGTCCCCAAGGAGCTTGAGGAGGCCGCCGTCCTGGATGGCGCGTCCCGGTGGACGCTGTTCACCAAGATCCGCTTCCCGTACATCCGCCCGGTGTGGATCACCACCACCATCATGGCCACCACCTACGGGCTGCGCGGCTTCGACATCCCCTACCTGATGACCAACGGCGGCCCCGGGCAGTCCTCGGAACTGCTCACCACGTACATGTACAAGACGGCGTTCACCAGCACGGACTTCGGCTACGCCAGCACCATCTCGGTGTTCATCGTGGTGGAGTGCCTCGTCGCCGTCGGCCTCATCCTTTTCCTGCTGAAGCGGAAGGCAGACGCATGATCACCCAAACAGCCCCGCCCACCCCGCCCGCCGCCGTCGTACCTGTCCGGCCGTCCGGAAAGCGCCGCCGGCGCAGGCCCGACCTGTTCCGGACGCTGTCCCGCGTGCTGATCATGCTCATCGTGATCGTGCAGGTGTACCCGCTGGCGTGGCTGTTCCTCACCAGCCTCCGCACGGAACAGGACTTTGCCACCGGTGATCCCTTTGCCCTGCCCAGCTCCCTGACGTGGGAGAACTATGCCAGGGCCTTCGAAACGGGCGACCTGGGGCGGAACATCCTGAACAGCTTCATCGTCACCATGGGGGCGAACATCCTGATCGTCCTGCTGGGCATGATGGCCGCCTACGCCATCCAGGTGCTGGGGTTCCGGCTCAGCAAGCTGGTCCGCGGGCTGTTCCTGATCGGCATCATCGTCCCGGTGCAGATCGCCCTGGTCCCGCTGTTCATCGATTACGCTGCGGTGAACCTGCTGGACACCTACCTGTCCATGATCATCCCGCTGGCGGGGTTCTCGCTGCCCATGGCCATCTACCTGTTCTGCTCGTTCTACGAGTACATCCCCAAGGAAACGTACGAGGCAGCGTCCCTGGACGGCGCGGGTCCGTACCGGATCTTCGGGCTGATCACCATGCCGCTGTCCCTGAACACCGTGGTGACCGTGGTCCTGGTGAACAGCATCTTCATCTGGAACGACTTCATCTTCGCCAACACCTTCGTCCTGTCCGAGGACCTGAAGACCATTCCGCTGGGCCTGCAGAACTACATCGGCGCGATGGGCAAGGTGGACTGGACGGCAACGTTCGCCGCCGTATGCGTGACCATCACCCCCCTGCTGCTGGTGTTCCTGGTGCTCAACAAGGCCATGATCCAGGGACTCGAAAGCGGGGCGACGAAGGGATGACGGCAACGGCGGATGGATATACTCCTCAAGGAGGGCAGATGAGTTCAATGGAGAATGGTGCGGAGGCGCCGGCACCTGCCGCCCGGGCGCCACAAACCCCGGAGCGCGCGCACCCCGTCACCCTCCGTGACGTGGCAGAAGCGGCCGGCGTTTCCACAGCCACGGTGTCACTGGTGGTCAACAAGAAAAAGGCCGCCCGGATCGCCGAGGAAACCCGCCGGCGGGTGCAGGACGCCATCCGGACCCTCGGCTACCGGCCCAACGCGATGGCAAAAACACTGGTCAGCGGCACGTCCCGGTTCATCGGGCTGGTGGCGGACGGCGTTGCAACTACGCCCTTCGCCGGCCAGATCATCCACGGAGCCCAGGACGAGGCGTGGAAGCACGGGTACGCCCTCCTCATCGCCAACACCGAAGGCAACGGCGAGCTCGAGCAGGACGCCATCCAGATGATGCTCGAATACAAGGTCCGCGGCATCCTCTACTCCACGTGGTTCCACCGCCAGACGGACATTCCGGCGCAACTCCGGGAAGCCGACTTCGTCCTGGTCAACTGCTTCTCCAACGAGCCGGGCGCCCGGGCCGTGGTGCCCGACGAGGTGCAGGGCGGCCGCTCAGCCACGGAAATCCTGCTGGGGCACGGGCACCGGAAGATCGCTTTCATCAACGCCACCATCCCGGCACCGGCCAAGGACGGGCGGCTCCAGGGGTACCGGGAAGCACTGGAAAAGGCCGGTGTTCCCTTCGACCCCGAATTGGTGCTGGAAGCCTATCCGGACCAGGAGGGCGGCTACGGGGCCACCTCCGATCTCCTCACGCGGGGCGCGACCGCGGTGTACTGCTACAACGACCGGATGGCCATGGGCCTCTACGACGGACTGCGCGAGCACGGCCTGTCCATCCCCGACGACATGGCCGTGGTGGGGTTCGACAACCAGGAAGTCATTGCCGCCCACCTGCGGCCCCCGCTTTCCACCGTGTCCCTGCCCCACTACGAGCTGGGTGCTGCGGGTGTGCGGATGCTGCTCCGGCTTGATGGGGCACCCGGAACCGGCTCGGGCGGGGTGGCTAAGATCAACTGCCCCGCGGTGGAACGGACCTCCGTCCGGGCGCAGGCGCGCGCCTGACGGGGGCTACGCCGAAGGGCTGATGACCCGGTTCCGCCCCGCGAGCACACCCGTCACGGCGAGGACGGCCATGATGCCCGCAGTGACCAGGAGGGGAAGGGTCCAATCTCCGCTCAGATCGCGCAGCCCGCCGAACATCACCGGACCCACAGCAGCCATGCCGTAGCCGACGGACTGCGCCATGCCGGACAATGATGCCGCCTGCGGGTAGTTGACGGTCCGGAGGCTGAACAGCGACAGGGCAATGACGATCAGGCTCCCGCATCCGATTGCCCCCAGGAGGACCCACAGCAGGATGAGGTCCGGCGCAAGTGCCAGGCCCAGGAACGTCACAACCATGACCGCGCCGCTGGCGAAGGAAACGATCCGCTGGTCCGAGCCCCGGTGAAGGATGCCCCCTGCGGCAAGGCTGGCGAAGACGCTGATGAGCAGGAAAACGGACAGGTGGATGCCGGCGGTAGTGGCCGGGACGCCCCGGCTTTGTTCAATGGTGGGCAGCCATGCCATCAGGACGTAGAAGGCGATCGACTGCAGCCCCATGAAGGTGGTCACCTGCCAGCCCAGGGCTGAGGTCCACGGCGACCGGTAGGACACGTCCGGCTTGGCGGCGCTCATGGTGCCGGAGCTGTGCCGGCGCAGCCACGGCAGGAGTACCGCCATGGCGATGAGGGCAAGTCCCGCCCAGATACCGAGGGCAAGGCGCCATCCCGCGGGCGACGTTTGCGCCACGGGCACGACGACGGCGGCCCCCATGGCGGCGAAGGCAGCCTGGGTGGCGGTGTAGCTTCCGGTGAGCTGGCTGACCCTCGTGGGAAAGTCCCGCTTCACCAGCGAAGGGACCAGGACATTGAGGAACGCGATTGCGAGGCCTATGAGTGCTGTGCCCAGCCAGATGAAGCCGGGCACAGGCAAGGAGCGGAGCACGATGCCCGAGGCCAGGATCAGCAGGGACATCCACAGCGCACGGTCGAGGCCCAGGCGGGAAGCGAAGCCGGGCGCCACGGGCGAAAAGACGGCAAAAGCAATGAGCGGAAGACCCGTCAGGAAACCTGCCGCGGCGCTGGACAGGCCAAGGTCGGAGCTGATGTTGGACAGGACCGGCCCCACGCTGACGAAGGACACCCGAAGGTTGACTGCAATGAGGAGAACGCCGATGAAGGCGAAGCCGAGCCTGGCAGTGCGGTCCCGTGCGTTCCGGGTGGCAGCGGGCATGGCGCGCATTCCATCCTTTCAGGAGTGAGAGAGCGTCCCGGTTTCTCCGGCATGAGGTGAGAGAGCGTCCCGGTTTATGCGTCATTAGGTGAGAGAGCGTCCCGGGGGCTACAGCACCTTGCGGATGGTTTCCTCGAAGCTCGTGACGTGGTGCAGGGCCAGCTCGGCGGCCTTGTCGGCGTCGCCGGCGGCCACCGCCTTGAGCAGGTCCACGTGCTCGGTGATGTGGCCGCTCACTGACGGCACTTTGTCCAGCACCACGCACCAGATGCGGGTGGCCAGGTTGTCGTAGCGGATCAGGGTGCTTTCCAGATGCGGGTTCGCGGCCGCCTTGTAGATCAGCCGGTGCACCATGAGGTCGTACCGCATCAGGTCGCGGGACTCCCCCTGGCCGGGCCCCAGCTCCGCAATGGCGTCGGCCACCTGCAGCAGTTCGCGGCGCATGCTTTCACTGGCCCTTTTGGCCGCCCGGCGTGCGGCCAGCGGCTCCAGGAGTTCCCGGATTTCCGAGACATCAGCCAGCTCCGTGAAGTCGACGTTCGTGGCGAAGGTGCCGCGTCGCGGATAGGAAATGACCAGGTGGTCAACCTCCAGGCGCTTGATGGCCTCCCGCACGGGGGTACGCCCGAGCCCGAGTTCAACCGCTACCTGGCCCTCGTTGATCGGCTCGCCCGGGCGGATTTCCAGCATGATCAGTTTGTCCCGCAGCTGCCGGTAGGCGGCCTCCGCCTGGGACGGTGCCTCGTCCTCCGCCTGAGGCAGGGCAAGAAGTGCATTCAACGCGCCGCTCCGTTCTCCGCTGACGTGACGGGGCTGCCCGTGCCGGGCTTCGCGTCACTTTCGTCCAGCTATTGACTCTGCTGTGATCCCGATCATACCATTGAGCTCACACTGATATATCAGTTAGTAAGCAAGTGGTATTTCAAAGGAGCATCCGTGGTTGAGCAGTTGAACGAGCGACTTTCGGTCGTCGATCCCGAGGTCCAGCAGGCCATTGCCAGTGAGCTGGGCCGCCAGCAGTCGACGCTGGAAATGATCGCCTCCGAGAACTTTGCCCCGTCCGCGGTCATGGAGGCCCAGGGCTCGGTCCTGACCAACAAGTACGCCGAGGGCTACCCGGGCAAGCGCTACTACGGCGGCTGCGAACACGTGGATGTTGTGGAGCAGCTCGCCATCGACCGGGTCAAGGCCCTGTTCGGCGCAGAATTCGCCAATGTCCAGCCGCACTCCGGCGCGCAGGCCAACGCCGCCGCCATGTTCGCCCTGCTGAACCCGGGCGACACCATCATGGGTCTGAGCCTGGCCCACGGCGGCCACCTGACGCACGGCATGAAGATCAACTTCTCCGGCAAGCTCTACAACGTGGTCCCGTACCACGTGAGCGAATCGGACCTCCGCATCGATATGGCCGAGGTTGAGGCGCTGGCCCTGGAGCACCGGCCCAAGCTGATCGTCGCCGGCTGGTCCGCCTACTCCCGCCAGCTGGACTTCGCCGAGTTCCGCCGCATCGCCGACCTGGTGGACGCGTACCTCATGGTGGACATGGCCCACTTCGCAGGCCTGGTGGCCGCCGGCCTGCACCCGAACCCGGTGCCGTACGCCGACGTCGTCACCACCACCACCCACAAGACCCTCGGCGGCCCGCGCGGAGGCGTCATCCTTGCCAAGGAGCAGTACGGCAAGAAGATCAACAGCGCCGTGTTCCCCGGCCAGCAGGGCGGGCCTCTGGAGCACGTGATCGCCGCCAAGGCCGTGGCCTTCAAGCTCGCCGCCTCCCCCGAGTTCAAGGAACGCCAGCAGCGTGTCCTTGAGGGATCCAAGCTTCTCGTCGAACGGCTCCTCCGCGACGACGTTGCCGCGGCCGGAATCTCCGTGGTCAACGGCGGCACCGACGTCCACCTGGTCCTCGTGGACCTCCGCAACTCTGAGCTGGACGGACAGCAGGCCGAAGACGCCCTGCACCGCATCGGCATCACCGTCAACCGCAACGCCGTCCCCTTCGATCCCCGCCCGCCGATGGTCTCCTCGGGGCTGCGCATCGGCACCCCGGCCCTCGCCACCCGCGGCTTCGGCGCCAAGGAATTCGAGGAAGTCGCAGACATTATTGCGACGGCGCTCATCGCCGCTGCGGGCAACGGCACCGCGGCCAGCGGCACCCTGGGCGACAGCACCGCCGTCGAACTCCGCGCCCGCGTCACCGCCCTGGCCGACCAGTTCCCCCTCTACCCACACCTCAGCAACGGCACTGAAGTTGCCGCCCTTGAAGCAGACCTGATTGGAGCAGCCCAGTGAGTGCAGACCTCCTCCCCGAGCACCCCGACTTCCTCTGGCGCAACCCGGAGCCCAAGTCCTCGTACGACGCCGTGATTGTGGGCGGCGGCGGGCACGGCCTGGCTACCGCGTACTTCCTGGCCAAGAACCACGGCATGACCAACATCGCCATCCTGGAAAAGGGCTGGCTGGCCGGCGGCAACATGGCCCGGAACACCACCATCATCCGCTCCAACTACCTCTGGGACGAGAGCGCGGCCATCTACGAGCACGCCCTCAAGCTCTGGGAGATCCTGCCCGAGGAGCTCGAGTACGACTTCCTCTTCAGCCAGCGCGGCGTGATGAACCTCGCCCACACCCTGGGCGACGTCCGCGAAAGCATGCGGCGCGTGGGGGCCAACAAGCTCAACGGCGTGGACGCCGAGTGGCTGGACCCCAAGCAGGTCAAGGAACTCTGCCCCATCCTGAACATCAGCGACAACATCCGCTACCCCGTCATGGGCGCCACCTACCAGCCCCGGGCCGGCATCGCCAAGCACGACCACGTTGCCTGGGCCTTCGCCCGCAAGTGCGATGAGATGGGCGTGGACATCATCCAGAACTGCGAAGTCACCGGCTTCGTCAAGGACGGCAACCGCGTGGTGGGCGTCAAGACCAACCGCGGCACCATCAACACCGAAAAGGTGGGCCTCGCCGCCGCCGGGCACAGCTCGGTCCTGGCCGAGATGGCCGGCTTCCGGCTCCCCATCCAGTCCCACCCGCTCCAGGCCCTGGTCTCCGAGCTGCACGAGCCCGTCCACCCCACGGTGGTCATGTCCAACCACGTGCACGTCTACGTCTCCCAGGCCCACAAGGGCGAGCTGGTGATGGGCGCCGGCGTCGATTCCTACAACGGCTACGGCCAGCGCGGCTCCTTCCACGTGATCGAGCACCAAATGGCTGCCGCCGTTGAGCTCTTCCCCATCTTTGCCCGGGCCCACGTGCTCCGGACCTGGGGCGGAATTGTGGACACGACGCTGGATGCCTCCCCGATCGTGGGCAACACCCCGGTGGAAAATATGTTCGTGAACTGCGGCTGGGGCACCGGCGGCTTCAAGGCCACTCCCGCGGCCGGCATGACCTTCGCGCACAACATCGCCACCGGCACCCCGCACAAGCTGAACAAGCCGTTTGCGCTGGAACGCTTCGAAACCGGCGCGCTGATCGACGAACACGGCGCCGCCGCCGTGGCCCACTAGCCGCCAGCGAACACTGCACTTTAGAAAGAAGACGCACATGCTGCTCATCTCCTGCCCCAACTGCGGCTCCCGCGACGAGACCGAGTTCCATTACGGCGGCCAGGCCCACGTTCCCTACCCCGAAAACCCGAACGAGCTGACCGACCGCCAGTGGGCCGAGTACCTGTTCTACCGGGACAACACCAAGGGCGCCTTCGCCGAGCGCTGGCTGCACAGCACCGGCTGCCGCCAGTGGTTCAACATGCTCCGCGACACCGTCACCTACGACATCCAGGCCATCTACCCGATGGGCGCGCCCCGGCCTGACGCTGCCGGCCGGACAACCCCGGACACCGGCACTGCCAGCCTCGCCCCGGACAGCACCACCACCGGGACCGCGGCACCGGACATCTCGGGGACCAGCACCGCTAAGACCAGCACCGCCAGCACCACTGCCCCGGAAGGAGCAACCAAGTGACTTCCCAGAACGCCCGCCTCGCTTCCGGCGGCCGCATCGACCGCACCATTTCCTGGCGATTCACCGTGGACGGCGAGGAATTCACGGGGCACCCCGGCGACACCCTCGCCTCCGCCCTGATCGCCAACGGCCGCATCAACGCCGGCAACTCGCTCTACGAGGACCGCCCCCGCGGCATCATGTCCGCCGGTGTGGAGGAATCCAATGCGATGGTGAAGATCGCTGCGCGCTTCCCGGGCGACGTCGCCGAATCCATGCTCCCCGCCACCACCGTCACCCTGGTGGACGGCCTGAAGGCGGAACTGCTCAGCGGCCTGGGCAAGCTGGATCCCGAGGAGGACCGCGCCGAGTACGACAAGAAGTACGTCCACACCGACGTCCTGGTGGTCGGCGGCGGCCCCGGCGGCCTGGCCGCAGCCCGCGAAGCCGTCCGCACCGGCGCACGCGTGATGCTGCTGGACGACCAGCCCGAGCTGGGCGGGTCCCTCCTGTCCGGGTCAACGGCACCGGAGCTCGTTGAGACCATCGAAGGCAAGCCGGCCCTGGAATGGGTGGCGGACGTCGAAGCCGAGCTCGTTTCAGGCGCCGAATCCACCGTCCTGAACCGCACCACGGCCTTCGGCGCCTACGACGCCAACTACGTGATCGCTGTCCAGAACCGCACGGACCACCTGTCCTCCCCTGCCGCGTCGGGAGTATCCCGGCAGCGGATTTGGCACATCCGTGCCAACCAGGTGGTCCTGGCACCGGGCGCCCACGAGCGTCCCCTGGTGTTCGAGAACAACGACCGCCCGGGCATCATCCTCGCCTCGGCCGTCCGCACGTACCTGAACCGCTACGGGGTGGCCGCCGGCCGCCGCGTGGTCATCAGCACCACCAACGACAGCGCCTACGCCGTGGCCGCGGACCTCCGCGCCGCGGGCGTCAAGGTTGCCGCCGTCGTGGACGCCCGTCCGCAGCTCACCGCCGTGGCTGCTGCCGCCGTCGAAGCCGGCACCCGGGTGCTGATCGGCAGCGCCGTGGCCAACACGTCTTCGCAGTCAGCAGACGGCCGGGTGGACGGCGTCACCGTCCGCAGCATTAACGACGATGGCGAGCTCACCTCGGGCGTCGAACAGATCGCCTGCGACCTGCTGGCTGTGTCCGGCGGCTGGAGCCCGCTGGTGCACCTGCACTCCCAGCGGCAGGGCAAGCTGCGCTGGGACGACGAGCTGGCCGCCTTCGTGCCGAGCACCGTGGTCCCCAACCAGCAGACCATCGGCTCGGGCCGGGGCAGCTTCGAACTGGCCGACTGCCTGGCCGAGGGCATCTCCGCCGGTGCCTCGGCGGCCATCGCTGCCGGCTTCGCGTCCGCCGTCGCTCCTCTCGTCCTGGCGGAGCCGAAGGCCTCCGCCCCCACCCGCCAGCTGTGGCTGGTCCCCGGCGAGGCGGGTACCCCGGACGACTGGCACCAGCACTACGTCGATTTTCAGCGCGACCAGTCCGTGGCTGACGTGCTGCGGTCCACCGGGGCCGGCATGCGCTCAGTGGAGCACATCAAGCGCTACACCTCCATCAGCACCGCCAACGACCAGGGCAAGACCTCCGGCGTCAACGCGATCGGCGTCATCGCCGCCGCGCTGCGCACCGCAGGAGAAGCCTCCCGCGGCATCGGTGACATCGGCACCACCACCTACCGCGCACCGTTCACGCCCGTGGCCTTCGCGGCACTGGCCGGACGCCAGCGCGGCGAGCTGTTCGACCCCGCCCGCAAGACCTCCATCCACCCGTGGCACGTCGCCAAGGGCGCCCTGTTCGAGGACGTCGGACAGTGGAAGCGTCCCTGGTACTACCCGCAGGGCGGGGAGGACATGGATGAGGCCGTGCTGCGTGAATGCGCCGCCGTCCGCGAATCCGTGGGCTTCATGGACGCCACCACGCTCGGAAAGATCGAAATCCGCGGCAAGGACGCCGGTGAGTTCCTCAACCGGATCTACACCAACGCGTTCAAGAAGCTCGCCCCGGGTTCCGCCCGCTATGGCGTGATGTGCATGGCTGACGGCATGATCTTCGACGACGGCGTGACCCTGCGCCTGGACGACGACACCTACTTCATGACCACCACCACCGGCGGCGCCGCGAAGGTGCTGGACTGGCTGGAGGAATGGCTGCAGACCGAATGGCCGGACCTGGACGTGCACTGCACCTCGGTGACCGAACAGTGGTCCACCATTGCCGTCGTCGGGCCCAAGTCCCGCGCAGTCCTTGCCAAGGTGGCCCCGGAACTGGCGGCCAGCGGCGGGCTGGAAGCCGAGGCGTTCCCGTTCATGACGTTCCGCGAAACCACCCTGGCCTCCGGCGTCCGCGCCCGGGTCTGCCGGATCTCCTTCTCCGGTGAGCTGGCCTACGAGATCAACGTTCCGTCCTGGTACGGGCTGAACACCTGGGAGGCCGTGGCGGCTGCCGGCGCCGAATACAACATCACCCCGTACGGCACCGAAACCATGCACGTGCTCCGCGCCGAGAAGGGCTACCCGATCGTCGGCCAGGACACGGACGGCACCGTCACCCCGCAGGACGCCGGCATGGAATGGATCGTCTCCAAGGCCAAGGACTTCATCGGCAAGCGCTCCTACTCCCGGGCCGACGGCCAGCGCGAGGACCGCAAGCACCTGGTGAGCGTGCTGCCGGTGGACGGGACGCTGCGGCTCCCGGAAGGCACCCAGCTCGTAGAGAAGGGCCGTTCCACCAACCCTGCCTACGGGCCGGTCCCGATGGAAGGCTTCGTCACCTCCAGCTACCACAGTGCGGCGCTCGGCAGGTCCTTTGGCCTGGCCCTGATCAAGAACGGCCGCAACCGCATCGGCGAAACCCTGACTGCTGCCGCCGGCGACCGGCTGGTGGACGTCGTCGTCGCCGAAACCGTACTTTTTGACCCCGAAGGGACCCGCAAAGATGGCTGAAACAGCAGCACCCGCAACCTCCTACGAGAAGAACCTCTCACTCCGGGTCAGCCCCGCCGCCCAGCTCCGCGCAGACTTTGAAACCGGCTCCGTCCGGGGCGTGGTGGAGATCAGCGAAGTGGCTTTCCTGACCATGGTGGGCCTCCGGGCCAGCCGCTCCAGCGACGCCGGACAGCGCGTCGCCGCCGTGACCGGCGGCCTGCCCGCCACGTGCGGCAGCGTCAGCGGAACCGGGGACACCTCCGTGCTGTGGCTTGGCCCGGAAGAGTTCCTGGTGGTGGCACCACGGGACGCCCACGAATCCCTGGGCGGCGGCCTGATCCAGGCGCTCCGCGAAGCCCTCGGAGACGGCGCCGGCCAGGTAGTGGACCTCTCCGCGAACCGCACCACGTTCGAGCTCACCGGGCCCCGCGCCCGGGCCGTCCTGGAGAAGGGCTGCTCGCTGGACCTGCACCCGCGCGTGCTGAAAGCCGGCACGGCGCTCTCCACGGAGGTCGGCAACATCCCCGTGGTGCTGTGGAAGACCGGCGAGGAGACGTTCCGGCTCTTCCCCCGCGCCTCGTTCGCGGATTTCCTGGGCCGCTGGCTCCTCGACGCGATGCGCGAGTATGCCTCGCCCGAGGTCCCCTAAATGGCCCTCAGCGTCCTGGACCTGTTCTCCGTTGGCATCGGGCCGTCGTCGTCACACACGGTCGGCCCGATGCGGGCAGCAAAGCTGTTCGCCGACGGACTCAAGGGCGACGGACACCTGAGCTCCACCCGGCGCGTACAGGCTGAACTGTTCGGCTCCCTCGGCGCCACCGGGCGGGGCCACGGCTCGGACAAGGCCGTGGTCCTGGGCCTCAAGGGCCTGGACCCCGAAACCGTGGACACCTTCACGGCCGACGACCAGGTGGCCGCAGCCGCGCTGGACGCCGAACTGTGGATCGGCGGGGACCACCGGGTGGACTTCAACTGGGACGATGACGTGGTGCTGCACCGGCGCAAGTCCCTCCCCGCCCACCCCAACGGCATGACCTTCCGCGCCCTGGACCACGCCGGGGCAGTCCTCAGCGAACGGAGCTTCTATTCGATTGGGGGCGGCTTTGTTGTTGACGGGGACGCCGACGCCGGAGACCGGGTGGTGGCGGACTCCACCGTCCTGCCTTACCCGTTCACCACGGCGGACGAGCTCCTGGAGATCTGCAAACGCGAGGGGATGTCCATTTCCGACGTCATGCTCGCCAATGAACTGACCTGGCGGACCGAAGCGGAGCTCCGGGAGAAGCTGCTGGGGCTGTGGGCGGTGATGCGCGAATGCGTGGACAACGGCTGCGCCGCGGAAGGCATCCTTCCGGGCGGGCTCAACGTCCGCCGCCGCGCGCCGTCGTTGTTCCAGACCCTGACGGCGGACACCGGCGTGACCGATCCGCTCCGGGCCATGGAATGGGTGAACCTGTTCGCGCTGGCCGTGAACGAGGAAAACGCCGCCGGCGGGCGCATCGTCACGGCGCCCACCAATGGCGCGGCGGGTATCGTCCCGGCGGTGCTGCACTACTACGTGAAGTTTGTCCCCGGCGCCAACGACGACGGCGTGGTCCGCTTCCTGCTGGCAGCGGCCGCCGTCGGAATCCTGTTTAAGATCAACGCCTCCATCTCCGGTGCCGAGGTGGGCTGCCAGGGTGAAGTGGGCTCCGCCTGCTCCATGGCCGCCGCCGGGCTCTGCGAAGTCCTCGGCGGCACACCCGCCCAGGTGGAAAACGCCGCCGAGGTGGGCATTGAACACAACCTGGGCCTGACGTGCGACCCCGTGGGCGGGCTGGTGCAGATCCCCTGCATCGAGCGCAACGCGATCGCCAGCGTCAAGGCCATCAACGCCGCCCGCCTTGCCCTGCACGGCGACGGCAGCCACAAGGTGTCCCTGGACAAAGCCATCAAGACGATGCGCGAAACCGGAGCCGACATGAAAACCAAGTACAAGGAAACCTCCCGAGGAGGACTCGCCGTGAATGTGATCGAGTGCTGAACCATGACCGCCATTGAGACTGAAACTTCCCTGTCCGCGCCGGTGACCACCGTGGAGCATGTCCTCACGCTGGACTGCAGCGAGTCGCCGGGCATCGTCCACGCCGTGTCCGGCTTCCTGCTGGAGCACGGCTGCGACATCATCGACAACCAGCAGTTCGGCGAACGTTCCGAAGGGCACTTCTTCATGCGGGTGCATTTCGCGTCCGACGGCGATGCCTCCACCGCGGACACGCTGCGGGCCGCGTTTGGTCCCGTTGCGGAGCGTTTTGGGATGCGCTGGCGCCTGGAGCCGCACGGCTCAAAGCGGCGGGTGCTGATCATGGTGTCCAAGTTCGGGCACTGCCTTAACGACCTCCTGTTCCGGGCACGCATCGGCGAACTGCCCGTGGACGTGGTGGCCGTGGTGTCCAACCACACCGACCACCAGGCCCTGGTGGAGTGGCACGGGATCCCGTTCTTCCATGTGCCGGTCACGGCTGACACCAAGCCTGCGGCCGAGGCGCGGCTGCTGGAGCTGGTGGACGAGTTCGATGTGGAGCTTGTGGTGCTGGCCCGGTACATGCAGGTGCTCAGCGACAACCTGACCCGGAAGCTGGACGGGAAGGCGATCAACATCCACCACTCGTTTCTGCCCAGTTTCAAGGGCGCCAAGCCGTACCACCAGGCGTACGCGCGCGGGGTCAAGACCGTGGGCGCCACCGCGCACTACGTCAACAGCGAGCTGGACGAGGGACCCATCATCTCGCAGCAGACCGTGGAGGTGGACCACACCTACGGGCCCGAGGACCTGGTGGCCGCCGGCCGCGACACCGAGTGCAAGGCCCTGTCCAACGCGGTGCGCTGGCACTGCGAGGGCCGGGTCATCCTGCAGGGCAACCGCACGGTGGTCCTCCGGTAACCCCCTGCGACGCTCTCTCACTTAACGCAGGCTTTTGCGTGACGCTCTCTCACCTGATGCGGGTTTTCCCGTGACGCTCTCTCACCTGATGCGGGTTTTTACGTGGCGCTCTCTCACCCTGGTGAGGGGGCGCCACGGCCTTAAGCGCCGCCGTCGTCATTGCACAAGAGTCCTTTGATGCTCAGGCCCCGCTGGCGAACCCCGTCGCCTGGGGGTGGTCAAGCCAACCGTTCCGGAGTGCCCGTTTGATCCCCTGCACTGCGCGCTGAAATTCGTCAGCAAGGTCGTCCCTATCGAAGACGAGAACCGTCCAGCCGGCTGATTCGAAGGCCTTGTCCCGTCTCCTGTCGCTCAGGATCTGTGCGTCACCGAGGTGATGTTCGCCGTCGTACTGGATGGCGAGGCGGCGATGACGGTAGCCGAGATCGGCCGACGGCGACCGCGCGTCTCCGGCGCGTAACGGCACCTGGAGTTCGGGCTCCGGCAGCCCGGCGTCGGCGATTGCCAGGCGAAGGAGCGATTCGGGCGCGGAGTCGGCCCCCACCCGCATCAGATCCAGCGCTTCACGGGCGCGGACGATGCCCTGGAGGTTCGGGTGGCGGGCTACGAGTGCGCGAAGGCCCGCAATGGTGTCGTAGGGCTGCGCCCTTCCCTCGAAATCTGCTCGTGGAATGCGGATGAGTTGGTCCCCCATGCTCACGAGGTCGTGGAGCGGCAGGATCCGTGCCACATCAAGCCACGTGCGGGACCGGGTGCTCAGGCGGATGCCATCGACAAGTTCGATCTCATCCTCACGTGCCAGCACGGTATGGCCGAACACGCCCTTCCGGCGGACCGATGGCAGCGACCTCGGCTTGCTCAGATGCAGCTCGGACGAATCCGCCAGCCACGGTGGCAGCACTTGGCATCGAAGCCGGGCCGCGGTCACGTGTGAGATCCAGGCTCCCGGCGACGCAGCGGACAACGCCCTGGCCGCGCCTTCCAGGTCAAAATCCCAGCCCGCCGGACGGTAGAGGCCGCGGCTTACATTGATTATGTCCTTACGGCGAAGCCTGCTTAGCGGGACGCCGGAGGCCAGGGCTGAGCCGAAGGTGAAGGGAGCCGCTGCCAACGGCAGGGGCAGGGAATCCTGCTTTTGCATGCTGGCATTGTGCCCCGATCCGGCTGGAGGCTGCAGAAGTTATCCACAGGCCTGCGGTTGGGCCGGCCAGGGGTGGGGAGAGGGTGCGCCCAAAACGCGCGTTAACTGCGAGAGGGTTTCCCGGAACCCGACGTTAGGTGAGAGAGGATCGCCGGGGAAGGGGCATCAAGTGAGAGAGCGTTGGGGCCTAGTCGGAGTGCATGGCAGCGAGGCGGCTGGCCAGGTGCAGGGCGGCGAGGCGGCCGGTGCTGCGGGGGTCGCCGCCGCACAGGGAGAAGATCCGTTGCAGCCGCTGGTGCATGGACTGCCGCTCCAGGTGCAGCTCCCGCGCAGCCTGTGCGGTGTTGCAGCCGGAATCCAGCCATACCCGCAGGGTTTCGGCCAGCTGCGAGCGGCGCTGCGCATCGTAGTCAAGGAGGGACCCCAACTGCTGCCGGACAAAATCCTCGCGCCTGGCCGCATCCAGAGAATGGAAGGCCATCCGTTCCACCGCAAACGCCTCCGCGTCGAGAGCCCCACTGGCCAGCCGCGCCCCGGACGGGCGCAGTTCATCACGGGCCCCAATATCCAGCGTCAGCCGCGCCTCTGCCAGCGACCAGGGTGCCGACGAAATCCCGGAGGCCACCGGGCCTACCGCGCTGATGCTGCCCTCGGGCAGCTCGAGTGTCCGGAGCCCGGCCAGGATCTCGCTCCGGTCCTCCTGCGCCTTACCGGTCCGTAAGGCCGCGAGCGCCAGCAGCTCCTCGTTATCGGCGTAGCTGGCACTGTGCCGGCCCACCCGGTCCAGCAGCTGCTCCACGGTGGTACGGAGCTGCCGGGAGCCAGGAGAACGGATCACAACAGCCACCAGCTGCGCAGCAGGGGGAATCCCCGCAGCCGGGGCGAGCTGCTGGAGCCGCCAGTTCTGGGTACCGGCATCAACGGCGCGGATCAGTGCGGCACCCGCCATCTCCTTCAGGCCGGGCGGCATGCGCTGCAACAGCGCCAGTGCCAGAATGTCCACTGAGCGGTTCCCGGCAATCCTTGCCAGGTTCACATCGCCTCCCTCCAATGTGTGAAGGCTTAGTCGCGCCGAGGGTATGCCCCGCACGGACACATCAATATGCGTGGTCCGTGCCCGGTCCTGGTCGGCGTCCCCCTCGGGTGCCGGTTCGGCATCCGCGGCATGGCCGGCAGGCAGTGCGCTGGCCAGCGGAGCCCCGGCGTTGGAGGTCAGGACAACTTCCGCGCCGGTAGCGTCGGCGAGGACGGCCAGGATCCGGTCGAGGCTGCCGCCGTGGGCCAGCTCCACCGCCATGGCATGGCTTGCCCGGTCAGCCTGTTGCAGGTGCGCAGCCGACTCGCTCACCAGCAACGAATTGATGGCTTCCATGACACCCACGAAGGGCACTCTTTTGCGCAGCTCTATCAGGGGAAGCCCCGCGGCTTCGGCTGCTCCCACCATGGAGGACGGAATGGACGGCAGGGCCGCGCCCGTCTCGATGGCCAGTGCGGCCACTCCACGCTCCGCCAGCTCCCAGATATAGCCGATGCGCCGCTTGTCCGTTGCCGCGGCCAGCGCCTGGCCACCGGTGAGCAGCAGTTCTCCGCCGCCAAGTAACGGTGCGATGTCCAAAACCTCACTGGAGTGGATCCAGCGCAGCTGCGTCTGGGCCGCAGTCGCCGCCGCAGCGCGGATCACGGGGTCCGCAGGGGTGAGGGTGGAATGTTTCAAAACGTCCTGCAGCCGTATTGGCATGACACTCCGTCAAGTAGAAGGTGAATCTTCACGACACATTGTATGTGGTGGTTGTGGCATGAGCCACATAATCTGGATCTATCCCTTTCACTTACTGGAGGCTTTCCCCATGCAAGACAACCTCTCCACGAAGCAGTCTGGGCCGGCAATGGCGCCGGCCGAGGACTGCGAAGCCTGGCTCCAGCCCATTCCCGAGTCCCAGCGCACGCACAAGGTTTCAGGCCAGTTCTGGATCTGGGCCGGCGCCAACCTCGCCCCCATCAACTGGGTACTGGGCGCCCTCGGAATCCACCTGGGGCTGGGTTTCGCGGACACCGTCACTGTCCTGGTCCTGGGCAACCTGATCGGCATGCTGCTCTTTGGCTGCTTCGTCCTGCTGGGCCAGAAGACCGGCGCCACCGGCATGGTCCTGGCCCGGGCAGCCTTCGGCCGGCGCGGAAACTACCTTCCCGCAAGCATCCAGGCACTCCTGGTGATCGGCTGGTGCGCCGTCAACACCTGGATCATCCTGGACCTGGTGATGGCGCTGTTCGGAACGCTCGGCTGGGTGGATCCCGCGGCGCAGAACTACGCCTGGAAGATCGGCGTCGCAACGGCCATCATGGCCACCCAGGTGGCCATCGCCTGGTTTGGCTACAAGGCGATCGCCGCCTTTGAAAAGTGGACCGTCCCGCCCACCATCATCATCCTGGCCGTTATGTCCGCTGTTGCCTGGTTCGGCATGAAGATCGACTGGGCCTACGCCGGCCCCGCCGGCAACATCCTGGAAGGCTCCGAGCGGATCGCGGCCATGAGCGCCGTGATGACGGCCATCGGCATCGGCTGGGGCATCACCTGGTTCACGTACGCCGCCGACTACTCCCGCTTCGTCAGCACCGAGGTCCCCAAGAAGAAGGTCTACCTGGCATCCGTCCTGGGCCAGTTCATCCCGGTCGTCTGGCTCGGCGTGCTGGGTGCGAGCCTGGCCACCAACAGCGGTGAAATCGACCCCGGAAAGCTCATCGTCCAGAACTTCGGCGTCCTCGCCCTGCCCGTCCTGCTGATGGTGCTGCACGGCCCCATCGCCACCAACATCCTGAACATCTACACCTTTTCGGTGGCCACCCAGTCACTGGACATCACCATCAGCCGCCGCAAGCTGAACCTGTTCGTCGGCGTCTTCTCGCTCATCGCCGTCGTCTTCTTCATCTTCCAGGAGGACTTCGCAGCGGTGCTGGACGCCTGGCTCATCGGGCTGGTGGCCTGGGTGGCCGCCTGGGGCGGCGTGATGCTGGTGCATTACTTCTGGATCGAGAAGCGCTGGCCCGGCAACCCCGCACGGCTGTTCGACGGCGTCGGGACCAAGCGACTGCCCGGCGTCAACTGGGCGGGAGTCACCTCCCTCCTGGTCGGCATCTTCGCCACCTGGCTGTTTATGTACGGCCTCGTTCCCGCCATGCAGGGCCCCATCGCCGTGGCCCTGGGCGGCTGGGACCTGTCCTGGCTGGCCGGCGGGCTGGCGAGCGCTACGAGCTACGCCATCCTGGGCCCGAGGGTCCACCGCAAGTTCCTCGAATCCGCTCCGGCTGCCGGCGCCGACGCCCAGCCCTCCCCGGCCCTGGCCGGAATCCCTGCCCGGCCCAGCGCCCCGGCCGGCCTCTAACCTAGGAACACCTGACATGACCTTTGACGCATTCCCCGACTCCGCCCACCCGATCACCTGGCCCGAGGGCAAGCAGGCGGCAGCCTCCTTCACCTTCGACGTCGACGCCGAATCCTGCACCATCGCCCACGATCCCAAGAGCACCAGCCGGATGTCCCTGATGACCCACCAGTCCTACGGGCCCAAGGTGGCAGTCCCCCGGCTGCTGCAGATCCTCCAGCGGCAGGACATCCGTGCCACGTTCTTCGTCCCCGGCTTCACCGCCGAGTGCTATCCGGACACGGTCCGGCGCATCGTTGACGCGGGGCACGAGGTGGCGCACCACGGCTACCTGCACGAGCCCATGCAGGGTATCGACGCCGAGACGGAGGCGCGCTACATCGACCGCGGCCTGGAGGCCCTGGCCAAGGTGGCAGGGGTGGAGCCGGTGGGCTACCGGGCGCCGTGGTGGGAACTGAACTGGCATTCCCCGGCCCTCCTGGCGGACCGCGGCTTCCTCTACGATTCAAGCCTGCTCGACGGCGATGCCCCCTACCGCTTCAGCGTCGCCCCGGGCGACTCCCGGGACCTTGTGGAGATTCCGGTGGACTGGGCGCTGGACGACTGGGAGCAGTACGCGTTCTACCCGGGCGTCACCGGCAGCGGCGTCATCGAGAGCCCGGCGAAGGTCCTGGAAATGTGGACGCTGGAGGCGGAGGCGCACCATGCGCAGGGCAGCTGCTTCGTCCTGACCAACCATCCCTTCATCTCCGGCCGGCCCTCCAAGGCTGTGGCCCTGGAGCGGCTGATTGAACGGGTCAAGGGAATGGACGGCATGTGGGTGGCCACCATGGAAGAGATCGCGGAGCACACCCGGCGGACGGTTCAGGAAGTCCACACCCACGCCCGCATCCATGTGCCCTCCTTTCCGGATACCGGGGCGAAGTTCACGCCGTCGGTGGTGCGGGAGTCACGGCCCGCCGTCGCCAGCTGACATAGTTACAACCAGACGCAGAGTGGTGCTGCCCATCCGGGCAGCGCCACTCCTGCTTTTAAGGTGGCTGCCTCACCGTGAAGCACCCGGAGGCAGGGACGCCAGGTACTCCGGGGGTGGCATTGTCAGGGCCAGGGTCTACACTGAAGTAATCGAACATATATTCGAATAAAGGTGTGTTGTGGGCGTTATTATCGGTCCCCGCGTGATAGATTCGGGCGCCTCGTTGTTGTCAGTGCTGATTGCCCCGGTTCCCGTCGCCGCAGGGTTTCCTTCGCCGGCGCAGGACTACTTCGATGGCCGGATCGACCTGAACGCCCACCTGATCAAGGACATCACCAGCACGTTCGTGGTCCGCGTGACAGGAGACTCCATGGAGCGTGCGGGCATCAGCGACGGTGATGAGCTGATCGTCAACAGGGCACTGGAGCCCCGCGACGGCTCAGTGGTGATTGCCGTGCTGGACGGGGAGCTGACGGTGAAGCGCCTGCGCCTTACCGCCACAGGCGTCGTGCTGCAGGCGGAGAATCCAAAGTATGCGGACATCAAAGTGCCTGCCCTCTCGGAGCTGACCATCTGGGGCGTTGCCACGAGGTGCCTGCACCATGTCTAGCCGGCGGCGTCCGGGTGCCCGGCGATGAGCAAACCCGTCCCCATGCGGCAGATGCCGCAGATCGCCCACGTGGACGTGAACTGTTTCTACGCCTCGGCAGAGCGTGCCTTCGATCCTTCGCTGGAGGGCAGGCCGCTGGTGGTCCTTTCGAACAACGACGGCTGCGCTGTCACCCGCTCCCCCGAGGCTAAGGCCCTGGGCATTGCCACCGGCGAGCCGTGGTTCAAACTCGCACCCCGCGCGAAGGAATGGGGGCTGGTGGCCAAATCCAGCAACTACGAGCTCTATGGGGACATCAGCGCCCGGGTCATGGAGCTGCTCGGCAGGTACTCCGCGTGGCTGGAGGTTTACAGCATCGACGAGGCCTTCCTCGGAGTGAAGGGGGAGCCGGAGCAGCTGCTGGCGCTGGGCAGGACCATGAAGAATGCCGTCCGCCGCAATGTGGGCGTGCCCGTATGCGTCGGGATCGCGCCCACCAAGACGCTGGCCAAACTGTGCAACAAATGGGCCAAGAACAACCCGGCGTTCGGCGAGGTATGCCACTGGGACAGCGTTCCCGCCGCCGTGCGGGAGCAGCTGCTGGGGCGCCTGTCCGTGGAGGAAATCTGGGGCATCGCCGGCCGCCTGACCAGGCGCCTGAATGCCATCGGCATCCACACCATCCTGGACCTCACCCGCGCCGACCCCGTGGCCATCCGGGACAAGTTCTCCGTGGTCATGATGCGCACTGTCCTGGAACTCAACGGCACACCCTGCATCCCCATGGAAGAGGAACGCCTGGGCCGGGACCAGCTGATCTTCTCCCGTTCCTTCTCCACCCCGGTCACCACGGCGGCGGGGCTGCGGCAGGTGCTCAGCGTCTACGGCCAGAACGCGAGCGCGCGGCTGGCCAAGCACAGGCTGCAGGCGAAAGTCCTCACCGCATTCGTCGGCACCTCGCCGTTCAGCGGGCAGGAGCAGGCGTATCCGTCCGTGTGCGTCCCGTTGCCGATGCCAACCGCCGACCCGCTCCTGCTCACCAGGGCGGCGCACGCCCTGCTGCCCAACATCCGCGATGGCCTGAAGTACGTCAAAGTGGGGCTCATGCTGACGGACCTGCGGCCTACCGGCAACCAGTCCCCGCTGGAGCTGTTCGAGAACCGGCACGAGGAACGCCACATCGGCACCCTGCTGGAGGACGTGGGCAGCCGCTTCGGACGCGGCTCCATCGGCCTGGGGCACGCCGGCATCAAGTCGGGCCTGGACTGGACCATGAAACGGAACATGCGGTCCCCCAGGTACACCACCCACTGGGACGAGCTTCCGCTGGTGAAAGCTGCCTAAACGGCCGTTGACTGAGCCGCACGGAGGTCCACGGCCGCCGAGGGCGACTAGGTCAGGCCCGCGCTTCGGCGAGGTCCTTGAGTTTGGCGAGGGCCACGGGCCACGTTTCATTCAGCATGGCCACCCAGTCCTCCACGCTCTCAACCTCGACCTCGACTTTCGTCACGCCGTCGGCTTCGGTGAACGAATAGTTTTCGTGGGCTCCGATGAATTCCTGCGCAGCATCACTGGTCGTGTCATCCACACCGCGGACGATCTGGCCGAGATACCGCAGGGACACGAACTCGTTCGGCCTGCATTCCTCAACTGTTGCGATCATCCCTCCCACGGACCCCTCACCGTCCGGGCCGAGGAATCGAATCTCGCTGCCCGCGTTCCAGTCGCCCTCATAGAAGGAACCTGTCTCGCTGAAGGCACTCGTCCATTCCCGGTAGGTGGCATCGTCGAGCATCGTGGCCCAGACGGTCCCGGCGGGAGCGTTGATATCCACCTCAAATTTCAACTTTTCCATGCCTGATCGTACGTCCGCATCAGGACCCGGAAACAGGCCCCGGCGACCGGCAACCTATGGGATTCATTGCCGCGGGAACACTCCTTCCGGCGCCCCGGAAAAAGACGTCCCGCGACGTTTCTTGTCGCTGCGCTACGCCTTGTTGAGCCCCCGCGACCTCCCGTGAACGCCCGCTACGGGAACGATTGTGGCGCTGCCGGTCGCTCCGTAATCTCAACTCAGCATCCACCCCAGCAAAGGAATTCCAGTGTCAGATCCCTCGCGCCAAAGCCCCAAGAATCCGCAGGACCAGCCAGGCTCCACCCGCATCGTTGCCGGCCAGTCCGCCGCGCCCAAGCGGCCGCTCCGGCTGAAGGTCGGCATCGCCGTCGGCATCCTCGCCCTCATTGGCGGGGGCGCCGCCGTCGCCTCCGCCGTGAACGGCGGGACCCCCGGGGCAGTGCAGGAGACCGCCCCCGCCGGCAACCCCGCCGCGGAACTCAAGCTTGGATACTTCGGCAACGTCACCCACGCCCCCGCCCTGGTGGGGGTAAGCCAGGGCTACATCGCGGAGGAGCTCGGCGATACCAGGCTCAGCACCCAGGTGTTCAACGCCGGCCCGGCCGCGATCGAGGCCCTGAACGCCGGTGCCATCGATGCCACGTACATCGGCCCGAATCCCGCCATCAACTCGTTCGTGAAGAGCGGCGGCGAATCGGTGAACATCATCGCCGGTGCTGCAGCCGGCGGCGCCCAGCTGGTGGTTCGGCCGGAGATCAGCTCCGCCGCGGACCTAAGGGGCAAAATCCTTGCCTCCCCGCAGCTCGGCGGTACGCAGGACGTGGCCCTCCGCGCCTGGCTCGCGTCCCAGGGCTACAGGACCAACGTTGACGGCAGCGGCGACGTGGCCATCAACCCCACCGAGAACGCCCAGACACTGAAGCTCTTCCAGGACGGAAAGCTCGACGGCGCGTGGCTGCCTGAGCCGTGGGCCTCACGCCTGGTGCTCACCGCCGGAGCCAAGGTCCTGGTGGACGAAAAGGACCTGTGGGACGGCTCGCTGTCCGGCAAGCCGGGCGAGTTCCCCACCACCATCCTGATCGTCAACCAGAAGTTCGCCGCCGACCACCCGGAGACCGTGAAGTCACTGCTCAAGGGCCACGTGAAGTCGGTCGAATGGCTGAACGGCGCGGCCGACGGGGACAAGGCCAACGTCATCAACGCAGCCCTCAAGGATGCCGCGGGGGCGGAGCTGAAGGCCGACGTCATCGACCGCTCCCTCAAGAACATCGTGTTCACCGTGGACCCGCTAGCCGGAACCTACGAAAAGCTCCTGGCCGACGGCGTCGCTGCCGGCACCACCAAGCAGGCCGACATCAACGGCATCTTCAACCTCACCGCCCTCAATGAGGTAACGGGCGGGAAGACCTCGGCTGCCGGGCTGGGGAAGGAGTAGCGGCAGCGGGTTCCCAGGTCCCCACCGCAACGCTCTCGCAGTTACTGCATTATTTTGGCCATCGCTCTCTCACTTTCCCCTGGAGAGTGAGAGAGCGACGGCAATTAACCTGCATCAAGTGAGAGAGCGTCCTGGGGGGCAGGAAACAGGGGTTTTCGAAGTGCGCAGGTATCAGCGAGGCGGATACCTGCTATCAAAAACTTCGTCTTCCCCGAATATATGAAGTGCCTCACAGTAGTTACAGGACCTGCAACAACAAGTACCGCAGCCAGTAACCAGAAGGACTTCAACGTGGAAACTCCGCTCTCCCATCTTGCACACCTCGAGATCACCGCCCCGGACGTCGAAGCCTCGGCACAGTTCTACGAGGAAAAGTTCGGCATGCGCATCATCGACCGCGTGGACGGCAACGTCTACCTGCGCTGCTGGGGTGACTACTACCGCTACAGCCTTGTCATCACCGAAGGACCGGAAGCGTCCCTGGGGCGCATGGCCTGGCGCACCACCTCCCAGGCAGCGCTCGAGGCAGCCGCCGAGCGCATCGAGGCAACCGGCGTCCAGGGCAGCTGGACCGCCGGCGGCCACGGCTTCGGCAAGGCATATGAATTCACCGGCCCCTACGGGCACCACATGCGCCTCTTTTATGAGGTGGAAAAGTTCGTGGCCGAGCCCGGCTTCGAGTCCACCTACCCGGACCGGCCGGAGCGCCGCAGCAGCCACGCCGCCGCACCCCGCTTCCTGGACCACGTGACCGTTGCGGCTTCCGATGTCCGCGGCTTCGCCAAGTGGTACAACGACGCACTGGGCTTCCGCGTGATGGCGTTCACCGAACTCGACGAGGCCCCCATCACCGTGTTCTCGGTCCTCACCACCAACGAGAAGTCCCACGACCTTGGCGTTGTCCTGGACACCTCCAGCCGTTCCGGACGCGTGAACCACATCGCGTTCTGGGTGGACACCCACGAGGACCTGCTGCGGACCGCGGACGTCCTTATGGAAAACGGCACTCCCATGGAGTACGGTCCCTCAATCCACGGCATCGGCGAGCAGAACTTCCTCTACTTCCGTGAACCGTCCGGCCTGCGCGTGGAGCTCAACTCCGGCGGCTACCGCAACTATGTTCCGGACTGGGAAGCCAACACCTGGAAGCCGTCCGAGGGCTCCAACAACTTCTACAAGAACGGTGCAATGCCGCACTCCATGACGGAATCGTTCCCTCCCGCCGAGGGTTTCACCGCCACGGAGGAGGGAGCTTCCCCGGAGATGAAGGAAGCCCTCCTGAACCCGTACGCCAAGCAGGGCCGGGGCTAAAGGACGATGACCGAAACACAGTACGCCCTGGTCCGGTTCCAGGAAGCCGGCGACAGCAAGGCCCGCGCCGGCCTGCTGGTGGAAAACCGGGTCCTGCCGCTGGATGGGGACATCAACTCCCTGATCGAGCACTGGGACACCACCGAAGGCCAGCTGGACTCGCTGGCCGCCACTGCCGGCCAGGACACCGGCCTGGCGGCCGCCGATGTCGAAATCCTGGCTCCGGTTGAGCCTGCGCAGGTCCTGCAGACCGGCGCTAACTATCGCAAGCACGTGATCGACCTCGCCGCAGCGCACCGCGAACCGGGCGAGGACGAGGAGGATGTGCGCGCCAAGACGGCGGCCATCATGGACAAGCGCGCGGGCCAGGGCACGCCGTACTTCTTCATCGGGCTCCCGACGGCGATCGCGTCCGCCACGGACGACCTCACCCTTCCGTCATACAGCAAGTCCCACGACTGGGAGCTGGAACTGGCAGCAGTGATCGGCAGGACCGCGTTCCGCGTCACCCCCGAGGAAGCCCTGGACTACGTCTTCGGCTACACCATGGTCAACGACATCACCACCCGTGAGTTCGTCTTCCGCAAGGACATGCCCGCGATCGGTTCGGACTGGTACCGCGCCAAGAACGCCCCGGGCTTCCTGCCCACCGGACCGCTGCTGGTACCCGCCAAGTTCTTCGGCGACCCGCAGGACGTCCAGGTGACCCTGAAGCTCAACGGCAAGCCCATGCAGGACGAGTCCACGCAGGACATGATCTTCGGGGTGGCCAAGCTCGTCAGCGAAGCCTCGCAGATCATGCCCCTCCGCCCCGGCGACCTGGTCCTCACCGGCAGCCCCGCCGGCAACGGCGCTCACTGGGGCCGCCTGCTCCAGGACGGCGACGTTATGGAAGGCACCATCACCGGGCTCGGCACCCAGCTGATCCGCTGCAAGGACGAGGTCCAGCCGTGACAGCCGATGCGGTGGAAGAGCAGCTGATCCAGCGCGGGGATCCGCTGGCAAGCATCACGGCGGCCGCCTACAAGTACAACAATTGGGGCCGCTGGGGCGAAGATGATGTCTTGGGCACCCTGAACTTCATCGATGCCGCAAAACGTGTGGAAGCAGCAGCGCTGGTTCGCACCGGCGAGGCGTTCTCGCTCTCCCAGCCGTTCGACACCAACGGCCCGCAAAAGGGCTGGCGTCGCCGCACCAACCCCGTCCACACCATGACGGACACAGGAGTGGACGCGGAACGCGGAAACCAAGGTTTCCCGCACGGCATCGGCGGCGCCGATGACGTGATCGCCATGCCGCTGCAGTGCTCTACCCAGTGGGACGGGCTGGGCCACATCTTCGACCGTGGCAAGGCCTGGAACGGCCGCGCCGCAGGGGACGTCGTGACCTCCGAAGGTGACCTGGTCACGGGCATCGAGACCGCAGCTGCCAAGATCGTCAGCCGCGGAGTACTGCTGGATGTGGGCAGGGCGCTCGGACCGGAGCTCGGAAGGATCGACGGTGAACTGCCGGACGGCTTCGCCATCACCCCGGAACACCTTGCGCGCACCATTGACCTGCAAGGGCCCAGCGCGAAGGTTGGGCGGGGAGACATCGTGGTAATCCGCACAGGGCAGTACTCCAGGACCCGCCGCGAAGGCTGGGGCGACTATGCCGGCGGGCCGGCACCCGGGCTGTCCTTCAGCACGGCCCCGTGGCTGCACCGCAGCGAAATCGCCGGGATCGCGACGGACACTTGGGGTTTCGAGGTCCGTCCCAACGAATTCGACGACGCCTTCCAGCCCCTCCACCAGATCGCCATCCCCAACCTCGGGCTGTTCCTGGGCGAAATGTGGGACCCGGACGCACTTGCCGCAGCCTGCGCAGCGGACGGCCGGTACGATTTCTTGCTGACGGCCGCCCCGCTTCCCATCACCGGCGCCGTCGGTTCCCCCGTCAACCCGATTGCCCTCCGCTAGCGATCACATCAACAGCCGCAAACCAGCACCAGCAGTAACGCCGTCAATACAAAGGAGTCAGCGATGGCAGCAGTACAGAACGTCGGAATCGTCGGGGCGGGAGCCGCGGGACTGACCGCAGCCATCCTCCTGGCCGACGCCGGAATCCACGTGGAAGTGCTTGAGAAGGCCGACGCCCCACAGACGCTCGGATCCGGAATCACCCTGCAGGGGAATGCCCTTCGGGTCCTGCGCCAGCTCGGCGTCTGGGAGCAGATCGAGGCGAAGGGTTACGCATTCAGCACCCTCGGACTGCGGGCTCCGGACCCTGCCGGCACCGTCATTGCAGTCCTGGACGACATGCGGACCGGCGGCGACGACCTGCCGGCCACCCTGGGCATGTACCGCCCCGACCTGACCGCCATCCTCCGGGACCGGGCGGAGCAGGCCGGCGCCAGGATCAGCTACGGTAAGACTCTCACCGGAATAACGGACGACGGCGGCTCCGTCACCGTGAGCACCGCCGACGGCAACACAGCCCGCTACGATCTCCTGATCGGCGCCGACGGCCTGCACTCAGCCGTACGCAAAGCCATTGGCATCGACACTGAACCCAAGTCCACCGGGATGGGCATCTGGCGTGCCTTCGTGGAACGTCCCGCCGACGTGGTCCGCACGGACCTCACCTACGGCGGCCCCTGCTTCATCGCCGGCTACTGCCCCACCGGCCCGGACACCATCTACGCCTACCTGGTGGAGCGGGCGCAGGAGCGCCGGCACGAGGACGGCCCGCGGATCATGTCCGAACTTGCCGCGGCCTACGGCGGACCGTGGAATGAGATCCGCTCGAACCTGGACCACAGTGCCCGCATCAACTACACGTGGTTCACCACGCACTTGGTGGACGGGCCCTGGAACCGTGGCCGCACCGTGATCATCGGCGATGCCGCCCACAGCTGCCCGCCCACGGTGGCCCAAGGGGCTGCCATGGCGCTCGAGGACGCGGCCGTGCTCGCCGAACTTTTGATCAAGGCCGACGAGGTCACTGAAACTGTCTGGAAGGAGTTCACCGACCGCCGGCTGGACCGGGCCAAGGCAGTGGTCAACGCATCCGTCCAGCTGGGCCAGTGGATGCTGGACGGTGTCCGCGACGCCGATGTCCCGGGCTTGGTGCATTCGGTGTCCGTCATGGTGAAGGAACCTGCATGAGCAACAGCTCCATCAACGAGGCGTCCAGCCCTACCGTGGACGTCCACGCCCACGTCCTGCTTCCGGCCCTGCAGCAGATGGTCGCCGAAGCCGACCCCGAGGGCTTCGGGGCCCAGCAGTCGCTGGAGGTGCTGCGCCACGGGGCTGATTCCATGGCCATTTCAGGCCGGATGGTCAAAGAGCGATGGCCGCAGCTGACAGACCTCGACCGCCGGCTCACGGACATGGATGCCCAAGGCGTGGACGTGCAGCTGGTCTCGCCGTCGCCGTCGCACTTCTACTACTTCGCGGGGGAAGGCCTGTCGCTGCAGGTGGCGAAGGCCGCCAACCAGGCAGTACGGGAGTTCGTTGACCGCGCCCCGGAACGCCTCAACGGCCTGGGCCTGGTTCCGCTCCAGCACCCCGCACTCATGGTGGAGGCACTGGAGCACGCGGTCCTGGAGTGCGGGCTGCTTGGTGTGGAAATCGGATCATTCGCGGCTACTCCTGGAAGTCCGGAACGCAGCACCGTTGAATTGTCCGATCCGCGGTTGGAACCGTTTTGGAGCCGGGCAGAGGAACTGGGCGCTGTTATTTTCCTCCATCCCTTTGGTTGCTCCCTTGATGAGCGGCTGGACCGGTTCTACCTTGCCAACACTGTCTCCCAGCCCGCAGAAAATGCGGTTGCCCTGTCCCACCTCATCTTCAGCGGGGTCCTGGACCGGCACCCTGGCCTGAAGGTTCTGGCCGCGCACGGCGGCGGCTATCTTCCCACCACCCTGGGCCGCTCGGACCATGCCTGGAAAGTCCGGCCGGAGGCACATGGCTGTGCCCAGCCGCCGTCGTCGTACCTGAAGAAGCTCTACTTCGATTCCCTGGTCCACAGCGCCGGCGAGCTGCGGGCACTGGTGGCGGCCGCGGGCCCGGAGCAGGTGCTGCTCGGCTCGGACTACCCGTTCGACATGGGCTCCGAACGCCCGGTTGCCGAGGTCATCGAGGCGCAGCTTTCCGCGAAGGACGAAGCCAGCATGCTGACCGGCAATGCTGCTGCCCTCGGCCTCGCGGCGGCTGCCGCACTCTCACAACGCCCTACTGTTTAAGGAACAACTCCCATGGTGAAGATTGCACGCTGGAATTTCGACGGCGGCACGCAGTCCGGCTTCGTCGATGGCGTTAACTGCTACCCCCTGCCGGCAGGCCAGGGTGTCCAGACCCTCCTGGACGCCGGGCTGGAAGAAACGCTGGGCCTCGCCCGGGACACCATCGGGTCCAGCCCTGCCGTTCCGCTTGCGGACGTGGAGCTGCTCGCTCCGCTGGTGCCCGCCACCATCCGCGACTTTGTGACCTTTGAGGAACACGTCGAAGGGATGCGGATGAGCATCGACGGCATGGCAGGCGTTATGCCTGAATGGTACGAGGCGCCCACGTTCTACTTCACGAACCCGCACACGGTAACCGGCACCGGTGAGGTGATCGGTATTCCGGCGGGCTGCGAGGACCTGGACTTTGAAACGGAAGTGGCCGCCGTCGTCGGCCGTGTCCCGGGGAGCGACGGCCGGAACCTCACGGCAGAAGAGGCGCACCGGCACATCTTCGGCTACACCGTGCTCAACGACTGGTCCGCGCGGGACCTGCAGCGCCGCGAGATGAAGGTCAGCCTGGGCCCGTGCAAGGGCAAGGATTTCGCCAACACCCTGGGGCCCTGGATTGTCACCGCGGATGAGTTTGAGGACCGGCACGACGCCGAAGGGTTCCTGCCGATCTCCATGGCGGTGAAGGTCAACGGGGAAGCCATCGGTCAGGACCTGCTGTCCAATATGGGGTGGCCGTTCGCCGAACTGGTGGCATACGCCTCCCAGGACTCCGTGGTCCGGCCCGGCGACGTCCTTGGCTCCGGCACCTGCGGCAGCGGCTGCCTCGGCGAACTCTGGGGACGTAACGGTGCCAAGACTCCCCCGCCGCTGAAGACGGGGGACGTTGTCCGCATGACCGTGGAAGGCATCGGCAGCATCGAAAACACGGTCGGTGACCGGCGCGAGGCCGTGACCCGGGTGGCTGCACGCGTCCGCCCGCGCAACCGGGTCGCCTTTGCAGTTGCTTCCCAGGCCTAAGTGGTTTCGCTTCACCTCGGGGGCCGGACGGTGGTGGTCACCGGGGCCGGCCAGGGACAGGGCGCTGCCGAAGCACGGATGCTGGCGGAGGCCGGGGCACGGGTCATCGCCACCGACCTCGCCACAGGCATCCCAGCGGAGCTGGCGGCGGCTACACCGTCCTCGGGCGGCTCGCTTGCATACCGGCGGCTGGACGTCTCGGACCCTGCCGCGTGGGCCGAACTCGTTGCCTGGATCCAGTCGCAGGGGTGGCGGGTGGACGGTCTGGTCAACAACGCAGGCATCACCCAACGGAGCCGGCTGCTGGAAGCCGGCGTGGCCGACCTGCACAAGGTTTACGACATCAACGTGGCCGGCGCCCTGCTGGGTATTCAGTCCCTATTGCCGCTGATGCGGAGCGGGTCTTCGATTGTGAACGTCGGGTCCGTTGCAGGGCTGACAGCGCACTACCCTGTGGCTTACACGGCCAGTAAATGGGCCCTCCGCGGGCTTTCACAGGTTGCGGCCATGGAACTCGGCCCGTGCGGCATCCGGGTAAACACCGTCCACCCCGGCTTCGTCGAAACGCCCATGACGGCCGGCGCCAAGCCGGAGTTCCGGCAGGCCACCCTGGCCGAAACCCCGCTGGGCCGCACGGGAACAGTGGAGGAGGTGGCTGGCGTCGTGCTGTTCCTCCTCAGCCCCTTGTCTTCGTTCGTGACCGGGGCCGAGATCCCGGTGGACGGCGGCCAGTCCGGTCACGGCGGGGCTAAGTCTGTCTCTGACTCCTTGCGTTAGTCTTCCCGGACGCCCCCGGCAGCTTCGCCGGCCAGCCTGCGTGGAACCGGGTCAGCTTCCTTCCCCGGCAGTACCTGCGGCCGGTGCCGCACCGTCGGCTGCAGCAGCGTCCTCGGCCAGGGCTTTGCGCCGGCGGGAAATCTGAAGTGCGATGGCTGTGGGGATAACGGCCATCGCGGTGATCCGCATCCAGGGCCGGTCCAGGACATGGCCGGTGAGGGCATCCAGGGAATATGGCCCGGAGCCGCCGATCGTGAACGCTGCTGCTGCCAGGCCCAGCACGGCCGGGTACTCCAGACCGCCCTCGGTGGCGAAGAAACCGTTCGGGGCGTGGACACTGGCCGCGACGCCCATCGTGGTTGCCGCAGCTGCGCCGGCAGCTGGGGTGCCCAGCCCCAGCGCCAGGGCAAACCCTGCGCCCGCTTCGCCTACGCCAGCCAGGACGGCGCTGGGTTTTGCGGGCCGGAATCCCATGGCGTGCATGCCCTTGCTGGTACCTTCAACGCCTCCCCCGCCAAACCAGCCGAAGAGTTTCTGGGTTCCGTGAGCGACGAGCACCCCTCCCAGGCCGATCCTGAACAGGGCCTGCGCGGCGGCCGCCGCCTCAGCGCTGGTGTTTGCATTGCTCATCGCAGTCCTCCTGGGTTTGTTTGATTCGCTGCACGGCTCGTGTCCAGCACGAGTCTACGACTGCGCAACGTGCCGGTCACGGGTGGAAGACCACGCAGGGTACCCCCTCCTGCGGCGCGAACAAGCCGAGGCCCTAGGGGGTATCCGAGGGGTGGATGGCCACCGGGTGGGCGTTGACAGGGAAGAGTTCCTGCAGCCGCGCGCAGGAACGCTGCACCACCGAACGCAGCCATACGCTGGCCGGGTCCTCGGCCTGCGACGGGTGCCAGTACATCGCCTCCACCAGGGAAGCCTCCGCGCCATCGGCAAACCTCAACACGGCGATGTTCGCCCCACGCTGCGCCCGCGCGGCCAGCATCGCCGGCACCATAGCCACGAGGTCCGTGCCTTCCACCAGGAGCGGCAGGGACAGGAAGCCTGCCACCACGGCGGCAACCCGGCGCTGGATGCCCCGGGACTCGAACAGCTTGTCCGCCGGGGTGCTCACGCCTTCGCCGAAGTAGCCGACGGCGTGGGGAACTTTGGCCAGGTCAGCCAGGGTAAGGCGGGGCTGCTGGAGCAGGGGGTTGCCGGCGTCGGCCACGGCCATGAAGCTGTCCCGGAACAACTGCTTGCTGGCCCCCTGCATCTGGTAGCCCGTGGGTCCCACCAGCAGGTCGATCTTCGAATAGTCGGCCATCTGGCCCTGGATGCCGGACTTGGCCGTGGGAACGAAGTCCACGGACACGCCGGGAGCCTCACCCCGCAGGATGCCCCGCAGCGGGCCCACGATCAGGGCCGCTGCGTAGTCGGAGGCAGCAATGATGAATTCCCGCTCGCTGGTGGCGGGATCGAACCCGGACCGCACCCGGGTGGCCCGCTGGATGTGCAGCATGGCTTCATCAACAAGCGGGACCAGGGACTGCGCGAAGGGTGTGAGCTCGTAGGTGCGGCCGTTCCGGACCAGGAGTTCGTCATCGAAATGGCGCCGGAGCCGGGCCATCGCCGCGCTGGTGGCCGGCTGGCTGAGCTGGAGCCTTTCAGCTGCCCGGGAAACATTCCGCAGTTCCAGCAGGACCTGCAGGTGGGGCAGGAGGTTGAGGTCCAGGTTCTTCATACCCACAGGTTATCCGTGCCCCCTGGACCGCGCTCCGGCCAGGCGCATTCGCAGGTCAGGACCCAAGCTCCGCAGCGATTTTCCGGGCGCCGCGCACCGCGATGGCCACACTCATCAGCGTGGGATTCATGGCAGTCGCCGTCGGAATCAGCGCATTCCCACCCACCACCAGGTTCTCGTAACCCCACACACGCGACCACGGATCCGCCACGGAAGTACCGTCGTCGGCCTGGCCCATCCGCATGGTGCCCTGGTAGTGCAGGCTGGAGCCGTTCGGCATCAGCCTGGGCTCGGCAACAAAGGCGCCCAGGGCTTTGCCGGCACGCCGCAGCCGCTCGGTGGCCTCGGCAATCTCCTTCTCTTCCCGTTCGGTGAGTGCGTACTCAATGGTCATGTTCGGGAAGCCACGGTAGTCCGGCTCATTGTCGTCGAAGGTGACCGCGTCCTCGTAGCGCGGGTGCTTGCGCATGCCGTAGCCCATGTTGACGTAGCCCCAGCGGTTCTCGGCGTACGGTGTGCCCGGTTCCATGGGGAACGGAGTGGATTCTGAGTACATGACCTGGACGGAGAAGGGATGCTCGGGCTCGGAGAACGGGATGCGGTTCACTGCCGCCACCGGATCCGCCGGGTTGTGTGCACGCCGCGCCAGTTCGGCCTCAAGGTCCTCCCCGGTGGCGTACCGCTCCATCTTTTCGGCGTCGAGCGCCACTGTGGAGATGACCACGGGGTGTTCGGTCAGGTAGTGCCCCAGCGCCTTGGGCCGGACGCCCGAGACCCACAGCAGCTGCGGGGAGCGGAAGGCGTCGGCGGCCACCACAACGATGTCCGCCGGCACAAAGGACGCCTCCCCCGTCCGGAGGTCCTGGACGGTGATCCCTGTGACGCGGCGTCCGTCCAGCTCCACGCGGCGGACCAGGGTGAGGTCGCGCAGTTCAAACCGCTTCGAGAGCGGGCTGTCCTGATCGATCAGCGGGCCGAGGACGACGTCGGCACCCGCCCAGCGCACGGATCCGTCAGGCTGCGGGTCCCCGGCCACCGGAAGGGTGCCCACACCGTAGCCGCCCGGCAGTTCCGCGCCGAACTCTTCGTCCAGGAGCGAGCGGATCGCCTCGCCAACTTTGGAGTCAGCGAACGCGGCGCTGTGGACGTGGAGCAGCTGCTTGGCGTCCTCAATGAGGCCGTCCCACTCATCATCAGCGATGAACGGAACCTTTTCGCTGAAGGCGGGCGACGGCGTCGCGCAGGTCCAGTGCGCGCCCTGGCCTCCCACGTTGGTTGCCGCAGCCGCGGCCGGGAAGGACGGGGCGTGCGCCGAACCCGCGCCGCCGAAGTCCAGCAGGTGGGTCCCCTGGCGGGCGGTGAACATGCCCTCGGTGACGGTGGCTGCGGGGATCCCGAGCGACTCGCGGTAGGCCCCTGCCTGCGGCCCCTGCGACATCTCCCGGGCACGCGCCTTCTCGGCGGGGTCGGGGATGTTGCGGACGCTTTCGCCGGGAACGTCGGTGAGTTGCGGCCCGGCCTCGAACATCACCACCCGCGCGTTCGGTACATGCTCCAGGAGCAGGCGTGCGTAGGTGGAACCGATGGGTCCGCTGCCGACAATGGCGATAGTGGGGTTGGACATGATGTCTCCTTTGAGATCAGGCCGAAAGGGAGGTGGACGGTGCTTCGGGAGCGGGTACGGGGTCGTCGGAAAGCCGGCCGTGCGGAAGCAGGACCGCCGCAACAATGCCCAGGGCGTAGACGGCTGCCAGGGCGATGAAGATGGGCGTAAAGACCGAGCTGTAGATCTGGGCGACGCCGGCCTGGACTTCCGGCGCCGCCGCGTGGACCAGCTGCGGGGTCAGCGTGGCCGCGTCAAGGCTTGACGGCAGAAGCGCCGCGACACCAAAGCCGATCACTCCGCCAATGATGGCCGTCGCCACTGTTGAACCGATCTGCCGCACCAGGTTGATGGTGGCGGTGATGGTGCCGGTCTGGCTTGCCGGTGCAGCTCCCTGGACTACTGCAACGATCAGGCTCATGAAGGCCCCTGTGCCCATACCCACCACACCCATCACAATCATGGGAGCCCACAGTGGAAGCCCGGCGGGCAGCAACGCCATCACAAAGAGCCCGACGGCCCCCATTGAGGTTCCCAGGATGGGGAAAATCCGGTACCGCCCTGTCCGGCTGGCCAGCCAGCCGGTGAGCAGGTTGCTGATCAGCATGCCGAACACCGTTGCTATGGGAACAAGCCCGGACACCGTGGCAGTGGTCTGGTACGCCATTTGGAAGTACGTGGGCAGGTACGCGGTGATGGAGAAGAGGCCGACGCCGATAATCGCCGAAAGTGCCGTGCCCGCCGCAATTGTTCGGTTGGCGAAGAAGTGGAGCGGCACCATGGGCTCCGCCGCCCGCCGCTCGATCAGGAAGAAGGCGATGAAGCCGGCGATGCTCACCGCGAGCGCAGCAGCGGTGGCAAGGCCTCCGCTGCTTTCGGCGGCCCACGAGACAGCCAGTACCAGCGCCACCAGCGCGGTGGTGAACACAGCTGCCCCTGCAATATCGAAGTGGCGGGGCATGGGGACGGGCTCCAGGTGCGGAACCGCGACGAGTGCGAGGGCCAGCGCCGCGGCACCCACCGGGATGTTGATCCAGAAAACCCACTGCCAGCCCCAGTAATCGGTGATGGCACCGCCGAGCACCGGGCCCACCAGGATGGCTATAGGGAAAGCTGCGCCGATGATGGCCATATAGCGCGGCCGCTCACGCTGGGTGGTGACGCGGGCAATGATGGTCTGGGACATCAGCTGCAGGCCTGCTGAGCTCATGCCCTGCAGGACGCGTGCGGCGATGAGCCAGGTCATGTCGGCGGCGAAACCGCAGGCCAGGGAGGCGGCAAGGAACATCACGAGCGAACCGAGGAAGATGCGGCGCGCCCCCAGGACATCACCGAGTTTGCCGAGTACTGGCAGCAGCACGGTGCTGGCGAGCGTGTAGCCCACCACAACCCAGCTCATCAGCGTCAGCGCGCCCAGTTCACCGGCAATGGTGGCCAGCGACGTGGACACCACTGTGTGGTCCAGGGCGCCGAGGAAGGAGACCGAGAGCAGTGAAACAACAAGGAGGCGGAGTCTCAAAGGTGAAAGTGGCATAGTGATCTGCCCGAACGATCGGGCCGTCGACGCGACGTGGTGTGCCTCCGGCGCAGCATCACGGCGGAGAACGGGTCCGGAAAGAACCCCGGCGCCGTCTCCATTATACGTCACTTTAGTCTGAAAGCAACATAAGAATGTTTGGATTAGACCTGATGCCCGGGCGTCGTGCTACCCGAGGTCCGGGCTCCAAAGCCCGCCGCATCCCCCTCTTATGCTTTTATTATTCATAAGTCGGGAAAATTCTGGCTATAGTCCCATCTAACCGCACCTTAGTGTGCCTCCGTGTGTGAGAATTGTGATCATGACGACAGAGTCCACCCTCCGCTTTGGAGCCCAGACCGATGAAGTGACCAGCCTCCTGCGGATCGTCAACCTGGTGCGCACCGGCGAGGCAACCACCCGCCCCGAAATCGGCAAGGTTACGGGCCTCGGCCGGGGTGTCGTCAGCCAGCGCGTGGACCAGGCCATCCAGTTCGGCTTCCTCGGCGAGGGGGAATTTGGCGCCTCTTCAGGTGGCCGCGCGCCCCGGACCCTGCGCTTTCGCTCCGAGCAGGGGCGCATCATCATCTGCGCCCTCGGGGCGGCCCATATTCGGGTTGGCGTGGCCGCGCTTGACGGGGACATCCTGGAACACACGCACCGCACCTGGGATATCACCCAAGGGCCGGAGAAGACCATCGACGCCGTCATGGCCCTCGTGGACGAGGTCCTGAAAAAGGATTCCGATGTGCCCGTCTGGGCTGTGGTGGTGGGACTTCCCGGTCCGGTCGACTTTGCCTCCGGGCAGCCCGTGTCGCCTCCGATCATGCCCGGGTGGAATGGATTCGACATCCGCACGCCCTTCGAGGAGCGCTTCAACGCCCCGGTCTGGGTGGATAACGACGTCAACCTGCTGGCCCTCGGCGAACGTGCCCGCCGCCGCGAATCCCTGGCAGACCTCATCTACTGCAAGATCGGCTCGGGAATCGGCGCGGGCCTGTTGTCCCAGGGCCGGATCCACCGCGGGGCCAACGGTGCCGCCGGCGACATCGGCCATGTCCGGGTGCTTGACTCCCAAGCGCAGTGCCGCTGCGGAAAGATCGGCTGCCTGGAGGCTGTCGCCAGCGGCTGGGCCCTGGTAAGGGATGTGGAACAGGCCATCCGGGAAGGTGCCACCAGCTCCATGGCGGCGCTGGTGGAAAAGGGGGCACTGACGTTCGAGGACATCACCCTGGCGGCCCAGGCCGGCGACCCGCTGGCCATTTCGTTGATTCAGAGGTCGGCACGCGTGGCGGGCGAGACCATCGCGGCCCTGGTGAACATGTTCAACCCTGGAGTCATCGTGGTCGGCGGGGCCATGGGCTCGGCCGGCGAGGTGTTCCTGGCGGAAGTGCGCCAGCGGGTTTACGAGCTCTCGCTGCCGCTCGCCACCCGGGACCTGACGATCACCCCCTCCGTGAATGACGTGCGCGAACCCCTCCGCGGCGGCGCCGAACTGGCGCGGGAGCAGCTGTTCGATGTCACCTTCCCGCGCTGGTTCGCAGGCGGCCGGCCCTCACCGGAACGGGTGGCAGTTCCTGCCTAGGGTTCCACGGGACACTCCGGGCGCTCCCCCTCAGGCAACGTCGCGGGACACGCTGGGCACAGGCGCGCCGTCAAGTTCGAGCAGGGCCTCCAGGCGGAACGGCAGGACCAGCGGAGTGCCTGGCCGCGCCTGCAGGTAGGGCACCAACAGCTGGAAACCGACCGCGACCGCATGCGGCCCGCCGGAAAGGTGCCGCTGGACGGCGAGCACCAGCCTGTCCTGGATGAACCACCAGCCGGGTTCCTTCGGCAGGGCTTCCGCCGGGACCTGCCGCACGCCCAGCGCGACCGCCAGCTCCCGCCCCACCACCGGAACGCCGTCGACTTCCACCGCCAGCCCCGCCACGGAGGACAGGGGCATCGAGCGGATCCACGGCAGCCCCACCCGCAGTTCGAAGCCGCCCGAAGCGGAGGTCAACGCATCTTCGCGTAAAGCTGTTTGCAACAAGGCTTCCATCCTTTATCCTAAAAGTGACATAAGTTTGTCACTAACAGACATAAAAGGGAAGGCTACCCATGGCTCCCGAAATTCCGTTCGGATGGACGCTCTGCGCCAGCTCGTTCAATTGGGCCCCGGACATCATCTCCGCCCGCAGGACGGCCCGCGATATCGTGACTGGCATCGCGGCTTCGGTGGCACAAACGGTTGAGCTTGAGCCGGGACTGGTCTGGCGGTCCTTCCCCGCGCCGCAGGACGCCGAGGTGGACCAACTGCGCCACGGCCTCGCCGCGGTCCGGGGACGGATCAGCATCGTGGGCGCCAGCTTGGACGACTTCACCTCCCCCGTCGAACGCCGCCCGCTGCAGGAGCGCCTGGATTTCCTGGTTCCCCAGCTCCGCGCTGCGCACCGCGTTGGAGCCAGCGGGGTCCGGCTCCCGATCGGACAGGCGGGAACGGAACTGCTCATGCTGCTGCAACCCCTGCTGCACGAGCTGGACCTGGTGCTCTACGAGGAAATCCAAGGGCAGCAGGCTCCGGGCAATCCGGCGGTCGCTCCGGCCCTTGACGCGATAGCACGGCTGGCTGATGAACGCGTGCGGGTCCTCGTGGATATCAGCATGCTGATGCCCGCCCTTCCCGTGACCTACCTCGAAGAAATGCGCAAGGGCGGACTGTCCCCGGATCTCATGGCGCGCCTGGAGAATGACTGGCGCGATCCCGCAACGCACAACGCCATCACCGCCGTGCTGCGTTCGGGCAACGTGCCGCCGCGGATCCACACCCTCTTCATGAACCTGCTCATCCGCTTCGGCCGCAGCGGCACGGCGGACCTGCAGGACATCCTCCCCCTGGTGGGCGCCTTCCACCTGAAGTTCTGGGACCTGGACGACGACGGCGGGCGCGTTTCCCGGCCGCTGCGGGACCTGGGCGGCCTGCTGGGCAGGAGCGGCTTCACCGGCACACTGACCAGCGAGTGGGGTGGACACGAGTGGTTGCAGAAGGACCCCACGGAGATGACGCGGCGGCACCTCACCCTGGCGGAGGCAACCCTGGCACAGTCAGCGCTGGCGGCCACGGCCTCCAGCTGACAGAAAACAGACAGCTGACACACACAGAAACGGCCGGCCCCGGGTTTACCGGGACCGGCCGTTCTGCGCAGCGGTGCTGTTTGGTGCTGCATGTGCTACTTCGTGCTGAAGGCGGCGTCGAATGCCGCTGCTGAAGGTTCATAGCCGGACAGCCTGCGTACGAATGCCAGGGCTTCGGGGGCACCGTCCAGCCTGTCCATGCCGGCATCCTCCCACTCCACGGACAGCGGGCCACGGTAACCGATGGAATTGAGCATGCGGAACGCGTCCTCCCAGGGCACATCGCCGTGGCCCGTGGAAATGAAATCCCAGCCGCGGCGGGGGTCCGCCCAGGCCAGGTGCGATGAGAGGCGGCCATTGCGGCCGTTGGACAGCCGCTTCTTCGTATCCTTGCAGTGCACGTGGTAGATGCGGTCCTTGAAGTCCCACAAGAACCCCACCGGATCGATGTCCTGCCACACCATATGGCTCGGGTCCCAGTTCAGGCCAAACGCCTCACGGTGTCCGATGGCCTCCAGGGTGCGCTGGGTGGTCCAGTAGTCGTACGCGATCTCGGACGGGTGGACTTCGTGGGCGAACCTGACCCCCACCTCGTCGAACACATCGAGGATGGGATTCCACCGGTCGGCGAAGTCCTGGTAGCCGGCGTCGACCATCTTCTCGGAGGCGGGCGGGAACATGGCCACGTACTTCCAGATGGAAGAGCCCGTGAAGCCCGTCACCGTCTTCACGCCGAGCCTGGCGGCAAGCCGGGCTGTGTTCTTCAGCTCCTCCGCGGCTCGGCGGCGGACACCTTCAGGGTCGCCATCGCCCCACACCACGTCCGGCAGGATTCCGCGGTGCCGCTCGTCGATGGGATCATCGCAGACGGCCTGGCCCTTGAGGTGGTTGGAGATGGTCCACACCTTGAGGCCGTTGCGCTCCAGGACGTCGAGCTTGCCCTGCACATAGGCGTCGTCGTCCCAGCGCCAAGGGTCCAGGTGGTCACCCCAGCAGGCGATTTCCAGCCCGTCGTAGCCCCACTCGCCTGCGAGCCGGGCCACTTCCTCGAACGGCAGGTCGGCCCATTGGCCGGTGAACAGGGTGATTGGTCGTGCCACGTATTTTCCCTCCCTAGGTGGCCTGGACGGGGACGCCGGAAGCGACCCGGGTCCAGGCGGAATCATTCTCGGAACTGCGTTCGACGGCGTCGAGCACACGCTGCACCTTCAGCCCGTCGCCGAACGTGGGGTGGGGGTCGGTGCCGCCCACGATACCCTCCACCAGGTCCTTGACCTGGTGGGAGAACCCATGTTCGTAGCCGAGCATGTGGCCGGCCGGCCACCATGCCGAGACGTAGGGATGCCCGGCCTCGGTAACCAGGATCTTCCTGAACCCCTGGCGGTCTGCGGGTGCCGTGCGGTCGTAGAACTGGACGCTGTTGAGGTCCTCCAGGTCGAATGCCAGGGCGCCTTTGTCCCCGGAGACCTCAATCTGGAGCGCGTTCTTCCGTCCGGTGGCGAAGCGCGTGGCCTCGAAGGATGCCAGCGCACCGGATTCCAGGCGGCCGGTAAAGATGGCGACATCGTCCACCGTCACCTGGCCGTATCCGCTGCCGGCGGTGCCCGCGAGCCCGGAACCCGAGGAGGATCCCTCCACACGGGGCCGTTCCTTCACGATGGTGTCAATGACACCGGATACCTGCGTGACGTCCTGCCCCGTGACGAACTGGGCGAGGTCGATGGCGTGGGCCCCGATGTCCCCCAGCGCACCGGACCCGGCGTGGTCCTTCTGCAGGCGCCAGGCCAGCGGCGTCTCCGGGTCCACCAGCCAGTCCTGCCGGTAGGAGGCGCGCACCTGGTTGACCGTCCCCACCGCACCTTCAGCGATCAGGTTGCGCAGGAACGTCACGGCGGGAACCCTGCGGTACGTGAACCCCACCATGGCCCTGACGCCCCGGGCGGCGGCCCGTTCCGCGGCTTCGGCCATCGCCTCGGCCTCGGCCACCGTGTTGGCGAGCGGCTTTTCGCACAGGACGTGCTTGCCTGCCTCAAGCGCAGCGATGGCGATCTCGGCATGTGAATCGCCGGGGGTGACAATGTCCACGACGTCGATATCGTCGCGGGCGATGACCTCACGCCAGTCAGTGGCTGACTCGGCCCAGCCCCACTTTTGGGCCGCGGCAGCCACGGCGTCGGCGTTCCTGCCAACGATGACTGCCATCTCCGGCTCGGCGGGCAGGCCGAACACCCGTGGGGCCGTGCGCCAGCCCTGGGAATGGGCGGCGCCCATAAAGCCGTAGCCGATCATGGCCACGCGCAGGGTGTTCATGCGAGCACTACCTTGCGCTCAACCGCCACCCGGTTGCCGACGTAGCGCATGGGTGCGATCTGCATGTACAGCAGGCGCAGGGTGAGGATGACCTCGACGTCGATTTCCTCGCCTGCGTCCGGGACACGGTCCAGCGGGATGATGATGTCCGGCTTGTCGGCAACAAACCAGAGGGTGTCCCACTGGTCCGGAAGTTCGGCAATGGAGTAGCTCTTGCCCTGCAGTTCAAACCGCAGGGCCTCCTTGGGGATCTGCACCCCATTGACGGTGGCTGCTACGTCATCCACGGCGGACAGCCAAAGGCTGCGGTACCAGGGAAGCTGCACCGAGACGGAAATGCCCTCGGGGTGCCTGCGGACGTCGGCGTCCTGGAACAGGGAGTTGTGGGTAGCCATGGTTTTCCTTACTTCGCAGTCTCGACCAGGGTCGGGTGGGAGACAGTTGGATCTGCTGCTTCTTCGATGGCCTGCCGCATGAGGGCGTGCTGCTTCTTGACGAGGTCGATCGGGTCCGATTCGCCCAGGTCGGCAAAGGCGTGGCCTTCCCATTCGCTGGAGAGGAAGCCGGTGTAGCCGCCCTTGACGAACTGCCGGACGATCCGGGGGATGTCCATGGCGGGCTCATTGCCGTTTTCGTCGATGTCATAGAACTTGGCGTGGACGTGGAACATCTGCGGCATGATGTCCAGCCATTCCTCCGGCGGAACCAGCCCGTGCATGTTGAATGCGAGCCGGGTGAACGGCCCCAGCCGGGCAGGGTCGAAGTTGTTCTCCCGCAGATAGTCCTCGAACTCCTGGTTGCGTTCCTGCATGGGCAGGGGCTTGCGCCAGATGTCCTGCATAACGGCGAAATGCTCCTCCGGCAGCCCCATCTGGGTAAGGGTGCGGAACAGCGTGGGCGAGAGGCTGTGCATGGTTGAGCTGAAGTCCGCGGTGAACCCGAGGCGGTCGCTGCCGAGCTCCTCATACATCTCGCGGATCTGCAGGATCTTGGGATCGTTCGGGCCCTGGGGCGCGTGGATCTCGTAGCCGAGCTTCTGGTCGTACTTCTCGGCCAGCGGAAGCAGCCGGCGGAGCAGGTCCTTGCCCGCGGACCGGATAACGATCTTGTTGAAGCCCAGCGTGTTGGCGGTCTTGAGCTGCCTGGCGAAGAAGTCGAACTCCTCGTCCGGCGTCATGTCCCGGTCCTTACGGCGGCCCATGTCCAGGTTGGTGCCCACGGCGCTGGGGGTCAGGCCGTAGCGGTCCATGCTGTCCCGCCAGAGCTTCACGAAGTCGTCGTCAACGTCGGGGTAGGTGCGGAGCATCTGGGCGATGTTGAATTCGACGCCGGGGCCAAGGCCTTCGTCGGCGACGGCCTTGATCAGGGTCTCCGGCGTGTAGATACCGGCGGCGAATTCCGAGGTGAGCGAATAGAGGGTGATGCCAAGCTGGATGCCCGAGCCGGCGATGCCTTCTGTCATGGTGTGTGGTCCCTTCATTGGTCAGCCGCGGACGGGCTGGGCCAGGTGGCTGTTGAGGATGCGGCGTGCTTCTGAGGCGTCGGTGATCATGGCTGAGCCGGCGTCCGCCGCAGCCGACCGCTGGACGGCCTGTTCGCCGCGGATAATGTCGAACGGGTCCTGCCAGTTGTTCCAGTGCCAGCCTTCGTATTCGCTGGAGATGGCGCCGGAGTAGCCGTTCTCCACGAGTTGCTTGACTAGGCCGCGGACCGGCACCGACGGTTCCTCCCCGTTCTCGTCAATGCCGAAGAACTTGCCGTGAACGTGGCGGACCCACGGCATGATCTCCAGCCAGGTGTCCAGCGGCGCTGGACCGAAGAGCCCGGTTCCGTTGATGCCAAAGTCGATGCCGAGGTCCGGGCGGCCATTGCGGGCTGCCAGTCCGATGAACGCACCGAAGCGTTCGCCGTGGACCTTCTGGGTGTTGGGCGGACCCTCGGCGTAGAAGCCGTTCCACAGCTCCACCACCTGGCGGAGGAGGTCCTCCGAAGCTCCGCGGCGGCGGTACGCCTCCAGCAGGGAGGGGGCAAAACCGGTGACAGTGGCCCCCCAGTCAGCGGTAAAGCCAAGCAGCGGGGAATCAAGCAGCTCAAAGCGGTCGCGGAGCGCCAGGATCCGTTCGTGCGCGCCATGCTGGTCCGCATGGACCTCCAGGGCCAGGGTGACGCCGTACTGCTCGGCCACCGGAAGCAGGCTCTCCATGGCGTCCGGGGTCAGCGAGATCTGCACCCGGGCAATCGGGAAGCCGAGCCGGGCAGCCACCTCAATCTGTCTGCGCATGTAGTCGACCAGTTCATCGTGGTTCATCAGCCGGTCGCGGCGGAGGCCGGTATCAACATTGACGGCCAGGGACGTGGGGACCAGGTCCACCTCGGCCACAAGATCGCGGAACTGCCCCACGAAGGCGTCGTCGATCCGGTCCGGGAAGCCACGCAGGCTGGAGAAGCCTATAACTTCCAGGCCGGGACCAAAACCTTCCGCCGCCACCTTGCGGATCAGCCCGTCGAGATCGTACTGCCGGGCGTGGAACGCCCGGGTGAAGCTATAAAGGGTAACGCCCTGGATAGGCGTGCCGAGGCTGGTCATCGCTGGGCCACCTTCATGGTCTTGGTGTCGTGCTCTTCGATATGCAGCACGCCGTGGTCGGTGATGATGTACGGGATATAGAGCTTCAGGTCCACCCGGACCTCGTGCTCGGCCTGGCCGTCTTGGACCGGAAGGTCGCCGGAAAGGACGGCCGAGTCCAGCGGGAACCACCATTCGCTGGTCTCATCCACGAGCTCGTCAAAGCTGAACGTGCGGTTGTTCATGGTCCAGCGCAGCGTGTCCGCCGGCGCGGCAACGCCGTCAACCGTCAACGCTGCGCCGGCGATGCATGAGCCCGGAAGGGCGCGGTACCAGGGGATGCGGACTTCGACTGCGGTCCGGCCGTCCTGGGTGGTGAGTGTTCCCTGCTCGATAATGCGGTCGGCGATCATCGAGACCTCCTTGTCTGCGGCATTGCGCGCTTGTGATTGGGCGAATGCCGGTGCTTGATCGGAATGGCAGCAACGTGCCACTTATTCCTTATTTAGTCAGTCTAATGTCTGATTCAGACGTAAGTAAAGCGTTGCTGAGGTCCCGCGCGATTTTCCGCGCTCCGCGTACAGCGAGCGCAACCGCTGTCAGCGTCGGATTGCACGCCGTGGCGGTGGGAATGACACCGTTTCCGGCCACGAACAGACGGGGAACCTGCCATACCTGGCTGTCCGGGGAACAGACGCTTTCGCCGTCGTCCGCCTGCCCCATGCGCGTGGTCCCCTGGTAGTGCAGGGATGCCCCCGGCGGAAGGACGAACGGGCGCTCGTCCAGCGGTTCACCCACCGCCTTGCCCAGGCGGACAATTTCCTGCCGGGCGCGTTCAAGCACCTGCTTGTCCCGGTCCGTAAGGCGGTAGTGGATGCGCATGGCAGGCATTCCGTACGAGTCCCGGGCGCCGTCGTCGAACGCCACGCGGTCCTCGCGCTGCAGGTCTTTGGCACAGAACAAACCAAGCCCCACGATTGAGCCCGGGACAACGGGGTCATCGTCCGCCAGGGGAATCGGGGATGCGTCAAGCTGCATGATCTGGCCGTGGAAAGGCGCCTCGTCCGTGTAGGGAACCCAGGCCACCCCGGCCTGCTCGCTGAGCGCACCGCCGGCGGCTGCCGGCGCAATCTCGGCTTGGACGTCACGCAACCTGCTCGCGAAGACCACCTGAGCCTGGTCATTGAGGTACCGGCCAAGGGCGTCGGGCCGGATTCCGGAGGCCCACAGCAACTGCGGCGTGCGCAAGGCGTCGCCGCCCACCACCACGTACCGGGCGGCCACCCTGCGCGTCTCCCCGCTGCGGCGGTCCTGGACCTCGATACCGGCGGCGGCGCCGTCTTCCACCAGCACACGGGTCACCAGGGACTCATCAAAGAGTTGAAACTGCGGGTTTTCCCGGGTGGCTTCACCCATCACGACGTCGGAACCTGACCAGGCAAGGGCGCCGTCCTCCCGCCGGTGTACTGCGAGCGGCATGGGCTGGACCCGGTAGGCGGGGCCGCGGCCCTTATCCACGGCGGCTGCGAGCCGGTTACGGACGAGGTCCGCGAACGGGGCACCGTCGAAGGCATGGGTGGTGACCCCCAGGAGGCGTTCGGCATCGCCCAGGAGTTGCTCCAGGTCGGCGAGGAACGGGATGCGCTCCTTGCCTCCCGGCCGTGGGCAGGCCGCGGTCCAGTGCGCGGCCATACCCCCCACGTTGCTGGACATGGCAGCGACGGGCATTCCGTCTTCGCCGGGGAAGGCGTACCCGTCCTGCAGAAGGTAGGTTCCGGGGCGTGCCCGGCGTTCCCCGCTCTTGACGGCGCCGGGAGAGCTCACCGTTTCAGCGCCGGCGCCGGGACCTTCCGATGCGCGCTGTGCGATGCTGCGGCGTTCGGGATCCGCGATGTTCTTCACGTGGGCCCCGGGCGGATTGCTGACTGTGGGGCCCACCTCGAACATGGCAATGGTGGCACCGGGGGCTTCCTCGCTAAGGATCCGGGCGTAAGCCGAGGCCGTGGGACCGCTGCCAACGATGGCGACGTCTACGGCGTCCGGATACCGGCTTCCGCTCATCGCCCTGCCACCAGTTCCTGGATGCGCCGCACCGACTTTGCCGAGTCGATGGTGGGGTAGTACTCCAGCCCGATCGGGCCGGTGTAGCCGCTGTTCCGCAGGTCTTCGAAGCGGGCCGGCCAGTCGATGGACCCGGAACCGGGCTCGCCGCGGCCGGGGGCATCTGCGATCTGAACGTACTTGATGAGGTCGCCGGCGTTGGCTAGCTCGGCGGCCACGTCCTCACCCTCCACGGTGGAGTGGTAGAGGTCGTAGAGGACTCCGAAATTCGGTGAGTTGACGCCCTTGGCGACGTAGACGGCTTCTGCTGTCCGGTCAAGGAGTGCCCCGGGGTGGTCCACCCGGATGTTGACGGGCTCCAGGACCAGGGTGATGCCGGAGCCGGCGATGTGCGCTGTGCCCTTGGTGAAGATCTCGATCAGCTCGTCCAGCTGGTCCTGCCGCTTCCGCCCGCCGAAGCCGGTTCCGCTGCCCACCACGATCCGGGGGCAGCCCAGCTGCTGCGCTACCTCGACGCCGGCATCGAGGCCCGAGAAGAAGGGAGCGTGGTCCTTGGGCGGGATCATGAACTGCATCCGGGGTTCGGCAAGTTGGGCGGTGAGCTGGATCCCGGTTTCCTCGAGGGCGTCCTTGAGTGCGGGGATGTCCTTGCCGGTGGGACCCCACATTTCCACCGCGTCGAAGCCCGCGGCTGCTGCGGCACGAACGCGGTCTGCAGGGCTGCTGCCGGCCTCCGAGAACAATAGGTCGATGTTGGGCGCAAGCTGGTACATGCGTGTCTCCTGGGATGTCGGGAATTGGGCAAAAATGGGATGGCGGCGGGCGGGAATGGCCCGTTTTGGGGCGCGGAGGACCGCCGCGGTGCGTTTCAAGCGCTGCGTGGTGGCCGACCGGCGAAGGGTCAGCCCTTCAGGCCGCCGGAAAAGCCTTGGATGAAGCGCTTCTGCGCGAACAGGAACAGGGCAAGGATGGGGACCATGGACACAATCACGATGGCGAAGATTGAGTTCCACTGGGAGACCAGTGAGCCGATGTAGTAGTACATGGCCACCGGCAGCGTCTGGTTGGCCGAGCCTCCCAGGAAGATCAGGGAGGTGAAGAAGTCATTCCAGACGATCAGTCCGGCGAAGATGGTGACCGTTCCCGTGGCGGGGGCCATCATGGGAAACACCACCTTGGAGAAGATCTGCGACTTGGTGGCGCCGTCAATGGTGGCGGCTTCCTCGTAGTCCGTGCCCAGGCCTCGGAAAAAGTTGGCGTACAGGAAGATCGAGAGCGGCAGGAGCATGCCGGTGTAGAGGACGATCAGGCCCCAGGCCGAGCCCGTCAGGCCGATGGCACGCGCACCCATGTAGAGAGGGACGGCGCCGAGCTGCCCGGGCAGGATGATGGCAATCAGAAAGAGGTAGTACGTGGCCTTGCTCCAGCGGCGGGTACTGCGGGAAATGACGTATCCGGTGATGGAGCCAAGGGCAATCAGCCCAACGATGCTGCCTGCGGTGATAATGGTGCTGTTGACGAGGCCCATGACCACGTTGGAGTTGCCGGTGGCGGTCAGGACATCAACAAAATTGCTGAAATCCGGGCTGTTGGGCGGGGCCAGTGGCGACGTCGTGTACATCTCGCTGTCCGGCTTCAGTGCCGTGGTCACCAGGAAGTAGAAGGGTGCCAGGAAGATCAGCGCCAGGGCCCAGAGGCCAACTTCGCGCAGCACGGTGATTTTGGTGTAGCGGAACATCGTTAATCCTCGGGGCTCGTACGCGTCAGCCGCTGCTGGATGACGGCGAAAAACAGGATGATGAAGGCGAGCACCAATGCCAGCGCGGCTCCGCCGCCAAAGTTGCCGAGTGCGAACGCCTGCTTGTAGACCTGGGTGGCGAGTGTTTCGGTGGCCCCGGCGGGGCCTCCCCCGGTCAGCGCCATGATGGGGTCGAAGACCCGGAGTCCCTGGACGATGCCGAGCGTGGTGGCGATGGCGACGGCGGGGCGGATGGCCGGGAGCGTGACGTTGCGGAAGCGCTGCCACAGGTTTGCGCCGTCAATAGCGGCGGCTTCCTCGACCTCCACCGGGACGCCGGCAAGTCCGGCCATAAAGATCACCATGGCGAAGCCAGTGGTGCCCCAGACGAGGACCACCAGTACGGTCCAAATGGCCCACTGCGGGTCAGCAAGCCAGGGTTTGGCCAGGTCGCCTGCACCAATCGAGGCGAGGAAGACGTTGATGGGTCCGTCGAAGTCGAAAATGTACTTCCAGATGTAGGCGGTGGCGAGCGGGCTGAGCACCACCGGCATAAAAAAGAGGGTCCGGAGGATGTACCGCGTCTTCAGGACCCGGTTCAGGCCAAGGGCGATGATGAGCCCGGCGACATTGCCGAGCAGGACGGAGCCGAACGCGAGGAACAGCGTGTTGGACAGTGCCCCCACCTTGGCAGGGTCCTTGAAAATGGCTTCGAAGTTCTGCCATCCCACGATCTGGAACGAGCCAATGCCGGTCCAGTTGGTGAAGGCGAAGAAGCCCCCGATGCCGGTGGCTACGTAGTGGATGGCGAAAACGAGTGCGATGCCGGGCAGGGCCCACCACCAGTGTCCGAACTGCAGGCCGCGCCCGCGGGGGCGGGCGTTGGTGCCCGCCCCCGGGGTGCGTCCGCCTCGCCGGGGTGCTTCAGCTGCTTCGCTCTTGGGTTGCATCGTCGCAGTCATGGTAATCCTTGCTTGTCCCTTGGAGTCGACGGACCGTTGGTGATGGAGAACTGTCACTGTCCCCAGGCTGCGTCCATGGCCTGCAGGACCTGGTCAGGGGTCTTCTGGCCCGTGATGATGCCCTGGACGCCGGTGGCAAGTGCGTCGTAGACCGCGGAGTTGGGCCACTGGATGTTGGGCAGCGGTCCGTACTTTCCGTCCTTGATCAGGTCGCCGACGTTCTTGTAGGCGCCGCCGTCGAAGTCGTAGCTGTCGAGTCCGCTGACCGGCAGGGCGCCGTCGATCTCGGCAAAGGCTTTGGTCTGCTCCGGTTCGGCGGCCCATTCGAGGAATGCCTTGGCGGCATCCTTGTTCTTGGACGCCGCGTTGATGGAGAAGGCGTAGTTGGCGCTGGCATACAGGTATTCGTTGCCCGAGCCTTCAGCCGGAAGCGCGCGCACGTTGAATTCGGAGCCGGCAGCAGCGGACTGCAGCTGCTTCCAGCTGGTGGCCGGGATGAATCCTGCCAGTGACGTCCCGCTGGCAAGGCCCTTGGTAATGGCGTCAAAACCGGCGCCGGCGGCACCCTTCTGGAAGCAGCCGGCGTCCTTCAGGGTGTTGACTGCTTCCAGCGCTGACTTCCAGCCGTCCGAACCTGCGAAGGTAACTTCCTTGGCTGCGCGCTTTTCGTTCCACTGGGGGTCTTCCGCGTAGACGCGGGAGGCTGCGAGGGACATCGCAGTGAGGCCCGTGTTGGGAGGCGCCGCGCCGGCAAGGGCGAAGAGGGATTTCCCGGACGATTCGAGGGATTTGCACTGCTCTTCAAGGGCCGTGAAGTCCGCGGGGAACTCTCCGGCCTCTTTAACCGCGGCCTCGTTCGTGACCAGCGCGGAGACGGTGATGGCCGTTGCCTGGCCGAAAACCTTGCCCTCCGGGCCGAAGGTGCTGGCGCTGCCTTCCGGCAGGAGGTCCTTGGCGGAGTCATCCAGGGGCTCAAGGAACCCGGCCTCCGCCAGCGGAAGGATGCTGCGCCCCTGGCCGCTGCCCGGGGAGGTCACCACGATGTCTGAGGCGTTTCCGGCCTGGAGCTGCGTGCGCAGGGTCTGGTCATAGGAGTCATTGGGCTGCGGGTTGAACGTGATCTTCACGTTCGGGTTAGCCTCCATGTACTTCTCCCCCAAAACCTGGAAAGGGCTCTCAATGGTGTTGGAGGTGGCGAACGACAGGGAGAATTCCTGCGATCCCTGAGCGGAGGAGGTGGTTCCGGTGGAGGCTGCGCAGCCGGTAAGAGCGAGGGCTGCGATGGTGGGAACTGCAAGGGCGCCGGCCTTGAGACCCGAGTAGCGGCGGTGCTGTGTCATGTCCAGCCTTTCTGACTTCGTTGTCGAAAACTATCCGGGAGCCGTGAGCCCGGTCACTCACCAGTATGAGGGAGATGTGCAGAAAAAGCACATAAGTCTTGCCGATGACAGACATAAGTCTCACGGGGGTCTGCAGAACCGTTCTGCATCGGTAAATGTGATGGAAACCACCACTCCTATTGATCCCGCTGATAGATTGGCCTGACGAAAATTCACCGTTGAAAGATCGCCGTGCCGTGACAAATAATGTCCTGCTTTCCCGGCTCGACCTCAACCTGCTGATCTCGCTGGATGCCCTCATTACGGAGCGGAGCGTGACGAGGGCGGCCGAGCGGCTCCACCTGAGCCAGCCGGCCTTGAGCGCCTCGCTGGCGCGGCTCCGATCCCATTTCGGGGATCCCATCCTGGCCCGCCGCGGCAACGCCTATGAGCTGACGCCTTTCGCCCTGCGCCTGGCGGAACACACCACCACGGCATTGGAAGCTGCGCGCCGGGTTTTCGAAAGCCAGGCAACGTGGGAGCCCGCCGAGTCCGAGCGCGAGTTTTCCATCTACGGCTCGGATTACGGCTTCACCACCATCGGGCGGGTTGTTTCCGAGCTCGCTGCCGAACGCGCCCCCGGAGTCCGGTTCCGTTTTATGCTGCACAACCCGATGGTGGTGGAGGATGCCGCCAACCGCCTGCGCTCGGTGGACGGCATGGTGATTCCGCACGGCTTCCTCACCGGGCTCCCCTACCTGGACCTGTGGCGGGACGGCTGGGTCGCCGTCGTTTCTTCCTCCAACGCCGCCGTCGGCGAGAAAATCACCATGGAGAACATCGCAGAGCTCCCGTGGGTGATGACCTACCAGACCCGCTCGGCGTCAACCTCGGCCGAACGCCACATCATGCAGCTCGGCGTGGAGCCCCGCGTGGACGTGGTGGTGGAGAGCTTCCAGTCCCTGCCGCACTTCGTGGTGGGGACCAACCGGATCGCCCTGATCCAGGCGGCGCTGGCGCCCCTTGCGCTGCGCGTGGGCGGGGTGCGGATCCTGCCGCTGCCCTTCGATGCCACGCCGTTGGTCAACGCCCTGTGGTGGCACCCGGTGCACAACCGGGATTCGGAGCACGAGTGGATGCGGGATCTCTTCAAGGAGGCTGCCGGAATCGTGGCGGCGGCCACCGCCACGGACGCCCCGTAGAAGCCCGGTGCGCTTAAACGCCCCAGTGCCCCTGCCGGCTGACCGGAGGGGCACGGGGCAGTCGGCTCGTTACGCTGGCGCCGGCACTGACCGCATGCTCTTGCGGATCAGGTCGTGCTGCTTCCGGACCAGTACCAGCGGATCCACCTCGCCGAGCTCGGCAAAAGCGTGGCCTTCCCACTCACTGGACCAGTTGCCGCGGTAGCCGCCCTCCACAAAGACCCGGACGAGTTCCGGGTAATTGATCGCCGGTTCGTTGCCCTCTTCATCGATGTCGTAGAACTTGGCGTGGACATGCATGATCTGCGGCATGATGTCCGCCCACTCCGTTGGGCTGACGTGGCCGTGCATGTTGAAGGCGAGGTGTGCGAAGGATCCCAGGCGGGCAGGGTCGAAGTCCTGTCCCCGGAGGTAGTCGATGAACTCCTCCTGCCGTGCGCGCATCGGGGCGTCGGTTGCCCAGATGGCCTGCAACGTCCGGACGGCGTCCTCATCCAGGCCCGCACGGCGGACGGCCCGCAGGAGTGTCGGCGACATGCTGTGCATGGTTGACGAAAAGTCCGCCACGAATCCCAGCAGTGGTGAATCCAGCTCGGCGTACACGTCGCGTACCTTCATGATTTCAGTCGCATTGGGTCCCAGCGGTGCGTGGATCTCGTAGGCAAGTTTGAGCTCCAGGTCCTCTGCCAGCGGCAGGAGCCGGCGCAGCAGGTCCGGTTTTGCGCTTTGGATGCGCACCAGCGGGAATCCCAGCCTCTTGGCGCCGTGGAAGAGGGTCTCTGTGAACTCGTATTCCTCGTCCGGCGTCATGTCGCGGTCGCGACGGCGTCCCATGTCCAGGTTGGCGCCGAAGGAGCTTGCGGTGAAGCCGTGCTTGTCAAAGGCTTCCTGCCACGAGCGGGCGAAGTCTTCGGTGACCCTCGGATAGGTGGGCAGGACCTGGGAGGCAACGATCTCGATGCCCGGGCCGATGCCCAGCTCGGCCACCCTGTTCAAGAGGCCGTCAAAGTCGTACCAGCCGGCCCGGAACTCGGCACTGGCTGAGTACAGGGTCAGCCCCAGCGAGAACGGGTCCTCTGCCGCTTTGGGAGGCGGCGGCGTGAAAGCCGTGGTCAATGCCGGAGCCGGTGCAGACTTGTCCGTGACCACCAGGTCCAGCGTCTGGTTGACGAAGTTGGGCACATACACGCCCGGGCCGCCGGCCTGCCCCGGCGCGATCTGCATATAGGGCAGGCGCAGCTCTCCCAGCAGTTGGACCGTGTGCTGCTCCCCCAGCGCAAGCGGGTTCTCCCTCCTGGCGATGAGCAGGGGATGCTCCTGGAGGTACCAGAGGGTTTCGCCCTGGGCGGGCAGGTCCGGGAGGGCATACCGGACGCCGCCCAGTTCCAGGGACAGGTCCGCGGCGGGGACCTCGTCGCCGTCAACCGTCAGTTTGAGGCTGGAGACGGATGAGAGCCAGAGGCTCCGGTACCAGGGGATGGTCAGGGAAAGAGCTAGGCCCTCCGGGTGGGTGCGCAGGCTTGCATCGTCAAGAAGTCCGTTGGGCATGGTTGTTCTCTTTGCTGGGAGGAGGAGTGGAATTCAGGGAAGTTCCGCGGTGATCCTGCGGATCAGTGCGTGCTGGCGGCGGACCTGTTCGGTGGCCCGCCAGGGCGTGCGTTCGCCCTCGTATTCGCTGGACAGATAACCGGTGTAGCCCGAGTCCTTGAGCACCTTGAGCACGGGCAGCCAGGGAATCTGCTGGTCCTCCAGCTGCTCGTTGATGTCGTGGAATTTCGCCTGGACGAACACCACGTACTGCGCGATGTCCTTGAAATCTGCGGGGTCGACGCCGATGCCGTCCAGGAAGGCGGGCCGGGTTTCACGGGTCTCGCCTTCGCGGAGCGGGATGGGCCGGTCCTGGAAAATCCCGGTGTCGATGAGCAGGCCGAAGTTTTTGGTTCCGGTCCGCTCGATGAGGCCGATGTAGTCATCAACCACCGGATGTTTGATGGGTGTGGGCGAATGGATTTCAGGGCAGATGATGATCCCGAGCTCATGGGCCAGGTCCAGGGAACGCTCCACGGATTCGGTCCAGATGGGGTCCGGCACCAGGTCGCTGGATACGACGCCGATCTTGGGGCGGACGAAACCGAAGCCCAGCCGGCGGGCAAGCCTGAGGTCCCGCTGCAGCGCTTCGGCTCCTTCGGTAACGGTCATGCTCCGGCCCGGGTGCAGCCGGGTGTCGATCCAGGAGCCGTAGTTCGTGGGCTCCAGGGAGTACTTCTCGAGCAAGCCGAACCAGGTGTCGAGCCAGGCAGGAGACGGTTCCGGATAGTTGGGGATGTGCCCCTCGCCGAGGATTTCGACGCCCGTTGCCCCCACGTCGGCTATGGAGGCCAACGCAGTTTCCAGGTCCATCACGGTGCCGTAGTCGCCCATGTAGCTGTAGAGGGAAACGCCGTAGCGGAAGGTGCCCTCACCGTTTTCCGGGGCCAGCGTCACCGCGCGGCTGACGCGGTGGATGGTGGGCTGGTGTTCGACCGGAATGTAGGACATCCGCAGCCGCAGCTCAATGGTGATCTCGTGGACGCCCTGGGGCAGGCCGCCGTCGAACGGTACGGTGACTACCGCCGCATCCTCAAGGGGCCAGCGCACGCCCTCGCTGTCCCAGAGCTGCTGGAGGGTGTAGGTCTGCCCTCCGAAGGTCCACAGCGGAACGTCCGGGCCGACGTCGACCATGCTGCCCACGCGGACTGCGATGCCGTCGATGAGGGACGCCGCCATGCCGCGGTACGAAGGCATCCGGACCCGGAACTGGAAGCCGGTCACGCGCCCGCCCTCGGTGACGTTGCGGAAGCCGACGGACTGGATGAGGTCTCTTTCGAGAAGCATCATTGCTCACTCTCTCTAGGTGCGAGACCAGACTAACAGCTTTATGTCTGTTTCGTACCTAAGTGAGCTACTTCTCAGCAGAACTACTGGACCGCGTCCAGCTCCGCTCGCGTGGGCGGGTTGGCGCCGGGCCGGGAGACCGTCACCGCGGCGGCCCGGGCAGCGTGGGCCAGGAGCTCGCCCAGCCCCTCGGCCGGCAGCTCGCGCAGGTCCTTCCGGTTCTGCGCGCCGTCCAGGCCGCGGTCCACCAGGCCGGACAGCAGCGCCGCCATAAACGAATCACCCGCACCCACGGTGTCCGCCACCTCAACCCGGGGTGCCGGCACTTTTGCTTCACCGGCATGGCACACTCCCCAGGGCCCTTCGGCGCCCCGCGTGACCACCACCACCGCGGGCCCTTCGGATCCGCCCAGCGACAACCAGCGCCGTGCGGCATCCAGCACGTCCATGTCCGGGTACAACCAGGCGAGATCCTCATCGGAGGCCTTGACCACGTCAGCCAGGGTCACGAACTTTTCCGTGTGCCGGCGCGCGTAGTCCACGTCGGTGATGATGCTTGGCCGGCAGTTGGGGTCGAAGCTGATGGTGGCGTGCGGGTGGGCGTATTCGACGGCGGCCAGCACGTCCGTCGCGCCGGGCGCCAGCATGGTGGCGATGGAACCGGTGTGCAGCAGCGTGGTTCCCTGCAGCATGAAGGCAAGCCTGTCGGCGATGCCGGGAAGCTCCCAGGTGAGGTCGAACGTGTAGGTGGCAGCGCCGTCGTCGTCAATCAGGGCGGTGGCCACGCTGGTGGGCAGGTCATCGGGGCCCATTGGAACCATGACGGAGCTGGCGCGCAGGTGCGCCGCGACGGAATCGCCGTAGGCGTCACGGCCGTACCGGCCGATGAACTGCACCGGGTGGTCAAGGCGGGCCAGGCCCACCGCCACGTTCAGCGGGCTGCCGCCCACGTGGGCTTCAATACCCGAGGCGCGCTGGACAACGTCAACAAGGCCTTCGCCAATAACAGTGAGCATGGTCATACTCTGCCAGAAAGAGGGCAGCCAACGGCGGTCCGTGACGACGTCCGGACCGGCAGGCGGGGTCAGTGCAGGGCGGCGTCGGGTTCCGTGGTCCGCCAGGCATGGAAGGGCACGGTCAGCCCCGCCCTGGTGGGGGCACACACGAAGGGCCCGGCGTGGGCATCCGCGGCGGGATCGAGCGGGACTACCCGGACCAACCGCAAAGGCCCGTCGGCGGCGCTTGCCCGGATGGTGAGCGCGTCACCGGCGCGGCTAATCCTGATGAGCACCCGCATCCCCCTCCAGTCCGGAACGGGAGCCAGGGACCAGTCAGACACGCCGTCGGTGACCACCGCTCCGAGCTGGCAGGCGCCGTCGGCAAACTCGACGCCGGCCTTGACCCACTTCTCGGCAGAAAGGCGCACGAAGATCCCGGCCTGGTCGAACTGCTCGGAAAAGTCAGCGGTAAATTCCACTTCCACCGCGGAATCCGGCGGAAAAGGCGCCAGGAGGGCGTGCTCACTGTCGTGGATAAAGCCGTACGAGGTGGTTCGCCAGGCGTCGCTGCCTTCCTTGGCGGTGACCAGCAGATCCGTGCCGTGCTCGACGGCGGAAACGGGCGGGTGGGTCCAGGTACCGTGCGGCCAGGGAATGTCCATGGCCGTCACTGTACTTCAGGACAACTGCGGGCTCGGCACGCCGAGCGCCTCACCGCAGCAGCTCCTGCACAAGTCCGCGGCACTTTCTGTAGGCCTGGGACCCTGGATCGATCAGCGCAAAGTGGTCCCCGGGCACCGTGACCAGCCGCGCAGGCACTGGTCCGGACCTGCCCGCCTCCACGTAGGAGGTGGACATGGCCAACGGCACGTCCTCGTCCTCCGTGGCGTGGACGGCGAAGACGGGAACATCCAGCGGGAGCGCGGCCATGGGGTCCGCGTACCGGTACCGGCCGGGGAATTCCGACGACGGCCCGCCAAGGAAGTTGGCCACGGCACCATCGCTGAGGTTTAGCTTTTCCGCTTCCGCCAGGTCCAGGACGCCGGACTGGCTCACCACCCCGGTGAGGCGGACGCCGTCGTCCTTCGCGTTCATCTCCCGGTGCTCCGCTTCCAGCCCCAGGTGGGGCAGCCGGCCGCGGCCTGCCGCCCACACGGCGAGGTGCCCGCCGGCGGAGTGGCCCAGCGCCACCACCTTGGCCAGGTCCAGGACATGGGGACCGGCCAACTCCTGCAGTGTGTCAACGCCCGCCAGGATGTCCCGGAACGTATGCGGCCAGCCGCCGCCGTTCCCTGCCCGGCGGTACTCCAGGTTCCAGGCCGCCATTCCGTGCGTGGCGAGGTCCACAGCCAGCGGCTCCCCCAACTCCGCCCCGTACTTTGACCGCCAGTAGCCTCCATGGATCACCACCGCCACACCCCGGTGGGCACCGCCGCCGGGCAGGTCAGGGAGAAACAGCTCGCCCCACTGGCTGGGGTCTTCACCGTAGTAATGCCTATGCCGCTGCACCATGTGCCGAGCGTACCGCCAGCCAATGACAAAGCCCGTTGCCGTGCCATCAGCGCACTGCCATTCTGAGTGAATCCGCACTCCAGAACTCAATGAAGGGACAGGAAAATGCCTCTGTATTTGTCAAGGTTCAGCTACACACCGGAGACCTGGGGCCGGCTGATCAACAACCCCGAAGACCGGCGGAAAGCCGCGCAGGCGTACATCGAATCGGTAGGGGGAAAGCTGCACGGATTCTGGTATGCCTTCGGCAGCCATGACGGCTACAACCTGTGGGAAGCCCCGGACAACGTCTCCATGGCAGCGGTGGCACTGGCCATCAGCGGAGGCGGCGCGCTGAGCACGTTTGAAACCACAGTGCTGATGAGTGTGGAGGACACCATGGAAGCCCTGCAGAAAGCCGGTGAGATCAAGTACCGGCCTCCCGGCGCCTGAACTCACGGGTGCCGCGGCGCTGCCGGACCCATGTCTGCTTCTGCGGCTAGGCTCGGAAATTACATTGCCGCCAAAGGGGACCACAATGACCAGCACCACCGAGCCGGGGACCACACCGGCAGCTACCGGCCACAGGCTTGCAGCGCCTGCGAATCTTTATCACCTGCCGGACCTGGTGACCTGCGGACCGGGCCGGCCCACGCAGGACTCCCATTCCCCGCTGGACGGCAGCACGGTGGGCGCCGTCCCCGTCTGCACGCCGGATGACGTGGCGGCCGCCGTCGAAAGTGCCCGGGCAGCCCAGCGCGAGTGGGCCGCTGTTCCCCTCCGCGAGCGCCGCGCCGTCGTCGGCCGGTTCCACGCGCTGCTGCTCCAGCGGGAGGCGGGGATCCTGGACCTGGTCCAGGCGGAGAGCGGCAAGTCGCGGCTCAATGCCTTCGAGGAGCTCGCGGACGCCGCCCTGACCGCCGCCTACTACCGGCGCACGGCCGGACGCTTCCTCCGCCCCGCCCGCCGCACCGGAGCGGCGCCGGGCCTGACCCGGACCGTGGAGTACCGGCTCCCCAAAGGCGTGGTGGGCATCATCAGCCCGTGGAACTACCCGCTGACCCTTGCCGTCTCGGATGCGATCCCCGCCCTGCTGGCTGGCAACGCCTGCGTCCTCAAGCCGGATTCCCAGACCCCGTTCACGGCACTGCTCGCCCTGGAGCTGCTGCGGGAAGCCGGGCTTCCCCGGGACCTGTTCCAGATCGTGACCGGTGAAGGGCCGACGCTGGGCCCGGCACTGATCAGCGGCGTGGACTTCCTCATGTTCACGGGCTCCTCCGGGACCGGGAAGATCGTGGCACAGCAGTGCGCCGAACGGCTGATCGGCTTCTCGGGTGAGCTGGGCGGGAAGAACGCCACCCTGGTCCTCGCCGATGCCGTTCTCGACAAGGCGGCCAGGGGTGCGGCGCAGGGCTGCTTCTCCAACTCCGGACAGCTGTGCATCAGCATGGAACGCATCTACGTCCACCGCGCCGTCTTCGAGGACTTCCTGGCAACTTTCACTGCGCATGTGGAAGGGATCCGTTTGGGGTCCGGGCCGGGCTGGGACATCGACATGGGCTCGCTCACGGGCCAACGGCAGCTGGACCGGGTCAGCGCGCATGTAGAGGACGCCCGGGCGAAGGGCGCCCGCGTGATCACGGGCGGGCGGCCCCGGCCGGACCTCGGCCCGTACTTCTACGAGCCCACCATCCTCACCGGCGTCACCGGGGAGATGGTGGTTGCGCGGGAGGAGACGTTCGGGCCCGTGGTGGCGGTCTACCAGGTGGAGGACAACGACGAAGCTGTGGCCCTGGCCAACGACTCCCACTATGGACTCAACGCCAGCGTCTGGTCCGCGCGGCACGGCCAGGACGTAGCGCGGCGCCTACTCGCCGGGACGGTCAACATTAACGACGGCTACTCCGCCGCGTGGGCGTCCCACGATGCCCCCATGGGCGGGATGAAGGATTCCGGTGTGGGGCGGCGCCACGGGAAGGAAGGCATCCTCAAGTACACGGAAGCCCAAACGGTGGCCCAGCAGCGGCTGGTTCCCGTGGGGCCGCCGCCCGGCATGGCCAACCAGCGGTACACCAGGATGGTCAAGGGCGCGCTCATGCTGATGGGACGGCTGCGCTGATGGCCGGCGGGACGCCGCTCTCCGGCAGCACCGTGCTCATCACCGGTGGCGGCAGCGGGCTGGGCCGCCGCATGGCTTTGGCGGCGGCCCGGCGGGGTGCGCGGGTGGTCATCTGGGACGTCTCGGCCAACGGCGGCAGGGAGGTCCGCGATGAAATCCGCAGCGCCGGCGGCCTGGCGGAAGCGCAGACCGTGAACGTTGCGGACAGGGAGGCCGTGCAGGCGGCGGCCACCGTTGCCGGTCCGGTGGACGTGCTGATCAACAATGCAGGCGTGGTCACGGGCAGGCTGCTTTTGGACGCTGCCGACGAGGATATTGAGCGGACCTTCAACGTCAATGTCCTGGCACTGTACTGGGTGACGCGCGCATTCCTCCCCGGCATGGCTGCCCGCCGCTGCGGCACGGTAGTGACAGTTGCCAGCGCCGCCGGGCTGGTGGGCGTCGCGCGGCAGACCGATTATTCAGCCAGCAAGTTTGCGGCGTTCGGCTTCAACGAGTCACTGCGCGCCGAGCTGCGGGCGGGCAGGACCGGCGTCAACACGCTGGTGGTCTGCCCCTATTACATCGATACGGGCATGTTCGACGGCGTGCGGACCCGGTTCCCGCGCCTGCTTCCCATCCTCAAAGAGGAGGCCGTGGCGGCCAAGGTGCTGGACGCCGTCGAAAGCGGGCGGCAGAAGCTGGTCCTCCCGCCGTTAGTGAACCTGGTCCCGGCAGCCCGGCTGCTTCCGGTCGCCGCCTTCGACCGGCTCATGGACGTGCTGGGCATCAACCGGACCATGGACCGTTTCACCGGGCGCCCCGCCGAAGTTCCGGGGGCACCCGGCATCAAGCACGACGGCGGCCCCTGACCGGCCGGGGTCCACGGAAGCCACCGCAGTAAACCACGACCCATCCGAAAGACAGCCTGCTGACGAATGAGTTAACGTTCGGCCACGGACGCCGATCCCATCTCACAGTCGGAGGCTCTTCATGACAGAAGTTACTGCCCATCACGGCCTGTTCAAGGACACCAACCTGCACGTCGACGACACGGGCGGCACGGGCCGGCCTGTGGTCCTCATCCATGGGTGGCCCCTGTCCGGGGAATCCTTCGCCACCCAGGTTCCGGCACTGCAGGCTGCCGGCTACAGGGTCATCACCTACGACCGGCGAGGCTTCGGGCGCAGCGACAAGCCCCACGGCGGCTACACGTATGACACCCTCACGGAGGACCTGAACGCCCTCCTCGAGGCACTGGACCTTAACGACACGACGCTCGTGGGGTTCTCCATGGGCGGCGGCGAGGTAGCCCGCTACTTCACCAAGTTCGGTTCCGACCGGGTGCGCAGCGTTGTTTTCGCCGCGGCCGTCCCCCCGTACATGATGCAGGGCGAAGACAACCCGGAGGGGCCCCTCACCAAGGAAGCAGCAGCCGAAATGACCGCCGGCCTGAGCAAGGATGAAGAGTCCTTCTACGACGATTTCACCCGCCAGTTCTTCTCCGTCAACGGCGAGCTGAAGGTCACCGAGCAGCAGCGGCAGGATGCCCTCCGGCTGTGCAAGCAGGCTGACAAGAAAGCCGCCCTGGCCTGCATGGAGGCCTTCGGTACCACCGACTTCCGCGGCGACCTGCCCAACGTCACCGTCCCGGCGCTCGTTCTCCATGGCGACGGGGACGGCACCGTGCCCCTCGAAGGATCCGGCGCCCGGACCCATGCAGCACTGCCCAGCAGCGACCTGCACGTCCTCCGTGACGCCCCGCACGGCTGCAATGTGAGCCACCCCGATGAGTTCAACCAGGCGCTCCTGACCTTCCTGGCCAAGTAGGGGACCGGCTGCAAAACGGGAGAGGGTGGGGAGGCCGCAGCGGCATCCCCACCCTCTCCGTGTTTCCTGGCGTCGCGCACCACGGCGGCGCCTGACGTTACTCCCTAGGCCCGCAGCACCCGCTGCACATCAGCCGCCTCCGGGTACGCGGCCTGCGTTCCCTTCCGCGTGGTGGCCAGGGCCGCAGCCACGGACGCATAGGCAGCCGCTCCGGCGAGCGCGTCCCCGGCGGCCAGCCGGACGGCAACGGCACCGGTGAAGGCGTCACCCGCCCCTGTGGTATCCACGGCCTTGACCGTAGTGGGCGCAATACGGACCACCCGGGAACCCTCGGGAGCAACCGAGTCCAGCACCACCGAGCCCTGCGAACCGAGCGTCACCAGCACCTGCCGGATCCCCCGCTCCGCAAAGCGCAGGCGCACCCGGTCCCACTCGGAATCAGCAGCACCGGGGTCCGGGGCCGCGGCACCGTCGCCCAGGAACAGCGCGGCCTCATGCGCGTTGACCAGCAGGACATCGGTGAGGGCGGTCAGCTCCTCCGGCACCTCGCCGTACGGCGAGAGATTGAGCAGGACTGTTGCGCCGGCGTCGTGCCCTGCCTGTGCCGCGGCGAGCACCGTCTCCATGCCCACCTCCAGGCAAAGGCAGACGACGGCGGCCTGCTCCAGGACGTCCGAGGCCTCCGCCACGTCCGCCGGGGACAGGGTGCCGTTGGCGCCTGCCGAGATGATGATGTTGTTCTCGCCGCCGGCATCCACCGCGATGACCGCCACGCCCGTGGGCTCGGACGCTGTGCGGACGTGCCCGACGTCCACCCCGGCGCGGGCGGCGGAGGAGAGCAGCATGGCGCCGTTGGGGTCCTCCCCCACCGCGCCCACCAGGCTGACGCTCCCGCCCAGCCGGCTCGCGGCAACTGCCTGGTTGGCGCTCTTCCCGCCCGGGTTCACCGCGAAGCCGTTGCCGTGCACTGTCTCGCCGGGGAGTGGAAGGCGTTCGCAGTAGATGGTGAGGTCGGCATTCAATGAGCCGACGACGACGATCCGGCCTGCCTGGTCGACGGCGGCGTTCACTCCGCCACCTCGGCTTCAACCGGCTTGGGGATCAGGAGCGAGGCGGCGAACGCTGCGATGGTGAGCGCGAGGCCGACCACCACGACGGTCAGGTAGGACGCCTTTGCATCGCCGAGGGCCGCCGTCGCCACCAGGACGGCGGGCAGCACCAGGAAGCTGAGGCCTGCGCCCAGGTTGAAGGCGCCAGCGTTCATGCCCGGCAGGAAGCCCGGGTTGCCGGCGGGTGAAAGGACAACACCGAGTCCGTTGAGCATGATGTTGACCGTACCGGCGTACGTGATGCCCAGCAACACCGTGCCGGCGATCATCAGGGGCAGGCTGTCCAGGCCGAAGAACGCGATGATGGCCAGCGCCGCGATGCTGCCCAGGAGGCCGATCCGCAGCACCTTGGTGTAGCCGAGCACCGGTGCGAGCCTGCCGCTGAGTGGCCCCACCGCCCAGCCGAGAAGGGCATACGGCGTGAGGATGATGAGCGACATTTCGGTGGGTCCGATGCCGAAACCGGGGTCGGCGGCCTGGACGTAGGCGGGGACGATGCCGTTGATGACGGCGAAGATGCCGGTCATGGTCAGCGTGGTGGTGAGCAGCGGCGCCCAGGTGGAGCGCTGGCGCAGGTGCACGGTCTCAACCATTGGCTGGCTGGCCCGCTTTTCGGTCCGCCAGAACAGGTAGAACGCGGCGGCGGACACCAGCACCAGCGTGAGGCTCAGCATCAGGGTGCCGGAGGAGAAGGCGCCCACCAGCTTGGCGCCTTCGTTCAGGGCGGTGAGCAGCGCGCCCACGGCGACGACAATGAAGAACACACCCTGCCAGTCCATCCGGGTGCCGGCGGCCGGCTTGCTTTCACCGGCCAGGAACGCGATCAGCGCGGTGGCAGCCAGGGCCAGCACCACCATGAGCCAGAAGATGCTGCGGAAGCCGAAGTTCTCGGCGAAGTAGCCGCCCACAAAGGAGTCCACACCGGCCACGCCGCCGTTGACGGCCGTGATCAGGCCCATGAGGGTGCCGTATTTGCGGGGGTTGCTGACCGCGGAGCGCAGCATGATGAGGCAGAGCGGAACGGTGGGGCCGCTGACGCCTTGGATGATGCGGCCCACGAAGAGCCAGGTGACGTCCGGGGCGAGGGCTGCGATGACGGACCCCACGGCCATCAGGAGCATCATGCCCACGAGGATCTTCTTGCGGCCCACGATGTCGCTCAGGCGGGGCAGGAACAGGGAAAACAGGGCGGCCGCGGTGAAGAACCACGTCTGGGAGAGGCCGATGACGGCCTGGTCCGTGTTGAGCTCCTCGCCCATGGTCACCAGGGCGGGACTGAGCATGGAGGCGTTGAGCTGGAAGGCGACGCAGGCTGCCAGCAGGGCGACCATCAGGGCGGTGACGTTGCCCTTGGCGGTCCGGGTTTCGAGGACGGTGGCGGTCATTTACTTGACCCCTCCCGCCGCGAGGGAGGCACTTTCGCCGCGTACGACGTCGGCCGTGTTCTGTGTGGTGCGCGCGGCACCGGTGAGCGGATCACCGATGGTGACGAGGGCCTCGGTGACCAGGTTCCAGAACTTGTCGTGGTCCAGGTCCACGGCGACGCTGGTGTGGCAGTCGGCCGGTGCGGGGGCGCGGAAGTCCGCCACCGTCATGCCGAGCGTCAGCTTGCCCTGCAGCTCAATGTCCACCGGCACCTTGCGGGTGGTGACGATGCTGGGGTCGATCACATAGGCCACGGCGCAGGGGTCGTGGACCGGCGGGTGGTCGAAGCCCTGGGCGTCCTTGTAGGTGTGGGCGAAGAAGTCCATCAGTTCGGTGACGAATTTTGCGGGCCTGGTGCCGATCGCAGCAATTTTTTCCACGACGTCCGGGGTGGCGAGCGCCTGGTGGGTCAGGTCCAGGCCCACCATCACCACCGGCCACTTTTCGTTGAAGACGATGTGCGCGGCCTCGGGGTCGATGATGATGTTGAACTCCGCCACGGCGCTCCAGTTGCCCACGTGGTAGCCGCCGCCCATGAGGACAACTTCCTTCACGCGTTCCACGATGCGCGGTTCCTTGCGGGCGGCGAGGGCGATGTTGGTCAGGCCGGCGGTGGGCACCAGGGTGACGGTGCCGGGCTCGTGCGCCATGACGGTATCGATGATGAGGTCCACCGCGTGGCGGGGGTCCAGGTCAATGTCCGACGGCGGAAGTTCCGGGCCGTCCATGCCGCTGTCCCCGTGGATGTCCGGGGCGGTTTCGATGCTGCGCACCAGGGGGCGTCCGCAGCCGGCGGCGAAGGGCACACCGGTGATGCCGGCGATGGTGCCGACGGCCAGGGCGTTGCGGGTGACCTTTTCCAGGGTCTGGTTTCCCACCACTGTTGTGACGGCCAGCAGGTCGATGTCCGGGTTGCCGTGGGCGAGCAGCAGCGCCACAGCGTCGTCATGCCCGGGGTCGCAGTCAAGAATGATCTTTTTGCGGCCGGAAGATTGCCGGCCAAGGGAAGGGGCAGTGGGTTCCACGATGATCTCCACGTCGTTGGGGCCCGCAGGTGCGCGGGGAGCTGAAGCGTTCAGGAGAGATCATGGCAGTGTTGCGTGGCGCACGTCAAACGCTTGACGTAAACGCAGGTCAAGCGCTTGATGCCATCGCCTGCCTGAAGGGGTGCAGGATGGCGTGGCGTGTGTGCGGGGCCGGGCTAGTGGCGCTTTTCCCTGCCGGGGTGCCCGGCTTCCGGGTGGGCCTGGGCCTCGTGCTGTTCGTACCTTTGGCGGGCTTCCTGGAGGTGCTGTTCAAGCTTCTCCTCCGCCTCCCGCCGGCGCTGCCCAATGGTCCGGATCTCCTGGGTGGTCGGCGCAACGTGGGCGTGCTGGCGGGGGCCAAGGTCCCGCGCTGTTGCATGGCTGGTATCGCTCATACGGGCATCGTCCCACCAGAGCCCCCGGTCCGGAAGGCCTGCATGACTCCCATCTTTCGGGGGGCCGGGGATCGCCCATTTTCCTGTCCGGCGGCCGCCTCCGCGGCGCGGGATTGCCGTGCCATGTGTGGCCGTGGAGGACAGCCTGCGGGTCCGCTGCCCACTACGATCGAGGTATGGAATCCGCGGAACAGCTGCAGCAGCCCGCGCGTTCGCGGCGGATCACGGCGGCGATGGTGGCCGCCCGGGCAGGGGTTTCCACGGCCACGGTCTCGCTAGTGGCCAACGGCAAGACCGCCGGCCGGGTCTCCGAGGACAACATTTCCAGGGTCCGGGAGGCAATTGCCGAGCTTGGCTACGTGGTGGACGGCATCGGCAGTTCGCTGGCCAAGGGCGTGAGCTCGATCGTGATCCTGGTGGCGCCGGATATCTCCAACCCGTTCTTCGCCAAGGTGATCGCCGGGGTGCGGGAGTCCCTGGGCCCGCAGTACCAGCTGCTGCTGTCCGTCACGGAGGCCGGCGAGTCCCCCCGGGCCGACGACGTCCGGCGGCTCATGTCCCTGCGTCCGGCAGGGCTCCTGGTGGACGCACCCAGCGCAGGCTTCCTCGAGGACCTCGCGTCGCCGTCGCCCGTTGTGCTGCTGGACGCGCCCGGGCTGGAGGCCTACGCGCCGTCGGTGAACCTGGACGTGGCAAGCGGTGCGCGGGAACTCGCGGCGCACCTTGCGGACGCCGGTCACCGCGAGGCGGCGTACGTGGACAGCGTCACGGGCACGGAAACCTTTGCGCTCCGCCGGAAAGCTTTCCTGGAGGAGGCGGCCGCCCGCGGCATCACCGTCGGGGCGGACCGCATGATCAGCACCACCATCGACGTCGGCACGGCGGCGTCAGCCTTCGCCGCCGCCTGGCCGGGGTGGCAGCGGGAGGGGGTGACCGCCGTTGTCTGCGGCACCGACACGCACGCCTACGGTGTGCTGCAGGAGGCCCGCGTGGCCGGCGTGCGGATTCCGGAGGAGCTGGCGGTGGCCGGCTTCGACGACCTCCCCTATTCGGCCACGAGCAATCCAGGCCTCACCAGCGTCCACCTGCCCGCCACCCCCCTGGGCCTGAAGGCCGGAGAGCAGCTGCGCCGCCTCATGGAAGGCGAGGTGCTCGAACAGGCCGGGGTCACGCTGGAGAGTTCACTGGTGGTGCGCGGATCCACCGCCGCGGCGGAACGCTGAGGGCGCCCGGCGCCACCGTTCTGTCAGTGCCCGGCCGTAAGCTGGAACCATGCCGAGTCATTGGGACAGCCTGGACGCGAGCCTGCGCGAATCCGTGGAGCAGAACGTGGAGATCTACGAGCGCGTCCGCCCTGCCCTGAAACTGGTCACCCGGGACGTCCTGCTGACCCTGCGGGACATGCTGAAGGACTCCGAGGTCACCCCGCTGTTCGTCACCGGACGCACCAAAACGGTGGAATCGTTCAAGGAGAAGATTTCACGGATCGAGGAACCCCTGGAACCGGGCGGGCCGCCGGTCCTGAAGTTCCCGGACCCGTTCCGGACGCTCAATGACATGGTGGGGATCCGGGTGATCACCAAGCTCCCGGCCGAGAATGCGGTGGTGGCCAACATCATCAAGCACCAGCGCCAGCTCTTCGACTGCCGCGGGGACCGGGAAAAGGACATCGGCTCCATCGAATCCGGCACCTACGGGTATTCCAGCCGGCACCTGATCCTGCGGACCATCCAGAATGAGGCCGTCAAGGAGTACCAGCAGGTTTTCAACCCGGACGCCGTACCCAACGGCAGCTACTTCTTTGAGTGCCAGATCCGGACGATCTTTGCCCACGCGTGGAGCGAGATCGAGCATGACATCCGGTTCAAGGCCGAGGACCCGCGCGCGTGGACCCCGCATTTCGACCGGCAGTTCACCGCCACGGCCGCCATGCTGGAGACGGTGGAGACAGCTTTTGCAGACCTCCACGAGCGCTACGAGGAAGTCCGCAGTTTCTGGGATGCCGACGGCGAGGGCGCCGCGCCGCTGACCCCCAACCGTATCCGGGACGTCTGGCGGACGCTGCTCCCCCACGTGGACCGCAAGGTGGACGACGACTGGGGCTGGGCCGCTGAACTCCTGGCCGCCCACGGCCTCAACCAGACCATGCAGCTGGCCGGACTGCTCAGCGCCATCCGCATCACCGAAGTCCGGAAAGCCCTGGACCACCGCTACTCCCCCGGTCCCGACCGGCTGCTCGACGACCTGCTGCTGTGGCAGTACGGCACCAAACACATCGACCTCACCGCGGAAGCGTCCGACGCCGTCCCGCACCCGCGGCGCGACAGCCTGATGCGGCGGCTGCGGCAGATCGAGCGGTACCGGCTCACCAAGAAATAGGGTTCCAGGTCTGCCGTTGCCCGGTGATTGCCCCGTGAGTTCCGCCACCTTATTTTGATGCACTCAAAATAAGCCGTAACGTTGATGGCAGGCCACCGAAGCCCTATCCGGGCTGTATGCGGGTGAACAGTTCCCCGAGCGCCAACGCGCCGGCTCCCCGCGCTGCATCGAACCCCACCCCCATTGCCCCCTGCGGACACCCGCAAGGCTGACGCACATGGGAACGGCAGGGACCCGGATGGCAGCCGCCCAATCCTCACGCATCAGGAGAACACCATGACCCAGATCCTCGAACGCCCAGTGACCATCGAAGCAGCCCCCTCCGCCGTGATCGGGACACCCCGGGGCGGCAGCTATGTCACCCTGCCCGGCCACCTGGAAGACTTCCGCCGCACCGAGGCAGGCTATGTTTCACTGCCCGGTGGTGGCTCTGGGGACGGGACCAAAGCCCAGGGCAGCTACGTGACACTGCACTCTGCACCCCTGGGCGCGACCGAAGTCAGCTACACGCGCCGCGGCTAAATCATCCGCTTGACGCCGGAGCCCCCATCTCCAGCTGAGACAGGTAGCTGAACAAGGCCGTAATCCCAAAGGTCCAGGGATCCATGTCTTCGGTCCTGCCTGTCCGGTTGATGAGCGCCCCGAGGTGGGGGCTGCTGATGGTGACGACGTCCCCGGGCTTGTGAGTGAAGCCGAGCCCTTCAGCATCGCGGTCCTGGGTGGGGGCGAACAGCGTTCCCGTGAAGAGAGCAAAACCATCGGGGTACTGGTGGTGGCTGCCCCTGGCCGCAGCGATGAGCTCCTCAAAGGGGCGGCTGATGCGGGCCAGGCTGTTGCGGCCTTCCAGGCGATATCCGTCTGCGCCCTCCACGGTGAGGGTGATTTCCTCGGTCCGCAGGGAGTTTAGCGTAAAGTCCCGATGGAAAAGCCGGATGAGCGGGCCGATGGCACAGGACGCGTTGTTGTCCTTTGCCATGCCGAGGAGGAGTGCGCTGCGGCCCTCGACATCCCGGAGGTTGACGTCGTTTCCCAAGGTTGCCCCCCGGACCTTTCCACCGGAATCGACAATGAGGACCAGCTCCGGCTCGGGGTTGTTCCATGACGAAAAGCTGGGGATGCCGACGCCAGAGCCAAAGCCAACGGAGGACATCACCGGAGCTTTGGTGAACACTTCCGGGTCCGGACCCAGCCCAACCTCAAGGTACTGTGACCACATCCCCTGTGCGGACAACAGTTTCTTGACCTCTTGCGCCTCTCCAGACCCTGGCCGCAGTGTGTCCAGGCTTCCCCCGAGAACACCGGTGACGGTCTTGCGGACTTCTGCGGCGCGTCGAGAATCGCCGGCGCACCGCTCTTCGATCACGCGCTCAACCATGCTCTCCACAAATGTCACTCCGCAGGCTTTGACAACCTGGAGGTCGATCGGGGACAGCAAATGGGGCCGGTTCCGGTTCCCGTCCAGGGAGGATTCCACCAGTTCGGCAAGGTTCCAGCGGGGTTCGTGTGAGGCTTGCAGGACGAGTTCCGCAGCGTCTTCGTGATCCATGAGTTCGGCCACAGTGCGGACCCCTGGGACCAGGTCGAAAACCTCTTCGCCCCGGACGCGGACTACTCTGGGTCCTTGCGTGACCGGATCCCACACGCGGCCGACGAGGATCGCAGCCGCGGGGTCGGCCGGCAGGACGTGCTGTGGAGCCATGCTTGTCATGTTCAGTCCCCGGTGGCTCAGATAGCGGGCATGCTGTCGAGGTTGAAGTAGGAGCGGGCGTCCGGCGGCCTGATATCTGCGACTGCGTCAGTGAAGATGCGCATGGGATGCGGTGTGTACGGGTGCTCGGCAATCGCGTCGAAGTCGAGTTCGATGCCCAGGCCCACGCCCTCGGGAATGAGGATGTCCCCGTCCTCGGTCAACTGGAGGCGTTCGTTTGAGATCTCGCTCCGCCACGGCACGTCCGAGGCCATGATTTCCAGATACCGGAAGTTGGGCAGCATCGCTCCAAGTTGCAGGGTAGCCGCGGTGCTGAGTGGTCCGCTGGGGTTGTGCGGCGCGAATGGGATGTAGTGGGCCGCGGCGAGCGTGGAGATGAACGAGAGCTCCAGGAAGCCGCCGGCATGGGTGACATCGGGCTGGACATAGTCCACGGCATTTCGTGAGAGGGCGGGCACGAAGGTGTTGCGTCCGAACCAGCGCTCACCGGCGGCGATCGGGACCGGCGATTTTGAGCGGATCTCTACGAGGGAATCGATCCCGTCCGGCGGGCATGGTTCCTCAAAGAAGACCGGTTGGAACTGCTCGATCTCGCGGGCAACCCGGATTGCCGTGGGGACATCGAACCGGCCGTGTCCCTCAATGAACAGCTCGACGTCATCGCCTACAGCCTCCCGGACCGCGGCGACGGGCTCGAGCATACGCCGCAGGTCCCGCGGCTGGAGGGTGAGGTCAGCGGCTTCGAACGGATCCCATTTGAGTCCGCGGAAGCCCTGCGCAACGGTCTGCACGGCGGCGTCGGCGAAATCCCCAGGTGACTTGGCTCCCGAGAACCAGCCGTTGGCATAGGCGCGGACCCTGTCGCGCACCTGGCCACCAAGCATGCGGTGGACAGGCACGCCCAGAGCGCGGGCGGAGACATCCCACATAGCCATTTCGAGGGCGCTGAGGGCTGTCATCGACACAGGACCCCCGCGCCAATAGGCATCGCGGTTGAGCTCGTAGATGGTTTGTGAGATCCGGGTAGGGTCCTTGCCGCGGACGGCGTCCGCGAGAACTGCGACGGCGCCGCGGACCGCGTGTTCCTGGCCCTCCAGGGTTGCCTCAGCGATGCCGGTGAGCCCCTCGTCGGTGCTCAATCTGACAAAGATAAGGTTCGTCCGGTAGAAGTCGACGACGACTGTGTCGAGGTTGGTGATTTTCATAGGTGGAATGTCATCCCTTAACAGTGCCCGCGGTCATACCGCTGACGACATATCGTTGTGCGAAAAGGTAGAAGGCGACGGCGGGCAGCGTGAAGGGGACCTCAGTCCGCGGGAGGCGCCGTGGAATCGCGGACAATCAGATGCGTGGCGAGCTCCACACGGTGCGAATCCAGGACCTCCCCACGCGCCTGGCGCAGCACAGACCGGAACGCTGCGCGCCCCATCTCCTCCAGCGGCTGGGCTACGGAGCTCAACGAGGGCACCGACTCCTCGCCCTGGTTCGTTCCGTCGAAACCGATAAGGCTGAGGTCCTCGGGAACCCGGATACCGTGCCGGCCCGCTTCCCCAAGAATGCCCAGGGCGATGGTGTCGCTGGCGGCGAAGATCGCGGTCGGAAGCTTGTCCAGCTCGAGCAGCGCCTGCAGGCCCTTAACGCCGCCCTCCCGCCGGAACCTGCCGCCGGAGCAGATGTACTGCGGGTCCACCGGTACGCCGTGGGCCATGAGCGCGGCCATGTAGCCGTGCAGCCGCGCCTGGTTGCACTCGGCCTTCTCGATGCCGCCGATGTACGCGATGCGGCGGTGCCCCAGTTCAAGCAGGTGCTCCGTGGCCGCCTTGCCGCCGGCCCAGTTGGTGGCCCCGATGCTGACCACGTCAGCGGAAGGCGGGTTCAGCGGGTCGATGACGACGACGGGAATCTGGCGGCGCCGGAAAGGGTGCAGCTGCGTTTCGCTGAAGGCTGAGGTCACCACGATCATTCCGGCCCTGCCCTCGTCCACCATGCGCTGTGCGCGGCGCTCCGGGCTGCGCCGGCCATGGCTTGCGGGGCCGGTGACGCTGACGAGAATCTCGACGTCGGCATCGGCCGCGGACTGCAGCACGCCGTTAAGCACCTGGATGGTGTACGCGGAATCGAGGACATCGATGACCACCTCCACCACCGTGCCGGTCTCACCGGCGGAACGGCGCTGCAGCGGGGACTGGTACCCGGCCTGCTCAAGCACGGCCAATACGCGGGCCCGGGTTTCCGGCGACACATCCTCGCGGCCGTTCACCACCTTCGAGACAGTGGGCGCGGAAACCCCGGCCTGCTGGGCAACGGAGGCAAGCGTCGGCTTGGCCCGTTCCGGGATCTTCGTTGCCATCTGGTGAGACCTTTCGAAAAGTTTCGTTGACTCATTGTTCAGATTTCCGTGAACGCGGTCAAGAGGCAGGAGAATGGCCTTGACAAGAGGCCAATAGATTAGGCCTTGACCTTTGCTACTCCTGACCTTTAGTTTAGACCGTGACCTAAATCACGTAGTCGAAATATTTCGAAACCGTTGGTGGAGCTCACGCCCCAAACATTTGCAACGAAGCAATTTCAGATGGAGAAGCAATGAAGCAATCCCAGACCTCCCGCCGGTCATTCCTCGCCCTTGCTGCCCTCACCCCCTTCGCCGCCATGACGGCCACTGCCTGTGGGACATCGGGACCGGGTTCCTCCAGCAGCGGCGGGGGCGCCAGCATGTGGTACCTCTCCGGCGAACCCAACCAGACCACCATGCAGAAGGCCGTGGACGCCTTCACCGCGGCGAACCCGGACGACAAACTCGCCGTCACGTACTTCCAGAACGACGCCTACAAGACCAAGATCAAGACCGCCATCGGCGCCGGCCAGGCACCCACCATCATCTACGGCTGGGGCGGCGGCACCCTGAAGACCTACGCCGAGGCCAGCCAGGTGGACGACCTGACGGGCTGGTTCGACGAGAACCCGGACCTGAAGGACAAGTTCTTCCCGGCGTCGTTCGGTGCAGCCACGGTCGACGGAAAGATCTACGCACTGCCCAACCAGTACGTCGCCCCGATCGTCCTGTTCTACAACAAGGAACTGTTCGAACAGGCGGGCGTCCAGCCGCCCAAGACCTGGGATGACGTCATGTCCCTGGTCAAGACCTTTAACGACATGGGCGTTGCACCCTTCTCCCTCGGCGGGCAGTCCCGCTGGACCTCCATGATGTGGCTGGAATACATCCTGGACCGCATCGGCGGCGCCGAGGTCTTCACTGCCATCTTCGAAGGCAAGCCCAACTCCTGGATGGATCCCGCCGTTATCGAGACCGGAACCAAGATCCAGGAGCTCGTCTCTGCAGATGGGTTCATCAAGGGCTTCTCCTCCATCGCGGCAGACTCCAATGCGGACCAGGCCCTGCTGTTCACGGGCAAGGCGGCCATGATGCTGCACGGCTCCTGGACCTACGGCGCAATGAAAAAGGGCGGCCAGAACTTCGTCCAGGACGGAAAGCTGGGGTTCGTCCAGTTCCCAACCATTGCCGGCGGCAAGGGCGATCCGAAGAACGGCGTGGGAAACCCCGCCCAGTACATGTCGATCTCCTCCAAGGCCACCGACGCGGAAAAGGAGACGGCGAAGAAGTTCTTCAAGGAAGGCATCCTGACCGAGACGGTCATCGATACCTACATCAATTCCGGCTCCGTCCCGATCGTCAACGGCATCGAGGACAAGCTCAACACCTCTGAAGACAAGGACTTCCTGAACTTTGTCTATGACCTGGCCAAGAACGCCCCCAACTTCCAGCAGTCGTGGGACCAGGCCCTCAGCCCCACCGCAGCCGAAGCCCTGCTCAACAACATCGACCAGCTGTTCCTGAAGTCGATCACCCCGCAGCAGTTCGCCGAGAACATGAATGCAACCCTGGGCAAATGAGTAACGCCGCCTCCACCACCCGTAAGCCGGCCGCCCGGGCCGCCCGCCCCAAGGGCGACCCGGGCCACAGCGGACAACGCAACACCGCCCTCGCCTGGCTGACAGTGCCCGCACTGTTCTTCTTCCTGGCGTTCGCCGTGGTGCCGCTGGCCGGTGTCCTCATCCTGAGCTTCGCCAGCTGGGACGGCATCGGCGCCATCGGGTCGGCAGGGCTGGGCAACTGGTTCTCCGTGCTCGCGGACCCCGGGCTGTACAACGCACTGGGGCTGACCTTCCTGATCATGATCGCCTCCTGGCTGGTCCAGACGCCCATCAGCCTCCTTTTGGGTGTCTTCACCGCGGGAAGCCAGCGCTACCGGGCTGCCCTGGCCGTGCTGTACTTCCTGCCGCTGCTGCTTTCATCGGCAGCGGTCGCCATCGCCTTCAAAGCCTTGCTGGACCCGAACTTCGGCCTGGCCACCGGGCTGGGACTCCCCTTCCTGGCGCAGGACTGGCTGGGTGTCCCCCACCTGGCCCTTGGGTTGGTCATCTTCGTGATCGCCTGGCAGTTCGTGCCGTTCCACACGCTCATCTACCAGGGCGGGGTGCGGCAGATCCCCAGGTCCCTCTACGAAGCAGCGGAAATCGACGGGGCGGGAACCATCAAGCAGTTCTTCCACATCACCCTCCCCCAGCTGAAGTACACCATCATCACCTCCTCCACCCTGATGGTGGTGGGGTCCCTGACGTACTTCGACCTGATCTTCGTCCTCACCGGCGGCGGCCCGGGCAACTCCACCCGGATCCTGGCACTGGACATGTACCTGCGGGGCTTCCGGGCCAACCTCATGGGCCCTGCCAGCGTCATCGCAGTCATTCTCGTACTCATCGGCCTTGCACTCGCCTTGTTCCTCCAGCGCCTTGGAGGCAAGGACAAGCAGGGCAGCCAATTGGAAGGTATGTAGGGTGAGCACAGTCCTGAAAAGCAGCACCGAGGAAGTTCCCGCCGGCCCCCGGACCAACGCCGCCGCCCCAAAGCGGGGGCTGGGATCCCGGATGCGGAAGCTGAACGTCCCGGCAGGCCTGGGCGGCTGGATCTGGCTGGCCATCATCATCATCCCGGTGTACTACGTGGTGATCACCAGCCTGAAGACCCAGGAAGGGTACTTCGGCCAGAATCCGCTGGCGCTTCCCACCTCCCCGACGCTGGAAAACTACCAGATGGTCCTCGAGGCGGATTTCGCGCAGTACTTCATGAACAGCACCATCGTCACTCTCGGTGCCGTCATCCCCACGGTCCTGATCTCGTTCATGGCCGCCTTCGCGATTGTCCGGGGCAAGGGCAGGTTCCTGAAACTGGTCAATGGCATGTTCCTGATGGGACTGGCCATTCCGCTGCAGGCCACGATCATCCCGATCTACCTGATGATCATCCGCCTGAACCTGTACGACAGCCTGCTGGCACTCATGCTTCCCTCCATTGCCTTTGCCATCCCGCTGACCGTACTGATCCTGTCCAACTTCATCCGCGACGTGCCGAATGAACTGTTCGAATCGATGCGGCTGGACGGCTGCAGCGAGTGGCAGACCATGTGGCGGCTTGCCCTGCCGCTGACCCGCCCCGCCATCGTGACGGTCGCCATCTACAACGGCCTGCATGTCTGGAACGGCTTCCTGCTCCCGCTGGTCCTCACGCAGAGCCCGGGCCTGCGCGTCCTGCCCCTGGCGTTGTGGACCTTCCAGGGCGAATACAGCGTCAACATCCCGGCCGTGCTTGCCTCGGTGGTGCTCAGCACCCTGCCCATCCTGGTGCTCTACGTCGTGGGCCGCCGGCAGCTGCTCAGCGGCCTCACCGCCGGCTTCAGCAAGTAACACCCTGGAACTTCACGAAAGGACAGACACATGACCCCCGCACAGCCCCTTCGCGTCGGCATGGTGGGTTACGCCTTCATGGGCGCAGCACACTCCCACGCCTGGCGCACCGCACCACGGTTTTTCGACCTGCCGCTGCAGCCGCAGCTGACCGCCGTCGCGGGCCGGAATGCCGATGCCGCCAGGGCAGCAGCGGACAAGCTGGGCTGGGACTCGGTGGAGACGGACTGGCGCCGCCTGATCGAGCGGGACGACATCGACCTGATCGATATCTGCACACCCGGCGACACCCACGCCGAGATCGCCATCGCAGCCCTCGAGGCAGGCAAACACGTGCTGTGCGAGAAGCCGCTGGCGAACTCGGTGGAGGAAGCCGAGCGGATGACCCTCGCTGCCGAGACCGCCGCCAAGCAGGGAGTCATGTCCATGTGCGGCTTCAGCTACCGCCGCACCCCGGCACTGGCGCTGGCCAAGCGGTTCGTGGAGCAGGGCCGGCTGGGAGAGATCCGCCACATTCGGGCGCAGTACCTGCAGGACTGGCTCTCCGACGCCAACGCCCCGATGACCTGGCGGCTGGACAAGAGCAAGTCCGGGTCCGGGTCCCTCGGCGACATCGGTGCGCACAGCATCGACGCCGCCCAGTGGGTGGCCGGGCAGAGCGTCACCGGCGTTTCGGCACTGCTCGAAACGTTTGTCCCGGAACGCCCGCTGGCCGGGGACCTCGTGGGCCTGGGCGGCCACGGCGACCTCAGCGGCGATGCGCCCCGCGGGAAGGTCACCGTGGATGACGCCGCCATCTTCAGTGCAAAGTTCGACGGCGGTGCCTCCGCAGGCGCGATCGGCGTCTTTGAAGCCACGCGGTACGCGCTGGGCCGGAAGAACGCCATGCGTTTGGAACTAAACGGCACCAAAGGCTCCCTCGCCTTCGATTTCGAGGACATGAACGTCCTGTCCTTCTACGATGCGGCGGAGTCCCCGGACGCCGGCTTCCGGAAAATCTTCGTCACCGAACCCGAGCACCCGTACGTCGGCAACTGGTGGCCCACCGGCCACGGCCTGGGCTACGAGCACGGCTTCACCCACCAGGTGGTGGACCTGGTCACCGCAATCGGTGAGGGCCGCCAGCCGGAGCCGTCCTTCGCGGACGCCCTGCAGGTCCAGCGGGTCCTGGCCGCCGTGGAGGCCAGCGCCGCCAATTCCAGCCAGTGGCAGAAGGTCTAGGACCGTGAACACGGGAACAGGAGAAGAAACAGCCATGACACGACCAATCACGCTCTTTACGGGCCAGTGGGCCGACCTGCCCTTCGAGGAGGTGGCCCGGCTCGCCGGCGAGTGGGGCTTCGACGGCCTCGAGATCGCCTGCTGGGGCGACCACCTGGACCCCCGCCGGGCCGCGGAGGACGACAACTACCTCCAGGGCAGGCTGGACATCCTCGAGAAGAACCACCTGAAGGTCTTCGCCATCGCCAACCACCTCACCGGCCAGGCCGTATGTGATGACCCCATCGACGAACGCCACCAGGGCATCCTGTCCCCGGAAATCTGGGGCGACGGGGACCCCGAAGGTGTGCGCCGCCGGGCCGCGGAGTCCATGAACGACACAGCACGGGCCGCCGCGCGCCTGGGCGTCAAAACAGTAACAGGCTTCACCGGCTCGTCCATCTGGAAGGCGGTGGCCATGTTCCCGCCCGCCTCCGAGGCAATGATCGACGCCGGCTACCAGGACTTCGCGGACCGCTGGAACCCCATCCTGGACGTCTTCGACGAGGTAGGCGTCCGTTTCGCCCTGGAGGTCCACCCGTCCGAGATCGCCTACGACTACTGGACCGCCAAGCGCACCCTGGAGGCGATCGGGCACCGCAAGAGCTTCGGCCTGAACTTCGACCCGTCCCACTTCATCTGGCAGGACCTGGATCCGGTGATGTTCCTCCAGGACTTCGCGGACCACATCCTGCACGTGCACGTCAAGGAATCAGTCCGCCAGCTCGATGGCCGCAACGGGCGCCTCGGCTCCCACCTGGCCTGGGCGGACCCCCGGCGCGGCTGGGACTTCGTCACCGCCGGGCACGGGGACGTCCAGTGGAACCGGATCTTCCGTACCCTGAACGCCATCGGCTACACCGGGCCCACCAGCATCGAGTGGGAGGACGCCGGCATGGACCGGCTCGTCGGCGCACCGCAGGCGCTGGCCATGGTCAAGGAACTCGCCCAAATCGCCCCGCCGGCAGCAGCTTTCGACGCCGCCTTCTCCAGCCGCTGACCCAGACCTTCCGGCCCAGACTTTCCGGCCCAGGCCGGCAGCCAAACAAAAGGAAACCCCCGACATGACAGAACGCAAGAACGCCCTGGTGGTCCGCGGCGGCTGGGACGGTCACCAGCCGTACGAGGCCACGGAACTCTTCATCCCCTACCTCAAGGACAACGGCTACGACGTCCGCGTCGAGGAATCCCCCAAGGTCTATGCCGACGCCGAATACATGGCAGGAGTGGACCTGATCATGCAGTGCATGACCATGACCACCATCGAAAAGGACGAGTTCGCCGGGCTGCGGACCGCCGTCGAAAACGGCACGGGCCTGGCCGGCTGGCACGGCGGCATCGCCGATTCCTACCGCAATAACTCGGATTACCTGCACCTGATCGGCGGCCAGTTCGCCTGCCACCCCGGCAAGCACCCGGACGAGTGCGTCGGCGAGCAGTCGGACAACTATGTTCCCTACACGGTCAACATGCTCCCCGCCGCCGCGGAGCACCCCATCACCCAGGGCATCTCCGACTTCGACTTGGTCACCGAGCAGTACTGGGTGCTCTCCGACGACTACATCGACGTCCTGGCCACCACCACCCAGAAGGTCCGCGAGTGGGACCCCTGGAACCGCGAAGTCACTTCACCGGCCATCTGGACCCGCCAGTGGGGCAAGGGCCGAATCTTCGTTGCCACCCCCGGACACCGGGTCGACATCCTCCAGGACAACAACGTCCGCACCATCATCGAAAGGGGCCTGCTGTGGGCAAGCCGTTGAAAGTCGGAATCATTGGCTGCGGAGCCATCATCGCGCAGTACCTGGCGAACTTTCGCAAACTCGGACAGATCGACCTGGTGGCCGTGGCGGATCTGGACCCCGCACGCGCCCAGGCGGTGGCGGATGACTACGAAGGCGTCCGCGCCATCTCCGTCGAGGAACTCCTCGCCGCGGACGACGTCGAACTGGTCCTGAACCTGACCATTCCCGCCGCCCACGCCGACGTGGCGCTGAAGGCCATCGCCGCCGGGAAGAGCGTGTACGGCGAGAAGCCGCTCGCCGCCACCACTGCCGAGGCACGCCAGGTGCTGGACGCGGCCCGCGAGGCGGGCGTCGCCGTCGGCTGCGCTCCTGACACGGTGCTCGGCACCGGCATCCAGACGGCGCGCAAGGCGATCGACGACGGACTGATCGGCGCACCCATCTCGGCGAGCGCCACGATGGTGACCCCGGGCCATGAACGGTGGCACCCCAACCCGGACTTCTACTACCAGCCCGGCGGCGGCCCCCTCCTGGACATGGGCCCGTACTACGTGACCGCCCTGGTCACCCTCCTGGGCCCGGTGGTCTCGGTCATCGGCGCGGCAAGCCACACCCGCAACGAACGCACCATCGGCTCCGGACCCCGGCAGGGCGAGAAGGTCCCCGTCAACATCGATTCCCATGTCACCGGTGTCCTGGTGCACGCCTCCGGCGCGCTCTCCACCCTGTTCATGAGCTTCGACGCCGTGAAGTCCAAGTCGCCCAACATCGAGATCCACGGCGAGCGCGGCTCCCTGGTGGTCCCGGACCCCAACCACTTCGACGGCGACGTCCAGCTGTTTTCCCTCGGGGCGGAGGACTGGGAAACCCTTCCGGTGTCCGCCGGGTATGTTGACTCCGGGCGCGGCTTCGGCATCGCGGACCTGGCGTCCACTCCTGCGGGGGCCGAGCCCCGGGCAGGCGGGGCCATGGCCTACCACGCCCTCGAGGTCATGGAATCGGTCCTCGAATCAGCCCACAGCGGCGCAGCGGTAGCCATCCGCAGCACCGTTGAGCGGCCGGCGGGCGTCGAACTGGCCGTCCTGGCGGAGGAACTGGACAGGCTCCAGACGCAGGAAGCGGTCTAGGCATGGCCTACACCGCCGAGAACTGGCCCATTACCGCGGCCATGCTGCCCTTCCCGGGCACCAGCGCGCAGGGAACCCACATCAACGACGCCGATCCGTCCGCCTGGGCGGAGGTGCTGACCGAGGTCAAGGAGGCCGGGTTCGCCAACGCGGACCTGACGGACAGTTGGGTCCGCCCGGGCGACCTGAGCCCTGACCGGCTGGCTGAGTTCAAACAGACGGCACAGGACGTGGGCATCGGCACCCCTGCTATCTCCGCCATCCGCCGCAGCGTCATTGACGGGCGGAACTGGGAAGCCAACCTGGCGTACAGCCACCGGACCATTGACGCGGCGGCGGAGCTGGGCTGCGAGGTTGTGTCCTTTGGACTCCACCAGGCCATCACGCCGGAGCAGCAGAAACAGCTGTGGTTCTGGACGGTTGAAGGGCACAAGGACCCGGAGGGTGACCGGGAAACCTGGGGCAACGCCGTCACCCGCCTCCGGGAACTCGGCCGGCACGCCGCCGAGGTGGGCCTCCTGCTCTCACTCGAAATGTACGAGGACACGTACCTGGGCACCGCAGATTCGTCCGTGCGCCTTGTCCAGGACATTGGTCTCCCGAATGTGGGCCTCAACCCGGACCTTGGAAACCTGATCCGGCTGCACCGGCCGGTGGAGGACTGGCGGGTACTGGTGGCCAAAACGCTCCCGTACGCCAACTTCTGGCACATGAAGAACTACCTCCGGGACGAGGACGCGTCCCGGGACATGTATGTGGCGATGCCGTCTCCCATGGAGAGCGGACTCATCAACTACCGGGAGGCCTTCAAGGTGGCCCTGGCAGCCGGGTTCCAGGGGATCCTCTGCACCGAGCATTACGGCGGGGACGGACTGAGTGTCTCCGCCAGCAACCAGGACTACCTCCGCCGGCACGTCATCCCCAAGACCGATGGATACGCCCTGGGCAGCAGCCAGGTAGCCCAGGGCCGGCAGCAGCCGGCCCAGCCCGCCCGCGTGTAATCGCTGCACCACGGCCTATCCCAACCCGAGGATTCGATGAGGAAACCATGACCCAGATCTTTGACAACCCCGCAGACTTTGCGGAGGAGGCACTGGACGGCCTGGTGGCAGCCAACCGCGGCTACGTGGCCAGGGTGGACGGCGGCGTTGTCCGCTCCACCGAGGTGCCCGCCGGCCAGGTGGCCGTGGTGGTGGGCGGCGGCTCCGGCCACTACCCGGCCTTCGCCGGCCTGGTGGGTCCTGGCCTCGCCGCAGGCGCCGTGTGCGGCAACATCTTCACGTCGCCGTCAGCCGGGCAGGCGTACCGGGTGGCCAAGGCGGCCAACGCGGGCGGCGGCGTTCTGTTCAGCTTCGGCAACTACGCCGGGGACGTGATCCACTTCGGCGAGGCGCAGCAGCGCCTCAACGCCGAAGGCATCGAGACCCGCACCGTTTTGGTCACGGATGACATCGCCAGCGCCCCGCTGGACCAGATCGAGAAACGCCGCGGGATCGCCGGGGACCTGACGGTCTTCAAGATCGCCGGCGCCGCAGCTGAAGCGGGACTGGACCTGGACGGGGTCGAACGGCTTGCCGTGCTGGCCAACCACCGCACGCGGTCCCTCGGCGTGGCGTTCGACGGCTGCACCCTGCCGGGCGCTGCCGAACCCCTGTTCCATGTGCCGGCCGGCGGGATGTCGCTCGGGCTGGGCATCCATGGCGAACCCGGAATCTCGGACCATCCCATGCCCACGGCGTCCGAACTGGCCGAACTGCTGGTTTCCGGCCTGCTCCGGGACAAGCCCGATGATGCCGGCAGCCGTGTGGTGGCCATCCTCAACGGACTGGGCCGGGTGAAGTACGAGGAACTGTTCCTGCTGTTCGGCAAGATCGACAAGCTCCTCACCGCCGCCGGCCTGACCATCGTGGAGCCGGAATGCGGCGAGCTGGTCACCAGCCTGGACATGTCCGGCCTGTCCCTCACGCTGCTGTGGCTGGACGACGAACTGGAGCGCTACTGGACAGCCCCGGCCGACAGCCCCGGGTACCGCAAGGGCAGCATGGCGCCGCGGGCACGGCGGGAAGTGGCCGCACCGGAAGGTGCCCTGGCCGCCGAGGGGGAAGATACGACGGCGGCAGCAGCCGGGCTGGGCCGGCTGGCAGCCGCCGTGCTCGCCCAGGCGAGGGACGCCGTCGTCGACCATGAACGTGAACTGGGCAGGCTGGATGCCATTGCCGGCGACGGCGACCATGGCGTCGGCATGCGCCGGGGCGTGGACGCCGCGGTGGCGGCGGCCGGCGAAGCTGTTGGCGCGGGACTTTCGGTTCACCGCGTCCTTACCGCGGCAGGCGAAGCGTGGAGCGAGCGCGCCGGCGGCACCTCGGGGGCGCTCTGGGGATCGGCCCTGGCGGCGGCAGGGCGGGCCCTCGGCAACAAGGACTCGTACAGCGGCGGGGACGCGGCGGCCGCCGTGACCGCCTTCGCGGACGCCGTCACCACCCTGGGCAAGGCTGATGTGGGCGACAAGACCATGGTGGATGCACTGCTTCCCTTCCGGAACGCCTTCGTTGCGGCGTTCGACGGCGGCACGCCAGTGACCGGGGCGCTGGCCTCCGCGGTGACCGCCGCCCGGCAGGCGGCCGACGCCACCGCATCCCTGCGGCCGCTGAAGGGAAGGGCGCGGCCGCTGGCCGAAAAGAGCCTGGGCCACCCGGATCCGGGAGCGGTGTCCTTTGCGCTGATCGCCACCCGGGTCTCTGACTACTTCGAGTCTTCGCCACCCCTGTCCTCTCCCATGGCTGCTGTGGCTGCCGGACAGGGGGCCCAGGCATGAGCGCCGGCGCTGCGGCGGGATGGCGGATCGTCATCGGGAACGACGAGGCCGGCGTCGAGTACAAGGACGCGCTGAAGGCGATGCTCGAAGCTGACAGCCGTGTTGCGTCCGTCCTGGACGTGGGCGTTGGTGCCGGCGACACCACCGCGTACCCGCACGTCGCCGTCGACGCCGCCCGCAAGGTGGCCCAGGGCGAGGCGGACCGCGCCCTGCTGATCTGCGGCACCGGGCTGGGCGTGGCCATCGCGGCCAACAAGGTCCCGGGAATCCGGGCGGTCACGGCCCACGACGGGTACTCAGTGGAGCGCTCGGTGCTGAGCAACAACGCGCAGGTCCTCACCATGGGCCAGCGCGTCATCGGCCTGGAACTGGCTAAGAAACTGGTGGGCGAATGGCTCGGCTACCGGTTTGACGAGACCTCGGCCTCCGCCGCGAAGGTGGACGCCATCTGCTCCTACGAACCCGAATCCACGAAAGCAGTCTGATCATGACCGAAAACCCATCCCACCCAACTATCGGTTCCAGCTCTGGCGCTCCCGGCGCCCGGAAGATCGCCATCGTGGGCTCCGGCTACATGGGCGGCGGGATCGCGCAGGTCCTGGCGCTGGGAGGTGCCCGCGTGGCTCTTTCCGATGTGTCCGCCGAGGTGGCCCAGGGAAACTACGACCGGCTTCTGGTTGAGTCAGACCAGTTCGTGGCCGATGGGCTGTTCCCTGCCGGTTCCACCGAGATCCTGAAGCAGAACCTGTGGGCCGCAAAGGACATCGAGGAGGCCGTGGCGGACGCGGACTTCATCGAGGAGGCGGTCCCCGAAATCCTGGCCGTCAAGCACCAGACGCTGGCCCGCATCAGTGCAGCGGCCCGGCCAGACGCCATCATCGGCTCCAACACCTCCACCATTTCCATTGCCGAACTGTCCGCGCCGGTCAGCAACCCGGAACGGTTCCTGGGCGTGCATTTTTCCAACCCGTCGCCCTTCATTCCCGGCGTGGAGATCATTCCGCACGCCGGAACGTCCGCCGCCACCGTGGGCGCCGTCCGCGAGCTGGTCCATGCCGCCGGCAAGCAGACCGCCGTGGTCAAGGACACCACCGGTTTTGTGCTCAACCGCCTGCAGTACGCGCTGTTCCACGAGGCGGCGCAGCTGGTGGAGCAGGGCATCGCGACGGCGGACGACGTGGACACCCTGGTGCGCACCACGTTCGGCTTCCGACTGCCGTTCTTCGGGCCCTTTGCCATTGCCGACATGGCCGGGCTGGACGTGTACAACTTCTGCTACAAGTCCCTGCAGAAGGAGTTCCCGGAACGGTTCGCCACCCCTAAAATCCTGAGCGACCTGGTGGAGGCCGGGAAGCTGGGCACTAAGACCGGCGCCGGTTTCCTCAACGTGCCCGCGGAGCGTACCCCCGAGCTGATCGCCTACCGCAACAAGGCTTATGTGGCCATGCAGAAGCTGCTCGATGAGCTGGGGCCGGCGCCTATTGGGTGAGGGGGCTTGTCGCTGTTGCTGAGTGCTCGTGGTGTGGATCGATTTAGAATCTACGTCGATCCACACCCGTAAGAGCTGAATGGTAGTTTGCCGTCGAAGAGGGAGAGATTCCATGTCCGACGAATGTTATGAAGAGCCTCATCCCTCCCCCGGTTCGGTCTACGAAACCGCAGGCCTTTGTCCTGTCGGCTGCGCCAGGTCCGCCAAAGACCGCCCAGAGCATCACCGTTTATTCCAGCTCGCTGGCTGGCTAGTTAGCCGCTTCGCGGCGGTTGAACGCGCAAGGGACTATCTGGCGGTGGCGGTCGTGCATTGGCTGGGCGGCTACTTGCGTTTCTTCTTTCCTCGCCCGCCACGCAGGCGGACTGTGCTGCGACGAGCACTGGGAGGTAGTTGAGTGAAGGTCATTTTAAGATCTGTTAGCGGCGTGATTTCTATGGCCTGGTCGCGGTCGGCGGTTCGTTCTTGTGGCGTGCCCAAGTAGCGCGTTCCGATTAGCGTTCCGTCAGGCTGATAGAGCAGCAACATCGCTCTGTCGGAGTGCGTCTGGTAATGCTTGTCGTCCATATACTCAGCAAGGTGGTGCGTGCTCGCATCTTTTGGCGCGACGCAAACCGTGAGCAGCCAGGAACCGTAGAGACTAACACCGTGAGTTGTCAGGCTGCGTTCAATGCCACCATCCCGTGCTGCCCGCCTCACTTCCTTTAAATTCTTCCCAATATTTCCTTGGGCGCGTTCGCTTAGGGCGACCAAGTCGGCGCCAAATCGCAGCCATCCAGAAGTCTTGGCTGCTTCGCTGGCGGATAGATACTGCTCAACCCACGGCTGCTCACGCCTGCATGGTTTTGCCGCCTCAGTCCGTGAAAGGGCTTCTTGCCAGTAGAACCATGCATCGAGTGCGTCAGTAAGCGTGCCTAGTCGAACACGAGGCTGCGCTTCGTAGCGGCGCACTTCGGAGCCCTTGACAGGCGACTCTACTGGCATGTGTTTGGCTATCTCGTGCGGGTCAGGATCGAAGTACATTCCTCCGGTGAGGAACCACATGAACATGTCCAACTCGTCGACGCCATCGACCATTGTCGCGAGCCTGCGGCTTCTGCGACGCCGCAGGTATTCGAGAAACTGGGCGGGGTGATCGACGGTTCGGCTTATCACGGTCAAGTCGTGCATGCTGACGATCCACGGGACTTCGTCAGATTCGATGATGCCTTCGTTCGCCAGCACATTCATGGACAGGGATAGGGGGCCCATGTCGTCGAGCATCACGACGATTGAGTGAATCTCGGAGGCTGAAGACAAGTCGAGCCATTCGCCTTCGACATTCCAAACGCCTCCGTTTGTGCTTATGAGGCGCGTCAATCGATCGGCTTGCTCGTTGCCCTCCTTGAGAGTCTTCTGCAGATCCTTGGCTAACCGCTGGGGGTTGCCACTGCGGGATTTCTCGGTGATTGACGCGGCTTTTACCTCAACGCAAAGAGCTACTCCATCGACCAGGAACAAAATGTCAGACTCGTACTTGTCAGTCTCTACAGCAGTACGGTCGGCCTCACGGCCCAGGCTGGGTGTGTCCCTGGTATCAACCGGGCCAATGTACTTTTGCCCTTCCCAGAGCGGCCTATCCCCGTGTAAGAGCTTGCTGAGTAGTTCCGCAGCCTTCGACTCGGAGTAAACAGCACGCCGTTTGTCATACTTCGGCCACAGTTTTGCGGCTCCGCCCTTTTTCTCGGCAGCAGCCGAGATGAGGCCTCGTTCGACATTCCGGCGCAATTCATCTTCGCTCAGGAAACCGTTGAGAAGGAGGTATTCATCGCTATCAGCAATGCATCCCCACGGAGCGGGAAGTTCACCGTCAACGAACCGTAGGACTGGATTGATGTCGGTTTCCACCGGCCGGGTGGTGCTTAAGAAGTCCAGGATGGCACGCACAGTCGATTCGTCGACCCCAGAACGGTCAGCGACATCAGCAGCCGAAACGGCGCCGAACAACCGGCACTCATTCATCATGAGATTAATGTCGCGCCTGAAAGATTCCGGATCGGCCGGTACGCCGGCTTTGCTGGCTTCCCCAAGTCTGTCCCGGGCGCCAAACAAGCGATCGTTCATTAAGGCCGTTGATGCCTCGCGGACAGCACGGACGTCGTTGAGAGTAAATCCGAGTACGTTGCTCAAGACAGACGAGACGGTTGGGTGACCGAGGAGCTCAGTATTGACTTCCTGGGCGATCGATTCATACTGGCGTCCGCGGACAGACAGCTCGTACCCCATGAACTCACCAGCGAGAATTCCGAGCGGCTGGTTCGCTCTCTGGCCGCGAAACAGGGCGAGTGTTCGCGCCGCGGTCACAATGTCCGCAGCCAGACGAAGCGCTTCTGCAGGGTTTGGTTGACCGGAGTTTTTCCCCGTTAACGGTTGCCGTGGCAGCCCCATCCCCAGCAGCGTTAGCGCAACGACATCCTGGGCAGCTTGGGAACCCTCGACATGGCTTTCGCTTTCCCTGAGGCCAGTGAAATCCCACGGACCGGCAGCGAGCCGAGTGAAAGCAAGCGCATCGAATGAGTCATAGCCTCGCAAATGCTGCTCTAGCGATATTTGGGCGGCAGTTATCGCGCTTCGCAGATATGTCTGAGTGTCATCATTAGCCGTCATGCTCTTGGCCATGTGCTGGTAGTAGCCAACAGCCTTATTGAGGCTGTTGGCCATATTGCTGCCCACAACATCTAGGCGACGGGGTGCGGAGTTCATGCCGCAAGTATTGCAGCGACCTATGACAAGCCATTGCAGTTGCCGGCGCTTTGCTCCACGGTCGCACCGTCACCACGGGCGCTTTTTCCCGCTCCCCCAGCTTTACAGAATATTTATTATCGGCGTTCGGCCTTGCTGCTAAGCAGGAGATGAGAGACATGCGCATCCGCGGCTGAACCTGCAGCGCAGTCGCTCTGCCGGCTCGCTGAGTTGGAAAGGTAAACCGGGCTGCTCAAGCAGCTTTAACGACAGCCAGTTGAGCGGTTGTGTCAGGCACGCCCGGAAATTGCGCGTGCGGGACATCGCCAGTTGCAACCAGCGACTCGGCTGTGGACCGCAAGCGAAAAAGCGCTACTGCCGATATGAGGAACCAGGCGATATTGGTGACTACCGACGGCCATGCTTCATGGAACGTGCCATTAACGATGAAGGCGCAGGAACCCAGCAGATTTGCTATTTGGAAGCCCCTTCCCGCTTTCAACCACCCCATGGACACGGTCAGGTAGGCCGTGAGTATCGCAACAGCACCCGCCCAGCCGGAAATTTCCCACAGCAGTTCCATTGTGTCCTTTCAGTCAGGGGTCGGCCGCCTTCCCCGTGATGGGTCCTTTGGCGGGTCGAGTATTAGGGCCCTTCAAGAGCAATTATGAGGAAGAGCGGTGTTTAGATCAATTGCAATTAAATAAAGGGGCCTTTTAGAATTTCTTAACATGGACATTGATCCGCGTCGGCTCCGGGTGTTGCTGGCCGTTGCCCGTACTGGAGGAGTTCTTGCCGCAGCTGACGAGCTGGGGATCACGGCATCGGCCGTATCGCAGCAGCTGAGCAAGTTGGAGGGCGAGACGGGGCACGCCCTGGTGGTGCGCACACCCAAAGGTTCGGTGTTGACGCAGGCGGGAATGGCGATGGCAGAAGCCGGCGAAGACATTGAACGCATCCTGAGCGTCGCCCGTGCCCGGATGGAAAGCGGAGCGAACGTCGCGGGGGTGGTGCGCGTGGGCGGATTCACGAGCTTTGTCCGAGCAGTTGTGATCCCCCGACTGCCGACGTGGCGTAGCGAGTACCCGCAACTGCAGATCCGGATCGTTGAGGATGACTTTCCGGCTTTGATGCGGCTCCTTCGACAGCGCCAACTCGATGCTGTCGTGGTCGAGCTCGATTCCACGACAGACCAGCAGCACGCCATGTCTGCAGGAATGACGGATGAGCCCCTTATGGATGAGCCATGGAAATTGGTCGTTCCCTCGGGCACCCTTCTTACCACCGAGAATATCGATCTCAGGCGGCTGCCGTTTCCGTGGCTCGGCGTCGAGTCATCAGCCGCCAACGCGTCAGTACTCGGGCGACTCCGTCAGTCGACAAGTGAATCGGTCGAGACTGTGCATCAGTACCAGGACACTATTACTGCCCTCGCGCTCGTCGCTGCGGGGGAAGGCGCTGCCATCGTACCCACCCTGGCGTTACGCGGTGTGGTGCAGGACGGCATGGACGTCCTGGACGTCCCCGGGTTGGGGACCCGACGCATTGTTCTCCGACGGTTTGACAGGCGCCGGCCGACGAGCACGCCCGCGGACACAGTCGCCCGCCTTCTACGCGCATCTGCTGCTGCATTTGACGGGCGTTCGACGTCCTGAGGGCCCTCACTGCAGTAACTATCCCAGGTATCGCCGAAGCGCCGCTCCTTGCCGGAAACGCAAGAAGGCCGGTGTCTTCTTCCTGACTCAGGCTAAGAGTTCGCTTCCCCAGCACACTCCGGTGCCTGCTCTACTTGATGACGATCAATTATCGGCGTTGAAGGACATGCAAAAGAGGGACAATGAGAAAACCGCTTAGCCTTGGCCCACTAATGCAATCTCTTTTGGCCTTAGGCCCTGGTTCAGCCTGATCCGGCTTGGGGTCCCGACGCCGGCTCCCGACTGTCGGGATGCGTGTTGCGGATGCGCTGCCGGCGCCGGGAGATTCAATTACTTTGAAATAGCTTCTATTCCATCCTGCAGTTTTCACCAGTTCTCGCTGCCAGCAGCAAGCCAGATGAGCCAGTAGCTTCACCCCCGGTGCCAGCCTGCAGTCGCCGGGGGTGAAGCTTTTCAATCGGATCGAACAGCGCTATTTGACGAGCAGAAGGCAGAAGCCAACAAAGCAGGAAAGGCCAAACGCGGAAAAAGCCTAAAGCCCGGGGGTTTTGTTAGGAGGCCGGGGTAAGTGTCTTGTCAGTTTCCTGCAGGTGGGGGTAGACCTTTACGAAGCGGCCGTACTTGTACTCGCCGCAGGTAAAGGGCGCAGTCTCGGCGGGGTTGTCCTTGTCCACACAGGTGGGAACGACTTCAACGACAGCGTCGTAGTCGAGGTCAATGAAGAATCCGACTGAGAACCGAGAGGCTCCGCTGGTGTTGACGACCCGGTGCACGGTCGAGGAGTAGCGGCCGTTGGTCATGGTCTTGACGAGGTCGCCGATGTTGATGACGAAGGCACCTTCGATGGAAGGGGCGGTGATCCATTCGCCTACGCTGTTCTGAACCTGCAGGCCGCCGACGGCGTCCTGGGAAAGGATTGTCAGGAACCCGTAGTCGGTGTGGGCGCCGATGCCAATTTCCTTCTCAGTGACTTCCCCAGTTTGGGCGGGGTAGTGAAGGAAGCGCTGGATCGTGATGGGATGCTGTTGCTTCTTTTCGAAGTAATTGGCCGGGAGGTCCAGGCTGATGGCAAAAGCACTGACCAGCTTACGAGCCAGCGCCATCATGGCGTCGTGGTATTCCTCGCAAGTTTCCTTGAACCCGGGAAGTTCTTCTTCGGTGGGGTTGGGGTTCGGGCCGAAGAAGGGCGATACCTCGTCCGTGTGGACGCCGTAGTCGAAAACCTCTTTGAGGTCGCGAGTTTTTTTCGGGTCAGCGTTTTCACCGTACGGCGGGATGTAGCCACGAAGAGTCGGGCCTGACTTGGCGACGTGGAGACTTTCCTTGACCTCCTGCGGCAGCTTGAAGAAATCTTCGGCGGCCTTGTAAACGCGGTCGATCATCTCCTGCGGGACGCCGTGGTTCTTGACGTAGAAGAAGCCGACCTCCTCGCAGGCCTTTCCGATCTTGCGGGCGACGCTTTCCGCGTCACTTCCGTCAACTAAAGTTTCGATGTCGATGACTGGGATCTCACTAAACGCGATCTGCTTGCTGGCAATGCTCATAAAGCTCTCCTTATGCGATGGGGGGATTGAGTCTCCGGTGATCCACAGGACTTCGTGTGGTGCCGTCACAAAAGTGTGGCCGGTGTCACCAAGAGAAACAAGCAAATGGTTTCGTCATGGATCGCGTAAAAACTTTCATCAATCGACGCGGTTTGGATGGAAGGAGGTGATTTTGTATAGTGCAGTTCCGTGATTTTGCACTTGTAGTTCCGGCAGGAGATACGACCTCTTCCCGCCAGAAAGTGCATCATGATGGAATGTATTTCGGCCTATCCATTTCCGGAGGGCTTTACGGGGGTGGTCTCTGGGCCTGACGCTCAGGCGCGATCATACAGACTTGCAGGGGTTCCCCCGTCCGGAAGCAAATCAACTGGGCGCAAGGGAAAACGCCGTGTCCGGTGAACCCAAGCCGAAGGTATGGCCGCAGTCAGAGCCAGTGAGCGCTCCATTGCGGACATTTCTTAGCCGAGCCTGCTTTCCAGCCTTCTGGGAGGCTCAAGGTGCAGTGCGGGTGTTGCTTCACCGCTTCCGGAGATCTTCACGGCCGTGTATTCCTCCTGTTTGGTAACTTGCTTCTGTATCGGTGGTGGGAAGTGTTTGCGGCTTCGCTCTTCGTCCTCCGTTTCGGGTTGCGCCAACCCCGGCCGCCAGCACCAGCAAGATTCCCGCCAGCATGTTCGGTTTTGGAACTTGGCCGAGGACGACGATGCCGATGACAACGGCCACCGCAGGCTGAAGGCTCATTAAGATCCCGAAGGAACTTGCTGTCATCCGTCGTAGTGCCGCTAATTCCATGATGTATGGAAGCACTGGCAGCAGGATTGCCAGGACGAAACCGTTGAAGATCATTTCCACAGGAATTCGAGTTACTACTGCACCGCCTACCGCGCCAGTAGTTACAATGGCCGCGACGGGAAAGGAAATGGCGAGGACGTGTAAACCGCCCACGCTATCCCCTGCACGCTGGCTGAGCAGAATGTAGAGTGCCCAGCTTAGGCCTCCTCCCAGTGCGTAGAGGACGCCGTAGGGGTCCGCCCCGCCCTGCCAAGGTTCCGTGAGAGCTACAACGCCGAGGGCTGCTACGACCGCCCACCACTTACCTGATTTGCTGGCCCGGACCACCGCTAATGCCAAGGGGCCAAGGAACATCAGCGCTGTTGATGTACCGAGAGGCAGTCTGTCGATCGACATGACGTACAGCATCATCATTGCCGCAGAAACGGTGCCCAGAAGCCCGCAGATCAGGATCGTCGACCGGTTATAAGTAAGTCGCCACGGACGAACAATCGGGATCAGAATCAGGCTGGCCCAGACTAGGCGCACCCAAGTCATGTCTTCGACACTGGCCCCGTCTGACAATGCCACTGTCAGGCCGCCAGCCAGTTGAGCAGACCATATTGCTCCGAAAGCCATCAGGGCCCCTGCCCCTGCCCCGTCTTTGGCGATCGGTGGTTTCAAATGACGTCTCTTTCCTTCAAATTGCTGTGGTACTGCCACGCACCAAGTCCACGCTGCAGTACCGGCCGGAAAATTGGCCTATGTTGTTACTCTTGTCGCTGGGGCCGGAAGCGATGGCAATTTAGTGCGACCTCAGAAGGACGAGGGCATGGCTGCTGGCCGTGCCACCTCGCATGCTGCCGGCGGCAAGCAGCGCTCAGCAGTCCTAAGAGGTCTGCTATCACCGGCGCTGGGACTGGCAGGCTTTTACTACGCAGGTGGCACAGGAGGATGGTGCCTGGGGCGCACTTCCTTTGACCGCAAGGGGAAGCTTGATGGTGGCCGACTGAGACTTGGCCATGCTGGTGGTGGTGACGCTGGTCATGCGAGTCTCCTTTGACGTTAGGGATACTGCTTAGAAGTGCGAGGGCGTGACCTCGTGGACTAAGTGTGTGCTGGCTCACCCTTGAAGGACAAGCAAATGCTTTCTCGCCTAACCGTGCAGAATTTTTGCTGAATTCCATGTGCAATGAGGTAGCGCCAACGGACTTTCCTCCGCCAGACATGAGACGACAAGCATCAAACTCAGCCATGAGGACCTGGGGCCATGACGTAACTGTTTGCGGCTGGTTTAGTGATTGGAGCTGGAGCAACTATTCCCCCATGCCGGGACTCGCACACGTCGCTTTTGAGGCCCCTGTAGGGGCCCTTTAGCTGTTAACCGACAGCCGACTAATGCACAGGCGCTGAGTGTGCAGAGCAGGGGACATGCGCCTGCAGGCCGCCCTCAACCACGGCGTGTACTCCTGCTTGCTGGAGCGCCAGTGCGGCGCCCAGGGTAACTTCCTTACGACGCGGGCCAACGGATGTCAGTGCCATTGCCCAGCACTGCTTTCCAGACTCCTGAATTTTTACAGAAAGAGGCAGGCCAGAGCGTTGTAGCTCTTCCGCACTCGCGTGGTCGGGAACGTCCTCAACCGTATAGGCAACGTATTCTCCGGTGCATGTCACGAGCTGCAGAACGGTAGATTCAGGGCCGTAGGAGGCCACGGCCACTACCGCAGTTCCTACAAACTGGCGGGCCCCACGTGGGTGGGTTTCAGTTCCTTGCATGCTGTCCTCCATAACGAACGCTGTCATCCTTGTCAGCACTTCTTTCGTGCAGGGCCGCGGACAAGCCTCTGGCCCAAGCCGGTAAATTGGGGTGGCGTAGACCACACCCATGATTGCGGCGACAAGTTGTCTTGTCAATAAAAAGTTGTCCTACAAATCTTGTGGGAGTGCGCTTGATGGAAAAAGCAGCCCATAGCGGCGGAACCCCCGGAAGTAGGCTCTGATCCAACTGGGAAGCTCCGGGGCTGTCCGACATTTCGGGTGCTGGTTCAGTCCGGTCGTCACGATCAATGGCGGGGTTGTTTGCTCACAAGGAGCGTCATTGCCGCTCCTTGGCCGGGAACGGAAGGCATAGTCGCATCTGCGCGGTTATTCGAAGGCTCCCTGATCGTGCAATCTGGCGAACGGAGGGAAATCATCTGCAAACAGGTTCGAAGCCGAGGCTTTAATTAGGTCGAGTGCCTGCGCCACAAGCGGATGATCGCCTCCCCCTTTACGGGTGGCGGCCATGATACGGCGGGCAGGCGCCGGTTCGCCGGAGAGCCGGATCCGGGTGACAGGCCACCGTGTATGGATTCCACCGAGGCGCGGCATAAGCATTACCGCCAACCCTTGGGCAACCAGGGCAGCACCTGTCTCCCATTCATCAGCTTGATGCGCAATAATCGGCGTGAATCCTGCTGCTACGCACGCAGCAACCGTGAGTTTGTGATAGGCCCCGCCCGGGGTACCGATTGACCAGGGCTCCAAAGCGGCGTCCGCAAGAGTGACCTTTTCGCGCTGGGTAAGCGGATGATTGGCAGGCACGACGAGATCCAACGGATCGTCAAGCAACAGTTGCTGATCAAATCGCTCATCGCCCTGTGATGGAGTGTCAGCGGTGACCATCACCAGTGCCAAGTCGGCTTCTTCCGCTTCGAGCAGTTCGAAACAATGGACGGGTTCAGCCTCCACGACGCGGACGCGCAGCCCTGGATGCCTATCACGCAATGTGACCGTCGCATGTGGCAGCAAATGTGTCGCAGCTGTCGAAAATCCGCACAGCGTGAACAGCCCGGAAAAGTCCTCACTTGTAGCTGCAAGTTCGCTGCGCATCTGCTCCCACTGTGTCTGCATCAGCGCAGTGTGGCGCAACACCGTGCGAGCTGCCGCAGTCAGCTTCACTCCCCGCCCTGCAGGTTCAATCAACTTGACCCCCAACTGCTCGGCCAATTGGCGCAGCTGGTATGAGACCGCGGACGGTGTGTAGGACATTTGTGCCGCAACGGCCGAAACACTTCCATAGCGGTCAAGCATCTGCAGGACCTTGATCTTGCCGTCAATCATGCTGGTACCTGGAAAATGGAGTGGCTCCCTGAGCCGCTAAGGTGTGCTCCCACGGTATTAGCCTAAGCGACGCTGTCCGGCTGCGGCATGGAGAGCCGATGCGGCCGCTATAGCAGCGAATTCCTGAAGCTTGGCGAAGTCAGCAGGGGCCACCTCGCAGGTTCCGGGGGAAAACTGCTTGCGCGAGTCTCCTGGCAGGGACATTCTGTATTCATTTCTCAGCCTGTCCAATTGGCGTTCCGCTCGCGCGATATAGCCCCGGTCGAAGAGGCCGGGATTCAACGCCACGAGGAACATGCCCACGGCAGGACTCCGCCTTCCGGTATCGAATGAACCGGCATCCAGCGACCAACTTGCACCCGCCATGGTAGACAGCAGTTCAACCATCATTGCGATATTCGCGCCCTTGTATCCACCGAACGGCAGTAAGGCACCCAGCAATGCCTCCTCGGCGTTCGAAGTTGGACGCCCCGAGGAGTCCACTGCCCAGCCATCAGGAATTGCGGCGTTTTCCCGAGCGGCTTCCCGAACGTTGACCAACGCAGTCTGACTTGATGCCTGATCGAAGACGAACGGCCGTTTACCCGGACTTCGCGGCACGGCAAAAGCAAGAGGATTTGTTCCGAACACCGCCCCAATAGAGCCTCCGGCGGCCATGTGTGCGGAAGAATTCGTGGTTGCGATGCACACCAGGCCTCTGGCGGCCACTCGTTCAGCAAAATAGCCAAGGGCACCACAGGTGTAGCTATTCCGCTGACTAAAAACGCTAACCCCAAACTCCCGAGCGGCTCCGACCAGGTCATCGAATCCCCGGTCGAAAGCAACATGGGGAATTCCACCGCCGGCGTCGGCGACAAAAACGGCACTTGCTGGACGGGTGATGGAGGGCCGCGCTGCACCGTCCAGTCGCTCTCCCTCCATTGCGTTCAGATAATCAAAAAAGTGACGAATGCCCAGCGCAGGTTTGCAGGCCTCCTGCGCGTGAATTGTTGCGTCCGCCAGCGAGGCTGCAGCTTCCTGGCTCGCGCCCCGGCTGCTGGCTGCTGCAATGCAGAGTTTCCTTATTTCGTGGGACTGGTACTTCAACTGGACTCGTTCCCTCTGTCAGGCGGAATAGCAAATCTTTTGGCCACGCACCGGAACTCACGTACCGGCAAAGTGGAGAGGTCTGGTACCGGGAATTGACGGCCCTTGCCGAACCAAGTGGAAATCGGACGCGCTGGCAAGGTGGTATTCGACCGAATATGAAACGGGTCGCTCTGAAAGGTCGTAGTCGACCTGTTGTATCGTCAGGCACAACTCGCCGGCATCGACGCCGAAAACTGCTGCATAATCATTACTCACGAGCGACGGTTCCAAGGTCGCAACACCGAATTTAACGTCAATCCCGCAGACGTCAGAGAGGAACGCATACAGCGACGGCCCCATGCTCAGTGGTTGGTCCGGGAGCAGGGAAGCCGCGACGAAGTCGTTCGAGATGGTCACGGGTAGCCCGTCAGAGGTTCTGACCCGGTAGAGGTGCAGCACCGCTGTGCCGACCGGAATGCCCAGCCGGTCGGCGACTGTTTCGTCTGCCGCCTCATGCCTCCAGGACATTTCCGAGATACCGGGGGCATGGCCGCGGGACTTGATCAGTTCATCCGATCCCACGTTCAGGTGAAGGCTGCGAACGAGTGGTCGGACCGAGTTGACGTAAGTTCCTGACCCATGCCGTCTACTGAGGATGCCCTCCCCAGCCAATTGGGCAAGCGCACCGCGTATGCTCACCCGGCTGACACCAAGTTCTTTGGCTAGCGCCAACTCCGACGGCAGACGATCGCCAGCTGACCATGTCTCCTGCAGCAGCCGGTTGCGCAGTGCCTCAGCGGCCCGTTCGGTTGCACTCTGCCGATGCGCGGGGTCCTCGATCAGCTGTTTGCCCGCTCCATCGACGGCACCAACCTCTTTATACATGTCCGCCATAGTACACAGGTAGGACAACTTTAGAACAGGTTTACAAGCGTTGACATGGTGACACGGCTCACCTATAGTCTTTCTCATCAGAAGTTGTAGGACAACTGGGCATCACTTGGGACTTCTTGTCTGTCGCGATGATACGGGACAATGACGCGGGTGGCAGGGGCATCGAAGCTTTTACCGCTCGTCGAGGGTCGAAAACGGCATCGGGAGCATCATCTGAAGTGAGCCAGTGCAGTGTTGGTTTGGAGCCATCCGCCCATCTTTTCTCCGCTTCTGCGGCTACCGCGTCGTCCGAAGAACGCCGCTCACTCGAACTCTGGAGATTGAATATTTTGAAGCCTCAGATCATTGTCATGCTTACGCACCACGACGTGACAGTTTCCAACGCGCGCGACATTTTTAGGGATGCCGCCGACCTTCCTGTCCAGTATTGGGGTTTCAAGGACATTGGCCTCTCGACGACTGAAATGGAGCAGCTGACCGGCGACTTCAAGGCGGCAGGGAAGACCCCCGTGCTGGAGATCGTGAACTTTGATGAGAAGGAATTGCTCAACGCCGCCTCCCTCGCCATTGACTGCGGTATCGAATACTTCACAGGAGGCCTGTTTTCGCACGCCGTCATGGAGCGTGTACAGACTGCCGGCCTCAAGTACTTCCCGTTCTGCGGCGACATCAGCGGGTCGCCGATCGAGCTGAAGGGCACGCCGGAGCAGATTTTGGAAGATGCAGTACGACTCCGCGAACTCGGCGTGGACGGCATCGACCTCGTTGCTTACCGGTTCAGCCAAGGTGACCCGATCCAGCTCGCGAAGCTTGTCGAGCATCAGCTTGGGGGCGAGAATTTGATCATCGCCGGCAGCATTAACTCGGCGGAACGAATCCGGCGCATGCAGGACATCGGACCGTTCGGTTACACCATGGGAGGGGCACTGTTCGAGGGCACCTTCGTCCCCGGCGGATCGTTCCGTGACAACCTCGAAGAGCTCGTAAAGATCGACACGAATATTGGAGAAGACCGATGAGTTCGTTCCTCCTGGGGGTGGATGTTGGCACTACAGCCATCAAGGCCGCCGTCTTCGATGTCGAAGGTACCGAGGTTGGCAGCAACTCCGAAGAGTACTCGCTGCTGACGCCGCGCGCCGGGCACGTTGAACTCGATCCCGAGACATACACCAACACGTTCGCCCTTGCCGTTCGGGGAGTCCTTCGCGACCTTCCGGTAGCTGCCGGCGACCTGACGGTGCTCGGCCTCTCTGCCCAGGGTGAGACGCTGCTCTGCCTTGACGCCGATAACACCCCGATCGGCCGGGCAATCGTCTGGATGGACACCAGGGCCACCGCCGAGTCCGAAGAAATCGAAGCCCACTTCGGACGCCCCGCCATCCACAAGACCACCGGCCAGGTCTCTATGGACGCCATCTGGCCGGCAGCCAAGATCCTGTGGCTGAGGCGTCACCAGCCCGAGGTCTTCGAACGAACAGCCAAGTTCGTTCTTCTCAAGGACTATCTCGTCTACCTGCTGACCGGCCGGCTGGTAAGTGAAGACTCACTGCTCTGCTCCACTATCCTGTGGGACATCAATACCCGCCACTACTGGCCAGAGATGCTTGAGTACCTGGGTCTGACAGAAGACCAGCTTCCGGAAATTGCGGAACAGGGCGCAATCGTCGGAGATGTCAGCCTCGCCGGGGCTTCCGATTTCGGCCTGCCCTCCGGACTTCCCGTCTCAGTTGGCGCACTCGACCAGGCATGTGGCGCCCTGGGGGTCGGCAACGCCGTTCCCGGGATCTTTTCGGAAAGCACAGGATCTGCGCTCACGAGCGTGACCATCGTAGAGCAGCTGGCCCTTGATCCGGCCGGCCGCGTCCCGTGTTTCCCGGCAGCAATCCCCGGGCAGTACATGCTGCACAACTTTTCCACGGGCGGAATGGTGATGCGGTGGTACCGCGACGAGTTCTGCGCTGCCGAGACGCAGATCGAAGAACTCTGTGGAATCAATGCCTACTACCTGATCGACCAGGAAGTGAAGCAAGTGGATCCCGGCAGTGAGGGGCTCATTGTCTTGCCCCACCTGCAAGGATCCGGTCCGCCCGACCTGGACAACTATGCCCGTGGAGCGATCTTCGGACTGACGCTTGCCCACAAGAAGCAGCACCTGTCCCGCGGGATCATGGAGGGCGTGACCATGGTACTGCGCCGGATGATTGACTCGACCGCGCAGCTTGGAGTTGATGTCAAGGAGATTATTTCGCTCAGCGGCGGGTCCAAGAGCGACGCTTGGTGCCAGATCAAAGCGGATGCCACGCAGGTGCCAGTACACACCCTGCGCGGAGCGGAAAGCGCTGCCTGCCGCGGTGCGGCGCTCATCGCCGGTGTGGGCGTAGGGCTGTGGGACTCTGCTGTCCCCACCGCCCGCAACGCGGTGGAAGTAGACCGGTCCTTCCAGCCCCAGCCGGAGAATGCAGCCGTTTACGATCAGCTGTTCGCCCGCTACATGACGCTCCAGGAATCGCTCAAACCGCTTTTCCAGCCTGCCAGTGACTTCCGCTAGGCGCCAAGCAAAAACTATTTGAAGGGAACATCCCATGAAAGATGCAGTAATCATCGGAGGCGGCCTGGCAGGACTCTCTGCGGCATGGCGGCTCCGGCACTGGGACATCCAGGTCCTGGAGTCCGACTCCAAGAGGGTAGGTGGCCGGGTCATGTCTGAAAAGCGCGGCCCGTACGTGATGAACTGGGGCGGCCACATGTACGCCGGTGGAGGCAGCTCGACCATGGAACTCCTGGCAGAAACCGGAACCCGCTCCATGCGCATTCCTGGGTCACTGCAGGGCATGGCACTGAACGGAAAATTCCTTACCACCGGCCCGGTCATGACCTATCCCTTCCGGTTCCCCATGTCCAACAAGGGCCGCCTGTCCATCATGAAGCCCGGCGCCAAACTCGCACTCGATGTTCTCCGTTACACCCGTGCGGTCGCCGCCCGACCCGGTGAGACCCCCGAAGTGCGCCAGCAGCGCATCTACGACTTCGAGAACGACCGCACCTTCGCCGACTACATTGGCGACCTGTCCGAAGATGGTAAGAAGTTCTTTATCCCGGTCGTCATGCGCTCGGCCGCGGATCCTGACCAGCTGTCCGCCGGCGCGGGCATTGGCTACTTCAGCCTGATCTGGAACATCGGGCAGGGCCTGGGCCGTGCCATCGTTGGCGGGGCATCGACCCTCACCGAAGGAATCGCTCAGACCATCCGGGACAGGGTCGAGCTCGGAGCAGTCGTTGACGAGGTAGTCCAGAACCGCGACCACGTCGTGGTCCGCTACACGCAGAACGGCGTTGCCCATGAGGTCAAGGCCCGCACCGTAGTGATGGCAACCCCTGCCTCGATCACCCACAAGGTAGCGGTCAACCTGGGCGAGGACCTCCGCGAGGCCCTGTCGCTAATCGAATACGGACCGCACGTCGCAGGCGCCTTCCTCACCAACGAGACAAAGCCCATGCCCTACGACGGGACCTACGGCATCGCCGCAGCGGACAAGTCATTCACCGTCGCACTCAACCAAGGCAGCCTGGTCCGCGGAGTGGAGAAGGAACGCCAGCCCGGCGGAAGCATGATGACCTTCTCCCCTGCCAGCATGGGCCGGAAACTGTGGGACGTGGACAACGAAACCATCGCCAAGACCTATATCCAGGATTTGGACGATATCTTCCCGGGCTTTGCCAGCATCGTGGAAGAAGCCCGCGTCGAAAAGTTCGAATTCGGATCCCCGTACTGCTTCCCGGGCAGGGCGAAACTTCAGCCCGTCCTCACCAGGCCATCCAAGCGGGTCTTCCTCGCCGGCGACTACCTTGGCACGCTTTACACCGAAACCGCTATCAGCTCCGGCTTCACCGCTGCCCAAGAGGCCGCCAGTCTTCTGTCTACGGAACAGCAGACCCGGCGCGCCTGAACGGCCGCCCTGCCAAGCATCCCTACTTGCCTTAAGGAACAAAACACTATGTCCAAGGAAATCAGGGGCGTACTCACTGCCCTGTCCACCCCGTTCGGCGACGACGGCGCGATCGACGACGACCTGCTTCGCCTGCTCATTGACCGTTCGGTCAACGCCGGCGTGGACGCACTGGTTGCCGGTGGCGGCACCGGCGAAGTCGCCGCTATGAGCGACGCCGAGCGCATCCACGTCTTTGAGGTCGTCGTAAAGCACACCGCCGGACGGGTCCCCGTCGTCGCCAACGTCGGCGCGCTCACGGCCAAGCGCGCCATCCGTCTGGCCCAGGCTGCAGAAAAGACCGGGGCCGACGTCGTCATGCTCAACGCCCCGTACTACGAGGCGTTGACCATCGAAGAAATTACTCACTACTTCAAGACCGTCACCGGTTCCATCAAGATCCCGGTCATGCTGTACAACAATCCGGGCGTGACCGGAGTGAACCTCGATGCCGAGACCCTGGCCGGCTTTGGCCGTGACATCCCCAACGTCCAGTACGTGAAGGACTCCAGCGGTGATTGGGACCAGGCCCTCCGGCTCATCCACTACTACAGCGACGACATCAAGCTCATCCAGGGCTGGGACAGCTTCAGCTTCAGCGCACTCCTCGAGGGGGCAGCCGGTGTGATGGCAGGTGCAGCAAACGTGGTACCAGACGAAATCGTTGCGGTGGTCCGCGCCCTGCGTGACGGTGATATTGAAACGGCCCGCGCAGCGTGGAACCGGGTTTACCCCGTCATCGACGCTCTGCTTCAGTTGCCCTTCTCCCAGGCGGTCAAGGCCGGCCTGCGGCTGCAGGGGGTTCCGGTTGGGGCGCCCCGTGAACCGTTCCTGGAACTTCCGGCGCAGCATCTCAGCGGCCTGGAACAGGCACTCAAGACACTGAACAGCTAAAGACAACAGCGCTTGCGGCCCGGCCCTGGCATCTCCAGGGCCGGGCCTACCCATGACATCAACAAGATCGTTTTCGCGTCGGCCCCAGCCCGGCCGGTGCCCCTAATGGCTTTAATCAAAACTGAAGACCGCCCTTCGTGAATGCTGGCGTATGAGCACTGCCGCTCACAGCTACAAATTCTTCACTGCTCGATCGATGATGCTCGTCCGACATCGAATGGCGCCCTGCAACGCACAATCATCTGAATTGGAATTATCGTGGAAGAAACACTGTCAACACTCAGCGGTATGCTCTGGAGTCCATTGGCCTATGTGGTCCTTGGCCTCGGCACGCTGTTCACCATCGCAACCTTGGGCGTACAGGTTCGCCGCTTCCCGGATATGCTCCGGCAGATCCGCCAGAGCGAGGGAGGCGAAGGCGGGCTTTCCGCGTTCCAGGCACTTTCCCTGACTCTTGGAGCCCGTGTTGGCGTCGGCTCCATCGCAGGCGTAGCCACCGCGATCGCTGCGGGCGGCCCGGGCGCGCTGATGTGGATGGCGGTAACCGCCCTGCTGGGATCCACGGTTGCCTATGCCGAGGCGGTGCTTGCCCAGACATTCAAGCAAAAGGTCGACGGCGAGCAGCGCGGCGGTATGCCGTTCTACATCAAGCATGGTCTGCGGGCACCCTGGTTGGCCGTGATCGTGGCGCTTATCAGCGTGGTGGGTTACGGATTTATCTTCCCCGGCATTCAGGTCAACAACATCGCATCCAGCGCACACCTGGCCTTCGGCCTCGAGACCTGGGTTACCGGCCTCATTGTCACCGCCATCCTGTTCCTGGTCATCGTCGGTGGAACCAAGCGAATCGTGAACTTCGCCCAGGCGATTGTTCCGACGATGTCCATCGGATTCATCCTGTGCGCCATCGTCATCATCGGGGTGAACATTGACAAGGTTCCGGAAGCGATCACGCTCATCGTGACCTCCGCCTTGGGCATGGATCAGGTGTTCGGCGGCATCGTCGGGTTTGCCGTGCAATGGGGAGTTCGCCGGGCCGTATTTGCCTCCGCCGCGGGTGACGGTGAGGGCACCTATGCAGCGGCGGCAGCCCAGAACACCCACCCGGGCAAGCAGGGAATTGTCCAGGCCTTCAGCATCTACATCACAGTGCTGCTGATCTGCATGGCGACAGGGCTCATGATCGTCGTCTCCGGCATGTATAACGTCGAGGACGGCAAGGGTGGCTTCCTCTTCGAAGGCTACCCGGGCCTGGTTGCCGGACCGAACTTTGTCCAGGCCGCAATCGACACCGCCATTCCCGGGGCTGGCCCCGCCTTCGTGGCTATAGCAGTGTTCCTCTTCGCTTTTACCTCCCAAATTTTCTACTTCTATGTTGCGACGACGAACCTCTCCTTCCTGGTAAAAAGCGAGAAGGCAAAGAACGTGATTGGCGTAGTCCTCAAGTTTGGTGCCCTGGGCATTTCCTTCTTCGGTTCCGTCGCGAACGCAGGGGCTGTTTGGGCGGCTGGCGACGTCGGGTTCGGACTCCTGGCGTGGTGCAACATGTTCTGCCTGCTGCTGCTGTTCCCGGTGATCATCAAGGTGTGCCGTGACTATGACCGCCAACGGAAGATGGGCATTGACCCGGTCTTCGACCCAAAGGCATTGGGAATCCGCGGAGCAGCTTTCTGGGAAGCCCGCGTCGCGGACAGCGAAAAGGACAAGGAATACGTTTCCTAACCAGGGCCACCTGACGCTCCCGTTGGGAGCCGCAGCCTCGCGGCTGCGGCTCCCAACGCCACGCATGCCAGGGCCTGGAGCGAGCAGGCCACGGCCGGACCCGTGAGAGAGGTTTTTGCTCAGTCTGGCAAAACGGCCATGAGTCGGAACAACGAGCTTCCACTCCTGCACGAGAGTCCACTAACGCGCAGTGTGGTGACGAAAGGGGTTACGCCTTGCTTCCCGGAGCAGCTGAAGCAGCCAGATGAGCGGGTCCTTGCCTGACTAGCCGAAAATCGAATGCGCTGGCGAGGTGGTACTCGACGGAGTAGGAAACAGGCATTTCGGCTGCATCATAGTCAACCTGCTTTATCACCAGGCACAAATCAGTTTCTTCAACGCCAAGCACGGACGCCCGTTCCGGTCCTACCAGCGCAGGCTCAAGGTTAGCAATCCCGAAAGTGATTTCAATGCCGCACTCGGATGCCAGGAACGCGTACAGCGACGATCCCAGGTTGAAGGGCCGCCCGTGTAGAAGGGCCGCCGGGAAATAGTCATGTTCGACAGTGACAGGGGAACCGTCTGAGGTCCGCACCCGATACAAATGGATAATTTCGGCGCCGAGATCGATCCCTAAGCGTTCCGCGATCTCTTCGTCAGCCTTACTTTGCCGCCATGACATTTCTGAAATTCCGGGCACGTGTCCGGTGGAAGTGATCAGCTGATCAGCACCTACATTTTGGTGCAGGCTGCTTACCAGTGGCCGAACTGAATTAACGTAGGTCCCGGAACCTCGCCTTCGGCTAATAAGCCCCTCCCCTTCGAGCTGGGCAAGGGCGGTGCGGGTACTGACCCTGCTGACTCCGAGTTCCTCGGCAAGTTGCGGCTCTGATGGCAAACGATCGCCGGCGGACCATGTCCCTTCTGCCAGACGACGCCGCAGTGCCTGCACTGCACGCCCTGCAGCACTAACTCTTTGTGGGGGCCGCTGAGCAGTACTCTGGCTTTCAGCATCACTGGACAAGAGATCTTGTTGCATGTATCACACCTTACCCGCGATGGGACAACTCGCAACTACTACGAGCCGAAATGTCTAGTCCCCGCGGACGTATCTGGAGCCACATCACCCATAAGGGTGAAATCAAACCGGGTTGCGTATCCCGCCAAGCGTGGCTGTAGTCGTTACGAAGTGATCTTGACTTGGCATGTGAGGTGGATTACGTTTAGTAGAGCAAAGTTGTAGGACAAGAAGCTCATTTCTATACCACTTCTCAAGTTATGGACTAGGACCAGCAAAGAGGTTTTATGAAAGCTCTTCAGATGGCTCTGGCCCAATGGGCGGAAATACGCCCAGGCCAAAGGGGCCGTTTGTTCCAGCCGAACGGTGAAGGATACGACGGTATTGTCGACGACTGCAGCCATGATGGTGCCTACATCTGGCTTCTTACCGTTGAAAGCGGTCGAAAGTTATTCCACGCCAGCGACGGCTTCCAGATTACGTCAGCATGACGTCCTTAGCCGCAACACGATTTCTATTTCCGAGGATTGGGTACTTGAGCTCGATTTCCGACAGCGGCTGCCCTCCTCAACTATCGAACAATCCAGCTAACAAAGCGTTTATAAAGGAGTATTTGCTATGACAGCTTCCGCCCCCTATGTTATCCGGCAGAACGAAGCGAGCGTCTTCTACGAAGGCCCGGAACTTTGTAGGGAGTACCTGCGCAACGATGCGATGTGGTTTGGCAGCTCCCTCGTAAATCCCGGCGACACAGGCGCCGTCGACCCCGGCCATGAAGGAGCCTGGGAGGTTTTTTACTGCGTATCGGGCGAGGGCATTATCGACGATGGAGAGAATGAGTATCCCCTGACGGCCGGTGACGCCCTTGCCGTCCCGCCAAGCATCCCCCACCGGATCCATAATCGGGGAACTGAACCAGTATTCATGGTCTGGGCCGGCGGTCCGGGCAAGCCGTAATGAGCCTACAAACTCGACCCAAAAACACCGTAGAGACCGGGAAACGGCGCTTTCTCAACCGAATGATCGCCGTCCTGATTGGCGGGATGCTCCTGGATGGTTACATCCTGGGCATCGTCGGACCGGTTTCCTCTGCCATGGCTGATGAGCTGCAGCTGTCCCCGTTGTGGGAAGGCCTTATTGTTGCCGCTGCCCTGCTGGGAATCCTGGCTGGCTCTCCGCTGGGCGGATGGGCAGCTGACAAGTGGGGACGAAAGCCACTCTTTACGTTCGACATCGCGCTGTTCACGGTAGCTTCGGCCATGCAGTTCTTCATTGACTCGCCAGTGCTGCTGTTGGTGGCGAGGCTTTTGATGGGCATAGCCATAGGCATCGAGTATTCCGTTGGGTGGCCCTTGATGGGCGAGTTCTCACCGACCCGCCTCCGAGGGCGACTTCTGGGTGCCATGAACATTGCTTGGTACGGCGGTTTCATGATGGCCTACCTCATCGGCTACCTACTCAATGAGTACACGGAAATTGGCTGGCGCTTTATCCTGGGAACCAGCACCTTCCTGGCTCTCCTCTTGTTCATCGCCCGGCTCGGCATGCCCGAGTCACCACGCTGGCTTTTCAGCGTCGGCCGACGGGACGAAGCCCGTCTCCTCGCACAGAAGTACCTGCCCGACGACGCCCTCAGCGATCTTGAACATGAGGATGTGCGCAAGGGCAGTTTCGCGATGCTGTTCTCCAGGCAGTACTGGCGCTCGACCTTGTTCATTTCCGGTTTCTGGTTCTGCGCAGTCGCACCCTATTTCGCGATTGCCACCTTCGCGGACAGTGTTCTCCACCAGTATGGACTTGCTGGCGGCCTTGCCGGAGGCGTGGGCCTGTCGGCAGTCGCATTGGCAGGTGTGGTGATCACCTTCTTCCTGATCGACAAATTGGGACGTCGCGTGCTGACCGTACCAACCCAGTGGCTGTGTGCAGTTGTTCTCGCGGTCATCGGCATCTGGGGTGGCGCCCCGCCGGCCGTGGTCCTCGTCCTGTTCCTCGTTTTCTCCTTCTTCAATGCCGGATACACCACGCTGACCGGCGTGTACCCCGCGGAAATTTTTCCTACGGAAATCCGTGGCATAGGAACTGGCTTCGCGACGTCAATCAGCCGTATCGGCGCCTTCGTAGGTACTTTTCTCATGCCGCTGGCTATAGAAAATCTCGGTACCAGCACCACCATGCTGATTGCGGCTGCCGTCGCGTTCGCTGGTGCTGGGCTGTCACAATGGCTTGCTCCTGAAACGAAGGGCATGAGTCTCACCGAGGCTGCTGCCGGTTACACCCACTGAACCGACATCCCGGGATGGGCAGCAAAGAACCGGAGCGGAAGCAGATCCGCTCCGGTTCTTTGCTGCATTTCGCCGAGGTGAGGCAGCTGTGATTCGGCGGCACCCTGACTGCAGTTTCCAGGCAAAGGTGAACGTAAATAGTTAGTACGGCAGGCTACGCTGCCGCTGGCGGCAGCTCCGGCGAGCAGTGCTCACCACCCGGCTTCCCGCCTTCCTGCCTTCCCCGCAGGGAACCCCTCAGGGCGTCCTCCCTGCCGGAGTAAAAGTGGATCAGCTCCCACGCTTCGTCAGGAGACATGCGGCCGTAGCGCTAACGCCGTCCCCAAAATCAATCATGGAAGCGGCGACTACAGCGGGCGCCGGAGTTTTGTTATCTTTCGGGCGGCCAAATCCACGGCGCTGATCCATCGATGATCGGTTGACCGATCCGTTGGCTATCGTGCCGTGGCGAGAGCGCGAAGGACATCGGCGGCCACCCGGTCAGCCTCTGCAAATGCTCCATGGGAACCCGCGGTTGTTGAACTCCAGTCGCCTGCGAAGTGGATGCCCTCAGCCTGTCGGCGAATCTCCGGGAGCGAATCCGCGCGGTCCAGCCCCAACAGTGCAAAGCAATGTTCCCAGGTCTGGACGTAATGGCCTCTAATCCGTCCGCGCAGACCAGGAGCAACGGCGAGGAAGTCTTCCAGCCACCACTCTTCCGCGACGGCGTTCCCGGGGAGTCCTGGCTGGTATCCCACCTGGTTCGCGTAGCACATGAAGTGCACGATCCCGGGAGCGTCATCACTACGCCATCGGCCGGGAGTGGCATTCAGTATGCAGTCGAACCTGCGTCCCACGGTGGTCACCATTCCCCAGTCCCTGTACTCGGGGACATCCGAAACATCTGCGGCTATCACCATCGTGGTGTTCCCAGGAGTTGCCGCCGCCCGGAGCGCCGCCCTCTTCCACTCAGGCAGGTCTGGAACGATTGCTTCTATCAACGGGGCAGGAACTGCCATCAGCACTTGCCGTGCTTCATACTCAGCTTCACCAGCGGGAGTCTGCGCCTTGATGGCAAACACACCGCGAGTGGCATTAATTTCCACGTTCGTCACGGACGTAGACGTACCAACCACTTCAGGGGAAAGTTGTGCGGCCATGGCGAGGACAATGGACTGCATCCCATCGACAAGCAGCCGACGGTTCTGTGTGTCATGCGCGAGATAGCTGGCGAAGTAGCGCAATGCGTACTGGGCGATGATTTCCGTTGGCTCACCGACAGCACCTGCGCGGATGGCCGTCGCAGCGTTGTCACGGACCCTCGGCGACAGCTTCTCCAGCCGTTCAGCAACCGTTACAGTCGCCAAACTATCTGCACGGTCGGTAAACACGCCGCCTGCGGTCATCGCCGCATACTCGTTGACCGAGTCATCCAGGAGTTGCAGCAGTTCAGCACGCTCATTGCCGGTGAGCGGAAGACGCGCCACTACCTCCTTGTTGGTACGCCCGACAGAAGTGCTGCCGTCGAAAGCGATGCCATAGGTCCCGGGTTCGAAAGGAATAGAACCGAGCCCCAGCTCGTCCACCAGTTCGTGCGTCCTGGTACCCACATACACGAACTGCGCACCCGTGTTGGCGACACCGCCGGGGAGGGGGACGCTTTTCGTTCTCCCGCCGACTTCTGCGGAAGCCTCAAGAAGCTTGATTGAAAGACCCGAATTCCGTAGCTGGTAGGCGGTTCCTACACCGGCAGGGCCACCACCAACAATAAGCAGATCGTACACAGCCATTTTGCCTCTTTCAGCGGACGATGATGTGCCGTAGTGGTTCGTACTGCGAAAACTTGTCTAACAACTACTGGCTCTCGAAATGCTATGCCCGCCGACGGTGTCAGTCAATGAAATAGCCGCTCCATGCCGTATAGGATCGCTTTTCTGAGGCCTACTCCTGACGCCTCTGGGTAGGGGTAGACATCTACAGCAGAGTACAAAGTCATTCGAATTTTCAGGCGATAGTAGACAACTTCGCAGTGGCGGACTAGAGTGACGTACGGCACACAGCGTTGTGGGGGACCTAACAGCTGATGCCATCGGTAATGAGCAAGTCGCCCGGCCCTGCAGAGCATGCGGCACCGGCAGCGGACCGCTCAAAGGGTTTATGCGTCCGCTATACGAAGGAAACGAACAATGGGCCTAAGTTTTGGCACGAAAGCTCCCCCTACCGCTCTCACCGGCGAGGTTGTGGTTTCGGGGCTTGGTAAGAGTTACGGTGCGAGCCGGGTGTTGTCCAATGTGAATCTGTCGATGAACGAGGGCGAGGTTGTTTCGATCATCGGGCCCTCGGGAGCAGGCAAGAGCACTTTCCTGCGTTGCCTGAACTACCTGGAAACGCCCACGGAGGGCACCATCGCGATCGGCGGAGCCAAGGTTGTTGCCGGCGGGAAACTGCCGGACAAGGCAAGCCTGGACCACCTCCGGCGAGTCACCGGAATGGTGTTCCAGAGCTTCAACCTGTTCCCGCACCTGACGGTGATGGAGAACATCACGTTGCCCCAGCGCAAGGTCCTCGGTGCCAGCAGGGACCAGGCCGAAGAGGTCGCCAACCGGCTCCTAAAGCGGGTGGGCCTGCCGGACAAAGCCAAGGCGTACCCCGCCCGTCTCTCCGGCGGGCAGCAGCAGCGCATCGCGATCGCCCGCGCCTTGGCGCTGTCTCCGAAGGTCATGCTTTTCGACGAACCAACGTCGGCGCTGGATCCGGAGATTGGCCTGGAGGTCCTGGCGGTCATGCGGGACCTTGCCGACGAGGGCATGACCATGCTGGTGGTCACCCACGAGATGCACTTCGCCCGCGACGTCTCGGACCGGATCATGGTGATGGGCAACGGCGGTGTGCTGGAAATCGGCCCGAGCCAGCAGGTGATGTCGGACCCGCAGAACGAACGCACCCGGCAGTTCCTCAAAGCCGTCCTGGACAGGTGAGAGGGCAATGATTGCAGAACTGCTGCCCGCGGTCGCCCGGGGCGTCGGCTTAACCCTCTATGTCACCGGCGCTTCCTTGCTGATCGGTGGCATCATCGGCCTGGTTCTCGTCGGGGCCGCACGCTCACCCTTCGGCATCGTCCGCGCTGTTGCCACCTTTTACATCAACGTGGTCCGGGTGATCCCCCCGATCACGTGGCTGTTCCTGATCTACTTCGGCCTGCCGCAGTTCGCGCTGCGGCTGACGACGATTCAGGCCGCCATCATTGGCTTCTCCATCATCGCGTCAGCGTTCATGGCCGAAATTTACCGTTCGGGCCTGCTGAGTATTCCGGAGGGCCAGCGCGAAGCCGCCCACGCGCTCGGACTCAGCCCGATCACCACGGTTGGGCACATCATTACACCGCAAGCGTTTAGGGTTGCGCTGCCCGCGATCGCCACCTACGCAATTGGGCTGCTGAAAGACTCCGCCCTGGCCTCCACCATCGGAGTCCGTGAGATCACCTACTACGCCCAGCAAGCCGCGAGGCAGACGCATGAGGGGCTGCTTTCATTCATCGTTGCCGGCGCCCTGTATATCGTGATTAGCCTCGTCGTCGCCGTCGTCGCCCGGCAAGTCGATCTCGGGCTGCGCAAGAAGATCGGAGTGGCGTGATGGACATGCTCACCCAATGGCTCGAATGGATGCCCAACCTGGCCCCGGGGCTGGTGGTCAGCCTCCAGCTGACCGGACTGTCGCTGCTTTTCGGGTTCCCGCTCGGCCTGCTGTTCGCCGTGATGGCCGCGTCGAAAGTCGTCCCATTCCAGTGGATCTCGTTCCTGTTTGTTGAAGTCGGGCGTGGACTGCCGGCCCTGGTGCTGCTGTACCTGCTGTACTTCAGCCTCCCCGACGCCGGCATCACCCTGACCTCCTTGACCACCGCGATCATCGCCCTGAGCTGGAACACCGGCGCCTACGCGTCCGAGTACTTCCGCGCCGGAATCGCTGCGGTGCCACTGGGACAGAAAGAAGCCGCCCTAACCTCCGGCCTCCGCGGCTGGACCGGATTCCGGCTCATCATCCTGCCCCAAGCCCTCCGGATCTCCACCCCGCCCCTGGCCGGCCTCGCCGTCCTCGTCTTCCAAGGCAGCGCCCTCGCGTTCGTGATCGCCGTACCCGAACTGATGTCCAAGGCATTCGAGATCGCCTCGATCACCTTCGAATACCTCAGCGTCTACATGCTCACCGCCGTCATTTACGGATCCCTCACCCTCATCTTCCTCGGCTTCGTCCGCCTGCTGGAACGGCGCCTCGGCCGCCACCTGCAACGCAACTAAACCCGACCTCAAAACCTCCATTGGGCGATACGCCACCGCAAAGAAAGAAAAACAACCATGTCACCAACTCTTCGCACGCTCGTGCGCGTGCTTTCCGCCGGCACCGCGGCCGGCCTGCTCGCCATGTCCCTTACCGCCTGCGGCGGAGAGGAATCTGCAGGACCCGCCGCTGACTGCACCCCGGCACATGCTGACTTGAAAACCGTCACCGAAGGCGAACTCACCGTCGCCAGCTACGACTACGCACCCGTCACGATCCTGGACGGCGAAAACTTCAGTGGCATGGAGGGCGATCTGATCACGGAAATAGCCAAGATGGAATGCCTCAAGCTCACGGTCAGCACCTCAGGCGGCGCAGGCGCTGTGATCCCGTCCGTGCAGTCAGGACGGGCCGACATCGGCTCGGGAAACTGGCTGCGCACCAAGGAACGGACGAAGATCGTCTATATGAGCACGCCTCTGTGGGACGACCCTCAGGCAGTCGTCTCCAAGACCGGTCTCACGAGTGACGACCTGGAGGGCAAGATAGTAGGTTCGGTCGCCGGCAACCTTTGGAACGAAAGCATGCAGAAGTGGCTCGGGGACAAGTTCAAGATCTACCAGGACGACGAATCCATCTACGGGGACCTCAAAGCCGGCCGCATCGACGCGCTCATAGCAGGTGCAGCCGTCGCTAACTACCGGTTCAAAGACAACCCCATCGAGGGTGCCACGGTGATCAACGTCAAGCCGAATCCCAACGTCCCCCAATTCGCTGCAGTGGGCCAGGTCATGCTCCCATCCAGTCTCGACAACGAAGCGCTCGGCAAGGCCCTGGACGAGGACATCAAAAAACTCCGCGAAGACGGCACCATCAAGAAGATCCTCGAAAAATACGGACTCGACCCCGTTGTTGGCGAGCCCGGCGAACCGACCGAACTCTAACCACCTCGCAGCGCTGCTCTTGGGCGACGTCGGAGGTTCTCCTCCGGCGTCCCCGACCAGCGGCCAAAGAATGCCGCGGCGCGGAGGTCGCGGTCGTCACCCCCTCTCAGCACCAAGGCTGCTCGCCGACGCTTCAACTTCGCCTTCGAAACCGAATTCCGTTCCATTCATCCCGGGCGACCTGCCCCCCACTCCGGCAAGGAAGAACAACCATGTCACGAACCCCCCGCACACTCATCCGTGCGCTTTCTGCTGGCACTGCCGCCAGCCTGCTCGCCATTTCCCTCGCCGCCTGCGGCGGCAACGACACCGCCGGGAGCGCATCCGATTGCACGCCGGCACACAGTGACCTCAAAACGATCACCCCTGGCGAGCTCACAGTCGCCAGCTACGATTTTGCACCCGCCACGATCGTGGACGGTGAGACCCTCACCGGCGCAGAAGGCGACCTGATCAATGAGATCGCCAAACTCGAATGCCTAAAGGTCACCGTAACCACCTCCGGCGGCGCCGGCGCGGTGGTTCCGTCCGTAGAGACGAAGCGCGCCGACATCGGCTCTGGAGGCTGGCTGCGCACGACGGCGCGGAAGGAAATCATCTACATGAGCGCGCCGCTGTGGAAGGACCCCCAAGCTGTCGTCTCGAAGGCCGGTCTTACCACCGACGATCTTGAGGGCAAAACGGTTGGATCGGTCGCTGGCAACCTGTGGAATGCCAGCATGCAGAAGTGGCTTGGGGATAGCTTTAAGATCTACCAGGACGACGAGTCCATCTACGCGGACCTTAAGGCCGGCCGCATCGACGCGCTTATGGCCGGGGCTGCGTCCGCCAGCTACCGATTCAAGCAAAACCCTGTCGAAGGCGCCACGGTGATCGACGTCAAACCCAACCCGAACGTCCCCGAATTCGCCGCGGTCGGCCAAGTCATGTTGCCCTCCAGCCTCGACAACGAGGCCTTCGGCAAGGCACTGGACGAGGACATTGAAGAGCTCCGTGAAAACGGCACCATCAAAAAGATCCTTGAGAAATACGGCCTCAACCCCGCAGTCGGCGAACCTGGCGCACCCAGCGAGCTCTAACGAGTTTTATGCTGACTCAGGCGGCGTCGGATACCTCATCCGACGCCGCCTGAGTAGTACTTGATTACCGGGGACCCCTCGGAGGAGGCCCGGCGCCAAGGCGTCGGGCCTTCGCGCACGTCAGGGCCCGACCCTTCTTGCCGCATCACACATAACGACGACAAAGGAGACCTGGACCTTGGCCCGCTTGTACTACCTGAGCATGTGGACACTTGCCACCTCCGGCATCTTGTCCACCCTTCTTGCAAGCAACACGGCCGTCCTTGCCGGCGGCCTTTTGTCATTGTCCGTGGGGGCAGGGGGCCTTACTGCTGGGCTGATGTCCGGCATCGACTTCCACCCCCGCCGGCGTGCTGCTCGGGGCCGCCAACTTTCGAACCGAGTTCGGTAGCCGCACGGTTGCCACCGTGGAAGGGATACCCCAGCGACACAGCCCGCGGGCAGCGCTTACTAGCTTTTTGCCATCCTGTGATCCCAACCTGGGGGCGGTCAGCCGTCAGTCCAGCAGCCCGCCCGGAGGTCCGTTAGCTGACAAGTTCCAGGACCTCATCCTGACGGTGAAAAGGCCGCAGAAAAATGACTCTCCCACCAAAAGCGATCGGGACGGGACCGCGACATCGGCCTAAACCTCGGATCAGTCCTACGCATCTGGTCATAAACCCAGTACACGTTTGCTGCACCTACTGCTCGGGCAAGGTTGGCTGAAGGAGGATGGGCGGTACCGCCGACTGTCGGCACCCGACCAGCCCCGGCATGCGACCTGCAGTCCTGATCTTGCAGTCTGGCCTGCAGGCAGGAATCACCATATATTCGCCTAAAGCGCCTATCTGGCCGTACAGCCAGCGGGCCCAGCGGTATCTATAGGACCTGGCCGCCCCCCGTGACGTCATCGGGATACAGCGGACCGGGCATTATGGCGTTCAAAGGCAGGCTTGCGGGTCAAAGCGTGGTTTGGACAGCCCCACGGGCCCTGTCCGGCGGGAACTGCTACCGCTTCCCGCTTCGTTAGGCATTGAACTTGGACATCAAGGACAATCCTGCTCACCTTTTGCTGGAGTACTGGGCTACAGAGACTCGAAACCTCTCCGCCCTCCTGTCCGGCGGGCAGGGGCAATCTGCACAGTGGGCGGGTGAAGCGGGCCATGAGGGGGTCAGGAGAGCATTAGTTGGGACGAAGAAGACCTCCGTGCGGTAATGGACTCCAAAGAATTCAATACCGCACGGAGGTCTTCTTCGTGCCGCCTAACCACCCGAGCGTCAATAGTGTCCGTATCCATCCAGGTGGACATTGCAAGGCATCCGCCATGCTTTGGGCCGTTAGGGTACTTCGTAGGGCAATGGTTCGGATGTATAGGTAGAGACACTTCTCTGCTCCAGCCGCGGAAGGATTTGGCCAGGCGCTATCGAGAGGTAGTGGGGCGTATGGCAGTGGAGGTCGAAGTCCTCCTGCGACCGGTAAGTCTCGAGAGTTGTGATCTCCCGGTGATCTTCAAGACCTTGGTACACGTCGTAGGACAAGTTACCCGCCTCTTTGCGGGTAGCTTCTGCCATGAGCGCCAGTAGTTTCAAGACTTCGTCCGAGGCATCGGTGTAAGTCCGGTACCGGGAGACAACGTGGAGGTGGGTCATTTCTTCCTAAGGACGAACGGGGAACAGAATACAGAGGCCCGACTGAAGACCGTATCGTTCCTAGCGGGTGGACCAGCTGTAGGACGGCGTGGTTGCGGCAGTAAGAATTAATCGGGTCCGGCTGCCGGTAGGCGATCCCTGCTGGTCACGTAAAGCTGCTTCAGCGTGCAGGGGCCGCCAGCAGAGCCCATCGCACGTCCCCCAAAGTGCGAGTCAGCATTAGGTGCGGGACGCAGGAGGAGCCACGCTAAGTTTGCACCTGGAGATGTCTCACGCGGTTACCTCCGCGCGGCTGTAATCACTTTCTGTGCTCCCAGGCGGCGGGGTGCCGAAAGAGCTTTTCGGCACCCCAGACCCAACGTGCTAGGAAGCTGAAGTGAGTTCCTTGTCAGTTTCCTGCAGGTGGGGGTAGACGTCCACAAAGCGGCCGTACTTGTACTCACCACATGTGAAGGGCGCGGTCTCGGAGAGGTTGTTTTCGTCTTTGCAGGTCGGGACGACGTCAACAACGGCTGTGTAATCCAGGTCGATGAAGAACGGGATGGAGTAGCGGGCGACTCCGCTGGTGTTGATGACCCGGTGCAGGGTGGAGGAGTAGCGGCCGTTTGTCATGGTCTGCACGAGATCGCCGATGTTGATGACGAAGGCACCTTCGATCGGCGGGGCGCTGATCCATTCGCCTTCGCTGTTGCGTACCTGCAGGCCGCCGACGGCGTCCTGGGAAAGGATGGTGAGGAAGCCGTAGTCGGTGTGGGCGCCGATGCCGATTTCTGCTTCAGTGACCTCGCCCTGCTGGGACGGGTAGTGCAGGAGGCGCTGGATCGTGATCGGGTGTTGCTGCATCTTCTCGAAGTAGTCGGCGGGAAGGTCCAGGCTTATCGCGAAGGCGCTGACGAGCTTGCGGGCCAGCGCCATCATGGCGTCATGGTATTCCTCGCAGGCTTCCTTGAACCCGGGAAGTTCCTCTTCGGTGGGCATGGGGTTCGGGCCGAAGAAGGGCGAAACCTTTTCCTCGTGGACACCGTAGTCGAAGACCTCCTTGAGGTCGCGAGTTTTCTTCGGGTCAGCATTTTCACCGTACGGCGGGATGTAACCGCGAAGGGTCGGTCCGGACTTGGCGACGTGAAGGCGGTCCTTAATTTCCTGCGGCAGCTCGAAGAACTCCTTGGTGGCCTTGTAGACGCGGTCAATCAGCTCCTGCGGAACGCCATGGTTTTTGACGTAAAAGAAGCCGACCTCCTCGCATACCTTGCCGACCTTGCGTGAGACGCCTTCGGCGTCGGTGCCGTTGACCAGGTTTTCAATGTCGATAACCGGGATCTCACTGAACGCGATCTGCTTGCTGGCAATGCTCATGGGAGCTCTCCTTAAGAGCTGGGGGAAAATTTCACTGGCGACCTTCAGGAATCTTCCTGCGGTGCCTTCATATAAAAAGTGTGGTCTCCGTCACCGAAAAGGACAAGCAAAGGATTTCTAAGAAAACTGTGTAAAAGATTTTCACAATGCAATGAGACTTTCCTGATGGGCCGAGGCCGTTGAAGCCATGTACGGTAGGCCTCATCACCGCCGTGGGAACAAAGCAAAGGAGCACGCGCATGACTGGAACTGTTGTCGTAGGGGTTGATGGAAGCCCAACGGCGAGAAAAGCAGCGGAGGCTGCTAGGGACCTGGCCGCAGCACTCGGCGCGACTCTTCACGTGGTCTCAGCTTTCGATGGAGACCGTACCGAGCGGTTCGGCAGCGGCAGTGACAAGTGGCTTGTGTCAGATGCTGACAAGGCCGAACATGTCGCCAGGACCGTGGCAGACACCTTGGGCGGGGACATCAGAATCACATACTCTGCAGCCTCCGGCCGCCCGGCAGACGCAATCATTAGGGAAGCTATTCGCAAAGAAGCCCGCGTAATCGTCGTGGGCAACCGCAGAATGCACGGCATCGGGAGGGTTCTAGGCAGCGTGGCCAACAGCGTGGCTCACAACGCGCCCTGCGACGTCTACATCGCCAACACGTACGACGCAGACTAACCCCAGGGCCGGCGGAATCCTCTCCCTGATCCTGATTCCGTCGTGATCTGGTCAGAACGAACCGCCCGCACTCCATTGGAAACCCACAATCACCGAATAAGCCCGGAGAAGATGACTCACCCCGACTGATTGTCAGGGTTAGTGCGTTAGGGCACACCCCAACCTGACGTCAGGTTTGCCCGACAAAAGCGTCAGATTGGGATCCATTTCAGGCATTCCAGACATACCTTGGGGAGGGCCTCAGGCCTCAACCTGACACCCACTTCAACCGGCCTCGAGCCACACGTCGGTGAAGACAGCAGGCCCGGGCAGCCTCGCGGAGAGGCACAGGAAGCCACTCCCCACAGTCTCAGCCCTTCCGTTCCGCCCGGTACGCGCTGGGGCTTACCCCGTGCAGCCGGCGGAACTGGCGCGAGAAGTAGAACTGGTCTGCCAGCCCGATCTCCCGGCCCACCTCCGCAATCGTCAGGTCTGTTGTGTCGAGCAGGAGCCGGGCCCGGGCCATCTTCAAAGCTGTGTGATGGGCCAGCACGCCCCCGCCCGTCGCCTCCCGGAACAGCTTGCTCAAGTGCGACGGCGAAACACCCACCACCCTGGCCAGGTCCGGTATCCGGATGGCGCCGTCCACCCGGTCCTCGAGGAATTTCATGGCCTGCTGCAGCGGCGTCCCCTTTTCCGGGAGACGGCGGTCCACCGCCAAGGTAGCCAGCAGCTTCCAGGCCATCCCGGCCGTGGCCACCAGGCGGGCCGGCGACTGGTCCTGCTCCAGGGCAGTGATGATCTCGTCCAGCATGGCGGTCAGCCGGTCCACCGCCACGAGCGGAATGATGGGCCGGCCGGCGCTCACCCCTGATTCTTCAACGAGTTCGGCAACATCGGAGCCACGGACGTGGCACCACCAGATGGTCCAGGGGTCCTCAGCAGAGGCACCGTACGCATGAGCTTCACCGGTGTTGCCGGGAAGTACGACGGCGGTTGCCTTGCCGACGTCGTACCGCGCACCGCCGGTTTCCACCCACCCCGCTCCCGCGACACAGAGGATGACGATGGTTTCCTCCGCGCCCTGGGGACGGTACCGTCCATGCTCCCCGGCGGCCGGAAAGACGCCGGCGTCCGTGACCACCAGCCGTCGTGTGATGGGACGCTCCAGAGCCTCCCGGACCAGGGGCCGGGGAACAACCACCAGGCGCTGGTTGGGGAAGCCCGTTGCCCGCTCCACCCCGCACTCCTTCCGCCACGAAGTGTCCATGCTATGGCACAAAGCGGCAGCTCAGGCGGGGTCCTCCGTCCACCCGGTCCACTGGAGGAGCTCCACTCTGTCCAGCGAAACCAGGTCACCGGCAACCGCATCCCGCCGGCACTGCGCCTCGGCCGGCAGCCCCACCTGGGCATCCTTGGCGAGCGGCAGGATCTGGAACCGGACGTCCGAGCCCGGGCGTATCCCGGCGTCGTTGGTTTCGATGATCCATGGAGAACCATCCCAGAACCTGTCCCCCACTACGGTCCCGTCAACCACCAGGCGGGCGACATCCCCGGCCCAGGAAACCTCCAGTTCCGTATGGTCCCCGGACAGGTCCGCCCCCGCCACGTCCACCGCATAAACAGCTGCCAGCTCGTCAATGTCCGCCTCCGCGGGCGCGGCAGCGCGGCCCGCCAGGGAGCCGAAGGACTCCGGGACGGGCTTCGCGGCGCGGATCCGCTCGGCAGGCAGCGTCCGGCGAAAGGGTTCAGGCTTCAAGGTGCCTGTCCGCACGTCCTCGAACAGGCCGGTCGCGGTGGAGTAGCGCCGAACGGCGGGTTCTCCCTGCGACCTACCGGCCAGGCGGCCATCCGCACCAACCCAGAGCGGGTCTGCGGACAGGACCAGCTGCCGCCCCTGCGGTGTTTCCAAAGCCCACGCCTGGCTGTCCAGATGGGAGGGCAGGACAAGAATGGCCAACGAGCCGGCGTCCGAGCTCGCCGTCAACGTGACCGGACCGCCGCCGTCAACGGCGTACACGCCCCCATCCAGCGCGGTTGCCGGACCGTCCAGAACGGTTCCTTCCGGCAGGCACAGCTGCGGCACTATTCCTGCCTCGGCAGCGAGGACCAGCGTGGGCGCACCATCCGGGTCCAGCAGTGTGAAGGCCGACGCCGTTGCCCATCGAAGGCGGACACCTGCCATTTCCAGATTAACGGGCCAGCGCGTGATGGTTCCGGCAGGAATGGTGAGGCCCCCGCGCGGAAAAATGAGTGTTTCCCCGTCCAGGAGGAGCCTGAACTGGGCTCCCGGACAGTCCGGCAGCGGGATGTGCGGCTGGTGCCAGGTGATGAACAGGAAGCCGGACCGGCCGTCCGAGCGCATGGCCCAGCGGAGCGTGGCCGCGTCATCAATGCTTGCGGGAAGGTCATCCGGCAAGGTGGACGGCATCGGCGCGAGCCGGGCACCGAACGCCCCCAGGAAGGCGTGCTGCTTCCGCAGCTCTGCGAAGCTGGGCGCCAGCCTTCCGGCCGCACCAATGGGCGCGTGGAAGTCGTAGTCAAACACCGGAAGATCGTTGGGGTAGCCGGTTGCCTGGGATTCCTGCAGCCCGCCTGGCGGATTCGTTCCGCCGGTGAACATGTAATAGCCCTGCCACGCGGAGCCACTGCCGATCTTGTTGTTGGCTACCGCCGCAACATCCTTTCCGCTGGGCCACGGCCGCCGCTGGTAGGCCGTTGCCATGCCGCCGGTGAGTTCGCACGTTGCCGGCGGATACAGCGTGGACGGGGAACGGGACGGTGCCGCGCCGCTACCCGAGAAGTGTTCACGCAGGTCCGCACCGATCCCCGGGTCATCCCACTCATGGCTGAAGAAGTAATGCTCCCGGAAGGTGGGGTCCCACGGGGCGTCGGCATCGACCCAAAAGCCGTCCCCGTAGCCACCGAAGACCGGCATGACGTCGTCCTCCGGGATGTCGGCTGCACCCCACGCCGTTGCCGTCCAGATCGGTGCGCCCAGCCCTGCTGCCCTGGCCAGTTTCTTGAGCTCGGTGATGTGCCGGGGCTGGTTGTACAGCTCATTTTCCAGCTGGATGCCAATGACGTTGCTGTCCGGGCCGGTGAGGCCGTCCAGTTCCATGCCGATGCAGTTGAACCAGCGCTCCACCATGGCCAAGTAGGCGGGGTCATTGGTCCGGTGCGCCACCGGCGCGGCCTGCACCCAGTCCGGGAAGCCGCCGTTGCGGACCTCGCCGTGGCACCAGGGGCCCAGGCGCAGGACCACGTCCAGGCCAACGTCAGTGCAGAGCCGGACGAACGCAGCCACGTCCAGGTTGCCGTCAAAGCGCGCCTCGCCCTCGGCCGGCTCGTGATGGATCCAGAAGATGTAGCACGCCACCACGGTGATGCCGCCGGCCTTCATCAGCCGCAAGCGCTCTTCCCAGCGGGACCGGGGCAGGCGGCTGTAGTGCAGCTCCCCGGAGACCGGCACTGCAGGGACGCCGTCGTGTTCCATGTACTGGCTGGTGAGCCGCCACCTCTTGTGACGGTCATCTGTGTTGCTCATGGGCGGGAACTGCAGTGCCAGTTCATGCGGCCGGTGCGCGGCGCTAAGCATCCCGGCGCCGGGCTTGCTGGTGTTGGGCATCCCAAGGGTGACGTGTTCGGTTGGCATGGACAGTTCCTTCAACTTGTGGGGGCGGTAAGGATGCGGCGGTTCATCCTGAGTTGCCACGCTTCGTCGGCCCACAGGGGGTGGTGCGGGGCGGCATTGGAACAGAGGACCATCCCCCAGACACCGTGGTCCAGCGCCGCACTGATGCCGCGCTCGGCGAGGTCCCGCCCCACAGGGCCTTCCTCGAACGTCCCATGGAGGGGCGTGTAGCCGATCCAGCCTTCACCCACGACGGCCGGGACGTCCTTCCAGCGCGCCCAGGCGGCGATGGCGATGACACGCGACTCGATCTCCCGCCGCATGACCTCCCTGTACTCGCCATACCCGTTGTACAGCCAGGCGTCCCACGCGTCCGGATCGATCCAGTCGTACCCGTAGAACATCTGGTCTGTGACCACCGTTGCCCGGTATTTCCACTCGGCCAGCCGCCCGTAGTCTGCCGCCGAGGGTGCTCCGGGCCGCAGCAGGGCGGCCAGGGCAGGGTTGGGAAAGGCAGGGTTGGGGAAGCCGGCGGCGCCCTCGGACCTGATATCGATCTCCTGCTGGAGGGCGTCCAGCACGCCGTAGCTGTAGACGTGGAACTGCGCTGCTCCCAGCCCGTCCGGGACTGTGTGCATGGCCAGGTGCGGGGGCTTGCCATAGCTCGCGGTCACCAGAAGGTCAGGGTGGAGTTCCCGCAGGCGCTGCAGCTCCTTGGTGCCGCCCTCCGCGAGCGCGGGCAGAATGGAGAAGTCCACCTCGTTATGCAGCTCCACCATGGCGATCCGGTCCCGGTGGCCCGCCGTTGTCAGCGCGCCGATGAGCCGGTCCCAGGAGTCCGCGAGGACCCGGTACCTGTCCTGCAGCGGGACGGCGTCGATCGCCTCGAACCACCGCGGGGAACGGGCAAAGGCCGGCGACTGCTGGTACTCCCAGCTGGCGGGGATCACCACCAGGCCATGGCGGGCTGCGGCGTCGAAAAGCTCCAGCAGCCGCTCCCGCAGGTTGAGCCGGTAGCCGCCGGGCGCGTCGTACCAGCGCGTGCCGCGGCCGTAGAAGCCGCCGTCCGGCGCCGTTCCGAGCCCCTCGATCTCCAGGTCAGCGGCCAGATCGTCGAGGCCGAGGGCACCGAAGAGGAGCAGCGGCGCAGCGCAGATGCGGAGGGTGTTGTACCCCAGCTGCGCAGCCTTCGCGCAGGCAGCATCCAGGCTGGCGTACGGGCCGCCATCTTCGGCCCGCGTGTACCAGGAGAAGTCCCAGAGGGTGATGGTCAGCCGGGAAGGAAGGTGCGACGGCGGTGCGCCCGTCAGGGATGCGGCGTCAGTGTCGCGATCCACGGTTCCGGAGCCGAGGTATCTCGGTGCGTCGGTCAAGAGTTTGCCTTTTCTTTGAGGTGGGAGCGGCCTTCTGCGGCCAGCGTGCGCAGGAGTGCAGCTGCTTCGAGGCGGGCGCCGGCCGCGTCAGTGGTGAACAGCAGGAGCTCGGGCAGGGATGTTGCAAAGTAGTCGGGCACTGCGGGAGCGGTTTCCAGTTCCTTGGCCCGGGCGTCGAGTTGTTGCCAGATCCGTTCGGCGTCAGCGCGCCTGCCCAGCCTGCTGCAGGCGACGCCTTTCCAGTAGTCGGCGGGTTTTGCCGGAGCGGGGCCGGCGGCAAGCGGGGAGCCTTCCCGGCAGGCGTGGTTCCATGCCTCGGCTGCCGCTTCAGCGTCCCCTGCCCGGCTGAGGGCGTCCCCCAGCGCCACCAGCCGTCCGGCCAGGCTCCCGGCAGGGTGCCGCCCTTCGCCCAGGTTCGCGGGCGCCTCCATGCCCTTCCGCAACAGGTCGACGGCCGCCGTCGGACTCTGCTCCGTGAGCGCGCGTGCAACCTCCACGGAGGCGCGGTCATAGGCCGCCAGGGCCAGTCCTTCGCCTCCCTCGAACGGCTGGAAGTTGCGGGTGGTCATGATACCCAGGGCTTCGTCCGCCCGGCCGGCGTCAACCAGCAGGTTGGCATAGAGGAGGGTCAGGTCGTCGCGGTGGAGGACGGCGGGGCCGTGCCGTTCAATGGCGTCGAGGCGCTCCTGGACTGGCGCACCCCGGAGGCCGGCCAGGACGGCACGCTCGAACACCAGCCGGGCATCATCCGGACTGAGCTTCAGGGCCTGCCCAAAGAAGGAGTCCGCTGCTGCCGCGTCCCCGCCGGTGTTGATGTGGGCGATCGCGGCGTTCCGCCACACCACGGGGTCCTCCGATCCGCTGGCCATGGAGGCCTGCAGATGGGCAAGCGCTTCCGGGGTTCGGCCGCTGTCCAGCAGCCAGCATCCCAGCAGCCCGTGTGCCACCGCGTCTTTGGGATAAGCCTGGAGGGCGCGCTGCAACGCGTCATAGTGGTCCAACCCATGGGGGAAGGCATAGGTGGTGTCGCTCCGCCGGGCAGCAGCGCGTTCCCGCGATGCCGCTTCCGGGTCCAGCAGCTCGTCCAGCCAGCAGGCCCGGAGGTAGCGGCGGAGGGGTTCCGGGTTGCCGAACCCCTTGTTGCCGGACCGGGCAGGCTCCTCCGTCAGGTCCAGGGCACGCTGCCACTGGCCCGCGCCGGCCAGCCAGCATGCCACGGTCAGGGAGGTCTTGGGGTCCGAAACGTCCAGGGCGCCGTCCAGGGCCAGGGCCACAGGATCCAGTGGGTCGGCGCTGCGGATGTGCTGGAGCTGGCGGGCGGCCTCATCCAGGCGCCCCGCCTGGCCCAGTGCAAGGTGGAGCAGGTGCTTGGCCGCAGGGCTGGCCGGGTCCAGGCCCAGCGCCGCTTCGGCCTGCCGGAGGGCTTCGGCCGGCTTCCCCGACCGGAGGGCCAGGCGCGCCAGCGCGAGGCGGGCCGGATGCGCCCAGGCCCTGTCCCAGGCGGCCTTCGCAAAATGTTCGGCGGCTTTCTCCGGTTGCCCGGTACGCTCCAGCACCAGGCCGAGCCGGTAGCTGGCCTCACCGCTGGGCGGATTCAGGTTGCGGCGGGTCAGCCGGGCCAATGCGTTCTCCAGCAGCCTCCGCGCTTCCGTGTACTGGCCGGTGGCGTATCTCGCTGCACCCAGTGCGATCGATGCGCCCGAATCCATGGGGTCCCGCCGGAGCATCTCCTCGAAATAGGGCAGGGGCGATCTGGTGGGGTGCCGGTTCTGGGCCAAGTGTGTGGCGGTGACGTAGAGCTCGTCCTGGCTTTCGATCTCCGCCGGACGACCGGGCTCGGTGGCCACCCACGGCTCCTCCCGGACATCGCCGGACAGGGCATCACAGGACGGGGCATCGCCGGACGGGGCATCACCGGGCCGGGCCGGGGACCATGCCAACAGCTCCGCTCCCCCGTCAAGGACCCGGACCGTGAGGTCGGCGGCCTCCGCCCGGCCGTCAAGCTCACACACTTCCGCGAAGGGGTGGGCCGGGGAGATCCGGGCATTCCAGGACCGGACGGCCTGCCCGCGGTGTTGAAGCACCACCGTGGCATTGGCCCGGTCCGCCGTGCTGGAGACCCCCACTGCGGCGTTGCGTCCGGCGTCGTCCAACTCGAGTGAGACGGCGGCGTCGAGGTTCGCCTGGTGCGCCGGGCCCATCCTGCGGATCGGATACCAGAACTCGCTGAAGGTGCGGGTCTCCCCGGGGGCGAGGTAGCTGAAGTCGGGCTGGTTGTCCGTGAAGACGCCCGACATCAGCTCAACGTAAGGGCCGTCGTCGTCCGTTAAGTGCGCGTCCCAAGCCCTGCCCACCGGACCGTTGCCCCACGCCCACTGCTTCTTGCCCGGGGAAATGCCGCGGTCCGCCCAGTGGACGAACCCGGCACCCGCCTCATGGTCGTAGCCGCCGAAGAAGCTGTCCTTAGTGTCGGTGACCATGTAGGAGGTGGGGACGGGAATGTTGGCGTAGAAATCAATGCGGTCCGCTTCCGGGCTGCCCTCCCCTGCCAGGGCGGGGTAGTCCACGCCGTAATAGGGGCGGTCCGCGCGGGGGAAAGCCGTGATGGCCCGGCGGGCATGGTCCGCCACGTAGCGGACATCGGCCGGGAAGAACGACTGGTATTTGTCGTGGACGCGGGCCGCGGCGTTCGCCCACCAGAGGAAGGTCTGCGGCAGATCCGTGCAGTTGTAGAGCCGCGCCTCCACCTCGATCAGCGAACTGCCCGGGCGGAGCCGGACCCCGTGGGTCCCCCGCATCCGCTGCAGCGGATCGAGGTCGCTGTGCCACACCACCACGGCCCCATCAGCGCCGCGCTCGATGGATGTTTGCACGGGAAGGAACGTTGCCGGGCGGTGGTGCTGGGGCCAGTTGAATTCCACGCCACCTGAGATCCAGGGCCCTGCCAGGCCCACCAGGCCGGGCTTGATCACGTTGTTCCGGTAAAAGAAGTCGTACCCGGCAGTCTTGTCGAAGCCGATGTGGATGCGTCCTCCGATCTCCGGCAGCAGCATGATCCGGAGATATTCGTTCTCCAGGTGGATCGCCTGCCAGAGCCGGGGTTCCTTCGAGCCGGCGATGCTGTCAATGAACGGCATCGGGTAGACCTTGCCGCTGGACCCCTGGTACACGCGGCGGTCCAGGAACATCGGGTACCGGTCCGGCACGCCGGGCGCATAGGTATCGATGGACACCGGCTCGCTCCAGCAGGCAACGCCGCCAGCCTCCAGGACAGCCCGTTGGTCCGGCGGCGCATCGGGCAAATGAATCTGGCTCTTGAGGTCGTTAGCGTCCGTCACCTCTTCACACTATGAACAAAAATCCCGGCTTTCCATGGCAGAAAAACGCAACTATATGGACGATCTTCGTCGCGCCCGCGCCCCGCACGCCTTCACCGGAAGTCGGCCGTCGCGTCCTTTGCAACCTCCAGGAGGGTCGTCTGGAAGGCAATTTCGGCAGCAGCACGGACCCTGTCATGACGGTGTGCCAGCAGGACCCGCCGGGACGGGGCCGACGCGCCGAGCGAAACGATGCTCACGCCGGGGTGTTTATTGACGACGGCGGTGCGGGGCGCCAGCGCGATGCCCAGGCCAACACTCACCATGGCCTGGGCTTCCTGGTAGTCATTGGCATGGAAGGCGATCCGCGGCGTAAATCCTGCAGCGCTGGCACTGCGCTGCAGGACCTCCACTACGGGGTGTTCCTGGCCGCGGACAATCCACTCCTCGTCCGCCAGGTCCGCCATGTCCACCTGCTTCCGGCGGGCCAGGCGGTGGTCCTTGCCGACGATCAACGCTGTTGAGTCTTCGAACACCGTAGTCAGCGCAAAGTCCTCCGAATTCATCCGGTTCCATTCGTAGTCCCACAGCAGGGACATTCCCACCTGGCCGTTCTCCAGCATCTCAATCAGGTCCTCGAACCTGCTGCTACGGACGTGCAGCTCGATGGCCGGGTACTCCTTCTTGAACTTGCTGATGACGACGGGGAGGAAGGAACCTCCCAGGGTGGGAAAGGTTCCCATGGTGAGGCTGCCCCGATTAAGGCCGGCGATTTCCGCAAGATCCGCCTCGGCCGCTGCCATCTGCCGGAGGATGCGGCGGGTGTGTGCGGCCAGGACATGTCCGGCATCCGTGGGGACCATGCCGCGGGTCTGCCTCTGCAGAAGGGGCTGACCGATTTCGGCTTCCAGGCGCCGGAGCTGCTGGGACACCCCGGAAGGCGAGTACACGTGCTTCTCCGCCGCAGCGGTGATTGACCCTAGTTCAACAACATCAAGCAGCAGTTCGAGCCTGCGGACGTTCAACATGGCGGCCTTCCGATTGAAGCGTTTATTACATACCCCCCACTATTGTAATTCAATACTTCATGCACAGCGGAATGTGGCGCCCCTGCTGACGTGGTGCGCGCCAACCGCCCGCAGGAAGCCGGGAAAAGACGCTCCAAAAGGTCTTTTGATTGAATAAAAAGTGCATAGTGGTGCACAATCTGGCGTTTGAAATTCATACGAGGCTCGGATCACACTGGTGAATGCCGATACGGCGTGATGGCCCAAAGACGGGCCCAAAAGATGTGAAGGGCAATCATGTTTAAGATCCCAGCAGTGTGGATGCGGGGCGGAACCAGCAAGTGCTGGGTCTTCGAATGGGACAACCTCCAGGTCCCCGGAAAGAGCGTGGACGAAGTTCTCCTCCGCCTCTTTGGCAGCCCCGACCACCGCCAGGTGGACGGAGTGGGCGGCGGGACGTCCACGACAAGCAAGGCCGTCATCCTGTCCCGCTCCCTCGGTGAGGACGCCGACGTCGACTACACATTCGCCCAGGTGGCCATTGACGAACAGAAAGTGGACTGGGGAAGCAACTGCGGCAACTGCTCGGCAGTGGTGGCCCCGTACGCCATAGAGCGCGGCTGGGTGGAGCCCGGCCAGGAAAGCACCTCGGTCAGGACGCTGAACACCAACACCGATCAGCTCATCCTGCAGAAAGTCCCCACCCCCGGTGGCGCACTCCAGGATCCCGGGACCCAGCTGATCCCGGGAGTTCCTTTCCCCGGACTTCCGGTGGGCATGGGTTTCCTTGACCCTGCAGGGCGCACCACCGGGAAGCTGTTTCCCACCGGCGAGCCCCTGGACAAGGTGACCTTCGACGGCCGGCAGATTCCCGCCACGCTCATTGATGCCGGGGCACCGCTGATCATCCTCGACGCAGCGTCCATCGGGCTCACGGGCCACGAAACCGCGGCGGACATCGACAGCCAGGCGGCATTGCTGGTGCACCTCGATGACGTGCGCAGGGACGCGGCCGTCCGCATGGGTCTTGCCGCGAGCCGGGCCGAGGCTGAGCGGGCCATCCCCAAGCTGGCGATCGTGGCCACGGCATCCCCTGACGACGAGGCTGACCTTGTTGTCCGAATGCTGTCCATGGGCAGACTGCACCCCGCCCTCGCGATCACCGGAAGCGTGGCCCTGACCATGGCCGCGCAGCATGAGGGCACGGTGGTCCGGGACCTGCTCGCCACAGATTCCTCCTCAGGCCTGACCATGCGGACACCGGCCGGCATCGTCCAGACATGGGCGGAAGTACGTGACGGCGTCCCCGTCGTCGGCACCCTTCGCAGCGCCCGCCGCATCGCTGACGCGGAACTGCTGCTTCCACAGACCTGGTAACCCCCCAACAGCCTCCCCGCCCAGCTGCACCGGACTGGTGTTTCATGGAAGGAAGGCACCAACCCCAAAGGATTCCTCAATGACGAGCAATAAGTCATCCTTGGAGCCGCCCGGAACCTCCCCGGACGGCGCTGCCGACCCTGCAGAGCAGACCCAACAGACAGAGCTGCCAGATCCCCCGAAGCACTCCCGGCGCACGATTCTTGCCGCAGTAGGAGCCTTCGCACTGCTGGGAACTGCCACCACCGTCCTGGGCGGAAGCCTGCTGAACCCGCCCTCCAGCACCGAAGACGGCGATTTCAGCGGCGAGACCCTCGAATTCCTCATTCCGCTGGCATCAGGCGGTGGCACGGACACGTGGGCGCGCTTCATCGGCACAGAGCTCACCAACTACGTGGCCGGCCGCCCCGGCTTTGCCCCCGTGAATGAAGCCGGCGGTGAGGGCATCCTGGGGACCAACCGGTTCGCCCGCTCCGCCAAGACTGACGGGACTGAGATCCTGGTGGGCACCGCATCGACGGTTGTGCCCTGGGTGCTGGGCCGCTCAGCGGTGAAGTACTCGTTCGAAGACCTGAAGCCCGTCGTCGTCAATGGAACCGGCGGCGTCATCTACGCCCGGGCTGAAGCCGGGGTGGCCGGCCTGCAGGACCTGATCAACAGGGACACCCCGCTGGAATTCGGCGGCATCAGCGCCACGGGCCTGGACATCACCACCTTGGTGGCTTTCGACCTGCTCGAGGCGGACGTCACCAGCACCTTCGGCTTCGAAGGCCGCGGACCCGTCAACCTGGCCCTCCAGCGCGGGGAGATCGATCTGGACTACCAGACGACGTCGGCCTACGGCTCGGCGGTCGAAGGCATCGCCAAGGAAGGCAAAGCCGTTGTCCTGATGTCGTTCGGCCAGCTGGACGAGGCCGGGGAAGTAGTCCGCGACCCGAACTTTCCGGACGTTCCCACGGTTGCAGAAGCTTACGAGACGCTGCACGGATCAAAGCCCTCAGGTGAAAAGTACGAGGCCTACAAGACCCTGCTTGGACTCACCTACACCTACCAAAAAGGGCTCTGGGTTCCGCAAGAGACACCTGAGAAGGCGTACCAGCTGCTGCGCGAGTCCAGCGAAAAGCTCGGCACGGACCCGGCATTCCAGGAGAAGGCCGCTAAAGTACTCGGCGGCTATCCCCTGGTGGCCGATTCCGGCGTGGCCGAACGGGTCCGCGAGGCCTACACCGTCAGCAGCTCCGTCCGGTCCTATGTCACGGGACTGCTCGCGGACAAATACAACATCCACGTTGAATAAGGACCATCATGCTTGACTCCGCAATGGCAGCGCTGGCATCCCTCGCTGATCCTTCCCTCCTCATCATGCTCCTGATCGGCACCGTCGCCGGCCTGGTCATGGGACTCATCCCGGGCCTCGGCGGCACAGGCGCCGTCGCCATCCTCCTGCCCATCACGTTCGGCATGGAACCGCCCCAGGCGCTTGCCCTGCTCATTGGCGCCCTCGCCGTCGTGCACACCTCAGACACTGTTTCCGCTGTCCTGCTCGGGGCACCAGGCTCCGCCTCCGCCAGCGTCACGATGCTCGACGGTTATTCGATGGCGAAGAAAGGCGAGGCAGCACGTGCCCTGACCCTGGCGTTCCTGTCCTCCATGGCCGGCGGCATCATCGGTGCCATTGGACTGACCCTTGCCATCCCCCTTGCCCGGCCGCTGGTCCTCTCCTTCGCCAGCCCCGAGCTCTTTATGCTGACCGTCCTGGGCGTCGCCCTGGCAGCAGTACTGTCCCGGGGAAACATCATCAAGGGCGTCTCCGCAGGCCTCCTGGGCCTGGTCCTGGGCATGGTGGGAACCTCGCCCACCACCGCTGAGGAGCGCTTCACCTTCGGTAGCCTCTTCCTGGGCGACGGCCTGTCACTTGTGGCCGTGGCGCTGGGCATCTTCGGCCTGGCCGAAATCGCCTCGCGGGCAAGCCAGCGCCGCGGACAGAAGGAAACCATCAGCCTGGGCGGGGGATGGGGCCGCGGCATCCGCGAATGGCTCAGCCACTGGACCCAGGTGATCCGGGGAGCACTCATCGGCATCTGGGCAGGTGTCCTGCCCGGCGTCGGCGCCACCGCCGGAACCTGGCTGGCCTACGGCCAGGCCGTCGCAACGGCCAAGGACAAGCGCAAGTTCGGCAAGGGAGACCCCCGCGGGATCGTCGGCCCCGAAAGCGCCAACAACTCCGTGGAAGCCGGCGACCTGATCCCAACCCTCCTGTTTGGTATCCCCGGCGGTGTCCCGTCGGCGATGCTCCTGGGCATGCTCCTCACCTACGGCATCCAGCCGGGCCCCTCCATCATCACCGAACACCTGGACCTGATGTACCTGATCGTGTGGTCCTTCGCGATCGCCTCGATCCTGGGCGCACTGTTCTGCTTCCTCAGCGTCAAGCAGCTCGCCAAGCTCACCAAGGTTCCCTTCGCGGTCCTGGCAGCAGGCCTGGTGGCTGTGATGCTCCTGGGCTCCTTCCAGGAAGGCGGCCAGCTCGGCGACCTCTGGATCATGATCATCCTGGGCGTCTTTGGCTGGCTCCTGAAGTCCACCGGCTTCCCCCGGGCACCGTTCCTGATCGGTTTCGTCCTGGCCATCCCGCTGGAGCGGTACTACTTCCTGACGGACAGCCTCTACGAAGGATTCGACTGGATGCTGCGTCCCGGTGTCCTGGTGTTCCTGGCCATCCTGGTCCTCCCCATCATCTGGGCTTTCATCAAGTTCATCCGGGCCCGCCGCAAGACCAACTTCGACGACGGCCACAGGGACGAACAGCCCGAAGATGATGAGGCTCCGCTGAAGAACTCCAACTGGTCCCTCGTTGCGGCAGGCATCTTCACCGCGGCCTTCGCTGCGGCACTGATATCGTCCACGTCATTCTCGCCGGAGGCCCGGCTGGTGCCGCAGCTGGTGAGTATCGGCGGCCTGGTGTTCTCCGGGATCCTGTTGTTCACCGAGATCCGCACCCGGCTCCGGGCACGGACCCAAGGGGCAGGCTGGACCCTTGACGCAGGGTTCGCGTTCAAGACGTTCGCATGGATGACCGGATTCCTCGCACTGACTGCCGTCTTTGGGTACCTGATCGCGGTAACGATCTTCATCCCCGCCTTCCTGCTGGTGGTTGCTAGGGCACGGCTGAAAGTCGCCGTGATCTATACAGGCGTCCTGTACCTCGTGCTCCTCGCACTCCCGTCGCTGCTGCCGATCGACCTGCCGCAGGGCTGGTTCAACACCCTCGTTTAGATGTCCGCCACACACTTTGGCCATTGGAGATAAGAAATGACGGTACTCGTCGCCTATGCACCTGCTTCAGAAGGCAGGGAAGCCCTGTCAGAAGGAATCAAGGAAGCGCACCTCAGGAAGTCGGACCTGCTGATTGTGAATATCGGCCGCGGCCACCACGACCTGGAACCGGAGGAAGTGCGCGGGCTGGAAGCCCGGCTGGGCGAGGCCGGCCTGGCCCTGACCATCGAATCCTCGGTCCTGTCTGATCCCGGGGATGCTGTCATCCAGATCGCCCAGGACCGCAACGTCGACATGATCGTGATCGGCCTTCGGCACCGGTCGATGGTGGGAAAGCTCATCCTCGGAAGCACCGTGCAGAGGATCCTTCTCGACGCCACCTGCCCCGTGCTGGCGGTCCGCTCCGACAAGCTCTGACCGGAGCCCGCAGACTGCCGGACTTCTTGTCCGGCCTGCGTGCTGCCGTTCCCGCACTCCATCGCAACAGGTAGCCCGAAGGACGGGCGCAGGGACGCCACAGCACGCAAAGGAGGCGGGGTGACCGCCGGTCACCCTGCCTCCTCCCATGAACTTTCCGAAGGCAGTCCGGCAAGGACAAACCCCCGACCAAGGAGAATGAGAAAACCTTGTACAACCGTCCCCAGCCCGTCGGACAGGGTGGCGCACCCCTTTCTCCTGAACCGGTTCCCAACTGGTGCAAACTTTCGCGAAGCGACCAGGTGGAAATCCACCGCCAGGGGCGGCCCATCGCATCGGGACGCATCGACATGCTCGCCCTGGACGGCAGCCTCCTCTGGCTCCAGCAGGACGAAGGAAAAGGCCGCGCCCTGTTCCTGCACAGTGACGGCCTGCGTGTTTACCGCCGGCCCGCAGCCAGGAACGCGTAGAGCCAACCACCTTGCGGATGACCGGCGGAGGCCTTCAGTGCGCCAGCCGCTGCCCGTCAGCCATGGCAGGCATGGAGACGGCGGGCATGGAGACCACTGGCATGGAACCGGTAAGAACCTCGACGACGGCCATCTGTCCCGTGGTGTCCGGGACACCCGGGAACTGGACCTGCGGGTCGGCAGCCACCGCCGCCGGGCTGTTCTCAGGACGCATCCGGACAAGCGCCACGGCGGAGATGAGGAACCAGGCCACATTCGTCACCACGGAAGGCCAGGCCCCGTGGAAGGTTCCGTTGATGATGAAGGCCACCGCGCCAATAAGGTTCGCGGTCTGGAATCCTTTGCCGGCCTTCAGCCAGCCCATGGAAACGGCCAGGTACGCGCTGAGAATCGCAGCCGCGCCGGCCCAGCCGGCGATTTCCCACAGCAGTTCCATGGGGTCCTTTCAGGGTGCTGCCCGCGCAGTATCCGGGCAGGGTCTTTGACAGTGATGAAAAGGGTTTGGTTTCGCCGGATGCCACTGCTCAGTGAACGGACATCATCCAACACTGCGTTGACTCGAGCCCTGTTCGGGCGAGGACCTCATGCCGGCTGGCGGCACAATCATACCCCGCAAAAAGGGGCCGTTTTGCGCAGCCACCGCGCCCTAAAAAGTCTGGACAACTCCCCCGCCAGGGAGCACCATCTGAAGGGTGACTACCGACCCCCAGCTGCGCGAGCTGATGCTCCTTCGCCGGGTCAAGGACCGGATCGACCGGGAGTACGCGCAGCCCCTGGACGTCGAGGCCCTGGCCCGCGGTGTCCACATGTCCGCCGGCCACCTCAGCCGCAGGTTCAAGGCCGCGTACCAGGAATCGCCGTACAGCTACCTGATGACCCGCCGGATCGAACGGGCCATGGCCCTGCTGCGCCGCGGTGACCTTTCCGTCACGGAGGTATGCTTCGCCGTCGGCTGTTCCTCGCTGGGCACCTTCAGCACCCGCTTCAGTGAGCTGGTGGGCATGCCGCCCAGCGCCTACAAGCAGGAGGCAAAAAGCACGACGGCGGGCATCCCCGCGTGCGTGGCAAAGCAGGTCACCAGACCGGTCAGGAATCGAGAAGCGCCGGTTCCGGAGCCGCAGCTAGCATGACTGCCATGAACAACATCACCATCTCCTCAACGTTCCTTCCGCACACCGATCCCGACGCTTCCCTGGCGTTCTACCGCGACGCCCTGGGCTTCGAGGTCCGCAACGATGTGGGCCGCGGCGCCATGCGCTGGATCACGGTGGGCCCCGCCGGGCAGCCCGGCGTTTCCATCGTCCTTCACCCGCCGGCCGTGGACCCGGGCATCACCGACGACGAGCGCCGCACCATCACCGAAATGATGGCCAAGGGCACCTACGCCACCGTGATCCTCTCCGCCCCGGATGTCGACGCCGCCTTCGCCCAGGTGGAGGCGAGCGGGGCCGACGTCGTGCAGGAACCGGTGGACCAGCCCTACGGAATCCGCGACTGCGCCTTCCGCGACCCCGCCGGGAACACCGTACGGATCAACCAGCAGGCCTAGGCTGATACAAACGACGGCGGCCGGCGGCTGGGCACGCAGCTTCCGGTCAGCGCAGCCCAACAGATAGCGCAGCCCAACAGATGGAGACCCGATGAGCACGGACACCGGCACCACCACCCAGGCCAACGGGCTGCACGTCGCCGACACCCACGACCTGATCCGCGTGCAGGGTGCGCGGGAGAACAACCTCAAGAACATCAGCGTTGAGCTGCCCAAGCGCCGGCTGACGGTGTTTACCGGGGTGTCCGGCTCAGGCAAGAGCTCCCTGGTGTTCGCCACCATCGCCGCAGAATCGCAGCGCATGATCAACGAGACCTACAGCGCGTTTGTCCAGGGCTTCATGCCGAACCTGGCCCGCCCGGAGGTGGACTTCCTGGAAGGCCTGACGACGGCGATCATCGTTGACCAGGAGCGCATGGGCGCCAACCCGCGGTCCACCGTGGGCACCGCCACCGATGCCAACGCCATGCTCCGCATCCTCTTCAGCCGGCTCGGCACCCCGTACGCCGGCCCGCCCACGGCGTTCTCCTTCAACGTTCCCACCCGGAAGGCCAGCGGCGTCATGTCCACGGACAAGGGCGGCCGGGTGGAGAAGGCGGTGGTCAACCATGCCGTCTACCTCGGCGGCATGTGCCCGCGCTGCGAGGGCATGGGCAACGTCAGCGACATTGACCGCACGGCACTGTACGACGACGCCAAGTCCCTGAACGAGGGAGCGCTGACAGTTCCGGGGTACTCCATGGACGGGTGGTACGGGCGCTTGTTCGAGGGCATGGGCCTGCCGATGGACAAGCCCATCGCCAAGTTCACCGCCAAGCAGCTGGACACGATGCTCTACGCGGAGCCCACCAAGATCAAGGTGGAAGGCGTCAACCTGACCTTCGAGGGGATCATCCCCAAGATCCAGAAGTCCATGCTGTCCAAGGACCCCGAGGCCATGCAGCCGCACGTCCGCCGGTTCGTGGAGCGGGCCGTCACGTTCCAGACCTGCCCCGAGTGCGAGGGGACCCGGCTGACCCAGCAGGCCCTCTCCTCCAAAATCAACGGCAGGAACATTGCCGAGCTGTGCCAGATGCAGATCAGCGACCTTGCCGGGTGGGTCCGTGACGTGAAGGACCCCTCGGTGGCTCCCCTGCTCAAGGGCCTCCAGCACCTGCTCGACTCCTTTTCGGAGATCGGCCTCGGATACCTCAGCCTGGACCGGCCGGCCGGCACCCTGTCCGGCGGCGAGGCCCAGCGCACCAAAATGATCCGCCACCTCGGCTCCTCGCTCACGGACGTTACATACGTCTTCGACGAGCCGTCCATCGGCCTCCATCCGCACGACATCGAAAGGATGAACCAGCTCCTGCTCCAGCTGCGGGACAAAGGCAACACCGTCCTGGTGGTGGAGCACAAGCCGGAGATGATCACCATCGCGGACCACGTCGTCGACCTCGGTCCCGGGGCCGGGACCAACGGCGGCGAGGTCTGTTTCGAGGGCACCGTGGAGGGCCTGCGGAGCAGCGACACCATCACCGGGCACCACCTGGAGGACCGCGCGGCCCTGAAGGAGGCCGTCCGGAAGGCGTCCGGGGCGCTGGAGGTCCGCGGCGCATCGACGCACAACCTCCAGGACGTCGACGTCGATATTCCCCTGGGTGTCCTGACCGTCGTCACCGGGGTGGCCGGCTCGGGCAAGAGCTCCCTGATCCACGGTTCCGTGGCCAAGCGCGAGGGCGTGGTGGTGATCGACCAGGGCGCCATCCGAGGTTCGCGCCGCAGCAACCCGGCCACCTACACCGGGCTGCTGGAGCCCATCCGCAAGACGTTCGCCAAGGTCAACGGCGTAAAACCGGCCCTGTTCAGCTCCAACTCCGAGGGCGCCTGCCCCACCTGCAACGGCGCGGGCGTCATTTTCACCGAGCTCGGCGTGATGGCCACCGTGGAGTCACCCTGCGAGGACTGCGAGGGCCGCCGCTTCCAGGCCGCCGTGCTGGAATACACCGTGGGCGGGCGGAACATCGCGGAGGTCCTCGCCATGTCCGTGACCGAGGCTGCGGCCTTCTTTGCCGAGGGTGAGGCCAAGACGCCGGCCGCGCGGACCATCCTGGCGCGGCTCGAGGATGTTGGCCTGGGCTACCTCAGCCTTGGCCAGCCGCTCACCACACTTTCCGGCGGCGAGCGCCAGCGGCTCAAGCTCGCCACCCAGATGGCCGAGAAGGGGGACGTGTACGTCCTGGACGAGCCCACCACCGGCCTGCACCTGGCCGATGTGGAGAACCTGCTGGGCCTGCTGGACCGGCTGGTGGAATCCGGCAAGTCCGTGATCGTGATCGAGCACCACCAGGCCGTGATGGCGCACGCGGACTGGATCATCGACCTTGGCCCGGGAGCAGGGCACGACGGCGGCCGGATCGTTTTCGAGGGCACGCCGGCTGAACTGGTGGCCGGCTCCGCGACGCTCACCGGCAAGCACCTGGCGGCGTACGTCGGTGCGTAAGCAGTATTCCGCCTGCACCAGCAGGAACCTCCGTATACCGGAGCACCGCATCACGCCGTGAAAGCCCCGCCCCAGCGTATGACTTTGGCAATAAGTAAAGTTGTGTTAGTTTCCTCGCTGAGGACGGCACGAGGTTGTTCTCATTAATTGATTGGGGAAATTAATGCAGCTCAGGATCGAGAAGCCCAAGGAACAGAAGATCGATTTTGCCGTTCTTTATGGCGGTAAAGCCACCACCATCTAGTTCCGTTGCAGGGGTGCCGGTTGCAGATCGGCACCCCTGCTTTGGCTACATTTAAGGATTTACTTGTTCTGCGTTAGCGCCTCAATCCATTCCCCCATCTCATTCGGTGTTGTAAAAACCGTCCTGCAACATTTCAACTTAACTCCGGACGAACACCCCGACGACTTATCCCTGAGCCTTCGGCTTCTCTACCCCCTGAACACCAAACTGGCCGCCAAAGTGCGGATCGGCACAACCAGCCTTACGGATGCTGCGACGTCCAACGAGCAGATCCGGTTCTTCCAGCACCAGCGGGCCCGACGAAGCTACATCAAAATTGCCCGATACGTCCGCGAAGCCTTCGGTCCCATCGAAATAGACGTGACAGACGCTGAGGCCTTGGACCGGCCCAGCCGCGATTTCCTGGACGCGGCAGTTCGCGTAGGCGGCTGGTCAGTCCAACTGCGTTTTGACAGCGGCGGCCATGAATCCGTCCCTCATTTCTCGGCCGAGGAACAGTCCTTGCTGAACATGCTGTCACCGTCCGCGAGGAAGGACCATGCGGGACAGATCGTCACCATGGCCTTCGACTACGTCAACTCAGGAGATGCATGGACAGCGCTGAATCTTGGACATCTGCTGCAAGAGGTTGAGCAGTCACCCCGGGTGTGGAACCTCCTGGCGCTTGCGCACGCCATGGTGAACGAGACAGTCCAGGCCGAGTTCTATTACGACCGCTGGAGCACATCCAAAGAGCCTCTCGACGCAATCCGGGCCCTCTACGGAAAAGCCATGCTTTACGCCCGCCACCACCCGGACGGCCTTCGAAGTTTGGCTCGTAGCGAGGCGTTGCTGAATGAGGCCTATGCCCTCATCCCGCAACTGGGCTCCCAAGAGCGCGCCGAGGACCGCGTTGTCTTTGACGAGGTTTTCAACAGGAACGGCTATGCACTCATACTCTTCCGCCGCGGCCACGTGGACGAGGCCATCCGGCTCCTTCGCGAGGGCATCAAAAGGCTCACGCAGACCGGCGAGAAAGTGGCCATCCACCGATCCGTCCTCATTTACAACCTTGCCCAGTGCTACAAGCAAACCGGAAACCTGACCGCTGCCATTGCCACCTACGCTGAACTCCTGGACGTTGACCCCCGCATGCCCGAATACCACTTGGAAGCAGCAAAATGCCACGCGTCGGCCGGAGACTTAGAGGCCGCACTGGCTGCCTGCCGGCAAGCCGTGGAATTGGATGACAGTCTCGCCTCTGCATGGTGCCTGATCGGGGTATACGAAGGGGAAATCGGTTCACATGGGGTAGCCGCGGACGCGCACGCACGGGCCGCGTCGCTCGATCCCGCCTCTTACGTCCATCCCACCAATCTGGTTTACAGCCTCATCCTCGCGGACCGCGTCGATGAAGCCACCCAGCATGTTGACGGCTGGATCCACAGCACCCTGCCAAAGGAAGAAGCCGAACGCCGTGCATCGCTGAGCGCAGAGATTGCAATCCGGCAAGACCGCTGCGCTGAGGCTCTGGAACTGATAGAAGCAGGACTCGCATTGTTCCCTGACTCCGACGTCCTGGCAGCAAACCGGGAAGCACTTCTGGGCATGCACGTATGAGCCTCGGATTGCGGGGACAACTGGGAGTCTTCACCGTTCTGTTTGCCGGTGGAATGTGGATGTCAAAAGTTGCACAACCACTCTATTTTGAGCAGGTGAATGCGTTAGTAGCATTCGGTATTGGTTACGCCGTTATGGCAGTCGTAGGCGGGTTCTCTTTCGCGTGGGGCGCCTTTGCAGACCGCTTTGGCGGCTTGAATGCTGTTCGTCTGGGAACGCTTCTATACGCTATCGGAATTGCTGGCCGCCTTTTCACGGACGTTATTCCGGTAGTGATTTTCTCAGGGGTTGCAGGCGCAGGCGCATCCCTGGTTCTTGTAGCTATTAGGCCTTGGGTGCGATCCACAGCCTCCGATGAGGAAATTCCCAAAATTGTCGGAGCCCGAAACCTCGGGAATCAGACGGGTCTCCTGCTGGGCACAGTCGGGGCTGCATCTATCTTCGCGTTGTCGGCAACCCAAGGGGACGGGGCGAAGACCGCTTTGCTGATTGCCCCCGCACTCGTGGCAGCAGCGTTTGTGTGGGTGATGCTCGCGCCGAATTCCCAAGCCCGCAGTCTGCCGAACTCCGTGCCGGAAGAGGCAGACGAGGCCGCCGATAGGCGGCGCTACAAGGCCTTGGCCGTAAAGCTGGCCGTCATCGGCTTGCTCTCTGGCTTCTATGTCAGTCTGGTGGCACCTTATTTGCCGTTGATTCTCACCAATGGTGGCGCCACCGCCGCGCAGGCAGCCTTGATCATGGCGCTCATGAGCGTTGCTCAAATCTGCGCCACCTGGATCTTCTCCCGCTACAGCACCAGCAGCCGGCCCTTCGCGCTGTTTGCTGTGTCCGAGGTTCTTACAGGAGTCATTACGCTGGCTGCCGCGCTGGCCTTGGGGTTGGGAGCTCCGTGGATAGCAGTTATCTTCATCGCGCGGGCTGCTTTCGTGTCGCTTGCCATCGCATCAGAGGAAACGATCCAGTACGCCATTATCCCGGCCCAGGCAACAGGTTTTGTTTTCGGGATTTCGCAAACTGCGTTCTTGGTTGGAGATACGCTTGGTGGCGTCCTCGGCGCCCCTCTTTGGCTCAACGCGGGCCCGGAGGGACTGCTGTTCACTGCTGGCGCAGTTACGTTGTTCAATGCAGTGCTTCTGCCTGCGCTTCTGCGCAGCGTTCGCAGCGAATCGACAGTGAAGGCGGCCTGATCATGCCGGTCGAGTCCCTTTTCGAGGAGGACCACCTCGTTCCCCTCGCACTTGTAGGCTCTACCCTCTTCACCTTCAGCCAACTCGATGGGTGCCTCTACCGAATATCAACCCAGGGACAGGATGAGCCCGGCGGGTATGAGCAGATATTGTTGTCCGGCTTTTTGGCGCCCTTTTGTCTACCTGGCCACCCTTTCGTCTATGACCTCATCCATGATTCGGTCACGTTGACGGTAAGGGAGTTTCCCCTTGTAGCAACGGGCCTGGGCCAACCCCTTGAGCGTGCCATCCCGTCGCCATCTAATCAGACGCACCGCATTGTCAGCCTCATCCCAGATGCAGAAGAAGCGACACTACGTGTGGTTTTCGAGTCATTGACCGCAGCGGGGGACACTCTCCTCCTCGATCTGGGGTGTGGGGATCTGCGGCCGGTCGCACCCAGCCACGGCGCACCAAAATGCATATTCGCTGACGGGACCCTGGTTGCCGAATCGGAGGTCGGGTGGAGCATGGTCCGCGACGGGAACAGCGTGGGGCATGGTGCCGGTTTGATCGTTGCCGCCGCATCCGAGTTCGTTGTTATTAAGCGGTCGAATAAGTCCGGTGCCCGATTCTCCGTAGTCCGCGGCGCCGGCGAGGCGGAAATCGTGGCTCCGCCGGGCTGGTCCCTGATCTCTGTCGCTGCGTCGGACACGCGTATAACGGCCTATGGCATCCACGCAGAAAAGGGACAACACCTGCTGCATATGGATCCCTGCGACGATTGCTTCACGTTAGCTGAAGCTCAATGCGGAACGTCCCAGGTTTTCGCCATGGGAGCGGCTGCTGACCCGGTCATCCGGTCCACGGGTCTCGCAATTGGATCGTGCTGGCGGACCAGACGGGGCCTTATCGCCGGGATCGCCGCTGTAAGGAGGGAACTGACGGTGAGCCAGATCACCCCGGCCGGATTGCCGTGCGTTTACGTGCATGCCGGACGGCCGCCGCGTGGCCAGGAGCTCGTCGTCTGTCTTCACGGTGGCCCGGACAGCCATGAGCTCGACGACCTCAGATATGGCGGTACCTATCGAACCGTTATTGATGCAGGTTTTGACCTGCTCATCATCAATTATCCCGGCTCTGCCGGCTTTGGCTCCGACTTCCAGGAACGCGCCTGGCTCAACTGGCAGGCCGCGATTCGGGAAACGGCGAAGGCAGTCGCCGAGGTCATGGCCACGCGCAGAACGCCAGAGGTCTCCATTTTCGGCGTCAGTTTCGGAGCGTGGGTGGGCCTTCAGCTTGCCGAGCATGTCGAGCCGAGGCAGGTGGTTGCTATGTCTCCCATCATCAACCTCCAAGATCATCTTCAGCTACACGGGGATGAGCCGGAGTTCAGGAGGTGGGCGGCGGTTCGTTTCGAACTGACCGCGGGAGGGCCTGACGACGGCGAACAACACACCCGGAAATGCCCTGCGCGCGTGGTGGTCATCGCTCCGGACGAAGATGAAGTCGTGCTGCCGAGTTCCACCCGGAGATCCACGGACCGTGCAACAGGGCACGGACGGGAGTGGTCCCTGGTGCCGGTCCCGGGTCACCACTACCCGAGAACCTCCGCTGCAGCCGAGCATCGTTGGGCATCGTTGGTCAACGCCATTGTTCAGCGCCGTGACAGTAATGCACGAGCATTCAGCGCTATCGACGCAAGTACCGGGAGTTCCTGAACGCGGCACACGATTTCTCCGGCCCGTTCATCCTGCTCCACAGGCTGGGAGGCCGCCGCCTTTAACCGTATTTGTGGGGCAGGCTGGCCTAGGCTGTGGACATGTCAGCTAAGTACCGGTACGGCGTCGAAATCCTGCACCTGCTGGTGTCACCCGGGCACGCCTACTTCGGCCGGGCACGCGACGGCGCCGCCGATGTGCCCACCTTCGACGCCGGGAGCGCGGAAGTGGTGGCGGGCAAGGGCATTGTGGGCGACCGTTTTTTCGGCAAAGCGGCCCATATGGACGCTGCGGTGACACTGTTCGCCGTCGAGGCCCTCGAAGCCATGGCCGGGGAACTGGGCGCCGGACCGTTCGATCCGTTGGCCACCCGGCGGAACGTCATCCTCCGCGGAGCCCACCTGGCTCCGCTGCTCAACCAGGACTTCGCGCTGGAATCCGGCGGTTCCCGGGTTGAGTTCCACGGCGGCCGGCCCGCACACCCCTGCGCCTGGATGAACGAGGTGCTGGCCCCCGGCGCCCACGCATCAATGCGGGGCCGGGGCGGCATCCGCTGCCGGGCACTCTCAAGCGGAACGCTCCATCGCGGCCCGGCAGTACTGGTCAGCCCTGTTCCACTGGATCCGGAGCAGGCCGGCGTGCCCACCCTGCTGCGGCCAAGTCGGCTGCCGTAGTTAGTCGTCCAGCCGAACGCCGCGGAGCAGCAAAAGCGTCCCGCCCACTGCGGCCGCGGACGCCAGGAAAACCCCCATCGCGCCAACTCCTGCCGCTGCCACACCGATAACACTGGGAAGCACCACCTGGCCCACCCGGTTGCCGGCGAGCCGGAGGGCAAGGGCACGTCCGCGCTGCCCGGCGGGTGCCTGCGCCGAAAGCCAGGACATGGTGAGCGGCTGGCCAATGCCAAGGCCCAGTCCAAGCACGGCCATGACCGCAAAGAGCAGCGGCACCGGCATGGGAACCGCCATGGCGGCCAAAGCGATGGTGGACAGCGCCAGGCTGGCCACGAGCAGCCGCTTGCGCCCGAGTTTCCGGGATACCTGCCCCAGCAGGATGCGGGACACCATTGAGTACACGGCGCGGACGGCGAGCAGGGCGCCAACGGTTGCCGCGCTGAGCGCGCGTTCGGATCCAAGCACCGGGAGGTAGACCATGGTCAGGTCCACCACGGCAAGGACAGTGGCGCTGGTGGCCAGGGCCCGCGCCACGCCGGGAGTCTTCAGCAGCGAGGCCACGTTGCCTTTGCCGCCGTTCGCCGGGGCTGCCGTTCCCTTCCTGGCGCTGACAGTTGCCGAGATGCCAAAGGTGGTCACCAGGAGCACCAGGCCCATGCAGGCCGAGAGGAGGAAGATCGCCTGGGTGTCGGGGCGGATGGCCGCCCCTCCCACCAGGGAGATGGCCAGCGGCCCTACTGCCTGTCCCAGGGACGCCGCGAAGGTGAGGTAGCCGAAGGCCGAATCCATCCGGGATGAGGCGGCGTTGTTGGCCACCACCGCCTGTTGCCCCACCACACAGGCCAGTTGGCCGACGCCCAGGAGGGCGGTTCCGATGATCAGGGCGGCGATGGACGAACCCCACAGCAGCAGGAACAAAGCGCTGGCCAGGACGACGGCGGCACCGGCCGCCATGAGGCGGCGTTCACCCAGGCGGTCCACCAGGGCGCCTGTGGGGACGGCGAGCAGCAGCGGGAAGACGGCGTAGCTGGCCGCCAGGAGCCCAAGGGCGAAGCCGGGGACGTCCAGTTCCAGCGCGCGGTACGTGGCGGCCGGCCGCAGCAGGAAGGTCAGTGCCTGAATCAGGGTGGAATGGACCAGGAGGGCCGCAGTCGAGCGCCGCCCCAGTTCGCCGATCATGCAGTGGTGCCGGAGATGGCCCGCACCGCCGCATCGCGGGCGCCCATGACGTGGTCGAAGGCGATCCTTGCAGCCTGGTCCGGGTCGCCGGCGGTCACGGCCGCCACCAGGGTCCGGTGCTGGGCCAGGGCCTGCTCCCGCCGTTCCTGGGTGCTGTTGGTGAAGTGCCGGTACCGCTCCATCTGGTTTGAGATCTGGTCATGGAACCGCCGGGCCCACAAATTGCCGGCAATCCCGGCGATCTTCCCGTGCAGCGACATCCCCTGCTTCATCGCTTCATCGGCGAAGCCCACCATGGCGGCGTTGCGCTCCAGGATGCCTTCGAGTGCGTCGATGTCAGCCAGCGTCGCTTTGAGGCAGGCGTTCCGCGCCATGAGGGACTCCATTGCAGCGCGGACCTCGTACAGCTCGGAAATTGCTGCCTCATCCAAGGCCGGCACCAGAACGCCGCCGGTGGTTTGCTGTTCCAGGAGGCTCTCCGAGATCAGCCGCCGGATGGCTTCCCTCAGCGGCGTCCGGCTCACCTGCAGGGCAGACGCCATCGCGGGTTCGTAAACGCGCTCCCCCGGCTTCAGCTCCAGGCTGATGATCTGCCGCTTCAGCTCGGCGTAGACGAAATCCGCTCCGGTATTGCGGGTGGTTGCACCAGGCATGTTGTTACCTCCACAGCAACCCTAGCGCTAGGTGCATACTTGTATACAACTTGAGGAGGACCAGTGGCGCGCATCTTTATCACCGGCTCCGCAGATGGGCTGGGACGGCACACAGCCGCGACGCTCATCGAGGAGGGGCACGACGTCGTCGTGCATGCCCGCAGTGCGGAACGCCTGGCTTCCGTCCAGGATCTCCTGGACCGCGGCGCGGACGGCATTGTTGGCGACTTGGTGGCCATGGACCAAATCCGCGATATCGCCGGTCAGGTGAACCGGGTGGGCCAGATGGACGCCGTCATCCACAACGCCGGGGTGCTCCACGGCCCGGACATTTTCCAGGTCAACGTCGCCGCCCCCTACCTCCTCACCGCACTCATGCAACAGCCGCGGCGGCTGATATATGTCAGTAGCGGCATGCACCGCGGCGGCCACGCCGGGCTCGCGGCCCTCGGCACGGGCGCCCGGAAGGTGACCTATTCGGACAGCAAGCTCTACCTCACGGCCCTGGCAGCCGCCGTCGCCCGCTTATGGCCGGACGTCCTCAGCAACGCCGTCGATCCCGGCTGGGTGCCCACCAGGATGGGCGGGGCCGGCGCCCCGGACGACCTCCGGCTCGGCCACCTCACCCAGGAGTGGCTGGCCGCCAGCGATGACCCGGAGGCCCTGACGAGCGGCGGCTACTGGTACCACCAGCACCGGGAAAAGCCGCATCCCGCCGTCCGCGACGAGCGGTTCCAGAACGAACTCCTGGACCACCTGGCCGGTGTGACCGGCGAGCGCCTGCGCTGACCCGACAAGCCAGCCCGGCGGGCCTCACAGCAAGGCAATGGCGTTCGCTGGTGACCCGGTCGCGCCGATGATGTTCAGCGGCTTGATGGTGATGAAGGCGTCCCATTGGCCGGCACTCCCCATGTGCCGGGCGAGGGGACCCAGCCGCCAAAGTTCACCCAGGGGCATGCCAAGTTTGGCCAGGAGCTGCTGATGCATCATGCCGTGGTCGTTCGGTGCTGACTCACGGTAAGGGCTTGCGGGCACGGCGGGCAGGCATTCGACGGCGAAGTTGTCCGCCGCGAGAAGCGCCAGCCGGTGGTCCCAGGCCCAGGCGACGAACTCCTCCGACTGGGCAACCCCCGTGGCGCGCCTGCTATCCCGCATGCGTTGCTTGTCCTCCGGCGCCAGATCCAGGAACCATTCGCACCAGCCCGTGTGCAGCATCAGGATGTCGCCCTGCCGGAGGTCCATGGACTGGGCGGCCAGCGCCCCCTCGATCAGGTCAAGGCCCAGCGGTTCACCGGCAGCATGGTCAATCGGAGCGCCCTGCCCGGCCCGGTACCCGGCCAGGTCCACCAGGACTCCCCTGCCAACTATGGGATGGTCTGCCCATTCCTGGATCCCCAGGTCCGGCGTGCCCGCGGTGATGCGGTCATCCGGCGTGCCGTTGTAGAAGCCGGCATCGTCCGCCCGGCGGTGCCGCAGCCCGTCGATCTGGCTGGATCCCTGCAGGTAGTACCCGTCCAGGAAATCATCGCGGTGGGCCGGGTGCGAGGAGTAGATGGTGTGCCGGGGCGCGCCGCGCTTGAGGGACATGCCGGGATCAAAGGCATCGGCCGGATAGTCGAGGCCAATGGCCGTGCCCATGCGGATGCAGGTGCGTGCCGCCAGCACCGCCTGGGGAGTAATGAACGACGGCGTCCCCCGGGTTGGGTCCGGAAAGAGCCCCCAGGAGGTCCCCGCCAGGGCACCCTCCCGCTCCAGCAACCCGGCGAACGTTGGGTAGGTTCCCGCTCCGGGATTCACCGTGCCCCTGCTTCCTGCGGCTGCTCCTGGTTCTGGCGGCGCTTGTAGCTGAGCAGGAAACCGGCCACGGCACAGATGGACGCCGCAATGCACATAGGCGCCTTGATGGTGTCATTAAGCAGCGTGAGCCAGTCGCCCTGGCCCGCCGCCAGGGCGATGGCCTGCCCGGCCACGAACACAATGCCGCCAGCCAGCAGCGCTGCGAGGGTGAGGACGAAGAGGACTTCGATGGCCCTCCGGATGGTATGCATGGTGGTGTTCCTTAAACGGGCAGGATGCCGAGGATGATCAGCACGCCGATGCCCAGCAGCGGCATGGCGTAGTGGGTGAACAGCCGGAGAAACGTGGTGATCGGGTCCACGTCTGCGATGCCGCAGGCCACGTACAGCGGGGCACCGCCCGGCGGGACCGCCGCCTCGCAGGAGGAGAAGACCAGGACGGCCACGGCCGCAGTGGTGGCCGGCACTCCGGCCGCCACCAGGGCGGCCACGCCGACCGTTCCGACGGCGGCCATGGTGGCCGTCGCGGACAGCGGCGCAGCCACAGCGATGACAATCAGGCCGATCAGGATGGCCAGGAGCCACAGCGGCAAGTTCATCCCGTTGAGCAGTTCGGTCATCTGCTGTGGAAGTCCGGTGGCTGCCAGTGCGTTGGCACCGGCGAAAGCGAACACCACGGTCACCCCCACAATCCCGAAGCGCGGCGCGGAGTCCTGCAGCAGCGCCCACCACGCCCTGCCGTCCCTGGGCAGCTTCTTCCGGCCCAGCAGGAGGCCGGTGACGATCAGGACCACGGGAATCCACACGATGACGCTGACAGCCTTGGTGACATCGCCCCCGGTCCAGCCGGAAAGACCCTTGGCGATGGCACCGGAGGTGAGGACCAGCGGAATGGCCACCACAATGAAGAGCAGCAGCGTGGTCCAGCCGCGGCCGAACGCCGCCCGGACGGGCAGCCGGTGCGCTGCATCGAGGGAAGCCATGCCGCTCTTGCGGACCAGCAGCCAGGTGACGATCAGCCGGTGCAGGAAGCACCACAGGCCGCCGAACAGCAATGGGAGGACCAGAGCGTTGATGTCCAGCAGGGGCCCCACGGTGGCGGAACCGACCAGGACGAACATGGATGCGCTGAACGGGAACGTGATGCCCATGCCGGCGTTGCCCGCCACGAGCGTCGCCGCCGCGGGCTTGTCCAGCTTGGACTTTTCCATCCAGGGGATGGTGACCGAGCCGACCGTGGCGGCGATGGCGGCCTGGTTGTGGACCACGCTCCCCAGACCCGCCGATGCCACGGTGGATACCCACGCCGGACCGCCCTTGACCCCGCCGATCAGGGAATTAAGCAGATCGATCAGCCGGTCCAGCACCCCGGTTCTGTCCAGCAGGTAGCCCATGAACACGAAGGCCATGGTGGCGTAGACAATGTCATCGGTGATTGCCGAGTACAGCGAATCCCAGCCGGTCTGCGGCGCTGCCGCCCCCAGGAAGGGAAGCACGGCCAGGAATCCGAGGATCATCGCCTCCCCCACGCTGCGCCTGAACACGGTGGTCCAGAGCAGGATGACGGCAAGGTAGGCGGCGAGGGCCCAGATGCCGATCATGCTGCTTCTCCTGACGGCGGGACGCCGGTGATGTGGTCGGTCACGAAATATCCGCTCCTGATTGTCCCCGACTCTGCGGTCAGCGCAAGGCCGCCGCTGGTTCCCGGGCCATCCGGGCCAGGGCAGCGGCGGAGGCGGTGGTCATCTCGGCCGGTACGCCAAGGTCGCCCAGGTAGCTGGCGGTATCCTGCATTTCCTTGGAGCGGCGCACTGCGTGCTTGGCAGTGCCGGTGAGGAACCGGTCAATCACGGCCTGCCCGTTGCCTGCCAACTGGCTGGCGATCTGGGCCCGGATCCAGTCCTCGAGTCCGGCGGCGCGGCCCGCGGTCACGGCCTCCACCACCACGGAGGCCAGGCCCTTCATCAGGACGCTGCGAAGAAGCTTGTGGGCCATGGCCGCCCCCGGTTCCCCTTCGGCGATTTCGACCTCGACCCCCAGGGGGCCGAGCAGGTCGGCGACAGCCCGGGCACCTGGCCCGCTGGCCATGAGGGGCGTTTTCTCCCCCAATGCCGACACGGGACCCAGGATGGCGACGTCGGCGAAGTCGGCATTGCCGGGCTGCCGCCCGAGTTCCTGCATGGTTCCGGGAGAGGACGAGGTGAAGTCCGCGTAGCAGCTGCCGGGACCGAGAACCGGAAGGCACTCTGCGGCGACGCTGCGTGCGGCGGCGGCGCCCGTCATCACCAAGACGATGTCCGCGCCGGCGCAGGCTTCTGCTGCGGTGGCGGCCCGGGTGATGCCGGCAGGAGTGGTGGAGGCAACGGGGTCGAATCCCGTGACCTTGTGCCCTGCGGCGTGGAGTGCCGCGGCGTAGGTGGCTCCGGCTTCGCCGAGGCCAATAACGGTTACCGCTGTCATGGTTTTCTCTGTCTCTCGTGGTTCAGCCGCGGGCTGCGACGATGGCTCGGCGGCGGTTCGTTTCATCAGCGAAGACTGCTTCCGCGGCATCTGCGACCGCGGCCGCCTGCTCCCGCGGGATCACCACGACGCCGTCGGAGTCGCCGATGACCACGTCACCGGGCAGGACGGGGACGCCACCGAAGGCGAGGGGCGTCCCCAGGCGGAACGGACCGTTCTTGTACGGACCGGCAGGGGAAGTAGCCCGGGCGAAGACGGGCATGCCTATCTCACGCAGCGCATCGGCGTCGCGCGCTGCCCCGTCCAGCGCGAAGCCCGCGATGCCAAGGTTGATGGCACGCTCACCGATGAGCTCCCCCAACAGGGCACGGGACGAATCCCCTCCGCCGGCAACAACCAGCACGTCACCGGGGCGGGCCAGCTCAAGGGCCCTGTGGATTCCCTGGTTGTCCCCGGGCCTGGTCCACACCGTAAAAGCGGGGCCGGCCAGCAGGGCACCCGGCCAGATGGCCTGGATCGCGGAGTCGGCGACGCCGAGCCGGTCCATGGCGTCGCCGATGTTGGCGGCGGGCAGTTTGGCGAGGCGCTCCACCACGCCCCTCTCGGGGCGGGGGAAATCGGCGGTGAGGGTGTCTATGGCTGGGCTGGTCATGATGCTTCTTCCGTCCGGTAATTGCGGGAGGTTCAGTCGGTCTTCTGGACCATCGGCAGGACCTTCTTGAAGTCCTCTTCCTGCCCGGCCCAGTACTGCTTGTAGTCTTCGCCGGAGAGGTAGCTGGTCTGCAGGCCAAGGTCCTGCATCTTCTGCACCACGGCGGGGTCCTCGATGGCTTTCTGGATTGCGGCCTCGAGCTTTTTGGCCACCTCATCCGGCAGCCCGGCAGGCGCCGAGTAACCGCGCGTGGTGCCCGCCTCGAGGTCGTAGCCGGATTCCTTGAAGGTGGGGACGTCCGGCAGTGCCGGCGCGCGCTCCGAGGTCATGACGCCCAGGACGCGGGCCTTGCCCTGCTTGGTCAGGTCAACAACGTCGCTGACGTTGGCCACGAGGATGTCCACGTGCTTGCCCAGGAATGCAGTGGTGGCCTGCGAAGCCCCTTCCGAAAAGTGCACGGGGGCGAATTCGGAGCCGGTGCTTTCCTGGATCTGGGCCATGGCGAAGTGTTCACCGGTCTGGAGCCCGGTGGTGCTGGCGGTCATGGACTTCGGGTTCGCCTTTGCGGCGTCCAGGAGGTCCTTCAGCGTCTGGTAGGGGCTGTCCGGCTGCACTGCGATGACGGTGGGGTCGATGACCTGGCGGCCCAGGGGCTGGAAGCTGTCCCTCGTGTACTTGGCCCCGCGTGAGGGGTCCAGCGGGGAGACGACGACGGACGGGGAGCCTGTGGCGCCGATGGTGTAGCCGTCGGGGGCGGCGCTGGTCAGCTGGGTGTAGCCGATCTGGCCGCCTGCGCCGGGCTTGTTGTTGACCTCGACGTTGGTGCCGAGCTCCTTTTCCAGGATGGGCTGGATGAGCCGGGCTGCCGTGTCCACGGCGCCGCCGGAGGAAAAAGCCACAACGAGGTCAATCGTCTTGCCCTTCTTCGGGAAGTCGGTGCCGGGGGCGTTCGTGGCTCCGGCGTTGGCGCCGCAGCCGGTGAGTGCGATCAGGGATGCCGCGGCGAGTGCGGCATCGATGCGGGAACGGGTTTTCATGGTGTTCTTCTCCTTTGAAGGGGGTATTCGGGGGTTGAGGTGTGGTTTAGGTTTCCGGGTCCTCGTTGAGCGCTTTGGGCTTCCGGAGCTTCAGGAGCGGGCTGAAGATGATCAGCAGCCCCAGGCCGATCAGGACTGCCGATATGGGACGGCCGGTGAAGATGCCGAAGTCACCCTGGGAGATTTCGAGGGACTCGCGGAGGGAGCGTTCCATCAGCGGGCCGAGCACCAGGGTCAGCACCATGGGCGCCAGCGGGATGTCCAGGTGCCGGAGCGCGAGGCCCAGGAGACCGAAGCCGATCATGACGAAGACATCAAAGACGCTGAAGTTGATGGTGTAGGCGCCGATGACCATAAAGAGCAGGATCAGGGCGGTGAGGATGGTGGTGGGGACCCTCAGGATGGAGGTCCACAGTCCCACCAGCGGAACATTCAGCACCAGCAGGAGCAGGTTCCCGATGAACAGGCTCGCGATGATGGCCCAGGCAATCTCGGAGTGCTCGGTGAAGAGGGTGGGCCCCGGGGTGAGGCCCTGCTGGAGGAAGGCGCCCATCAGGACGGCGATGGTGGGTGATGCCGGGATACCCAGGGTGAACAGCGGGATCAAGGCGGCGTTGGCGTGGGAGTTGTTGGCCGTTTCGGGCCCGGCCACGCCTTCAATGGCGCCTTTGCCCAGTTCGTTGCGATGGCGGGAGAACTTCTTTTCCGCGCCGTAGGCCAGCAGGGATGAGACCGAGCCGGTCATTCCCGGAATGAGGCCGAGCCCGAAGCCGATTCCGGTTCCGCGGGCCATGGCGGGCGCACTCCGGCGCCATTCCCTCCCTGTCGGAAGCAGGGAACGGAGGTTTGGGGCGTGCACGTTGGGGGTGGCGGTGCCCTTGCGGTAGGACAACAGCTCGGAGAGGCCGAAGACCCCCACGATCACGGCAACAAAGCTGACGCCGTCCAGGAGGCGGTCCATGCCGAAGGTGAAGCGCGGCGCCCCGGCCACGGGATCGATTCCGACCATCGCAATCAGCAGGCCCAGGGCTCCGGAGATAACGGCCTTGACCATGGACTTTCCGGCGAGCGCCACGAGCAGGGAGATGCCCACCACCATCAGCGCAAAGAACTCCGGCGGACCCACCAGCAGCCCCAGCTCGCCCAGCGGTTTGGCGGCCATCACCAGGCCCAGTGTGGCGACGGTGCCGCCCACGAAGGATCCAACGGCGGCAATGGTCAGGGCTGCCCCGGCCTTGCCGAGCTTTGTCATTGCGTAGCCGTCAATGGTGGTGATGGCGGAGGCGGCTTCGCCGGGGGTGTTCAGCAGGACGCTGGTGATGGTTCCGCCGTAGGCCGTGCCGTAGAAGATGGCGCAGAGCATGATGATCGCCCCGGTGGCATCAAGGTTCAGGGTGAGGGGAATGAGGAGCGCGACGCCGGCCACCGGACCGATGCCGGGCAGCACGCCGATGATGGTGCCCAGCAGGCAGCCCAGGAAGGCGAACAGCAGGTTTTGCCAGGTCATGGCGGCCGCGAAGCCGCCCATAAGTTCGTTGAGGGTATCCACGTTCAGAGTCCGATCGTGTTCAGCAGGGGGAAGGCCGAAACGGGCAGTGCCACGTTGAGGCCGTAGTTGAAGGCGTAGAACGCGCCCACGCTGCCGGCGAGAGCGGTGACCAGGGAGGAGGGCCAGGCCCTGCGGCCGCGCAGCTTCAGGTGGTACATGAGGAAGAGGAACATGCTCAGCTGGAAGCCGAGCAGGTCCATGACGGCGGCGAGGACCACCAGGCTGGCGACGACGGCGATCACCAGTGCGCGGTCAACGCCCTCTGCCGTTTCGCTGGGGCGGCGGAGTTCCTGGAGGAGCCAGACAGCGGACATCGCGGCGAGGACTGCGCCCATGGCAAAGGGGAACAGTCCCGGGCCGGGTCCAAGGGAGGTCCACAGGCCCAAGCCCACCGAGCTGGTGAGGACGTACACGCCGACGGCCGCGAACGCGCCGATGCCTGCCAGCACGGAGGGTGCCACCCTGGCGGCGGTCTTCGATGTGGCTGTGACTGACTCCGTTGTCATGGTTCCTTCTCACTCGGATTCACTTTCACGCTGCGTCGTTGCATTTCACAGAATGAAACTATATTGCGTACTGAGAAATAGTGACACCAGACACACGCACTGTCAAGCGCAAGGAAGTTACATAGAATGAAAGAATGGCGACGACGACTTCCACCTCCCCCCACCCTTCGGCAGAGGAGGGACCCAAGGCGTCGAACATGCGCTCCCTGTCCCGGGCGCTGGAGGTCTTTGCGGAACTGCAGCGCGCCGAACGGCCCCAGCGGCTCAGTGACCTGGCCCGGAACTGCGGGATGAGCCTGCCCACCACGCTGCGGATCCTGCGCGTGCTGCAGGATTTCGGCATGGTGAGCCAGACGGACAAGTCCTACCGGATCGGGCCTGCCGTCCTGCCGGCCGCACGGAGTTTCCTGGAAAACGATCCCCTGGTGGTGGCGGCCCGTCCCATCCTGCAGCAGGTCGCCTCGCAGACCGGGCTCACGGCGTCGCTCTACACACGGCTGGGATTCGAACGCATCCTCGTGGCTCGCGTGGACGGCGAGGTGCCCCTCCGCTACGACCTCCCGCTGGGCAAGCGCCTCCCCCTCACGGTCGGCGCCGCCGGCAAGATCCTGCTTGCGTCATCGTCCGATGACGAGCTGCAGCAGGTGGTCGCGGCGGCCGTCGCCGGGGGCCATGAGGAACCCGGCCTGACGGCGGCCGCGCTGCGCTCCCGGTTGCCCGAACCCGGGGCCGAATATGCGTACTCGGCTGATGAACGGGCTACAGGGGTGCTCTCCGTGGCCGTAGCCGTACCGAGCAGACCGGGGCGGCGCCCCAGCGAATCCATTTCCCTGACCAGCCCGGTGGAGGCCGCCAACGAGGAAACCCTCAGGGCCGGCGTCCCGGAACTGCGGCGCGCCGCCGGCAGGCTCTCGGAACTGCTGGAGGGCTCCGTCTACTAGGAGTCCTGAACCACGGTGGAATCCGCCGGCGTTGTACTGTGATGGCGTGATCGTCCCCGAAATTTCCCAGAACGCCGCGGCGGTCGCGGATCACTACGACGAACTCGATCCGATTTATCGTCGGGTGTGGGGTGAGCATGTCCATCACGGCCTGTGGGCAACCGGTCGCGAGACGCCCGCCCAGGCCGTCGAGGCGCTGGTGGACACCGTCGGCGATCGGCTGCGCCTTCTGCCCGGCGAGGCGTGCGTCGACATCGGCTGCGGCTATGGCTCCACCGCACGGCGGCTCGCGGTGACACGCAGGGTCCGCGTTACCGGCTTCACGCTGTCCGCTGAGCAGGCCCACTATGCCGCCGCGCATCCTGTACCAGACGTGGACATCCGTCTTCGCGACTGGCTCGCCAACGGGCTGCCCGATGCCTCAGCCGATGCCGCGTGGGCGATCGAGTCGAGCGAGCACATGGTCGATAAGCCCAGGTTCTTCGCCGAGGCCCATCGTGTGCTGTCGCCCGGCGGCCGCTTCGTCGTCTGCGCATGGCTTGCCGAGACTGAAGCCACAGGTTGGAAGGTTCACCACCTTCTCGAGCCGATCTGCCGCGAAGGGCGCCTGCCATCGATGGGCACGCGCGAGGAGTATGAGGCGATGGCCGTCGCGGCGGGCTTCGTGATCACCGGCTATGAGGATGTCAGCCGCCGCGTCGCGCGCACCTGGCCGGTCTGCGCCCGTCGACTGGCGAAGGCCCTGCTCGTCGATCGCGAGACCCGCCGCCTCGCCCTTGGGGCCCGCAATCGCATCTTCGCTTTAAGCATCCCCCGCCTGATCCTGGCCTACCGCACCGGCGCAATGCGCTATGGGATATTCACGCTGGCGAAGGCGGGCGGAAACGGGGCACCACGCGTACCCGGCCAATCGACGCAGCATGGGCCGGCCTGACCGCGCTCTCCGTCCCCAAACTATTTCACAGGGCACGGGCTTGGGCGATCCATATGGGTCTAGTGTGGGGAAGGTCGGCACTCGCCGCGAATAGCCCTCAGGGAGGGTGCATGAACTCCAGACAGTCCAGCTCCGAGCAATTTATGCAGTACTTGAAAAGTGTTGGGGGCTCGGAGGCGGACGTCGCCGGAGCTTCATACGTGGTCAGCGACGCGGACACCGTGGAGAGCGTGGTTTCAGCGCTGCGGATGGAACAACAGCAGCATGGCAGCGCGGCCAAGGACCCGTCCTTCCTCCATGCTTTGGCACAGGTGATGGTCAGCAGGCGCGATGAGCGGGATCCTGGCCACCATGCCGGAGCGTCGCAGTCCGGGGAGTACCAGCTGGACATCCATTTCAGCGCCGGAAACAACACCCGCGAAGGCATTCCGGAGAAGGACATCGACGACGCCCAAGCATGGGCGCGCCAACGGATCGAATCTGAAGGCGCCGAGTTTGGGGCCATCTACTTCCCCGCGGGCGGGGATGGCGCGCCAGGCACAGGGGCGCTGGTGTCCAGCTACGACCGTTCGGTGGGCTGGTACCGCTAGCCGGATTCCCCGCGCTGGTGTCCGCCAGCAGCCAGGAAGGCATCGAGATGGGCGGACTGATGTGCCTGGAAGGCTTTGTCGGCGCTCACGTTCGTGCTGGCGAGCGGCGGTATGTCCAGGCTCGCGTTGCAGCCGCGGCAGCGGATCTCGTCAGTCCACACCCAGCTGTACGCCGCGTGCCTTTCGCGCACCCTCTGCATCGCTGAGGTGATTGCTTCCGTTGTGGCCGCAAAGTGCGCTGCGTCCTCATTGCTGAGGCTTGTACCAATCTCGATGTCGATGCTCATCGTGCCTCTTCCGTCGTCCCCGATGGTGCTGTCGACAGTAGCGGGCGTTGCACCGGGAAGGAACGACCTGAAGGTCACGGTTGCCTAACCCTTCAAGCCGCACAGGGACCGAGCCATGGAGGCATCGGAACGGAAGGGTGCCGGAAGAAATCCCGGCAACGCCGGGGGAGGCTGCAGCGCCGGTTACGCGAACCCGCGCTGCAGTACTACCAAGCCTGCTGTTCGCGGGTGAGGCCGAAGGGAACGGCCTCGCTGAGCGCCACGGTGAACGTGTCCACGCCGTGCCGCGTCACCAGGATGCCGTGACTCTTTCCGGCGAGCGCGCGGGCCTTGGCGGCGGTAACAGCGGCGTCGAGCTCACTGTCCATGCTCGCGCGGTCGGCAACGGTGAGGGTCAAGGGGAAGTCAGCGGTCATGGGTGGGGCCTTAGTGTTTTAGGGGTGGGACGCACGTCATTCCGCTCCCCCAAGCTACCGACGCGGCAGGGCATCTTACCGCCCACCTCATAATGCACCAGCATGGGGTCCCCAGCAACTTGAAAAATCAAGTAACAAGGAACCGCAGGTCAAGGGCGTCCGCTCCACCGCCCAAGCGCCGCAGTTACTGGGCCCCGGGCTGGTCACTTACAGTTGATAGGGAGTGGGAGCCCTTGTGGAACGCCTCCCATGCCGCCGGAGAAACCCCCGGCAAGACCCGTGCACCACTGCGCAACACACGGCTGTGCAACGATCTGATAAGGACCCGCCATCTCTACGGACGCTTTCTTCGGCCGACTTACCCGGATCCGCGACGCCGTTCTTCCCGCGCCTGCCCAGACCCGGCTGAACACCGGCCGCGGGCTGCTGTGCGGTTTCATCGTGGTGCACCTGGTTTTCCTGGTCTTCGCGGCATCCCTCTCGCTTCGCGGTGAGGCCTTCAGCGATACTTACATCTACCGCGACTGGGCCATGGCAGGGTTCAACGACGCGAACCTCACCGGCGGGCCCAGCCCTTGGGTCTACCCGATCCTTGCGCTGATCCCCATGGCCATCGCGGGCGTCGCCGGCCCCGGTCCGTTCTTTTTCCTGTGGGTCCTCATGACCACGGTCCTGAACGGCTGGGCACTGTTGAAACTTACCAACCGCGGCCGGGACCACCAGGCCATCCCAGCAGGCTGGTGGTGGCTGGTCTTCACCTTCCTCATGGGCTGGCTGGGGTTCGCCCGCGTGGACGGCCTCACCGCCCCGCTGGTCCTGGTGGCCCTTGCCTATGGCGTCGGCCGCCCGTTCATGGCCTCCGTCCTGCTCGCCATCGGCACCTGGGTGAAGGTCTGGCCCGCCGCCGTCATGCTGGCCCTGTTCGCCGTCGTAAAAAACCGCGTCCTGGTGGTGCTCGCCGGACTTGCGACGACGGCGGGGGTGGTCGCGCTGGCCGCTGCGGTGGGCAGCGTCCCCAAGCTTTTGAACTTCCTCACCCAGCAGGGTGACCGCGGCATGCAGCTGGAGGCCACCTTCACCACGCCCTGGCTCTGGCTGTCCGTCCTGAACATCGGCGACTCCCGCATGTACATGAACACGGACATCAACTCCATGCAGGTGGACGGCCCCGGCACCGCACTGATGTCAGTGCTGATGCAGCCCCTCCTGATTCTGGCCGCACTGCTGGTGGCCGGCCTGACGTTCTGGGCACTCCACAACGGAAACCAGCACAAGGGCCAGCTTAACGGCGGCGTAGACCGCACCGAGCTGCTCCTTGCCGGCGCCTTGACCCTGGCCACTGCGTTCGTTGTGTTCAACAAGGTGGGCTCCCCGCAGTTCATGGTGTGGCTCGCCCCGGCCGTCGCCGTCGGCCTCGCCCACAGCTGGCGTGATTGGCGGGTCCCGGCCGCCATGCTGATCGTCATCGCCGTGGCAACGTACTTCATCTACCCCCTGTTCTACGACGCCCTCAGCCACAACAATCCCTGGATGGCCCTGGTGCTCACCATCCGCAACGTCCTCCTGGTGGTCCTGTTCATCTGGAGCGTCCGGCGCCTCTACCTGCTGGGCAAGAAGGCGCCTGCTGCCGCCCCCGCGCTCAAGGAGTCCTAAGATTTCCGCGAGGTTCTTCGACCGCCTGGTCAGCGTCCGCAGCAAAGTCCTGCCCGCAAAGGTGGTGGACTGGTTCGCCCGCCCTTCCAGCGTGTGGTGGGGATTCGCCGTCGTCCATCTGTACTTCCTGGGCTGGATGGCGTCCTTCTTCCTGCACGGCGACACGTTCAGCGACACAGAGCAGTACCGCCAGTGGGCCATGGACGGCTACAACCCCGCGGACCTCGACGGGAAGATCAGCCCCTGGGTGTACCCCGTGCTGGCGCAGATCCCCATCTTCCTGGCCAACATCGCCGGGCCGGACCTGTACCTCCTGGTGTGGTTCCTGATCATCACAGCCCTGAACGCCGTCGGCCTCGCTTTCCTCACCCGCGGACCGCGCAAGGTGGGCGGCATCGCCCCGGCCTGGTGGTGGCTGTTCTTCACGGTCTTCATGGGCTACCTCAGCTTCGCCCGCGTTGAAGGCATCACCGCCCCCATCGTGCTCATCGCCCTGCTGTACGCGGCGCAGCGGCCGGTGGTGGCCGGCGTCCTGCTCAGCATCGCCACCTGGATCAAGGTGTGGCCGGCGGCCGTCCTCGTGCCCATCGTGATCGCCAGCCGGAAGCGGGTCCACATCCTTCTTTCCGGGGTGGCGGTGACGGCGGTTGTGGCCCTGGGCACCTGGCTGTCCGGCGGGCTGCCGCACATCATGGACTTCCTCACCAACCAGGGCGAGCGCGGCATGCAGCTGGAAGCCACCTTCTCCACTCCGTGGGTGTGGCTGAGCGTCTTCAACATCGCAGGCTCGAAGATGGCGGACAACACCGCCATCAACTCCACCGAGGTTTACGGACCCGGCGCTAGTGTGGCGGCTTTCCTGATGCAGCCGCTGCTGATCCTCGCGGCCGTCATCGCCGCTGTCCTGCTGGTCCGCGCCCTGAACCGCGGGGCCGAAAGGGAGGAACTGTTCCTCGAGGGCTCCCTGATGATGGTCACCGCGTTCATTGTGTTCAACAAGGTGGGCTCCCCGCAGTTCATCATCTGGCTGGCGCCGGTGATCATCGCCGGGCTGACCCACGACTGGGAGCGGTGGAAGGTCCCCGCGGCGCTGCTGATGGGCATCGCCATGACCACGTTCGTGATCTACCCGCTGTTTTACACCCCGCTGATCCACGCCCATCCGGTGATGGCGGCCATCCTCACCACGCGCAACGTGCTCCTGGTGGTGCTGCTGTGGTGGTCGGTGAAACGGACCGCCGAGCTGGGCCGGAAACCTGCAGCGGTGCCTGCCGGCGCGTAGCTGAAGGCCTAGGAAACCCTCGGGGCACCTTCCGCGGCAGCCTCCGGCGTCAGGTAGCGCGAGAACCATTCCCTGGCCAGAGCTGCCACCTGGCCCAGCGTGCCGGGCTCCTCGAAGAGGTGGGTGGCTCCCGGGATGATCTCGAGGTGTACCGGGGCCCGCATAAGGTCCATGGCCTGCCGGTTCAGGGCCAGGACCTGGGTGTCGGCACCCCCCACCAGCAGCAGCGTGGGCGCACGCACCGCTGCGAGGCGCGGCCCGGCAAGGTCCGGCCTGCCGCCGCGGGAAACCACGGCGGCCACCTGCGCACCCGGTTCGGCTGCGGCCCACAGCGCGGCGCCTGCACCGGTGCTGGCCCCGAAGTAGCCCACCCGGCACGCAGCGGTGTCCTCCCTGCCGTTCAGCCACCGGGTTGCTGCGCTGAGCCGCCCTGCCAGCAGCGGGATGTCGAAGACGTTTTCGCGGTTGACTTCCTCTGCGGGAGTCAGCAGATCCAGCAGCAGGGTGCCCAGTCCCGCTCCCTGGAGGACGGAGGCAACGTAGCGGTTGCGGGGGCTGTGCCGGCTGCTGCCGCTGCCGTGGGCAAAGACCACCACCGCCCGGCATTGCTCCGGAAGGTGCAGGTCGCCGTTGATTGACACGCCGTCCACGGCGATGTTGATGTCCTGGTCAACGCCGGCAACCTGTCCCGGGCGGTCACGGTGGCCCCGCCGCGCTGCGGCGTCAAGCAGGTGGACCACTTCCTCGTCGGAGGTGGGCGAAAAGTCGCGGTAATAGTACCCCACCGCCTGGAAGTTGCGGGGGGAGATCAGGGAGAGGACCTGGTCCGCCTCCGGCACGGAGTCCATGGCCTGCTCCGGGGCTACCGGGACGGCCAGGATGACCCTTGCCGCGCCCAGCTGCCTCGCCACCTTGCATGCCACGCGGGCCGTTGATCCGGTAGCGATGCCATCGTCCACAATGACGGCAGTACGTCCCGTGAGGTCCTTGGGGGCCCGTCCCTGGCGGTACCGTTCCAGCCTGGATTCCAGCAGCGCCCGCTCGCGCGCCTCAACTGTCCGGAGATCATCCTCGGTGACCCTGGCGACGGAGACGACCCGCCGGTCCAGTACCCGGGCGCCGCCCTCCCCGATGGCACCCATGGCCACCTCCGGCTGGAACGGCACCCCGAGTTTGCGCACAACAATCACGTCCAAGGGGGCGTCCAGGGCTTTCGCAACCTCGGCCGCCACAGGAACACCGCCCCGGGGCAGGCCCAGGACCACCACGTCCTTCCCGCGCAGGCCGGCCAGGGCGAGCCCGAGCTTCCGGCCCGCTTCCACCCGGTCCCGGAACTCATACATCCGGCCACCTCCTCGCGTGGAGACCCGTCATCTGCTGCTGCGTCCCGGAAGACCTCCGGTCCTGCAGGCCGGCGAATTCTTCCCCGGACAAGACATCCGGGGAGGCCGGCCCCTTTTCACTACACACCTGCCCCGGACAGGGGAACAGGGTCAAAAGGCCCGCCAGACCCGCACGTCACCGCCCACGGGTGATCACCTGGGTCAGCGGCTTCCCAGCTTCTCGCGGCCGGGCTCTCCCGCCCGGCCCCGCCTGGCCTCCCGCACCGCCATCAGCCACGTCCAGCCCCGCCTGGCCAGGTCCAGGGGCTTGCCTTCGATCAGCAGCTTCCGTGTATGCACATCGAGGAATAGAAGGTAGAACGTAAATGCCAGGGCCGTAATGAACGCCAGCGACGACGCATCGATGGGGAGCTCCACGAAGGACCAGACGGAGAGCTGGTCCTGCGCCCCGAACACCACAAAGAACGTCACGCCGACGTACAGCGACCTGATCTGCCAGTCGTCACGGATTCCCGTGACGGCCAGGAACGGCAGGAACCAGAGGATGTACCACGGCTGGATGATGGGGGACAGCATCACGACGGCGGTGAACGCCAGCGCCATCCGGCGTACCGCCAGCGAATAGTCACCCCGGAACATCAGCAGCAGGACCAGCCCGATCGCGGCCCATTTCATGCCCGTCCGCAGCAGGGTGGCGAAGGTTCCGCCGGGGAGTCCCAGGACGTTGGCAAGGAACTCCACCTGTTGGCCCAGGAAGCCGGACGGCGAGTAGCCCGTGTACCCCGGAGTGGGGTCCATGATGGCCCAGGTCCAGCCGATGCCAAGGTTGTAGGGGATGCCGCTCAGGACCAGCACGCCGAAGCTGATGCCCGCCGTCGCAGCCCAGATCAGGAACTTGCGCGGCCACGACGCGGACGGTCCCGCCCACATCACGCCGATGAACGGCAGCAGGAGCACAGTAATCGGCTTGATGCCGATTGACGCGGTGACCAGGAGGATGCCCACCAGGTAGCGGCGCGTGGCCGCGAAGTAGACGCCGGCGACGGCGAGCCCCACCATGAGGGCGTCATTGTGGGCGCTGGCAATAAAGCTGATCAGGAACAGCGGGTTGGCCACCGAGATCCAGAGGGCCCGGGCGCCGTTGATGCCGTGCAGTTCCGCCAGTTTGGGGACATAGATGACGCAGAGCAGGACTCCGACGCCGGCCAGGAGGCGGAAGAGCAGCACGGACACGTCGGGCTGGGCACCTGTCAGCCCCACCACCCCGCGTGCCAGCCAGAGGAAGTAGGGGCCGTACGGTGTCCGGTTTTCAGCCCATGCAGGGTCTGCCCCCAACGAGAACCAGTTGCTGAGGCTGGAGATGCCCACCTCGTACGGGTTTTGGCCCTCCATCACCAGCCTGCCCTGGCCGGTGTAGGCGTACACGTCCCGTGAAAACACCGGGACGCAGAACAGCAGCGGCAGCGACCAGGCGGAGATGGCCACCACCACGGACCGCAGCGCGGACTGCCCCCAGTCCGCCAGCCGCTGGCCCAGCCGAAGCCAGGAACGGATCAGCACCATGGCGCCCACGGTCAGCAGCACGGTGGACACCGTCACTCCCCAGCCTTCCGTGCGGAGGGCAATGACCACCGGCTGGCGGATCATGGGTGAGCCGTTGGCGATCCAGCCCGTGCCGATGGAGCCGGTAAACATCATGAGGGCTCCGATGAAGCCCTCAAGGGTAGCGAGGTAGGCGCGGCCCGTGGCCGGGCCGGAGGCTTTGGCCGGCGCACCCGGCTGAGTCTCCGAAGTCCCGGGGTGTGACCCGCCTGCCGTCATGAGTGTCTGGTCCCTTACTTGGTTACGGCGCTGGTTGGACCAGCAATAAGGCCGCCCTGCAACCCCGCCATTTTATCAGCAGGGTTTCCCGCTGCCCTTGGGTTACGGACCGCCCGGAAGCCACAGTTTGGCAACAGGCCAAGGGGAACGGCCTGCGCGCGCCCCGGTCCGCTGGCACCTGCTAGCGCAACCTGTCGCTGCGGGCAGTCTGGTTCCGGCCCAGCGACTTGGCCATGTAGAGTGCGGCGTCGGCTGAGGCGATCAGGCGCTCCACGTCCGTCGAGGCGCCGTCGTAGGTGGAAATCCCGTAGCTGGCGGTGGGCATCTCCATCCCGTCCGCCGTGGTTGCCGCCGCAAGGCGGTTGCTGATCGACTCGGCGATGAGTTCCGCCCGTTCTGCGCTGGCACCGGGGACGAGGATGACGAATTCCTCCCCGCCGTAGCGGCCCACCAGGTCGGTGGGACGCACCGTGGAGGTGCACGCATCGGCGAAGGTCTGCAGGGCGAGGTCCCCGGCGGCATGCCCATAGGTGTCGTTGACGGACTTGAAGTGGTCCAGGTCTGCCAGGACCAGGGCGCCGGACCCCTTGGTGATGGACAGGTCCGCCAGCTGCTCCGCCGCCATTTCCAGGAAGGCCTTGCGGTTCAGCAGCCCCGTGAGATCGTCGCGGGAAGCCACCACCCGCAGGGCCCTGGTCTGCTGTTCGCTGCTGAGGGCCGCCATGCTGAAGGAGACCACCACCAGCAGGACCATGGTCACCAGGGTGGTGACCGCGGAACCGAAGACGCTCTGAAAGACCGGCCCGTGCTGGCCTTCCAGCATGAAGGCAACCCAGCGCAGCAGGTAGAACACGGACAGTCCGCCCGCGGCCACGGCCATGGGGATCCGGACCCGGGAGTAACCCGGTTCCAGGCGCCAGAGTTCGCGGGATGCCAGTCCGATGGTGAGGCTCATGGCTGCCAGGAATACCGGCCCGCCGGACCAGGTGTTGGTGGCCGGGTGATCGAGGACCGAGGCCACCAGGGTAGCCAGGGGGATGCCGGTGAAGGCCCACTTTGGCGGCGGCACGGTCCGGAGCGACCGGGCACCCGCCCACACGGCCACCCCGCCGTGCACCAGCAGCACGTTCCCCAGCGGGTTGGCCCAGACCTGGTGGGCCGTGCCGTCCAGCAGGAAGCACGCCGATCCTGACAGGAAAAACAGCAGCGCCAGGCACCACCAGCCGCTGTACGGCGAGCGCGTCACCCGGTAGGCGGAGAAATAGAAAAGGAACACCAGCACCAGCGCCATCAGGCCGAACGCAATCCGAAGGGTCGCGGTATCCAGAACCATGTTTGCCGAAATCCCCCTGATAACGAACAGTGCGCGGACCCTCAGTATCGCACCGGTGCGGGAGGCTGTCAGGATGGCGCTATCGGCCGGCCCAGGGCCTAAGGTTGTCAGATCAGCCAGCAGGACTGCCCCGAAAGGCTAAACCCATGTTCCTTCTCTTTGGTTTGAAGACGGTGCTTAAAGCGCTGCCCGGTAAACCGGCCACCTGCCAGTACTGCCGCTCCTTCGTCCACCACAGCCTTGAGGAGCGGGCCACCAAGTTCACGCTCTTCTTCATCCCGGTGTTCACCACGTCGCGGAAATACAACATCACCTGCACCAACTGCGGGTACGTTTCGAGCATCTCGGCGCGGGAGAAGCGGGCGCTGGAACTGCAGCGGTAGGCCAGGCCCCGGAAGGGGCCGCAGCCGGACTTTAGCCGCCGAACAGCGGCGAGAGGGACGTCCAGAACTGCCGGAGGCCCAGGACGATGAACAGCAGGGCACAGATCCCCAGTGCGATGTTGGAGTGGAGCTTGTTGGCCCACGCCTTGGGAATCCGCCGGCCGTTCAGCAGCCCCAGCAGGGTCAGTGCAAGGAACGGCATGAACAGCGAACCCAGCGCCCCGTACAGCAGGATCAGGCCGATCGGCTGGCCCAGCGCGAACAGCACCATGGGCGGGAACGTCAGCCACAGGATGTAGAACCTGAAGTATTTTCCGCCCACGCGGGTATCCGGGTGTCCGGATTCCTTGCCCCGCATGTTGCCCCAGAAGTCGGCGAACATCAGGGAGACGCCGTTCCAGACGCCGATGATGGAGGAGAAGGACGCGGCCCAGAAACCCACCAGGAACCCGGTGCCCACAACGTCTCCGTATTCCGCCTTCAGCACACCGTAGAGGTCAAGCAGCCCTTCGTCACTGGCGGAGAGGGACACACCTGCGGAGCGCACAACCTCCGCGCCCACAATCAGCATGGCGATGACGAAGATGCCGGTCATGACGTAGGCCATGGAGTTGTCGATCCGCATGACCTTCATCCACTTGGGCGTGTACCAGCCCTTCTCGCGAAGCCAGTAGCCGTAGGCGGCGAGCGTAATGGTGCCGCCCACGCCGCCGGCCAGCGCGAGCGTGTAGAAGATGCCGCCGTCCGTCGAGGGGATCATCGGGATGAGCCCGGCGAGCATTTCCGGAATGTTCGGGGCGGCAATCACGGCCAGCCCCACCACGGTCACGAACATCATGCCCACCAGCACGGCGGTGATCTTCTCGAAGGTGGCGTATTTGCCCCACCACACCATCGCGAAGCCGGCGAGGCCCATCAGGATGGCCCACGCCCACAGCGGCAGGAAAGGGAACACGGCCGCCAGCGGCAGGGCCGCGGAGGACATGGCCGTGGCCCCGTACACGAATCCCCAGATCATGATGTACGGGCCGAAGTACCAGGTGGTCCATTTGCCCAGGGACCGCCAGCCCTCAAAGATCGTCTTTCCGGTTGCCAGCGTGTACCTGCCGGCCCCCTCGACGAGGATGATTTTCAGGACCACACCCACAATGACTGCCCAGAACAGGCCGTAGCCGTAGCGGGAGCCCGCCACCAGGGTAGCCACCATGTCAGCGGCACCAACGCCCGTGGCCGCCACCACCAGGCCGGGGCCGACGATGCGCCACTTCGCCGGACGGCCGCCGTCGTCATCAATCCTGTCCGCATGGCTGACGCCGGGCTGGCTCTCCTTGCCCGCGTTCACCACCGCGTCGTTCCGTGCAGCGGCCCTGTCCATGGCGTCATCGCCCATGGTTCCTCCTCGATTGTCCTGCAGCGTGGAAAACACAACTGCAGCCAACCTATGCCCGAACCGGTGCCCCATCAAAGGACTACGGGTTGGTCCGGGGCACTTTACGGGAATCGATGTCCGTTCCCGGACTCTGGTGGATTCCGCCAGCCGGGGCTAAAGTGGGATCCGCCGGATGACGCCGGCGGAACCGGGAGACCTGATACCGGTCACCCACGGCAGGAGAGGGAGGTGGTTTTGATGACTGTTGCAGCCCCGCGCACTGAGCGCTCCGCACCCCTCATCCAGACTCCTTCCCTGTACTGCACCGGCCCCGCCTGACCTCTCAGCGGAGCGCCACAACACCCGGGCCCACTGCGGCCGGTGCGCAGGGGCTTCCCCTGAGGTATCACAGTGAACACATCATCAGGCCGTGCCCTGGACAGCATCACCACCCCACACAAGGCTTCTCCAAGCGGACCGCTTGCCTACGGCTACACCCCGGCGGTCGCCCGGCACTTCGACAACCACCCCCTGCCAGGGGCAACGGAGCGCGGCCGCGTGGTCCGCGTGGACCGTTCCCTGCTCCTGGTGGCGGCGGGATCTGACCTGCTCCACCTTCCGTACCCGCTGACCGGTGACGCGGCAGTTACCGGTGACTGGGTGTGGATGGGGCCCAACAGGGCCGGCGACCGCCAGGTCCTCGGCGTCCTTCCACGGCTTTCGGAGCTCAGCCGGAAGCGCGCCTTCGAGGACTCCTCCGAGGCGCAGGTCCTTGCCGCCAACATGGATATGGTGGGCGTGGTGGTGCCCGTGGACCGGCCGCTGACGCACAACCGGCTGGAACGGACCCTCGTGGCAGCCTGGGACTCCGGCGCCACTCCCCTGGTGATCGTCACCAAGGCGGACCTCGCCGGGGTGGCGGACGACGTCGTCGGGAAAGTCATCCTGCAGGCGGCGGGCGTGGAGGTGGTGACCACCTCAGCCGGAACCGGTGACGGCATCCCCGAGCTGCTGGCGCACATCCCTGCGGGCGGCACCATCGTCCTCCTGGGGCCGTCCGGCGCCGGGAAGTCCACGCTCATCAACGCCCTGGTGGGCCACGATGTCCAGCACACCGGGGAGGTGCGGTCCGGCGACTTCAGGGGTAAACACACCACCACATCCCGGGAACTCGTGCCCCTTCCCAACGGGACGGTCCTCATGGATACACCCGGCGTGCGGGGCTTCGGATTGTTCGACGCAGAGGACGGCATCGGCGGGATGTTCGGCGACATTGAAGCGCTGGCCGGCCAGTGCAGGTTCACGGACTGCGCCCACCAGAGCGAGCCGGGCTGTGCCGTGCAGGAGGCGATAGCGCACGGTGTGCTGGAGGAACGCCGCTGGCACAACTACCTGAAACTGCAGCGGGAGCTTGCCGCCCTGGCCCGCCGGAGCGACGCCGCAGCGCAGCGTGCCTACCAGCGGGAATGGCACCAGAAGGTGGTGATGGCAGGAAAGTCCCAGCGTTCCGCCGAACGCGACCTCTCCGAACAGCGTGGACGGAAGGACCGGCCGGGGCGCAAGCGGCGCTGAACCGCGGCGGTGCCCTGCAGCGGCGGGGCACCGCCGTCCCCTGCAACCGGTTGAGTCGATTCAACGTTGTAAAGTGGGCGGTACTGGCCTGCGGGCCGCGGTTGAAACTAAGGAACTGGGATGGCGGCAACTCTTCACGATGTGGCGCGTGTGGCGGGCGTGTCCTTCAAGACCGTCTCCAATGTGATCAACAACCACCCCCACGTCCGGGACACCACCCGCGCCAAGGTGGAAAAGGCCATTGCCGAGCTGGGTTACCGCCCCAACCTCACTGCCCGCAGCCTCCGCTCCGGGCACACCGGCGCCATCACCCTGGCCCTGCCGCAACTGAGCCTGCCGTACTTCGCGGAACTCGCGGACGCGGTCATCGAGGCTGCCGCCAAGCACGGGCTGGTGGTGCTGATCGAGCAGACCGGCGCTGACCGGAAGCGCGAGCTTGAGGTGATGGCCAGTCCGCGCCTCAAGATGTCCGACGGCCTGATTTTCAGCCCGCTGGCGCTCGGCCAGGAGGACGCAGACCTGATCAAGGCCGATGTCCCGGTAGTCCTGCTCGGCGAGCGCATCTTCGGCAGTTCCTCGGACCACGTCACCATGCAGAACGTGACGGCCGCCCGGGCCGCCACCGAACACCTGCTGGACCTCGGGAAGAAGCGCATCGCCGTCGTCGGCGCCCACGAGGGCGAGGTCATCGGCTCGGCCGGCCTGCGCCTGCGCGGATACAGGGAGGCGCTGGAAGGGCGCGGCATTGCGTACGACGACGGGATCGTCGCCTACGTGGTGGACTGGCACCGGTCCAACGGTGCGGCGGCCATGCACGACCTGCTGGACCGCGGCGCCTCCTTCGACGCCGTCTTTGGCCTGAACGACACCCTGGCCCAGGGCGCCGTGCGCGTCCTGCAGGAAGCCGGCTACCGGGTCCCGGACGACGTCGCGGTGATCGGCTTCGACGATCTGGATGAAACCCGGTACACCCTCCCCACCCTGAGCACGGTGGACCCCGGCCGGACCGAGATCGCCGAGACCGCCATCCGCATGCTGATGGAACGGATCAAGGACCCGGACGGACTGCCGCCCCGGGAAGTTGAGACGGCGTTCCGGGTGGTCCCGCGGGAATCGACCGTGGGCGCCAACAGGGGTTGACGCACCGCCCGGCTGGGCACCCCGGGCTAACTCACTCCGCTCTGCCGGGGTGATCTAGCCGCCGTGTCCCGCGGTGCTGCCGCGAACAACCAGCTCGGCCGGGTAAATGACCGGTTCCAGCTCCTCTTCCGGGTTTTCGATCGCGCGGATCAGGAGCTGCCCGGCTGTCACGGCCATGTCCACCATGGGCTGGGTCACCGTGGTGAGGCCCAGGCCGTTGGCGGTTTCTTCCAGAATGAACTGCCCTACGACGCGCCCAACCAGGCCGCCTGGCAGCACGACGGGGTCCTGGGCTGGGCCGGCTACAAGATCGCAGACTCCGTCACAACCCACGAACTCTGGGGCGGAGGCAGCTACGTCTACAACAACGTGGACCCCACCATCCATGCCACCCGTGGCTTTGAGGTGCCGGTGACGCCGGGCGTGAAGCTGCACAGCCTGCTGACGGTCAACCTGGGCGCCGGCACGCTGGACCACGTCATCAATGACACCGGCGCACCCGTTTCAACGGACGCCGTCGGGGTGCCCAGCTACGTCCCCAGCTTCCCCTAGGAAAGAGCCGTCAGATTTTGTCCGGATGCGGGGGTAACAACCAAGATCCCGTATCTGGACAAACCCTGGGCTCACTCCCAGCGCGCAGCAGGCCAACCGTCCTTCCACTCCAGCTCGGCGAGGCCCAGCCGGAAGGCGCCGTCGAGTTCTTCCGCGTAGTAGTGGAAGGCGAGGGTGTTCCCTGAAACGGACTGCCCGCCTGGCCCCACGCGCCCGCCGTCGGATGCCAGCAGCGGCGTGCCGCCGCCGTCGAGCAGTTCCCTGCCCTCGGCGTCAACGTACGGCCCGGTGATGGTGTCCGCGCGCCCCACCGCAATGTTGTAGGTGCTGTCCAGCCCCTGGCAGCAGAAGTCGCGGGAGAAAAACAGGTAGTACTTCCCGCCGTGCGGCAGGATGTACGGTGCTTCGATGGCGTTGGGCGGCTCCTTCCGGTCCGCGATGGCCAGCGGTTCAGCGGCGTCCGCGCGCAGGCCCGTGGGCCATTCGAGTTCCACGAGCCGCAGCCCTGTCCAGAACGATCCGAAGGACATCCACGGCGTGCCGTTGTGGTCCTCCGCGATGCCGGGATCGATGGCGTTGAAGCGTTCTCCCTTGGAGGAGACCACCTGCCCGCGGTCCACCCATTCGTACGCGGGGTCCCCGGGGTCCAGGGTGCTGTTCGTCGCCAGCGCGATCACCGACAGGTTCTTCCCGAACGTGGACGCCGAGTAGTACAGGTACCAGATGCCGTCATGCTCATACAGCTCGGGCGCCCAGAGGTTGTCCACGCCCGGCACCGCTGCGCTGAGCCAGGCCGGCTTCTCCTGCCAGACTTCGCCGGCGTATTCCCAGTCCACACCGTCGTCGGAGCGGCGCACCTGGATGTTGCCGTCCGCCACCTGGCCGTTGCCGGTGGAGTAGATGAACCAGGGTTCCCCGGCCTCCCCTTTCACGAGCGCGGGGTCATGGGTGAAGAAGTCGCCGGTTAGTTCGGCGCTTGCCTTCGGCGCCGGACCCGCTGCCGGGGCAGCGCAACCGGCCAGGACCAGCACGACGACGGCGGCCAGCACCGCTGCCAGCCGCATCCTCACGCGGCCGGCAGCGGATCCCTGTGTTTCCCGGGGCATGTCAGCCAAGCGCGACGGCGGACCAGGACACGGGCGGCAGGGTTACGGTGAGCGTGCCCTCGTCCAGGACGGCGCCGTGGAGCTGCTTGAGTCCCACCCGGTTCTGGTCCTGGAGGGTGTTCTTGGCGTACACGTCCTCGTCGTGGAGCGTGACGGCCTCGGTGATCACCTTCGCGTTGAGGTCGGAGACGTTGATGGTCACGTCAATCGCCTCGGTCTGGCTGCGGTTCACCAGGAAGAGGGCAGACTCTCCCGTGGCGGCGTCGGCGGTTGCCACCGCGTCCACCAGCGGTGCCTCGCCGTAAACCGCTGTCGTGTAGGTTCCGGCGTCGATGCGGGGGCGGAGTACCTCCCCCTTGGCGAGCCGTGAGGTGACGGAGAAAGGGAAGAACGTGGTCTGGCGCCAGGTGTTGCCCCCCGGTTCGGTCATGATGGGCGCGATCACGTTCACCAGTTGGGCGAGGGAAGCGGCAGCAACGCGGTCGTGGTTCTTCAGGAGCGTCATGAGCAGGTTGCCGAACACCACGGCGTCCGCCACGGAGTAGGTGTCCTCCAGCTGGCGCGGCGCGTGGGTCCATTCCTCGTTGACCTCGTCGGAGGCCTGGTGCTCGTCCAGGTACCAGATGTTCCATTCGTCAAAGGACAGCTGGATGGTCTTTTTGCTCTTCAACTTGTGCTTGACGTGGTCTGCGGTGGCCACCACGGTCTCGATGAAGTACTGCATGTCCAGCGAGGACGCCAGGTAGGAGCCCAGGTCGCCGTTGCGCTCCTGGTAGTAGGCGTGGCAGGAAATGTAGTCCACGTAGTTGTAGCTGTGTTCCAGGACCACCCGTTCCCACTCGCCGAAGGTGGGCATGGCGGACCCGGACGAGCCGCAGACCACCAGCTCCAGGTTCTTGTCCGCCGTCTTCATGGCCGAAGCGGTGCGGGCGGCGAGCTTTCCGTAGTCCTCGGCTGACATGTGGCCGATCTGCCAGGGACCGTCCATCTCGTTGCCCAGGCACCACATGCGGATGTTGTAGGGATCCGTGGCTCCGTTGGCGATGCGCTGCTCGCTGAGTGCGGTGCCGGAGGGGTGGTTGGTGTACTCCAGCAGGTCAAGGGCTGCCTCGATGCCCCGGGTGCCCAGGTTCACGGCCATCATCAGTTCGGAACCGGTGAGCTTGCACCAGCGGGCGAACTCGTCCAGGCCCACCTGGTTTGATTCAAGCGAGTGCCACGCGAGGTCCCGGCGTACGGGACGCTGGTCCCGCGGTCCCACGCCGTCCTCCCAGCGGTAGCCGGAAACGAAGTTGCCGCCGGGGTAGCGGATGGTGCTTGACCCGAGCTCCTTGACCAGTTCGATGACGTCCAGGCGGAAGCCGTCCTCGTTGGCGGTGGGATGGCCGGGTTCGTAGATGCCGTCATAGACGCAGCGGCCCAGGTGCTCCACGAAGGAGCCAAAGATGCGGCGGTTGACGGGCGCCACGACGGCGGAGCGGTCCACGGTGATGACGGTGGGTGCCACGACAGCCAGGTCGGCCTGTTCAGTGGCGGCGGAAGTGATGGTCACGGTGTGTATTCCTGTTCTATTCAACGTTGTAATAAGGCGGTGGGTCTGGTGGAGATTTTTGATGGGTGGTTCTAGGCGTGGGCAGGACCTGTGGCTTCCAGCCCGGCGAGCCTGTGGCCCACCAGCCATCCGGAGATGAGCAGCGGGACCGAGGCGCCAACGAGGGGCACCAGCACAGTCATTCCGGAGAAGACGACGGCGGCCGCTGCCAGGGTCGCCAGCAGGGAAAGGCTCATGGCGGGTGATACAAGCGGGAGCATCAAGGCAGTCCGCCACGTCCTGGCCACGGAATCCCGGTAGCGGCTGCACAGGCCCACAGCGGTGGCGGCAGCAGCCAGCGTGACTCCCGCGGCAGCTGTGGACAGCGCCAGGAGGACGGCGTGTACGGGCGCCGGCATGGCTGTCCCGGCAGGTCCCAGCAGTGATGCGAAGTCCAGTACAAGGACGACGCCGGCAATCCAGAAGGCGCTTCCCACCCGGTTGGCGTGCCGGAACTGGAAGCGGTAGGAGGTGATGAAGTCCCGCACCAGGCTGTCCCCGGCCGAACCGTTCCGCAGCCTGCCCAGGACGGTGGTGGCAGCCACCGCGGCAGGAAAGACGCCCAGGACCACCAGCCCGGCCAGGGCTCCGGCCACGAAGAGCACGTTGACCAGGACCAGCCGGGTGGAAAAGCGGAGCCAGTCCATCAGCCGCCCGGCCCACCCCAGGGGAGCATCAGTCACAGCAGCCCCTCCCGGGTTCCGGACCAGGCCACTCCGCGCTGGTCGATGCCGCTGAAGGAAAGGGCCGGGCTGTTGCGGGACCAGTCCCACGAGCTGAAGACCACGGCGTCTATCTCCGTGCCCGGTTCGCAGCCAGGCCCCGTGGGACGCAGGCGGACAGCCAGTGGATGCCCCCGGAAGTGCGCGGGACGAAGGTCAACGCACTCCACGTTCATCCGGGCGGCCGGCACAACGTCCGTGGATTCAGGGTCGAAGCGCAGGACCTGCCACGTTCCGGCCACTTCGGCAGGAACGGGAACAGCCTCGCTCCGGAGCCCGGCGAACGGCTGGGGTGAGATGGCGGGCCAGCCGCCGGCAGTGAAGAAGAGCCGGCGCAGCTGGACCACGTGCTGGCTGGGATCCGCTCCAAACCGGACATGGTGGACCATAAAGTGCTCGGCGGCTCCGTCCGGCCCCTTCTGACTCAGGACTGAATTGTGGCCGGGCGCCAGCCAGGCCGTTCCGCCGTCGAACTGGTAGCTGCCCAGCACCTTGGTGCCTACCGCAGCAGGCGGTGCGTCCAGGTCGGTCATCTCCAGCCCCCGGAAATCCCGGTAGGGTCCGGTGATGTGATCCGCGACAGCCACCCTCACGTTGTAGGTGCTGAACAGCGAATCATAGGACGTGAACAGGAGGTAGCGGCCATCGTGGGGGCTCCGGAGGATGAAGGCGCCTTCCACTGCCCCTTCCACAGACCGTGGGCGCCGGGCAATGACGGAGCCCAGGTCGCCTTCCACCCTGGGCAGCCCGGAGCTGGGGTCCAGGGGCAGGATGTAGATGCCCGAGAAGAAGGATCCGTAGGTCAGCCAGGGGTTGCCGCCGGCGTCGAAGGCAACCGCGGCATCTATGGCGTTTTGGGAATGTTCACCCTTCCGGGTTGCCACCACCAGGCCGCGGTCCTCCCACGGGCCCTTGGGCGATGCGGCGACGGCGAGGCCGATGGCAGAGGTGTTGGAGCCAAAGGTCGACGCCGAGTAATACATATGCCATTCCCCGGTGGGCCAGCGGACCACCTCCGGCGCCCACAGCCCCTGGGCGCCGGACCACGCCGCTGCCGCCTCCGGCACTCCGCCGAGTGCGGTTCCGAGGTACGTCCACCGCACCAGGTCGGCGGATGTACGGATATGTACCCCGGAAGGAATGTCTTTCGTATTGGCCACGGCGTCGGTGGAGAACATGAAGTAGGTGCCGTCGTCGTCCCGGACAACCGTGGGGTCATGCGCATGCCGCGCGCCCCAGGAGGACGGCTCCTGGCCGGCGCCCGCGGGGAGCGGAAGCAGCTCCGCCGCGGTATCGGTGTTGGTATCCACTGGCACGGTTCAGCCCTTGGATCCGGAAAGCGCGATGGATTCGATGATCTGGCGCTGGAACACTACAAAGACAATGAGCACCGGCAGGAGCGCCACGAAGGATGCGGCCATGATCAGCGGGTAATCCGTCTGGATGGCGTACTGCGCATTGAAATTGGCGATGACCAGTTGAAGGGTCTGCGTGCCCGGGGAGTTCAGGTAGATGATCGGCGCCAGGTAGTCGTTCCACATGGCCATGAACCAGAGGATGAACTGGGCGGCGAGCGCCGGGCGGATGGCGGGCAGGATGAGCGTCCAGAAGATCTGCAGGTAGGAGGCGCCGTCGATCCGGGCTGCCTCCACGATGGAGTCCGGGATGCTGTTCAGGAACTGGCGCAGGAAGAAGATCATGATGATGTTGCCGAAGAGCCCCGGCACGATCAGCGGCAGCAGCGTGTCCACCCAGCCGATGCTCGCGAAGATGGTGAACTGCGGAATCATCAGGGTGGGAAACGGGATCATGAGCCCGGACAGGAGCCCCAGGAACAGGACGTTCTTGAAGGGCATCCGCATCTTGGCAAAGGCAAAGGCGGCGAGCGCGGACGTCAGCGAGCCCACGATGGTCACCGAGCAGGCCACGATCAGGCTGTTCTGGATGCCGCTCAGCAGCGGGCCCGCGGTCCAGATGCGTGCGTAGTTCTCCCACACGAAGGGGTCCGGAATCCACTGGGGCGGAAGTTCGAAGACGCCGTCCTTCGTCTTGAGCGAGGTGGAGAAGGTCCAGGCGAGCGGGGCGATCATCACGATTGCGCCGACGCTGAGGACCAGGGTGGTGAGGATGTTGCCCAGGCGGAGTGTTTCCTTCGCGGACCGGGAGCCCCTGCCCGCCCGCCGGGGACCGGCAGGTTTTCCGCTCCCGGCACTGCCGGGGATTTCGTGGGCGGGCTCCAGCGGGGGTGTGGTGATGACGTTCTGTGCGGACATGGCTGCCTGCCTCAATCGATCGAAAACTGGTTGCGGCGGTTGAGCCGGAACTGGATAAAGGTGATGACGAAGACCAGCAGCCCCAGGACCACGGACATGGCGGACGCGTACCCCATCTGGAGGTTGTCGAACGCCTTTTGCCAGATGTACCAAACGATGGAGGCGGACTGGAACTCAGGGCCGCCGGTGGGGGTCATGATGTTGATTTCGACGAAGATCTGGGAGCCGCCGATGATGCTGGTGACAATCAGGAAGAAGGTGACCGGCCGGACCATGGGGATGGTGATGTGCCGGAACTGCTGCCAGGCAGTTGCACCGTCCAGTGCTGCGGCCTCGTACAGGTAGCGGGGCACCGACTGGAGGGCTGCCAGGTACAGCAGCATGGAATATCCCAGGCCTTTCCAGATGGCCATGATGATGAGGGCGGGCTTCACGGTGGCGGTGTCCTGCAGCCAGTTGGGGCCGTCGATGCCCACCAGGGCCAGGCCCTGGTTGATGAGGCCGAAGTCGCCGTTGAAGGCCCACTGCCAGAGGATGGCGACGGCGGCGATGGAGGAGATCACGGGCAGGTAGTACACGGTGCGGAAGAACGTGGTGCCGCGCATCTTCCGGTTCATTGCCAGTGCCAGGCCCAGTGAGATGACCAGTCCGATGGGGATGCCGATCATCATGTACAGGGTGTTCCAGAGCGACTGCAGGAAGTAGCGGTCGCCGAACATCTTGATGTAGTTGTCCAGGCCCTTGAAGACCGGGGCGGAGATGCCGTTCCAGTTGGTGAAGGAGGCGTACACCGAGAAGAGGAGCGGGAAGAGCGTAAAGAGGAGGAACCCGATCACCGGTATGGCAACAAAAGCGAGGGCTGCCCGGTGTTCCTTCCGGTGAAGCCGCGAGCGGCGGGTGATGGTTGTTGTCATACCGGTGATCCCCCTAGTTGCCGGCCTGCTGGTTGGCGGCGTCCAGGAATTCCTGCATCCTGGGCTGGGCTTCCTTCAGGTAGTCGGCAGCGGTCTGCTTGCCGTCCAGCACGGGCTGGATGTTGGTGAACAGCTCGTCATACCACTCGGCGTTGAAGGTGTTGCCGCCGGGCAGGGCGCGGCCGTAGTCCTTGACGACCTGCAGGAACTCTTCCTTGTTGGCCGGCTTGGTGCTGGTGTCCGCTGCCCAGGTCTCGGCCATGTCCTTCAGGTTGGGGATCTGGATGCCCGCATCCACCAGGCTTTGCTGGGCTTCCTTGTTGGCAGTGAGGTACTCCACCAGCTTGACTGCCTCTTCGGGGTGCTTGGTACTTTCGGAGACCGCGACGCCGAGCGTCCCGATCCAGCTGGCCGTCTCGCCGGTGTCGCCTGCAGGGTAGGGGATGACGTCCCACTCGAAGCCGAGCTTCTGGTAGGTGGAGAGGTCCCAGGGGGCGATGGGAAAGAAGCCGATTTCGCCCTTCATCCAGCGCTGGTAGGTGTCCAGCGTCTGTGCCTCAGCGACAGAAGGGGTTACGCCGTGGACATTTTGCAGGTCTGCGAACCACTGCAGCGACTCGGCGAATTCGGGGGTGTCCACGGTGACCTTGGTGCGGTCCTCGTTGAGCCAGTCCCCGCCGTTGGACCAGACGAACGGCTGCAGGTTCCACTGGACATTCAGGCCTGTTCCCCACTGGTCCAGTGTGCCGTCGCCGTTGGTATCGGCTGTAAGCTTCTTGGCCGCAGCCACGAACTCGTCAAAGGTGTAGGGCTTGTCCTTGTCAGGAAGCGGAACCCCGGCCTTTTCCAGCATGGTCTTGTTGTAGCCGAAGGAGAAGGGGCCCACGTCCTTGGGGAGGGCATAAATGGAACCTTCACCCACGCGCTTGCCGTCGTAGCGGTAGCTGTCCACGCCGTATTCCCAGATATTATCCAGGTCAATCGTGTCCGAGCCTTCCACGTATTCGGTGATGTCCTTGACGATTCCGTTCTGCACGTACGCCTGCACGTCGCCTGGCCCGATATAAAACACGTCCGGGACCTGCTTGCCGGCAATTGCGGCCTTCAGCTTGGTGGCGTACTGGTCCGCTGTTGTGACGATGATGTCAACGTCAACACCGTTTGCGGCCTCGAACTGTTCAACGGCCTTCTCGTAGGCCTTCTTCTCGTCTTCACCCCCGCGGAACATAAAGGTGAGCTTCTTTTCGCCGCCGGCGTCCCCGCCAGAGGGGGCGGAGCAGCCGCCGAGCATAAGGCCGGCGGCGGTAAAAAGCGCCAGGGTCGCGGCCATGGGACGTGACTTCATCATCACGCAGTCCTTCCGGGTTGGGTGGAGCAAACAAGTTTATTGGGCTGGGCGGTACCGGGCTCCGCGGTCCGCGGTAGCGGACCGCCATCGGAGCAGCTGCTGCTTTGCAACGTTGTAAGAAACCATCACACACGACAAGAAGAATCGTCAAGGGCGCTCCGGCAATTACTTTCTCCTGCCCCAACACCTCCTTGACGTGACCCACGCCGCATGCCATATTCTTCGTTACAACGTTGCAAAGACTTGCCTGTTCCCTGCGGTTGAAACCGCTCCACCTCCCGGAAGGACCACGTGATGATGAAGTCACGTCCATGGGCGCTCCGCGCTGCAGGATTGGCTGCAGCCCTGGGCCTCACCCTCACAGCGGCAGCGCTCCCGACGGCGGCCAGTCCCCACATAGCCGCAAGCGCCCCGGCCCTGAAGGTTCCTGGAACGGTGTCAGCTCCGGCCGCAAAGAACGACCCCAGCCTGGCGGACCTGCCGGGCGGAAAGACGGTCGTTGGCCAGACCTCCCCCATCCACGATCCTGCCCTGATCATCGACGATGACGGCACCTGGTACGTCTACTCCACAGGCCTGGTGAACCGGGAAAACGGCGGCACCATCCAGGCCTGGTCTTCCCATGACCAGGGAACCACGTGGGAGTACAGCGGCACCGTCTGGGACCGGATTCCCGCCTGGATCGATGAGCACTTCGCCGACGGCGAGCTCCCCGGCAACCTGTGGGCGCCGGAGATCACGGAGCATAACGGCACCTACTACCTGTACTACTCGGCGTCGCGCTTTGGCGGCAACACGTCCCTGACTGCCCTGGCCACCAACACCACGCTGGATCCCACCCATCCGGATTACGAGTGGGTGGACCGGGGCCTGGTGGTCTCCTCCCCCGCTACCGGCTTGGACCCGGACAACCCCGGCAAGACCTTCAACGCGATCGACGCTGGAATCATCGAAGATGCCGACGGCACACCGTACATGGCCATCGGATCGTTCTGGTACGGGATCTTCCTGGTGCCCATCGAATGGCCCAGCGGCAAGCCGGTGGCTGGCTGGCAGTCACAAACCGTGAACATTGCGGACCGGTTCATGCCCGGCAACCCCATCGAGGCGCCGTACATCACCAGGCACGGCGGCTACTACTACCTGTTTGTCTCCTTCGACTCCTGCTGCCGCGGCGCCGACTCCACCTACAAGGTGGCCGTGGGGCGTTCCACCTCCGTCAAGGGCCCCTATTTGGACAAGGACGGCCGCGACATGTTCGGCGGCGGCGGGTCCGTGGTCCTGGATTCGCACGGTGCCGTCACCGGCCCGGGCGGCCAGTCCGTGTTTGGCGATTACCTGGCCTTCCACTACTACGACGGCTCCAACCAGGACATCCCATACGTCCCAACCCTTGGCCTACAGAAGATCGACTGGGTGGACGGCTGGCCAGCCTTCGACCAGACAGTGGAACTGCCGCAGGTTTCCAAGCAGCCGAAGGCCAGGGCGGCGGGCAGCACAGCCAGTGTGGCCGCTACGGCCACCGGCACCCCGGGCCCGGTGGCAGTGTGGGAAACCTCGTCCGACGGCGGGGCAAACTGGCAGAAGGCAGGCCGCCAGCCCGTGACGAAACGGACGGATGAAGGCACCTACACCTCAACGCTTGAGCTGCCCGCCGCGGCGCCCGGCCAGCCGGCGGTCCTGGTGCGGGCGGTGTTCCAGAACGCCCATGGCAAGGCGGTGACTGACGCCGTCGTCCTGCCCGCCGCCAACCACGGCAGCACCGGCAAGGGACAGCCCAACCCGTAACCATGGCAGCCCCGGGCCCCGGCACCCGGGCCCCCGCCCGCAAAGGTGGGTCAGAGCTCGGGTGCGTGCTCTTCGGGCAGGGCGCCCTCGTCCTCCGGGTGCCTCTTGAGGTTGACCAGCGCGAGCGCCAGCCCGCCCCAGACAGTGAGGATCGCAATGATCATCATGGTGATGGCGATGGGTGTCATGGTGCCGTCTCCTGTGCATCCTCTTTGACCACGTCGTCGTATTCGGGGTCATGGTGGGCTTTGGAGCTGCGGCTCCAGGGAATAGCCGTCAGGATGAGGGCCAGGACCACCAGCGCGCCGGCCATGCCCCAGCCAAACAGGCCCACGAACCACTCGGGGTACCCCTCGTAGGTGGTGGTGATCTTGCTGATGAATTCGTTGGCCACCATATAGATCAGGGCGAGGGGCACCACGCCGGCCACCAGAACTATCCACGCCCGCCCCATCTTGACGGTTGAAACACGGTTCAGGTGGGCCGAGAGCAGCGGCAGCTTGCGCAGGAACCACGCGAGCACCACCACGGTGACCAGTGCGCCCAGGGTGATCCCGAAGCTGTTGACGAAAGCGTCCGAGGTGTCCAGCAGGTAAAGGCCCGTAGCAGTGGGGAACAGGCCCAGGGAGACAACTGCCACCAGCACGCTGACCACCACTGAAGCCTTGACCCGGCCCCAGCCCAGCTTGTCCTGCACGGCGGCCACGATCACCTCCAGCACGGAGATCAGGGAGGTGATCCCCGCGAACACCAGTGATCCGAAGAAGAGCACGCCCATGAGCCCGCCGAAGGGTGCCTGGGACACGATGGTGGGGAATGCGACGAAGGCAAGGCCGATGCCCTGGGTCACGACGTCGTTCACGCCTGTGCCTGCTGCCTGCGCCATGAACCCAAGAGCCGCGAAAACACCGATGCCGGCGAGGATTTCGAATCCGGAGTTGGAAAAGGCAACCACCATGCCGGAACCGGTGAGGTCCGTCCGGCGCTTGAGGTAGGACGAATACGTGACCATGATGCCGTAGCCCACGGACAGCGAGAAGAAGATGTGTCCGTAGGCTGCAGCCCACACAGAGGGGTCTGCGAGTGCGGCCCAGTCCGGCGTGAAGAACGCGTTCAGGCCTTCCGCTGCGCCGGGAAGGAAGAGCGACTGGACCACCAGGAGAAGGAACATCACCATCAGCAAGGGCAGGAGGATGGAGTTGGCGCGGGAGATGCCCTTGCGGATTCCTGCCACCATGATGATGATGACCGCCACCCAGATCAGCAGGAGCGGGAAGAAGACGGACGGCACGTAGGTGAAGCCGATGCCCGGGGCCTCCGCGACGGCCAGGAAGTTCCCGAAGAAGTAGCCCTCGGCGTCGTCACCCCATGCCTCCGTGAAGGAAAAGATGGTGTACATCAGCGACCAGGCGATGATCACTGCGTAGTAGGCCGCGATGACGAAGCACACCAGCACCTGCCACCATCCCAGCGGCTCAGCTGCCCGGTGGAGCCGGCGGTAGGCCAGCGGCGCCGAGCCGCGGAACTTATGGCCCACGGCGTAGTCGAGGAACAGCAGCGGGATGCCGGCCGTCAGCAGTGCCACCAGGTAGGGAATCAGGAAGGCGCCGCCGCCATTGTCATAGGCGATATAGGGAAAGCGCCAGATATTGCCCAGGCCGACCGCCGAGCCGATGGCCGAGAGGATAAAGAGCCGGCGCGAGGAGAACGTTTCACGCTTCGCCGGCGCGGCCTGGCCCTGCGATGGTGAGCCGCTCATGCCTCCACACCTCCGGCCCCGGCTGGGCCGGGCACGGCGCCGGCGGGTCCGCAAAAGCATTCTGGCCGTTTCATGAGGGCTCCCTCTCAGGTCACGTCGGAGAAACGCAGGCTACTCGGGGACTTTACTGCCCGTCGAGGCTGCGCGAAAGCCCTGCTGCTCCCGATGCCCCGCACTCCGCCCGGATGACCCGCGGCCGTCTCCGCCGGGAGTAGGGTTCCATCATGGACATCATCCTGGTTCCCGGTTTCTGGTTGGATGCTTCCTCGTGGGAGGAGGTGGCGCCGCCGCTTGAGGCCGCGGGCCACCGGACGCACCCGCTCACGCTTCCCGGGATGCAATCGGTGGACGCAGACCGCTCCGGCATCCGCCTCAGGGACCACATCGATGCCGTGGTTGCCGCCATTGATGCCCTGGACAACAAGGTGGTGCTGGTGGGCCATTCCGGCGGCGGCGCCATCATCCACGGCGCCTTGGATTCCCGGCCGGACCGGGTGGAGCGGGCGGTCTACGTGGACAGCGGACCGCTGGGTGAGGGCGGCGTGATCAACGATGAACTGCCGGCCGACGGCGACGACGTTCCGCTGCCGCCGTGGGAAGCGTTCGAGGACGCCGACCTGGTGGACCTCGACGACGGCCTCCGCGAGGCGTTCCGGGCACGGGCCGTTCCGCAGCCCAAGGGCGTTGCCTACGACCAGCAGCATCTGCATGACGACCGGCGCTACGACGTGCCGGCCACCGTCATTGCGTGCGAGTTCCCGTCGTCGCTGCTGCAGGAGTGGATCCAGGCCGGCCATCCCTTTGTGGCGGAGCTTTCCAGGCTGCGCGACGTGGAGTACGTGGACCTGCCCACCGGCCACTGGCCCCAGTTCACCAAGCCAGCGGAACTGGCCCGGGCCATCCTGGCTGCCGTGGACAGGACACCCGCCAGGTAGCAGTAGCTTAATTTTCCCCGCATCCCTTGCCTGTGGGCATCCTCGAATCCATAATAAATGAATGTCATTCATTTATTCTTCCCCACTAGCTTCTCCGGGTGCCGCTGCCACCGACGACACGGCCACCCGCATGCCTGCCGAATGGGACCTCCACCACCGCACCTGGATGGCCTTTCCGCCGCCCAACGAAACCTTTGGCCCCCTGGGAAGTCCTTCGCTGGACCGCGCCCGCGCCGCCTGGTCCACAGTTGCCCGCACCATCGCCCGCCACGAGCCCGTGACCGTCGTGGCAGACCCCCGCGACGCCACCGCCGCGCGGGAATGGCTTGGCGGGGGCATCACCGTGGCTGAAGTTCCGCTCGACGACGCGTGGATCCGGGACACTGGACCCACCTTTGTCCACCGTCCGGACGGCTCGCTGGCCGCCGTCGACTGGGTCTTCAACGGGTGGGGCGCGCAGGAGTGGGCCGCCTGGGACAGGGACGCAGACGTGGCCCGCGCGGTCGCCGGGAAGGCCGGAGCCCCGGCCACGTCCAGTCCACTGGTCAATGAGGGCGGCGGATTCCATGTGGACGGCGAGGGAACGGTGCTGCTGACGGAGACGGTCCAGCTGGATCCGGGACGCAACCCCGGAGCCACCAAAGAATCTGTCGAGGCCGAAATCCATGCAGCCCTGGGCACCACCAAGGCCATCTGGCTCCCGCGTGGGCTCACCCGCGACTACGGCGAGTTCGGCACCCGCGGCCACGTGGATATCGTGGCGGCCTTCGCCGGCCCCGGAACCGTCCTCCTCCACCGCCAGGACAACCCAGCCCACCCGGATTACGAGGTGTACCGGGAGCTTTCCGCGGTCCTCGCCGGAGAAGTGGATGCCAAGGGCCGTCCGCTGCGCGTCATCGACGTCCCCGCCCCCACCGTGCTCGAGGACGGCGAAGGGTTTGTGGACTGGTCCTACATCAACCACTACGTGGCGAACAATGCAGTGGTACTGTGCGCTTTCGATGACCCCAATGACACCATTGCCGCCGGCATCCTGGAACGCGCCTACCCTGGCCGGACCGTGGAGCTGGTGGATGCCCGCGACATCTTCGCCTTCGGCGGGGGCATCCACTGCATCACGCAGCAGCAGCCGGCGCCCGCAGCCCAAGGAGGCGCGGAATGAAGCCCGCCCCAACAGCCGGCGCGCCGGGCACCCAGGCCAGCTTCGACGTCGTCGAGGCCTCCGTCAGCGAACTCCGTACGGCACTGGAGGCGGGAGAAGTCACCAGCGAGGACCTGGTCCGCCTCTATGTGGAACGGATCGAGAAGTATGACTCGTCGGGCATATGCCTGAAGGCAGTCGTGGTGATGAACCCGGACGCCCTTGCTGAAGCCCGGGCGTCGGACATGCGGCGCGCCCAGGGGGCCACGCTCGGACCCCTGGACGGCATCCCCTATACAGCCAAGGACAGTTATAAGGTGCGCGGCCTGACCGTCGCTGCCGGATCGCCGGCTTTCAAGGATCTGGTGGCACAGCAGGACGCGTTCACCATCGAGCGGCTGCGGGCCGGCGGCGCTGTCCTTATTGGACTGACCAACATGCCCCCAATGGCCAACGGAGGTATGCAGCGCGGCGTATATGGACGTGCCGAAAGCCCGTACAACGCCGACTACCTCACGGCAGCCTTCGCCTCCGGATCCTCCAACGGGTCAGGAACGGCCACCGCGGCCAGCTTCGCCGCCTTCGGGCTCGCGGAGGAGACCTGGTCCTCCGGCCGGGCGCCGGCGTCGAACAACGCCCTCTGCGCCTACACCCCGTCCCGGGGCGTGATCTCTGTCCGCGGCAACTGGCCGCTGGTGCCCACCATGGACGTGGTGGTGCCGCATGCCCGCACCATGGCGGACCTCCTGGAGGTGCTGGATGTTGTGGTGGCTGATGATGCCGAAACCCGGGGCGACTTCTGGCGGATGCAGCCATGGGTCGGGCTGCCCAAAGCATCCGAAGTGCGCCCTGGTTCCTACGTGGAGCTGGCGGCACCGGACCGGGTTGCGGCTGAAAGCGTCCTGGCCGGCAAACGCTTTGGGGTCCCCCGGATGTACGTCAACGCGGATCCTGATGCCGGAACCGCCCCTACTCCGGGGATTGGCGGGCCTACGGGGCAGCGGATCAAGACCAGGGCTTCGATCATCGGGCTCTGGGAGGCTGCGCGGCGCGATCTCGTGGCCGCGGGAGCCGATGTTATCGAGGTGGACTTCCCGGTGGTGTCCAACTATGAAGGCGACCGCCCCGGGGCCCCCAGCATTTCGACCAGGGGCCTGGTGTCCCCCGACTACCTGCGCAGGGAAATCGTAGACCTCTCGGCCTGGGCCTGGAACGACTTCCTGGACGCAAACGGGGACCCGGATCTCTGCCGGCTGTCCGACGTGGACGGCGCGGCCATCTTTCCCGCGCCGGACGGCTCGCTCCCGGACCGGTACCACGGGTTCGACGACGACATCAGCGACTACCCCACGTGGATCCGGGAGAACGGCGTGCCCGAACTGGCCGCGATACCGCACCTGGCCGAGGGACTGCGCGGGCTGGAGGAGACACGCCGGGTTGACCTGGAGCAGTGGATGGACGGCCTGGGCCTCGACGCCGTGGTGTTCCCGGCAGCTGCCGACATCGGCCCTTCCGACGCGGACCGCAACGGGCGCTCGGCTGACCTGGCATGGCGCAACGGCGTTTGGGTGTCCAACGGGAACCTGGTTCCGCGGCATCTCGGCATTCCCACCGTGACGGTTCCCATGGGGCTTGCCGCGGACATCGCCATGCCCGTGGGCCTGACCTTCGCCGGCAGGGCTTACAGCGACACCGCCCTGCTGCGGGTCGCGGCCGCGTTCGAAGCCACCGGCAGGCGCAGGGTCCCGCCGCCCCGCACCGGCCCACAGGACGGCGGGAGCTAAGACCGGGTGCGGGAGAACCGGTAGAACTGCACGCCGTGGGCAGGGGGATCCACCGCGAGGGCCGGGGCACCGTATAGCCGGGTGAGCCCGGCCCCGGCGCCGCTCCACGCCTCCCGGGCTGTCCAGCTCCCCGGACCCGGGAGGCCAAGATCAGCGAGCGGCAGTGTCCGGGCCACGCCGGCCGTCCCGGTGTTGAAGACCGCCACGAACCTGTCCTCCGACGTCGTACTTTCCGCCGCCCACAGCACGAGGTGCCCGTCCCGCAGCAGTTCGCGGCTGTTGCGGCTCTCCGTGAGTACGTCCAGGACGTCCCGGTTGGTCAGCAGCCCAAGGGTTTCCGGGGGTGAGGAGGGAAGGTCGCAGCCGAGCATGAGCGGGGAACGGGCGATGCACCAGAGTGACAGCATGGTCCGTTGTTCGTCGGGCGTCAGGCGCGTGAGCCGCGCATTTCCCCGCTCGGCGCGCAGCGCGATCCGTCCCACCGGGAGCATGTCCGCGTCCGCCCAGCTTCCGGGCCTTTGGTGGGGAGCCCACCGTGCCATCCGGCCAAACTGGGCCTCAATGTCCTCCCAGCTGTCCCAGAGATCGTCCGAAACCCGCCACATGTCTGCGTTCGCGCGCAGGTGGTCGAGGTGTGCCAGGGACAGGGCCCTGCCCGGCGACAGGCTAAGGACCATGTCCCTGCCGCTGCGGTCTATCGCGCGGCGGTAGGCCGCGATCTCCCCGGCGAAGTAGGGGCCCAGCATGTCATCGGCTTTGATGAAGTCCACGCCCCACGAAGCGAAGAGCCGCAGCTGGGAATCGTAGTAGGCCTGTGCGCCGGGGTGGCTGTGGTCCAGGCCGTAGTTATCCGTGTTCCAGGCGCAGACGGAGGACGTGTCAGCGACCTGGTGTGCAGTGGCGTCCGTCCCTTCAACGGGGAGGGCATCCCGGACCGCCTGGCGGGGGATGCCGCGCATAATGTGAAGGCCGAACTTGAGACCCAGGGCGTGGATCCGGTCGGCGAGCGGTTTGAAGCCGAGCCCGCCGGCGGCGGACGGGAACCTGTTGGTCGCCGGAAGCTGCCGGCCGTACCCGTCCAGGTCCAGTTCTGCGCCGTCGTTGTAGCCTCCGGCCCGGGCCGCGGGTTCGTACCACTGGATGTCCACCACCACGGTGTCCCACCCGAAAGGCAGCAGGTGCCCGGCCATGAAGGAGGCATTGGCCATGACCTCGTCCTCGGTCACGGAGGTGCCGTAACAGTCCCAGCTGTTCCATCCCATCGGAGGGGTGCCCGCACGTGTCATCCGGCAAATTTACAACGATAGAAAGACAAGCGCCAGCGTGTCGCGGCGCACCGTGGCCCGCTGTGGGCGGGCAGCGTGAACGCGCCTTGACAGTGGGATTGTTAGCGCTGACAGTTGAGGGAGCCAATTTGCACCTCCAACCGGAAAGCCGACTCGATGAAGAACTGGGCAGGGAACCTTGAATACGCCTCCGCGGAGGTCCGGCGGCCAGCCTCGGTGGACGAACTTGCCGGAATCGTGGCCGGTGCCAGGCGGGTCAAGGCCCTGGGATCGCGGCACTCGTTCAACCGGGTGGGCGACACGGACGGCGTGCATGTTCTCCTGGATGCGCTGCCCCAGCGGATCGAACTCTCCCCGGACCGCACAACGGTGCGGGTCAGCGGCGGCGTCAGCTACGGGGAACTGTGCCGCGCCCTGGAGCAGTCCGGCGCCGCCATTCATAATCTCGCGTCACTCCCGCACATCTCCGTGGCGGGCGCAGTCCAGACCGGAACGCACGGCTCAGGCGTCAACAACCAGTCCCTGGCCGGAGCAGTCCAGTCCATCGACCTGGTGCGGCCCTCCGGCGAACAGGTTTCCCTCACCCGCGCCGATGGCGACGAATTCCTGGCCAGCGTGGTGGGGCTTGGGGCCCTGGGGATTGTGACCGGCCTGGAACTCGCCGTCCAGCCGAGCTTCCGGATGCGCCAGCGCGTTCTGGAGGACCTGCCGTGGGACCAGGCACTGGCCAGCTTCCGCGAGCTCGTGTCCAGCGCCTACAGCGTCAGCCTTTTCACGGACTATGCCGGGGATTCCATCAGTCAGGTCTGGCTCAAGGCGCTGGACTCGGAGCCGCCCGTGGACGGGCTGTTTGGTGCCACTGCGGCCGTGAGCCCGCGGCACCCGCTGCCGGACATGTCCGCGGAAAATTGCACCGTGCAGTTGGACGAACCCGGCCAGTGGCTGGACCGCCTTCCCCACTTCCGCCACGAGTTCACGCCGAGCAAGGGTGAGGAGCTGCAGAGCGAGTTCATCCTTCCGCTGGAGCATGCCCCGGCCGCCATTGAGGCAGTCCGCGGACTCGCGGACAAGCTCGCTCCGCTGCTCTTTGTGTCGGAGATCCGTACCGGTGCCGCGGACGAGTTCTGGCTCAGTCCTTTCTACCGGCAGCAGAGCGTTGCCCTGCACTTTACGTGGAGGCCGCTGCAGCCCGAAGTGGAGGCTGTCCTGCCGGAACTCGAGGATCTGCTGAGGCCCTTCGGCGCCCGTCCGCACTGGGGCAAGCTCTTCTCCCCGGCAGAGCACGACTGGGAATCGCTGTACCCGCGCTTCGCCGACTTCCGTTCACTGGCATCGTCGCACGATCCGGACGGCAAATTCCGGAACGGGCTGCTGGACAGCATCCTGGGGGTGCCGGCGGCCAGCGCGCGGTAGCACTTTGTGCGCACCCGATAGGCTGGGCGCATGAACCGCCGCCTCGCAGTCCTGACCGCCGCACCCCTGCTCCTGCTCCTTTCCGGCTGTGGTGCCGTTGAGGAGGCCGCAGGCAATGCCGTCAGCGACGCCGCCTCGAAGGTGGCAACGGCCGGCGCCGCCGAAGTGAACCGCCAGATCTGCGCCGTGGTCCAGGACGGGCTGGTCAGCGCCGAGGACAAGCAGCTGCTGGCGGGGCTCGTCTCTGCAGCATCCACTGCCGGGGTCCCGGCTGAAATTACGACGCCGTTGGGCCAGATTGCGGAAGCCGGAGACGAGGTGCCGGCAGAGTCCGTCCAGGCACTTAAGGATGCCTGCGCGGCCTAGCTGCCCGGCGTGGACCGGCGGACTACGGCATTAGGGCGCTGCGCTGCCGACTTCAGCGGCCGTGCCAGCGCGCCTTAGTGGCCAGCCTGGTCCATGCCGCGAAGGCCTGTTCCGCGCGTCCCCTGGGGGCGCCTCCCGGTGCGGTGCTCAGGCGGAGCGAACGGGACCACCTCCTGGTTCCGGCTGGCCGGCAGCGCGTTCACGAACTTTGCGAGCTCCTCGCTGAGGACCTTCCAGCCGATGTTCGGATCATCAGGGTAGGCATTGGTTTCTTCCCGGCGGGCAGCCTCAAGGATGGCTTCCCCTGATTCCGTAAGTTCCACCTTGAACTGCCTGCGGTCGGTGGACTGGCGCGTCCTGGTGATGTGGCCGGCGCCCTCCAGCCGGAGCAGGACCCGTCCCAACGTCTGGCTCTGGACGCGTATTGCTTCGGCGAGCTGTTCCTGGTTCAAGGGCCCGTCGGCCAGGCCTTCAAGGGCTATCACAGCCGCCCGGGTGAGGCCCAAGTGCGCCAGGGCGTCGTCCTGGCGCCGTTGAACCAGCCTGGCCGCCACAGAAATAAGGCGGTAGCTGGTGCGGGCATCTGGATCGAGATTGCTGGTCATCGGGCCGTGGCCTTCCTATGGGTGGCGAAGTGCAGGGTGTGATCACCTCTTGTTGCGTCGCTACGTTCTCTACAATAAGCATGCTTAGCATCTAATTCGCAAGTAGGCTTACTATCCGCCGGGCCCAGAGCCGTTCCTGAAGGCCTTTATTAGGCGACCCTCTTGCGCTTCAAAAGGAAAGTGTGCTTAGTATCTAATTAGTAATCATGCTTACTACTAGCCAGCGTTGCTGGTTCTTGATCGCCAGCTGACCCTTCAGGAAAGAGAGCCCGATGACAGAGAACCAATGGCCCCAGACCCCCGGCACTGCAACCACCGATCCCTATGGTGTGACCGCAGCAGGTGCCGAAGAGAACTTTGGCACCACCCCCGTTGAGGGTTCTGCCGGAACCTCCAAGAGCCAGGCGGCGAAGGAAGAGGCATCGAACGTTGCCGGCCAGGCCGCGGCGTCAGCCCAGAACGTTGCGCAGACCGCCAAGGACGAAGCCGCGAACGTGGCGGCCGAGGCGAAGTCCAGTGCGCAGGATCTTCTGCACCAGGCGAAGTCGGGCCTGACAAGCCAGGCTGGGACCCAGCAGCAGAAGGCCGCCGAGGGCATTCGCACCATTTCCAGCCAGCTGCACAGCATGGCCGACGCGCCGGACCAGCAGGGCATGGCCAGCGACCTGATCCGCCAGGCCGCCGGCACTACCGACACCGTGGCCTCCTGGCTGGAGAACAAGCAGCCGGGCGACATTCTCGGCGAAGTCCAGCGGTTCGCCCGCAACAACCCCGGCACCTTCCTGCTGCTTGCAGCCGGAGCCGGCGTTCTTGCCGGCCGGCTCACCCGTGGCCTGACCGCAGGCGCACCGGATTCCCACGGTGCAGCGAATGGGTCACCGTCGCAGCGGTCCGTGCAGAACCAGCCGGTTGCACCCCTCCGTCAGGAGACCGTGTACGCAGCCGGAAATGACGACCTCTACAGCGAGCCTGTTGTAGGCGCCGGCGCTCCGGTATCCACCACTTCCCTGCCCTCCGGCACTGCTGAAGAGACTCCCCTCCGGTTTGAGGATGACCCCTACCGGGACGAGGACGGCTCCTACCGCAGCACTGACGGCGGTTACCGCTCTTCGGAAGGACGCCAGCTGTGAGTAGCTCGATTCCGGAGCCTGCTCCGAGTGCGGCGCACCAGAAGGCGGATAACGCCTCGTTGGGTGAGCTGCTCGGGGACGTGACCCGTGACCTGTCCACGCTGATGCGCCAGGAAGTCGAGCTGGCCAAGGCCGAGCTGAAGCAGTCGGCCACGAAGGCCGGCAAGGGCTCGGGCATGCTCGCGGGGGCAGGGGTGGCAGGACACTTCGTCCTGGTGTTCCTGTCCCTGGGCCTGATGTTCGCCCTGGGCGCCCTGATGCCGCTGGGTTGGGCCGCCCTGATCGTCGCCGTGGTCTGGGGCATCATCGCCGCGGTCCTGGCCTCGATCGGCCGCAAGGAACTCAAACAGGTCAAAGGCCTGCCCCAGACCGGGGAAACCCTGTCCGAAATACCCCCAACCCTAAAACCAGGTGAGGTAAACCGATGAGCGATAACCCGGACGCAATCCGTTCAGACATAGAAGCCACCCGCGCACGCCTGGGCACCAACGTTGACGCCGTGGCCGATAAGGTCACCCCGTCCAACATCGTGAACCGCCAAACCGACAAGGTAAAAGACGCCGTGAGCGGGGTCAAGGAGAAAATCATGGGCGCAGCAGACCACACCACCACCCGTGTCCAGGACACCATGCACACCGGCGCCGGTCATACCGGCAACGCCCTGCACTCCACCGGGGACACCCTGCACGGGGCCAAAGACACCGCCGCAGCCAAACTCGGCGACGCCGGAACCGCGATCTCCAACGCACCGGACCAGGTCAAAGCCAAAACCCAGGGCAACCCCCTGGCCGCAGGCCTGATCGCGTTCGGCGCCGGCATGCTGATCTCCTCCCTGATCCCGGCCAGCCAAAAGGAACGCGAGGCCGCGGACCAGCTCAAAACCGCCGCCCAGCCCCTGGCCACCCAGGTCACCGACGCCGCCAAGGACATGGTCCAGGACCTCAAGGAACCCGCCCAGGAAGCCATGGAAAACGTCAAGGCCACCGCCACCGACGCCGCCCAAAACGTCAAAGCCGAAGGCCAACACGCCGCCACCGACGTCAAAGACCGCACCACCGACGCCACCTCCAACGTCAAGAACACCTAAATTGTGTGGATAAGACAACAGGCCGGCTCCTTTCGGAGCCGGCCTGTTGCCGTTAACGCTATGAGTGCTGCCTGCGCGGGCTGGCGCCTGCCAGACCGCGTACGTATGGGGCGAACCAGGCTACCGCTTGCCCTTCTTCCGTGAACCCTTGCCCCGCCCCTTGTCCGGGTTCGGCGCGTACCGCTGGGCCACCTTGGGCGCCTTCTTGGCTCCGGTACCCCGACGGTCCGGTTTGGGCTCTTTCTTGGTTTTCACCGGCTGGGCCGACGGCTGGCGGGAGCTTTGCGCTGTCCGTCCGCGGACAATCCCGATGAACTCCTCAATCACTTCATCCGTTGAATCGGAGGCCCACGCCACGGCGATCTCCGTGCCGGGGGCACCGGTGAGCCGCCGCGCCACGGTGTCCTTGACGTTGAAGTGGCGGGCGACGGACATGGGGAGGATGGCCAGTCCGGCGCCCGTGGCCACCACCTGCAGCGCGGGCCCGGGGCCTCCGAGTGCAGCCACGTCAAGGAAGGACTCCTGTTCCAGGTCGGCCAAGGCCACTTCCTCGAACACGGAAATCTCATGGCCCTTGGGCGCCACCACTACCGGCTGCTCCTCGTACAGCGGAATGACGCTGAGGCCTTCGCGCTCCACGGGGAGCCGGACGAAGCTGAGGTCGGCTGAACCCTCGCGGAGCACCTCAACCTGCGCGCCGTCGTCGGACATAAACGCCTGCAGCGGAACGTCCGGCATCCGCTCTTCCCACCGCCGGATCCATTTGCCCGGGGTTACCCCGGCCACATAGGCAATGCGGAGCAGGCGGGGGGCGGTGTCTTCCGCCTGCCCGGCCGGCTGGTCCTGGTCACCGGGACCGGTTGTCTGGGGGATGTCGTGGGAGGGCACGTCTTCACAGTACCGTCCGCCCGGATACCCTTGAAGCATGACCTCTGCGAACTCCCAGTCCATGAAGCCGGCCACTGTTGCCAAGAAACTTGGCATCTATCTGCCCGCAACACCGCAGGAGTTCCAGGATTCGACCATCACCCGCGCCGAGTTCGCCGAACTGCAGGCCAACCCGCCGGAATGGCTTGCCGAGCTCCGCCGCAACGGCCCGCACCCCCGCCCGGTGGTGGCGCAGAAGCTGAACGTGTCCATCAGCGGCCTGGCGCGCGGCGGCGTTGAGGACGCGCTGACGACGGCGGAGATCACCGCGCTGCTGCAGGCTCCCCCGCAGTGGCTGGTCACCGAGCGGGCCACGCAGGCCGCCGTCCGGGCCGAGGCGCAGCGCGTCAAGGAAGAATCCGCGAAGAAGGACGCCAAGAAGGCCCGCGCCAAGGCCGAGTAGGCCCGCTCGAACCGCAACGGTCCCGGGAGGCTCAGTCCTGGTGCAGCTGGATGTAGTTGCCGCAGCCGTCGTCGAACACGGCGCTGATCCCGGAGGGGTCCTCGGCCGGCTCGCCCTTGAAGCTGACCCCCGCCGCCAGCAGCCGCTCATACTCCGCCCGCACGTCCGGCACGCCGAAGACAATGGCCGGGAGCCCGGCGTCGTGCACGGCGTTCATGTATGCGGCGCCGATCGGGTTGTCGCTGGGCTCCAGCAGCAGCCCCACGGAGCCGGCGTCCGAGCCGGGGTCCTTGATGATGTACAGGTTGTGCTCGGGCATGGCCATCAGCGTCTCGAAGCCCAGCGTTCCTGTGTAGAAGGCGTGGGCGGCGGCGGGGTCCTTGACGTGGATGCTGCACATTTTGAGTCTCATGGACCCACGGTACGTGGCGTTCAGCCCTCCGGAAAGATGCCCGTTCCGGCCCCGGCCGTCCGGACCATTGACCGGCCATCAGGAACGGGGTGGAATGGAATTACCAGCCCGGGATTCCGCGGCCCGGGCACGCGCTGGAAGTCAGGTGTCGGCCATGGGGGAAGGATTCTTCGAGGGTCTGGTCCAGGGGGCCTGGGCCTTGCTGCTGTGCGGCCCGGTGCTGGTGGCCAGTGTTGCGGCCACCGTCTTCGTGGTCCGGCGCCGCGCCCTTGCCGGAGGAAACGGGCCAACTGAGCGTTCGGACCAGCTGTTCTGGGACCTGTTCCTTGGGGCAGCCGTTGCTGTTCCCGCCCTGCTGATCCCCACGATGGTCTCGCCGTGGACAGGCCTGTTCCTGGGAGCAGCCGGCATTGCCGCCGGCGTGGCCGCCTACCGGGGGACGCCGAAGTATCTTGCGCGGCGTGCGGCGCGCGACGACTACCGGGCGGTGGAGTCCGCGCACCTTGCGGCGCAGGCCCGGCACGACGAGCTGATCGCCCGGTGGCGGCGGTATGAGCTGGATCCGGCCTGCTCCATTGATTATCCCGCGCTGACGGACGTCCGGACCCCCGAGACCTCGGCCCTTATCAAGGCCATGCGGCAGGCTGACGAGCTGCGCGGTGCGCCCCACCGGGGATATCCCGACGCCGTCACCAGCCTGGGTGCCACCCTTGCCGCTGCTGAGAAGGCAGCGGGCGTCCCGGCGGAACAGGCGTAGACGTTACCCGCTGTGTCGCAGGCCGTGGAACGGGTAACCCTGCGGCGATAACATCCAATGATGGATCCCCAGGAGTTGCCAACCCATGACCAGTTCGGCCGGCGGCTGGAGGACCGCGGTGCCTGGCGGCAGGCCACCACCCTGGCTGCGGCCGGAGAACTGACTGCCCGCTGGCTGGAAGGCGAAAGCCAGTACCAGCCCGGAACCTTCGCCCCCGGCTTTGACGACGAAACCCGGCCGATTGCGTCTTCCCTCGCGGAACTGAACCGCAACGGACTCTTCACCAAGGAGTCCCAGCCCGGCCTCCGCCCGGGTCCGGCGGCGCAGCGGCAGTACGTGACGGGGTTCTGCTCCGCGGCCGCCGCCTCAGCCCTGATCGGCCTGTCCTCCCGCACGGAGCTGGTCACCGTGGCGCACGCCCCCGGCGAGTCCAGCAGCGCCGCGATCCCGGTGACGCTGGCAGGCACTGAAGTCACCACGGTGCTGGGTTCCAGCGAGAATCCGGTGGACGAGGAACAGATCCGTGACTGGGCCGAGGAAACCAACGAATCGCTGGCGCTGCTGCTCGCCGACTCCTGGTATGTGGAGGTCTTCGACCCCGCCTGGGGCAGGAATGACCTGCTGCTCCCGGAGGTGCTGGCCGCCCTCTCAGCGGTGGAGCCCGGTTAAGGGCACACAGCAGAAGGGCGGGGCGGCCTCAGCCGCCCCGCCCGTCGAATTCGCTGGCAGGCCCTAGAGGTCCACCGTGCCGCTCTCGCCGACGCTCATCTGGCTGTTGGTGACCTTGGACTTGACCCACTGGAGCACCGTGGCGGCGGTGCCGCCGGGGCTGGTCCAGTATTCTGCCGAGTCCGAGTCAACGCGGAGCAGGCACACCTCAGGGGTGTCCGGACCGTCCGGGAACCATGCTTCGACAGCCTGGTTCCACATTTCGCGGATCTTCTCCCGGTCCGTGACAACCTCGGCCGTGCCCGCAACGGAGACCCATTCGGTGTTCTTGCCAAAGGAGACGTTGACGCGGGGGTCCGCCCGGACATGGGCCACCTGCGAGGTGCCAAGGCCCGTAAAGAACCACATGTCGCCGTCGTCCTTCACGTCCTGGACAGCCAGCGGCCGGCTCACGAGGGCGCCTTCTTCATTGATGGTGGTCAACATCCCGATGTGGGAACCGTTGATGATGTCCGTAACCTTGCTGATGCTCTCAGTGTCAGTCATATCTCACCTCGTTCGTCTGCGTGCGGGGGGAACTCCCCACGGGCCAGCTTATTGGTAAGCATGCTTATTTTCCAGCCCGGAAGGGCCTGTCCGCCCTGCGCTGAAACCGGGGTCAGGCTCCGGCCGGGACGGCCACGCGGGCCACTTCGAGGATCCGGGCCGCGGTGTGCCGGCCCATCCGGATGGCTCCGTCAACATGCTGGTAGCCTTCGGCGGCCAGGTCGGAGGATGACCAGTAGATGGGACCCACCGGGGCATGCTGGTCCTTGCCGTAGCGGTGCAGGCCGCCGAGGTCGTAACTTGAGGCGTAGGCGCCGCGGGTCCACTCCTCGGAACCCCAGTCCGATTCGTAGTACACCTCCGGTTCCAGCGCCTCGGCGCCGAGGAACCCGGCAATGGACTCCAGGATGGCGCGCCTGCGCTCTTCGGCACCCAACTCGAAGACGGCGTCGGCCTTTTCATCCGAAACAAAGCCCACCAAAGTGCCCCTGGTGTCGCCGAAGTTGGTGTTGTCGTACACCTCCTGGACCAGGGATCCGGCGCCGAAGCAGGTGCCGGACAGTCCGGAGTTCCGCCAGAACGGGCGGCTGTAGACGGCGTGGACCTTAATGACCAGGCCCAGCGACTGGTGCTGGTGCATCTGGTGCTGGCGGCGGGGCAGCGGCGGGTTGAAGGAGACGCGTGAATAGAGGTTGGGCGGCACGGCCATGATCACGAACCGCGCGTTGACGGTTGCCCCGTCCGAGACCACTTTGACGCTGTGGCCTTCGGTCTCCGGATGCCAGTTAATGGTGCGCACCGGGGAGTTGAGGACGACATCGTCCCCCAGCTCCTGCGCGAGCAGCAGGGAGACCTGCTGCATTCCGCCCACCACGCGCCGGTCCAGGATGAAGTCTTCATCCGTGAGGTGGGTAAAGGACCCCGCCGACGCCGCCATCAGCACGGCCTGCAGGGCGGAGAAGGCGTGGGCCGGCTTGGTGAGCATGCCGCCGGCGATGAAGAGGCCGATGTTGTTGCACGCTTCCTCATTGGACGAGTGCTGCCGCAGCCAGTGATGGAAGGAGATGGTGTCCAGCTCGCGCGCCTTCGGGTGCGCCCATGGCTCGGTGGCTCCGATTTCCGCCGCAAGCCCGTCCAGCAGTGCGGTCAGTTTGTCCATCTCGGCCTGCGTGTCCGGGTCCACGGGGAACGAATCGCCGGTGTAGCGCACGGGGACCCCGTCCGCGCCGATGTACATCGACTCACCCTCGCGGTACCGGGGGTACGTCTGCAGGCCCAGTTCGTCCAGGAGTTCCAGGAGTACGGTCTGGTCCGGCGAGACCCACTGGCCGCCGATCTCCAGCATTGCGCCGTCAACCGTGCCGGTCCAGGTGCGGCCGCCCACGCGGTCCCTCGCCTCAAGCACGGCAACGGTCAGGCCGGCCTTCTTCAGTTCACGGGCTGCGGTGAGTCCGGACGGCCCGGCTCCAACGACCACGACGTCGCGGTTCAGGTTCAGCATGATGTCCTCTCTTTGGTCCTGCCAGGTGACGGGAACCACTAAATGAACGGCATTCATTTATTAGAACTATAGCCGGTCCTGTCATGGACGGGAAGTGCCCGGTGGAATAATGCTGGAGACCACCGACGAAAGGGCAGGCATGCCGGCAGTATCAGCCACTCAGGGGCGCCCCGCGGGGAGTGCCGGCACCCAGAGGCGAAGGGCCGGCAGGCCGTCGGCCGCCGTCCTGGACAAGGCCGGAATCACCACGGCGGCACTGGAGCTGATCAACCGCAAGGGATATGACGGCCTCACCATGGCCGCACTGGCCAAGGAACTGGACGTGGCGCCGTCGGCCCTCTACAACCACGTGGCAGCCAAGCGGGACGTCCTCCTCCTGGTGGAGGACCACCTCACCTCTCTGGTGGATGTGTCCGGCTTCGGCTCGGCACCGTGGGAGGAAGCCGTCCGCGGCTGGGCCTGGAGCTACCGGAACGTCTTCGCCGAGCATACGCCGCTCATTCCGGTCATCGCCGTCCTTCCGGTGACTGACGCGCCGCAGACCCTGGCCATGTACGAGACCGTCAGCAAGGGATTCCTCGACGCCGGATTCCCGCAGGAGCGGATTGTCTCCTCCATCGTGGCCCTGGAATCGTTTATTTTTGGCTCCGCCTATGACGTGACGGCGCCGGCCGATATTTTCGAGTCGGGCTCCATGGCGGAGGCAACACCGCACTTCACGGCTGCCGTGCGGAGCGCGGAGGGGCAGGTGGACGGGCCGCCCGCAGACGCGGCGTTCAGCCTTGGGCTTGAGGCGCTCATCGCAGGACTGGGCGCCCTGCGGGAGCAGCGGGATTAGTCCAGCCTCCCCACAACATTCCCCGGCGGACCTGGCGCCACTTGTAATACAAGTACTCCACTTATATCCTAAGAGGGCGGGCGAAGGAGCCCGCCCCCGCCTGAAGGAGAACCCGTGAGTACCGTCGATCTGATCCGGCACGTCAAGCTGTCCACCGCCCGCCTGCCCCTCGCTGTTCCCATCAGCGACGCGAAGGTCTTCACGGGCCGGCAGAAGCCCATGACCGAGGTCATCTTCCTCTTCGCCGAGATCACCACGGAACTGGGGCACACCGGCGTCGGCTTCAGCTACTCCAAACGTGCCGGCGGTCCGGCGCAGTACGCACATGCCAAGGAGGTCGCCGGCGGCATCATAGGCGAGGATCCCAACGACATCGCGAAGATCTACACCAAGCTGCTGTGGGCCGGAGCGTCCGTGGGCCGCTCGGGGGTGGCCACGCAGGCCCTGGCCGCAATCGACATTGCCCTCTACGACCTCAAAGCCAAGCGGGCCGGCCTGCCCCTGGCAAAGTTCCTGGGCTCATACCGCGACTCCGTGCAGACCTACAACACCTCCGGCGGCTTCCTCAACGCCAGCCTCGAGGAAGTAAAGGCCCGCGCCACGCAGTCGCTGGAGGAGGGCATCGGCGGCATCAAGATCAAGGTTGGCCTGCCGGACAGCAAGGAGGACCTCCGCCGCGTCGCCGGGATCCGCGAGCACATTGGCTGGGACGTTCCACTGATGGTGGATGCCAACCAGCAGTGGGACCGTGCCACCGCCCTGCGGATGGGCCGCCAGCTCGAGGAGTTCAACCTCATCTGGATCGAAGAGCCCCTGGACGCCTACGACTTCGAGGGCCACGCGCACCTGGCGCAGGTCCTGGACACTCCCATCGCCACCGGGGAAATGCTCGCCTCCGTGGCCGAACACAAGGGCCTCATCAGCGCGAACAGCTGCGACATCATCCAGCCGGATGCGCCCCGGGTGGGCGGCATTACCCAGTTCCTGCGCCTTGCCGCCCTGGCGGATGAGCGCGGCCTGGGCCTGGCACCGCATTTCGCCATGGAAATCCACCTGCACCTGGCCGCCGCCTACCCGCGCGAGCCCTGGGTGGAACACTTCGACTGGCTGGATCCGCTGTTCAACGAACGCCTCGAAACCAAGAACGGCAGGATGATCGTCCCGGACCGCCCCGGCCTGGGCATCACCCTGAGCGACCAGGCGCGCGCCTGGACCACCGAATCAGTGGAGTTCGGCGCGTAACCTAGTTGCCATGAGCCGGAACCTCACCGCGGACCTCGCCGCTGACCTTCGCACCCGCATCGTCGACGGCGTCATCCAGCCGGGCGAGAAGCTCCCCAGCGAAAACACCCTGATCAGCGACTTTGGCGTCAGCCGTACCGTGGTGCGTGCCGCCCTGACCCGGCTGCAGGCCGAGGGACTTGTGGAAACCGAACGGGGACGGGGCAGCTTTGCCCTCACCCCGCCATCGGACGGACCCTCTCCTGCTCCGGGGGCGCGTCCGGTGGCCACCATGGAGGACCGGCTGCACCTGCTGGAGTTCCGCATGGGGGTGGAAGCGGAGGCCGCGGCACTGGCAGCGCGCAACCATACAGAGCGGCAGTTGCGGGCCGTCACCGCAGCGCTGGAGGAATTCACCGCCAGCGCGGGGCACCCGGCGCACGCCATGAAGTCGGACTTCGAGTTCCACCGGGCCGTAGCCGCCGCTTCCGGCAACCCCTATTATTCCGATTGCCTCGCGGCGCTGGGCCAGACGATGATCGCGATGCCGCGCACCCGGCTGATGACCGGCGTCGAACACTACGCCCGGGACCACTTTGACCAGGTGGTGCAGGAACACAGGTCCATCGCGGAGGCCATCGCGGACGGGGATGAGGCTGCCGCGGCGGCTGCCATGCGCAGCCACCTGGCGAATTCACGACGCCGGTTCAAGGCATCGGCGCGTCCCTAGCGGGCGGGGAATATCGCCGCCGCGTGGCACCAACCAGGCTCCCGTCGTCGAACCAGGCTGTGCGGCACCCGGGCTTGGACATAACACCCCGTAACACCTGGGTGAGAAGTCCAACCCGCGGTGCAATCAGCATTATGCAAACTCAGTGAACGCAGAAGAGCCCCGGTCCTTAGACCGGGGCTCTTCCTGTTTGCGTGCGCGAGGGGGGATTTGAACCCCCACACCCTTTCGGATACTGGCACCTGAAGCCAGCGCGTCTGCCGTTCCGCCACTCGCGCGCAACTTCTTTCATCCGGCCACGGCCGGTTTCCCGGATCCGCAACCCTGTGAAAGCAGCGAGATCAAGCATAACGGACAGTGGACGGAAATTACCAATTGGGCTTCCGTGCGCCTGCCCGGCTCCGGCGGAACCCGGAAATTCGTGCCCCCGCCCGGGGATGGAACTGGGGCCGGATCCGGCCCGGCTGCGACTTCGGAGTGAACTTTTGCAGGCGGCGGGCCGTTGTTGATTAAGGTCATTCACAGGCCTGCCCAGTAGTATCGGATGTAGGAGTGGCTGCCGCACGCGCGCACGCTCCTGAGTTGTGAACTGCACGGCGGGTGAAGTTCCGGAACGGAAACTGCCCCGCAGCCGGGGGGAAAGGAGAAGAATCATGGGTCTGCTGGACAAAGTTGAACGCGGCATTGAAAAGGCTGTCCGGGGCGTCTTCTCCACCGGCTCCCGCGCCCAGGTTGAGCCTGTGGAAATCGCCAGCAGGCTGCGCCGCGAGGTGGACCACAAGGCCCTTACGGTCTCGGCCGGCCGCACACTGGCACCCAACGTTTTCGACGTCCAGCTCAGTGAAGACGACTTCAAGAGGGCCCAGGAATGGGGCACCCCGCTGGCCGAAGAACTGTGCGATGTGGTGATCAACCACGTCCGCAGCCAGGGGTACACGCTTCAGGGATCGGTGCGGATTTCCTTCCGCCGGGACACGGAGCTGCGCGCCGGCGACTTTGAAATCATCTCCACCACCGAAAAGACCCAGGGTTCCCCGGCGGGCGCCCCCGCACGCTCCAACGTGCCGGCAGCTCCCAGCCGCCAGCCGGTCCGGCTCCAGCCCGTCCTGGACATCGACGGGCAGCGCTACTCCCTCAACGCGCCGTCCATCGTGCTGGGCAGGTCCTCCGACGCCGACATCCATGTCGAGGACACCGGCGTTTCCCGCCGCCACCTGGAAATCCGCACGGCCGACGGCGTGACCAGCGCAGTGGATATGGGATCCACCAACGGCAGCTACGTCAACGGGCAGAAGGTGTCAGGGAGCACCGAGCTCACTGACGGCTCCACCATCACTATGGGACGGACAAAAATCATCTTCCGCCTTCTGCCTGCCGGCCCTGGTGGCCGCGCATGAGCGACCTGACCATCACAGCCCTGCGCTTTGGCTTCCTCCTGCTCCTCTGGGTGCTGATTTTCAGCATCGTGTCAGCGATGCGGCGGGACCTCATGGTGGGGCGCAAGGCGGCGTCCGGCGCTCCAACCCAACGCGAGGTCCGCAAAAACCCGGGCTTGGCGGAAGCCGCCCCGCAGCCGGTTAAGCAGCAGGCCCACCAGTTGGTTGTCATCGAGGGACCGCTGAAGGGAACCACCCTTCCGCTTGCCGCCAGCCCCATCCTCCTGGGACGGGCCCAGGAGGCCACGCTGGTCCTGGAGGACGACTACGCCTCCGGCCGCCACGCACGGCTGTTCCCCCAGGGCAGCCGCTGGTTCATCGAGGATCTCGGCTCAACGAATGGAACGTACCTGGCGGACCAGCAACTTACCCGTGCCCTGCCGGTTGAGCCAGGGGTACCCGTGAGAATCGGCAAGACGGTTATCGAATTGAGGCCATAGCCGTGGCCGCCACGCAATTCCCCGCAAACGGGCACCAGCCCCCGCAGCGGCCCCTCATCATGCGCTTCGCCGCGCGCTCCGACGTCGGCCGCATCCGCTCCAAGAATGACGATTCCGCCTACGCAGGGCGGCACCTCGCCGTCGTCGCGGACGGAATGGGTGGCCACGCAGGCGGCGATGTTGCCTCCGCCGCCACCGTCCTGGACATGATCCACCTGGACCGCGGCGGCTACCAGGGTGACGCCGGCACGGTCCTTGCCGATGAAATCCAGACCGCGAATTCGCTGCTGTCCGAACTGGTGCACCAGAACCCCAAGCTCGCGGGAATGGGCACCACGGTCACGGCCCTCCTGCTGGCCGAGGGAAAGCTCCACTTCGCACACATTGGCGATTCCCGGGCCTACCGCCTGCGCGACGGCGAGTTCAAGCAGGTGAGCGTGGACCACACGTTCGTCCAGCGGCTCATCGACGAAGGCAGGCTCCGCCCGGAGGAGGCCGAGAGCCACCCGCACAAGAACGTCCTGATGCGGGTCCTTGGCGACGTCGACGCCAGTCCCGAACTTGATCTCGACACCCTGGACGTTCGGCCGGGCGACCGCTGGCTGCTCTGCTCCGACGGGCTCAACTACGTTGCGGGCCACGCCGTGGAGCGGACGGTACGGGAGACCAAGGACCTCCGCGAGTGCGTGGAAACCCTGGTTGACCTGACCCTCGAAGCCGGATCCCCGGACAACGTCACCGTGATCATGGTGGAAATCGTCGAAGAAACGCCCGACGACGTCAGTACGGCCGCCGTCGAAGTCATTCCGTCCACGAATGCCGCCTTGGCCGCTGCCGCGGCAGCCCGGAAGGACACCCCGCCGGAGGGCAGGAATGCCTCTGCCCAGGATGCCGGGGACCCTGCCTCCACCGAAGCGAAGGACTCGGGAGGTTCCAAGGACGCCGGCGGTGCTCCGTCCGTGCAGGCGGGCGCCACCGATCCGCACCTGGGCGAGCACCTGTCCGCGGAAGTCCTGCGGGAAGAGCTGGCGTCGCGGCCGCACGAACTTGTGGGTGCTGCCGCTGCGGCCGCCGAGTCCGGTTCCATCCCCACCATCGCGGGGCGCACTGTGGCGCGCAGGGCAGCAACCCTCCTCACCCACAGGGCCGAACAACGGGGCAACGACGCCGAGGAAGCCCTCGTACCGCCCAAGCCGCGCCGGTGGGTCACCTGGACCATCGCCGCTTCGGTGCTGGTGGCGCTGACGGTGGGCCTGTGGCTGGGCTATGCCTGGACGCAGACCCGGTACTACGTGGGCGAGTTCGATTCACGGGTGGCCATCTACAACGGGGTTTCGCAGCGCCTGGGGCCCATCGGACTGTCCAGCCTGGAGACCGTCACGGAGATCCGGATGGATTCCCTGCCGCCCTTTTCCCAGCAGCGGGTCCGCCAGACCGTTCCCGCCAACGACCTGTACGACGCCCAGCGCATCGTAAAGAACCTTGAGCTCACCGGGACCACGTCTCCAGAACAGGACTGCCCGGCGCCTTCTCCGTCCCCGGCAGCCTCCACCCCTGCCCCGGCGCCCACGGACTCCGCGGCCGCTGCACCGGCCCCGGACGCTTCGCCTGCGCCGGCGGGCCCATCCCCCTCACCCAGCCCCTCCGTCACCTGCGAGGCGGTCCAATGAGCCAGCTCAGCACCATGCCCAAACCGCGCCGCAACGTAGAACTTGCATTGCTCCTGCTCGCCCTCGCCGTAGGCATCGGCGCCAACATGCTGGTGGGCATCGACCGGGAGGACGCGTTTGATTCCGACTTCTGGTTCCAGTCCGGCCTCCTGGCCGTTGCTGCCCTGGTCTTCCACGGCGTCCTTCGCCTCCGCGCAAAGTATGCCGATCCGGTAATACTTCCGCTCGTGGTCGCGCTGAACGGGATCGGGCTTGCCATGATCCACCGGCTGGACGCCCCCGGTGACGACACCGGAAACAACCAGCTCCGCTGGACACTCATCGCCATGGCCGTAGCCATCGGGGTGATCTGGTTCCTGAAGGACCACAGGATCCTCCGCCGGTTCACCTTCATTTCACTGGCTGCCAGCGCACTCCTCCTGATCCTGCCGCTTGTTCCGGGCATCACCGCCGGCGAGATCCTTGGCGCACGGGTCTGGATCCGCCTCGGCCCCATGACGTTCCAGCCCGGCGAGGTCGCGAAAATCACCCTGGCTATATTCTTCGCTGGTTATCTTTCCTCCAACCGGGACCTGATCCTGCTGGCGGGCCGCAAGGTGGGGCCGCTGCAGTTCCCGCGTTTCAAGGACATGGGCCCCATGATCACCGCGTGGCTGGTCAGCATCGGTGTGCTCATCTTCCAGCGGGACCTGGGCTCCTCCATCCTCTTCTTCGGCCTGTTCATCGTGATGATCTACGTGGCCACCAGCCGGATTAGCTGGGTTGTCATAGGCCTGGCCCTCATCGCCGGCGGCGGGTTCGTGGCCGCCCAGGTGTTCTCCCACGTGCAGCTGCGCATCGACGGCTGGCTCAATGCCTTCACACCGGAGGTCTACGACCGGTTTCCCGGCGGAAGCCGGCAGATCATTCAAGGGCTCTTCGGCATGGCCAACGGCGGCCTGGTGGGCACGGGACTGGGCCAGGGCCGCCCGGACCTGGTTCCCTTCGCGAACAGCGACATGATCATTGCTTCCCTGGGCGAGGAATTGGGGCTCATCGGCCTGTTCGCCGTCGTCCTGATGTACCTGCTGCTGTTCACCCGCGGTTTCCGGGCTGCCCTGGGCACCCGGGACGCGTTCGGAAAGCTCCTTGCCTGCGGGCTGTCCTTCGCCGTGGCGCTGCAGTGCTTTGTGGTGATCGGCGGCGTGACCCGCCTGATCCCGCTGACGGGCCTCACCACACCGTTCCTGGCGGCGGGCGGCTCGTCCCTGCTGGCCAACTGGATCATTGTTGGCCTGCTCCTGATGATTTCGCACACCGCGCGCGGCCCCGTGGACACCACTCCCTTGCCGCCGGGCAAAGGATCGGAAGCACCAGGCATTGATACTCCTACCGAGGCGGTGAAGCACCTGTGAACCAGGCAATACGGCATTCATGGGTGGCGGCCATCGCCATGTTCGCACTCATCTTTGGAGCCATCAGCTACGTCCAGGTGATCGGGGCCGACGAACTCAAGGCCAACCCCTGGAACCAGCGCGCCGTCCTGCAGAGCTTCTGCAACGACCGTGGCGCCGTCATTGTGGGTGGATCCCCCGTGGCGGAATCCGTGGAGACTGGTTCGGAAACCTGCGCCTTCCAGCGCACGTACCCGCAGCCGGAGGCCTACGCAGGGATCACGGGGTACTTCTCGCAGAACTTCGGCGCCACCGGCCTGGAGCAGTCCATGGGAGCGGAGCTTGCCGGCAACTCGGACCAGCTGTTCCTGGACCGGGTGGGGCAGCTGTTCCTCGGAAACCAGCCCAAGGGCGCATCGGTGGAACTCACCATCGACCCCGAAATCCAGCAGCTGGCCTATAGTCTGATCCCGGACGGGCAGCGTGGCTCCATTGTGGTCACCAATCCCAAGACCGGCGCCATCCTGGCCATGGTGTCCAAGCCGTCCTATGATCCGAACCTGGTGGCCACCCAGGACCTCGCCGCGGCCGATGCCAGCATGAATGAACTGATCAAGGTGCCCGGGATCAACCTGAACCCGAACGTCAGCGGACCCACCGGGGAACTGCTGGCCCCTGGCTCAGTGTTCAAGCTGGTGGATACCGCAGCGGCCCTGGCATCCGGGAAGTACAACAAGGACAGCGAACTCCCCAACCCTGCGGAGCTGCCCTTCGAGGGCATCCAGTACCGCCTGCCCAACTACGCGGGCGGCAACTGCTACACCCGGGACACAGCCAGTTTCGCCTTCGCACTCCAGCAGTCCTGCAACACCCCCTTCGCAAGCATTGCCCTGGACCTTGGCCGTGACGCCATTGCCGAACAGGCGGCGAAGTTCGGGTTCGGCCAGGACATGGGCGATCAGCTCAAGCTGGACTACGCCAGCGGCAACACCTTCCCTGATGACCTCGACGGCCCCGGCCTGGCGCAGTCCGTCATCGGGCAGAAGGACGTCAGGGCTACGCCGTTGCAGGTGGCACTGATGACCGCCGCAATCGCGAACGACGGCGTCCAGATGCAGCCCACCCTCATCAAGACCCTGCGCTCCCCGGACCTCCGCGTGATTGATGAACCCCAGCCGAAGCAGTTGCGGACCTCCACTACCCCGGACATCGCCAACCAGATTACGGAGTGGATGGTAAGTGCGGTCAGCGAGGGCATCGCCAACCGGGCGGCTGTTCCCGGCGTCCAGGTGGCAGGAAAGACCGGAACCGCCGAGCTGGGCAACGGAGCGAACAACTCCTGGTTCACCGGCTTTGCCCCCGCAAACAACCCCCAGGTGGGTGTCACGATCGTCATGGAAGGCGTGGACATCACCACAGGAGCCCAGCTAACCAGTCCGAACGCGAAGAGAATTTTTGAGGCGGTGTTGAATAAGTGAGGCCTACAACCGGAATCACCCTCGGCGGGCGGTTCCAGCTGACCACGCGGATCGCGATTGGTGGCATGGGTGAAGTGTGGAAGGCGAAAGACCTCGTCCTGGGCCGCATCGTCGCGATCAAGGTGCTGAAAGAGGAGTACACGGGCGATCCCGGGTTCCTCCAGCGTTTCCGTGCCGAGGCCCGCCACACAGCACTCCTGAACCACGTGGGCATCGCCAACGTCTTTGACTATGGCGAGGAGGAAGGTTCCGCCTACCTGGTCATGGAGCTGGTCCCCGGCCAGCCGCTGAGCAGCATCATCGAACATGAGCAGGTCCTTTCGCCGGACCGTACGCTGTCCATCATCGCGCAGACCGCCCGCGCCCTCTCCGTTGCGCACGCGCAGGGCCTGGTGCACCGCGACGTGAAGCCAGGCAACCTCCTGATCACCCCTGACGGACGGGTCAAGGTCACGGACTTCGGCATTGCCCGCCTCGCCAACCAGGTGCCGCTCACCCAGACCGGCCAGGTGATGGGCACGGCGCAGTACCTGGCACCCGAGCAGGCCACCGGCCAAACAGCCACCGGTTCGTCGGACATCTACGCGCTGGGCGTCATCGGCTATGAGTGCCTGACCGGCCACCGCCCCTTCTCCGGCGAATCCCAGATTGCGATTGCCCTCGCCCAGGTCAATGACGCTCCGCCGCCCCTGCCGGAATCACTGCCCACCCCGGTACGCGCCCTCCTGATGTCCATGCTGGCCAAGGACCCCAAGGACCGTCCGGAGAACGCCATCAAGCTGGCCGAAGCAGCAGAGGCCATCCGCAACGGTGACATCAGCGCAGCCCGCGCAGCCGTCCCGGGAATGCTCCTCTTCGACGCTGACACCGGCCCCATCACGGCTCCGGTAGACACTGCGACGGCGCCGACCGGCGTCATCGGCGCACAGCGGGATGATTCCACAGACCGTACTTCAGCTCTGCCGGTTGTTGGCGCGGGTGCAGCGGGTGCAGCCGCTGGAGCGGCGGCCGGCGCTGCGGGTGCAGCCGCCGACGCCGACGCCCCCCAGGGGACGCTGGCCCGGGCCAACGCCCTCGCTGCGGAGCGCAAGTGGGTTCCGGAAGACACAACGTACGACGACGATCCCGCCGATGAGCCCCAGCGCAAGGGCCGCAGTCCCTGGACCTGGCCGCTCATCGCCCTGATCCTGCTGCTGCTGTTCGCGCTGGTGGGGTTCTTCCTCAGCCAGCGGGGAATCCTTTTCCCCTCCGAGGACCCCACGTCCGGTGTAACCACCAGCAGCGCGGCACCGAGCAGCGCCAGCCCCACCCGGACAAGCCAGTCCGCCACCCCCACGCAGACCCGCTCGACGCCGACGCCGACCACCGAGCCCACCCAGGAACTGGTCAACGTGATACCGGCCGCCTACCTGGGCAAGGACTACCGGCAGGTGCAGGCAGACCTCGCCGCATTGGGCCTCGCCGTTACGGTTGTTCCGCAGGAGAGCACCGCCGATGCCCCTGGACGTGTCCTGGAACTGAACCCCACGGGGGCCGTTCCGGAGGGCACTGCCATCACCGTCGTTTACGCCGTGGCGCCCGAACCTGAGCCCACAACATCTGCCCCAGCTCCGGCTCCCACCGCAGCACCCACCACCTCGTCGGTGGCGGCGCCTGCCCTGGAGTCACCCCTGCCCGATTGCACGAACGGCCAGCAGCCGGGTACGCCCCCAACCTGCAACCAGTAGCCGCCAGGACATCCCATGAATGAGTCACCGCGCACCCCATTGCACCGTGAGGACAGCCTCCCGGTGGATAATCGCCGCGTCCTGAGTGGCCGCTACGAACTGGGCGGCCTGATCGGGCGCGGTGGCATGGCAGACGTGTACCGCGGCGTGGACACCCGGCTGGGGCGGACGGTGGCCATCAAGCTGCTGCGCCCGGACCTTGCGCGTGATCCGCAGTTCCAGGCCAGGTTCAAGCGCGAAGCACAGGCTGTGGCCGCCCTGAACCACTCTTCCATCGTCGCCATCTACGACACAGGCGAGCACCTCGTCCACGATGGCTCCGAGGACGTCCGCGTGCCGTACATCGTGATGGAATTCGTGGAGGGGAAAACCCTCCGCGAACTCATCCGCGGCCACGACGTCACCATTGGCCAGGCCATCGACTACTGCATGGGCGTCCTGGGTGCGCTCGAGTACAGCCATAAGGCCGGGATTGTCCACCGGGACATCAAACCGGCCAATGTGATGTACTGCGAAAGCACCAACTCGGTGAAGGTGATGGATTTCGGGATAGCCCGCGCCATCGCGGATTCTTCGGCCACCATGACCCAAACCCAGGCCGTGGTGGGTACTGCCCAGTACCTGTCTCCCGAACAGGCCCGCGGTGAGGCCGTAGATGCGCGGAGCGACCTCTACTCCGCTGCCTGCCTGCTGTACGAGATGCTCACGTCCCGTCCGCCGTTCGTCGGCGACAGCCCCGTTTCGGTGGCCTACCAGCATGTCCGCGAAATAGCGGAGCCGGCGAGCACCCTCAATCCGGAGGTCACTCCGGCCCTGGACAGCGTGCTGGCAAAGGCCCTGCAAAAGAACCGGGACGACAGGTTCCAGGATGCGGCGGCCTTCCGCCGTGCCCTGCGCGCTGCCCGGTCGGGGGTGCCGGTTCCTGCCGTACCGGCCTCCGAAGCCCCGACGGACCCCAACGACCACGTCCCGGCCCCATCTGCTCCGGCCACCGAAGCGTTCGGAGTCACAGGGGCGGGCTTCCTGGACGATGCTCCTACCGGCAGGCTGGCCGCAACGCATGCGTCCTCCGGTGACCGCGGGGCCGGTTTCCCCCTGGCAGCCGGCATGGATGACCGGACCCAGGCGGAGGCGCTGCCGCTTGGCCTCCCTCCGGAACGTGAGCCGAGCCCCCGGCAGAAGTCCCGCCGTCGTGCATGGATTGCCACCCTGGTGGTCTTCACCCTTCTCGTCCTGGCCGGCGGTGGGCTGTGGCTGTACAGCACCGTCAACCGGCCGGCCCCGGAGATTCCGAAAGTCCAGATCCCGGTGGTCGCTGCCATGACAGAATCGGCGGCGCTGCAGGAACTGTACAACGCCGACCTCAAGCCAAGGATTGTCCGGTCGCAGCACGATACCGTTCCCAAGGGCACGGCTATCGGCACCGAACCGGAGTCCGGCGCGTCCATGGATCCGGGGGCGGAGGTGGTCCTGAACATTTCCGAGGGCCCCAGCGCCGTGATGATCCCCGAAAGCCTCCCGGGGAAGACGGAAGCGGCAGCCAGGGATATCCTGCGCCAAAGCGGACTGGTTGGTGCCCCTTCCACCACCACGGCCAACAGCGCCACGGTTCCTGCCGGAATTGTCATCACCACCACCCCCGCGCCGGGCCAGATGGTCGGGGTAGGAACCAGCGTCGAACTGATTGTGTCCACGGGCAAGGTTGCGCTGCCGGAACTGCGGGGACGCACCCGCGAAGAGGCTGAAGCCGCGCTCAAGGAACTGGGCCTGGTCCCTGCGGTGATCGAGGTGGAGAACGCCCAGGTGGAGGCAGGAAGGGTGACGGACCAAAGCGATCCGGTCAACGCCACAGTGGAGCAGGGCAAGACCGTCACGATCGTGGTGGCCAAAGCTCCACCACCACCCCCGCCGAGCCCCGAGCCGACAGCGACGCCGACACCCAAGCCGACCCCCACTGACAAGGATGACGACTGAGCGGGTCAGCCTGCAGGTCAGTGCTGGATCAGCGGACTCAGTTTGGCTGCCCGGGCGGCGGCGCCCTTCATCCCCAGCGACTCCAGCCAGTTCCCCAGCATCTGGTAGCCGCCTTCAGTCAGCACGGACTCCGGGTGGAACTGCACGCCGCACAGCGGCGCCGTCCGGTGCTGGAGTCCCATCACCACACCTGTTGCGGTCTCGGCAGTGATCTCCAGGACGTCAGGAATCGATTCGCGGACGGCTGCCAGCGAGTGGTAGCGCGTAGCGGTAACGGGGGAGGGGAGCCCGGCGAAGACGCTCGTGCCGATGTGCTGGACCAGGGACGTCTTGCCGTGCATCAGCTCCGGGGCGTGCGTGACCTTCCCGCCGAAGGCCTCCGCCAGGGCCTGGTGCCCCAGGCACACACCGAACATCGGCACGCTGTTCTCGCCGCACCACTTGATCAGCTCAATGCACACCCCGGCTTCCGCGGGGTTGCCGGGACCGGGTGAGATGAGCACACCGTCACGGGTGCCGGCCAGTTCAATGGCCTCCGCCAGTGTGACGTCGTCATTGCGGACAACCGTGGTCTCGGCGCCGAGTTCCTGGAGGTAGCCCACCAGGGTGTAGACGAAGCTGTCGTAGTTATCCACCACGAGGATTTTGGTTGTGGTCATGGCTGGCTTGCTGAACCAATCGTTGAGTCGGTGAATTGGGTGTATTCGGACATCCAGGGAAAAAGGAACTGAACCATCAATACCAGTGCGGCAGCGATGAGCACCAATGAGGTGACGATCCGCAGCCACAGGGGCCCGGGAAGCTGCCGGAAGATCCAGCCGTACATGCTCAGCCCTTTCCGATCGCCGCAGCCACCTGGTCCGCGATTTCGGCGGGGGGACCTGCCGAGGCGGGGCGCCAACTGTCCAGGAGCGAGTAGGCAATGATGCGTTCTTCGGCCCCATAGCGGGGGTTGCAGCTTGTCATGGTCAGGTATCTTTCGGTGGGGACGGTCCCCGGGAGTGTCGGCACCGGTTCCAGGACGTCGGTACGCGATGGCATCACGATCTGGTTGTTCCGGAAGACATAGACGTAATAGCCGTCCTTGGTCTGGACGTAGATCTTGTCCCCGGGAACCAGGGTGTGGATGTTGTCCAAAACGGCGCCGTGGGTCTGGCGGTGTCCGGCAACGGCGAAATTGCCGACTGCTCCCGGCATGGCGGTGGTGCCGTAGTGTCCCAGCCCCAGGGTGTCCAGAACATCGCCGGTGGTGCCCTCCACAATGGGGCGGGTGTAATTCTTGCCGAACCGCGGGATGTACATGATGCCGATAGTGCCGGCGTGGCCGGGTGCGGCGGACACCACCGGCTCGCCGAAGTCCTCCCCGGCGGGAGCCGCAGAAGCGTCCGGGGCGGCTGGTCCGGCCGGGGCAGCGCCGCCGAGGTCCTGGGCGAATTCCTTGATCACTTCGCTCTGCCTGGCGTCCGATTCGACGTTGGTCCACCACAGCTGCCAGGCAACGAACAACAGGAGGATGATGCCGGCGGTGATGAGCAGCTCGCCAACCACCTGGACAGCTCCGCGCAGAATTACGACGCCGGCAGGCGCCGCAGCGGCTCGCCCCGCCTTCTCCTGCAACACCACGCGTTCTCCTCGGGGCGGTTCCACGGGCACCGGCGGCCCGTGAACTACGGCTAGAATTGGCTGCTAGTAAGAATCCAGATTTGACCAAGATCGCGCAGACCGCTGGCAATTTCCTTCTTGCAGGATACCAAGCCCGGAACGCCGAGCTTGCCTCAGCCCGCCAAGGAGAGCCAGTGCCCGAGTCAAAGCCACGCAAGAAGACTGCCAGCACCACCACGCAGGCTTCTTCCCAGACGTACAAGCCGAACGCGGTGTGGTTCAAGCCCGTGATGTTTGGGCTGATGATCATCGGCCTTTTCTGGATCATCACGTTCTACATCAGCGAAGGACGCTTTCCGGTCCAGGCGTGGGAGTCCTGGAACATCGTGGCCGGTTTCGGTATCGCCATCGTTGGATTCCTGATGACCACCCGCTGGCGCTCATAGCTTCTTTTCCCGGACGGCCGGCAGGCCGGACCTTAGCCCGTAGGGAAACGCATGCCCCCTGACGATCACGGTGTCCAGTTGGGCGGAGACGGCCTGGCCCGCCCGGCGTGGGCGTCCTCAGACCCGTTGCTGCGGGACTACTACGACCATGAATGGGGCATGCCCGTCAGGGATGAGCAGGGCCTCTACGAACGCATCTGCCTGGAAGGTTTCCAGGCAGGGCTTTCCTGGGCCACTATCCTGCGCAAGCGCCACGCGTTCCGGACAGCTTTTGCCGGCTTCAACCCCGACGCCGTCGCACAGTTCACTGAGGCCGACGTCGAGCGGCTGTTGCAGGACGCCGGCATTGTCCGGAACAGGCTGAAGATACGTGCCGCGGTGACCAATGCCCACGCGACTCTTTCGTTGCGGCAGGACGGCGGCCTGGTGGACTTTGTGTGGCAGTTCCAGCCCGAAGCAACCCCCCGCCCCCGGACCCACGCGGACATCCCCACCCAGTCGGCGGAATCCATCGCCCTCTCCAAGGCCCTCCGGAAGAAGGGCTTCGCCTTCGTGGGCCCCACCACCATGTTCGCCCTTATGGAAGCCATCGGAATGGTGGACACCCATCTGGTGGGAAGCCACCGGCGGGGATCCTCCGGGGTTTGGCCGGACGCAGGCTAGGCGGAAGCGCCCCTGGCAGGCCCGCCCGGTCTACTGCGCCAACGGCGGCCGCATGACACCACGGCCCGCGCGCTTTCCCCAGCTGTTAGGAACCTTATCCACAGCCACCCGCCCATCGGAAGACGTTCAACGTGCCGATCCCCGCCGCGACGGCGGCACGCGCTAATCCTGCACCCCGGACGCAGTTATTAACAGTGTGGAATACCTGTGGATAACGGACGGGGACAGGCCCGGCAGGCTTAGCGCTCCTTGCGGACCGGGTGGTGGCTGGTGATCGACACCCGGTTGAAGGCGTTCATGGCAATGGCCAGCCAGCTGACCACGGAGAATTCCTCCTCCGTCAGGTGTTCCCTGGCATAGGCTTCATCCTGCTCCTGTGAGCTGTGGCCGGGAAGGGACGTGATGCTCTCGGCCAGCGCCAGGGCGGCACGCTCCTTTTCGGTAAACAGTGCAGTGTCCCGCCAGGCCGGCAGTACGGCCAGCCGCTGCGGAGACTCGCCTGCCTGGACCGCATCCCTGACATGGAGGTCCAGGCAGTAGGCACAACCGTTCAGCTGTGAGATCCGCACGTGCAGGAGTTCCATGGTCCTCAGCTCCATTCCCGCCTCCTGCGCCGCTTCCTTGACCTTGAGCCCCAGGCCATTGAGCGCGCGCCACACGGCGGGGTGCTGCTTGTCGAGGAAGATGTGTTTTGTGGTCGCAGTCATGGACCCTCCTGTCGGAAACGGACGTAAGCCAAGGGTAGGCGCCCGGTGCTTATCCACTTACCAACATGCCGATACCCACAAGTTATCCACAGTTGTGGATACAAGCGGAGTCAAGCTGGGCTGCCGAGGCCTGCACGCTGCAATGCGGGCCTGTACACAGACGTGAACTACAGCGTTGTTGTTTATTAACAATGTGAATAACGGTGTTGATAGTTCCGTTCTGAACGGCGGCCAGGGCCCCTTGGGAAAGAACTTTCCCGAGGTTATCCACAGAACCTCATTCTGCGGCCGGTTTGTCCACTTAAACACACCCGTATCCCCAGAGGTTATCCACAACTGTGGAGAAAAATAGGCCCGTTCTGGGGAAAACGGCCGCAATTCAGCGGTCTGGGAGGGTCTGCACGATGAACTACATGCCTGTAAGTTACCAACACTGTGGATAAGGGCTGTGGAAAACAAAAACCCCGCCGTCCTCGGGACGGCGGGGTTTCTTGTGCGTGGTGTGGGTATCGGCTGCCCGAACCTGGTCCTAAAGGGAAATCCGTACCCAGCTGAGGGCAATGAGCAGCAGGAGGACTCCGGTCAGTCCTGCCGCCTGGAGGAGCCGCTGCCGCGGACCGCGCGGAGTGTAGGCCAGGACCGCGGCGCAGAGGCCGCCGGTGACAAGTCCGCCCAGGTGCGCCTGCCAGGCGATCTGGGGAATGATGAACCCGATCACCCCGTTGATCGCGATGAGGACCCACAATTGCCGGGTGTCACCGCCACGGTGGCGCTGTACCAGCAGCATGGCCCCGAAGAGGCCAAAGATGGCACCCGAAGCACCGACCACTCCGTACAGCGGCTGACCAGGTGTATAGAGCGGAGTCAGCAGAAGGTAGCCAACAGAGCCGCCCAGCGCTGACAACAGGTACAAGGCCAGGAACCGGACGCGGCCCAGGAGCGGTTCAAGGGCCTGGCCGAAAATCCACAGCATGTACATGTTCAGCGCGATGTGGAGGATAAACCCCTGTGAGTGCAGGAATGCGGCCGAAAGCATCCGCCACGGTTCGAATTCCCCGTATTGGGGCTCCGCGTAGTAGTTCGCAAAACCGAGGCTCTGATAGATGCCATCGTTGGGCACCAGCCACTGCAGGACATACATCACACCGCACAAGGCGATGATCCCGAACGTCACCCGTGGCTTGCCGGCAGCTACGGCGCCGCCATAGACGGTCCGCACCTCCGGCGTCGTACGTTTTGTTTCGTTGACGCAGTCAACGCATTGGAATCCGACGGCGGCCGCCCGCTGGCAGTCGGGGCAGGCCGGTCGTCCGCAGCGCTGGCAGCGGACGTAGGAGGGCCGGTCCGGGTGCCGTGGGCACACCGGAACCTGGGCGGACGGCTCAGCCGCCGGAATTCCGTAGCTCATGGCGCGGTATTACAGCTGTTCGATGTCGATGCTGTTGATGGTGACATCCTCCACCGGACGGTCGCCCATGCCGGTGCGCACGCCCTCGATGGCGTCAACAACCTTCTTGGAGTCGTCGTCTGCCACCTCACCGAAGATGGTGTGCTTGCCCTGCAGCCAGTCGGTGGGGATGGTGGTGATGAAGAACTGCGAGCCGTTGGTGCCCTTGCCCATCCGGATGCCGGCGTTGGCCATGGCCAGCTTGTAGGGCTGGTTGAAGCCCAGTTCGGGGTGGATCTCGTCATCGAACTGGTAGCCCGGACCACCTGTACCGCGGCCCAGCGGATCGCCGGCCTGGATCATGAAGTCCTTGATAATGCGGTGGAAGATGGTGCCGTTGTACAGGGGCGTACCGCTCTTGTCTTCGCCGGTCTCCGGGTGGGTCCATGCCTGCTCACCCGTGGCGAGGCCAACGAAGTTCTTGACCGTCTTGGGGGCGTGGTTGCCGAAGAGGTTGACGACAATGTCGCCGAGGCTGGTGTGAATGGTTGCTTTTGCAGTTGCGATGGCAGTCATAGGCCCTATTCTTCCACGGCGGCCCTGGGAGCGAACGGCTGCCGTCGCAGTTCCGCGCTGGGTGAAATCCTCCTAAAATCCGCTGGGGGAATAGCAGGTGAACACCAAGCCACGTAGGCTAACCACAGAACCGTCACATTAATCGGGAGGTAGTTGTGAAGAAGTCGGACCGTATTGCCCGTGACCTTGAACTGTCAGTCACCAGCGCAGTGGAGAATGCCAAGGATTGGGCAACCCCCCGTGTGGAAGCAGCCATTGACCGTCTCCAGCATGGCCTGGACACCGCATCTCCAAAAGTCCAGGAAGGCCTGAAGTCCGCGGCCCACAACCTGGCCGACGGTGTAGCAACGGTGACCCCGCGTATCCAGGACGGCCTGGCCCAGCTCGCTCCGAGGATCAACGACGCTGTGGACAACGCGTCGCCCCGCCTGCACGAGGCCTTGGACAAAGCAACCCCGGTGATTCTGAACGCCCGTGACCGCGTGGTTGTGGAATACCTGCCTCGACTTTCGGACCAGATCGGTTCTGCCTCCGACGCCGTGCACCGCACGCTGGAGAACACGCCTGCACGGGTGGACGCCGTCGCCCACAAACTCGGTGACGTGGGAATCATCCACGCCATCCAGGAACAGGCGCAGGCCACCGGTACCCAGCTGAAGGCCGCAGCAACCGAAGCCGGCCGCACGGTGGGAATCCAGCTTGCACAGCCGGAACCCCCCAAGAAGAAGCGCGGCTGGCTGGTTTTCGGTGTGATCGCTGCTGCGGTTGCAGCCGGCGTCGCGGCCTGGAAGGCTTCCAAGCCGGTCGAAGACCCCTGGAAGACCCCGTCCCCGGTAACACCCACGCCGGCACCCGTACCCGCCACCACGGTGAACGAGGTCCAGGAGTCACCGGTAAGCGCGGCAGCTCCGGCAGCCGCCGAGGCCGGCACCTCCTCCGACAAGGCTGAGGAAACCGGCGAGAAGGCAAAGCACGTGGCCGAGGAAGCCGCTGACAGCACAGCGAAGGCAGCCACGGACGCGAAGACCGCTACCAAGAACATCGCCTCCAACATCGGCAACGGTGACAAGGGCGCATCACAGTCCTGAATCAACAGTCCTGATGTACCCGGTCCTCGGTGGGCCGGAACAGCAACCGGAAAGGGCCTCGCCGCAGGGCGGGGCCCTTTTCCCGTCTCCGATGGTTTCGGTGTTTCGGAGGCGGGGCGCCGTTCGGTGCTAGATTTGAACCGATGTCAGCCGAACAATCCTCTGGGGATGCCTTGAACCACGCAGCAGACCTGCCCCGCGTGTCCATTGTCATCCCGGCGTACAACGAGGAGAGCGTCATCCGGCAGTGCCTCATAGCTGCCATCTACCAGTCCGTCCCGGCCCACGAAATCGTGGTGGTGGACAACCTGTCCAAGGACCGCACGGCCCGCATTGTGCAACAGATGCAGCTTGAGTACCCGGAGACCCCCATCGTCCTGCTCAGCCAGGACAAGGAGCAGGGGCTGATCCCCACCCGGAACTTCGGACTGGACCATGCCACCGGGGATGTCCTGGGCAGGATCGACGCCGATTCGGTGGTGGAACCGGACTGGGTGGAGCAGGTGCAGAAAGCGTTCCTCGACCACTCCGTCCAGGCAGCCACGGGCCCGGTGGTGTACTACGACATGCCAATGCGCCGCTTTGGCCTCAAGGCAGACGACAAAATGCGCCAGCTCATGTTGAAGCTGGCCAAGCACCAGTACCATTTCCTCTTCGGCTCCAACATGGCGCTGCGTTCCACCGCATGGGAAACCATCCGGGCAGAAACCTGTCGGGACGAAAAGGACGAGATGCATGAGGACATCGACCTGTCCCTGCACCTGGCCGAGAACGATCTGAAGATCCAGTACTGCCCCCAGATGGTGTCCGGGATGTCTGCCCGCAGGCTTGAGGATTCACCGCGGGACTACCGCTACTATGTCACCCGCTTCGACCGGACCTACAAGGCCCACAACGTCAAGAAGATGGCACTGAAGGCTCCCATGGTGGTGTTCTTCTCCGTGTACTTCCCCGCCAAGCTCCTGCGGGCCATCCACACCGTCAATACCGCCCAGCCTGTGCGCCGCGGCGGTCAGTAGAGGGCACGCAGCGCGCCGGCGTCAGTCGGTTCCCAGCTCCGCGAGTGGCAGGTCCGACGGCGGTTCGTTCCTCCCGTTTGCCGCTGGCCTTCCGCGGCGTGCGGCTTTGCCTGACCGCTGGCCCAGCACCACAACGGCGAGACCCGCCAGGATAAGCCCCAGGCCGGCGTAAGTACCGGCGGGAAGTGTTTCGTGGAGGAAGACCGCGGCAAGAAGCGCAGCTCCCGGGATCTCCAGGAGGATGATCATGGAGACCAGGAGCGGACTCATGGTGGCCAGCAGGTGGTTGAACGCGGTATGCCCCACCAGCTGTGCACAGACTGTGATGGCCAGGATCCCCAGCCAGCCGGCGGCTTCAAAGCCCACCAGCGGTTGCCTGCCAAGGAGCGCCAGTACGGCAACCAGGGCTGCACACATCCCGTAGCAGAGCGTGGTGTAGGTGCCCGTCGTCATGCTTTGCCGGGCTTTTCCCCCTGCCAGTGTGTAGAGGCCGGCCAGCGCCCCGCCGGCGACGGCCAGAAGGTCACCCAGCAGGGCATCCGGCGAAGACCCCATGTCGAATCCGGTGATCGCAACAACGCCGCCAAAAGCGATGCCGAGGCCAGCCAGCACCTGCCACCGGTGGCGGGTCCCGCGGAAGAGCTGGAAGACCGCTATCCAGGCTGACTGCAGGCATACCAGTGCCGTGGCCGCGGCAACGGAGGTGAGCTGCAGGGAGGTGATGAAGCAGGCGAAGTGCAGGGCCAGCGCGCCGGCGGCCAGCACACACCAGCGGAACTCACGTTGGGTGATCCTGCCGAACTGCCGGGGTTCCCGGATGAGGGTGGGAGAGGCCATCACGGCAGCGCCGATGGCGTTGCGCCAGAATGCAATGGCCAGGGCACTCACAGTGGTGGCCCCGAGGGTGGCAGCAATCAACGGGCCGGACGAGGCGACGCCCAGTACACCGATGGCTGCGAGAAAGAAGTTCACTGCACTACCCTAATGGGCGGTCCGGACCGGATGCTGCGGGGTTCCGGTGCCAAGCAAAAGTCCCGGCCAGCGTTTCCGCTGACCGGGACTTTCCTATGGTGGAGGCACGGGGACTCGAACCCCGAACCCCCTGCTTGCAAAGCAGGTGCGCTACCAATTGCGCCATGCCCCCATAAGAAGCAACCCGTCAATCATACCCTAGAACCAGGGAGCCTTTGACCAGCTCCGTTCCGGGCTCCGGGGCTAGTCCACCGTATCGGTTGACTTGCTCCAGACATCTTTCCGGGCCTCGGATTCCTGTGCTTTCCGGTAGAGCAGGACGCCTGCGATTGCCGCTGCCACTACAAGCAACTTCTTCACATGCTCCCCGTTCCGGTCCGGCTGCGGGCTACGCAATCCAAACCTACACTTGAACCTGCACAGGTTCCGTGGGCGTACCAGGACTTGAACCTGGGACCTCTTCGTTATCAGCGAAGCGCTCTAACCGCCTGAGCTATACGCCCCGATGCCTCATCGGGCCGAGACATGACTTTACAGCACATCCCGGCCCGATCTCAAATCGGGCCTTTCCGCGGCTGTCAGGCCTGCGGAAAAGGGACTTTAGTCGTCCGTGAGGGTAACGCCGATACCGCCCACCAGGGTGGCGGAGATGTTGTACAGCACAGCGGAAAGCATGGAAAGCGCGGTCAGCAGGACCACGTTCACCACCGCGATGATGGTGGCAAAAGAGGCCACCTGGCCCAGGGAAGCCACCTTCTTCAGCTCAAAGCCGCCGCCCTCGGAGCCGGCCAGCGTGCCCAGCAGGCTGTCCACCTGGTCGAAGATGCCCGTCAGGTCAAGGACGGTCCACAGGACAATGGCGGCCACCACCGTGACGATTCCCAGGGCCACGGACAGGAGGAAGGCCATCTTCAGGACAGACCACGGGTCCACCTTGCTGATGAGCAGCCGGGCGCGCCGGACCTTTGCCTTCGGTGCAGGCTTCACAAGGCCGGGGTTGCCCTGGCCCGGAGCGCCGACTGCTGGGCGCTGGCCGGCTGCTGCGGGCCGCTGTCCCGGTGCCGGGCGCTGGCCGGGCTGGCCGGGCTGGCCGGGCTGGCCTGGCTGGCCTGGCTGGCCTGCAGGACGGTCGTTCTGGCCCTGTGCCGGACGGTCACCCTGTGCAGGACGCTGGCCGGGAACGGCGGGGCGTTGCCCGGGGGCGGCGGCGGGGGCGGCCGGGCGCTGCTGCGGACGGACGGGAGCGTTTACCCGTGGTGCGGCTGAGGGCCGGTTTCCGTCCGGAGCGGTGCTGTTCGACTTGGGAAATGAGTCGGGATTACTCACTCGTTACCTTCCGTGTAGTCTTCGTTCGGCTCAGCGTCGCCCGAGGCGTCCTCTGACTCAACGGCCGGTGATTCTTCTGCCACTGCTGGGCTGGTGGAATCCTCGGGGGATCCGCCATCTTCAGCCAACGTTACGTCATCCTCCGGCGATTCCTCGCCCTCAAGACCCCGTTCGCTGTTGCGTGCCACCTCGATAATCCGGTCATTTTTGTCCGGCTTGGCAAAGATGACGCCCATGGTGTCGCGTCCCTTGGCAGGGACTCCGGCAACCGAGGAGCGGACCACCTTGCCGCCCTCCATGACCACCAGCACCTCGTCCTCTTCCTGGACAATCAGTGCCCCCACCAGGTCACCGCGTTCTTCCGCGAGCTTGGCTACCTTGATCCCCAGCCCCCCACGGCCCTGGAGCCGGTATTCCTCAACAGCTGTCCGTTTGGCGTAGCCGCCCTCGGTGACGATGAAGACGTAGGAACCGTCGGTCACCACGTTGGCGGCCAGCAGCTCATCCTCTTCGCGGAATTTCATGCCGGTGACGCCGGAGGTGGCCCGGCCCATGGGGCGGAGCGCATCCTCGGTTGCGGTGAAGCGGATGGACTGGCCCTTGCGGGACACCAGCAGCAGGTCGTCGGTCTCGGATACCAGCTGCGCGGAGACCAGCTCGTCCCCGTCGCGGAGGTTGATGGCAATAACGCCGGCGGAGCGGTTGGTGTCGTAATCCTCCAGCCGGGTTTTCTTGACCAGCCCGCGCTTGGTTGCCAGCACCAGGTAGGGAGCCTGCTGGTAGTCCTTCAGGTCCAGGACCTGGGCGATGTGCTCGTCCGGCTGGAATGCCATCAGGTTGGCCACGTGCTGGCCCTTGGCGTCCCGTCCGGCCTCCATCAGTTCGTAGGCCTTGGCACGGTAAACGCGGCCCAGGTTCGTGAAGAAGAGGAGCCAGTGGTGCGTTGTCGTGACGAAGAAGTGCTCCACCACGTCGTCACCGCGGAGCTGGGCACCCTTGATGCCCTTGCCGCCGCGCTGCTGGGAGCGGTAGTTGTCGCTGCGGGTGCGCTTGACGTAGCCGCCCCGGGTAATGGTGACCACCATTTCCTCTTCGGGAATGAGGTCCTCCATGGACATGTCGCCGTCATAACCCATGAGGATCTTGGTGCGGCGGTCATCCCCGTGCTTGTCCACGATTTCGCCCAGCTCGGTGCTGATGATTTCCCGCTGGCGCTGCTCGGAGCCGAGGATCTGGTTGTACTCGGCGATCAGGGCTTCGAGTTCGGCGTGCCGGTCCTGGATCTTTCGGCGTTCAAGGGCGGCAAGTCGGCGCAGCTGCATATCCAGGATGGCCCTGGCCTGCAGTTCGTCGATGTCCAGCAGTTCCATCAGGCCGTCACGGGCTGCCTCGGTGGTGTTGGAGGCGCGGATCAGGGCGATCACTTCGTCCAGCATGTCCAGTGCCTTCAGGAGGGCCCGCAGGATGTGGGCTTCCTCCTCAGCCTTGCGCAGCCGGTACCGGGTACGGCGGGCAATGACGTCCATCTGGTGGGTTACCCAGTGGCGGATGAAGGCGTCCAGGCTCAGCGTCCGCGGAACGCCGTCCACGATGGCCAGCATGTTGGCGGAGAAGTTGCTCTGCAGTTCGGTGTGCTTGTAGAGGTTGTTCAGCACCACCTTGGGCACGGCGTCGCGCTTGAGGACGATGACCAGCCGCTGTCCGGTGCGGCCGGAGGTCTCGTCCCGGAGGTCGGCAATGCCCTGGATCTTCCCGTCCTTGACGAGCTCGGCGATCTTGATGGCCAGGTTGTCCGGGTTGGCCTGGTACGGAAGCTCGGTGACCACCAGGCAGGTGCGGCCCTGGAGCTCCTCGACGTTTACCACGGCACGCATGGTGACCGAACCGCGGCCGGTCCGGTAGGCATCCTCAATGCCCTTGTGGCCCAGGATGGTGGCGCCGGTGGGGAAATCGGGGCCCTTGACGCGCAGCAGGAGTTCTTCCAGCAGTTCCTCGCGGCTGGCCGTGGGGTTGGCCAGGTACCACTGCACCCCGTCAGCTACCTCGCGGAGGTTGTGCGGCGGAATGTTGGTGGCCATGCCGACGGCGATACCCGAGGAGCCGTTCACCAGCAGGTTGGGGAAACGGGCAGGAAGGATGGTGGGTTCCTGGTTCTTGCCGTCGTAGTTGTCCTGGAAATCGACGGTTTCCTCGTCGATGTCACGGACCATTTCCATGGCCAGCGGCGCCATCTTTGTTTCGGTGTACCGCGGTGCGGCAGCGCCGTCATTGCCCGGGGAACCGAAGTTGCCCTGGCCGAGGGCCAGGGGGTACCGCATGGTCCAGTCCTGGATAAGGCGGACCAACGCATCGTAGATCGCGGTGTCACCGTGGGGGTGGTACTGGCCCATGACCTCGCCCACCACGCGGGCGCACTTATTGAAGGAGCGGTCCGGCCGGTAGCCGCCGTCGAACATCGCGTAAAGGACCCTGCGGTGGACTGGCTTCAGTCCGTCGCGGACGTCGGGGAGTGCACGGCCCACGATGACGGCCATCGCATAGTCGAGGTAGGACCGCTGCATTTCAGTCTGCAGGTCCACCTGCTCCACGCGGTCTATCAGCACGTCGCCTTCAAGAACGGTGTCCGGAATGCCGGCTTCGGAGGCCGGGTTCTCGGGTGTTTCGTCGCTCATATTAATTTCCGTTTCAGGTATATGTCAGTAATCGAATATCTACCGGACCGTGTCCTAGATATCGAGGAACCTGACGTCCTTGGCGTTCTGCTGGATGAAGTTGCGGCGCGACTCGACGTCCTCGCCCATAAGGACCGAGAAGATCTGGTCGGCGGCGAGGGCATCGTCCATCGTCACCTGCAGCAGCGTGCGGTGGTCCGGGTCCATGGTGGTGTCCCACAGCTCGGTGTAGTCCATTTCGCCCAGGCCCTTGTAGCGCTGGATGCCGTTGTCCTTGGGAATCCGGCGCCCGGCAGCCTGTCCGGCCACGAGTTTCGCGTCGCGTTCGCGGTCGCTGTACACGTAGTCGTGGGCGGCGTTGGACCACTTGATGCGGTACAGCGGGGGCTGCGCCAGGTAAACGTAGCCGTTCTCGATCAGGGGCCGCATGTAACGGAACAGCAGGGTCATCAGCAGGGTTGTGATGTGCTGGCCGTCCACGTCGGCATCAGCCATCAGGACGATCTTGTGGTAACGAAGCTTGGAGAGGTCGAAGTCCTCGCCGATGCCTGTGCCGAAAGCGGTAATCATGGACTGGACTTCGGCGTTGCCCAGCGCTTTGTCCAAGCGCGCGCGTTCCACGTTCAGGATCTTTCCGCGCAGGGGAAGGATGGCCTGTGTCTCCGGGTTGCGGCCGCGCTTGGCGGAACCGCCGGCGGAGTCGCCCTCCACGATGTAGACCTCGCATTTCTCCGGGTTCTTCGAGGAGCAGTCGGAGAGCTTGCCGGGCATGCCGAAGGATTCCAGCGGGCTCTTGCGGCGGGCATTGTCACGGGCCTTGCGTGCGGCCATCCGTGCCTGCGCCGCGGAGATCGCCTTCCGGATGACGTCGCGGGCAGGGCCCGGGTTGCGCTCCAGCCAGTCGCCCAGGCCGTCGGTGACCACGCGCTGGACAAAGCCCTTGACCTCGGAGTTGCCGAGCTTGGTTTTGGTCTGGCCTTCGAACTGGGGTTCGGCGAGTTTCACGGAGATGACGGCGGTGAGGCCTTCGCGGATGTCATCGCCGGTCAGGTTGTCGTCCTTTTCCTTGATGATTCCCTTTTCGCGCGCGTAGCGGTTGATCAGGGACGTCATCGCGGCCCGGAAGCCCTCTTCGTGGGTGCCGCCCTCATGCGTGTTGATGGTGTTGGCGTAGGTGTGGACGCTTTCGGAGTACGCGTTGGTCCACTGCATCGCCATTTCCAGGGCAATCTTGCGGTCCTTGTCCTCGGTTTCGAAGGCGATGACGTCCTCGTGCACCACGTCGACCTTCTTGCCCGAGTTCAGGTGCTTGACGTAGTCCAGCAGGCCGTCGTCGTACTGGTACACCACGGTGCGGTGTTCTGCGCTGACCTCGCCCTCGGTGACCACGGCGTCCAGGTCCAGGTCGGCGTCGCCGTCCGCTTCAGCGGAAGTGCGCTCGTCCGTGAGCGTGATGCGGAGGCCCTTGTTAAGGAAGGCCATCTGCTGGAAGCGGGCGCGGAGCGTCTCGAAGTCGAACTCGGTCACTTCGAAGATCGCCGGATCCGGGTAGAACGTCTGGGTGGTGCCGGTGCGGTCCGTCTCTTCGCCCTTGACCAGGCTGCCCTGGGGCTTGCCTCCATCCGCGAAGGACATGCGCCAGACGTGGCCCTGGCGCCGGACTTCCGTATCCACGCGGCTGGACAGGGCATTCACGACGGAGATTCCCACGCCGTGGAGCCCGCCCGAGACGGCGTATCCGCCGCCGCCGAACTTTCCGCCGGCGTGCAGGATGGTCATGACCACTTCAACCGTGGGCTTGTGTTCCGTGGGGTGCATGTCCACCGGGATGCCGCGGCCGTCGTCCACAACCTTCACACCGCCGTCGGCCTGAAGGACAACCTCAATGTGTGTGCAGTAGCCGGCCAGTGCCTCGTCCACGGAGTTGTCAACAACTTCATAGACCAGGTGGTGGAGCCCGCGCGGCCCTGTGGAGCCGATGTACATGCCCGGACGTTTCCGGACGGCTTCCAGGCCTTCAAGGACAGTGATGTCGCTGGCGCCATATTCACGCTGCGTCCCTGGCGCGGCCGGGGTGTCAGGCGTACGGGCATCCTCGACTGCGGGTTCAGCTGCCAGAATATCTGTATTGTCGTTAGCCACAGGCGCTGTCGACTCCTCTGTTCTCGATGATGGCCGGCCGAATCCTCCCCGGTTACTGCAAGGAAGTCATCCGCCAACAGGCACAAACTTGTAGCGCCGATGTATGGCTGACGGTGGATCCGCACTCCGCGGGCTTGAAACGCGCGGAAAACGGACCCAGTCAACGTTCACCCGCGCCCAGTTATCTACAACGATTCTACCGTGCAGGCGGCCAATTCCCCGCATTCCAGGGCCTTCCACGGGCGGTGGTGTGCCTGCGGGAGGCCGTTAGCCGCGCCTTGGGCGCACTGGCAGGACGGCCTCCGGGTGCCTATACACCCTCCCGCCCTTTCAGGGCTCTACACGCCGTTACGTCGATTTTCAAGAGTGCGCTGCCGGCACTACCCGTAGGTGTCGCGGGGACCCCGCCCGTTCACGGACCTGCCGCCCTTGCGCCAGCTCGGTGCAGAAGGGCCCAGAACCTGGATGCTCGTGACCACTCCGTCCCCCAGCTCCACCCGGAACTTCTCCAGAAGGCTGGTGCTGAGGAGCCGGAGCTGGGTGGCCCAGGCAGTCGAGTCGCAACGGACGTGGAGGGTGGTGTCGGTAAAGCTCTCGGGAGTGCAGTGGGCCGAAATTTCGGGGCCAACCAAGGTGGCCCATTCGGCCATCACGGATCCGACCGCCACCGGCGACGTCCAGCCGCGCTCCGCCACCAGTCGCCCCACCACCTTGCCAAGGCCGAGGGGATCGCGGCCGCTGGCGTGGAACTGGCTGAAGCCGCGGGTGTCGCGGATGCCTTTTTTGGCTTTGGCAGTGCCCGGGCGGGATGCGGTTCTGCGGATTTCGCCCCGGGCTGCGGCGGCCTCCCGCATCCTGTTCAGGGCAACCTGGGGAGCATCGATGTTGTCGGGGTCGCGGCCGGGCTGAAGCCCGCCGCCTTTTTCACTGTCCCTGCTCATCAATACCTCCCGGGATGACTTTCACCCGCCGTCCGGAGAGCTCTTCCGGGATGTCGGCGTCAACGGCGGCGGTCACCAGGACCTGTTCCGCGCCGGAGACTATTGCGGCCAGTTTACGCCGCCGCTGGACGTCCAGCTCGGCAAAAACGTCGTCCAGGATGAGGATGGGAGCCGAGCCCCCTGTCCGGGTGTCGTCCAGCATCACGTAATAGGAGGCGAGCCGAAGGGACAGGCACATGGACCAGGTTTCGCCATGGGACGCATAGCCCTTGGCCGGTGCCTGGCCCAGGATGAGTTCCAGTTCGTCACGGTGGGGGCCCACCAGCGAGATGCCCCGCTCTATCTCCTTGCGCCGGGAGTCCGAGAAGGCCTTGACATACCGTTCCGCCAGCTGTTCCACGGACAGCTGGCGCAGGTCCTCCACGTCCGCTGCGGCACCCCCGGCAACGGTGCCGGCTGCACGCATCAGCGGGGCGCCGTCGTCGTCCATCTGGTTTTGGAGGCTGGAACGGTAGACGGCGTCGGCGGGTTTGGATGCATCGGTCAGCTCCGCGTAGGCACGGCCCAGGTGCGGCCGCAGCCGTTCCACCAATTCAAGCCGCGCGTGCAGCAGTTCGGCTCCGGCTTTCGCCATGTGCTGGTCCCACACATCCAGGGTCGCCTCATGGGCGGGCGTAAATTTTCCTGCGCGGGCTGATTTGAGCAGCGCATTCCGCTGTTTCAGGACCCGGTCGTAATCGCTGCGGGTGGCGGCGTGGTGCGGGACGAGGCTGGCGAGCAGTTCATCGAGGAAGCGGCGTCGGTTGGAAGGATCGCCCTTCACCAGGGCCAGGTCTTCCGGCGCGAACAGCACCGTCTGGCAGATACCCAGGAGATCGCGTGCCCGCACCGGATTGCTGCGGTTGATGCGCCCGCGGTTTGCCCGTCCCGCATTGATCTCCAGTTCCAGGACAGTAATCTGTTCCCCGCGGACCAGCCTGGCCCGGACCAGCGCACGTTCCGTGCCGAACCGGAGCAGGGGCGCGTCCGAGCTGACGCGGTGTGAGCTGAGCGTGGCCAGGTAGCCGATGGCCTCCATCAGGTTGGTTTTGCCGATGCCGTTGTATCCCACAAGGACAGTGACGCCCGGCTCCAGGGCCAGGTCCACCTGGGCATAACTGCGGAAGTCGGTCAGGGAGAGGTGTTCTAGGTACACGCGGTTTTTCGGCAATTCCGGGAACCTCGCGGCTCCCTGCTGGGTATTACTTGGCGGGACGAGTGGCGTGGCCGCCGAACTGGTGCCGCAGCGCGGACACCATCTTCATGGCCGGGGAGCTGTCCTCGCGGGACTCGAACCGGGCGAACAGCGCCGCAGTGATGGCCGGCGCCGGAATTGCATTGGCAATGGCTTCTTCCACGGTCCACCTGCCCTCACCGGAATCCTCGACGTAGTCGTCGATGTTTTGCAGGCCCGGATCCTCATCGAGGGCTTTGACCAGCAGGTCCAGCAGCCAGGACCGGACCACGGTGCCCTTTTGCCACGCGCGGAACGTTCCGGGCAGGTCACTGATGATGTCCTTGGAAGCCAGCAGCTGGTAGCCCTCGGCATATGCCTGCATCAGGCCGTATTCGATCCCGTTGTGGACCATCTTGGCGTAGTGGCCTGCGCCGATCCCGCCCACGTGGACAAAGCTGTCCGCCCGGTCACCCTCGGGACGCAGGGCGTCGAAGACAGGAAGCGCGCGCTCAATATCGGCCGCGTCGCCGCCGGCCATGAGGCCGTAGCCGTTCTGCAGTCCCCAGACTCCGCCGGAGACTCCGCAGTCCGCGAAGTGGATCCCCTTGGCGGCAAGGAGTTCGCCGTGTTTCTGGTCCTCGGTGAACCGGGAATTGCCACCGTCGATCACCAGGTCACCCTCGTTGAGTTTTTCGCCCAGTTCCTTGATAACGGCGTCGGTGATGTCGCCGGCAGGAACCATGACCCAGATGAGCCGCGGCGTGGGAACTGCAGCCAGGAGCTCATCGATGGAGGCGGCGTCCGTAACGTCCGGGTTGCGGTCGTATCCGGTGACCTCAACGCCGCCATTGCGCAGCCGTTCGCGCATGTTGAACCCCATTTTGCCAAGGCCGATCAGTCCAATGTGCATGGTGGAACTCATTTCTGCGCTAGGGGTCGGGTGTCATCAGGGGATGCCCAACTAGGTAGCAGTAGGTGTCGTTTTGGGCGCCCAAAACGACACTTGGTGCTACTTAGTTGGGGAGGCGGACCGGCATCACCAGGTAGCGGTAGTCGTCCTGGTCTTCGCCGTCGGCGTCTGCCTGGGCTGTGATCATGGCGGGCTTGGGTGCCGTGGTGAAGGAGAACCGGACAAATTTGGTTTCAATCACGCTCAGCCCCTCCACCAGGTAGTGAGGGTTGAAGGCCACGGTGATGTCCTCACCGGAAAGCTGCGCTTCCAGTTCCTCGGACGCCTGGGCGTCCTCTCCGGTGCCGGCGTCCAGGTTTAGCTGGCCCTGCGTGAACGCCAGGCGCACCGGGGTGTTGCGTTCCGCCACGAGGGAGACGCGCCGCACTGCCTCTACGAGTTCCTGGGTCTGCACGGTGGCGTGGATGGGGGTGGAGTCCGGGAACAGCGAGCGGATCTTGGGGTAGTCGCCGTCAACCAGCAGCGAGGTGGTGGTGCGTCCGCCGCTTTCGAAGCCAATCAGCCGGCTCTCGTCATCGGCGAGGGCGAGGTGAATGTCGCCGCTGTTGCCAAGGGTCTTGGCCACTTCGTTCAGGGTCTTGGCCTTGACCAGCGCGCTGGTTGAAATGCCGGGCGTGACCGGCTTCCACGGCACCTCGCGCATGGCCAGACGGTAGCGGTCGGTGGCGAGGAGCGTAATGAGGTCGTCCTCGATCTCCATCCGCACGCCGGTGAGGATGGGCAGGGTGTCATCCTTGCTGGCGGCGATGATCACTTGGGACACCGCCTGGGCAAAGGAGTCGCCGGGAACGGTACCGCTGATGGGCGGAAGCGCGGGAAGCGGCGGGTACTCGGCTTCCGGCATGGTGGCCAGGTGGAAGCTGCTGCGGCGGCAGGTCAGGGTGACTTTGTTGCCGTCCGTTTCGACGTCGACCGGAGCCGACGGCAGGCTGCGGCAGATGTCTGCCAGGAGCCGGCCGGAAACCAGGATGGTGCCCTCGTCCCTGATGTCCGCTGCGATTTCCAGGCGGGCAGAGGTCTCGTAGTCAAAGCTCGAGAGGCTGACGGTGCCGGCTTCGGCTTTCAACAGCAACCCGGACAGGACCGGTACGGGCGGCCGCGGAGACAACGAGCGGGCTGTCCAGGTGACGGCTTCTGCCAGGACGTCCCGATCGACTCTGAACTTCACGGAAGGGTGCCGCCTTTCATTGCTGCTGCGTTGATGTTCCTGAAACGTCCCGCCGGGAGTTCCGAAGAGTTGTTGCCCCGCTCGTGTTCCTGCATGGTCCGTGCTGCCTGAACCACACGAAAACCCGAGGATGGGAGCGCTGCTGACAGCTTAGCCGGAAGATCCGGGATTAACCCATCCCCCCCAAGCCAGCCAGGCCCCTTTGGGCCGCTCGGCCTGGAGAGGTTCGGGAGGGCGGACCGGTCTTGTTGTTTGAGGGATTTCAATTTCTTGGGATTAGTAGTGTTAATAACTGCTGTGGAAACTGTGGATAACTCCCCCTCACCGCGAGATCCGGCGGTTAAGGCCTGTTCATGGACTGTGGGCGGCGGAGGTTTTAAACAGGGTGTGGATGGGGACAACATTTTTCGCGATTTTTCGAATCCACAGGCGCCTTAAGGGTTTTAAGCCCATTAACCGCGGTTGTCCCCTTAAGTATCCACAGGCTTATCCACATGCACCTGTTAATAAGGTATAGAGACGGCGGCTACGAGTCGCGCTGCTGCTGCTTGATCCGGTTGGTCAGCTCCGTCACCTGGTTGTAGATCACACGGCGCTCGGCCATCAGCTCGCGGATCTTCCTATCGGCGTGGATCACGGTGGTGTGGTCGCGGCCGCCAAGCTCCTGGCCAATCTTCGGCAGCGACATGTCCGTCAGTTCACGGCAGAGATACATGGCGATCTGTCGTGCAGTCACCAGGGTCCGGGTGCGCGATTTGCTGCACAGCTCCTCCATGCTCAGCTTGAAGTACTCGGCGGTCTGCTGGAGGATCTGGCTGGACGTGATCTCCTGGGCGCCGTCGTCGGTGATGAGGTCCTTGAGGACCATCTCGGCAAGGGCCACGTCAACGGGCTGGCGGTTAAGGCTGGCGAACGCGGTGACGCGGATCAGTGCGCCTTCGAGCTCACGGATATTGCTTGAGATTTTTGATGCGATGTACTCGAGCGCGTCATCCGGCGCGGACAGGCCTTCGCTGAGCGCCTTCTTGCGGAGGATCGCAATCCGGGTTTCAAGTTCCGGCGGCTGGATGTCGGTGAGGAGGCCCCATTCGAAGCGTGACTTCATGCGGTCCTCGAACCCTGCCAGCAGCTTGGGCGGCTGGTCCGAGGTGATCACTACCTGCTTGTTGTTGTTGTGCAGCGAGTTGAACGTGTGGAAGAACTCCTCGAGCGTCCGGTCCTTGCCTGCGAGGAACTGGATGTCGTCGATGAGCAGTACGTCGACGTTGCGGTAGGTGGTCTTGAAGCTGGCGCCTTCATCGTCGCGGATGGAGTTGATGAAGTCGTTGGTGAACTCTTCCGAATTCACGTAGCGGACGCGGATGCCGCTGTAGAGCCGGCGGGCATAGTGGCCGATTGCGTGCAGGAGGTGCGTTTTTCCGAGTCCGGAGTCGCCGTAGATGAACAGCGGGTTGTACGCCTTCGCGGGTGCTTCAGCCACTGCGACGGCGGCGGCGTGGGCGAAGCGGTTGGACGAACCGATGACGAAGGTATCGAAGACGTACTTCGGGTTCAGCCGGCCGAACTCGTGCGACGTGCTGGGCAGCATCGGCTGCGGCTTCTGCTCGATCAGCTGGTCCGCGGAGAAGGACGGCTCGACGACGACGGGTTCAGGTTCCGTGTGGATGGGCACCAAATCGGTATCGACGTCGATGGCGCAGCGGATGTCATCGGAGAAGACGTTGTGCAGCGCATCATCCAGTGCGTCCTTGACCTGGGTCTGGAGCACTTCGCGGGTCAGCTCGTTGGGGACGGCCACCAGGAGGGTGGAACCGATCAGGCCCTGGGCCTGCGCGAGGATGACAAAGCCCCGCTGACGTGGTGAAACACGGTGGTCCTGTTCCAGCAGGCTGACAACACGCCGCCAGGAACTTCCGACAGTATTGGCGTGGTTGGCTTCGTCTACTGTCATCAATCGGTTCCCTCAAAACTTGCTTTGCCTGCATTGCCTGCAGCCGCAAGTCATGAACCAGGATGGATTCAGCTTCATCCACAGGGTTATGCACAGTCCGTGGATAATCGGCTACTGGGCCACTCTAGGGGATGAAAAGCCTAGAAGATAGCTGGCAAGTAGCTTGTGGATAATTACACCGGTGTGGTTCGGAAAAGGGGGCTGTGAGCCACTTCATCCACAGGTTCCCGGGGCAGGTTAGGCACAGCTGGGGATAGAGGACACAAGGGGTTCCGGTTTGACTCGGGGGCTTAAATTGCCCTAACGTTGTGAAGTCCTTTGTGTCCGCTTTTTGGCCCCATCTGAATCTCTCAGGCGCAGTGCGTTTGGGCAGCCGGGGGAAGCGTGCATATACAAAACTTAGCGTCGGCCAGTTCTTCCCCATACTGATCGGGTGGGCGCACCTTTGATCCACTGGAGTAACTAACGTGAGCAAGCGGACTTTTCAGCCGAATAACCGCCGTCGAGCCAAGAAGCACGGCTTCCGCCTTCGTATGCGTACCCGTGCCGGCCGTGCCATCCTGGCAGCCCGTCGTGGCAAGGGTCGCACCGAGCTGTCGGCCTAAATACTGACTCGTCGGTAGACATTTCTTTGCGAGTTTAAGGTGCTGGCCACCCGTAACCGTTTGAGGACTGCATCCGATTTTTCAACAACTGTACGTTCCGGTGTCCGCAATGGACGCCGGAACGTAGTGTTATATACGGCAGCCATTGCTGCTGACGAACCCAGCCGGATCGGGTTCATCGTTTCCAAGAGTGTAGGGAACGCTGTGGTCAGGAACCTCGTTAAGAGGAGACTGAGAGAAGCAGGTGCTGCCTCGCTGCGCGAGCACGGTACCGGGTTTGCCATAGTGGTCCGGGCGCTTCCCGCGTCCGCAACTGCCAGCTGGGACCAGCTGCTGTCTGATTACAATGCCGCATTGGAATCGACGATGGTCCGGCTGGCCGGCCGCCCCACAAGGGCTGCTGCCAAGGATTCGGCCGGTACAACACAGGAGGGGACACCGCGTGCGTAACGCCACCGCCGTCGTCGTTACTTCTCTCCAACGTGGTGCCGCATCCGTGGGGCTGTTCCTGTGGAACCTGCCCCGGAATATCCTCATTGTTCTTCTCAAGGCCTATCGCAAGGTGATTTCCCCCTTGTACGGCCAGGTGTGCCGGTTCTTCCCCTCCTGCTCGGCCTATGCGCTGGAAGCTGTCACTGTCCATGGCGCTGTCAAGGGAAGCTGGCTCGCTGTCCGGCGCCTTGGCCGCTGCCACCCATGGAACGCCGGCGGTGTGGACCACGTCCCCGCTGGCCATCGGGAATGGCCTGAGCACCAGACCCCCACAATTGTTGTGCTGAACAACCCGGACAAGTACCTGGCTGCTCGGACTGATGGAGAAGGCCGCAGTGCGGCCTGACGAATAGGGATAAGTATGGACTTCTTTGAAACAATCATGTTTCCGTTCAAATGGCTTGTGTCCATCATCATGGTGGGATTCCATGAGGGACTGACTGCCATTGGGCTGCCGGAAGCCTCCGGCTGGACGTGGACGCTGTCCATCATCGGCCTGGTGCTGGTGATCCGTGCCGCCCTGATCCCCGTGTTCGTCAAGCAGATCAAGGCCCAGCGCGGCATGCAGCTGCTGCAGCCCGACCTCAAGAAGCTCCAGGACAAGTACAAGGGCAAGACCGACCAGCTGTCCCGCCAGGCAATGGCGCAGGAACAGATGGCTATGTACAAGAAGCACGGGACCAACCCCTTCTCGGCCTGCCTTCCCATGCTGATCCAGATGCCGTTCTTCTTCGCACTGTTCACAGTGCTGTCCGGCATTTCTACGGCAAGGGACCGCGGCGAGGGCATTGGTGCGATGAGCCACGGCCAGGTGGAACAGTTTGATGACTCCACCATCTTCGGGGCCACGCTTTCCGCGTCCCTCCTGCACGGCGGTGAAGGGAACCTGACCGCCGTCTGGATCCTCTCCATCATCATGATCCTCGCCATGACTGCCTCGCAGTTCATTACGCAGAAGCAGATCATGGCTAAGAACATGTCCGAAGAAGCCATGGCCAGCCCCTTCATGCGCCAGCAGAAGATGATGCTTTACATCCTTCCGATTGTCTTCGGTGTTGGCGGCATCAACTTCCCGATCGGCGTCCTCATCTACTGGACCACCACCAACCTGTGGACCATGGGACAGCAGTTCTTTGTGATCCGCCGCATGCCGACGCCGGGATCCCCCGCCGCAAAGGCCCTCGCCGAACGCCGGGCTGCCAAGGGCCTTCCGGCCCTCCCGATCCTGGGCGGCAAGAAGGATGAGGCAGCCGACGCCGCTGCTGCCGCCGCGGCCGTGGCCCAGGCCAAGGGCCAGCGTATCCAGCCACAACGCAAGAACAGGAAGAAGAAGTAATGTCTGCCGAGAGCACCGAACACGCCCTGTCCGAGGAGATCATTGACGATCAGGACGCGTCCGAGAACGGGGAGGCTTCCCTGACCAAGGCTTCCTCAGCCAGCCGCCTGGAGGAAGAGGGAGACGTGGCAGCGGACTACCTCGAGGAGCTGCTGGACATCGCCGACATCGATGGAGACATCGATATTGAGGTCCGTAACGGACGGACCTACATCTCCATCGTGACCGAGGAAGAGTCAGATGCCCTGGACAGCCTGGTGGGTGAGGACGGCGAAGTCCTCGAGGCCCTCCAGGAACTGACCCGGCTTTCGGTGCTGTCCGCAACCGAGAACCGCTCGCGGCTGGTGCTGGACATCAACGGTTACCGGCAGGAGCGTACCGGCCACCTGCAGAAGGTTGCCGAGGACGCCGCCGCTTCAGTGAAGGAAAGCGGCCAGCCGGTGGCACTTGAGCCGATGAGCGCCTACGAGCGGAAGATCGTCCATGATGCCGTTGCTGACCTGGGACTGGTCAGCGAATCCGAGGGCGAAGGCGCCGGACGCCACATCGTTGTATCCGCCGAGTAGAGAATGGCTGATCCGCTAACCATGGTTGACATTACGCCAGCTGAGCTTTCGGCCGCGGAGAAGATCTTCGGCGACCGGTTGGACCTTGCTAAACGCTATGTTGAACACCTGGCGACCTCCGGCACGGAGCGCGGCCTCATTGGACCGCGGGAGATCCCCCGCCTGTGGAGCCGGCACGTCCTTAACTGCGCCGTCATTGAGAGTGCGATCCCCGAGGGGAGCCACGTCGCCGATGTCGGCAGCGGTGCAGGCCTGCCCGGGCTGTGCCTGGCGATTGCCCGGCCGGACCTGGAGCTGACCCTCATCGAGCCGCTGGAACGCAGGGTGATGTGGCTCCAGGAAGTTGTTGACGACCTGGGCCTGGACAACGTCACAGTCATGCGGACCCGGGCTGAACTGGCCGTGGGGCACGTTGAGGCGGATGTGGTGACGGCCAGGGCTGTTTCGGCCCTCAGTAACCTCGCAGGCCTGACCATTCCGCTTCTTGGCGGCAAGGGCGAAGTAGTGGCCATCAAGGGCCGCAGTGCCGCCGAGGAGATCGAAAAAGCCGCCAAGACCATCCGTAAGCTTGGGGGCGTCGAGACGTCGGTTCTTACGGTTGGTGAGAACCTCCTGGAGGAACCCACCACCGTGGTTCGCATCGTTGTAAACAAGTCCCAAAAGAAGGCCTAGTTCGGGCCCGGTGGCCTAACTCTGGCGGGTCCAGCGGTTAGGCTAGACAACGGCAGCAAATTTGGCTGAACGAGAGTGAGTGTGCCCCAGTGACCAGTAGTGAAGCCTCCACACAACGGATACCCCCGTTTGTGTCTTTGGGGTCAGCACGTTCTGTCGCTGGTCCTATCGCGACCCCCGCCAGAGGCGGGATTCACCCGGAACGGGTTTCGAAGGCCGCCAAGTCAGCAGCCGTTTCACGTGAAACAACTGCTGGCGGTAGATCCAACGTTATTGATGCGATCGACGATTCCAGCCCCATTGCCCGTGAGCTGGCGCATGAAACCAAACGCCGTGAACGCCTGGTAGGCCGCCAGCTGCCGCGTCCTGAGAACACCCGAATCTTCACGGTCTCCAACCAAAAGGGTGGGGTGGGGAAGACCACCACCACCGTGAACATTGCGGCGGCGCTGGCGGCGGCTGGCCTCAATGTCCTGGTGATCGACATCGACCCGCAGGGCAACGCTTCGACCGCCCTGGGGATCGAACATCACGCGGACGTGGACAGCATCTACGATGTCCTGATCAACGACGTACCCCTCGCTGATGTGGTGGCACCGTGCCCGGACATCGGAAACCTGATCTGCGCACCCGCCACCATCCACCTGGCCGGCGCGGAAATTGAGCTGGTGTCCCTCGTGGCCCGTGAGCAGCGGCTCCGGCGAGCCATTGACGTTTATGCCAAAACCCGGGAAAAGAACGGGGAACAGCGGCTTGATTACATCTTCATCGATTGCCCGCCGAGCCTTGGACTGCTGACCGTCAATGCTTTCTGCGCAGCCAACGAGGTACTCATCCCGATCCAGTGCGAGTACTACGCACTTGAAGGACTGAGCCAGCTGCTGAAGAACATCGAGATGATCCAGAAGCACCTGAATGCCGATCTGGTGGTGTCGACGATCCTTTTGACCATGTACGACGGCCGTACCAACCTCGCAGCCCAAGTTGCGGCCGAGGTTCGCCAGCACTTCCCGGATCAGGTCCTCTCTGCCGTGGTTCCGCGCTCGGTGCGCATCTCGGAAGCACCGAGCTACCAGCAGACGGTAATGACGTACGACCCTTCCTCCAGTGGAGCCCTGTCTTATCTGGAAGCCGCTGCTGAAATAGCAGAGCGCTAAAATCTTCAAACTGCAACGACGGGAGCCTGGCAACGCCTGGCTCTACCACTGGAGGGATTACCAATGAGCGAGAAACGACGCGGCCTGGGCCGCGGTCTGGGTGCGCTGATTCCAAGTTCCGCCGCCGCCAACGGGTCGGGTAACGCGACAACCGTCTCGCGTCCGGTAGATCTCTTCTTCCCTGAGGGACGCAAGAAGACGGAGTCTTCAGAGGAGGCCGTCGAGCCCCAGTCGTCGAAGCCCGCAGCAGACAAGCCTTCGGCGGCTACGTCCACCAAGCCCTCCTCAGCAAAGTCCTCCTCAGCTAAATCCAGTACTGCCAAGTCCGCTGCGGGCAAGGGAACAGATGCTGGAAGCCCGGCACCCAAGCCCAGCGCTGCCGCGAAGGCAAAGACCGAGACCGTGGCCACATCGCCCGGCGCAACAGACGATGCCGGTGACACCGAGCAGGAGCCGACGACCGGCATGCCTGAAGCGCCGGCGTCCGCAGATGTGTCCAGCGAGCGATCGGAAACCCCTGTGTGGGATGACGGCGGCGTGGACCTGGTCGAGGTTCCGGGCGTTCGGTTTGCTGAGATTCCGGTTGGCGATATCCACCCCAACCGCAAACAGCCGCGCTCCGTCTTTGATGAAGACGACATGGCGGAGCTTGTCCACTCGGTACGCGAAATCGGTGTCCTCCAGCCAATTGTGGTGCGGAAATCAACCGAAGACGGTAGTGAGCCGTTTGAGCTGGTTATGGGTGAACGCCGGTGGAGGGCAGTACAGGCTGCCGGCCTCGAAACTATCCCCGCGATAGTCCGTGACACGACCGACGATGACCTGCTTCGGGACGCGCTGCTCGAAAACCTGCACCGCAGCCAGCTGAACCCCCTGGAAGAGGCTGCCGCCTACCAGCAGCTCCTTGAGGACTTCGGAACAACTCACGAGCAACTGGCTGACCGCATCGGCCGTTCCCGCCCCCAGGTCTCGAACACCCTGCGGCTGCTCAAGCTGCCCCCGCTGGTGCAGCGCCGTGTAGCAGCCGGCGTTCTCTCGGCAGGCCACGCCCGCGCCCTCCTGGCGCTTCCTGACGCCGCAGCCATGGAGCGACTGGCCCAGAAGATTGTTGCGGAGGGTATGTCGGTTCGTGCCACCGAAGAAGCTGTGACGCTGTACCAGGATCCGGCCAAACCGCCGAAGAACAACATTCCCCGTCCGGGTGCCCGTCATGAGCGGCTCGACTACTTGGCGTCGTCGCTCTCCGACCGGCTTGATACGAACGTCAAGATCTCCCTTGGCGTCCGTAAGGGCAAAGTAAGCATTGAATTCGCGAGCGTCGAAGACCTCAACCGGATTATGGAGGTTTTGGCGCCCGGCCAGACCGGATAGCAGGATGTGTCTAGGTAGGGCCCGATTCACGCCGAATCGGGCCCTAGCTGTATCAGGATCTTCACCCCATTCGACTCGCGCATGACGGCTGCTCGTAAGATTGCGGGAGGTCGTCCAGCCACTGTGTGTTACGGATCCTTTGGACGAGCAGCCTGGGCTGGATGGGGGGAGGCTGCATGGCTGCTGGTTCCGAGTATCGGCCATGCGACGATTCTGAACTGATTGCGCTCGGCAACTTTGTCTTCGGCCGAAACACATGCTGCTGGGTAGCCAACCCAGGGTTTCGGACATCTGGGAGCTGAATAGTGGCCGCATCTAGTCGGGAAAGCGGGCTGGGGCCAAGGAGAGGTCATGACTGGAATGAACGCATCTGCTAGCTTCTGCTCTTAGGCTGATGTTCTATTCTGCGTAGATTAGCGTTTCACGTGAAACAGGCGGGGCCCACGGCGCTGTTCTCGTCCAAGACGAAGGGGCTTCAGCGAGTGCAGCCACTCTGAAAAGGGAAGCGCCGTCCGCTAACGCCACCATTTAATCGTCGTGATGAGATTTTCTGAAACCTCAGCGAGGCTGATTGAGTGACAATGCGTTCTCTACGTCCGTGGTTACCGTCCGGCCGCGATCCTGGAACCGTTCGGAACGATGATCTGACGTCGTGCGGGTGTGGACGTTGCTCGTGTACTCGGATCACGCCACGTAGAGCGGATGTGTTCGAGACTCCCGGACGTCGATAACCGTTTCTCGCCGCACGTTTCACGTGGAACATGTCGGGTCGGGGCCCCGTCTTGACTGCCACTTCGGCCCCGTCATTTGGTACCTGTCTTTGTCTGCACTTCGGCTACTTGAGCGAACTCCGGTGTGGGAGCTAAGAGGTGCTATGGGAGGGGGGAAGTTACCGCTGTGTTGTGCCGTGCCGGAACAGACAGCCGTCGTCAGAGCGCCTGCAGGGCCGCACGTTGCCCGTCAGGACATGAACGTCGGAGGCGAAGTGCCGGGCTCCCCCTGTCCCTCATTTTGGCCGTGGAGGCCCGCTTAGGGTCCTATTGCTGGGTCAAGCGCGCCCAAGCCGCTAAGCAAAAGTCATTGGGGCAAACCTCGGCGTCCGCTGTGCCCGGACTGTTTCACGTGAAACAGTACGATGGAAGACCAACTGAGGGATAGGACTGAGGACTGACCGGAGTCAGACCGGAACAAGGCCCAGCGCTGCGACAGCGGATCGGAATCATGTGCCGGCTAGTGAAGCCATACGTGGGACACAAGCAGCCTCGATGACCTCTGCCTTGAGTGGACGCACTCCCCTATGCACGACCTACCACGCATGCTCAGTCCCAAAATGAGAGCGTTCTCGACGCTCAACTGTCCAGGTCCGGTTACCGCTCGAGATACCCGATGGGACCTAAGCAAACTTCACGCGGAATGACCACGATCTCAAGTTTGCGTACATAGAAGATATGCCGCCCATTCAGATGATCGGCGATGCGCGACACCGGGCAGAGGAACCCGATGGGGAATTGTCAGCGGATTGCTCGTCGAAAGGAGTCATATGGTGGTTTATACGCAGCAGCCTCCATTGGTGCGTTTGTCGCTTGGATCCCACCGTCACCTACCAACGTCCTCGCAACTCGTGCTATGCGTCCATATTCGTGGCTGCAGAATCTTGTGCGGGCTGTCGGCGACGCGAGCGGAGCTACGGTGGTTGTGTGAACGCATGCGAGCGATATCGCCTTAGCGAATAATACCGATCGCTAAGCGCCGTGTGCTAAGCGCTGCCCAGACGCGGATGGGTGTCGGCCATCCGTGGATATCGTTGTGGATAACTATGTGGACGATGCGGCTCTATGACCCGTATTGAGCGCGTACAGAATCGCATCATGAGGTCTCTGGTGGCCATTGTTAAAGCAGCGATTACGGTCCTGATGGAATGGGGTCGCATGCGTTTCACGTGAAACATGGGCGAGGAGCAAGGAGAGGCACCTCACAGTCCCAATAATTCAGTCAGAAATGTTTACTTTGTACATACACAGCAGGCCCAGATGGCAGTGCGGCTCCGAACTGCCATGAGGCTGAGAAGGTTGAGAGCTAGCTGAAGCGCCGTATCGAAAACTTGACTGTCGGTGTCCGAGTTGCGCAGTACACTGACATGACTCCGTCGACCTGTGGATATCACTGTGAATACCGGACGCTGCATCTGTGGAAAAGCATGTGGATATCCTGCCGCCACCGGACCCTTTCCCGCTATATTTCAGAGTAAAAACTACCCCAAAATCTCGTGAGGCGGCACTTTAGTCTGGATGCTTCAAAGCCAAGAGAGCACAAGCCACGAGTAAGCCAGGTGACGTAGTCCGGCAGGTACAGGTGTCGACTGCGAGAATTCACGCCGCCGGTTCTCCGCTTCCCCGCGGCACCTGGAGGATGATTGCTCTTCTGTGATTCGGAACGCCGCAACGATCTCGATCAATCGGGGCATTCTTGTGGGTCACCTGTGGCCCGACCGCTACGACCCCAGCACTCTGGGCTCTTGTGGCTAATTCTGGGGTGAGACGAGTGCAACGGAACAGTAGGGGCTTGTGCCGCGGTCAATCACGAGTCGGACACTGAACGGACGCTGTCGCGTTCTGGCGCTGCGGGCGTTTAGGCAGTTCGGAATGCGACAGAACCGGCTCACCGCTGGGGTTCGGTGCCGCGACATCGACTTGGAAGGTTCCACGCGGTCCAGCGGCGACCCTTAGCCGTGCATGTTTCACGTGAAACGGCGTCCCCTGTCCCAAGTTCACTGAGTTCGGCTTCGGATTGCCATTGCTGTCAACGGAATTCGTGGAGTGACCTCGTGCGACCTAGGCGGATGCATATCTCCCTATGCCCGTCACCGACTACGTCTGCAGGCGACAGGTCACAGTCGCCGGACGACTAGTCTTGATGGTTAGGGAACGCTGTGTCTCTGCTCGTGCAGGATGTCACTGTTCTAGGAAATGTTTGCTGAGTGCTCCCAGTTGCCCTTGAGCAGGGCACCGCAGTGAGTTTAGTACGCGGAGCGTCCATCACTCACGAAAACCCGTTGCCTACAGGTTCTCTGGATAGTCGCGCCTGTACAATCCTCCACTGCGCCCTCGAGTGCCCGGTGATTGACGGAATGAAAAGCCCTCTCGAGCTACGCATCAGTTGAAGTGTTGGCGTTTCGAATCTTGCGGCGAATGTGCGGAAGGCCCAACGGCTCGAGGTGCTGCCCGTAGGACTGTTGGACCTACTCTTGCCTGGTGACGATCGCCTTGGAGACTTGGCTAGGCTCGCCAAGGCTGTACGGAACCCCGAGATGGTCACCCTTGTACCAGTGCGCGCACTGCAACGCGTGGCCCTAGCCAGGTGCCGCGTAAGCCGTCCCTACTCGTGACGGGTCACCGAATACTTCGATCAGGGCGCAACTCGCCGGCTGCAGCAAGAACCTTCGGGTTTGCTAATCCCTTCTAGTAGTCATGCCCTCATGTTTCACGTGAAACGCCGGGATGCTGCTGCCTGTTTCACGTGAAACAGACGACTCCGCCAACCCGTGGCTAGTTCTGACTGGTTCACGGACGTCGCGTACCAAGTTGTCCATTGAACACCCTTAACTTACCTCCCGAAGGGTGTACGGAGGCGGGACCAACGTTCTACTGCCTTAGCCCTGCTCAACAAGCGCGTACGCGTGGGTCTCCATAGGGTCCTGGAAATAGGGACATCCGGGCTACTGAAGCTGTCGTGAGACGCAACTGGTCCGGGGCCTCGGAGAACCGGTGACAACATGCACCGTCACCGGGTGGAATGTGGAGTGCTGCACCAAAAGTATGCGAAACCCTTCGTTTGGCGATTGATGTAGTTGGTAACGCGAGTCGGGACACGTCTTGCACGAGACCCCTACTTCCATTCCTGCTCGTGGTGGCGCGCCAACTAGCTATTGCAGACAGCGCGACTGTTTCACGTGAAACAGTCCAAAGGTTCCAGGTCGAATCATCACGGCGTACCCGAACCTCAGGGAGCGCAGATCGATCTGTGCGAAATAGGTGGACTTATCCATTGTGCGAACAAAAAAGTGGCCACCGCTCCTGCAGTGGCCACTTTTTTGTGCTCGACTCATACGAGCCCGTGAAGGTTTAGGACAGGACGTCCGCAAATTCCTTTTCAAAGAATTGCTTCGGCTTGGCGCCGATGACCGTACTCTTCACTTCCCCACCCTGGAAAAGGTAGACAGCCGGAATGGATGTGATGCCGTATTCGGCGGCGATCGCGGGGTTATCGTCCACGTTCACCTTGACCACGTCCACCTTCTCGCTGTACTCGACCGAGATTTCATCCAGAATGGGACCCAGTTTGCGGCAGGGGCCGCACCATTCAGCCCAGAAATCAACGATTACCGGCTTGTCGGAGGACAGTACGTCCGTGCTGAAGCTTGCGTCTGTTACGTCTTTTGCGTTGCTCATAACCTGATCTCTCTCTTCGGGTATCGTGGCGGTACTTACGCGGGCAAGTCTGCGAGGTAGTGCTCAACATCAATCGCCGCGACGCAGCCGGAGCCTGAAGCGGTGATCGCCTGGCGGTAGGTGGGGTCCACCACGTCACCGGCCGCAAACACGCCGGGAATGCTGGTCCTGGAGCTGCGGCCTTCGACGGCGATGGTTCCCTCAGGGGTGAGGTCCAGGACGTCCTTGACCAGCTCGGTCCTCGGGTCGTTGCCGATCGCAACGAACACGCCTGTGACTGCAAGATCCGAAACACTGCCGTCAAGAAGGTTCTTGACCTTCAGCCCGGTGACCTTGTCCTCGCCGATGACGTCGTCCACAGTGCTGTTCCAGACAAAGCTGATCTTCTCATGGGCGAGGGCACGGTCAGCCATGATTTTGGAAGCCTTCAGGGAGTCCCGGCGGTGGACAACCGTGACTGACCTGGCGAACTTGGTGAGGAACAGGGCCTCCTCCATGGCGGAGTCGCCACCGCCGATCACGGCAATGTCCTGATCTTTAAAAAAGAAACCGTCGCAGGTTGCACACCAGCTAACGCCGTGTCCGGAGAGGCGCTTTTCGTTCGCCAGGCCCAGTTCGCGGTAGGCCGATCCCGTGGAGAGTATGACGGCTTTTGCCTTGAAGCTCTCACCGGTGGCGATGGTGACTGTCTTTACCGGGCCTTCAAGTTCAAGACTCGTAACGTCCTCGAACTGGATCTCCGTGCCGAAGCGGACAGCCTGCTTTTCGAAGTTCTCCATGAGGTCCGGACCCATGATCCCTTCCGGAAACCCCGGATAGTTCTCAACGTCTGTGGTGTTCATCAGTTCGCCGCCGGCAGTGACGGAGCCGGCAAGCATCAGCGGCTTCAGGTTGGCACGTGCTGTGTAGACAGCTGCCGTGTAACCGGCCGGGCCTGAACCGACAATGATGACATCACGTACATCGGACGCGGTGTTTTCTGCGATGGTCACTGAACGGTGAACCTCTTCCTTGGTTGACGCGCCCCTCGTGGAGGCCGGCCACATGGCACAACTGCTGGGTGTTCCTGATTATTCCGGCGCCTGGACATGGTGGACCACCGGTACACGGCAGGCCGCCGTCACCGTAGGCGCCCTTTCAAGGTTACCGCCCCGGCAAGGGGCCGCCGCCTGCTGCAGGGTTTGATCAGAGTTCCGCCTTCGTGCCGGCCGTGGCCGTCACGAACGCTACAGCCAGAAGGAGCCTGGTTACTGGACCTTGATCTCGGCGAGCCGGATGCCGAATCCGTAGCGGGTCTTCGGAGCAGCCAGCCGCGGCAGGGAGTTGATGGAGACGATCACATACTCGGCCTCCACGGGCTCCGCCAAAGGTATGGTCAGGTCAGTGGACGTGAAGCTGTTGGTTCCTACTGCTTTAGCCCCATCCAGTGCAGGACGGTCGTTGGTATAGACAGTGATGTTGCCGCCGGAGCCACCAAGCTGCGAAAGCGTAATGGAGGACACCATGGCCGGGTTCTCGAGCTTCACCACTAGGGGCACGCCCTGGGGTGCCAGTCCGCCCCAGTTCTCGGTGGCGAACTCCATGTCGGACCAGAAGCTCGCGGCGTTACCGTCGTACGCCCTGACGAGGTCGCCGTCAAAGGTGGCAGCAAAGTCGAAGTTGCCCTGCCTGGTGATGCTCTCGATGGCCGGGGGTGCAGCGGGCGGTGCCGTTGTGGGTGCCTGCGTCGGAGCCGAGGTGTCTTCAGGAGCGCTGCTGTTGGTGCCGGGTGCCGTGGGCACCGCCTGCGGCTGCGAGGTGAACAGGCTGCCGAGGTTGGTGACGGCAAACACCAGTCCGGCAATGAGCACCACCGCCAGCAGTCCACCAACCAACCAGCGCATGGACCGGGGCTCGCGGGCAGGTTCGTCACGGTCGTCGTCGTCATAACGGTCCTGATCGGGGACGGACGCACCGCCACCAGCTGCCGGTGCAGCCGACCGTGCAAAAACGGAAGATTTCTTCTTCTTGGTCTCTGGTTCGTCGTCGGCTGACGAGTCCATCGGGGCATGCTCTTCAGCGTGCGCGTAATCGTCATCGGACCACAGCGACACCTTGGGCTTACCGGCCGGTGAGCCGGGTGATCCTTGCGTGTGGCCTACAGCCGGCGTGTGGGCGGTCTGGTGGTCCTCGGGGCGTGCTGACCGATCGGTTCCGGAGCCGGAGGCAGCGGCCGCACCTGCGGCTCCTCCCGCAGCAAGAGCTCCACCGGCTGCCGCTGCCCGGCCTCCAGCGGAGGCCCCGTTGGACGAGCGTCCAGAGGAAGGCGCGGCAGCGGGACGAACTGGTGGTTTCGGCGGAACAGCCGGCGCTGCACGGTAAGGATCCACCTGGCTGGCGTGGTTGTCCGAGTAGTTGATGTAGCCGGCTTCTACATGGTCTTCATCGTCGTAGGGTTCCGGCTCGTTCGACCGCGGCTGGCCAAAGATTTCGCTTCCCAGGGTGTCCGTGAAAAACGGTTCCACGTAGGGAGGATTGGAGGCCACCACCAGGTCCAGCAGATCCGCGGCGGAAGTGTGGTTGGTGATGAGGTAGGTGGCTGCCTCGCTCATGCCGAGGTCCAGGACCTGGACGGTGCCGGGACGTTCGCCGGTGGCCACTTCGCGGGCGCTCTGGGCAACCTGTTCGGTGTTGCCGGGTCCGGCCACCAGTATGCTGACGGGACGGTTCAGGACCTGATCCACACCATCCAGCACCAGATCGTGGTCGTGCGACGCCAATACCGTGGCAGTGACCTTGTAGCGGCCACCCAGTACTGATCCGACATCGATCGGGTTGGACACGTGTTCCTCCTAGACTGTCCGGGATTGCCGGCCTTAATGATGCAACCACCGTCCAGGAGCCGGCGGGCGCCTGACCCCTGGATGCAACTACCCCTGTACCTTTCCGATCCTAGCCGATTGCGTCCCTTCCACCTTGGACGACGGCGGCCGGAAACCGCGGGAACGTCACTTTTTCCGGGGTTTCCTCGGCTTGAAATGGGGGTTCTCGCCGGGCTTCCCCTGGAAGGTGCGGCGCCCTGGAAGGGGGATCTGCTCCCGCAGGAAGCCACCCCGTGCCGTGCTGGGCTGGTCCTCCCCGGGGAGGTAGTCGCCGTCGGACGTTGGCGAGCCATCGCCGTCGAGCGGTTCCTTCCCCCGCGCCCCGCGCCCGGGCGCCTCCTGTTCCGGGGCCGGCCCGGCCCTGAAGGATACGGCGTCGAACTCACCGGAAATCCTGGGGATGAGGCCCGTGTCAACGGACGTGGTGGCACGGTCCGGCTGCTGGCGCCCACCGGACGGTGAATCAGACGGCGAGCCTGAGCGGGAACCGGATGGGGAATCTGACGGCGAACCGGAGGGCGAGTCCGACGGCGGGGTCCCGCCTCCAGCGGGAGGTGCGGCCGGTCCACCGCGCCCCAGCCGGCCGAGGAGGGGCCGGAGAAGGTCGCGAAGTTCGGAAACCCGGAACAGCTTAAGGAGGAAGAAGTAGGCCACCAGCATGATTGGGCCCACCACGACGACGGTGATGAGGGCTGACAGCCTGTCCTGCCAGGCAAACCCGTCCGGACTGTAGCTCCCCAGGAGCCACAGGGCACCGGCTCCGGCGATGGCGGAACCAAGCGCTGCGTACCCCATGCGGATGTAGGAGTTGGCGATCCGTGGCCCGTCCAGGTGACCCAGGAGGCGCCGCAGGAACCAGGCGCTGATGACCACGGAGAGGATGTTGCCCACCATGTAGAGGACCGCGATGGCGTAGATGATCTGCGTGACGGGCAGGAACTGGATGGCGAACGCCCCGGCCACGTAGACAATGGCCAGGAGCAGCTGGACGTAGAACGGTGTGCGCGCATCCTCATTGGCGTAGAAGACACGGGACATCATGAAGTTGGCACTCATGAACGGCGTGCTCAGCGCCAGGATGGTGAGCGTCTGGGCCAGCATCACTCCGTCCTGGCGGAGCCCGCCCGAGAAGAACATGCCCAGGGGACCTGCCAGGGCAAACAGCGCCAGCGCACCGAACACGGTTGCCACCGCCATGGTCCGCAGGCCGTGCGAGAGGGCGTCACGCAAAGCATCACGGTTGCCGTCCTGGGAGGCCCGGGTCATCCGGTTGAACAGCACCGTGGCCAGGGACAGGGCAATGATGGAGTGCGGCAGCAGGTAGAGCTGGCTGGCCACCTCCAGCACGGCGTTGCCTGGCAGCATAAAGGCCGCGGGGTCCCCCGCCTGCTGCAGCCGGATGCGCTCGGCGCCGGGAATGGTGGCGATGCGCATGACGTACAGGAAGGCGAGCTGGCCGACGGCGGCAGTCAGCAAGGTCCAGACGCTCAGCTTGGCTGCCTGGCCCAGTCCCACCCCCCGCCACCCGAAACGCGGGCGGATCCCCAGCTTGAGCCGCATCACGGGGATCATCAGGATGGCTGTTTGTGCAACGACACCGATGGTTGAGAACCCGGCCACCAGGAGGGTTTGTGTGTCGCCCCAGTTGTCGAGGGTGTGCGGGTTCACCTTGTTCTCGCCGAAAATCCAGATGAACATCCCCAGGCCGGCAATCGCCACCAGGTTGTTAAGGATGGGTGCCCACATGGCGGGCCCAAAGGCTCCGTTGGCATTCAGGACCTGGGTCAGGAGGGCATAGAGGCCGTAGAAGAAGATCTGCGGCAGGCACCAGAAAGCGAAGGCCACGGCCAGCGCTTTCTGCTGCGGAGTGTATCCCTGCGTTGTGAGTTCAATAACCCAGGGGGCCGCCAGCGTCACCAGCGCCGTCAGTCCCAGCAGGAGCAGCACAGCCAGCGTCAGCAGCCGGCTGATGTAGTCCGCTCCCCTGTCCGGGGCCTTGCTTGCCTTGATGATCTGCGGGACCAGGACAGCGTTGAACACCCCGCCCGCCACGAGCAGGAAGATCAGGTTGGGCAGGTTGTTCGCGTTGATGAAGGTGTCATTGACAGTGGAGCCCAGGCCGAGCGCCGTGCCCAGCATCCAGGTCTTGCCAAAGCCCAGGAACCGGGACACGAGCGTCCCTGCGGCCATGATGGCACTGGACCGGGTTTCACTGGCAGCCACGGCGCCAGGGGTGCTGTCCGGGCCCGCCGGCTCGGGGGGAACGCCATCCGGGACGGCGTCGCCGGGCCGGCCGGCTTTATCGGAAGGAAAGTTGGTAGCTGACATCGACTTCATCGTCTCACCCGAAGGCGGTTAAAGCCGCAACGCCGGGGCCCTGAGCCCGGGATATCTGCAGTCCTAGAGGTGCTCCGGGAGGACCTCGCGGGCGAGGTCGGCAATCCGGCGCTCGTTGGGGAAGGACAGCTTCCGGGCCAGCTCCTGGATGGGAACCCACGCCACGTCCACGGCTTCCTGGTCCGGATCGTTCTCGATGGTCAGTTCGCCGCCCGTTGCCCGCAGGAGGTAATGGTGGACCGTCTTGTGAACCCGGTGGCCGCTGACTGTAAACCAGTAGTCAATGCTTCCGAGCGGCGCGAGGATGTCCCCCTCGATGCCGGTTTCTTCGGCAATTTCCCGGACCGCTGCCTGCTCGTTGTTTTCCTTGCCCTCCGGATGGCCCTTGGGCAGGCACCATTCCAAACGTCCGCCGCGGTTAAGGCGGGCGATGATCGCAACCCTCAACTCGGCGTCGGACGTGTCCACTACAACGCCGCCGGCAGAGACCTCCTCAACCGTGGGCAGCGATGCCGGTGCCGCATGCTGGGCAGGGGCAACGTGCGCACCGATTGCCGACGGCAATGGTGCGTTTGTCCTCCTGCCGGGAGCGCTCGGTACTGGATGGGCCATGGAGTCCACTCTAACGACTGTTGCCCGTTCGTGATGACCGGAACATGACACCAACATGGACTGCATATGACGCACTTTGCCGGCGGTGGAGTGATTCCGCACGATCTTGACCGTATTTTGGCCTGCCGACGCGCTGGTTTCTGACAAGCTTAAGTAACTATGGCTCACGCACATCACAAGACTGATTCCCCGACCGTTGATTTCCAGGTGGACCCGGTGGTCCTGGAGCTCGGCCGGCGCTTCGTGGACGCCGGCCACGAGCTGTCACTGGTGGGCGGCCCGGTGCGTGACCTTTTCCTGGGCCGGACCTCCCCGGACCTGGACTTCACCACCGATGCCACCCCGGACCAGACGGTTGCCCTCATCAAGAAGTGGGCGGACAACTACTGGGAGATCGGCCGCGCCTTCGGAACCATCGGCATGCGCAAGGCAGGCTTCCAGATCGAAATCACCACCTACCGGGCGGAGGCGTACGATCCCGATTCCCGCAAGCCCGTAGTGGCCTTCGGTTCGTCCCTGACAGATGACCTGCTCCGGCGCGACTTCACCATTAATGCCATGGCCTTGAAGCTGCCCTCCCTGGAACTGGTGGATCCTTTCGGCGGCGTACGCGACCTCCATGCCTCCGTGCTGGCCACTCCCGGGGCGCCGGAAGCGTCCTTCTCGGATGATCCGCTGAGGATGATGCGCGCGGCGCGCTTCGCCGCCCAGCTTGGAGTCTCCGTCCACGAGGACGTCCGGCAGGCCATGACGCAGATGGCCGAACGGATCACCATTATTTCCGCCGAACGGGTGCGGGACGAACTGGTCAAGCTCATCTGCGGCGCCCGCCCGCGCGTCGGCGTGGACCTGCTGGTGGACACAGGACTCGCCGAGTTCGTGCTGCCCGAGGTTTCGGCGCTGCGGCTGGAATCGGACGAGCATCACCGGCACAAGGACGTCTACCAGCACTCCCTGCAGGTCCTGGAACAGGCAGCGGAGCTGGAGACGGACAGTGAGGGCCCGGTGCCAGGTCCGGACTTTGTGCTGCGCTTCGCAGCATTAATGCACGACGTCGGGAAGCCGGCGACGCGCCGCTTCGAACCGGGCGGCGCGGTGAGCTTCCGGCACCACGACATGGTGGGAGCGAAGCTCACCTCCAAACGGATGAAGGCGCTGCGTTTCGATAACGACACCACCAAAGCCGTGGCCCGCCTCGTGGAGCTCCATATGCGCTTCTACGGTTACGGGGACGCCGGCTGGAGCGACTCCGCAGTCCGCCGCTACGTGACCGATGCCGGGCCGCTGCTGGAAAGGCTGCACCGGCTCACCCGCTCCGACGTCACCACCCGCAACCAGCGGAAAGCCGAACGCCTGGCCTTCGCCTACGACGACCTCGAGGCCCGCATTGCCGCCCTCCGCGAGCAGGAATCGCTGGATGCCGTGCGGCCCGACCTTGACGGCGCCCGGATCATGGCCCTGCTGGGCATCAAGCCCGGTCCGGTGGTGGGGCGTGCCTACAAGTTCCTGCTTAACGAGCGGATGGAGAACGGTCCGCTGCCTGCGGAGGAAGCGGAAGCACGCCTGCTCCGCTGGTGGGCAGGCCAGCCTGAATCAGCAGCTGCCGTCCCCCCATCCCCGGCGCCTGACGCTGGAACGTCGCCCGCCGTCGTCGAGCCGTCCCCTTCTGAGGAGTCCAAGTGACCAGTCCTGCCCTTGCCCCCCGGCCCCAGCTCTGGATCCTCCGCCACGGCGAGACGGAATGGTCCAAGAGCGGCCAGTACACCGGGCTCACGGACCTTCCGCTGACCGTCGAGGGTGAACAGCAGGCCGTGGAAGCCCGGAAGGTGCTGGATCCGGTCGACTTCGACCTGGTGCTCACCTCGCCGTTGAGGCGCGCGCGGCGGACGGCCGAGCTTGCCGGCTTCCCCGACGCCCAGCACGAACCTATGGCTGTTGAGTGGAACTACGGCGATTACGAAGGGATCAGCTCGGACCTGATCCGCAAGGACAATCCGGACTACCTCATCTGGACCCACGGCGTTCCCAACGGCGAAACGCTGGACGAGGTGGCCGCCAGGGCAGACAAAATTATCGGGCGCGTGCTCGAGTCCGGCATGGACAATGTGCTGATTGTGGCCCACGGCCATTTCTCAAGGATCCTTACCGCACGCTGGCTGGAATTGCCGCCTGCCGAAGGCCGCCATTTTATTCTGGGTACCGCAAAAGTCTGCACTCTCGGGTGGGACAAAAAGACGCCTGCGATCGTCCGATGGGGTCTCTAAAAGAGACCACCAAAATAAGGTTGGACAATTTTTGGATATTAAGTAGCCAATAGTCCAACTCGTGGTGTAATTTTATTCCTGATCCCAGAGCGTCCTGCCGGGATCGCGGCGCACGCTGCCGGGTCCTTGGCCCGTGCGGCGGCAGAGCAGAAAAGGAGGTTGGGAAAATGATTACTTTGACTAGCGGATGGAAGATGACCATCACCGCTGCCCCGGCCCCTGATGCTTTTGCGCGCCCCTTTAGGGATTACGCCGGCTCCTAGCCGCTACTCGCGCCTGGAGCCCAGGCAGCAGCGTCCCTCAGCGGGCCCCGGTCCGGCAGGACACCGGCCTGGTGCAGGTGCAGCATTTCCAAACCGTTCCCGCGGGACCACGGACTTTCCCTTTCGCATTCTTCCGCCTTTCTTCCCTGCGCAATGCTGCTTTAGTGCAGATGTGCAGGGAATTGGCGCCAGTTTCTGCGTAATTCTATTCGTGCTGCCCATAATGCCCTGCTGCATTCTTTGATATATCCGCCATAAAAGGGCTCAATTGCCGCGCCCATTTATGCATGCCGAACCCCACATGGAAAGGAGGTGATGGCCATGAAAAAGTTCCGAAAACTCCTACTGCCGGCCCAAGGACGGCGCAGCAGCCGGAGGAAGTTCAACGAGACCCTGCTGGAAAAGCAGCGCGAAGATGTATTCGTCCTGATGCACCAGCAGGTCGGCGGTACCCGCTAGGGACGATGCCGCCCGGGTGACCCGGGCAGCCACGAAGAAGTACCTTCGCCAGGAGGCACCGTGAACACCAGCGAACCTGTGGCCGGAGCCCACGCGGCGACGCGTGGGCTCCGCCGTCCGTGGCGCCAACCGGGTTCCGGGCACGGCGGTAAGCTCGAAGCCATGGAGGACACCCAGCCGCCCGAGCATCGAGGAAGGCTGCGCCTCGTTGTTCCAAGCCGCAGCGATATTCTCCTGAGGAACTTCACGGAATTGGTGGGCGGCCCCCTTGGGTCCCGGTCCGCGCCGGGCATTGTTTCCCCCGGTGTCTTCACCGTGGAGCGGGTACTGATCCTGCTGACCGTCCTGGCGGCACTGGCAGGCATCCTGCTGAAGGGATACTGCCGTGCCAACGGATGGGAATCCCCCACCCAGTTCTACGCCACCTGCTATTCCGACTTCCCCGAACTATTCCGGAACCGCGGACTGGCAGACGGCAACTTTCCCATCCTGGGCACGGGGAGCCAGTTTGAGTACCCTGTCCTGACCGGCCTTATTGCCGGGATAACGGCCTGGATGGTCCCCGGCGCCGGAACCCCGGATGCCCGGATCCTGGCCTACTTCGACATCAATGCCGCCCTTCTGGCCGCCGCCGCGGTGGTCACGGTCCTGGCCACCGCCCGGATGGGCGCCCGCCGGCCCTGGGACGCAGCCATGGTGGCTTTGGCGCCGGGCATCATCCTGGCCGGCACCATCAACTGGGATCTCTGGGCGGTGGCCCTGCTTGCCGTGGGCATGTACTTCTTCTCCCGGGAGCGGCTGGTGCTGGCGGGAGTCTTCATCGGGCTTGCCACGGCCGCCAAGCTGTATCCACTGCTCATTCTGGGCGCCATCCTCCTGCTTGCCCTCCGGACCGGACGGTTCCAGCCGTTCCTCAAGACTGCGGGGGCCGCGGCCGCCTCGTGGACCGTTGTCAACCTCCCCTTCGCCGTCGCTAATTTCCCGGGCTGGGCCTACTTCTTCCAGTTCTCGGCAGACCGCGGCGCCGGCTACAGCTCACCATGGTTCGCCTACAACCTGGTGCTTGGCCGGTTAAGGGGGCAGGAACTGAGCGGTGCAGCCGTAGACCTGCTGTCCCTCGGCTTGTTTGCGATTGGCTGCGGCCTCATCGCCCTTGTTGCCCTGACCGCACCGCGCCGCCCGCGCCTGGCCCAGCTTGCCTTCCTGATTGTGGCGGCCTTCATCCTGACCAACAAGGTGTATTCACCGCAATTTGTTGTATGGCTGATCCCGCTCCTCGCGCTGGCCAGGCCGCGGTGGCGCGACTTCCTGGTCTGGCAGGGCATCGAGGGCCTCCACTGGGCTGCGGTGTGGATGTACCTTGGACAGGTGACCAGCGCAGGCTCCTCCCAGCACAACCTGGATATGCCCTACTACGTCCTGGCCGTGGCTGCGCACATGCTGGCCGTCACCTACCTGATGGCGCGGGTGACCTGGGACATCTACGACCCCACGTACGATCCCATCCGCAGGCACCACCTGGACGATCCCCACGGCGGCCCGTTCAACGGGGCACCGGACAGGTTCCGGCTGAACCTGCGCCGCCGGACCATTGCCGCGCTCCCGCAGAAGGCGGCCTCCGATGCCTGACGTGACGGTGGTGGGCGCAGGACCCAACGGACTGGCCGCCGCGGCCGTCATGGCGCGGGCAGGGCTTACCGTGGAGGTCTTCGAAGCCGCGCCCGTGGTCGGCGGCGGAACCCGGACGGCAGAACTCATGCAGCCGGGCCACTTCCACGACGTCTGCTCGGCCGTCCATCCAATGGCCCTGGCCTCGCCCTTCTTCCGGGCCTTTGAGCTTTCCCGGCGGATGGAGCTCGTCACTCCTGAGCTCTCCTTCGGATCACCGCTGGACGGCGGACGGTCCGCCCTCGCCTACCGGTCGCTTGACCGGACCGCAGCGGGACTCGGCCGGGACGGCGCTGCGTACCGGCGGCTGATGGGCCCCATCGTGCGGAACATCGACGACGTTATGGACTTCACGCAGAACCAGCTCTTCCGCCTTCCCCGCAATCCCGTGGCCGCGGGCATTTTCGGCCTGCGGACCCTGGAGCAAGGCTCGGGCCTCTGGAATGCCAGGTTCCGCGAGGAGCCAGCTCCTGCCCTCCTCAGCGGTGTTGCGGCCCATGCCGTGTCCCACCTTCCGTCCCTGGCCGCGTCCGGAGCAGGGCTGATGCTCGGGGCACTGGGCCACGCTGAAGGATGGCCCATTCCCCTGGGCGGATCTGCTGCCATCGCCGCCGCCCTGGCAACGGACATCGAGGCGCATGGCGGCACCCTTCACACAAACACCCCCATCAACCGGTTGACGGACCTTCCCCCGGCGCGGGCCACGCTCCTTGATGTCGCGCCGCGCGGACTGGTGGACATGGCCGGTGACTCCCTTCCCGCCCGCTACCGCAAAGCCCTGGAGTCATTCCGCTACGGAAACGGATCGTGCAAGGTGGACTTCATCCTGTCCGGCCCCGTGCCGTGGCAGGCGGCGGAACTGGCTGACGCCGGAACAGTCCACGTAGGCGGAACCAGGGAGGAACTGGCACACGCGGAAAACGAGGTCAGTGCCGGCCGGCACCCCGAACGGCCCTACGTGCTGGTGGCCCAGCCGTCCCGGTTCGACCCACGGCGCGCTCCCGCCGGCCGCCACACCCTGTGGACCTACTGCCACGTACCGGCCGGTTCAACCAAGGACATGGCGGAAGCCATCACCGCACAGCTGGAGAGGTTTGCCCCCGGTTTCAGGGACCTCGTGGTGGACACCAACGTGGTGACGGCGGCGCAGCTGGCAGAGTACAACCGGAACTACATCGGCGGGGACTTCAGCGCCGGCACCATGGACCTTCGCGGCCTGGTTCAGCGGCCCGTAGTATCCCGGCATCCATGGCGCACTCCCCTGCGCGGCGTCTATCTTTGTTCCTCCTCCACGCCGCCCGGCCCTGGGGTCACCGGCATGCCCGGCCTGCACGCGGCAACCCATGCGCTGAAGGACATATTCCACCTGCCCGTTCCGTCGTTGGGCCTGGGTGGCGCATAGCAGCCGGCAGCGCCCGTAGAACCGCCTGTAATACCGCCAGCATGGCCGGACGCACTGCATGTCCCGGGGCATAATGGCCGAATGGGGAAATCAACAAAACTTTCTGTTGCCGTAGCTGCGCTCATTCTGGGAACCTCTTTGGTGGCCTGCGACGACGGCAGGAGCGGGGCAGAAACCGCAGCACAGCAATTTGCCACAGCCGTTTCGGGACTAGATGTTGCGGGGGTGGCCTTCGACGGCAAGGACGCCGCTGCCGCCAACGACCAGCTGCGCGGCGTGTTCAAGGCACTGGATCCTCAGAAGCCCGCGGTTGAAGCAGGCGGCATCACCCTGGACGGCGACAACGCCTCGGCGCCTTTGAACTACACCTGGAAATTCGGCGATGCAGAGTGGAAATACACCGTACCGGCGAACTTCAAGAAGTCCGGGGACAAATGGCTTACGGTCTGGGACCCGGCAACCCTGGCACCCGGCCTCGCGGACAGCGAGATCCTCACCAAAGGCGCCCAGTCCCCGCAGCGCGCGGATATCCTCGGGGCGGGGGACGTCCCCCTGGTCACCTACCGTCCCGTGGTGAACGTCGGCATCGACAAGCCCCAGCTGGGCGCTGCCGATCCCACCGAGTCTGCCACCAGGCTCGCTGCCCTCGTCGGGGTTGACCCGGCCGGCTACGTCCAGCAGGTGCAGGCCTCCGGCGCGGAAGCCTTTGTTTCCGCGATTACCCTGCGGGAAGAAGGCCGCACCATCACCAACGAGCAGATTGCAGCCATCCCCGGCGCCCGTGCCATTCCCGCCTCGGTGCCGCTGGCACCCAGCCGGACCTTCGCCCGCGCCGTGCTCGGCACTGTCGGGGAAGCCACTGCTGAGCAGATCGAAGCCTCGGAAGGTGCCCTGTCAGCGGGTGATGTGACCGGCATCGGCGGGTTGCAGCAGCAGTACGACGAACAGCTCAGGGGGACGGACGCCGTCGTAATCCGCGCGCAGCGCGCCGACCTGACGCGCGAACAGATCCAGTCCGCAGCAACTGACCCCCGGCGCGTGCTCTTTGAAGTGGCGCCTGAGCCCGGTACACCGCTGAAGACCACCATCGACCCGACGCTGCAGGCACTGGCGGAGACCACCCTGGAGGAAGTCGGCCCGGCGTCGGCGATCGTGGCGCTGCGCCCTTCCAGCGGTGCCGTCCTGGCCGTGGCCTCGGGTCCCGGCAGTAACGGCTACAACACGGCCATGCTGGGCCAGTACGCGCCCGGGTCGATCTTCAAGATGGTGGACTCGCTCGCCATGTTCCGCAACGGGCTGACCCCTGATTCCAAGGTTGAGTGCACGCCGACGCTGACGGTGGACGGGCGCACCTTCAAGAACGCCGACGGTTATCCCGAAAGCTCCCTGGGCTCTGTCACCCTGCGTGACGCCTTTGCGCATTCCTGCAATACGGCGTTCATCGCCGCCCGGGACACCGTGTCACAAGGACAGCTCGAGGCTGCCGCCCTGGCCATGGGCATCGCCGTCGAAGCGCCGTCCCTGGGCGCAGACGCGTTCCTCGGATCCGTCCCCGGCGAGGCGGCAGGGACGGAGCACGCCGCGTCCATGATCGGGCAGGGCAAGGTCCTGCTTTCTCCCCTGGCGGCGGCCATGATGGCAGGCTCCGTGGCCAAGGGCGCGCCGGTGTCGCCCCAGCTGGTCCTCAATCCCGACGGCGGTGCTGCCGCTGCCGGCACGACGAGCGGTTCCACGGCGCCGGCGGCGCAGCCTTCCGCCACCGCCACGGCGGAAGCGCCGTCGACGGCCTCGGGTGAGCCGATCACCGCTGCCGAGGCCGCTTCGCTGGCTGACATGATGCGCGCCGTGGTCACCTCCGGGCATGCAGGCTTCCTGGCGAGCGTTCCCGGTCAACCCGTGGGTGCGAAGACCGGGACCGCTGAATTCGGCAAAGAGACTCCCCCGAAGACGCATGCCTGGATTGTGGCTGTCCACGGGGACCTGGCAGTGGCTGTTTTCGTGGAGGACGGCGGACTGGGAGCGACGACGTCCGGGCCGCTGCTGAAGGAGTTCCTCACCGCAGCCGGCTAGCCGTGGCCGTGGGAAGATGGAATACGTGGCCCATATTGACGTTTCCGGCATTGACTACTTTCTTTCCGACGGCACCCAGCTGCTTAACGGAGTGACCTTCAAAGTCCCGGACGGCACCAAGACCGCACTGATCGGCCCCAACGGCACCGGGAAGACCACCCTGTTCCGCATCATCGCCGGGGACCTGGTGCCGGATGAAGGCGTGATCGGGCGGTCCGGGAACATGGGCATCATGCGCCAGTTCGTGGGCCAGGTCCGGGACGGTTCCACCGTGCGTGACCTCCTGGTGTCCGCCGCCCCGCCTGCCCTGGCGGCAGCGGCGCGCGAGGTGGACGACGCCGAGCTGGCCATGGTGGAGCACGACGACGAGCCAAGCCAGATGCGGTACGCCCAGGCGATCGTGGATTGGGGAGATGCGGGCGGCTACGACGTCGAAACCGTCTGGGACGAGGTCTGCATGGCCGCGCTGGGACTTCCCTTTGACCGCGCGCAGCACCGCCCGGCGTCGAGCCTTTCCGGAGGTGAGCAGAAGCGGCTGGTACTCGAAGCGCTCTTTGCCGGGCCGGACGACCTCCTGCTGCTCGACGAACCGGACAACTACCTTGACGTTCCAGGCAAGCGGTGGCTTGAGGACAAGCTGAACGAGTCCAGGAAAACGGTCTTCTTCATCAGTCACGACCGCGAGCTGCTGAACAATGCCGCGGGGCGCATCGTGACGCTGGAACCCGGCATCAACGGTGCCGGTGCCTGGATCCACGGCGGCGGATTTGGCTCCTACGTGGAGGCGCGGGCAGACCGGAACGCCCGTTTCGAGGAACTGCGGAAGCGCTGGGACGAGGAGCACGTCAAGCTCAAGGAACTCGTCAACATGTACAAGAACAAGGCCGCCTTCCGCTCCGACATGGCCAACCGGTACCACGCAGCCCAGACCCGGCTGGCCAAGTTCCTGGAGATCGGGCCGCCGGAGGCGCTGCCCATCGAGCAGAACGTGCAGATGCGCCTTAAGGGCGGGCGGACCGCCAAGCGGGCCATCGTGGCGGAGAAGCTGGAACTCACCGGGCTCATGAAGCCCTTCTCCACAGAGGTGTGGTTCGGGGACCGCGTTGGCGTCCTGGGCTCCAACGGCTCAGGCAAGTCGCACTTCCTCAGGCTGCTGGCCACCGGCGGAACCGATCCGGAGCGGGAACACCTGCCCGTGTCCGACGTCGAGATCGCCGAAGTGCCGCACGAGGGCACCGTGAAACTTGGCGCCAGGATCCGCCCCGGATTCTTCGCCCAGACCCACGTCCGGCCCGACCTCCTGGGCAAGACGCTGCTGGAAATCCTGCACCGTGGCGATGAACACCGTTCAGGACTCGGCCGGGAGGCAGCGGCCGGGGCGCTGGACGGCTACGGACTCGCAGGTCAGTCGGAACAGAAGTACGAGTCCCTCTCGGGCGGGCAACAGGCACGGTTCCAGATCCTGCTGCTGCAGCTCAGCGGCGCCACACTGCTGCTCCTCGACGAGCCCACGGACAACCTGGACCTGCACTCCGCCGAGGCGCTTGAGAAGGCCATCGACCATTTCGAAGGAACCGTCCTCGCCGTGACCCACGACCGCTGGTTCGCGCGCACCTTCGACCGCTTCCTGGTGTTCGGGTCCGACGGCAAGGTGTATGAATCCGCAGAGCCGGTGTGGGACGAAAAGCGCGTGGAGCGCGTCCGCTGACCCAACGCTCTCTCACTCCCTGCAGCTTTTTGGCCATCCCTCTCTCACCGGTGAGAGAGGGATGGGTGATTTGCGGCGTTAAGTGAGAGAGCGTTCATGATCAAATGATCAGAGTTTGCTAGCATTTGATCATGAAGACTGACGAGCGGCACCGCACCATTGCCGGGCTGCTCCGCCAGCGCCATGAGGTAACCGTGGAGGAGCTGACGGTCGCCTGCGACGCGTCGGGGGCAACCATCCGGCGGGACCTCGAGATCCTGGCAGCGAACGGCGTCCTCCGCCGTGTTCACGGCGGCGCGCGGAGCCTCATCGGGCGCGGCGAAAATCCAGGCTATGGCCAGCGCGAACTGGAGGACCAGGACGCCAAGAAGCGCATTGCGGCCGCAGTAGCAGGGCTGTTGGGGGACCGCGAGCACGTCTGGCTGGACAGCGGCAGCACCGCTACGGAGGTGGCCCGCGCCGTGGAAGCGAGGGAACTGACGGTCATGCCGATGTCGCTCAGATCGCTGAATGTCCTCGCGGGCGGCGAACCCACTGCAGGTACCCGCCCTACCCTGCTGCTGCCCGGCGGCAGCCTTGTCCCCGGAGAGCTGAGCTTCCGTGGGCCGCTCGCCGAATCCAACATCCGCTCCCTGCGCTTCGACACCGCTGTTGTGACACCCTGCGCCGTGGACCTCAAGGCAGGCCTCCTGGCTCACGACATCGACGACGCGGCAGTAAAGCGCGCCGGCCTGGAATCGGCCGCACGGGTGATCGTGGCTGCCTCCGCCGCCAAATGGGACGCTCAAGCCCGGGCGCTGGTTGCCGGCCTGGAACGGGTGGACGTCCTGGTGACGGACAAAAATGTCAGCGCCGAAGAACGCGCGCAACTCGACGAATACTCCCTGGAAGTAGTGACTGTATGAGCATCAACACCGGTACCGGGCAGCAGGCAGGACTGAACGCTGCCGCGGCAGCCACTTTTGTGGTATTTGGCATCAACGGCCTGGTCTTTGCCAGCTGGGCCGCGAGGATCCCCGCCGTCACGGAGACCCTGGAGATCACCTCCGGGCAGATGGGCACCCTCCTGCTGTGCACCGCCGTGGGTTCGCTCCTGGCGCTCCCTACCGCCGGGCTGGTGGTGGGAAGGATCGGGACCGCAAACACCGCACGTTTTGGCGGCATCCTGGCGGCCCTCGCGGGTGCCGGAATCGCCGCTTCGCTGTCGGTTGCGTCGATTCCCGGAACGGCCGTTGCCCTGTTCTTCTTCGGGATCGCAATCGGACTCTGGGATGTAGCCCAGAACATTGAGGGTGCCGACGTGGAGCATAAGCTGCGGCGCACCATCATGCCGCAGTTCCATGCAGCGTTCAGCGGCGGTGCCTTCGTCGGTGCACTGATCGGTGCCGGACTTTCCACCGTGGGCGTCGGCCTGCCCCTGCACCTGCTGGTCATCGCCGGCGTGGTTGTTGTGGTGATGCTGACTGCCCCGCGCTACTTCCTCCCGCATATCTCCACCGCCACACCGGACGGAGAACCAAAGGCAGCCAAGGGACCGTCAGCCTGGCGTGACAGCCGCACCCTGCTCATAGGCGTCGTGGTCCTCGGGGCCACCCTGACGGAGGGTGCAGGTAATGACTGGATCGCGAAAGCGTCCGTAGACGGCCTGGGCACCTCTGAATCCACCGGCGCGCTGATGTTCGCCCTCTTCGTGCTGGCCATGACGGCAATGCGGTTCCTTGGCGGCCGCGTCATCGACAAGTACGGCCGTGTTGCTGTCCTGAGGGCGAGCATGGCTGCCGCAGCGGCCGGGCTGTGCCTCTTTGTGCTCGCCGGAAACGTGTGGCTGGCCGCTGTGGGGGCCGCCTTATGGGGGGTCGGAGCAGCGCTGGCCTTCCCCATGGGCATGTCTGCCGCTGCGGACGACCCGAAGCATGCTGCGACCCGGGTGTCCGTAGTATCGACATTGGGGTATATTTCGTTCCTCGCCGGTCCTCCCCTTCTGGGATACCTCGGCGACCTGACCGGCATACACCTGGCGCTCCTGGCCATTCTCGCGCCGATCCTCCTGGCACTCGTGCTGGCAGGAGCGGCAAAGCCCCTGAGGGCAGGGTAATACGGCGAACGGGCTTTTCCGCGAGGCTGGAGAACCTCCATTCACCGGACGGTAGGGTGATGGAATGCAGAACACCTGGCGCGGAAGCCATCGTTGGATCAGCCGCCTGGACAGATACCTGGTGCGGCATGTCTCGGATCTTCCGGGAGGCAACCATGATGCCTTCTTCCGCCGCCTCTCCGCCTCCGCGAACCACGGAAAACTCTGGATTGCGGCTGCCGCAGCGATGGCCGCCTTTCCGGGACGGCCGCGCCGTGCGGCACTGCACGGCCTCATCGCCCAGGCAGTGGCTTCCGCCGTCACAAACGGTGTTTTCAAAACCCTGCTCCCCCGGGCGCGGCCGCTGCCGGAACATCTTCCGGTGTTCCGGTTCGTCCACCCCCAGCCGACAAGTTCCTCCATGCCATCCGGGCACTCTGCGTCGGCCGTCGCTTTCGCCGTGGGTACAGGACTCGTCCAGCCCGTCATTGGGGCCGTGCTGGCTCCGGTGGCGGCAGGCGTCGCCTATTCGCGCGTCCACACCGGAGCCCACTGGCCTTCGGATGTCTTCTTCGGCTCTGTCCTGGGGGCCGGCGCTGCCCTCCTGACGCGCACGTGGTGGCCGGTGCGCCCCCCTTTCCCGGACGTGGCGCGAACGTGGACCACAGCAGCGGAACTACCCGGCGGCATGGGGCTCAGCATCGTGGTCAACACCCTCGGCGGGTCCTTCACGGAGGAGACGGCTGCCGCCCTGCAAGAGGTATTCCCCAAAGCGCATATTATGTCCGTCCATCCTGACCAGGACTTGCTCCGCGAGATCCGGCAGGCAGCCGAGCATCCCGGCACCCGTGCCCTTGGGGTCTGGGGCGGCGACGGAACCGTCGGAGCGGCGGCAGCTGCCGCCGTCGAGCGTTCCCTGCCCCTGCTGGTCCTCCCCGGCGGTACCCTGAACCACTTTGCCCGGGACGCCGGCACCGGGAGCCTCAAGGAGGCCGTAGCCGCCGCTTCCAGGGGAGAGGCGGCGCTGGCAGACATAGGGATCGTCACGGTGGAGCGCGGATTGGCCGGCAGCCCGGAAAGGGCACAGCTGACCATGCTGAACACCTCAAGTATTGGCCTGTACCCGAACTTCGTGCGCCGCCGGGAACAGCTGCAGCCTGCGCTGGGAAAGCCGCTGGCCGGGGTGGTGGCGATGTTCCGTACCTTCGCGGCCGGAACCCCCACCACCCTCAGTGTCGACGGCAGGCGGCACAAGGTGTGGATCGCCTATGTGGGGCGGGGCCGGTACTACCCGCGTGACCACGCCCCCTTGTTCCGGCCCGTGATGGACGACGGCGTGCTCGACGTCCGCATGATCACGGCAGACGAGTCATTCGCCCGGCTACGGCTGCTGTGGTCGGTGCTGACGGGTACCGTGGCAACTTCGCGCATCACCCATCTCTCAGAGGCAACCCGGGTGCGCATCGATGCCGGCGGGTCGCCGATGGCTTTGGCGGTGGACGGTGAGGCGCTGGCCGGTGTGCGCAGCGTCGAGTACACGGTGCGCCGCAGGACCCTTGCCTACTACTCGCCACAGCCCCGGTGACCACCGGTCATCCAAGGGGACTACCCTGACCTGTCCCTGAATCATCCCTGAGACCGGCGTAATCCGCCCCGGGCGTGGGTAGCGTGGTGCATACGTACCAGTCTTCTGCAACGCATCCCGCAGTCCACAAGCTGCCGTTCGAAGGAACATTCCATGATTGAGGCAACAGGGCTGACCAAGGTCTACGGCGATAAAACCGCCGTGGACGGGGTCAGCTTCACCGTCCAGGCAGGCCGCGTTACCGGCTTCCTGGGACCCAACGGCGCAGGAAAGTCCACCACCATGAGGATGATCATGGGACTGGACCGGCCGACGTCGGGTTCCGTCACCGTGAACGGGGTGCCGTTCGCGCAGCATGCCGCACCCCTGCGCGAAGTGGGCTCACTCCTTGACGCCAAGGCCGTCCACACCGGCCGCACCGCGTACAACCATCTCCTGGCCATGGCCGCGACCCACAGTATTCCAAGGAAGCGGGTCCAGGAGGTCATCGAGATGACAGGCCTGGGGGAGGTGGCCAAAAAGAAAGTGAAGGGGTTCTCCCTTGGAATGGGGCAACGGCTGGGCATTGCCGCTGCACTGCTGGGAGATCCCCAGACCATCATCCTCGACGAGCCAGTCAACGGCCTGGACCCGGAGGGTGTGGTCTGGGTGCGGAACCTGGTGAAGTACCTGGCATCGGAAGGGCGGACAGTGTTCCTGTCCAGTCACCTGATGAGCGAGATGGCCATGACCGCCGACCACCTGATTGTCATTGGCCGCGGCAGGATCATTGCTGATGCCCCCATCGGCGAAATCATCACGGGCAAGGGCCAGTCCCGTGCCCGCGTCCGGACGGACCAGCCGGAGCAGCTCATGCGCCTGCTCGCGGACGACGGCGTCTCCGTAGAGGTCCAGGACCACGAACTCCTTGAGGTAACGGGCCTGCCCGCCAGGGACATCGCCCGGACAGCCCTGGACAACAGGATCATGGTCTACGAGCTCACTCCCCTCCAGGCAAGCCTCGAGGAGGCGTACATGGAACTGACCAAGGACGAGGTGGAGTACCACTCCCTCATCACCACGGGAGCTGCGGCGCCCACCCATACCGGAGGACAGCAATGAGCACAGCAGCACTTCAATCCAGCCGGCCGCAGGGCACGGCTGGTCCCGGTCCCAGCTTCTTGCGCGTCCTCAACTCGGAGTTCATCAAGTTCCGGACCCTCCTCTCCACCCTGATCCTGGTGGGGTCCACCGTGCTGGTGATGGTGGGCTTTGCCGCCCTGAATGCCTGGGGCATCGGACAGTTTTCCGAGGCATCCCGAAACGATCCCCAGGCAGGTGCGGCCTTCGCCGCCCAGGGCGCTGACCTTACGGCGGGAATCCCGACATCCGGCATCGCGTTCGCGCAGCTCATTATCGGATCGCTGGCGGTTCTGCTCATGAGCTCGGAATTCACCACCGGCATGGCAAGGTCCACCTTCTCGGCGGTGCCCAAACGTACCCCGGCCTTCATCGCGAAGCTGCTGGTGGTGACGGCATGTGCCTTCGTGGTGACCGTGGCGTCGTCCCTGCTCGCGTACGTGGCAGCCACCCCCATCCTGGACAACTACGGTTTTGATATCGACCTCGGTTCCGACCATTCCCGGCGCCTCCTGCTGGTCAGCGGTGTGTACGTGGCAGCAGTGGCGGCAATCGGCATGTCCCTGGGGACACTCCTGCGCAATTCAGCAGGGGGCATCATGTCACTGGTGGGGCTGTTCTTCGTGGTCCCCATCGCCTTCCAGCTCATCCCCGGGGAATTCTTCGAGGAAGCGCGGAAGTACCTGCCGGACAGCCTCTTTGAACGGATCGTGACAGCCTCGCCCGCGGAAGACGCACTGGAGGTCTGGCAGGCCTGGACGTGGCTTGGTGTGTGGGTGGTTGTTCCTGTGGCTGCAGCCATGATCATCTTGAAGAAGCGCGACGTCTAGCATCCACGGAACGGGCGACCCCGACGTATGAACCAAACGGCATTTGTTAAGGACGCGCCGGCCGGGCAGGCCGACGCGTCCTTTGCCGAGCTCACGGCGAGGCGCAAAGGACGGCTTCGCCGGTACCTGCAGCGGCGCCCACTGGTCATGGACGCTGTTGTGGCCGCCAGCTACAGCCTCCTGGTGGCACCCACCGTGGTGGACGCGGCCAGGTCCGGCAACTGGCTTGCAGCCGCCCTGCTGGTGCTGGTGGCGGGGTCCATGTTCCTGCGGCGGTTCTATCCCGTGGGCCTTGTGGCCTTTGTCGCTGTGGTGGAGGTAGCGGTCACCCTGCTCCACCCCTGGGGCTCCAACGTATCCGCGGGACTGTGGTTCTCGCTGTATGCCGTGGCTCTGGCCCACAGCCGCCGCTTCGCACTCATCGCCATGGCCGCGGCTACGGCCCCGCTGGCACTCCTCTATCTCCTGGCGGCCGTGGGACCCATGGAGAACTCCTTCGTCCACGATCCGGGAGTCAACCCGGGCGACTTCCACCTCCTGACCAGCATCGCCACCGGCGCCAGCATCGCCCTGTCCAACATCCTGGCCACCGGCCTCGGAATCAGCGTCCGGCAACGCCGTGAGCACGAGCAGGAGGTCGCCGCCTGGGCCGCCCGGACCGCGAGTCTTGCCTCCGTCAACGAACGGAACCGGATTGCACGCGAAATGCACGATGTGGTGGCGCACTCGCTGACGGTGATGATCAGCCTGTCCGACGGTGCCGCCGTTGTGGTCCGGAAAAGCCCGGAGCGTGCCGGCGAGGTGCTCGGCGAACTGTCCCGGACGGGACGCACCGCCCTCGCTGACATGCGCCGGGTCCTGGGCGTCCTGCGTGATGACACGGGCACCGCTGCGCCCCGGCCGCCGCTGACTGCCGGGGACAGCCTGGCCAGCCTGCTGGACGGCTTCCGCACCGCGGGCCTGCCGCTGCACTACTCCCACACCGGGCCTGCCCTGCCCGGCGATGCTGCGTTCCAGCTCACGGTGTACCGGATCGTTCAGGAATCGCTTACCAACGTGCTCCGCTACGGCCGCGCCCTGACCCGGGTGGATGTCACCGTAGTCCGCTCCGGCTCCACGGTGACCATTGACGTGCTCGACGACGGCTCCGGAGTGACCGGGCATCCCGCCCAGGATGGAGGTACTTCCCCGTCCGGTGCTGCTGGTTCCCACGGATCCGGACAGGGGCTGGCCGGGATGGCTGAACGCTCCAGGATCTATTCCGGTTCCGTGGAAGCGGGGCCCAGCGGCCGGGGCTGGCGCGTGCACGCCGTGCTGTCCTGGCCCGAGGACGACTCCACCGGTTCCATCCGCCCCTACGAACTGCAAGGCAACCCATGACCGGGAACGCACCCATCAACGTCCTGCTGGCTGATGACCAGCCGCTGCTGCGGATGGGATTCCGCCTGATCCTGGAGGGTGAAGAGGATCTGAGGATTGTTGGGGAAGCTTCGGACGGGGCCGACGCGGTGCGGCAGGCCCGGGAGCTGAGCCCGGACGTGGTGCTGATGGACGTCCGCATGCCCGTGCTGGACGGCATCGAGGCAACGCGCGCCATCACCGCCTCCGGTTCCTGTGCCCGGATCATCATCCTGACCACCTTCGACGTGGACGAGTATGCCTTTGCCGGCCTCCAGGCAGGAGCCTCGGCCTTCCTCCTCAAGGACGTGGCGCCGTCGGAGTTAGTCAGCGCTGTCCGGGTGGTGGCCAGCGGGGACGCCGTGGTGGCGCCGCGCGTCACGCAGCGGCTGCTGGAAACATATGTCCGGGGTGCCGCCCGCCCGGCCCCGGCCGTTCCTGCACCTGACCCCCTGCTGGCGGACCTGACCCCGCGGGAAACGGAAATGCTGGAGGCGATGGCTGAGGGGCTGTCCAACGCAGAAATCGCCCACCGGTACTACCTCTCGGAAGCGACCGTGAAAACCCACGTCCGCCGCATCCTCACCAAGCTGCACCTGCGCGACCGGGTCCAGGCCGTTGTCTACGCGTACGAAACCGGCCTGGTGGTGCCGAGCAACCCGGACTACTGAGATCCGCGGCCCAACGCCGTCTAGACTCGAGACCATGCCTTCCCTTGCCTCCGCCGCAGACCATATCCAGGACCTTGGCGCCTACGTCAGCGCATCGCCGTCGAGCTTTCACGCCGTGCACGAGGCGGGGCGGCGGCTGGAGCAGGCGGGCTTTGCGCGCCTGGACGAACTGCAGCCCTGGGAGGGCGGACCGGGACAGTACTTCATCATCCGGGACGGCGCGCTGATTGCCTGGGTTGTTCCCGAAGGGGCAGGGCCGGCCACCGGGTTTAACATCCTGGGCGCGCATACGGATTCGCCCACCTTCAAGCTCAAGCCCAAGCCCACCACAGGGGCCCACGGCTGGCTGCAGGCGGGCGTGGAGGTGTACGGCGGACCGCTGCTGAACTCCTGGCTTGACCGGGAGCTGCAGCTGGCCGGACGCCTGGTCATGCTGGACGGCACCGAACACCTGACCGCCACCGGGCCGATGCTCCGGTTCCCGCAGCTGGCCATCCACCTGGACCGCGCTGTCAACGACGGCCTGGCACTGGACAAGCAGCGGCACATGAATCCGGTGTGGGGGCTCGGCAATCCTTCAGATACCGACCTGCTGGCCGTGCTGGCGTCCCACGTTTCCGGCGCGTCCGTGGACGCTGCCGAAATTGGCGGGTACGACGTCGTCATGGCGGACACGCAGGCCCCTTCGGTTTTCGGGGGCAACAGTGAGTTCTTTGCCTCCGGGCGCCTGGACAACCTGTCCTCCACCCATGCGGGGCTGGCGGCGCTGATCGCACATGCGTCCGCGCCCGGCACCGGCAGCCCGATCGCCGTCCTGGCGGCGTTCGACCATGAGGAAATCGGCTCAAATTCCCGCTCGGGTGCCTGCGGTCCCATTCTTGAGGATGTCCTGGTCCGGATCTCTGACGGGCTGGGCGCCACGGTGAGCCAGCGGCGGCAGGCACTGGCGGCGTCGTTCTGTGTGTCCGCAGACGCCGGACACGCCGTGCACCCCAACTACGCGGAGCGGCACGACCCCGCCAACCATCCGGTGCTCAACGGCGGACCGCTCCTGAAGATCAATGCAAACCAGCGCTACGCCACTGACGCCCCCGGCGCAGCGCTGTGGGCCCGGCTGTGTGCCGATGCCGGCGTGCCCTACCAGGAGTTCGTGTCCAACAATGCGATTCCATGCGGTTCCACCATCGGTCCGCTGACCGCCACCCGCCTGGGAATCCGGACGGTGGACGTGGGCGTTCCACTGCTCTCCATGCATTCCGCGCGGGAGCTGTGCGGCGTGGAGGATCCCTGGCGCCTGGCCGCGGTGACCGGGCTGTTCTTCCGGACGGCCGTCTAGCGGGACGGTTCCTTTCCGAAAGCGAACAGGTGCTGGTCGATTTCGTGGGCGGGGACTCCAACCCACGTTTCTCCGGCAGGGACGTTACTGAGCACGGCAGCGCCCATGCCCACGGTGGCATAGTCGCCCACCGACGTCCTGTCACGGACGCTGGAATTCATGCCGAGGTAGGCAGCCTTCCCTATCCGGACTCCGCCGCCCAACGACACGCCCGCGCCGAACGTCGCAAAGTCCGCCACGTCGTCGTCGTGGGTGAAAGTCACCGAGGGCATTGCCACCACGTGTGAGCCAAGGGTGACGGCGGCTGTCAGGGTGACATTGCGCAAGAGGATGCTTCCCCGCCCTATCCGGCAGCCTTCGGGGTACTGCACCGAAGGATCCACCGCCGTTGCGTACCGCGATTCATGGATGCCCAGGGACGTGAGGCGGTCCACCACGGCTTCCCGGGCCTTCCCGGACGCCAGGCACACCAGCAGGAACGCATGGGTGTAGTTGGCGGCATCATCGATGCTCCCCAGGACAGGCGCCCCGTCCACGGTGACACCTGCCATCTCCTTGTCATCATCCAGCAGGCCAACGACGTCGTACTGGCCACTGCTGCGCACCATCGCCAGGACTTCACGGGCAAGGCCGCTCACGGAAATAAGGATCAGCTCACTCACGTGCCCACCGGGTGCGCTGCGTTCCGGATGGCGTTGATGACGCGGTTGATGCTGGACGAGTCGATCTCATGGAACACGGGGAGGACCAGGGTGCGGTCGCTCAGCCGCTCCGTGGACTGCAGCCTGGCGTTGCCGTTGTCGCGCCAGCGGTACGCCGGCTGGCGGTGCGCGGCGTACGCCCCGCGCCGTGCCGTGATGCCGGCGTCGGCCAGTCTTTCCAGCAGGGCCTCGCGGGTCATGGGGAACCCCGGGAGGACTTCCAGCCACAGGGATTGGTAGTTCGTGGTGCCGTACGGAGGATCGGACACGATCCTCAGGCCTTTGAGGCTCTTGAGGGCGTCGACGTACATGCCCGCGATCTTCCGGCGCCGTTCCACCATTTCCGGCAGCCGCCGCAACTGGATGATTCCGACGGCGGCCTGCAGGTCGGTCATGCGGTAGTCGAAGCCAACTTCGAGGCAGACCTCGCGGGGTGACAGGAACAGTTCTTCCCGGTTGAGGGCTGCCAGGCTGCTTGAATGTTCCCGCAGGGCCCGGGCCCGGGCCGCCCAGTCCGCCCGCCGGGTGGTGAGCATGCCGCCTTCCCCGGTGGTGAGGATGTGGTTGGGATGGAAGGACCACACGGTGATGTGGGCGCCGGCGCCCACCGGTTTTCCTTTGTACCGCGAGCCCACCGCGCAGGCAGCGTCTTCGATCACCGTGATTTCGTGGCGGTCGCACAGATCGCGGATGGGGTCCAGGTCCACGGGCACTCCGCCCTGGTCCGCCACGATCACCGCCCGGGTGTCCAGGGTCAGGGCGGCGTGGATGGTCTCCGCGGTCACGTTGCCGGTGGCAGGATCCACGTCGCAGAAGACGGGGCGTGCGCCGACGTACGTCACGGCGTTGGCCGTAGCGATATACGACAGCGACGGTACAACAACGTCGTCACCGGGACCGATTCCCGCCACCACGAGGGCCAAATGCAGCGCGGTGGTGCAGCTCGACGTGGCTACTGCGAACCTGGCCCCCTGCGCGGCTGCGAAGTCGACCTCGAACTCCTTGACTTTCGGACCTTGGGTGACGCATCCGGAGAAGACCACCTCGGCAAGCGCATGAGCTTCCTCCTGGCCCAGCCAGGGCTTCATTACTTCGATGCGTGCAACAGCTGATTCGGTGGCCACGAGGCACCATCTTTCCTAGGAGGAACGGAACGGAGACCGGCAGTTCGTGTCACCTGGACCACAGGACGCTTTCAAGCCAGGAGCCTGCGGCCTGCTGCTGGTAGTCCTCGGGCCCTGGTACGTGGATGCTCGACGCCTGGCCTTCGAGGCCCCTGCTGCGGGTCACGGCCTCCAACATGCCAAGGACCCGCAGGCCGGACGTATTGGTGGACGGTGCCCGCTGGTGCCCGCGCGCCCGGCGGGCGAACTCGGCAGCCACGCGGTCCCGCGCCTCCTGCCCGAAGGCGGGCGCCTGTCCATCTTCGGCCGGCACCTGAAGTGCGCCCGGCTCCGCCCAGTACGGGGAGCGCCGCCGCTGCTGCGTGGACGAATCGGAGTCGAAGATGCCCAGCTGTTCCTGTGGAAGCGTGGCATCCCACACCAGGACAAGCTGCGAACCCGCAATGACCAGCTGATGGCTTTTCACGCGGCTCAGGTTGTTGACGTGCAGGTGCACCGTGGCGTCGTTGGGAAGCCGGAAAACCACGTGTCCAACACAGTCGCGGCCGGTTCCCAGCGGGTCACCCCCGAGCGCCGAAACTCCCTGGGGGTTGAGCCGCCCGGCGAACACATAGTCAAGGAGGGCAAGGCTGTCCGGGGCCAGGTCCCAGAAGACGTCCCGGTCAGTCCGGGCCAGGTTGCTTTCGGTCCGCACCGCTTCGACGAAAAGGATATCGCCCAGGGATCCGCTGCCCACCAACTTCTGCATCTTTTGCACGGCAGGCTCGAAACACTGGGCCTTGTTTGCCATCAGCACAACGCCCTTGGCGTCCGCCTCGGCAGCCATCTGCTGCCCGCGCTCCAGGCTGTCCGCCAACGGCTGTTCCACCAGGACGTGCTTGCCTGCCCGCAACGCAGTCATTCCGGTTCCGAACAGGGCGCGGAGGGGGGTGGCGATCGCCACCGCATCCACTTCCACGCTGTCCAGCAATTCGTCGATGGCCTCAAACCAGGGCGCACCGCCAAGCTTTTCCGAGACTGTCCCGGCCCGGCGGGAGTCCACGTCGCAGATGGCTGCCAGATCCCAGTCCGGGCTGGCCTGGAGGGTTTCGGCCATGCCTGCTCCGCGGGAACCTGCGCCAACCACCGCGATACGCAACCTGTCTGCGTTAACGCCGTCCCTGCCGCGACCGAAGTCCTTAGCGAAAGCTTCCATTCTCATCCTCTTTGTCAGTAGGCGCCGTCAGCAGGCACCGTCAGTAGGCGCCGGAAGGTTGGATGACGGCACGGAAAGTCCGCCACAAGATCAGCAGGTCACCCGGGATTGACCAGTTTTCGACGTAGTAGAGGTCCAGGCGCACTGCCTCGTCCCAGGACAGGTCCGAGCGCCCGTTGATCTGCCAGAGGCCAGTGAGGCCGGGCTTGATGAGGAGGCGCCGGTGGGTGTGCTGCTCGTACCCGCTGACTTCGCGTGCAAGGGGAGGGCGCGGGCCCACCATGCTCATGTCGCCGAGGACGACGTTCCAGAGCTGCGGGAGTTCGTCCAGGGAGTACTTCCGCATCCACCGCCCGCACCGCGTGACCCGGGGATCATTGCGCATCTTGAACAGGACCCCGGCACCTTCGTTGGTCTCGTGCAGCACGGCCTGGCGCTCCTCGGCATCCACCACCATGGACCGGAACTTGTACATGCCGAAGGTCTGGCCACCCTTGCCAATCCTGTCCTGGCGGAACAGGACGGGACCCGGGCTGTCCAGCCGGACGATGACGGCAAGGAGCAGCAACAGCGGCGAAAGTGCGGTGATGGCGGCACCGGCAAGGACAACGTCCATGACCCGCTTGAGGACGTGCTTGCCGCCGGAATATTGGGGAATGTCCACATGCATGAGCGGAAGACCTTCCACAGGGCGCCAGTGGATACGCGGCCCCGCGACGTTCGTGAGGGTTGCTGCCAGCACCATCTCGGCAGAGCATTCCTCCAGCCTCCACCCCAGTTCCCGGATGAACTTGTTCCCGCCCGGGAGGGGCCCGGCAACGATCACGGCATCGGCCTGCGCGAGGCGGGCAGTCCGGGAAATGTCATCCGTGGAAGAAAGGACGGGCACCAGCTGCTCGCCCACGCGCAGCCTGGCCCCCCGGCGCGAACCGGGAAGGCACACGCCGAGGATCTTGTAGACGGGGCCGGACTTCTTTTCGATCTGTTGGACCACGTACCGGACGTCCTCGGGTTCGCCGACGACGATGGCCCGTGACAGGTGCCGCCCCTTGGCTTTTTCAGTCGCCAGCCGGCGCCGGAAAAGCCAGCGGTTGGCGGTCAGCGACACGGTGCCCACCGGTAAGGCCACGGCGAACATGGTGGCGCCGCTCTGGATCGAGAAGACGACGGAAGCAATGGCAATTAGGCCAAAGAGCCGGAAGGTGGCCGAAATGACCCGTTTGTACTCGTCTGCACCGACGCCCAGGACTTTGGGATCGCGTGTCCTGTAGATTTCCAGTGCAGCGATCCAGATCAGTGCCAGCGCAACGCTCGCCGCGATCCCGGCGGCCGTTGATGTCCTGCTCAGAAGCCCTGGACTGGCAAGGTGGTAGCCGAGGGCGACCGCCCCGGCGATCAGCAGCGAGTCCGTGACACGCAACAGGTTGATGTGGACCGAAATCCAGTCCGCGGAGGACGCCTTGCGGTCCAGCGCCGGGGGGACAAGGCTGACGGCCGGGCGGTAGCCGGGAGATACTCCCGGGGCAGGACCGTCGCCCGCCAAGGCGGGACGCTCGCCTGCCAGGCTGCCGGTGAGCGCTGAGCGTTTGGTCCCGTAAAACATGGGACGCCGCTGTCCGGTGACGGGTGCTTCTGCCATGGTGACCCCTTCCGGTATGTCCGCTTGTGCTCTTGCCGTGAAGCAAAACTAGTCACGGAAAGCCACCTGCGGAGGGTTTGCACGGGCCCTTTGTGGGTCCCGCGAAGGAATTTTGTGGATAATGCGGGTAGCTGCAGCAGCTGCAGCCGGCACTAGAGAACCGGCAGGATGTACGGCTCCGGAGCCGCCTTTTCCTTGCTGGCAGCCAGGGCAGTCAGCTGGGCGCGTGACTCAACCCCGAGCTTGCGGTAGATGGCGGTCAGCCTCACCTCGACGGTCCTCACGGAAACGAAGAGGGTTGAGGCGATCTCCTTGTTGCGCATGCCCCGGGCAACCATTCTTGCCAGGACGCGTTCGTGGTCAGCGAGGAGCAGCATGGCCGGGTTTCCCTGTGGGCCAGGTGCTTCCACCCGTTCGTCCAGCAGGAGCGCATCCACGTGCTGGATCCACGCGTTGGCACCAACTTCGTCGAACATGACCTTGGCCCGCAGAAGACCGTCGCGGGCATCCCGCAGGCGGCCAAGTGCCTTCAGCCGTTCTGCATAACACAGCATGGTCCTTGCCCGTTCAAGCAACGAATCACGCGAGTTCCTGCTGTCCAGGGCCTGGCCGAACAACTGCAGCGACTGCTCACCGTCCGCAAGGATGGCACGGCTGCGGGCAACCGCCATCATCAGCCACGGTGAACGCAATCCGACGGAACGGCTCTCCAGGCTGAGGAGGGCCTGGGTTGCTTCCCGGTGGCGTCCCAGCCGGACCAGTACCTCCACGAGGTCCGCGTCGCAGCGCAGCAGCGTGGGATTGGTGAAACTCGTGCCAATCTCGGCCGCGCGTGAGAGCTGGGCAAGGGATTCTGCCAGGTCACCCCGAAGCAGTGCGAAGTGGCCCTGCCAGGCAGCAAGCTGGGCGGTGATGGCCGGGTGGCTTTCGGCGCCGGCGAAGCGTTGTGCCTCGGCCGCGTAACTGTGGGCGAGGGTTTCATCCCCCAGCGCGTGGGCGCGCCAGACCCGGAAAACGTGGCGGAGCCCGCGGTGGTACTTGAACTCGGGTTCAAAAAGTTCAAGGTCATCCATCAGCTTGCTCGCCGTCCGGACGTTTCCTGCCCTGATCTCGTTGTCTACAGCCAGGAACAGGGCCGTTTCCCGCCAGTTCACGTGGGCGTCCCGTGTAGAGGTCCGCACCATGGCAAAGAGTTCCTGCGCCTGGTCGTAGCGCTCCGCGTAGCTGAAGGCACGGCCCTGGATCAGGAGGCCGGCCACGGAGCCGCCCTCGAGGGTGTACTTGCGTCCGGGCTGGACCCCGTCGCCGCTGGTGGACTCGGTGAGCAGCCTGGCACGTTCCGTAAGCTCAAGGCACTCGGCTGATGCCGCGTCCAGGAAATTGCCGGCGTACTGGAGAAGCTCGCACGCATCCTGGAATTCCCAGCGTTCCGCGTAGTACACCGCGGCGACGGCGAGGAGATTGGCGGCGAAGGCAGGATCGTGCTGGCCGAATTCCTTCACCAGGCGCAGCACCATGCTGGAACGGACTGCTCCCCCCTGGATGAAGTCGATTTCGAAGGAGAGCCCCGTCAGCCGCAGGATCAAGGCAGGATTCCGGGTCACCCGCTGTGCCCATTCCAGGTAGCGCCGGGCGTAAACGAACTCACCCCGGTTGAACAGCAGCTCAGCGATCGCCGCCAGGCGTGCCGCTGTTTCCGCTTCCCAGGGGTTGATGGTCAGGGCGCGTTCAACGTACTCCACAGCGAAGGACAGTTCGCCGCCCCGGATCAGGTCCACGGCATGGCGGAGCAAACCGAACGGGGTCTGCCGTTCCAGCGCCGTGAAGCTCAGATGCCACCTGCGGGCGTACGGGTCAGTGTCCTGGCACGCGTCCGCCAACGCCCGGTGGTTGGCCGTGCGGACTGCCGGGGTCATGGCGCCAAAGACGTACCCGCGAAGCAGCTGGTCCCGGATTGCAAGGTGCGGGCCAGTGCGGTGCACAATCCCGCAGGCCAGCAGTTCGTCCACGCCGGTCCACACATCCTTGCTGATCTTTTCCAGCGTGGTGATGTCGCTCCGGCATGAGAGGGACAGCAGATCCAGCACGTTCCGTGCCGGCGCGGTCAGTCCGCCCACCACCAAGGCGAATTCCGCCTCGAAGCTGCCGTTGCCGGGCAGGGGAACCGGGAGGGCGAACTTTCCCTCGGCCTGCCGTTCCAGCAGCCGGGCATAAAGTTCGACGGCGGCGAGCGGGTTTCCACGGGTCGCTGCGGCAACTGCGTGGGCGGCCGCCGTCGTGGCTTGTCGTGCGGGGATTGCTTCGAGCATCCTCACGGTGTCGCTGTAACTCAGCGCCTGGAGGTGCAGCACAGCCAGGCCGCTGAACGGGCTGTCGGGTGTTTCGTCACGGAGGCATACGAACATGGCAATGTCCGTTCCGGACAGGCGGCGGGCCAGGAAGCCGATCACCGCCTGGCTGCCCGGATCCAGCTGGTCTGCGTCATCGATGACGATGACCGTCCGGGAGGATGCGCGCTGGTGCAGGCCGTTGAGGAGCATTGAGGAAATGGCCGGCACGTCCAGGGATCCGGCAGTATCGCGCAGGAGTTCATCAGCGATTCTGTTGAGTACGGGATCATCCATGGCGTTGAGGAGAGCCGTGACACCGGACAAAGGCCAGTCGGATTCGAACGCGCTTGCCCCGAGGAAAACGGTTTTGTAGTCGGAAAGTGTGGGGACTTCTGAAAGCAAAGCCGACTTTCCAACCCCGTGGCCACCGATCACCGCCAGGGCCGTGTCCTTGGGACCGCGGATCACCGAAAGAAGCCTGTCCAGCTCCTTGTTTCGCCCTAACAATGACATGGGTCCCCAATCCTCGAAGAAGGAGACCAAATTCTTTCGCTAGTAGTTGTTCCAATACTGTATGCCGCCATCCGGTTATGGATATAACCATTGGGTCGGCAGGCTGTCGGCTTGCACCTCCAGCACGGTTCCCAGCCGTTAAGCGAATATAGCCCTGAATTTATGCAAAGCGCCATATATCGTTCACTTAGTATTTGCTCAAGATCACCCCTGCTTTTCCTCAAGAGGGGAGCGGATGCCCTACCTACCTAATGGCCCGCACTCCACGGCCTCCCCTACCTAATGCCCACGACAGCCGGCAAGGTACCTATACCCGGCCGAGCCGGCAGATTGATGCCCTTTACCTACGTAGTTCACGGGGCCAGGGCCGAAAAATGTGAGTACCCACTACTCGTGCCGCCCCATTAGGTAGGGGGTAGGCTCTCGGGACTGCCGTCGGATCAGCGGTGCCCTGCCTGCGTGCAGCGGGCAGGGCGCCGTCGAAATTCAAACTATCAAGAAGTGGTGAGCGAATTGTCGAATTCTCCCCAACTTCCGGTTTCCCATTCTGAGTCGGAATTTGCCAGCAAATATCGACATGGCATAAATTCAGGCGCCATTCCAAAGGTTAATTCGGCACTGATAGCGGTGTTCCGGGAACTCGATAAGTCCGGACTGCCGTGGGTTCTGCTGCGGGGTGAGGACGACTTGGTGCGGCCTGCGGGGGACGTTGACCTGCTTATTTCCGCTGAACTGGTGCCCGGCCTGGACCGCCATCTTGCCGGTGTGGGGTTCCGGCGCGTGGTCGCGCTGGGCCACGGGAGCCACCGCTTCTATTTCCGCTACCTCGCGGACGAGGATCTCTGGATCAAACTGGACGTGGTTTCGGACATCAGTTTTGGGCAGTTCCAGGAGCTCGGGACCGCCCTGGCCGCCGGCTGCCTTCGGCGACGGGTGGCCTTGGGGCCGTTGTGGCTGCCCGAAATCCAGGACCAGGCCTGGCTCCATATCCTTCACCTGGTGCTCGACAAGGGTGCAGTTACTCCCGCCAAGGTCCCGGCGGCCCGGTCCGCAGCTGCCGTGGCGACGGCCGAAAACCCCATCGCCCTGTTCCTGGACCGGAAATTTGGGACCGGAACAGCGGGAACGCTGCTCAATCTTCTGCAGTCCGAAAATTTCGACGACGTCCCCGCCACCTCGGCTGACCTGAAAAGCCGGTGGGCCGGCACCAGGGTTCCGCCGTGGCTTATCGGCTCGGGCAACAGGGCGCTGAGGCGGGTCGGCCCCAAGCTCAAGGGCCGCGGGCCCGTGGCAGGAGTGCTGGCCCCCGACGGGGCGGGCAAGACCACCCTGCTCCACGGCCTCCGCTCCAGCTGCCCCCTGCCGTCTGCCTATGTCTACATGGGACTGTGGTCCAGCAGTCCCATGGACCGGTGGCTCCAGAAGATCCGTGGCGGGTTCCTGGTCAGGAAGGTGTTCCGGATATTCCGCGCCGGACTTGCCGCGAGATACTACTCCCTCCGCGGCCGGGTGGTGCTGATGGACCGCCTCGCATTCGATGTCCTGCTCCCCGGTTCGAAGTCGGAAAGCCGCCTGGCCGCGATGACGGATGCGCTGGCCCTGCGGTTCCAGCCGCGCCCTGACCTCGTCCTGGTCCTTGACGTCCCCGGCGAGGTCATGTTTGCCAGGAAGGGTGAGCACACTCCCCAGAAACTGGAGGAATGGCGCAAAGCGTATCTGGAGCTGGCCGAGGAAATTCCCTCAGCGCACGTCCTGGACGCCAGCCAATCAGAATCCCAGGTCCGCGTAAAGGCCAGCGGGCTCTTGTGGGATGTGGCCGCGCCCAAAGGAATGGACGGGCAAGCCGGTACGGAACCGCTCCCCCTGCATCTGTGGACGCTGCTGGATTGGCGTTTCCTGCTTCCCGTAAGCCAACCTGACAAGCTCGGCTATGGAGGCGGGCTCAGCAGCGACGCGGTGGCGGCGATCGCCCTGCTGGACCCGTCCGCCCGCCGTATCGAGGCATCTCCCGGACCCGCCCCGGCCAATGAATTCGACGTCGTCCTGCTCTCCGAACCGGACGCGAGCCTGTTTGCCAGCGCCGCGGGGTCCCTCCGGCCGGGCGGCTGGATCTGCCTGCAGGTTCGGCGTTCATTTGGGTCCCGTCCGGGCCCGTACACCCTCGCGGGGTGGAAGCGGGCGCTGGAAAGGTCAGGCTTCGATGACGTGGCGGTCTACTGGCATGTGCCAACACTCGAACGGCCAGCACGCTTTGTGCCTACGGCGTCGAGGACTGCGGTCCAAGATACCCTGGCGCATTATTCGGGCGTACGCTTTGGAAAAGCCAAGGCTGCAATCGGGAGGCTTGCGTTAAACCTGGGCGTGTTCAATGTGGCCGCCGCTGAAGGCACCGTTGTTGGCCGACGGGCACCGGAAGCCGGCCGGCAGGAGTTGCAGTGAAATACATTGACCAGATCCTCCGCGATAACTACCGGGCGCTCGAGCTGAAGAAGTTCGGCCTCACCGGCCAGTGGGAAACACTCCTGCTGACGCCGCAGTTTGTCACTTCCCGGCACGTAGTGGCCCTCATTTTTTCCACGGACGCCCAGGTTCCCCGGCTCGTGGTCAAGATCCCCCGCCAGCCTGGAGACAACGAAAGCGTGCGCAAGGAAGCCGATGTACTGCTGCAGCTCAAGTCGCTGGGAGTAGGGTCCGAACAGGGTGCTCCGGAAGTTGTGGGAGTTCTGGACGTCGGGGGACAGACAGTGCTGATTGAGACCGCCGTGGTGGGCAGCCTGCTGGAGCCCCACCTCGTTGTGCAGGACTTTCCCCGTGCCTTGGACGCAGGCCTGAACTTCGTCGCTGCGCTGCCGTGCACCAGGCAGGTGCCGGAAAACACGGACTGGTACCAGCGGACCATCGCCAGCCCCTTGGCCGAACTGGCATCGCTGCTGCCGGCGGACACGGAAGTGGCCCGGCTAATTGACCGCACCCATGAGGTGTTGGCGCCACTGCGGGCCGAGCAGCTTCCGGCAGTTGTGGAACATGGTGACCTCAGCTACCAGAACCTGTTCCTGCAGCCGAACGGCCGCCTCCAGGTGGTGGACTGGGAACGCTCGCGCCTTGATGGCCTGCCCGCCCATGACCTGATTTTCTACCTGCAGTACATTGGCCAGTCGCAGGAAGATGCGTTGTCCTCCCGCCGCCTTCAGCTCCGGGCCTTCGAGAATGCCTTCAGTCCCGGGGGATGGGCCTTGAAACCCCTGGCGCAACACCTGCGGCTGCGTAACGTGGAACCGGAACTGCTTCCCTACCTGGTCATCGCAACATGGGCGCGTTCAGCAGCCACAATGACCTACCGCCTGGCAGGACAGACCGTACATGACGGGGACACCGGCCACGTCCAGGCCGCGGTGACAGCTGACCGCGACTTCTGGCTCTGGCGCCATGCGGTCACCGACTGGGCAGCCATTCCTGCCTAGGTACGATCAGCCGCTGATTGCCTGCACGCTCGACACTATGGGGGAGAAGATGTACACCAAGGAAACGGCTTCCGGGTTCTCGCCCCGGCTGGACATCGTCCCTTTCCTGTTGTTCGGCGGTGGGCTGGTACTCATCACCATCGCCGCCAGCCTCGGCTCGATCGCGATTCTTGCCGCAGTGGCAGCGGTGGTCTTCTTCTCTGTCACAGCGCAATTGATTCACCGGTTGGCTGAGCGAAAAGCCGAGATTTCGTTTTTCCTCATCATTCCGACGATCATGTCAGCGACGCAGAACGTCTATCTAACCACTGTCGCTGATGCCATGGACAGCGGACGGCTCCAGTTTGCCATCATCCTGAATTTCCTCTTCTCGGTTGCCCTGTATCTGGTTTTGATCTCGGCAAAAAAGCCGGTTCCGGAAGGGAAGGCCCTTCGGAAGCTGATCAAGGCAGTGACAACCTGCCTGGCCATCCTTGTTCTCTACGGTGCTGCGACCGTCGTGTTGTTCCAACATGATTTGGCAGCAGCAGCCGCCTCTTCAAGGAACATCGTGGCTCCTTTCCTGTTCCTCCTTATTGGCCTGCATGCCAGCTCCTGGGCCAGGCATGCCGTATACCTCCGCTATCTGGTGATGCTGGGCTTTGTGGCGATTGTCTTCGGTTTCATTGAAGCGAACACGCCTGATTTCTGGCAGACACTCAACCTCCGGGACCTGTGGGAGAAGAAGGGAATTTCTGTTCAGCAGGACTCCGGCCTGCCCAAGAACTTCTTTGCTTCGGAGCAGGTGGTTCCGGGTGAGTTCCTTAGGCGCATGGCGGGTCCCTTCGCGGACCCGGTGAATTTCGGAACCTTCCTCTTCGCCGTGTTCATGGCGGCTTGGTATCTCCGCGGGCTGCTCTGCCAGATCGCAACGGTGGCAGCGATGGTGTTGGCGGTCAGTAAGGGTGCACTCCTTGGCCTGATCGTGTTCCTGGCATTTTGGACCCGCTTCTACGCATCGAGAACCAGCCACATTATTGCGCTGTTGCTGCTGGCTGCCGGGGCATACAACTTCTATTTGTTTACCGTTTCCAGTTCAACAGGCAGTACAGCGGCACATATTGACGGGTTCACCGCTGCCTTTGTGGAGTTCCCGCAGCATCCCCTCGGGCGTGGACTGGGCAGTTCCGGAGTGCTCGCTGGTCTATTTTCGGAAGGGTCCGAGTCCACGTCGGCCGTGACGGAGAGCGGACTGGGCATGGTCATCGGTCAACTCGGAATAGTCGGGCTGGCCGTGTACCTGGTGTTTTTTGTCCAGCTGTCGAGGCACGTAGTACGGATCAAGGACCTCCGCGATAAGACGTTGGCGGCAGGCCTCCTGGGCGGGTTCCTCTTGAATGCCGCCTTCAATGAGGTAGCGCTCAGTCCCAACTCGGCGGCACCCTATTTCATCATCCTCGGCCTGGTCATCGGCTCGGACCTTGCGGCGCCAAAGGAGCCGGACGCCGTGCCTGCTGTCCCTCGCAGGGAGGCATCCCCTTTGTAAGGGACCTGGTTTGTAAGGGACGTGGGGCGGGAAGGGCCCCTCCGGGTCAAGCAGGTCAGGCCGAGTCAGGCTGCGGTTTCCCCGGGAAGGACCCGCCGTCGCGCTTTGCCGTTCGACGGCACCGGCGGTGATAGGCGGTACATCGGCTCTATAGCTGCCCGATTACCGACATTTGCGCCGTTGTCCTGCTGGCGGCAGGTGATCGTCGAACCGGCGTGCCCGGTCACGCTGACCCCGTCCGCATCTCCGTCTGAGCGGGGACGGTTGCCCGAGCCCTCCTAGTCAGCGGGGGCATTCTGCCGGCGGCGAACGAGGTGCAGCAGCTCATTGTGCAGGGTTGGGAATCCCCACCGGAGGACGCCGTACACGGCCGCTATGGCGGTCACAAACACCAGCGCCGCTGTCAGGGGAGCACCCAAGTACGGTTGCAGGAACATGATTGTCCCGGCCCCCGCCACGGCGATGCTGCAGGCAAAGGCCGGCAAAACAGCGCGCAGCATTGCTTTTGGTCCGATGTGGATCACCTTGGCAGCCACCGTCTGCATTCCGACGGCAAAGAGAAGTGCTGTTGCCATTTGGGCGCACGCAACGGCGATGATCCCCCACTGGGCAGCCACCAGCAGGACGGGCACCAACACTGCCAGCCGGATGAGTGAGAACGTGATCGAGATACCGGGGCGGCCTATGGCCTTGTAGACGTCGTTCGCGCCCGCTCCCAGGGAGCGTGCTGCCGCATACAGGGCCAGGAACACGAGCGGAATGACAGACTCAGACCATTGGCCGCCAAAGACCAGGGGAACGAGGATCGGTGCCAGAACTGCCAAACCCACACCTGCCGTCATGCCGTACAGGGACTGTACGCGGACACCCTTCAGGTAGCCGTCCCGCAACCGTTCCGGCTGGTGCTGCACCTGGGTGTAAAGCGGGAACAGGACCGTGGAGAGTACAAAGAAGACGTTGATGATCAGGGCTTCGGGGAGCCTGAAGGCCAGCGTGTAGTAGCCCAGGGCCTGGGCGCCAAGGATCACGCCGATGATCACATAGTCGATGTCGAAGATGAGCCGCGCCAGGAGATTACTGCCTGCCACCGGAACGCCGAATTTAAGGTTTGCCCGGAGAGCGTCTTTTGCCACGCGCCAGATCTGCCAGGGAGCGCCCTTGCGGACCAGCCACCAGCACGTAGCAGCATACGCAACCGTCCCTGCCGCGGTGCCTGCCGCGAGCGAGAAGGCACCGTACCCTGCGAAGGCGAGGACCAGGCTCAGTACTCCTGTGACGAGCGCCCGGATAATCGGGGCCACCGCCAGCCTCCTGAACAGAAGGTCGCGTCGCAGCAGGGCTTCCGGAACCGCACCCAGCGACGTTGCCAGGACTGCGATGGACAGCACCTGCACCAGGGGGCCCACGTCCGGCAGCTGGAAAAGCCCGGCGATCCATGGCGCCGAAAAGAACGTCAAGAGTGCCAGGGATGTACCAAGAACCACTGAAACCAGCAGCGCCGAGCGGGCCGCGACGCCGGAGGGAGGCAAATAGACCAGCGCCTGCGCGACGCCGGCATCGGCGACGGTCTCGACGTAGGCCATGAGGACCAGTGCCGCGGCCACGAGGCCATACTGTTCAGGCGAGAGGAGGCGTGCCAGCACGATCGTCGTTATGAGGACGATCGCCTTCCCGCCCACCAGGGCAAGCCCCTGCCACACGGCGCCCCGGAAGCCGACACGGGCAAGTCCACCAGCAACGTTCGTCATGGGTTGGAGCCTTCCTGTGGCCTCATTGCAAAAGTTTACTGTCTGGGTGCGGCCGGGTGGGAAAAATTCACAATAATTGAGCAGTTATTGAGCTAAATACTGTTCCCGGGCATCTGAAGCCCGGGCTTCGGGCGTTCCGGGCCGGCATAGGGTTGAAAACGAATTGTTTGCTCAATTTTCCGGTTCGTCTCCTGGCTGCTGGTGCATACTGTAGTCAAGGCCGGACGAATCCTTAGTGGAAATTTCCAGGGGCCGTGCCGCCTAATTTTTCGTCCCTTTGGTGCAAAAGCGGAGTAACGTGGCTAATTCAGACGCAGTGCCTGTACCTAATAGTTCTCAAATTCCCGCAACACTCATTCTGGTGGCACCCCGTGTGGGTTCGGGTGGAGTCGGCGACTATGCGGAAGAGTTCATCGCCGCTGCTGTGCCCAACTTTTCCGCATTCCGTGAAATCAGGACTGCGGGACCGGGCAACGTCGGGCTCCGTGATGTGTTCCGTGACCGGCGAAGGCTCTCCAAGGCGGTGAAGGAATCCCTCGCTGCCGGCCGGGTGGTGGTTCACTTCGAGTTGTCAGCGGCGTCGCTGGGTCCCTTTTGGCTGCTGGCGGGCCGCTCGCGGGACATCGCCACAACGGCTACCGTGCATGACCCCCCGCTGGCCGCGTGGTGGCCTTTCCGCTTCAAAGGGGTAGCCAGGAGCAAGCTGCTTCACCACGGCATCCATCTCCCGCTGCGCCCTGCCAGTGCCCGGCTGGAACGGTGGCTGTTGCGGGACACCACCCTGTTTGCGCTCAGTGACGTCGGCGCGGCAGCGCTTCGAAAAACCTTCCCCGCTTGCCGGGTTCTCAGCACCTGGCACTTTGTGCCGCCCAGGCCTGCCCTGAAGCCTCCTTCCCAGCGTCCGCTGGCGGTTGGACTCTACGGTCACGCCTCTAAAGGCAAAGGGTTCGACAGGCTGGTCGAGCTTCGCCGCGAACTCCCGCCGGACGTCGAAATCCGCGTCGCCGGCAGGGGAACCGAACAGCTGCCGCCGATCCCCGGAGTCACCATCCTGGGAGCGGTCGAGGGGCCGCAGGAGGACGCTTTCTTTGAGTCCGTGAGGGCCATCCTTCTGCCCTACGACAAGACGAGCCGCTTTTATGGCAACATCCTGCCTGCCTCCGGGGTGGCCTCAAGGGCCTTCGCATACCGTACCCCCGTGATCGGATTTGACTCCGGGACGCTGGGTGAAGCCTCCAAGGCCGGCGGGCTGATCGTGGTCCCCGCTTCTGTCCGGGAACTGGCAGCGGCTGCCCACAGGACCATCACCGATCCGGCCGAGCTGGAACGCCTCGACCGCCAGATAACCGGGCTGCAGAGCGAGCGGACTGTCGCCCTGGCTGCCGCGCCGTACCTGGCCTACTGGACAGATGCTGTCAACGGGGAAGGTTCATGACGCACAGCCGGTTGTGGGTATCCACATACTCCCGACGTGGCACTTGTTGGGAGATGCTGGTCGGCATAGCGTGAGGAAGGACGGATTCCGTCATACGCGATGCTTGCGATACTGCGGGTATTGAAACCTGTCCGGATTATTCCGGGGCTTGACCCTGCATTGCAGCGATTCTGGAGGCGTTGCAGCAAATCTCGAGAGGGACGACCAACTCGTGCTACTGCCTTTCGTTGTTACCGCTTCCGCCGTGATCAGTCTGGTGCTGATCCTAGGGCGCTCCTACCACGTACTAATCCTGCTGGTCATTGCGGCCGGCTGGTCGCAGGCGCCGCTCATCACCCTCACCAGGTCTGATGCCTTCCAATACCTGGATGACGTGCCTGCGGCGGTTCTTGTTGCAGCCGCCGTTATCAGGTCTTTCAGCTCCCAGGACAAGCGCCTGCACAAGGCGCTTGGGCTGATGCTGCTGCTGGTCATCCTGGTGGGTATCGGATTTATCCGATCACCGGATGCGGACATCGGCATTGCCCAGGCACGGCAGGTACTCATGCCGCTCGGGCTGGTGTTCGCCGGCTTCGTCTACCGGGACGACATCAAATGGCGGAAGATCAGCGCCTACCTGCTGCTGTTGGCCGGGCTGACCGTGGCATGGGCCTTGGCCGAGGAAGTCATGCAGGCGCCCCTCCTTGACCCGGCCTGGTACCACGTCAACGTTGTGGGCGGGAACCCCCGCAGCATGCGCATGGGATTGCCGCCCGCCTACTTCGCGGACGGAGTGTCCAACGGCGACCTCACCTTCCGCCCCGGCGGCCCCTTCATGAACCCTCCCGTCATGGGCTTCCTGCTTGGCCTCGGCGCCTTTGCTGCCGTCGCAAGGCTCAGGAGCTTCGCGCGGCTCGGGATGCTTGCTGCCATCGGCACAACCCTCTTTTTTGCGTATGCCAGGGCCGGCATCCTGATCTTCCTTGTGGTCACGGTGATCTATTTCATCTGGACCAAAGTGGGGAAGCATGCCGGCATTCTTGTAGGCCTCGGCCTTGGGGGGTACCTGTTCACCACCTTCATTGAGCAGGGCAACACCGCCAGCCATTCAGATGGCCTATTGTCCGGATTCATGCTTGGCCTGCAGTCACCTGCAGGCCTGGGCTTCGGCACAACCGGATACCAGGCCGCTCTTGAAGGCGCGTCCACCGGTGTGGGCAGTGAGAGCCTGCTGGGGCTGTATTTCGCGTGGATCGGCTGGCCCATGATTGCTGCCGCCCTCCTGCTCCTGATCCACCTCGGGAGACTCCTCCGCCGTGTTCCAAGGACCCAAAGCCTGCCTGTGTGGCTGGCCGTAGGCTTCCTGCTGACTGTCGCTTCTTCCGAGTCCGCCTCCTCTATGGCATCCACCCCCGTGCTCTGGTTGACCGTGGGATCGGTGGTGGCCATGACGGTACCTCTGAGGCCCACAGTGAGGCCCGTGCCTGCGGTCATTGGTACGCGCTTCCCGTCCCGGCCGTCGTTGCCGCGGTCGACGTCGCGTCGGTAAGCCGCCGAGGCTGGGTCGCGGCACGCTGCGGCACCAGCGTCGGCCCCCGCAGTGCAGGGGGAGTCCAAGCCAGCGTTCACAAGGCCGCTGCACGCCCCTGCAGGGCTGCTGCACGCCGTCAGGATTGGATTGCCCGCCACCAGGGTGTGGGTGCGGGGCCGGCCTGGCTGGGGAGGTGCCTCCGTCAGCTCTCGGGATCGTACTGGAACTGCCGGACCTCTTGGGGGCAGCGGCAGGCGATGGCTAGTTTGGCAGCCCATTCAAGTGCCGCTTCCCTGGAGGGCAGCTCGAGAACCGTGTAGCCGCCGTCGGGCACTGTGTGGCCCGGGTACGTGCCGTCGGTGACGGTGCCGTCGCCGGACACGCGCACGGGGGCCACGTTCTCGTCGATTCCGCCGCCGAAGACATACACGCCCGCCGCTTTGGCCTCGCCGATGACGGCGTGCGCGGCTTCGACCACCGCCTCGAAGTCCTCGGCGTGGACCACCATGGCGTCACTGGGGAATGAGATCAGGAACTTGGTCATGGAGGGGCTCTCCTGGAGCTAGCCGGGAAGTCGGGCTGAACCTTCGGCCAGCATGCGGTGGCCGAAGGCGCGCCAGCTCTCGGACGCCTCCTCATGAAAGAGTTTTGCAGCGAGGGCCGTTTCGGTTCTTCCCTGGCCCATTGCATACTCGATGGCAGCTGCCCACGCCTCGACCTCCTGGCCGGGCAGCACGTGGTCCGCTGCCACCAAGAGCCGTGATTGCGGTCCGTACAGTTTCTCCAGGCTCGTTCCGACGCGCCCGACGATCGGAACGCCGTGCTCAAGCGCGCGCATGGCGATGCCGCTTTGGTAGAAGCGCTTATAGGGGATGACTATGGTGTCGCTGGAGACGATCAGTTCCTCCAGTTCATCCTCCGGGACAAAGCGGGCATCGACATGCCAGCCCTCGACGGGAGGCCAGCCGCGGCCCACTATGTCGAGGTCGCATTTCGGGCCAAGCCTGCGGGCCAATGATTTCAGGAGGTCGATGTCCCTGTCGGCTTTGTACTGTCCCAGCACGCGCACCCGCGGCCTTTTCCCGGACTGCCCGCCAATGGTGGCGTCCCTGGCTGCGCCGGCCGGGGGAAGCATCGGATGTGGCACCTGCGCCAGGCCTCCGGTGAGTCCGACGGCGTCCATGGCCTGGGCAGCTTCATTGCTGTGTACCAGTGTTCCGGGCCGTTTCTTCATGCGTCCTACGAGGCCCGCCACCAGGGGGCTGCTGCCCACGGACCGGACGAGGGGTTGCGGATCGTGGTAAATGATGACCCCTGAGTCGCCGCAAAGGACTTTCATCATCAGGAGGTCCAGGAAACCCAATACCGGCCACGTGACGAGGACCCTTTCCGGGGAATTCCTCTTTCGCGTCCGTTGTCCCGCTGAATAAAGCATGGCGGTATATTCGCCGAGCCACCGAAATCGGCTTTTGCCGGATTGGGAAGGCTCGGTGATGGAAAATAATTCTGTTTCTATTCCTGCATCGGCTAATTGATGCAAAAGCGCCTCGGTGTAATGGCTTAACGCCACTCCAAGGGGATTCAAAACCAATATGCGGGGGTTTCCGCTGCATATTTGTCCGGGTGATGTGAGTGCGCTCGTGCGCAATCCAAAGGTCATTGACGCACCTCGCTGCCTATCTTGGCCGCCTTTTCCCCAAGGACCGCTTCCTGAAGTGTCAGTTCGTATCTCCGGCACACATCTTCCCAGTCGTAATGGGTGGCTGCGCGGGCCCGGTTCGCTGCCCGGGCCTTCGCCCGCAGGTCGTGGTCAGTCAGCATGCGCCGCAATGCACTCTCGATGGCAAGCGGATCCGGTGCCACCAGGTGTTCATCCGCCCGCAGGACCTCGGCGTTGTATGGCGTCTGCCGGGCAACGACGGGTGCTCCGCAGGCCATCGCCTGGACCAGGGCTGGATTGGTTCCGCCTACGCTGTGGCCGTGGAAATACGCGCCGGCATGATGCCAGAGGGAGAGGAGCTTCTTGTCATCACTGACGTGGCCGAGCCACTGGACGTTGGGATGTTCACCCAGCCGCTGGGCGGCCTCATCCAGCGGCCCGCCATATCCGCTGGATCCGACGATCACCACAGGATGTTGCTCCGCCAGGCGTTCAGCTGCCTGGAAAAACTCAGACACCGTGTTCTCTGGAACAAACCGGGCCACCATGAGCACATAGGACTCCGGTTCGAGGCCGGGAACAACCTCGCTGGGACTGGCGAGGTTGGCGCCGTACGGAATGAAGACGCTCTTGCGCCCAAAGTCCCGCTTCCAGCGCCGCTGTATCTCAAGGGAGTCGCTGATAAGGATGGTGCCGTAACGCGCCGTGAGCCGCGCGCCCAGCCGGAAGACGAACTTGGCGAAACGGTTCCACTTGGCGCGTTCCCATTCGATTCCGTCCACGTTCACCACGGTTGGTATTCCGCGAAGCTTCAGCAGCGGCAGGAAGAAGCCGTTGGCAACGTTCATGACGAGCGCCACCTGGGGCTTGTGCCACAGGGCGTGAAGGACGGAAGACAGCCCGAAGGAGAGGGTGCTCAGTGACTTGCTCTCAAGCCCCACTGTCCTGGTGGTTCGGATGCGTGGGTCGCGTGCCTCGTCGTCGTCCTTGGTTTGGCCTGCCCGGCAGTAGACGTTGACGTCCCAGCCGGCATCGGCGAGGAATGGTGCCAGGCGCCGGACTGCAGTCTCAAAGCCGCCGTAGTAACTTGGGTAGCCGCGTGTCCCGATGACGACGACAGACTTGGACATGGGTTCTCCTAGATGAGTGTGTCGGCCGGTGCGCGCGTAACCGGGTTGGCTCGGTTACGGCGCACGTGGTAGCTGCAGGCGTTGGATGGTGCCTAGAAGGAAGTGACGCTCCGCGAAGTCTGTTCCCTGCTGGAACCACGGAATGCAGGGGGGCTTTCGGGCTCTATCACTACAGGTGAGTCGTCGTCCGCGTCTCCGGATGGATCGCTGTCCGCAGAGTCCGGATCCGGGGAGTAGTACGAGTAGCCGTCAAACTCCTTAGCCGGCACGCAATTCAGAAGGGTTCCAAGAACGGCTCCATGCACCTTCCGGATGTTTCCAAGCGACTTTGTCAGCTGGTCCTTGGTTGTCCGGCCAGCCCTGACAACCACAATGGCGCCGTCCGCGATCCTGGCAAGGAGCACAGCATCAGTCACCGGGAGCAGCGGTGGAGCGTCAATGATCACGATGCCCTTTTCTGACAGGGATTCGATCAGCTGCTTCATGGCATGCGAGCCGAGGAGCTCGGTGGGATTGGGCGGGATCCGGCCGGAGCCCAAAATCGACAGGTTGGGCAGATCGCTCCGCTGCTGGAGAACGTCATCTACCTCTGCCTTTCCTGTGAGGACGTCGGTGATGCCTATTCCGGGAATTACGTCGAAGATCTTGGCCATGCTGGGGTGCCGCAGGTCGCCGTCAACAACGATGACCTGTTCCCCTCCGGCCGACATCGCGGAGGCCAGGTTGGCTGCAATAGTCGACTTGCCTTCCCCGCTCACCGAGCTCGTGACGACGATGATCCGGGGCGGGTTGTCCACGTCAAGGAACGTCAGGTTGGTGCGGAGTTCCCGGAGCGCCTCGGCGAAGGCGGGGCTCTGTGCCCGTGAACCAGGCGTAGGAGCTGCGGGGACGCCTCCCAGGACCTTGTTCTCGCCCGTCAGCCGGAGGTCGACCGGGAGGGCGCCGATGACCGGTACGGAGAAGAGATGTTCCACTTCAGCTGCGTTGTGCAGGCGGCGGTCCAGCCGGTCTCGAAGGAGCGCGGAAGCATAGGCCAGGAGGAGGCCCAGTGCTGCCCCGTAGAGAGCTGTCAGTGCCACGCCGGGAGAGACGGGTTTTGTTGGCAAAGCCGCTGGATCCAGCGGTACCAGGGAGAGGGGCGGCGTAACGGCTTCGAGGGCCTCGCCTGAAGCGGCAGTGGCGGCCCTCTCCCTTTCCTGGACCTGCTTGCTCAACTCGACGATCCAGGCGTCCGCAACCCGCTGGGCAATGGTGGGATCCGGCGACTCTGCCGTGATCCGGATTTCAGCAGTGTCGCGGGGTACGGACACGGAGATGGCACCCAGCAGGGCATCACTGGACATGTTTAGCCCGGTGGACAGGCGCACGTTGTCCGCCACGAGCCGGGATTCAGCCAATGACTTGTAGTTCTTTGCCCTTGCTTTGGCCAAGGTATCGCCGGCCAGCAGGCTGCTGACGTTGTCCGTCCCCACCGCAATAACAACTGCGCTGGCTTCAGCGGCATATATGCGGGGGCGGAACGTGCTCCACGCCGTGGCCAGCAGGGTGACGATCAGGGTCACAACCGCAATGTGCTTCCAGTACGTCCTCGCGACCCGGGCGTAGTCCCTCAGTCCCATCCCCGCGGCTGGTACGTCGCTGCCGCTAATATCCTGATTACTCAAGGATCCGATCCCTCCTGCAGGTTGACGTGCTGAATGGGCAGGTGCGGCGGAAGGGCCTGGTGCGGCCGGGTCGATTCGAAAGACCTTTTCTTCTGCCATGATTGCCCCTTTTCCGGCGGGTTTCCTGTGTCTCTGTGCCGCTTTGGCGTGTTGCCAAGCTAGTACGGGGCCGGATGCCGCGGTCCGATAAACCAGGGGGCTTGTGGCTGCCCGGGGGTAAGAATGTGGAAATTGCGGTTACCTGCAGCCCGAGGTCCCCACCCTGGCCTACCGCAGGGTGAGGACGAGTTTGGGTGCGGTGCTGCCGGCTTCCTTGGAGTTGAGGTCCAGGCCGTCGGTGCTGGTGGCGTCGAGGCCGAGGGAGAGTTGTTGGCCGAGCTCGCCGGCCAGGGCGCTGGCAGTGAGCGGAACGCTGTAGTTGCTGTTGGCTGCTGTGGGTCCGAGGGTGCCGATGCTGGTGCCGAGCGCGGGGCGGTTGTTGTAGGTGATTCCGCTTTCGGTCCAGCTGTCATCCGTGACGAGTTTGATGTTTTGTTTGCCTATTGACCCGCTGCCGGCGCTGCGCAGCTGCAGTGTTGCGCTCTCCACGGTCCTACCCGCATACGCTGAGAGGTCGAATTTCAGGTAGGTGGTTTCCACGGGACTGTTGTCCACGCTCATTGTGGTGGAGGTGCCGTAGTTTGTGTTTGCTGCTCCGCCTGCCACCCAGCTGTCCGCGGTGGCGGTGAGGGTGACGGTCTCGGACGTCCCGCCGCCGCCGCTCGCTGCCGCCGTGGTGAAGGTCCAGGTCTTGTCCGAGGCCAGCGCGTTGCCGGCAGCGTCCTTTACCCCGGTGGAGCCGCCCTTGACGGTTGCGGTGTAGGTGGTGCCGGCTGCCAGGTCGGTGCCTGGGTTGAGCGTCGCGGTGTTGCCTGTGCCGCTGTATGTCACTGCGGCCGAAACCGCCGTCGGCCCTGTCTTGAGGGTGAACGTGTCCGAGGTGATGGTCGAGGTGTTCATCGCCTCGGAGAACGTGGCCGTCACGTTTGTCGACACTGCCGTGCCGGTGGCCCCATCAACCGGGGACGTTCCCGTAACCGTGGGAGCCGCCGTATCACCGCCACCACCACTGCCGCTCCCGGACATCGTGAGGACGAGTTTGGGTGCGGTGCTGCCGGCTTCCTTGGAGTTGAGGTCCAGGCCGTCGGTGCTGGTGGCGTCGAGGCCGAGGGAGAGTTGTTGGCCGAGCTCGCCGGCCAGGGCGCTGGCAGTGAGCGGAACGCTGTAGTTGCTGTTGGCTGCTGTGGGTCCGAGGGTGCCGATGCTGGTGCCGAGCGCGGGGCGGTTGTTGTAGGTGATTCCGCTTTCGGTCCAGCTGTCATCCGTGACGAGTTTGATGTTTTGTTTGCCCGTTGACCCGCTGCCGGCGCTGCGCAGCTGCAGTGTTGCGCTCTCCACGGTCCTACCCGCATACGCTGAGAGGTCGAATTTCAGGTAGGTGGTTTCCACGGGACTGTTGTCCACGCTCATTGTGGTGGAGGTGCCGTAGTTTGTGTTTGCTGCTCCGCCTGCCACCCAGCTGTCCGCGGTGGCGGTGAGGGTGACGGTCTCGGACGTCCCGCCGCCGCCGCTCGCTGCCGCCGTGGTGAAGCTCCAGGTCTTGTCCGAGGCCAGCGCGTTGCCGGCAGCGTCCTTTACCCCGGTGGAGCCGCCCTTGACGGTTGCGGTGTAGGTGGTGCCGGCTGCCAGGTCGGTGCCTGGGTTGAGCGTCGCGGTGTTGCCTGTGCCGCTGTATGTCACTGCGGCCGAAACCGCCGTCGTCCCTGTCTTGAGGGTGAACGTGTCCGAGGTGATGGTCGAGGTGTTCATCGCCTCGGAGAACGTGGCCGTCACGTTTGTCGACACTGCCGTGCCGGTGGCCCCATCAGCCGGGGACGTTCCCGTAACCGTGGGAGCCGCCGTATCACCCGGAGGGGGAGCCGTTCCAAGCGACCGGTCCGAGAACCAGTAGCGCTCAGTAGCCTTGTTGCTGGCCATGACAACAACGCCGGTGGTGGCGTTGACGCTCTGTTTGGTGGTGGTGACGTCGTTGATGTTGGCAGATGCCCCGTCCTGGATCACCGGCGTGCCACGGCCGCTGCCAAAGACAAGATCGTCCATGGATGCAGTCTTCTCGTAGATACTTCCCGGGACTCCTGAGTATGCACATCCGGACGTGGACGTGGAGGGAGCAGTATGGAACGCCCTCACCACATTGTTGGATGTATCCAGCAGGATTTGGGGACGGGTCACGCAATCGGCAAGAGTGGCAATGGTGGATTTTGTAAACGAACCCGTTCCGGGCCGGAAGACCAGCAGCTGCAACTGCGGAAGCGTCTTGTCGGTAGAAGAATCGAGGCTCGTCTTCACCGCCGCGTAGACACGTCCTGAAGGATCAGCCACGAGTGATTTGATGTTCAGATGGTCGTCCGCTTGGCCTTTGCCCTGCACCGCGGACTGGACGTTCCATGATGAGGCTGCCGAAGGGGAGGTTCCATCCGTACGGGTCGCCCAGTAGACGGTTCCGGCGGGAGTGTCGCTCCACATCACACCGATTTTTTTGTTTCCGTAAGCGACGATCGCGGAGATGTCATCTGGTGCTGGTTTGGGGTCGGCGACCGGCAGGACAAACGGCGTGCCCCAGCTTGTCCCGCCCGCTGCGGACGAGTTCACATAGACACTGCTGGAGTAGCCGGAGGTTGAGCTTCCGGAAACCTGCGTCCACGTGGCCCAGATGGCACCGGTAGTGTCCTTGTCGATCGTCATGGACTCGCTGCTGTTGTTGTTGATGTTGGTGGGAAAACCGGCGTCGAGCGTGTACTTGCCGGCACTGTAGCTGTACCTGTAAAGCTTGGCGGGCTGTCCTGACACCGAGGGCTTCGTACTTGCATCGCCGGAAACTGTCGCCACATGCGAGGCGATGTACAGCTTGTTGCCGTCCCACAAGGTGTCTGCCAGTGTGTTGCTGCGGCTGTCGATCGAGACACCCGTATTCACCCAGGTCTTTGCAGCCCTGTCGAGCCGGTAAATTTGCCAGCCGGTTCCCGTGGTCCACATATCTGCCCACCAGGATCCGTCGTTCCACCACAGCTTGCTCTGTGGCTTGTCGGACGTCGGAGTGTTTGCTACACCGGAATAGCTGATGCTCTGGTAGCCGTAATTCTCTGCCGCATGGGCTGGGCCGCCAGACGTCAGAAGGCCTAGGACAAGCGCAACGGCCAAGGCCAGGGCTTGCGGAACGGGATGGCGAACTTTTGCTGTGTGCATATTCAGGTCCTTGGTGGCGCAGGTAGTCCTTAACGGCGTACCGCTGCTCTGGCGTCCCTCGCTTGAGTGCGGGTGGAAGCCAATGTAGACCTCCGAAATTGCCGGGGGCAATGGGGGAAACCGGGAGTAAAACCACTAGGGGATACGGGGCTGCGGACTATTTCCTCCGTGTTTCCTTGTTGCCTGTCAGGCTCCTGTTGTTTCGTGTGGGTACCTGCAGTTGGGCCAGGACCAAAATTGGGCAGCCCAAGGCTGTGCCGATGCACAGAGCATCCGCTTCTCGGCGCAATTTACAGTGAGAGAAATGTGTGACCGGCCCCACTGGAGGGGCGCGGTCCTCAATCTTTCCGGCAAGTACTACCTGCCGATCCCATCTGCATAACCACCGAAGGACGGCACTCCCATGCCCGCTGACCAGCAATTAGCCAAGTCGCTTAAGCCGCGGCACCTGTCCATGATCGCGATTGCCGGCGTCATCGGCGCCGGCCTGTTTGTGGGCTCCGGCGCCGCCATCCAGCAGGCGGGACCGGGGATCCTGCTCGCCTACATGGCTGCCGGCGTCGTGGTCATCCTGGTGATGCGGATGCTCGGTGAGATGGCGGCGGCCAACCCGGAGACGGGCTCCTTTTCCACCTACGCCGACAAGGCGCTGGGCCGCTGGGCCGGCTTCAGCATCGGCTGGCTGTACGCCTGGTTCTGGATCATCGTGCTGGGCATCGAGGCGACGGCCGGAGCGGCCATCATGCACCGCTGGGTTCCCGGGATCGACCAGTGGGTCTGGGCGCTCATCCTGATGGTCCTGCTGACGCTGACCAACCTTGGGTCCGTGAAGTCCTACGGTGAGTTCGAGTTCTGGTTCGCTTCCATCAAGGTCGCTGCGATCGTACTTTTCCTGCTCTTCGGCGCCGCCGCCATCCTCGGGTTCGTCCCCGGCGTCGCCGCCCCGGGGCTCAGCAACCTCACCGGCAACGGCGGCTTCCTTCCGAACGGGCCGGGAGCTGTGCTTGCCGGGATCCTGGTGGTGGTCTTCTCCTTCTTCGGTGCGGAGATCGCCACCATCGCCGCCGGCGAATCGGAGAACCCCGTGGACGCCGTCAAGAAGGCCGTCAAGTCCACCGTGTGGCGGATCCTGGTCTTCTACATCGGGTCGATCGCCATCGTTGTCACCCTGCTGCCCTGGAATGACGCCAGCGTTGCCAAGAGCCCCTACGTTGCAGTCATTGAACTTTTCGGAATCCCGGGCGCCGGCACCATCATGGACGTCGTGGTCCTCACGTCCGTGCTGTCCTGCCTCAACTCCGGCCTGTACACCGCCAGCCGCATGCTCTTCTCGCTGTCCAAGCGGGGAGACGCCCCGGCCGCGTGGACCAGAATCTCCCGGCGGGGCGTCCCCGCTGCTGCCGTGCTCGCCTCCACCGTGGTGGGCTTTGTGACAGTGGGCCTCAACTACATCGCACCCGACACGGTTTTCCTCTTCCTGGTCAACACCTCCGGTGCCATTGCCCTGTTCGTGTGGCTTGTCATCGCGTCCTCCCAGCTGATCCTCCGCAAGCGCATGGGTGCCGCAGGCAAGGATCTTGCGCTGAAGATGTGGCTCTTCCCCTACCTGACGTGGCTTTCCATCGCTAGCATCGTGGCGCTGCTGATCGGCATGGTCATCCTGGAGTCCACCAGGGAGTCCCTGCCGCTGTCCGTGGCCCTGGCGGCTGTTGTGGTGGCTGTGGGCGTGTGGCGCTACCGCAAGTCCGGTACGGGCCCGAAGGGCGGGGAGCCGCAGGATCCCACAACCCGGGAGTCGGCTGTGGAGGCCGTTTCGGCGTCGTAATTTCCCTGTTTGTTCGCTTGCACGTTTTCCACATAGGAGCCGTTGGTGCTGCAGCCCCTGCCAACACGGCCATAGCCTTGGGTCAGGCGCGAATCGCCTATCCGGTCCAGATGCACTAAGATATTGAAGTCTGTGCTGTGTCCTGCCTCCGTTCCGGCGGCGGGGCCTTGCATGGCATCGCAAATGAACCTCCTGTTACGGAAATGCCGTAACCGCTTAGCCCAAAGGAGGTGGGTTCACATATGCGTCCTTACGAATTGATGGTAATCATCGACCCCGAGGTCGAAGAGCGTACCGTTGAGCCGTCGCTTCAGAAGTTCCTGAACGTCATCACCAACGATGGTGGAACCATCGAAAAGGTTGACATCTGGGGCCGTCGCCGTCTGGCTTACGAAATCAAGAAGAAGTCTGAAGGTATCTACGCCGTGGTGAACTTCACCGCCAAGCCGGACACCGCCAAGGAACTTGACCGCCAGCTGTCTCTTAACGAGACCATCATGCGCACCAAGATCACCCGCCCCGAAGAGCAGAAGGTTGTTGCTGAGTAATTTCAGCACCGACTCTTCAATCTTTAACGCAGGAACGCACCCTTCACCCAGGACAACAAGGAGGCAGTAGATGGCAGGCGAGACCACCATTACGGTCATCGGTAATCTCACCAATGATCCGGAATTGCGGTTCACACCGTCCGGTTCAGCAGTAGCGAACTTCACCATCGCTTCCACCCCGCGTACCTTTGATCGCCAGTCCAACGAGTGGAAGGACGGGGAAACCCTGTTCCTCCGCGCCGCTGTCTGGCGTGAAGCAGCCGAGAACGTCGCCGAGTCCCTTACCAAAGGAATGCGCGTGATCGTGACCGGCCGCTTGAAGAGCCGTTCCTACGAAACCAAAGAAGGCGAAAAGCGCACCGTTATTGAGCTTGAGGTCGATGAAATCGGCCCCAGCCTGCGCTACGCCAATGCCAAGGTCAACCGCACCCAACGCTCCGGCGCTGGGGGTGCCGGAGGCGGCGCCCAGGGTGGCTTCGGCGGCGGCAACAGCGGCGGCGGCTTCGGAGGCGGCAACTCTGGTGGAAACCAGGGCGGCAACTCCGGTGGAGGCTGGGGCGGTGGCAACCAGCAGGCTGCGCAGGACGACCCCTGGGCAACGCCCGGCGTCTCCAACGCAGGCGGCTGGGGCAACGGCCCCGATTCCGAACCTCCCTTCTAAACACCCATTCAGGCCCGACGCCGGGACAGCCGAAAGTGCCTCCGGGCACCCAGGTGACTGCCGCCGTCGGACCACCACCATCCCGTGGATCAACATCCACGGGCTCCCTAGAATAGGAGCTCCACGATGGCTAAGGCTGAACTCCGTAAGCCCAAACCAAAGTCCAACCCCTTGAAGGCCGCTGACATCACTGTCATCGACTACAAGGACGTAGCATTGCTGCGCAAGTTCATCTCCGACCGCGGAAAGATCCGCGCCCGTCGCGTCACTGGCGTCACGGTGCAGGAACAGCGCAAGATCGCCCAGGCAATCAAGAACGCCCGCGAAGTTGCTCTGCTGCCTTACTCCGGCGCTGGCCGCGGCTAAGGAAGGGATTAACTAACATGGCAAAGCTCATTCTGACCCACGAAGTAACCGGTCTCGGTGCTGCTGGCGACGTTGTCGAGGTCAAGGACGGTTACGCACGTAACTACCTCCTGCCCCGCAACTTCGCCCTGACCTGGTCGAAGGGTGGCGAAAAGCAGGTTGAGTCCATCAAGGCTGCCCGCGCTGCCCGCGAGCACGCTTCCCTGGAAGATGCTCAGAAGCAGGCCGCTGCACTGTCCTCCAAGCCGGTTAAGCTCGTCGTCAAGGCTGGCGAAACCGGACGCCTGTTCGGCACCGTCAAGCAGGGCGACGTCGCTGACGCCGTCGAGGCCGCCGGCCTTGGCAGCATCGACAAGCGCAAGGTTGAACTGCCCGTGCACATCAAGTCGGTAGGTTCCTACCAGGCCAACGTCCGTCTGCACGAGGACGTTGCCGCTGTCATCGAACTCGATGTTGTGGCTGGCAAGTAGTCCCTGACTGCTGGAAAGACCCCCGCTGCCGGATTCCGGCAGCGGGGGTCTTTTGCTTGATAGCTTCGTACGGTGAACAGCACCGAACTTCCAGCCCGCAGCCGCCCTTTCCACCAGGTCGATGTCTTCGCCCGCGAGCCCTACCGCGGAAACCCGCTCGCCGTCGTCGTTGATGCCGAGGGTCTGACGCCGGAGCGGATGCAGCAGTTCGCCAACTGGACCAACCTGTCGGAGACCACGTTCCTGCTGCCCCCAACCGATCCGCGTGCAGATTACCGGGTCCGCATCTTTACCGGCAGTGAGGAATTCCCCTTCGCCGGGCACCCCACCTTGGGGTCTGCCCACACGTGGCTTGAGCGCGGCGGAATTCCGCAAACGGACGGCTTCGTTGTCCAGGAATGCGGCGCGGGCCTGGTTCGCGTTAAGCGCGACGGCGGGATGCTCGCCTTCGCAGCTCCCCCTTTGACCCGTTGTGGTCCAGTGGACGGGGCTATCCGTCGCCGGATCGCTGCGGGGCTCCGCCTGGCTGAAACCGATGTGGTGGATGCGTCATGGCTGGTGAATGGTCCCGAATGGATCGGTGTGCTGCTGGGTTCCGCGGAGCAGGTCAGGGCTGTGAATCCTGACGTCGCGGCCCTGGGCAGCCTGAAAATCGGGATTATCGGGCCGGGGCCGGGGGATGGCGGCGCAGACTTCGAGGTCCGCACGTTCATCCCGGGCGACGCCATGGTGGAGGATCCCGTCACGGGCAGCTTTAATGCGGGTGCAGCGCAATGGCTGATCGGCAGCAACAGGGCTCCGCAGGAGTACGTGGCGGCCCAAGGGACGGCACTGGGCCGCGCAGGCCGCGTCCACGTCAAAGCCGACGGCAGCGACATTTGGGTGGGCGGACACTCCACCACCTGCATCCGGGGATCAGTGCTTCTCTAGCGGGAATACTCCGTAAGCTCCCACCGTTCACCGTATAGATGCATATGCATATATGCTGGAATGATAGAGCAACAGGAGAATGCCATGGAGACCCGCCGCATCACAGTCCTTTCCGCCGGACTCGGCGTACCGTCGTCGAGCAGGCTGCTGGCCGACCAGTTGTCAGCCGCAGCCGAGCGGCACCTGGACGGCGCCGGCCTCGGCGTGCAGGTGGACGTCGTGGAACTCCGCGACCTGGCGGTGGACATCGCCAACAACTTCGTCACAGGCTACGCCGCGCCCCGGCTGGTCGAGGTGATAGCCGGCGTGGAAGCTTCGGACGGAATCATCGCCGTGACGCCGGTGTTCAGTGCGTCCTACAGCGGTCTGTTCAAATCCTTCATCGACGTCCTTGATCCCAAGTCGCTCGACGGCAAGGCCGTCCTGCTGGGCGCTACCGGCGGCACGGACCGCCACCAGATGGTCCTGGACTACGCCCTGCGCCCGCTGTTCAGCTACCTGCGAACCAGGATTGTAGCCACGGGCGTCTTTGCGGGTCCGCAGGACTGGGGCACCATGGACGACGGCGGCTCCTCACTTTCGGACCGCATCGACCGGGCCGCAGGGGAGTTCACGCGGCTCCTTGAAGGGGCCCAGCCCGGCCGGAAGCCCGCTCCAATGGAGTCCCTCCCCTTCGAGCAGCTTCTGGCCGGCATCTCCGGCAACGGGTGACGGCCGGCCGGCGCCACACATGAGGTAGTGTCCCGTTCGAATTAGGGGTTGCAATTAAGGGCTTCGCGGTTGACACTGATCGAGCGTGGGGACCGACGTTCAACTCCGGGGAGCGCACATGGGCGGACATGCTACAGGTCGGCGTATTCATGCTGTAAGCCGGGGAGGTGGTTGCCTGGACGGTGCCCGTTCACGCCGGCTGGGGATCCCATGGCTCACCGCGCTGCTGGCAGCCCTAGTGCTTGCCTTGGGTGTGGTGGTGGTGCCGGGTGGGGCGTCCGCTGCCGAGGGTGACGTCGGGGTCGAGGGCCCGTCGCACTCGGGGACGGGAACGCCGACTGGTACCAAGCGGGCGACGAGTGCGTTGTGGTTCAACGACGGGCTCTGGTGGGGGAACCTGTGGGACACCGCCAGTTCGGATTTCCATATCTTCCGGTTCAATGCCGCCACGAGCGCGTGGGTAGATACCGGCGTGGCGACGGATACCCGCTCGAACACGCATCACGACGTCCTCTGGGACGGCGCGACGCTGCATGTGGCGAGCTACCGGTTCGTCAACGACGGTTTGCCGGCTGAGCCGAACTTCCCGTCGACGATGCGGCGTTTCAGCTACGATCCTGGTACAAAGACGTACTCGCTGCAGAGCGCTACAAACATCAACAACTACCGCGTTGAAACCCTGTCCATTGACAAGGATTCGACCGGCCGCGTGTGGGCCACCTGGCAGCAGGGAAACCGCATCTACCTGAATGTCACGGGCACGGATGGCAGGACGTGGGGGACACCGTTCCCGCATCCTGCGTCGTTGAGCAACGTGTCTGTTGACGACTCGTCAGCGGTGATCGCGTTCGGGCCGGGCAAGATAGGCGTGATGTGGAGCCGGCAGGTCGACGATTCTTCCGACGGCATGTACTGGAGCTACCACGTCGACGGAGCCTCGAATACCGATTGGACCACGCCTGTGGCCGCTGTCTCGGGGCAGCGCAGCGGTGATGACCATATGAACCTGAAGTGGCTTGACTCCTCGGGTGGCCGGGTTTTCGCGGCCATCAAGACGTCGTTCACCTCGGCAGCCCAGCCGCTGATCCAGCTGTTGGCGTTGAACGGAACCACATGGTCGGCGAACACGATCGCGACTGTGTCGGAGTGCCCGAACCGGGTGATCGTCCTGATCGACGAGAGCACCCAAAGGCTGCGGACCTTCGCCACCTATCCGAAGCCGAGCGGCACAACGAACGCCGGTACCTGCACCAGCTCGGGCGGTGCGATCTACGAGAAGTCCACGCCGCTGGACAACATCAGCTTCAGCAGTGCTAAGACTGCCCGGATCGTCGACGCCGACCAGTATGTCCACAACGTGACGTCGACGAAGCAGAACCTCAACAGCGCGGCGCGGGGCACGGCCGGCAGCGGTCTGCTGCTGCTCGCGGATGTGAACGCCACCAGCCGGTACTGGCACTTTTACGATCCCAGCGGTGGTGGCGGTGGTGGTGATACGACGGCTCCGGTGGTGTCGGGCACGTCCCCGGCTGAGGGCGCTACCGGCGTGGCGGTGACGGCGGACGTGACTGCCACCTTCTCCGAGGCGATGGACGCATCGACCGTTGAGTCGGGCACGTTTACCCTGGTGTCAGGGTCGACGACGGTGACGGCCACGGTGACCCTCAACGGCGCGGGCAACATTGCGACGCTGAGCCCTGACTCGGACCTGTCGGCCGGGACCACGTACATGGCGAGGATCGAAGGCGGTTCCGCCGGGGTGAAGGATGCTGCTGGGAACGCATTGGCGTCGGATAAGACGTGGACATTCACTACGGCTTCTGCGGGCGGCGGCGGCACACCGGAAACCGTCACCCTCACCGCCACGGCGGACAGTTATGTGGCGGGCACGTCGGCCGGAACGAACTACGGGTCAAGTACCCTGCTGGGAGTGGACAAGAGCCCAGTGGAGGTCACGTACCTGAAGTTCGACCTGTCGGCGTACGCTGGCCGCACCCTGGAGAGTGCGACACTCCAGCTGCGCAGCGCCGGGAGCGGTTCCAAGGGTACGCAGAACGTCAAGCTGGTGGGTGTCGACACCTGGACAGAGGGTGGAATCACGTACACCAACCGCCCCGCGCTTGGAAGCAGCATTGCGACCTTCGGCCCGACGACGGCCAACACCAACTACAGCGTTCCGCTCACGGTAGCCGGCCTGGCCGGTGAGCTCGGCCAAGAGCTTTCGCTGGGCCTGGACACCGGCAGCAGCGACGGCCTGGACTTGAACTCCAAGGAGGCCGGCAGCGCGGCGGCACCCAAACTCGTCCTGGCGCTGAGGTAGTCCTACAGGACCGGTCAGGTAGTCCAACATGACGGGGATGATCGGGCCGCCCCAGGGCGGCGAGGCGACCGGCCAGGCCTAGTCGTCCAGCAGTTCGATGAACTCCCGGGCCTGCTTCATGGAGATATCTGAGTGCCGCGTGAGCGCCGAGGCAGCAGCCTCCGTGTCGCCGTTGCGGGCCAGGGTGCGTATCCGGCCATAGATCTCGTCGTTGAGCATGTTGCTGCTGACCTCGCGGGTCACGTCGCCCTTGCTGGCGATCGCCCGGTAGCGGTAGGGGAACCTTTGGGGCTCATCATCCTCATCGTCCGGTTCCGGGGTGGCCGCCTCCGGGCCCCGGTAAGGCTGCGGGTGTGCCGCCAGCGCGCCTACGGCGTCTCGTGAGGCGCGCAGTCCGTCGCCTGTGGCTTCGTAGTACAGCTTGATGGCTGCCATGGCCTGGCCCTGTGCGATCAGGGCATAGAGCCGCCGGTGTTCGTCCTCGGAAAGTTTGGCGGCCGCCGTGCGGGCGAGGTCGGCGGAGGTGGCTGCGGGCGCCTGCGGCTCGGCGCCCGCGGAGGCCTTCCGCCTGCTGATGGCGCGGGCCGCCAACGTGACTCCGGCAGCCACGGCCAGGAGGATGAGGACAGGGACCACAAGCGATTCCATTTTCTAGCGCCGTTCTGTGTACTTCCTGGCTTGGGCCAGGTCTGAATGCATCGCCTGGGTGTTTTGGCTTGGCCTCGTGGTGGACTCCAGGCGTGCGCGGGCGGCCGTGGCAGCCTGGACCTGGGCCGCGTAGTGCTGCGCTGAACGTTCCGCCAGGTCACGCTGGTATTTCTCGGCATCGGACAAGCCCGTATCCCGCGGACTGAGGGCCGTGGCCAGGCCCCAGATGAGCGCCACCAACACAATCGCCGGCAGCAGTACCAGCACTAGTTCGCCCATGTTTAGAGCTTATGCCAGATCCGGTTTATCCACAGCAACATTCATCTATGCGCATACTCAACGGTCCGCTGGGGCGTTGACCCCGGGACCCGGGTAGCAACGGTCCGCAGCGGTCGCGGGATGAACTGCATCACTGCCACGGAGGGGGCGGTTTTACTCCACCGGTGCTGCCATGGGCTGTGGATGAAATTATCCGGAAGAAATCTTTACTCCACATGCTGGCGGCGACGTTTCTGCTGGTCAGCGCACTTAAGGCGCGTAAAGTTTTTTGCTTTCCACAGCCTTTCCCACAGGCTGTGCACAAGCTATGCCCTTTAGTGCACAGGTTTTCCACAGGGCCTGGTGCCTGTTGACTTTGCCGCTGGGGCGCGGGGGACTAGCGTAGCGGGGTACCTGTTTTTCAGGGCTCCTGTGGTTCCGGACGGATGCCTGGAAGAGCAGCCGCAGGGCATCCGGAGCCTTAAGAAGAGGCCCATTGTGGAAAACCTGTGGATATGGGGATAACTCTCAAAATTCCCGGCTGCAGGGCTGGATCCCCAGCGATTGTCACACCCCGCTGGTACACCTGGACAGGTAGCGGAGCCCGGCTTTCGGGCAACGCCCTAGCAGGACGGTTAACCACCGGTGCCACCAAGGCCCCGGCTCACATGGAGGACGGCAGCTTTGTCAATCGCGCATCTGGATCCGGTAGAGACAACCCGCGGATCTGAAGCCAGCCGCAAGCCGCCGCAGGACATCCCTGCCGAGCAGTCCGTGCTGGGCGGCATGATGCTGTCCAAGGATGCCATCGCCGATGTCGTGGAAATCCTCCGCGGCCAGGACTTCTACCGCCCGGCGCACGAAACCATTTACGAAGCCATTATCGACCTCTATGGCCGCGGTGAGCCCGCCGACGCCGTGACTGTCTCCGATGAGCTCACCAAGCGCGCAGAGATCAACAGGATCGGCGGCCCTGCCTACCTGCACGAGCTTATCCAGACCGTTCCCACCGCCGCCAACGCCGGCTACTACGCAGAGATCGTTGCCGAGCGGGCCGTGCTCCGGCGCCTCGTGAACGCGGGCACAAAGATCGTCCAGCTGGGCTATGGCTCCGACGGCGAGGTGGAGGACCTGGTGAACCAGGCCCAGGCCGAGGTGTACGCGGTGGCAGAGCGCCGCACTGCCGAGGACTACGTCGTCCTGAAGGACGTCATGGAGTCCACGGTGGATGAGATCGAAGCCTCCGGCCACCGCGGTGAGGGCATGACCGGTGTGCCCACGGGGTTCTACGAACTGGATGAGCTCACCCATGGCCTGCACCCCGGCCAGATGATTGTGATCGCAGCCCGCCCGGCTGTGGGTAAGTCCACCTTCGCGCTGGACTTCGCCCGCTCGGCAGCCATCAAGAACAACCTGGCCACAGTGATGTTCTCGCTCGAAATGGGCCGGAACGAAATTGCCATGCGCCTCCTGTCCGCCGAGGCCACCATCGGGCTGCAGGACCTCCGCAAGGGCACCATCAAGGACGAGCAATGGTCCAAGATCGCCACCACCATGGGCCGGATGAATGATGCCCCGCTCTTTATCGATGACAGCCCCAACATGTCGCTGATGGAGATCCGGGCAAAGTGCCGGCGCCTGAAGCAGCAGCACGATCTAAAACTCGTGATCCTCGACTACCTGCAGCTCATGAGCTCCGGTAAAAAGGTCGAGTCCCGCCAGCAGGAGGTCTCCGAGTTTTCACGTGCGCTGAAGCTCCTGGCCAAGGAGCTCCAGGTCCCCGTGATCGCTCTGTCCCAGCTCAACCGTGGCTCTGAGCAGCGCCAGGATAAGCGGCCCATGGTCTCCGACCTCCGCGAATCGGGCTCCATCGAGCAGGACGCCGACATGGTGATCCTGCTGCACCGTGAGGACGTCTACGACAAGGAGTCCCCCCGCGCAGGGGAGGCTGACATCCTGGTGGCCAAGCACCGCAACGGCCCCACCAAGGACATCGTGGTTGCCTTCCAGGGCCACTACTCACGGTTCGCCAACATGGCAGCCGACGCCGGCGGCGGCGGCTTCTAGGAGCGCCGCCGTGGGTGCCCTGGGCTTAGCCCCGGGCCAGCAGGTGGTTGGGCAGCCGGTTTCCCGGGGCCGTGCCCCTGATTTCCAGCAGTTCGCGGGCATGGGCGTGCAGTCTCTTGTCCTCTTCGCTGACCGGCACCCACGAGGGTACGGGGACGGAGTTGCCGTCCGCGTCGCGCGCCACCATCACTGTCAGGCAATAGGTGGTGAGGTTCATCTCGCGGCTCTTGGGGTCGCCCGAGCGGACATGTACGGCAATGTGCATGCCTTTGGTGCCGGTGTACACCAGCCGCGCCTCCACCTCCACCACGTGGCCAATCAACAGGGGACGGTAGAACCGGACCCCGCCGGAGAAGACAGCCACGGTGTCCATGCCGCAGTACCGGGAGGCGCACACGTAGGCGGCCTCGTCGATCCACTTCATGACGATCCCGCCGTGGACCTTGCCGCCCCAGTTCACGTCGGTGGGTGCGGCCATGAACCGCAGGGTAACCCGTTCGGCCGTACCCGCGTCCGTATATTCCTGCCGGTTCATGGCTTCGACGATCTGTTCGCGTACCTTGATCCGTGCCAGCGCGTGGTCCCGCTGTTCAATCTCTTCGGCGGTGACGGGTTCGAACTGCTGGACCGGGATCGGTTTTCCCTCCTCGCCCACAGCTACGAAAATCACCATGCACTGGCTTCGCATGGTGGCCGGACCGCCCTTGGGATCCCCGGAGGAAACCACGGTCCGGATGTGCATCGAGGACCGTCCGGTGTAGACGATGGTGGCCTCGACCTCCACCATGTCGCCGCTGTTGACGGGATCGGCGAAGTGAATGTTTCCCACGTAGGCGGTGACGCAGTAAGACTTCGCCCACCCCACCGCAGCGGCATACGCGGCCTTGTCCACCCACTCCAGGACGGTTCCGGCGTCCACGGAGCCGCTGTGGCCCACATCCGTGGGAGCGGCCAAAAAACGGAGTGTCACGGAGTTGGAGGCAGGCGTCTCGGTCATGCTGTGATCATACTGACGCCCGGTGTTACCGGCGGGTTGCCTCCAAAACGGGGCCGGACATGGCGCTGCCCCGCCCGCCGGGCTGGCGGACGGGGCAGCGGGCAGATCCGACGGGTCAGCCTGCGCGGGTGTAGACGATGTCCGGCTGGGCCGGAAGTTCCATCCCAACACCCACGTAGAAGCTGGGGTGTGGCGGCTGGTTGTACGAGACGTTCTCGCGTGCAACCGAGAGCCGGTATACGGGATCGTGCATCAGCGTCCGGAGCCGGACGTCGGTCCCGGCGGTGGTGGTGTAGATGCGCAGCTCCGTGCTGTCCGACGACGGCCACGCAATTTCCTCGCGCCAGTCACCGAGGAGGTCGGCCTGGATGGCCGGGGTTCCCTTGGTGCCGTTGTTGGACTTCGCACCGGTTGCCGTGAGCAGCCGGTCGCTGGATTCCGTTTCCCAGTTCCACTTGGCGATGCTGGGCGTGCCGGTGGTGGTTGCCGCGTTCCAGTCATGGTCAACGATCTCCCGCAGCAGGTCGCCGTCCCACCAGGCCAGGAAGTTGGCTGCCGGGATGCTGTTGGCGATCAGCTCGCCCCTTGCGGAGCGCAGCTCGCCCACCGGGGAATTCCAGGCAGCGTCGCCGCCGATGGCCCAGCCCTCCGCCCCCGCGTGGCGCGGGTCGATGTCACCGGCGGCAGCGCGTCCGGTGTCCTTGGCGGCCGGGATGCTCCAGAGGATCTCCCCGGTGCGCGCATCACGGAATGTGGCTCCCCTGTTGCCGCTGGCCCCCATGTCCTCGTGGGCCGCGAACACTTCCAGGCCCGGACGGGACGGATCGAGGTCGCTGGTGTGGATGGCATCACCGTGGCCCAGGCCAGTGTTGTACAGCGGCTTGCCGTTGTCGTCGATGGTCATGGAGCCGAAGACGAACTCGTCCTTTCCATCGGCGTCCACATCCGCTACGGACAGGTTGTGGTTGCCCTGGCTGCGGTACTGGGCGCCTGCGGCGTCCGAGTCGAAGATCCAGCGCTTGCTGATTTTGCCGCCCACGAGGTCGTAAGTGGTAAGCACGGTGCGGGTGTAATAGCCGCGGCTGAACATCATGGACGGGCGCTCCCCGTCCAGGTAGGCCACTGCGCCGAGGAAGCGGTCAACGCGGTTGCCGTAGCCGTCACCCCATGCTGCCACCTCACCACGGGGAGGGTCGTAGGCCACCGTGTCCATGATGGTGCCGGTTGCCCCGTGGAAGACACTGAGGAACTCCGGGCCCGTCAGCACGTAGCCGCTGCTGTTGCGGTGGTCTGCTCCAGCGTTTCCAATCACCGTTCCGGCAGCGTCGCGCGTGCCGTCCGCCGTCTTCATGGCAACTTCGGCCCTGCCGTCGCCGTCGAAGTCGTAGGCGAGCAACTGCGTGTAGTGGGCGCCGGCGCGGATGTTCGGACCCATGTTGATCCGCCAGAGCCGGGTGCCGTCCATGCGGTAGGCGTCCACGTACACCAGTCCGGTGTAGCCCGCCTGTGAGTTGTCCTTGGAGTTGGAGGGCGACCACATCTGGAGGATCTCGTACGTTCCGTCGCCGTCCAGGTCAGCCACGCTGGAGTCGCCGGCGGAGTAGCTGTAAGGCTGTCCGTCCTTCGTGTAGTCATCCGCGGGCTTGTCCAGCTTTACGGCCAGGTAGTTCTGCGCCAGCGGCGTGAACTCGGCGGTGAGCTGTTCCCCGCCGTTGCCCACGGTCTTGACGGCGTACCGGGACGATGAGGTCCCGGAGGGGTCCAGGAACGTGGTGCTGCTGCGGATCGGCTCCTCGGTGAGCTGGACGCCGTCGCGGATGACATGGAAGCCGATCTGTTCAGGGTCCAGGCCGAGCATGCGCCAGCCCACCCGCACGCCTTCGCCGGTCAGCAGGGCCACCGGTGCCCGGTCCAGGTTTTCCATCTGCCGGTTCACTACGGTGACCTTTTCGGTTCCCACCACGGGTGAGGGCGCGGATTCGCCGCCCTTGTTCACCGTGGTGACCCGGTAGTAGTACTTGATGGTGGTCAGGACCGAGTAGTCGGTGTAGTTCACTTCGGTGGCACGGCCCACGTAGCCGAAGGGGCCGTCGGGTGAGGTGGACCGGTAGACGAGGTATGCGGCAGCGCCGGACACCTTCTGCCACTTGAGCATGACGCTCGTCTTCTCCACTGCCTTCACGTCCACCTTGCCCGTGGCAGCGGGCACCGGAGTGGCGGGGTCAACGAGGGCGGTCTCCACCGTGTTGGACGGAACGGACTCGAGGCCGGTGTTGTCCAGGGCGCTGACGAAGTACTTGTACGTCAGTCCCGCGAAGGCGGTGGTGTCCTGGAATGACGCAGTGGCCACGTTCTCGGCGATCAGCTGCGGTTCGGCTTCGAAGGACGCCTGGCGGAACACCTTGTAGCTGGCGGCGTCTGCCACGGCGTCCCAGGCGAGGTCCACGGTGGGCGGCTCGGAAGCGGCATTCACACCAGTGGTGTGCAGGTTGGTGGGTCCCACGAGCAGCGGAGTGACCTCCAGGCCGTTGAGCCGCTGGCCGGAGCCGCTGATGGTGAGGCTGAGCTGCCCGTCGGAGACCAGGACCTGGTTGATGATCTTGGTTGCCGACGATGCACGGCCGGACGAGACCTGGCCGTAGGCGGTGCCCTCGGCCGCAACGTCGGTCCTTGTGGAGCCGATCCAGTCGCTGTGGTAGGTCTTCAGTGCGTAGGTGCCGTTGGGGACGTCCAGCTGGAATTCGAAGCTGGAGCCGCTGAGGACGAAGTCCCGCAGCAGGTTGCTGGTGACCGCTCCCCGGTCCCGGTCGCTGAGCACCGAGATGTCCTTGAACCCAAAGCCGCGCCCGGCGGCGTAGCCCATGGTCCGGTTGACTTCGGTGTAGCCCGCCTCGACCGGAGCTCCCACGGGCCCAAAGTCGAACTTGTACTTTGCCTGCTTGGTGGTCACGGTGAGCATATCGCTGGGTTCCGAAAGCCCCTTGCCGTTGATGGCGGCGACGCGGACGTCATACGCGGTGCCCTCAGCCAGTCCGCCGAGGTTGGCAGTGGGAACCGTTGCTGTGGTGGTCAGCTTGTAGGCGCTGTCCGGCTCGGAGGCCAACTTGCGGTACACCTTGTAGATGTCCGCGCCTTCAACGGGCTGCCATTTGAGGAGCGCGCCGGCGTTGGACACGCTTCCGGCCACCAGTCCCTGCGGCTTGGCGGGAACGGACGACGGCGGTGCGACTTCCTCGACGCGGGAGGCCAGCGGAACGTCGAGCTGCTTTACGCCTCCCGCCACCAGCCGGGCAATCTGGATGGCGCCGTACTCCTGGAAGTGGGTGTTGTCCACTGTCCCGGTGGGGCGGTTAGGGTACACGCCGGCATCGACGTGGAGGAATACGGACTTGGTGTCCTCCTGGCCGATCTCGTCGTAGTAGGCGCGGCTCGAGGCGGACAGGTCCACCAGGGCCACGTTCTCCTCGGCAGCGAGTTCCTGCATCTTGGCCACATACTCGGGGAAGCTGACGCGGAACTTGCCGGTGGCTTCGTCGTAGTCCCGGCGTCCCACGGGGGTCACCAGGACGGGGGTTGCGCCGCGCTGGCGGGCGCCGTTGACGTACGTGCGGAGGTATTCCTTGTAATCGGCGGGGGAGGCGTAGCGGTCGTCCACGCCGATGGTGGCGTCATTGTGGCCGAACTGGACCATCAGGTAATCGCCCGGGTTGATGACCCGCAGGATCTCATCAAGGCGTCCCTGGGTGATGAAGTTCTTGGAACTGCGCCCGCCGATCGCGTGGTTCTTGAAGGAGACGCCGTCCTCGAAGTACCGGTCGATCATCTGGCCCCAGCCTGCCTGCGGGGCGAAGCCGGGGTCGTAGGTCTGCACCGTGGAGTCGCCAGCGAGGTAGACGCCCGGGTCCGTGGTGGCCGTGCGCGGCGCCCGCGCAGCAACCACCAGGGAATTGATTTTGGCCGCTGTGCCCGTGAAGTCGAGGTTGAGCTGGCCGTCCACCAGGGAGATGGGGAATTCCATCTCCAGGTACTGGCCCGCCGGCTTGTCGGTGAGCTGGACCTTGGCCATCTTTTCGGCCGTGATGGCAATGTTCGTGGCTTCGGTCGCGTCACCGGCAATGAGCTTGACGGTGTAGTCGCCATTGGGCAGGTCCACCTGGAACGTGCTGCCCTGCGCCTGGACAAAGTCGGACCGCAACGGGTCTCCGGTGCCCCGGTCCACACCGGAGGTGGCGGCCGTGTCCGTGAAGCCGAACCTCGCGGCGGCGGAGTACTGGCTGGTGGCCCCTACCGGCGTGTAGCCGTCGGCTGTGGCTCCGGGGCCGAAGTCGAACGTGAAGCCGCTGCCCACTGCAGGGAGGGCGGTGTCGGCCTGAACTGCGGGGAGCCCTGTGAAGGCGATGGCGGCAGAGGCAACGGCCGCCGTCACGGCTTTTGCGCCGGCCGGCAGCCTGCGGCCGGACGGAGGCCCTTCCTGTGGAAGCGTGGTCAGTTGCGGGGGTCGATTCACGAACATCTCCTTCGATGAGCGGTGGCAAGGCGGACCCAGGAGGTTTGGAACGATTCAAAGTTGCGCCGGCGCGTTAGTCGGACGTATACCGCGAAAGGTTCCGGGTGATGACTCGGGGAATGGCTGAGACCTGGGAAAGGTGCCGCAGTTCTGACTGCGGCAATCTTGGTTTACCAGCCCGGATGCCGTCATGGCAAGCGTTTTCCCAACTTTCCCGTGACTTTATGGGGTTAGATGTTCGGGATTGTTAGGGGTGCGTGGGCCCTGCAGCAGCCCGCGGGCACCGGCATCGCCGGAAAGCGCCCGCTTCGCCGTCCCGGAACGGCGAGCCCGCAGTCTTCCGGCGATCCGGCGGTTCCGGGGGCGGGTTGGGCGGGTTAACGGCCGACGGCGGACGGGCACCGAGGTGCCCATCCGCCGTCGCGCGTTTCCGGACTCGAGCCGGAGGTGGTGGGTCAGGCCAGGACGGCAAGCCTTGAGTTGCTGCGGCCGAAGAGGGCGCGGTCCACTGAGGCGCGGCCGGCGCCGGTCAGGGCCAGGGCAAAAGCTCCAGCTGCGAGGAGCAGCACCAGCTCGTACCCGCCGTTGGCGGCAAAAACGCCGGCCGGGGCGTGAACCAGGAAGAGGGCGCCCAGCATGTTCAGGGCCAGCAGTGCTGCCACCACGCGGGTGAGGATGCCCAGGATCAGGGCGATGCCGCCTGCAAGTTCCAGCACGGCAACGGCCGGTGCGGCAATTTCCGCTGCCGGAACGCCCATCTTGACGAACGAGGCCTGCGTTCCCGCAATGGTCCATTCGTTGAACTTCTGCCACCCGTGGGCGGCGAAAAGGAAGCCCAGGACAATCCGGAGGGCGGTGATGGCGGTGGTGGTGAGTCGTGACTGATTCATGGTTCCAGTGTCCACGGTAGATAGTTGAAGAGTCAACCATTAACGTCATAATGTGTCCCTAGTCATGCAAGTCGGCCTGCCTGCGGCCGGCCGATTAGGCTGACAGCGTGCCTTACCTGCCTGCCCCCGCCACCGCTGCGCCGCGTAAGGGGCAGGCCCGCGAAATCCTTCGGCTGGCCGTCCCGGCCTTCGGTGCGCTTGTGGCCGAACCGCTGTTCCTGCTTGCCGATTCCGCCATCATCGGCCACCTCGGAGTGGCGCAGCTGGCCGGGGTTGGACTGGCTTCGGCGGTGCTGCATACCGCTGTGGGCCTGATGGTTTTCCTGGCCTACTCCACCACTCCCGCCGTGGCGCGTGCCATCGGCGACGGCCAGCTGGGGAAAGCCCTAGCGGCCGGGCGCGACGGCGTGTGGCTGGCACTGCTGCTCGGCGTGGTCCTCGCAGTGGCCGGCTTCCTGGCGGCGGATCCGCTGGTCGGACTCCTGGGGGCGGACGGCGAGGTGCGCGCCTTCGCCGTCGATTACCTGCGCTGGTCCATGCCGGGGCTGGTGGCCATGCTGCTCATCTTTGCCGGCACGGGCCTCCTCCGCGGACTGCAGGACACCCGGACGCCGCTGGTGGTGGCCACTGCCGGCTTCGCCCTGAACATCGTGCTGAACCTGTGGCTTGTCTACGGGCTGGGATGGTCAGTAGCCGGCTCCGCGGTGGGCACCAGCGTGGCGCAATGGGCCATGGCCGGCGTCTACCTGGCCATCGTCAGGCGGAACGCGGTGCGCAACGGGGTGGGCCTGCTGCCCAGCTGGCGGGGCATCCGCAGCATGGCGCGCGTGGGATCCTGGCTGATGCTGCGCACCCTGAGCCTCAGAATCGCCATCCTGGCAATGGTGGTTGTGGTGACCTCGCAGGGCGCTGTCAACCTTGCCGCCCACCAGCTGGCAATGACCATATTTTCCTTCCTCGCCTTCGCCCTGGATGCGCTGGCCATTGCCGCCCAGGCGCTGATCGGCAAGGAGCTGGGAGCCTCGAATGCCGGCAAGGCGCGGCTCCTCACCGGAACCATGGTCCGCTGGGGGCTTGGCTTTGGCGCGGTGACGGGACTACTCCTCGCGGTAGCGGCTCCGTGGGCCGGTGCCCTCTTCACTTCCGATCCCGAGGTGAGGTCGGCGCTGGCCCTTGCCCTGTGGGTCCTCGCCGCGGGCCAGCCCCTCGCCGGGTACGTCTTCGTCCTGGACGGGGTGCTGATCGGCGCCGGGGACGCCAGGTACCTTGCCCTGGCCGGTGTGATGAATCTCGCCGCCTACGTGCCGTTGCTTGTGGCCGTTGCACTGCTGGGAGCCTCGGGCGGCGCGGGCCTGGCCTGGCTCTGGGCCGCCTTTGCCCTCGGCTACATGGCGGCCCGCGCCGTGACGCTCGGCCTGCGCGCCCGGTCGGACCGCTGGATGGTGCTCGGGTCCGCATGAGCGCCGGCCGGGATGCGTGCGAAGTTCGGCTGGCGCCTAGCCGCCACTAAACTGGACCGGTGACGCAACCAAGGACACCCGCAGGCACCACTTCCGGAACCGATGCCGGGCCCGGCCTTTGGCAGCCGGTCCTGCTCCGCTCGGCCGCAGCCCTGGTGTTCGGTGCCCTCACCATCTTTTGGGCGGCGCCCTCCATCGAGGTCATGGGATGGGCCGGAGGGCTGTACCTTCTGGCTACCGGCGTGCTGCTGCTCCGCAGTGTTCCCGCCGCCGGGCTGCCCCAGGGAGCCGCGCCGGGCAAGATGCTCTCGGCCGCGGGTGCGGTGATGGCAGGCGCGGGATTTGCCCTGGTGCTGATGCATGGGGACCTGCTGTTTGGCGTGGTCGCTGCCGTGGGCCTCGGCCTGGCGGGAGCGCTTGAGCTGGCCATCGGGCTGACGCTCCGCGGCCGCCACGTCCTGGCCCGCGACTGGATAACTTCCGGAATTATTGGCCTCGGCACCGCAGCCCTCCTGCCGTTCTTTATCGGGCTGGGCGCCCACGCGCTGCTGGGCGTGGCCGGCGGAGGGGCGATTATTTCGGGTGTCCTGTGGGTCCTGTCAGGCCTGACTCTCCGGCACGATGCCCGCAGCGCCGCCGGTAAGCCGTAAACTAGGAAAGCGCGGTTCTACTTCTTGTAGAAAAAATTGCCGGGCAAACCACCGCAACACTTAAACCAGGCCGGCCGGCGTGCCGCCTGCAGGGAGGAACCACCGTGGCAGACCAGCATCCAGGAAAACCGCGCAAGCTGCGGACCTCGGTGAGGGGCCCGCTGATGTTCTCCGCGTTCTGGGCCGTAATCGCTTTCCTTGCCGTTGTCATCTTCGCTTCCGGCGGCAGCGCCCGTGCCCCCCGCTTTGACCTGGCCTTCACCGCGGCCGGCATCGCATTCATCGTCACGCTGGTGGTGGCGGCAATGCTCTCCATGAGCCACAAGGAGAACGCAGAGCACCTGGGCAAGGGCTCAGGCGTGAACCTCAGTTCAGCCCGGAAGCCGTCCCATGGCTACGGCGCAGCCCCAGGCCTGCAGGACCCGCCGGCTGACGGCACGGACACCCGGGGCAGCCACTAACCGGTGGCCGCCTGCCGCGCCCGGTAGGCGGCGACGTGCGCGCGGTTGGCGCAGTTGCCCGTATCGCAGTAGCGCTTTGACCTGTTCCGGCTGAGGTCCAGGACGGCGGCATCACAATCCTCCGCCTCGCAGGTCCGCATCCGGTCCATCTCCTTGCCGCGGATGACATCCGCCAGGGCCATCGCGGCCTCCGTGCTCATCCTGTACACCAGCGGAGCCTCCGGCGTGGTGGCGTGCAAGTGCCAGTCCCAGTCGTCGTGCTTGACCAGCTGGGGCAGGGCGCGCGCCTCCCGCAAGAGGCGGTTTACCGTTTCCACCGCGGCGTCCTCATCCGCCGTCCACAGCTCGGAAAGCTCGTGGCGCAGGCGGCGGACGCTTTCCAGCTCATCCCCGTCCCGGGTGCGGGACCCGCTGAAGCCCTCGGCCGCCAGGAAGCGGTCCAGGTCCGCCTGGGTGGCAAGGCCCTCGCTCCCGTTCGCAGCTGAATTGACCAGGTTCACCACGGTCCGCAGTGCCACCTCAGTGTCAGGGGCAAAAACCATCTTGACTCCTTACAGCGCCGTCCCGTACTGTCATGACCATAACCCCATTTTACTCCTGACAGGAGGCGACCAATGTCCTCTGCACGCCGCGCGCCCGGCCGTCTGCCCGCAGCCAGGCGCGGCTTCCTCGCCTCCGGCCTGGGCATTGCACTGTTCTCCTCCGCGGTCTTCGGCCTTTCCGGGTCCTTCGCCAAGGCGCTCCTGGAATCGGGGTGGACGCCGGGGGCGGCCGTCACGGCCCGGCTCACCGGCGCAGCCCTGATCCTTGCCGTGCCCGCCATCCCCGCGCTGAGGGGCCGCTGGCATCAACTGCGGGACAACTGGGTGACCATCGGGCTGTTCGGGCTGATCGGCGTCGCAGCCTGCCAGCTCTTCTACTTCAACGCAGTTGCGAGGCTGTCGGTAGGCGTGGCGCTGCTCCTCGAATACCTTGCCCCGGTGATCATTGTGCTCTGGCTGTGGGCCGCCAGCCGGAAGCGGCCGCGACTGCTGACCTTTGGCGGGACGCTGCTGTCCCTCGCCGGCCTGGTCCTGGTCCTTGACCTGACGGGCGCCGTCAAGATCGATGTTGTTGGCGTCCTTTGGGGAATGGCTGCTGCCGTGTGCCTTGCCATCTACTTCTTCATCACCGCGAAGGAGAATGACACACTGCCGCCCATCGTGCTGGCCTCGGGCGGGCTATTTGTCGGTGCCGCCGTGATGTGGCTTGCGGCTGCCACCGGCCTGCTGCCCATGGCATTCAACACGGCGGACACCAGGCTGGGACCCTGGATCACACCCTGGTGGGTGCCGCTGGCGGGGCTGGTGGTCCTGGCAACCGTGCTGGCCTACGTCTCCGGCATCATGGCCGCACGGGCGCTGGGCTCCAAGGTGGCGTCCTTCGTGTCGCTGACCGAGGTCCTCTTCGCCGTCGTGTGGGCGTGGCTGCTGCTCGGTGAACTGCCGGGGGCCATCCAGCTCCTCGGCGGCGTCCTGATCGTGGGCGGCGTGGTACTGGTCCGGCTCGATGAGCTGCGGGGGCTGGCCGCCGGCCGCGCAGCGGGCGGGGAGGAGCCTCGCGGCCAGGAACTGCCCAGGGCGGCGTCGCCGCTGGAACACGCGAACGACGTCGAACCCGTCCCTTAGCCGTTGCGGCACCAGGCCGGGCCGGCCCTTAAACGCGGCGGGGCCCGGACACCCGTGGGGTGTCCGGGCCCGCCTGACGGACCTTGCGCAGTGCGCAGGGACTAGTTGGAGGCCTGCTCCTGCTGTTCGGCGTTGCGCTTGGCCTTGGTGCCGGCTTCCCTGAGCGCGTCGGCCACCTTGGTCAGCATGGTGGTGTGGGTACCGGACCATTCGTCGCGGAACTTGTCCGCGTCCGGTCCCTTCCAGTTGGTGCTCTGCAGAAGGCTGTTGAGATTGGACTTCTGGTTGTCGATCTCGGTTGCACCTGCCTGAAGCTTGCTGCCCAGCTGACGAAGCTGCTGAACGTCTGCACCCCAAATAGCCATCAGTTTCTCCTCATAGAATCGTGGATCCGAACCAGGTCGGCATCCCCCTCGGCCCCCCGGCTCATCCGGAAGATCCATTGCCTAAAACCTACCCCGGCCCCTGAGGCAGCGTCGATGGGCAGCCCTGCCCATGCCGGGCTCCCCATCGCCGGTGCGTGTGCAAACCGTTCCGAGGGGGGTCGATCCCAGGCGTTCCAGAGCCTAGCATGGCTGTATGTGCCGGAATATCCGAACCCTCCACAACTTCGAACCGCACGCCACCTCGGAGGAAGTGCACGCCGCCGCACTGCAGTACGTGCGAAAGATCAGCGGCAGCACCAAGCCGTCCAAGGCCAACCAGGAAGCCTTTGATGAGGCCGTCCACGAGATCGCCCACATCACCCAGCACCTTTTGGACGCCCTTGTTTCGCAAGCGCCGCCCAAGGACCGGGAGGCAGAGGCAGCCAAGGCCCGGGCGCGGGCGGCCGTTCGCTACGGCGCCGCCTGAGCGCAGAAGCTGCGTGGCGTGCCCTAGCTGGCCGGCGGCTGCTTGCCGAAGCTCCGCAGCCGCAGGGAGTTGGCCACCACCAGGACCGAGCTGGCGGCCATGGCGGCCCCGGCGATCATCGGGTTGAGCAGGCCCAGGGCAGCTACCGGGATGCCCACGGCGTTGTAGAAGAATGCCCAAAAGAGGTTGGTCTTGATGGTGGCAAGGGTCCTGCGGGAGAGTTCGATGGCCTGCGCCACCTGGGCAAGGTTGTTGCCCATCACCGTCAGGTCCGCGGCTTCGATGGCCACGTCCGTGCCGGAACCCATCGCAATACCCAGGTCAGCCTGGGCCAGTGCGGCTGCGTCATTCACGCCGTCTCCGGCCATGGCCACGGTGGCGCCGCCGGCCTGGAGCCTGCGCACCGCCTCCACTTTCCCTTCGGGCAGGACCCCCGCGTAGACGTCTTCCGTGGCTATGCCGACGGCGGCCGCCACCTGGGCTGCAACGGCCGCGTTGTCACCGGTGAGCAGGATGGGGCGCAGGCCCAGCCGCTTCAGGTGTGCGATGGCGGCGGCGGAGCCTTCCTTGAGGGTGTCCCGAAGGCTGATGATGCCGGCAACGAGACCGTCCACGGCAACCCAGATGGCGGTGGCGCCGGAGGCTTCCGCAGCTGCCAGTGAAGCCTGCTGCTCCTGCGGGATGGTGATGTTGTTCTGCTCCAGCCAGCCTGTCCGGCCTGCCAGGACCACCCGGCCCTCAACGGTTCCGGTAACGCCGCCGCCGGGCGCGGAACGGAAGCCTTCCACGGCAGGGAGGGCGCCGTCGTCGTCCGTTGTGCGCAGCCCCCTGGTATCCGCACGGGCCGCGGCAGCGATGGCCCTGGCCACCGGGTGCTCCGACGCTGCCTCCACGGCGCCCGCCAGGCGCAGCACCTCGCGTTCCCCGAAGTTCCCGAAGGCAAGCGTCGCGTCCACGGCAAGGACGCCGGTGGTCACGGTCCCGGTCTTGTCCAGCAAAATGGTGTCAACGGTGCGGGTGTCCTCCAGAACCTGCGGCCCTTTGATGAGGATGCCCAGCTGGGCGCCGCGCCCCGTTCCCGTCAGCAGGCCAACCGGGGTGGCGAGGCCCAGCGCGCACGGGCAGGCAATCACCAGCACGGCGACGGCGGCGGTGAACGCCGAGCGCAGGTCGTCGCTGCCCACGTCCGGTCCCGTGAAGAGGAGCCAGAGGACGAACGTGAGCGCGGCAATGGCCAGCACCACCGGAACAAAGACTGAACTGATGCGGTCAGCGAGGCGGGCAATGGGTGCCTTGCCGGTCTGCGCCTGCGATACGAGCCGTGCCATCTGGGCGAGGGTCGTCTCGGAGCCAACGCGGGTTGCACGCACCAGCAGGCGGCCCGAGGTGTTGATGGTGGCGCCCGTGACCCGGCTTCCCGGGCCTACCTCCACGGGCACCGATTCGCCGGTCACCAGTGAGGCGTCCACGGCCGAGTCCCCGTCCGTCACCACGCCGTCGGTGGCGATCTTTTCACCGGGGCGGACCACCAGGACATCATCCACCTGAAGGCGGTCGGCCCGGATGCGCTGTTCCTTGCCGTCACGGAGGACGGTGGCATCCTTGGCGCCCAGGTTCAGCAGTGCATGCAGGGCATCGCCGGCCTTTTGCTTGGCATTGGCCTCAAGGAAGCGGCCCAGGAGCAGGAACGTGGTGACGACGGCTGCCACCTCAAAGTAGAGGCCGCCGGTTTCCATGCCTTCCATCCCCGGATGTTCAGTCAAGCGGGGATCTGCGAGCAGCTGCCAGGCGGAGAACAGGTACGCCGCCGTCACGCCGATGGACACCAGCGTGTCCATGGTGGATGCAAAGTGGCGGGCGTTAATGGCCGCGGCCCGGTGGAATGGCCAGGCTGCCCAGGTCACCACCGGCAAGGCCAGCAGGGCTGCCACCCAGCCCCAGTGCGGGAACTGGGCTCCCGGCACCATCGAGATGACGAAGACAGGGACAGTCAGAACCGCTGCAAGGATCAGGCGGGGGCGGAGCTTCGCTGCGGGGAGGTCCCCGGTTTCGCTGGCCGGGCTTTGGTCCTGTTTGAGTGGCTGGCGGATGGTTGCCTTGTACCCCGCGGCCTCCACTGTTGCCGTGATCTGCTCGTCAGTGATGCCTGCCGGCACCGTGACGTGGGCTGATTCCAGGGGTAGGTTGACCGAGGCCTGCACGCCGTCGAGCTTGCCAAGTTTCTTCTCCACCCGGTTGACGCAGGAGGCGCAGGTCATGCCCTCGATGTCGAGTTCCACCACCCGGGTAGCGGGCTGGTGGAGGAGTTCCTGGTTGCTCATGGGGTCCCCTGTTTCAGTGGCGTTCTTAGGCTTCGTTGGCGACGACGAGGTAGCCGGCCTCGGCGACCGCTTCCCCGATCTCTGAAGGGGACAGCTCCGAGCTGGAGGTGATGGTCACTGTGGAGATGCCTCCGGCGTTCAGTTCCACGGTTACCTCTTCGACGCCGGCCAGCGCTTCGAGTTCTTCGCTGACTGCCGAAACGCAGTGGCCACAGGTCATTCCTGAGACGCTGACCCGTGTGGTGGTGGGGGAGGTGGTGCTCATGGCTGCTCCTTCAGGTTTGCCGGCGGTAACCGGCGCTTGTTGGGTAGGTTTTTCGTCAGCGGAGCAGCCGGCCGATGGCGTCGGCGGCTTCCTTAACCTTGGCGTCGATTGCGTCGGCGCGGGCTGCCGGGTCGGGTTCGGAGGCGGCCCCCACCACGCAGTGGCCGATGTGCTCTTCCACCAGGCCAAGGCTGACGGCGTGCAGGGCCTTGGTGACGGCCGCGACCTGCGTGAGGATGTCGATGCAGTACTTGTCCTCATCCACCATGCGCGCGATCCCGCGGACCTGGCCCTCGATGCGCTTTAGCCGGCGGAGGTAAGCCTCTTTATTGCCCGTATAGCCGTGCGGCGGCTGCAGGTCCGTGGCGTGCCCGCTGACTGCTTCTTCAATTCCGCTCATGGTCCCACCCTATACCCCCTTGGGGTATACCAGCAAGTACCCCCACGGGGTATGGGCCGCCCTGGGCGGCCTCGAGGCCGGGGCACAAAAAAGCTCCGGAGTGCGTTATTGGGGGATACGCACTCCGGAGCAGCTTTTGGGCAATATCCGGGTTCCATCGCGCTGGAACCCGTCTTGCTTGATTCAGCATACTGGCTGGTAGTCCGGTCCGCCAGCACCCCGAATAACTACTTTCGCTTTAGTTTCACGGCCGGTCGTCATGGGCAGGCATCCGGTAGGGAACTATGAGGACAGGCCTGCTTTGGTGGTGCGTGAGCCAGGCACCCACGGACCCGCTGAGGGCTTCCGCCAGGCGATGGGAGAAGCCGCGCTCAGAGGTTCCCACGATGATCATCGGCGCGTCGCTTTCGGCTGCGAGCCGGGCGAGTGCGCGGGCAGGATCCCCGGCGAGGGTCTGCAGGGTCCATTCCGCCGCTGCGGTACCGGGCGGGACGCCTGCCACCGCCGCTTCTATGGCCGACTTAAGCTCCAGTGCCACGGCTCCGATGTTGGCGTCGTCCGTGTCGGGGTGCAGGGAAAGCCGGTGGGCGGGCCGCGCAGGGTCCCAGTCCACCAGGAAGCTGGCCTCATCCACATAGGCGCAGAGCAACCGCGTCCCCAGGCGGGCGGCGAGTGAGACGGCGGTCTGCAGGACTTCCGCGTGCTGTCCGGGTGCGATGCCCACCACCAGGGGCGGGTTACTGCTCATCTGTTCCGGGCTCATAGCTTATTTTCAGCCTCCTTGAATGCTCTTGGATAGGGCGTGTGGAGAGCGTGTGCCTTTCGGGCCGTCAGGGAACGGCGGGCGAGGCTGTGACAACCACGTTTTTCCCCCATGGGTCCTCCGTGTAGCAGCTGATCAGGACCAGGCGGTTGGGCACGATCTCCCAAATGGGGCTGTCCTTGAGGGTGGCCTTGAGGTACGTGGTGACGGTGTCCACCTGGTAAGGGATGGTGCCGGTTGCGGTGTCCACCTCGAACCGGTCACCCACTGTTGCCGCTGAACTCAGGTGATTAAAAGGTGCCTCCGCGCCGTCCCAGCTGTGGCCGATGACGTAGGTGGTGTTGGCTGAGCCGTGGCCGGGGGTGCCGAAGGGCGCCAGCCAGTAGCCGTCCTTGGTTTCGGGCGGCACAACGGTCTGGTTTGCCTGGGCGTCGCTATCCAGGTCCAGGCGGTGGACGGGGACGTCGAAGCCGGCGGATGGGTAGCGTATGCGGCGGGGCTCTGCGGCTTCGGGCAGCAGGGGGGCCGCAGCGGGACTGGCGGAGGAGTCGAAAGGCGCGGCGGTTCCTTCCGCTGTACCCGTAACCGCGATAGGCGCCGGGTCTGTGGCCGGGACGCCTGCGGCGGCTGGCTGGACAACCACCAGCGAACCCTCCGTGCTGACATCCGGGGCCGTGTGCGTCAGGAGTGGTGCGCCAAAGGTGATGGACAGGAACGCCAGGATGCCGCACAGAAGAATGGTCAGGTCCCCACGGTTCCAGCGCCGCGGTGCGCGCTTCGCGCCCGCTGCGTGCCGGCTGTGGACCTTGGCCATGGTGCTCCTCGATATTTACGAAGGGATTAGACGAAAGGAGGGAAGACGCCCCGCCGGGCACTGGCGGGACGCCTTCCCTGTCAAGGGCCGCAGCCCAGTCCGTGCTGACCAAGCCACGAGCCAGGGCTGCGGCGGTGCTGCCCCTGCTGTATCAGCCGGCCGGGGTGAACGGGCGGGACCGGCGGCGGAGAGCCACTGCCGCTCCTGCTGCCGCCAACGCTCCCAGCCCGGCCAGCCATGACGGGGTGCTGTCAGAACCACCGACGGCGGTCTGGGCGTTGTACCCCTGATTGGTACCGAGGCTCGTGGCCCCCGTTACAGCGGTTGGCTGCTGGACGGCTGCCCGCTGAGCAGGCGCAACCGGCGCGGCTGCCTGCGGGGCCACACCGGGCGCTGCTGCCGGCGGAACCACCGCGGACTGCTCGGCAGCAGGTGTCAGCGCGGGTGTCTCCCCGGCGGGCGTCTGAACAACAGGCGTTTCCGCCACAGGCGTTTCCGCCACCGGCGTTTCCACCACAGGTGTTTCCACTACCGGCGTCTCCACCACCGGTTCCTCCTCAGCCGGCTCCTCGTCCGGCACCTCCGGCAGTGTTTCGCCCGGCGGCAACGCCGCGCATTTCTCGACGTAGAGGAGCTTTCCGGCGTCGGTCCAGTTCTTGCCGGGCGACTCGGAGGTGGGCGGAATGATGTCCAGCGGGTGCTGGTCGTGGCCGTTCAGGCCGTTGATGTTGAATTCCAGCGGCGCCCAGCTGCCTCCGTCGTTGTGGCAGACGATGACTCTTTCAGGCGCTGCCATGGCCGGTGCCGTCACGCTGAGCAGCCCCAGCCCGACGACCCCCACAGTCACAAAGGTACGTTTCATTGTTTTCTCCCCAGGTTCTTTTGGTGAAACGGACCATGATGAGGAGGCCAGCACTTGCGCCGAATGCCCCAGCAACACGGTCAGCTTGCTTGAGTTTTCAGGCTAGGGGGGCGGCCGGAGGCAGTCCTGAGTAGGGGGTACTCGTCTTTTCCGGCGGCCCGTCCATGCGGTTACTTGCGGGTACCCGCATCACCGGCGGACTCCCTGCACTGGCTACCTGCCTGCCACAGGCGAGTCTTGTCCGCGCATCCGCCCGGGCCTAACGTTGGAACATACGAAAGGTGCATGAAGTCATGGAAATCTACATGTGGTGGCTGGACCTGGACCTGGCAAGCAAGGAATGGCTGCGGGAAAACCTTCGGGCCGATGAGCTGCCCCTTCCGGTGCTCCAGGGGATTGCGGAAGCCGGCGGCCCGCATCCCGACAATCCGGCGGCCGTCCTGACCCCGGCGGACTGGGACTTTATCGAAACCCAGTCGGAGTTCGTGGACTAGCCCTCCGCACGCCCGGCAGAGAGGCAAAATAACCATTGCGGGCTGCTGTGCGCGGTGGTTGCATGGTGGGCATGGCAACCGCAGAGAGTTTTGTCTTAGCGATCGGGACCAAAAAGGGCCTCTGGCTGGCCACCAGCAAGGACAGGCAACAGTGGTCTTTCACCGGCCCGCATTTCCTGATGAGCGAGATCCCCAGCATAGGCATCGACACCCGGGAAGGCCGGACCAGGATCATGGTGGGCGTCCGCAGCGAGCATTGGGGTCCCACCGTTGCACACTCCGATGACCTGGGCGCCACCTGGTCCGAGCCCGAGCAGGGCGCCGTCAGGTTTCCGGAGGACACGGGTGCCGCGCTGGAGCGCATCTGGCAGATCTATCCGGACGCCGAAGCGCGGCCGGGCGTCGTCTGGGCAGGAGCGGAGCCCATCTCCGTCTGGAAATCCACCGACGGCGGTGAACACTTTGAACTGAACCGCGGGTTGTGGGACCACCCCCACCGCAGCGAGTGGGGCGCGGGCTACGGCGGTGCCGCCGCGCACTCCATCGTGGTCCATCCGGCCGGGGACACGGTCCACGTGGCCATGAGCACGGGAGGCGTCTACCGGTCGCTCGACGGCGGCACGTCCTGGGAGCCGCGCAACCGCGGCATTTCGGCCTACTTCATGCCCGATCCCAACCCGGAGTTCGGGCAGTGCGTGCACAAGATCGCAGCGGATGCCGCCGTCGACGGCCGCCTCTACGCCCAGAACCACCACGGCGTCTACCGCACGGATGACAACGCGGACAGCTGGGACTCCATCGCGGAGGGGCTGCCGGCGGATTTCGGCTTTGTAATGCTCACCCATCCCCGCCGGGAGGGGACAGCGTGGGTCATCCCTCTGAAAGCGGACGGCGAACGCATTCCGCCGGACGGCGAACTGGCCGTCCACCGCACGGACGACGCCGGATCCACCTGGCAAAGGCTCAGCAACGGCCTGCCCACGGGGGAGTACAACAGCGTCCTGCGCGATGCTGCCTCCGTGGACACAGCGGAGCCGGCCGGGGTCTATTTTGGGACGCGCGGCGGCTCGGTCTACGCGAGTGCGGACGAAGGCGGGACGTTCCAGGAGGTTGTGTCCCATCTTCCGGATGTGCTCTGTGTCCGGGCAGCCGTGATAGCCGGTGCCTGACAGCAGCATGCGGGAAATCAGGGTGGTGCTTCCCAGCGTCCTGCAGCCGCTGGCCGGCGGGCAGTCCGTCCTGACTGCGCCCGCCGACGGGCCGGTTACGGTGGAAGAACTCCTCGATGCGGTGACCTCGGACTTCGCAGTGCTGGCCCGGCGGCTCCGTGACGAGACCGGCGCGCTGCGGCGCTTCGTGAATGTGTACGTCGGCGGGGACGAGGTGCGGCGCTTGCAGGGCCTGGAAACCGAGGTGGCTCCTGGCCAGGAGGTGCTGGTCATCCAGTCGGTTGCCGGAGGCTGAACGGCCCTGGTGTCGAAGATTCCGGTGCGGCGGGCAGCCCTTGCTGGCTACGCCCGGGCCGCGGATCCCGACAATTTCAGGCGAGCCGCCAAACGCTGCATTCGTCCGTATTGATGGCTTTGCGCAGGCCGGTGAGCCGGTCCAGGATCCAGACCACGCCGATGCCCGGCGCGGTTTCCTGGACACTCCCGCGGCGGATCACAACGTCGTCGTAGGAAGGGCCCACGGAGAGGCGGGCTTCAATCTCGTCGCCGCGATGGAGCTGGTCCAGGGCGCGGACTCGGGTCACATGTGGTGTCGCTTTCTGCTTCATGGCGTGGCCTCCTGGCTGGGGCTGGTGCCGGCTCTTGCCTGCAGAATCCAGTGTGCCCAGGCAATGTTGCGTCCGCGTTTCCCCGCGGTTAGGCGCGGGTTAGTTCTTCGCGCCGGAGCTGTTTCCCGGACAGCGGTTCCCGGGCACCGCAGCAGAACTGGGCAAGGCCCGACGGCGGCCGCGGCCTTGTGGGGCTAGGGCAGTTCCACGCTGGCGCGGTATGCCGCCAGGAAGGTGGAGATGCGGTGCACAGCCTCCCGGATGTCCAGGACGGACGGAAGGATCACAAACCGGAAGTGGTCCGGCGTCGGCCAGTTGAACGCGGAACCATGCGAAACGAGGATCTTCTGGTCCTTCAGCAGGTCCAGGACAAACTGCTCGTCGCTGCTGATGGGGTAGAGCTCCGGATCGAGGCGGGGGAACAGGTACATGGCTCCCGCCGCGGGAACACACGTCACGCCCGGTATCTCGGTTAGGAGCTGGTAGGCGAGATCGCGCTGTTCACGGAGCCTGCCCCCGGGCCGCACCAGGGCGTCGATGCTCTGGTAGCCGCCAAGGCAGGTCTGGATGGCATGCTGGGCCGGGACGTTGGGGCATAGCCGCAGGGAGGCCAGCAGCTCCAGTCCTTCGCGGTACGCGGCGGTTGCGGCAAGTGGTCCGGTGATGGCAACCCAGCCTGCCCGGTAGCCGGGCATGCGGTAGGCCTTGGACAGTCCGCTGAACGTCAGGCAGCAGACGTCCTCGGCTACGGCCGCAGTGTGGATATGCTGGGCCTCCTCATAAAGCACCTTCTCGTAGATCTCGTCCGAGAACAGGACCAGGTGGTGTTTCCGGGCCAAAGCCGCGAACTGCTCCAGGATGTGCCGCGGGTAGACGGCGCCCGTGGGGTTGTTGGGGTTGATGATCACAATCCCCTTGGTGCGGCTGGTGATCTTTGCCTCGACGTCGGCCATGTCCGGCCACCAGTTCTCCCCCTCGTCGCAGAGGTAGTGCACCGGCTTGCCCCCTGTCAGCGTGACCGCGGCAGTCCACAGCGGGTAATCCGGTGCCGGCACCAGGATCTCGTCGCCGTTTTCCATAAACGCCTGCAGGCACATCGATATGAGCTCGCTGACGCCGTTGCCGACGAAGATGTCCTCCACCCCGATCTGCATCAGGCCGCGCGTCTGGTAGTACTGCGAGATGGCGGTCCGTGCGGAGAAGATCCCCTTCGAGTCGCTGTATCCCTGGGCGCCCCTCAGGTGGTGGATCATGTCCACCACCACGGACTCCGGCGTTTCCAGGCCGAACGGCGCCGTGTCCCCAAGGTTCATCTTGAGGATCCGGTGCCCTTCCGCCTCCATGGCCTTGGCAGCCTGGAGGATGGGTCCGCGGAGTTCGTACCGGACGTTCTGGAGCTTGCTGGAGTGCTGCATGGGGCGCATGGTTGATTTTTTCACACCCGGGCGGCGACGACGTGCCGGCTACGGTCGGAGTACCGGTGGCCGTGATGCAGCCCCGGCACAGTTGCGTGGTGCTTCAACGGTGCCTGCTGCCTACCGCCGGCGGCGGTCCCGGCGCACGCCGCGGACGCCGAGGATGATCCCGCCTGCCATGAGCACCGCACCGATGCCCTGCAGGCCTGGGGAATCATCGGCGCCGCCGAGCACGAAGACGGCCCCACCGAGCACCACGACGAGCAGTGGGACCACCCACCTCACGAGATCCCCTTCCCGTCGCCGGGAGTACCTTGGGCAGTAACGTGAGAGCCGTAGTCCACCGAGGACCCCGCCGCCAAAGCCGCCGCTAAAGCTGCCAGCGTCATGGTGCCAGCCTGTCCCCTTTGCGGTGGAGGCGGTACCAGCGGTAGCCGTAACGTTCCAGTTCCACGGTGAAGCCGCCGTCGGGATCCAGGGTGACGTCGTCGCCGTCGAACAGGTCCAGCAGGGTGGCATCCCTGAACGCATTCGCGGGCCCGTCCTCAGCGCCCACCGTCCCTTTCACCTTCACGGGCTCCTCCCCAAAGTTGTGCAGGAGCACCAGTGCGCCGGTGTCCGTGCTGCAGGTGTGCGCGAAGACCGCCGGCTCGGACTGCTCAATGATGGCGAAGTCCCCCCAGCCAAGCTCTGCGGATTCCCGGTAGCGGCGGATCAGGGTGACCATGAAGTTGAACAGCGAGCCGGGGTCGCGTTTGGCGGCCGCGGCATTGACGTGCTCGGGACCGTATTCTCCCCGGGCCAGCGGTGCCACCAGGTCCGCGGCCTTGGCCGTGGAAAAGCCGCCGTTTTTCCCGTCGTTCCACTGCATCGGCGTGCGCACCGCTGCCCGGCTCTTTTGCCGGAGGTCCTCGCCCATGCCGATTTCCTCACCGTAGAACAGCACCGGCGTGCCGGGCAGGGCGAACATCAGCGAATAAACCATGCGGAGGCGCTCAGGGTCGCCGCCCAGCATCGGCGGAAGCCTCCGGCGCAGCCCCCGTCCATAGATCTGCATGTTTTTCCGGGGCCCGAAAGCTGCGAACACCTCCTCGCGCTCGCCGTCGCTGAGCTTGTCCAGGGTCAGCTCGTCATGGTTGCGCACGAACATGGCCCATTGGTTGTCCGGGTGCAGCGGCGGGCGGCTCTTGAGCGTTTCAGCCAGGGGCCGGGCATCCCCGCGGGCCAGGGACAGGTAGATGTACTGCATGGACATGAAATCGAACTGCATGTTGAGTTCGTTGCCGTCCGGCCCGCCGAAGAACTCCACCTGTTCCTTGTAGGGCAGGTTGACCTCGCCCAGCAGCACGGCGCTGCCGTTACGGCGGCTCACGAAACTGCGCAGGGCGGCAAGGAAGCCGTGCGGATCCAGGTTGGCCGCCTCGTCCCTGGGCTGCCCCCTGGTTTCCAGGAAGAAGGGCACCGCGTCCAGCCGGAACCCGTCCAGGCCCAGTTCCAGCCACAGCCCCATCGCCTTGGCGATCTCGTTCCGCACGGAGGGGTTGGTGACATTGAGGTCCGGCTGGTGCTTGGCGAACATGTGCAGGTACCACTCGCCGGTGGTTTCGTCCTTTTCCCACAGCGAGTCCTCTTCGCCCGGGAACACAACCTCCGAGGAGGTGTCCGGGGGAGTGTCGCTCCGCCACACGTAGTAGTCGCGGTACTTGTTGTCCGTGGATTTCCTGGCTTCGATAAACCAGGGGTGTTGGTCCGAGGTGTGGTTCACCACGAAGTCGGCGATGACGCGCATGCCACGGTCCCTTGCCGCCCGGATGAACTCCACCAGGTCCCCCATGGTGCCCAGCCGGGGATCCACGGCGAAAAAGTCCGTCACGTCGTACCCGTCGTCCCGGTCCGGGGAGGGGTAGAACGGCATAAGCCAGATGCATGTCACTCCGAGCGCGGCCAGGTAGTCCACGCGCTGGGTGAGGCCGGCGAAATCGCCGGTGCCGTCGCCGTCGTCGTCAAAGAACGTCTCCACGTCCAGGCAGTACACGACGGCGTTCTTCCACCAGAGGTCCGAAGTTTCGGCGAGCCTCATGCGGGTGCCTGCGCCGGCGCCTGGACCTGCGAGCCCTGCAGCTGAGGAAGCACATCCGCTGCAAACGCATCAATGAACGGGGCCTGCTCCTGACCCACAAAGTGCAGGTAGAGTTCGTCGAAGCCCAGGGCCGCGGACGCCCCCAGCCACTCGGCGTGCTGGTCCAGGCTTGCCGAGACGTTGACCGCCTTCCTGACCTGGTCCTCGCCGATATGCCCGCTCACGCCGTCGAAATGCCCCGCTGTGGGGAGGTCCCACGGGACCGGCGGGGCGAAGGTGTTGGTCCGCCACTGGTCCAGGGCAATGGCTGCCGCGTCCTGTTCACGGGGGGCCCAGGACAGGTGCACCTGCAGCGCGGCCTTGCCGCGGCCGCCGTTGTCCCGGTAGGCCGCCAGCATGTCCTTGAGCTTGTCGGCGGGCTGGTTGATCGTTACCAGGCCGTCCGCCCAGGCGGCGGACCGGCGGGCGGTCTCCACGCTGATGGCCGGGGCGATGATCGGCGGCGGGGAGTCCGGCACGTCCCAGATCCGGGCCTGTTCCACGGTAACAAGGCCATGGTGTGTGACCTCTTCGCCGCGATGCAGCCGCCGGATTACCTCAACACACTCCTCCAGCCGGCGCTGCCGTGTTTCCTTCGGCGGCCAGGCGTCACCGGTGACGTGCTCATTCATGTTCTCCCCGCTTCCGGTGGCCATCCAGAACCGTTCCGGAAACATGCCGGCAAGGGTGGCAGAGGCGTGGGCGATGATGGCGGGGTGGTACCGCTGGCCCGGCGCGGTCACCACGCCAAAGCGCAGGCTGGTGGTGGCCAGCGCCGCGCCCAGCCAGGACCAGGCGAACCCGGAGTGGCCCTGCCGGGCGGACCACGGCTCAATGTGGTCAGAGCACATGGCGGCATCGAATCCTGCCTGTTCCGCGTGCTGGACGTCCTTGAGCAGTTGGGCGGGACTGATCTGTTCGTGTGAGGCGTGGAAGCCGACAGTAACCATCGTTAACCTCTACCGTCCGCAGGGGTGCCGTGTCGAGGGCTGCCCTGCCCGGCGCCACTTGTCAGATAAGTTTGGAGCTTGTAGTACTGCGCGTCCCGGAATTCCTGCGCAGGCGGCGGAGCTGGAAGGACGTACCACTCGTGGGCGGTGTGCTGGTGGGGCTGGCGGTCATCGGCGCGGTCATCGCCGTGGGGTACATTGCCGCGCGCTGCGGGCTGGGCGGGGAGCCCACGGTGTCGGCGCTCACGCGGACTGCCTTCTTCATCACCAACCCCGTCCTGCTGTTCACTGTGGTCCTGGAATCGGACCTCACCGTGGTCTTTTCCGCCTACGTTCCGCTGGCCCTGGCCACGGCGTCGGCCACCGCACTGCTGTACGTGCTGGCCAGCAGGCTGTGGTTCCGGCGGCCGCTGGCCGAGACCGCCATCGGTGCGATGGCCAGCTCCTACGTCAACGCCAACAACATAGGCATCCCCATCACGCTGTACGCCCTGGGCGACGCCACCCCGGTGGCGCCGGTCCTGCTGGTCCAGCTCCTCCTGTTCGCGCCCGTGGTCCTCACCTTGCTGGACTTCTCCGCCGCCGGCCGGGTGTCGCCCAGGCTGCTGCTCTCCCAGCCCTTCCGCAACCCGATGATCATCGCGTCACTGCTCGGCGTGGTCCTGGCCGCGTTCAAGGTGGACCTTCCCGATCCGGTGATGGCACCCCTTACCCTCCTGGGCGGGGCTGCCGTCCCGGTGGTGCTGCTGGCCTTCGGCATGTCCCTGCACGGCACCCGGATGCTCCGAAGCGGCGGGCACACGGCGGAGATCCTGACGGCCACAGCACTGAAGTCCGCGGTGATGCCGGCGGTCGCGTTCGCCGTGGGGCATTTCCTGTTCAACCTGGACCATCACATGCTCCTGGGCGTGGTGCTCATGGCGGCACTTCCCACGGCCCAGAACGTGTTCCTGTTCGCCGGCAAGTACGGGCGCGGGGTTGCCGTGGCCCGGGAAACCGTCCTGCTGTCCACGGCGGCAGCGGCGCCGTCGCTGATCCTCATCGTGTGGCTGCTGGCGGGCTGAGCCTGCCGTCTGCTGACTGTGGTCTTACGCCGGAGCACCTTCCCGGGCAAGAATGGGCAGCATGGAACTTCCCGTGATGCCGCCCGTCCCGCCCATGCTCGCAAAGGCCGTCAGCGGTATTCCTGGTGTTGCAGGAGGCGGGGAGCTCAGCTACGAACCAAAGTGGGACGGCTTCCGGTCCATCATCTTCCGCGACGGCGACGACCTGGAGATCGGCAGCCGCAACGAGAAGCCCATGACGCGCTACTTCCCCGAGCTCGTTGAGGCACTGAAGGAAAACCTGCCCCCGCGCTGCGTTGTGGACGGCGAGATCATCCTGGTGGGCTCCTCCGGGGACCGCCTCGATTTCGAGGCCCTGCAGCAGCGCATCCACCCTGCCGCCAGCCGGGTCAAGCTGCTCGCTTCCCAGACGCCGGCCTCCTTCGTGGCGTTCGATCTTCTGGCCCTGGGTGACGACGACTACACCGGGAGCCCCTTCACCGAGCGGCGGGCGGCCCTGGAAAAGGCCCTCGCGGCAAGCAAGGCCCCGGTCCACCTCACCGCCGCCACCACGGACAAGGACACGGCGGAGCGATGGTTCCGGCAGTTCGAGGGCGCCGGGCTGGACGGCGTTGTGGCCAAGCGCCTGGATGGCCGGTACGAGCCGGACAAGCGGGTGATGTTCAAGACCAAGCACGAGCGCACCGCCGACTGCGTGGTGGCCGGATACCGCCTGCACAAGAGCGGGCCGGATGTGATCGGCTCGCTGCTGCTGGGGTTGTACAAGGACGACGGCGGCCTGGCCAGCGTGGGCGTGATCGGCGCCTTCCCCATGAAGCGGCGCAAGGAACTGTATGAGCAGCTCCAGCCGCTGGTGACCACCTTCGATGACCACCCGTGGGCGTGGGCCAAGCAGGAGGAGGGGGAACGGACGCCGCGCAACGCCGAGGGCAGCCGCTGGAGCGCCGGCAAGGACCTGTCCTTCGTGCCGCTCCGCCCCGAGCTGGTGGTGGAGGTGCGGTACGACCACATGGAGGGGGAACGGTTCCGGCACACGGCCCAGTTCAACCGCTGGCGGCCGGACCGGGACCCGGAATCGTGCACATACGCGCAGCTGGAGGAACCGGTCGGCTTCAACCTGGCGTCGGTGCTGGAGACCGGCCGGCCGTAGGTTTGGGGAGGCCGCCGGCGTCCCCGGCCACCCGGGGTCGTGTCTTGCTGCCCCCGGCGGCGCCGGAACAGCCCATTTTTTGACGGGGAAAGCCCGCCATATGGGGGGAATGGCGGGCTTTCCGGTTCCAAAACCGGGCTGGACGGTTCTTCCAGCCGGGCGGGGTTCTACTTGAGGCCGAGCTGCGTGGTGGGGATCTTGTAGGACTCCTTGGCAGTCAGGGCGGAGATGGCCGCGATGCCGCAGATGACGGCGGTGAAGATGCTGATCTGGACCCAGCCGCCGGGCCTGATCCCGCCCATGGCCGCCACGATCGCCGGGGCGAAACCTGCCATCAGGAAGCCCAGCTGGGTGCCGATGGCCAGGCCGGAGAAGCGGACCTTGGTGCTGAACATTTCGGCGTAGAAGGACGGCCAGACGGCGTTGGAGGCTGCGTAGCCGCAGGAGAAGAAGCCGATGGCGGCCAGGAACATCAGCGGCACGCTGCCGGATTCAAGGCTCAGCAGGAAGACGGGCGTCAGGATGGCGCTGGCCACCGCCCCATAGATGAAGACTGGCTTACGGCCGATCCTGTCCGCCAGCATGCCGAAGAGCGGCTGGGTGCCCAGGGCCACGAGGTTGGCGCCGACGACCAGCCAGAGGGTTGTGGTTCCGTCCACGCCCGCCACGGTCTTGGCGTAGCTGATGGCCAGCGTGCCGAAGACTGTTGAGACGGCGGCGATGAAGGCGCAGCAGATCACGCGGAGGACGTCGCGCCAGTGGGCCTTGAGCAGGTCGGCAACCGGGAGCTTGGAGATCTGGGCGGTCTTCTGGGCTTCCTCGAAGGCCGGGGGCTCGTGCAGGGTGCGCCGAATGAAGAAGGCAACAACAACCACCACGGCGCTCAGCCAGAACGGAACGCGCCAGCCGATGCCGTACTTGATCTCGTCCGGGAGGGCCAGGACGGGGATGAAGACCAGGGCTGCGAGGATCTGGCCGCCTTGGGTGCCGGTGAGGGTCCACGAGGTGAAGAAGGACCGGCGGTTGTCCGGGGCATGCTCAAGGGTCATGGAGGAAGCACCGGCCTGCTCGCCGGCGGCGGACAGGCCCTGGCAAAGCCGGGCCAGCACCAGCAGGGCGGGAGCCCACCAGCCGACGGTGTTGAAGTCCGGCAGGCAGCCAATGAGGAAGGTGGAGGCACCCATCAGGAGGAGGGTGAACATCAGGACCTTCTGCCGGCCCACCCTGTCGCCGAAGTGGCCCAGGATCACGGCGCCCACGGGGCGGGCCACGTAGGCGAAACCGAACGTGGCGAAGGACATGATGGCCGCGTTTGCGTCAGCATCCGGGAAGAAGACCGTGGGAAAGATCAGCGCGGCGGCGGATCCGAAAATGAAGAAGTCGTAGTATTCGACGGCGCTGCCCAGGAAGCTGGCGAGGGCTGCCTTCTTCGGCGTCCCGGCCGGGGCGGCAATGCCTGGCTCGGCGGACGGAAGTGTCTGGCTCATGGAGTTCCTTAGATGTGACGACTTTGTCGCGGATGGATCAGGGGGCTCGCGGCCGGCGCTGCCTTCAGGTGGAGGCGCGGCTCGGCAGAGGTGCGGGATAACCCGGGCAGTAGCCACATGGTGGGAGCTACTTGTGCGATACAGCAATAGTGACTGTGAGTGCGGTCACCTGTCAAGAAAATAATCACTATCTAGAAATAACTCTCACTATGTGGGAACATCGATGCATGAGTGTGAACCATGCCACAGTGGACAAAGACGTAGCTGCTGAGACCCCCGCAGACACCAAGGCGGCCAAGGCGGACCGCACGGACATGGTGGGTAAGGCTCTGGGCCTCCTGGTCCTCCTGGGTGATGAGCCGCGCGGGGCCAGTGCCGCAGAGATTTCACGGCGGGCCGAGCTGCCTTTCAGCACCACGTACCGCCTGCTGGGGTCGCTGACCCGCGACGGCTTTGTGGACTACGAGCCGGACGGCCGCCGCTACCACCTGGGCCTGCGGATCTTCCAGTTGGGCCAGCGGGTCTCCAATCACCACGGTTTCGCCGGCACTGCAATGCCGGTCCTGCGCCGGGTCACGGAACAGACGGGCGAGGCCACCATCCTCAGTGTCCGCGACGGCCTCCACCACCTCACGGTCAACAAGGTGGACGGTCCGCAGATGTTCCGGGTGACCAGCGACCCCGGCCACCTGGGCTCGCTGTCCACCACCGCGGTCGGAAAAGTGCTGGTCGCCTTTGCGGAGGATGCCGAGCGCGAACGGCTGCTTGAGGACCTTCCGCTCGATCAGCTCACTGAAAAGTCCATCGCGGACCGGGACGCCTTCCGCGCGGAAGTCGAAAAGGTCCGGCGCCAGGGGTATGCCGTGATGGATGAGGAGAACGAGATGGGCATGCGTGCCGTCGCCGTACCCCTCCTCAGCACCCAGGGTCATGCCTTCGCTTCCCTGGCAACGGCGGTCCCCGTCTTCCGCATGGGTTTGGAGGAGCTGGCAGCGTGCGTCCCGCTGCTGCAGGAGGCCGCCGCTGAGCTCGCGGCCCGCCTGCCGCAGCGCTGAACCAAGTTGTTCGAATGTAGAACAATAGTGCGCTGAGTGAACAAATGATGTACCGTAACTTTCAACACCGCAGCAGCACCCGCTTGGCGCACTGCTCCTGCCCGGTGCCGTACCAAAGGAGCTGCACGGATGAGTAATCGAACTGAGTCCTACCTGGTGGGACTGGTCGGCGATGGCGTGATGCCGTCACTCACCCCGCCCATGCACGAGCGCGAAGGGGATGTGCAGGGCCTGCGCTATCTCTACCGGCCCATCGACCTTGTGGAACTTGGCCTTCCCGGCGAATCCGTGGGAGAGCTGCTGCGCAGTGCCAGGAACCTCGGCTTCAACGGCCTGAACATCACCCATCCCTGCAAGCAGCTGGTCCTGCAGCACCTGGATGAGGTAACCCCGGACGCCGTGCGGCTCGGTGCAGTCAATACCGTGGTGATCGATGATGGCCGCTTCATAGGCCACAACACAGACTTTTCCGGCTTTGCCGCGGCCCTCTCCTCAGGACTTCCCGGCGCCCAGCTGGACCGCGTGGTCCAGCTTGGTGCCGGCGGGGCAGGTTCCGCCGTGGCCTACGCCCTCCTCACCGCCGGGGTCCGCCACCTGGACCTCGTGGACATGGACGCCGCCCGCAGCGCCGCCCGGGCAGCGGAACTGGCCGGCTTCTTCCCGGACAGCACCGTTGCGGCGCGCACGACGGCGGAGCTGCCGCAGCTGATGCCGCTGGCCGACGGCCTGGTGCACTGCACCCCCGTGGGGATGGCCGCCCACCCCGGCGTTCCGCTGGACCTGGAGCTGCTGGAGTCCCGGCACTGGGTGGCGGACATTGTCTACCGCCCCATCGACACCGAACTCGTCCGGGGCGCCCGCGCCAAGGGCTGCAAGGTCCTGGACGGCGGCCGGATGGCTGTGGGCCAGGCCGCAGACGCCTTCCGCATCTTCACGGGCCTGGAACCCGATCCGGACCGCATGCGCTCGCACTTCCTGGAGCTCGTGGCCGCAGAAGGGGTGGCTGCCTGATGCGCACCGGAATCGCCACCGTCTGCCTCTCCGGCACCCTGAAGGAGAAGATGCAGGCCTGTGCCATCGCAGGGTTCGACGGCATCGAAATCTTTGAACAGGACCTGGTCACCTCGCCGCTGAGCCCGGGGGACGTCCGGTCCATGGCGGCAGACCTTGGCCTGGGGCTGGACCTCTACCAGCCGTTTAGGGATTTCGACGGCGTGGCCCCGGACCTGCTGAAGGCGAACCTCCGGCGGGCCGAGGCGAAGTTTAACCTGATGTCCCGCCTGGGCATGGACACCATCCTGGTCTGCTCGAACGTTGCCACGGCCACGATCGACGACGACGGCCTGCGTGCCTCCCAGCTGGCGCAGCTGGCCGAACTTGCCGGCGACCACGGCATCAAGGTCGCCTACGAAGCCCTGGCCTGGGGCAAGTACGTCAACGACTACGAGCACGCCTACCGCCTGGTGGAGATGGTGGACCACCCCAACCTGGGAACCTGCCTGGACTCCTTCCACATCCTGTCCCGCGACTGGGACACCGCGCCAATAGAAAAGCTCAACCCGGACAAGATCTTCTTCGTCCAGGTTGCGGACGCCCCGAAACTCACCATGGACGTGCTGTCCTGGAGCCGCCACTACCGCGTGTTCCCGGGCGAGGGGCAGTTCGAGCTGGCCAAGTTCATGGGCCACGTGGTCCGGGCGGGCTATTCCGGCCCGGTCTCCCTTGAGGTCTTCAACGACGTCTTCCGCCAGTCGGACGTGGACCGCACAGCCGTGGACGCCATGCGCTCGCTCATCTGGCTGGAGGAACAGAGCGCCACATGGCTGGCAGGCAGCGCGGAAGCCGCAGGGGGCGGCAGTGTTGCCTCCCGCCGTCGTTATCCCATGGAACTCGCCACGCTGCCCAAGGTCAGCGAACCGGCGGGCTTCAACTTCGCCGAGGTCAAAGCGGACGATACCGCCCGGCTTGAGAAGCTCCTGGGCCAGCTCGGCTTCGGGTTCGAGGGCCGGCACCGCACCAAGGACGTGCAGCTGTGGACCATGGGCCAGGCGCGCGTGATCATCAACGAGCAGGCGGCATCGCACGCCGAACCATCCATCGCCGCGTTGGGGTTCGACGTCGATTCACCCGTGATTGCCTCCGCCCGGGCCCAGCAGCTCAAGGCTCCCGTGGTGGCCCGCAAGGTCCAGGCCGACGAGGAAGTCTTCCAGGGCATCTCCGCGCCGGACTCAACGGAAATCTTCCTGTGCCAGGGCAGCCCGGACGGCACGGCAGCCTGGACCCGCGAATTCGGGGAAGGCCTGGAACACCGCACTCCTTCCGGCGGGCCGGGTGCCGCTGCGGTCATCGACCACGTCAACCTCGCCCAGCCGTGGCAGCACTTCGACGAGGCCGTCCTGTTCTACACCAGCGCCCTGGCACTGGAACCGCAGCCCTTCGCCGAAGTCCCCAGCCCCAGCGGGCTGGTGCGCTCGCAGGTGATGACCACCTCCGACGCCGCCGTCCGGCTGGTGTTGAACCTGGCGCCGGTGCAGCAGGCCCGCAGCGAAGTCCGCAAGACCTACCAGGAGCACATCGCGTTCGCCGTGGGAGACCTCGTGGCCACCGCCCGGGCCGCCCGGGACCGGGGCCTTGAATTCCTGCAGATCCCCGCGAACTACTACGAGGACCTGGACGCCCGGTTCGACCTCGAACCCGGGTTCCTGGCCACCCTGCAGGAGCTCAACCTCCTCTATGACCGCGATGCCGACGGCGAATTCCTCCACTTCTACACCGCCACGGTGGGCAGTGTGTTCTTCGAAATGGTGGAACGCCGCGGCGGCTACGACGGGTATGGGGCGCCCAACGCCCCGGTCCGGCACGCGGTCCAGTACGACTCGCTGCACCGGACCTGAGCCGGGCCGTCGAACCACCGTCCCTGACCAAGTGCCCAATGAATTACAACGAAAACCAGAAAGGAGCCAGCCGTGCCGGAAGAAACCAACGCCCAGCTTGATACCGACGAGTCTGTGCCGCCCGCCGAGCCGAAGGCAGCCCACATGCCCCTGGACCGCGCCATTGAAACCCAGGCTGACCTCAGCGCAGAGATCAACGCGCTGGGCGAAGCGTACGCACGGGCCCTCAAAGAGGGTTCTCCCGCCGAAACCCAGCCGCGGCTGGACTACCCGCCCTACCGCTCCAGCATCCTGCGGCACCCCACCAAGAGCCTGCACCACGCAGACCCGGAAACCATCGAGCTGTACTCCCCGGCCTTCGGCCACCAGGACGTGCACGCCCTCGAGTCCGATCTCACCATCCAGCACAACGGCGAGCCCCAGGGCGAGCGGATCATCGTGGCAGGCCGGGTCCTGGACGGGAACGGCCGCCCCGTTGCCGGCCAGCTGGTGGAGATCTGGCAGGCCAACTCCTCCGGCCGGTATATCCACAAGCGCGACCAGCACCCGGCTCCGATCGACCCGAACTTCACGGGCATCGGCCGCTGCATCACCGGCCCGGACGGGTCCTACCGGTTCACCACCATCAAGCCCGGCGCGTACCCGTGGAAGAACCACCTGAACGCCTGGCGCCCGGCGCACATCCACTTCTCCCTGTTCGGGACCGAGTTCACCCAGCGGATCATCACCCAGATGTACTTCCCGGGCGACCAGCTGTTCCCGCTGGACCCGATCTACCAGACCATCGTGGACCAGGACGCCCGGGACCGGCTGGTGGCCACCTACGACCACAACCTCACCGAGCCCGAGTGGGCCCTGGGCTACAACTGGGACATCGTCCTGACGGGCCCCAAGCGGACGTGGACCGAAAACGAGGCACTTGGTGCCGCAGGCGACGAGGAATAGGCAGAGGACCAGTCAGATGAACAACCAGACCAAACTCGTCCCCACCCCCGGTCAGACCGTGGGCCCGTTCTACGGCTACGCGCTCCCGTTCGAGAAGGACAACGAGCTCCTGGCCCCCGGCTCACCGGGCTCCATCCGCCTGCAGGGCACCGTGTATGACGGCGCCGGGCACACCATCCCGGACGCCATCCTGGAAATCTGGCAGCCTGACGCCGAGGGCAACATCGTCCAGAAGACCGGTTCCCTGGTCCGCGACGGCTACACCTTCACCGGCTGGGGCCGCGGCGCGGTGGGGAACTCGGGAGTCTTCACCTTCACCACCGTGAACCCGGGCCCCACGTCCCCGGGTTCGGCGCCCTTTATCTCCGTGGCCATCTTCGCCCGCGGGCTCACCAACCGGCTCTTCACCCGCATCTACCTCCCGGAGGACACCGAGGCGCTGGCCAACGATCCCCTGCTCAGCTCCCTGGATCCCGAGCGCAGCAAAACACTGATCGCCCGCCGCGACGCCGACGGCGGCCTCACCTGGGACGTCCGCCTCCAGGGTGAGGGCGAGACAGTCTTCCTGGACTTCCAGTGACCGGGTCCGCCGGCCTGGGAGATACGGGCGCCTTCGGGGGAGAGGGCGACGCCGGCCTGCTCAGTCCCGTCTCGGCGTCGCCCCTGGTGGGGGCGCTGACGGGTGACCGGGCTGTGCTGGCGGCGATCCTCGCCGTCGAGTCCGGCTGGGCCGCCGTGCTGGAGAAGGCGGGCCTGGCGCCCGCCGGTTCCGCCGCCGTCGTCTCCGCCGCGGCCGAGCCTGGCAGGTACGGCGTGGCAGGCATAGCCCGCCGCGCCCAGGGCGGCGGCAACCCGGTGATCCCGCTGCTGGCGGACCTTCGGAAAAACGTCCAGGCGCTGGACGGCACCGGCATCGGCGCCGGAAAGGCAGTCCACACGACCCTGACCAGCCAGGACGTTTTGGACACCGCCCTGATGCTGCTGGCACGCAACACCGTGGAGGCGCTGCTCGGCGACCTGAAGCGCACCACGGCGGCACTCGCCAGTTTGGCGGAAGAACATGCGGACACGCTGTGCGTGGGCAGGAGCCTCACCCAGCACTCGCTCCCCTTCACGTTCGGGCTCCGGGCTGCACAGTGGTTCCACGGCGTTGCCGCCGCGGGACGCCAGCTGGAGGGCCTGGCCTATCCGGTCCAGTTCGGCGGCGCGGCGGGAACCTTGGCCGCCGGAACCGTCCTGGCCTCCGGCTCCCCAAACACCCCCTTCAGCCTGGCCGATGCCCTGGCGGCACAGCTGGGCCTCGCCGCCGCCCCGGCGCCCTGGCACACCAACCGGCTGGTGGTCACGTCGCTGGGCAACGCCCTCGCCGCAGTACTGGACGCGTTCGGCAAGATCGCCGCGGATGTGCTGTTCCTGAGCAGGCCCGAGGTGGGCGAGCTGGCCGAACCGCGCGCCGCCGGCCGCGGAGTCTCCTCAGCTATGCCGCAGAAACAGAACCCCGTACTGTCCGTCCTGGTCCGCAGCGCGGCGCTGCAGGCACCCCAGCTCGTGGCCCAGCTGCACCTGGCGGCAGCCAGCTTCAACGATGAGCGCCCGGACGCCGCGTGGCACACCGAGTGGCCGGCCCTACGGCAACTCCTGGCCCTGGCACTCGGGGCGGCCGTACACATCCGTGAACTCGCCGGCGGCCTGCAGGCCTTCCCGGACGCGATGCGCCGCAACCTGGACCTCGCCGGTCCGCTGCTCCTGGCCGAGGGAGTGGGCGCGGCGGTGGGGCCCCTGCTTGGGACGAAGGACGGCCTCACCGGCAAGGAACAGCTGCAGGCCGTGGTGGACCAGACCCTGCAGGCACCTTCCGGGGAGCAGTCGGCCACCTACCGCAAGCTGCTCCGCGACGCCGTGCCCGCCGGGGTGCTCACCGACCTCCGGCTCGAGGAGCTCCTCAACCCCGCCAGCTACCTGGGCGAGGCGGCAAACATTTCCCGCCGTATCCTGGCCGCCTTTCCGGAATATGCGGCGACCCCTGCACTTCCCGATACTGATCCGAACGGAGACCCCCGTGGCTAAACCTGCCCTGAAAGCAGCCCTGCTCTCGCCCCAGCGCCCGCTGGGTGACCATCCGCTGCTGGTGGTGGGGCCCTCCCTGGGCACCTCCACCATCCTGTGGAACCGCACCGCCTCGGTGCTCGGCAACGATGTCGACGTCGTGGCCTGGGACCTGCCCGGCCACGGGGTCTCACCCGCAGCCACCGCGACCTTCGATGTTGCCGCCCTGGCTGATGCCGTGGTGGACCTCGTGGACTCCATCGCACCCGGAGAGGCCTTCCACTACGCGGGCGTCTCCCTGGGCGGTGCCACCGGACTGCAACTGGGCATTAAGCACGGGGAACGCCTCAAGAGCCTGTCCGTCCAGTGCAGCGGCGCCAAGCTGGGAACGCCCGAAGGGTGGCTGGAACGGGCCGAGACGGTCCGCAGCCAGGGCACCCCGGTGATGATCCAGGGCTCGGCGGAACGCTGGTTCGCCCCCGGTTTCATGGAGCGCGAGCCCGAGCTCAGCAGCCGGCTGCTGCATGCCCTGCGCGATGCCGACCGGTTCAGCTACGCCTTCTGCTGCGAAGCCCTGGCAGCCTTCGACGTCCGGGAGGACCTGGGCAGCATCCGGGTGCCCACCCAGGTCATCGCCGGGGCGCTGGACGGGGTGGCCCCGCCGTCGTTCGCTGAAGAAGTGGCGGCCGGCATCACGGCCGGCGGCGGGACGGCCACCGCTGTGACTTTGGAGGGCGTGGCCCATCTTGCGCCGGCCGAAGCCCCCGCCCACGTGGCCGAGCTGATGCGCAGCCTCATCACCTGGACCGAATCGCAGGGAGCAGCCAAGTGAGCGGCACTGGCGCGAAGAACCCCGACCGCAACGGCGCGGTCCAGCCGGGTGCCACCAGCCAGGACATTTACGACGGCGGCATGAAGGTGCGGCGCGAAGTGCTGGGCGACGCGCACGTGGACCGGGCCAATGCCGCCAAGGACGAATTCACGGACGACTTCCAGGACATGATCACGCGGATCGCGTGGGGCGGGATCTGGACCCGGCCCGGCCTCACCCGGCAGATGCGCTCCGCCGTCACCATTACCGCCATGGTGGCACACGGGCACTGGGAAGAGCTGGCCATGCACATCCGGGCAGCTCTCACCAACGGACTCAGCAGGGACGAGATCAAGGAAATCCTGCTGCAGACCGCCATCTACTGCGGAGTGCCCTCCGCGAATACGGCTTTCAAGACCGCCCAGCAGGTGTTCAAGGACATGGACGCGGACACCCCACCCAACTAGGTAGCAGCAGATGTCGCTATGGGCCCCCAAAACGACATCAACTGCTACCTAGTTGGGCAGACCAGTCAAGAATGTAGAGGAACAGTGATGAACCAGGCTTTTGTGTACGACGCCGTGCGCACCCCGTTCGGTAAGTTCGGCTCCGGCCTCGCCGGGGTCCGCCCGGATGACCTCGCCGCGCACGTGATCAGGGAATCCGTGAAGCGGGCCCCGGGGCTCGATCCGGAGCGGATTGACGAGGTGGTCTTCGGCAACGCCAACGGCGCCGGCGAGGAAAACAGGAACATCGCCCGCATGGGCACGCTGCTGGCCGGCCTGCCGGTCTCGATCCCGGGCACCACGGTCAACCGCCTCTGCGGTTCGTCCCTGGATGCGGCGATCATCGCCTCGCGGCAGATCAATGCCGGTGACGCAGAGCTGATGCTGGTGGGCGGGGCGGAATCGATGTCCCGGGCCCCGTGGGTGCTGCCGAAGACCGAGAAGCCCTACCCGGCCGGGGACATGACCCTGGCCTCCACCACGCTGGGATGGCGCCTGGTTAACAAGGCCATGCCGAAGGAATGGACCATTTCCCTGGGCGAGGCCACCGAGCGGCTCCGCGAGAAATACGGCGTGAGCCGCGAAGCGCAGGACGAGTTCGCCGCTGCCTCGCACAACCTCTCCGCCGCGGCGTGGGACGAGGGGTTCTACGACAACCTGGTGGCCCCGGTGCCGGGCACGGACCTGGTCCGGGACGAGGGCATCCGTGCCGGCTCCTCGGCGGAGAAGCTCGCCGGGCTGAAGACGGTGTTCCGGACCGAGGGCGGCACGGTCACCGCCGGGAATGCTTCGCCGTTGTCCGACGGCGCCTCCGCGGCCTGGGTGGGCAGCGAGGCTGCCGCCGGGCTGCTGGGCCTGGACCCTTTGGCCCGGGTCGCCGGGCGCGGCGCGCACGCGAACGACCCGCAGTTCTTCGGGTATGCCCCCGTGGAGGCGGCGAACAAAGCACTGGCGAAGGCTGGCATTGGCTGGGACCAGGTGGGCGCCGTCGAACTTAACGAGGCGTTCGCCGCGCAGTCCCTGGCGTGCATCAACGCCTGGGGCATCGACCCCTCCATTGTGAACCGGCACGGCGGCGCGATCGCCATGGGTCACCCGCTCGGTGCTTCCGGAACCCGCATCCTGGGTACCCTCGCCCGGTCCCTGCAGGCCTCCGGCGAACGCTGGGGCGTCGCCGCGATCTGCATCGGCGTGGGCCAGGGCCTCGCCGTCGTCCTCGAAAACGTCACCGCCTCCGCAGGCACCAGCACAGGAAAGGCCTAGGCAATGCTGAACTTCGTAGAGTCGGTCCAGGAGGCCGTCTCCGGAATCAAGGACGGTTCCACTGTGATGATCGGCGGGTTCGGCAACGCCGGGCAGCCGTTCGAGCTGATCGACGCGCTGCTGGACTGCGGCGCCACGGACCTGACGGTGGTGAACAACAACGCGGGCCAAGGCGACCAGGGCCTGGCCCTGCTGATCAAGGAAGGCCGGGTGCGGAAGATGATCTGTTCCTTCCCGCGCCAGTCAGACTCCTGGCATTTCGACGCCAAGTTCCACGCAGGCGAGATTGAGCTGGAACTGGTGCCGCAGGGCAACCTGGCCGAGCGGATCCGGGCCGCCGGGGCCGGGATCGGCGGGTTCTTCACTCCCACCGGGTACGGCACCATGCTCGCCGAAGGCAAGGAAACCCGGATCATTGACGGCCGCGGCCAGGTGTTCGAGACCCCCATCCACGCCGACGTCGCACTCATCAAGGCGCTCAAGGCGGACGGGAAGGGCAACCTGGTGTACCGCAAGACCGCCCGGAACTTCGGGCCGATCATGGCCGCGGCGGCCAGGCAGACCATCGTGCAGGTCTCCGAGATCGTGCCTGTCGGGGCACTGGACCCGGAAAACGTGGTGACTCCCGGAATCTACGTCAATACCGTGGTCCGCGTTCCCGCTGCTGCCGGCAATACCGCCGGCAGCACCACTGGCACTGAAGAGAAGGTGGCCTGAGATGGGCGTCATGGAATCGAGCATCAAAACCTCCGAGGCCCCGCTGAGCCGGGACGACCTCGCCCGCCTGGTGGCCAGGGACATCGCCCCGGGCTCGTTCGTGAACCTCGGCATCGGCCAGCCCACGCTCGTGTCCAACTACCTCACCGAGGACCAGGACATCACGCTCCACACGGAGAACGGGATGCTGGGCATGGGCCCGGAGGCCAGGGGCGATGAGATTGACGAGGACCTCATCAACGCGGGCAAGATCCCAGTCACCGAACTCCCGGGGGCGTCCTACTTCCACCACGCCGATTCCTTCGCGATGATGCGCGGCGGGCACCTGGACATCTGCGTGCTCGGCGCGTTCCAGGTATCGGTGACCGGCGACCTCGCCAACTGGCACACCGGCGCACCCGGCGCCATTCCCGCCGTCGGAGGTGCCATGGACCTGGCCACCGGCGCCAAGGACGTGTTCGTCATGATGACCCTGCTCACCCGCGAAGGCGCCTCCAAGATCGTGGAGTCCTGCACCTACCCGCTCACCGGCGTCGGCTGCGTCACCCGCGTGTACACGGACAAAGCCGTCTTCCTCACCGGGCCCGCCGGCATCACCGTCCGCGAGACCTTCGGCTGCACCTTGGAGGAACTCCAGGAACTGGTGCCTGTTCCGCTCAAGGCGGCCGCCGCGGCCTGAGCCGGCCCTAGGATTGGTAACCATGACCGACGCAGCATCAGCGGGTGCCCCGCAGGCCAGTGACCAGTACGTCCAGTCCCTGGCCCGCGGGCTCGCCGTCATCCGTGCATTCGATACGGACCACCCGGTGATGACCCTGACGGAGGTGGCAGCCCGCACGGGGCTGACGCGCGCCACTGCCCGGCGGTTCCTGCACACGCTGGTGGAACTGGGCTACGTTCGAACGGACGGTAAAACCTTCGCGCTGACGGCCAAGGTGCTCCAGCTGGGTTACGCGTACCTGTCCGGGCTGTCGCTGCCGCAGATGGCGCAGCCACACCTTGAGGAACTGTCCCTGAAGCTGGGGGAGTCCACCTCTGCCGCAGTGCTCGACGGGGCTGACATCGCCTACATCGCGCGGGTAACCACCCGCCGGATCATGAACGTGGGCATTACCGTGGGCACCCGCTTCCCGGCGTACGCCACGTCCATGGGCCGCGTTCTGCTCGCCGGGCTGCCTCCGGCGGACCTGAAGGCCTACCTGGCCACGGCCGAGATCAAACCGCTGACCCCGCGCGCCCTGGGCACTGCCAAGGACCTTCTGCCAGTCCTTGAGACGGTCCGGGCGCAGGGCTGGTGCCTGCTGGACCAGGAGCTGGAGCTGGGCCTGATGTCCGTGGCGGCCCCCGTGTACGACAGGTCCAGGGTTGTGGCCGCCGTCAACGTGTCCCTGCAGGCCCAGTCCGTGGCTGCCAAGCCGGACCCGGACGCCTTCCTGGCCTCGGTGGCGCAGGAGATCATTGCGACGGCGAAACTCATCTCCGCCGATCTCAGCGCGCGGGGTTAGCCGCTCCAAGGGTGCACCCGGCTGGGGCCTAGGCCCCCTGCCGGAGCATGGACAGGAAATGCTGCCTCATGCGCGAGCGGTCCGGTTCCACGCCCGTGATGAGGCGGAAGGCGTCCACCGCCTGGCCCACGGCCATGTGGCCGCCGTCCAGCACACGGCACCCCTTGGCGCCGGCGGCCTTGACCAATTCGGTTTCGATCGGGCGGTAGACGATATCGGCCACCCAGTGCCGGGACTGGAGCAGGTCCCCGTCCAGGGGCATGCCCGGATGGGCGTGCATCCCCACGGGGGTGGCATGCACCAGGCCGTCAGCCTTAGACATCAGGTCCCCTATCTCGCTGATCGGCCGCCATTCGATGTTCCTGTCCGGGAAGAACCGTGCGAGGGCCTCGGCCCGCTCCCGGGACCGGGCGGGATCCAGGTCCACGACGCACAGGTGCTCCGCCCCTGCTGCAAGGAGCGCGTACGCCGTAGCTGCGCCGGCGCCGCCGGCGCCCAGCTGCACAACATGTCCAAGGGATGCTCCGGGGAGGCCTTCCTCGAGGGCGGAGCCAAATCCGGAGTAATCGGTGTTGTGGCCGATGAACTTGCCATCACGGATAAGGACGGTGTTGACGGCCCCCAGCCGGGCCGCATCGTCCGAAAGATCATCAAGGTACCCAAGGACAACCTGTTTGGCGGGAACGGTGATGTTGAAGGCGTTGAAGCCAAGATCGCGTCCGGCCGAGAGCAGGGTACCCACGTCGTCAGCCGGACGTGCCAGGAGGGTCAGGTCAACGGTCCGGTAGATGTACCGCAGTCCGTGATGGTCGGCTTCCCTCTCGTGGAGGGCAGGCGTCAGGGAGTGCGTGGTTCCTTCGCCGATCAACCCCACCAGGTACGACTCCGCCGGAGTACTCATTCTGTCCACCTTCCGGCCCCGCCAGTGCGAAGCGTCCATGGGTCGGATTGCCTGGTCACAATTTCGGCCGCGGCCTTGTTCCGGGCCTCGATGTGAACTAGATTACAACTACTGTACGTTTTATGCACACATGTTCGTAATGCGTACAAAGTCCCAGATGAGGCGCACTGTCGGAGATGACAGCCGCAAGCCTTGTCGGAGTACGGGTATCAAAGGAGAAAACCGTAGTGAAAACCCTTCTAAAATCACTCGCAGTGGGCACGGCGGGGTTGCTTGCGCTGACTGGTTGCGCCTCGGGCAGCAACAGCAGTTCCGAAGCCGACTTCCCCGCGCAGGACATCCGGCTGACCGTTCCCTGGGCCGCAGGCGGCTCGGGGGACCTGACGGCCCGTACTATTGCACCGCTGCTGGAAAAAGAGCTGGGCGTCGAGGTCATCGTCGAAAACAAGCCGGGAGCCAACGGTTCGGTGGCCTACAACTGGCTGAAGGACCAAAAGCCGGACGGCTACAACCTGTCGATGATGGGCGTAGAGGTAGCCACCCTGCAGTTCCAGGATTACGACATCGACCCGTCCAACTACGCGCCGATTGGCCAGGGCCTGGCCGGACCCGGTGCCATCGCTGTCCCGGTGGACAGCCCCTACCAGTCGCTCAAGGACCTCGTCGCGGACGCCAAGGCCAACCCCGGCAAGGTCACCTACTCCAGCCCGGGCGTTGGCTCGGTCTGGGATTCCCCCGCCCAGGGCCTCCAGGAACTCGCCGGAATCGAGCTCACGTCCGTCCCGTTTGACGGCTCCGCCCCGGCAGTTGCTGCTGCGGCTGCCGGTGACGTCGATTTCTCGATCGATGCAATCGGCACGCAGAAGAACCAGGTGGACGCAGGCAAGCTCCGCTACCTGGCCATGCTGACCGAGGAACGGGATCCAAAGAACCCGGACGTCCCCACCGCCAGGGAAGAAGGAATCGACTTGCAGAACGCTTCATGGGTGGGGATCATGGCTCCGGCCGGTACGCCCGAGGAAGTTGTCAGCAAGCTCTCCGACGCCATGGGCAAGGCTGTTGAGGACCCGGAGTACAAGAAGGTCATCGAAGGTTCCAACCTTGTGCCGACCTTCAAGGACGCGGAGGAGATGACGGCGTTCCTTGACGAGGAAGCCGACCGCTACGGACCGTGGATCAAGCTCGCGCAGGGCAAGTAGCGCAGGCACGCACTTCGAGGCAGACGGGCCGGCCAGCCTTCCGCTGGCCGGCCCCTACTGAGGAACCCCAATGAACGATCACACAGCACCAGGGCCGCCGGCAGGCCTCAACCCAACAGACCCTGAGCAGGACCACGCCGAAGCCCATATCCACCCGGCATCAGAGATGCTGGTCACGGACCGTGCGCACCGGCTCAGGGAACTGGTTCCGGCCGCCGTCACCATCGGCCTCGGCGTCCTGGTCCTGGTGCTCGCCCAGGGCATCCGCTCAGGGGTCCGGGTGGAACTCGGGCCTCCCTTCTGGCCCACCATGCTCGCATGGAGCCTTATCGTGTTCGGCATCCTGCAGGTGGTGGTCAACGTGCTGCGCGGGGTCAGCCGGGCCAACCTCCCTGATCCGCTCAGCGGGTGGGGCATCGGCCGGATGCTGCTGACGGCCGCGATCCTGGTGGGCTACCTCCTGCTGTGGAACGTCCTCCAGTTCTGGTTGATTACGTTCGCAACGTCCGTTGCGCTGACGGCCCTGTACGGTGGCCGGGGCTGGAGGCCGCTGCTCGTGTTCCCGGCCATCGTTACGGCCCTCCTCCATTTCCTTTTTGTCGTCGCATTGCGGGTGAACCTATGATCCAGATCGCTGCCTCGCCCGTCACCGACGGCATCATGACCGTCCTCCAGGTGGACACCCTTCTCTACATAGGCCTGGGCATCCTGGTGGGCATGCTCGTGGGTGCCTTCCCGGGTGTGACTGCCACCATGGCCGTGGCCCTGGCCAGCGGGTTCACGCTGACGCTGGAACCCATCCAGGGCCTCGCCGTCCTGCTGACCATCTATGTGGCCGCCCAGTTCGGGGACCGGGTGCCGGCCATCCTTATCAACACCCCGGGCACACCTGCCTCCATTTCCACAACCTTTGACGGTTACCCGCTTGCCCTGAAAGGACAAGCGGGCCTGGCCCTGACAACGTCCGCCTTCGGCTCGGCCTTCGGCATGCTTTTTGGCATCCTCATCCTGGCGGTTGCCGCGGTGCCCCTTTCGGAATTCGCCCGCCAGTTCGGACCGCCGGAAATGTTCGCGCTGGTGGTCTTCGGCCTGACCATGATGGTGGGTGTCTCCTCGGGACGAATCCTCAAGGGCCTGGCCGCCGGAGCGTTCGGTCTCCTGCTGGCCACCGTGGGCCGTGACCCCATTACCGGTGACGCCCGCTTTACCCTCAACGTCCTGGAACTGAACGGCGGCGTGCCGTTCATTCCGGTCATCATCGGGTTCTTTGGCGTGGCGGAAGTCCTCAACCAGATTCTCACCAGGCGCAGGCACCTGCACCACGTCAAGCCCGTCACCCAGCTGGGCCAGTGGATGCCCGGACGGAAACTGATGCAGCGGCTGTTCAAGCCGATGGGGATCGGCGCGGTGACCGGATCCGTCGTCGGCCTTGTCCCGGCGGTGGGCGGCGACATCGCCGGCATCATCGCGTGGGACAACGCCAGGAAAGTCTCCAAGCACCCGGAGGAGTTCGGCAAGGGCTCCCTTGAGGGCCTGACTGCCGGCGATACCTCCAGCACGGCAACCCTGGGCGGCAGCGTGACCACCACCATGGCGCTCGGCGTCCCCGGCGATTCCGTCATGGCCGTCATGATCGGATCCATGATGATCTGGGGCATCCAGCCGGGGCCCAGCCTCTTCAGCAGCCGGCCGGACCTCGTCTCCTCGCTGGTCACGATCATGCTGATCGCCACCATCCTGACCCTCGGGCTGAGCCTCCTGCGCATGCGCGGCATGGTCAAGCTGCTGGAACTGCCCAGCCACTACCTGTGGGTCATCATCCTGATCTTCTGCATGGTGGGGACGTACTCCATCAACAACAGCGTTTTCGATGTGTTCATGATGATGATTTTCGGGGCCGTGGGGCTGTTTATGCTGCGTTTCGGTTTCCCTGCAGGCCCCGCTGTGCTGGGCCTTATCCTTGGCCCCCTGGCCGAGGCAAACCTGCGCCGCGCACTCATCACTGACGGGTGGGCATCCGTCTTCACCAGTCCCATTGCGCTGGTGCTCCTTGCCATCTCTGTTGCGGCTCTGGTTGTCCCTCCCCTGCGCGCGCAGCTGAAGCGGCGCAAGGCAGTGGGTGCCGGAGCGGACCAGGCGAAGGTTTCCAGCTAGATACGCTCAGGGACGCCGGGGCCCACCCAGGTGGGCCCGGTGTCCTGTATTTTTCGGAAGGGCTAGAAGTCCATGGAAGAAGAACATCCGGCGTACTTTGTGAAGTCGGTGGGGAAGGCCTTTGACGTCCTCAGGGCGTTCACGTCGGATACCCCCCGCCTGACCGTCTCCCAGATCGCGGCGGCGACGGACATAACGCGCGCCTCTGCCCGGCGGTTCCTGCTGACGCTGGCGGACCTTGGGTACCTGCGGACGGACGGACAGTCTTTTGAACTGACTGCCCGCTCCCTGGAGCTCGGTTCCTCCTTCCTCTCCACCCTGTCCCTTCCCCGCGTAGCCGAGCCGCACCTCAAACTGCTGGCGTCCGAGCTCGGCGAGACGGCGTCGCTTTGCGTCCTTGATGGAGCGGACGTCGCCTATGTCGCCTGTGTCCCGTCCCCGCGGCTCCTCAACGTATCCATCAGCGTGGGCACCAGGTTTCCGGCGTGGGCGACGTCCATGGGCCGGGTGCTCCTCGCTGCCCTGCCGGCCGGCAGCCTGGAGGCGTACTACGAATCGGTCCACCTGCAGCGTTATACCGAGCACTCCGTCGGCAGCCTGGAAGCCCTCAAGGACGAGGTCAGCCTCGCCCGGAGCCAGGGGTGGTCCATGGTGTCCCAGGAACTGGAGAACGGCCTCCGTGGCGTTGCCGTTCCCATCTGGTGCGGAGACGAGGCCGTCGGCGCCGTCAACGTCTCATTGCAGACACACCGCTCCTCCCAGGATGTTATCGAACAGACAGTTGTCCCGCTCCTGCAGGAAACGGCGCGTGAGATAGGGCTGGACTACCAGGGCCGCCCGGCAAAACGCCTCGGCGGGGTGGATGTACTTCGGCCCGAAATGGCGGACATGCAAACCTGACAGGGCCCGCACGGCACCCCGGCCCGCGGCACCAGCGAACCAGCCGGCCCTTGCCCGGGAGCGGCGGGAATGCCACTGTGTCTTATGGCCACGGAAGCCGACGTCCGCAGCATTGCCCTGGCGATGCCGGGCGTCACGGAGCGGCTGAGCTGGGGCCAGCCCGCATGGTTCGCCAGGACCCTGATGGCCCGCATCTGGGAACCCGGAGTCCTCACCGTCAAGACTGGCGAACGCGAGGCCCTGGCGGGAACGGAGCCGGAGACGTTCTTCTGGACCCCGCATCACGAGCGTTCTCCCCAGCTGGTGCTGGTGCGGCTGGACGGGATCAGCGGGGAGCTGCTGGCGGAACTGCTCCAGGATTCCTACCGCCTGGCGGGAGGGGAACACAGCAGCCGCAAGCAGCCGTAAGGTAACTGTTTGCCACCCAAGCACGCCGCCCTACTCCCGCGGCACCGGTGCGGGCCATAGACTCAAGCCAACTACGTGCAGCAGCGCCGCTCCGCGAAGCCACCTGGTCCAGGTGAACCAGGAACGGCCCGGCAGGGCGGCGCTCCCGCATCCATGCAGCGAGGGGAGTCAGCGGGTGAAACTGGGCATACCGCGGGAACGCCGGGAGGGTGAACGGCGGGTGGCCGCCACACCGGAAACGGTCAAGCAGCTGGCGGCGCTCGGCGTGGAGATACTCCTCGAGGAAGACGCCGGCGCGGCGGCCGGGTACCCGGACCTCGCGTACAGCCAGGCGGGTGCGCACATTGTCCCTGAGCTCGACCCCGCCCAGCTGGACGTCCTCGCCCACGTCCGGCCCCTCGACCCTGACACGGCCCGGTCCCTGAAAAGGGGAGCCGCCACCGTGGGGCTCGCATCGCCGTCGTCCGAACTGCCAACCGTCCAGGCGCTCGCCGACGCCGGCGTCACATCCTTCGCCCTGGAACTCGTGCCCCGCATCTCCCGGGCCCAGTCCATGGACGCCCTCAGTTCCCAGGCACTCGTGGCCGGGTACCGCTGCGTCCTTGAGGCGGCCATCCGGCTGCCCCGGTTCTTCCCGCTGTACATGACCGCCGCCGGCACCGTCCCGCCCGCCCGGGTCCTGGTGTTGGGGGCCGGGGTGGCGGGCCTGCAGGCTATTGGCACCGCGAAACGCCTCGGCGCGCGGGTCCTCGCCAACGATATCCGCCCCGCCTCCGCGGACGAGGTAGCCTCCATGGGCGGCACCTTCATCCGGCTGGACCTCGAAACGGCGGAGGCTGCCGGCGGCTACGCCCGCCAGCTTAGTTCCGACGCCGGGACCCGGCAGCGCCAGCTGCTGGCACCCCATGTGGCGCAGGCCGATGTCCTGATTACGACGGCGGCCGTCCCCGGCAGGCGGGCACCGCTCCTGGTCACGCGGGAGATGGTGCAGGGCATGCGGGCCGGGTCGGTGGTTGTGGACCTCGCTGCCGAGTCGGGCGGCAACGTGGAAGGCGTCGTGGCGGGCCAGGACGTTCCCGTACCCACCGCTGACGGCTCCGGCCACGTCTGGCTGGTCGGCCTGAAGGACGCACCCTCCGCCATGGCGTCGGATGCTTCGCGCCTGTACGCGAAGAACGTCGCCAACCTGCTGGTGCTGATGGTCCGGGAGGGTGCGCTCGCTCCCGATTTCAGTGACGAGGTTGTCGCCGGGGCCTGCCTCACCCACGACGGCACGGTGCGGCACCAGCCGACGGCGGACCTGCTGGCCGAGCGGGCCGGCTCCCGGCGGGAAGGGGCGCTCTGATGGACGGTATGAGCCTGCTGACGATCACGGTCCTGGCCGTCTTCGTCGGCTTCGAGGTGGTGTCCAAGGTCTCCAGCACCCTGCACACTCCGCTGATGTCCGGTGCCAATGCCATCCACGGCATCATCCTGGTGGGCGCCATCATCGTCGCCGGCCAGGCTGCAGACCCCTGGGTGCTCGCGGTGGCGCTCCTCGCCGTCGTCCTCGCCACTGCCAACCTGGTGGGGGGCTTTGTGGTGACCGACCGGATGCTGCACATGTTCCATGCGCGCAAAGCGGCCGGTACCAGGCAGGCCGCCCGGAAGGCGGACGGCAAATGAGCCTCCTGGACCCGGTCTGGACGTCGCTGCTGTACCTGGTCGCCGCCGTCTTCTTCATCCTGGCGCTGCGCGGGCTCAGTTCCCCGCGGACCGCCCGCCGCGGCAACCTGATCGGCGCCGCAGGGGCCCTGATCGCCGTCGTCACCGTGTTCCTGTCCTCCCGGCTGGAGAACATCCCGTGGATCCTGGCGGCCATTGCCGTGGGGTCGGCCGTGGCCGCCCCGGTGGCCCGGCGGGTCAAGATGACCCAGATGCCGCAGCTGGTGGCCCTCTTCAACGGCGTGGGCGGCGGCGCCGCAGCGCTGGTGGCGCTCCTGGAACTCAGCCATGCCGGCGATCCCTGGGTGCGGCTGGCCATCGTCTTCACCCTCCTGGTGGGTGCCGTGTCCTTTGCAGGTTCGGGGGTCACGTTCGCGAAGCTCCAGGAACTGATGACCACCCGGCCGGTGGTGTTTCCCGGACTCCCGGCGGTGATGGCCGCGGTGCTGCTCGCCGCCGTGGCGGCCGCCGCCGTCGTCGTTTTTACCGGTTCCCTTCCGCTCGCGTCGCTGCTGCTGGTGCTGGGACTGGCCGCCGGAATCCTGCTGGTGCTGCCGGTGGGCGGGGCCGACGTCCCCATCGTCATCTCGCTGCTGAACGCCTTCACCGGCCTTGCCGTGGCCGCCTCCGGCCTGGTGCTGGGCAACGTGCTGCTGGTGGTGGCCGGCACCCTGGTGGGCGCCTCGGGCACCATCCTCACCCGGGCCATGGCGGCGGCGATGGGCCGCAGCGTGGCGGGCATCCTGTTCGGCGCGTTCAGGGGAAGTTCGACGGCGGGATCCACCGCCGTGAGCGAACGTCCCGTCCGTTCCTCCAGCGCGGAGGACGTTGCAGTCCTGCTCGGCTACGCGCAGCGCGTCATCATTGTTCCCGGCTATGGGCTGGCCGTTGCCCAGGGCCAGCACACCGCGGCCGAGCTCGCGCAGGCCCTGGAAAGCCGCGGCATCGAGGTGGACTTTGCCATCCACCCCGTGGCCGGCCGGATGCCCGGACACATGAACGTGCTGCTGGCCGAGGCCAACGTGCCGTACGAGTCGCTCAAGGAAATGGGGGAGATCAACCCGGAGTTCAAAACGGCGGATGTGGCGCTGGTGGTGGGTGCGAACGACGTCGTGAATCCGGCAGCCAAGACGTCTGCCGGCTCACCTATTTATGGCATGCCCATCCTGGAAGTGGCGGATGCCCGGCAGGTGGTGTTCCTCAAGCGTTCCATGCGTCCCGGGTTCGCCGGGATCGAGAATGACCTGCTGTACGAGCCGCAGACGTCGCTGCTGTTCGGCGACGCCAAGGACTCGCTGGCCCAGGTGCTCGGGGCCGTCAAAGCACTCTAGCCGCGTACCCACTGCGAGGCTGCTGCCGGCCTGCGCCGAACCCCGGGCGGGGCAGGCTAGTCTTCTCACAGAAGTAGCCTTTTCATTTGCCACCAGAGGACACCATGACTGCCAACAGCTCCACTTCACCCCAGCGCGCCGCAATCATCGTCAATCCCGCCAAGCCCGTGGACATCGATGTGCGTGGCCTGGTGGCAAAGCACTGCGTGGAGAACGGGTGGGGCGAGCCGCTCTGGTTCGAAACCACCAAGGAGGATCCCGGCGTCGGCCAGGCCAAGGAAGCACTCGCGCAGGGGGCGGACATCGTGATCGCCGCCGGCGGCGACGGGACCGTACGGTGCGTCGCCGAGGTACTGTCCGGCGGGGACGTGCCCATGGGGCTGCTCCCGCTGGGTACCGGCAACCTCCTGGCCCGCAACCTTGGCATGGACGTCACTGATTACGACGGCGCCATGGCCGGGGCCCTGATCGGCACCGAGCAGAAGATCGACGTGGTCCGTGCCCGCCGCAGCGACCCGGACATGGAGCAGCTGTTCCTGGTGATGGCCGGGGTGGGGTACGACGCCACCATCATGGCCGACACCAACGAGGAACTGAAGGACAAGGTGGGCTGGCTGGCCTACGTGGACGCCGGTATCCGGAACCTGCCCGGCAAGCCGGTCAAGGCCACCATTGTGATCGACGGGAAGCCGGCTGTCCGCCGCGGTGTCCGCAGCGTCATGGTGGGCAACTGCGGCAAGGTCCAGGGCGGCCTGGAAATCTTCCCCGAAGCAAAGGTGGACGACGGACTGCTGGACGTTGCCGTGCTGGCGCCCCACCACGGCAAGCTGGGCTGGCTCTCGGTGCTTGCCGGGATGATCGGCAAGGGCCGGGGGAAGGACACAGCCGTAGAGTACTTCCAGGGCAAGACCGTGGAGATCACCTTGGAACACAAGGACGACTACCAGCTTGACGGCGACCACGAAGGGCAGAGCAAGCACGTGGTCATGACCATGGAACCGGCAGCCCTTACCCTCCGGATGTAATTTTCAACTACCTAGTTGGGAGGGGACGGGGCGGGCCGGTGCGCCAGGATTTCGGCGAGCTCCGCGAGCCGGTGGGCGCGGGCTGACTCCGCGGGAGTGAACGGTTCCCCGGGCCGGGCAAAGGTGATGGGGCCGTGCCAGGCCGTCGGGATCTTAAGCCGGGTGCCGGCGTCGTGCCTTTCCAGCAGCGCCTCGGCAGGGGAAAGAACCCGTGCCCGCAGCAGCTCGGCCACGGCCAGCGGAAGCTCGTCTTGCGCATCAGCGATCCGCGCCGCAAGGCTCAGCGCCTTTGTCTGCCCGTCCGCCATCGCCAGTGCGGTGGTTGGCCAGACGTGGGAGTGTGTGCCGCCGGCCAGGTGCAGTGCCTCCAGGAGCTGGTATTCGTCCACATCGCCGGGCGTGGACAGCACAAACTCGTCCAGTACGCCGCCGGCCACCGGGTGGACGTGGATGCTCAGGATGTTGGTCTCCAGGCGGGCCAGGGCCTTGGTGACTTTCTGCAGCGCCCCCGGCTCATCCTGCAGGACGGTGCGTGCCCGCCACAACGCCGGCGCCCCAGTGAGCCGGCGCCGGTGCCGCAGCGCCGGTGCATGCAGCCATCCGCGAAGCACCCGCGCCGCGGAGGGCTCAGCCACCCAAATCACCAGGACGGTGGCGGTGACAGTCAACACAAGCACCTTGGCCAGGTAGGAAAGCTGGGTGTCCACCACCAGGGCGTGGACCAGGAGCTCGATCGGCAGCATCACGGCCACGTTGGCCAGGGTCAGCCGGGTCCTTGTTGGTTCGGGCATCAGGCCGCACACTTCGCAGCTCAGTTCAGACGCGGGAGTCTTGCTTGCACCGGGCTTCATGGTCCAAGGATCGCGTGGTGCTGTTTCGGCGGTGTTGCCCGGCCGTTCCGATCGTGCGAAGCATCCCCGGGCGTAGGATTTTTGATGGAACGTCAGCGCGGCCGCCCGTCTCACCAGAAACACATCCCAGACGCCCGGCACCGCAGGAAGGCCCCATTCCACGTGAAGATGCTCACCGAGATGTTCAGCATTGCCCCCGCCAACAAGGACCACCACCCGGCCCTGAGGTGCGCGGTGGGGGTCTTCGTTCCGCTCTTCACGCTGGTGCTTCTGGGCCGGCTGGACCTCGCCATCTTCGCGTCCTTTGGGGCTTTCACCGGCATCTACGGCCGCGGCGAACCCCACGGCATCCGCTTCGCGCTGCAGCTGCGGGCCGGCCTGCTGATGCTGCTGGTCATCCTCCTCGCAGCGCTCGCTGCCCGGACCGGAGGAGCCTTGGGTCTGGACCCGGCCGGGACCACGTGGCTCCTGGTCCTGGCCACCACGCTGGTGGCGGGCGGCTGTTCGGTGGCAATCGCGTGGTTCCGCCTGCGCCCGGCCGGGTCCCTCTTCCACATCTTTGCGTTCGCGGCCATTGCCTCCATCCCCAACCAGCCGCCGCTGTGGGAGGGCATGCTGGTGGCCGCCCTCACCACCGCCTTCTGCCTGCTGATCGGGTTCTCCTCCCGGATCCTGCCCAGCCGCCGGGCAGCATGGTCCCGGCCGCGCCCCATCCGCCGCACGCCCGACGAAAAGCGTGCTGCCCTGCTTGAGGGCCTGGGCTACCTGGTGGCTGCAGGCCTGGCCGGTGCACTGGCCACCTGGGCCGGCAGCCGCCTCGGGTTCGGCCACAACTATTGGGCCATGGTGGCCGCCGTCGTGCCGCTGGTGGGCCACACCACCCGGCACCGGGTCCGCCGCGGGGTGCAGAGAATCATTGGCACGGTGCTGGGGCTGGTGGTGATGGCGGGCATCCTGCTGCTGGGCCTGCAGCCCTGGCAGACCGTCCTGGTCATGGCGCTGTGCCAGTTCGGCGCCGAGATGTTCATCATCCGGCAGTATCTGCTGGCCCAGATTTTCGTCACGCCCTTGGCTCTGGTGTCCACCCTCCTCGTGGTTCCCTCCTCGCCGACCATCCTGCTCCGGGACCGCATCATTGAAACGGTGATCGGCGCCGCCGTCGGCATCGCCGTGGTCCTGGCCCCCGGCGCGTGGCGCCGTTTCCGCGGACGCACGACGGCGGCCCCGGCCGACGTGCCTTAGCCGCCGCTGCTGCCGCGAAGGTAGGCTGGAAACGTCCCATTCAACGGAAGGCTGCGTGCGGTGGCGAACTCTGCCTCGGGTGATTCGGTGGTGGACCGCATTGTCCGATTGCTCTCCGCCTTCCCCGAGGATGTCAGCGCCCTGCAGCTGTCCGAACTGGCGGAGCGCGCGGGCCTGCCGCTCACCACTGCCCACCGGCTGGTCCGCCAGCTCGCGGACCATGGCCTCCTGGACGCCGGTCCCGGCGGCCTGGTGCGCCCCGGCCTGCGGCTCTGGGAACTGGTCAACCGCACCGCACCCACCCTTGCCCTGCGGCAGGCGGCCATGCCGTTCATGGAGGACATCCAGCAGGTCCTCAACCAGAATGTGAACCTGGCCGTGCTGGATGGCTGGGATGCGCTTTTTGTTGAACGGCTGTCCCGCCGCGGGTCCGTGGCCAACCGGGCCAGGGTGGCCGGCCGGATGCCCGTCCACACCTCATCCGCGGGACTTGCGCTGATGGCCCACCAGGACAGGCATCTGCAAAGCCAGTACCTGGACCAGTTTGCGGACCCGGACGGGAAGGTCTCCACCGACGCTGTCCGGGTGCTGCTCAGCGAGACGTTCCACCAGGGCTTTGCCCAGCTGAAGGGCGTGGTGGACCCGGACACCTGGGGGATCGCCGTCCCCGTGCTGGACGCCCGCCAGCGCGCGGTGGCCTCGCTCGGCGTCGTGGTCCCGTTGCGCGAGATGCGCCTGCAGGCACTGGTGCCCGCACTGCAGACAGCAGCCAGGGGCATTGCGCGCAGGCTGAACGACGCTTAGCCGGCCACTCAGCTTCCAGATGCTTCCGTTGAATGGAATCCATGTAACGCCGCTCACCTGTCGGAGCGCACACTGTTGGCAGAAGCATCACACGGCCGCGCAGCAGCGGCCCCGCAACGAAGCGAGAAGCCATGCCCCGCACCATCATCACCACCCAGGTGGCCATCATGGGCGCAGGCCCTGCCGGCCTGATGCTGTCCCACCTGCTGGCCAAGGCCGGCATCGAGTCCACCGTCATTGAAGTCCGCAGCCACAAGGACATCTCGGAAACCGTCCGGGCGGGCATCCTGGAGCACGGCACCGTCAACATGCTCGTGGACAGCGGCGCCTCGGACCGGGTGCTGCGCGACGGCGACCGGCACGACGGCATCGAACTGCGGTTCAACGGCGAGAGCCACCGCGTGGACTTCAAGGACCTGGTGGGGGAGTCCGTCTGGCTCTACCCGCAAACCGACGTGTTCCTGGACCTCGCCGCCCGCAGGAAGGCCGACGGCGGGGACGTCCGCTACAGCGTCACGGACACCACCGTGCATGACCTGGAAGGGAAGCCAAAGGTCTGGTTCACGGACTCCGAAGGGGTGGAGTGTGAGATCCAGGCCGACTTCCTGGTGGGTGCGGACGGGTCCCGCAGCCACTGCCGCTTCCAGATCCCCGAGGCCAGCCGCAAGTGGTACTTCCACGAGTACCCGTTTGCCTGGTTCGGCATCCTGGCCGAGGCTCCGCGCAGCGCTGACGAGCTGATCTACGCCAACTCCGGCAACGGCTTTGCCCTGATCAGCCAGCGGACCGAGACCGTCCAGCGCATGTACTTCCAGTGCGACCCCAAGGAGAACGTGGCGGAGTGGGATGACGACCGGATCTGGGCGGAGTTCCGCAGCAGGGTCAACGGCAACGGTTTTGAGCTCAAGGAGGGCCCGGTCATCGACAAGATGGTCCTGCCCTTCCGCAGCTTCGTTCATACGCCCATGCGCCACGGCAACCTGTTCCTCGCCGGTGACGCCGCCCACACGGTCCCGCCCACCGGCGCCAAAGGCCTCAACCTCGCCATCCACGACGTCAAGATGCTCTTCGAGGGTCTGGACACCCATTACAACTCTGGCTCTGACCACCTGCTGGACTCCTTCAGCGACCGCGCCCTGGAGCGGGTGTGGAAGGCGCAGCAGTTCTCCTACTGGATGACCACCATGCTGCACACCCCCGCCGATGCGGACGACTTCTCCCGGGCACGCCAGCTCGGCGAGCTCAACTCCGTGGTGTCGTCCAGGCACGGCATGGCCTACCTGGCGGAGGCCTACACCGGCTGGCCCGGCCACGCCTGACACGTTCCGGGGAAAGGGGCGACGGCGGGAGGCGCCTTAGGGGGCGAGCAGCCGGCGGACTGCGGCTGCGATGGACGCGGCATCAGGCCGCTCGTCCCGCCTGACCGTGAGCAGGTGGAGCAGGACGCCGTCGCCATAATCCGCCAGGTCCCGTGCCCGGGCGGCCGCATCGGCCACCCCCAGCGCGGTGAGGGCCGGGACCAGGCCGCCCACAAGCCGGAAATGCCCGGCAGTCACCGCTTCCGGCCGGTCCAGCGAAAGGGCCAGCCGGGCGCGGGTCAGGCCCGCGTGCTCGCCGGCCAGCGCCAGCAGCATGGAAGCCAATTGGCCCGCAAGTTCCTCGAGGTTCCGCGGCGGACCAGCCGCTCCCTGGTCCCGGAGCAGCTGGGTGTCCAGGTGCTCCAGGCGGTCCAGCACCGCTTCCACCAGGGCGGTTCGGTTGCGGAAATAGTTGGAGGTGGTCCCTTCCGCCACCTGTGCGGCGGCGTCCACGGCCCGGTGGGTAAGGCCCTTCATTCCCTTGTCAGCCACGACGGCCAGGGCGGCATCAAGGAGCTGGGTCCGGCGGTCAGGCATGGGCCCAGTGTAATTGACCCCTACCGGATCACTACAAAAGTAGTAAAATCATCTGCATGGAGACAATTTCGATTGTTGGCGGCGGCATCGCCGGCCTGGCGCTGGCCGCGGGCCTGGACCACAGCCGGTTCCAGGTGACGGTGTATGAGAAGCGGCCCGAACTGCCGGGCGTGGGCCACGCGCTGGGGATGTGGCCCAACGCCCAACGTGCGCTCGCGAGGCTGGGAATCCTTGAAGAGGCGCGGGCGGTCAGCCCGGTGCTCGGCAGCGGATCGGTCCGTGACGCCCAGGGAGAGCCCTGGATCACCATCAACGCGGGGGAGATGTTCGGCATCTCCCGGGTTGATCTGCTGCGGTTGCTGGACGGGGCCGTCCCGGGAGCCGTCCGCCGGATCACCAGCAACGTCCGGTCTCTTCCCGGCGACGGCAGCCTGGTGGTCGGTGCTGACGGCGTGCACAGCGCAGTCCGGCGGGAAGTCTGGGGCGCCGGAACGGATGCCCGCCTCACCCCGTACCTCGCCCTCCGCGGGACCCTGCCTGCTCCGGTCAGCCCCGACGAGGTGGGCGAATACTGGGGCCGAGGCGACCTGTTCGGCATGGCTGCCGCCCGGGGAGGGTCCTTCTGGTGGGCCAGCTACCGGTCCGCGATGGGCCCGTACGGAATTGACGCAGCATCAGCCCTGGAATACGCCCGGGAGCGCTATTCCAGCCACGCGCCCGCCATCCGCCGCACGCTGGCCGCAGCCACGCCCGAAGCATGCCTGGTCCAGCGGATCTGGACAGTTCCGCATCTTGGCTCCTACGTCCGCGGGCGGACCGTGCTCATCGGCGATGCCGCCCACGCCATGCTGCCCACCCTGGGGCGCGGCGCCTGCGAGTCGCTGGTGGATGCCGTAACACTGGCTGACCTCCTCAACACGCTGCCCGAAGGCCACGCACTGCGTGCCTACGACCGGCAGCGTCGGCCAAGGACCCGGGCCCTCAGCCTGGCGTCCTCTGCCATGGGGCGCGTCGCCTTTGCGGACGGTGCCCAGCCGCTGCGTGACGGCCTCCTCAAGCTGGCCCGACGGCGGAACGCCCGCGCCGCCGTCGTCAGCGGTTCCGCCGGCTGATCAGCGCACGGGAGCTGCAGGCCGCGGCGCGTCCTCCCCGGCCACCGGCGTTCCCGGAAGCCCCGGACCGGGAGCCTGGGAGGCCGGCGGGACGGCCGGCAGCTTCTTCTTCCGGGACCGCTCCCTGCTGGAGCGGCCATAGACGAGGTACATGGTCACACCGGTGATGACCATCAGCAGCACCGTGTAGACGAACGTGTTGGCGACTCCGTCCACGCCCTCCGCGCCGTCGGTATTGGCCTTGATGACCAGGCCCAGCGGCTGGACCAGGGGGTGGGCCAGGAAGATCGCGGTGTCGTAGTCGTCCAGCAGGCTGTTAAAGTTCAGCGCCGTGATGGCGGCGGCCGCCGGGAGCACCAGCGGCAGGAGGATCCGCCGGAAGACGTACAGGGTCTTGGCGCCCATGATGGCCGCAGCCTCCTCCAAGGAGGAGTTGACCGAGGCGAAGGACGCCTTGAGCATGCGCAGCGTGAACGGGATCTTGACTGTGACGAAAGCGATCAGCAGGATCACGGTGGTCCCGGTGAGGACTGCCCCGCCCACCAGGGGATTGGGGTGGTCGTAGCTGATGATGAGGCCCAGGGCCAGGAGCGCGGACGGCAGGATCCACGGAATGTGGAGCAGGTATTCGAAGACCGAGGCAACCCAGTTCTTGTACTTTTGCAGCAGCCGGGCCACAAACAGGAGCCCGCCCACGGCGATCAATGCCGCCAGGGCGCTGTACACCACGCTCACGATGAACGGCCGCAGCCCGGACTGCTGGGTCAGGACCCGCTGGTAGTTCTCGAGCGTGAGGCTGCCGAACGCCAGCTCGCCCGTCTGGATCGCGGCGCCGTCGGCAAAGGAGTACAGCACAATCAGCACCACCGGCAGCGTGTACACGGCAAACAGCAGGTAGGCCACTGCGTGGACCACCACGTTGGCCACAGGGTTGGTGATGTCCTGCTTCTGCAGCGCCGAGGAGACTTTGGACACCGAAAAGTACGTACCGCCCTTTTCCAGCCGGGACATCACGGCGAGCATCAGGATGGTGGCCAGGCCCAGGATCACGGCCAGCAGCGCCGCCAGGTCCCGCGAGGTGGGGCTGTTGGTGAACGTCAGGATCATCGGGGTGATGGTCTGGAAGTCGCGTCCGCCGAGCACCTGCGGAGCGCTCAGGGCGCCGAGCCCGGTCAGGAAGGACAGGATGGTAACGGCGAACAGGGTCGGCTTGAGCATCGGCAGCACGATCCGCCGCAGGATGGTCCAGGTGGACGCCCCCAGGTTCCGGGCCGCTTCAATGGTCTGGTAGTCAACGCCTTTCAGGGCGTTGGCCACGAACAGCATGTGGTTGGTGGTGGTGGCGAACGTCATCACCACCAGGACGGCGAAGAAACCGGAGAACCACGCGGGGTCCATGCCGGGAAAGACCTTGACCAGCAGGGACGTGACAATTCCCTTGTCCCCGTAGATGAACTTGTATCCGGCAGCCAGGACGATGCCGCCGTAGATGAAGGTGGACGCATAGCCCAGGAAAAGGATCCTGGAACCGCGGATCCGGAAGTAGTGCGTCACCAGGACAATGAACACACCCACCAGGTTCACCGTGATGGACAAGGCCACCGCCAGCAGGAAGCTGTTGCCCAGCGCCTTCATGGCGCGCTGGGACGAGAAGAGCTTTTCCGCGGCCCGCCCGGAGAAGCTGCCGTCCGGGAAGAACGTCGCGATCAGGACGTTGATATTGGGCCAGACCAGGAACGCCGCGATGAACCAGGTCAGGACGGCCCCCACGATCAGCACGAAGGGGGAGCGGACCATGGCGCGAACCGCCGTGCTGCTCATGGCAGGACTGCTGCCGGGTCCCGCTGCCGAAGGGCGGCGCCTGTATCGGGGTGGTACTGCAGAACGTGGGCAGGCTGGAGGTAGACCGTGGTTTCGGTGCCGGGTTCGTGGTGGGCTCCGCCTTCTTCCTTCACCAGGAGGCGGATGTCGGCGCCGTGGCTGCGCACCACGTACCGGCTGTGCAGGCCGTGGTACGTGCGGGACACCACCGTGCCGGGAAGTCCGACGGCGGCGCCCCCTTCAGGCGCGGGGCTCAGGGACGCCTTTTCCACCCGCAGGTAGGAATTGGCGTCCGGGCTGAGCCCCGCCCCTGAAAGCCGGTTCAGCTCCGCCACGAACTCCGGCGTCAGGGCAGAGCTGTCCCCGATGAAGTTGCAGACGAATTCGGTAGCTGAATGGTCGTAGATCTCCTGCGGCGTCCCCACCTGCTCCACCACGCCCTTGTTGAACACGGCTACGCGGTCGCTCATGGCCAGGGCCTCGTCCTGGTCATGGGTGACGTACACCGTGGTGATCCCGAATTCGCTCTGCAGGTCCTTGAGCTGCTGGCGGAGCTGGTGGCGCAGCTTGGCGTCCAGGTTGGACAGCGGCTCGTCCAACAGGAGGATTTTGGGCCGCAGCACCAGGGCCCTCGCCACCGCCACGCGCTGCTGCTGCCCGCCGGACAGTTCAGCGACGTTCTTGGACAGCTGCTCATCGCTGAGTTCCACCCGCCGGGCAATGTCCCGGACCAGGCGGTCGCTGTCCGCAGGTTTCTCCTTCCGGACCCGCAGCCCGAAAGCGATGTTTTCCCACACGCTCATGCTGGGGAAGAGGGCATAGTTCTGGAACACCATGCCCACCTGCCTCTTGTCGCTGGGAAGCCGGGTGACGTCCTTGCCGTCAACGCGCACTGTGCCGTTGGAAGGCTGGATGAAGCCCGCCAGCGTGCGCAGCGCCGTCGTCTTCCCGCAGCCGGACGGCCCCAGGAGGGTGAAGAACTCCCCCGGGAGTACGTGCAGGTCAAGGCCCGGGATGGCGGTGAAATCACCAAAGGAAACTTCGATGTTGTCCAAGCGGATCATGGCAAACCTGTCTGGTGAAGCGAAACGGGGTGGACGGAGACGGGTTACGTCATGTACTCGAGTTCGATCTTTTCCACCCAGGCGCCCATGTTTTCCTGGACGAAGTCCCAGTCGATGTCCTGCTGCTTGAGGTCCGCGAAGAAGTCCACCACCTCGGGATTGGCCTGGGCCTCGGCCTCCTTGTTCACCGGCATCGCGTTGAACTGCTGGGCAAACTCGCCCTGCACTTCGGCGCTGCCGAACCAGTCGATGAACTTCTGGGCCTGTTCCTTCTTTTCCGTGCCCTTCACCAGGGCGATCTGTTCCACGGCCAGCGGGACGCCAACGGACGGGACCACTGTTTCCACGTTGACGTTGAAGGACTTTTCGCGTTCGGCGATGATCGAGGACGGCATCTGGCCCATGTCCACTTCACCGGACGCGATCCGGGCAAAGAGGTCGGTCTTCGCAACGGCGGGGCTGCCGTTCTGGAAGTACTGCTCCACCTGCTCCCAGCCTTCGTCCGAGACGCCAAGGTCGCCCGAGTCGTCCTGGTAGCGGCTGAGGATTCCGGCGAAGACCAGCTGTGCCGTGGCGGTGCCCAGGCCGGTTACCCGCTCGTAGCGGTCCTTGAATTCGTCCTTGGTCCACAGGTCGGTCCAGTCCTGCGGGGCGTTGTCCGCGGAGATCTTGTCCGAGTTGTAGCCGAGGAGGATGGCCTGCTTGACCAGCGGCCAGTACGTTTCGCCGTCACCCAGTTCCTTGTCCACCTCGCCCGCCCACGACGGTTCGTAGGCCTCCAGGGCGTCCTCGGCCTGGATCTGCGAGAAGTACATGTTGTTGAGCCCGAAAGCGACGTCGGCGATCGGGTTGTTCTTTTCCGCGATCAGCTTGTTGGTGGCGTCCGCACCGCCCGCGCCGACGATCTCGATCTTGAAGCCGGCCTCCGCGGCCTTGGCGGTCCACCATTCCCCGCGGCCCTCACCGTTGGAGTTTGTGTAAACCACCAGGGTGTCCCCGGAACCGCCTGCCGGGGCTGAGGCATCACCAGACGCTCCCGGCGATGTTTCATTTCCTCCGCATCCGGCAAGAAGGGTGGCGGCGACGGCGGCGGCAACCAAAGTCTTCAAAGTACGCACGATCTGGACTCATTTCTGGACTGGAATCGGAGCATGTCCGGCAAGCCTAACGCCGGGCAGGCGGAATTCACGGCTGTTATGGCTATCGATTCGATAAACAGCCCGGCTGGTTACTCTGGTCCAGTCAAAGGAACGGCCGGGGGCGTGCGGGTAAACAGGCGGTGAAGCGTCAGCGGTTACTGTGCCTCTCCACTGAGGGTCTCCGTCAGGTGGTGGGTGGGGATCCTGTCCCGGTCGTAGGTGATTTCCGTGTAGCCGTGCGGCTCTGGCCTCCCTGACGGGCTGAGGTTCACGAAGACGATTTCCTCGATGGTGAGGATGCTCTGGCGGGTGATCATGTTGCGGACCTCGGCGCGCATGGTCAGGGATGTCCGGCCGAAGCGCGTGGCAGTCAGTCCCATCTCGATCAGGTCGCCCTGCACCGCGGAGCTGACGAAGTTGATCTCCGAGATGTACTTGGTGACGGCGCGGCCGTTGCCCAGCTGGAGGATCGCGTAGATGGCCGCTTCCTCATCGATCCACTTCAGCAGGCTGCCGCCGAACAGCGTCCCGTTTGCGTTCAGGTCCTCGGGGCGGACCCACTTGCGGGTGCGGAAGGTGATGTCTGCTGTTTCCATAGGGCGAGGTTAGCCGAGGCGCTGCAGCGGCACCCACTGTGACGACGTCCGGCCGGGACGCCGGGACGCCGATTTAGGCCATGGCGGTCTGGGCGGCGCTGCGGGCATTGATGCTCTTGGCGTAGCAGTACGAGTGCGCCACCCCGATGTAGGGCCCAAAGTTGGGAACGGCCTCAAATCCGGAGTTTTCGTAAAAGTTCCGGCCGTCCGGCTGGGCAGATCCCGCTTCGGCCTTGATGCGCGTGTAACCAAGCTTGAACGCTTCCGCCTCGAGGGCCGCCAGTATCGAACTGGCCACGCCTGAGCCGCGGGTGTACGGGAGCACGTAGAGGCGCTTGATCTCCGCGGTGGTGGCGTCGATCATCCGCAGCCCGCCGCACCCCACGGGTTGGCCCGAGCCTTTGTCATAAGCTACCAGGAAGACGGCACAGTCCGCGCTCGACGGCGGCGGGCCGGGTTCGTGGTCAGGGGTACCAAAGCGGGCGTCGAGTTCGGCCTGCTGCGCGCGCCTCAGGTCGGCGCCTACGGGGTTTGACCAGGGCACCTGCCTGATGTTCAACCGCGGGTTGGTCTGCATTCTGCCTCGCTTCGCCGAAGGGTTATGCAAACCTAGGCTACGAGGAGGCGGTTACGCCGGTGTTTCCTGCCGGTTAGTTCCCGGAGAACGCATCGCGACCCGCCTGCCGCAACTTACTTGGCTGCCTAGTTATTAGGTGGTCTAATATGATTGCATGCGTTCTACGGGTAATGAGGGGTCCGGTTATTGGTATGGGCCCGACGGTCAGTTGGATTACAGCGCCGCGGTGTTGAAGTCCCTGCGGGACTACCGGACCGCTGAAACGGCGGTGCGCCGCTCCACCCGGGACTCCATGGGCATGGGGGAGACGGATATCCTGGCCCTCCGCTACCTGCTGCGCGTCCAAGCCTCCGGAAAATCGGTGGTACCCAAGGACATCAGCCAGTTCCTCGGCATCACCAGCGCTTCCACCACTTCGCTTATTGACCGGCTCGTGGCCAGCGGGCATGTCCGCCGCGAGGCCCACCCCACCGACAGGCGCTCCGTCGTTGTGGTCCCCACCGTTGAGTCCGACAGGGAGGTGCGCGTGACCCTTGGCAATATGCACCGCGAAATGATGGCGGTAGCCGAGGGCCTCTCGGCGGACGAGGCGAGGGTGGTGGTGGAGTTCCTCAGCCGGATGACCGATGCGCTGCAGAAATCACACCATGAAGAAAAAAGTAACTAGCCTGACTAGCTAGATTGACTAGCAATATGTATGCTTACGAATAATCCCGAACATTTACCTCCGGAGTCGTGAGCGTGTTGGTTACCTTTACTGAGCTTTTGCCCTTGGAGTCTTCTGTGACGGGCCCTGCGTCCAGCACGCAGTGGCCGTCGGACGGCGCGGGCAGCGGCGCCGCCTTCCATTGCGGAACCGCTATGGACCTGGTTACTCCCGCTGTGGGGCCAGCCGCCGTCGTCTACTCGTTCGAACCTGAGGATGGCGGTCCCGTCCAGCTCCCGCCCGTGTGGCGCTGCGGTTGCGGCTTCCAGCTGGACGCGTGGATCCGCTCCCCTTATGCCCGCGCATTCCAGGCCGGAACCGCTGTGGACCTGCCGAACACCGCGGCCCTCTCCGCATGAGCGCCCCCTCCCCGGCGCACAGGCAGCCACCAGGCGAGCACGCCCTGGGCGGGCCCGTGGTGGCGGGCCGCTACCAGCTCAGGGACCTCCTGGGCCGCGGCACGCTGGCCCAGGTTTTCCGGGCCGCCGACCTTGACGGCGGCCCGGATGTGGCCGTCAAAGTGGCAGTTGACGACTCCGCGAAGCATTTCGAGAGGATCAGCAATGAGGCCGCGGTCCTGGCCGCCCTCAGCCACCCTTCGATTGTCAGGTTTATCGGACTGGGTGTTGTCCCCGCCGGAACACCGCTGGCGGGGCGGCCGTTCCTGGTGGAGGAGCTCGCTCTGGGCCCGAGCCTTTCGGAGGCGGTCCGCAACAGCCGGCACCATCCCGACGCCGTCGCCGGCTGGGCGCGCGGGCTCTTCGAAGCCCTGGCCCACCTTCACGGAGAAGGGCTGGTCCACCGGGACATCAAACCCGCCAACCTGATGCTGAGCGGCCTGCGGCGGAGCCCGGTGCGCATTGTCGACTTCGGCATCGTCGCGGCCGCAGGCTCACCTGCGGAACCGGGTGTCTCATCAGGAACTGTGCACTACATGAGCCCCGAGCAGGCCTCGGGAGGACCCGTTCGTCCTTCCTGGGACGTCTACGCTATGGGTCTGGTGCTCCTGGAGCTCCTCACCGGATCCAAGGCGTTTCCCGGGACGGCCATCGAGTCGCTCGTGGCCAGGACCCTCCGCAGTCCCCAGGTGCCGGATTCCTTGGGTCCCGGCTGGTCTTCCTTCATCCGGTCTCTGACCGCTATGGACAGTGCGGGAAGGCCGACGGCGGCGGAGGCCGCGGGCATGGCCGCGCGGCTCATGCCCGTACCCGTCGACCAGGCCAGCAGCCCCTGCCGCAGAATGGCGGTTTTTCCCGCCCGCCGGATCCGGCAGCTGACCTAAGACCCGGCGGTGTCCTGCCCGGTGGGGTCTTCCGCGGTGGGATCGGCCAGGGCGAGACCGCCCACCGGGCTGCCGTCCCAGTGGAGCAGTTTCCAGCCGCGGTCCGGGTCGCCTTCCAGCGCCACGATCCCGGTATTGGCCAGCACATGCCGTGCCGCGAACTCATGGTCCGCGTCCTCCGCCCGGCGTCCCGCCCAGGTCCGGATGGCAGCGCCATGGCTCACGACGGCCGCCGCCTCGTGCCGCTGGTCGAGCGCCCGCTCCACCACCCGGCGGATGGCGGCGTCAAAGCGGTCAAAGAAGGTATGGCCGTCAGGGCCGGCAGGCATCCTCCGGTCCAGGTCCCCCGCCGCCCAGGAGAAGACAGTTCCCATGTATCGCTTGTGGGACTCCTCGTCCGTGAGCTTCTCCAGGGACCCGGCTTCGATCTCGTGCAGGCCGTCCAGCACCTCGACCTCCAGGCTATGCAACCGGCCCAGCGGTGCAGCGGTGATCTGGGTCCTGATCAGTGTGGACGCATACAGGGCGCCGATGGGTTCGTTCGCCAGCGAGCGGGCCATCGCCTCGGCCTGGCGTTTGCCCAGTTCTGTAAGGCCGGGCCCCGGGTGCTCAGTGTCCAGCTGGCCGAGCACGTTACCGGGGGTTTGTCCGTGGCGGATGAGCAGCAACTTCATGCTTCCAGTTTCGCACTCCCGGCACGGTTGAATGACCCGCACCAGAAGGCGCCGGGCCCCTTGGGAGCCCGGCGCCGCCGTCGTACTTTACTGCCGTACCGTCCGGGGTACTGCAGCGGGAGCTACTTAAGGTGGTCCACCAGCTGGTCCGCGATGCCGGTGTACTTGCCGGGCGTCAGCGCCAGCAGCCGGGCCTCGGCTTCAGGTGACAGGCCGAGGCTCTGCACGAATTCCTGCATGCGGGCGGCGTCCACCCGCTGGCCGCGGGTGAGGTCCTTGAGGCGCTCGTAGGGGTTTTCCATGCCTTCCACACCGGCAATCGCTTCTGCGCGCATGACCATCTGGATGGCTTCACCCAGGACTTCCCAGTTGGTGTCCAGGTCTCCGGCCAGCACATCCTCAGCCACGTCCAGGCGCTCCAGGCCCTTGTCCACGTTCGAAATTGCCAGCAGTGAGTGGCCGAATGCCACGCCAATGTTGCGCTGGCTGGAGGAATCGGTGAGGTCCCGCTGCCAGCGGGAGGTGACCAGCGTGGAACCCAGGACGTCCAGCAGCCCGCATGAGATTTCAAGGTTGGCTTCCGCGTTCTCGAAGCGGATCGGGTTCACCTTGTGCGGCATGGTGGAGGAACCGGTGGCGCCCGCAACCGGGATCTGCGCGAAGTAGCCGATCGAGATGTAGCTCCAGATATCCGTGCAGACGTTATGCAGGATCCGGTTGAACCGCGCGACGTCGGCATACAGTTCCGCCTGCCAGTCGTGGCTCTCGATCTGGGTGGTGAGCGGGTTCCAGGTCAGCCCCAGCCCCTCCACGAAGGACTTGGAGACCTGCTGCCAGTCAGCGCCGGGCACGGACGCCACGTGGGCGGCGTAGGTGCCGGTGGCGCCGTTGATCTTGCCCAGGTATTCAGTCTTCTCGATCCGGTCCAGCTGGCGGGTGAGCCGGTGCGCGATGACCGCAAGTTCCTTGCCCAGCGTGGTGGGCGTGGCGGGCTGGCCGTGCGTGCGGGACAGCATGGGGACCGCGCGGTTTTCCTCGGCCATTGCGCTGATCTGGGCTACCAGCGAGCGTGCGGCCGGCAGCCACACGTCCTCCACGGCGCCCTTGACGCCCAGCGCATAGGACAGGTTGTTGATGTCCTCGGAGGTGCAGCCGAAGTGGACCATCGCGGTCAGGTTTTCGATGCCGATAGCCGGCAGGCGGCGGCCGATGTAGTACTCCACAGCCTTGACGTCGTGGACCGTGACGGCTTCGATGTCCGCGAGTTCGGCCACTGAGCCGGCGTCGAATTCGGTCACGATGGCCCGCAGCTGGTCCTGCTGTGCGGCGGTCAGCGGCCCGGCGCCTGGAAGGACGTTGTTGCTGGTGAGGTGGATCAGCCATTCAACTTCCACAGCAACACGGTCACGGTTGAGGGCCGCCTCGGACAGGTAGTCCACCAGGGGTGCGACGGCTGACTGGTAGCGGCCGTCCAGCGGGCCGAGCGCGATCTTTTCCGGGGACGCGGCAAGGGCCAGGCGTCCTGAGGGCGTACGGGTGTCAGCTGTGGCGGCAGTTTCAGGCATGTGCTGATTCTTTCACGAACTCCGGCGGCCCCTTAAGCGGCGGCCATCCACGTTACTTGTCCACATAGCCGACGGCGGCCCTACAGCCCGGGACAGTCCTTCCGTAGCGTCGGGGCAGGGAAGAGGGCCGGGCGGTGTGTCCTGGCGGGCGCTACGGAAGTGGGGCGGCATGGAAGGGACGGTTGCGGGATGGGAACTCGAATTGTGGGGGCGGTGCGGGGCGTCCGTGGGGCGGAAGGGTGAGCAGTGAGCTGGCAGGGGCGGACCTGCAGGCCGACTTGCACCGGGTTTCCCAGGTGGACCAGCTGGCTGCCCGTGTGGCGGCCTGCGTGGTACGGGGAGAGGAAGTGCTTGCGGGATTCAGGGACATCCAGCTCCTGCAGTGGGAGTCGCCGGCAGGGCGGGCCTACCGGGACACCCTGGCTCTGCAGGCGTCGGCCCTGCGGCGCGCCCTCGAATCATTGATGGAAGCAAAGGCGGCCGTGGAACGGCACAGCCGCGAGACCCTGGTTGCCGACTGCTCCTACGGCGGCAGGTTCTAGATGGCCGAGGCGACGCCGTCCGGCACCGGCGGCCCTGTCCGGGTCACCGGCCCGGAACAGGACGGCCCCCTCACAATCCGGGGCGGGGTGGGCGGCGTCAGCTTCCAGCTGGAGGAGCTGGCCGCGGGCGCGGAAAAAGTGGATGCCCTGGCGGGACGGCTTGCCGGGGTGGAGGCCGAGGCCCGCCGCATTTGGGAAGAGCTCATTCCGTTCCAGGACCAGCCCCGGTGGACCGGGACCATGGCCCTGAGCGCGGTGGGCGAGTCAGAACGGAGCCTCCAGGCCGTGCGGACCGAACTCCAGCGCATCAGCAGCCAGGTCCGGGCGTGCAGGCAGGAGTACGAAATGGCGGAGGCGAGGGCAGCCATGGAGCGGTCCTTGGGGATGATGAGTATTGGAGACCTCGGCAATGCCCTTGTGAATGCGTCAATCACAGGCGCCGCTGACGAGAGGACGATGGAAACACTCGTCGCGTCCCTCGGACTCGACGCCCAGGGAGTGAAGATGCGCATTGAAAGGGAACCCTGGCCGTGGGAGGTGCTGGAGGACGCAGGCGCGTTCAACCGTCCCCTCGTCCTGGACCGCCAAGAGACGGTTTCCGTTGATCTCGACTCCTCCCCGGCCGGCCTGCTGGAGCGCATCCGCCTCATCGATGCCCGTGGCCCGGGATTCATCGAGGTCATCCAGGTCCAGGTGGGAGGAGAAAGTGCCTATGTTGTGGTGATTCCAGGCACGCAGCCCGAACTATTGGGCGCCGGCGGTGCCAATCCCCTTGACGAGGTGGGGGTGGGTGAGGCGATGCTCTACGGCTCGGACGAAATGAACATTGCGGCCCTGCAGGCTTTGAATGCCGCAGGTGCCGGGCAGGGAGACCCGGTGGTTGCCGTGGGATACAGCCAAGGTGGGATTCACGCCATGAATTTGGCTGCAGATCCCCGGTTTCTCCGGCAATACGACCTGCGGTACGTCCTGACGGCGGGTTCCCCTGTCGCCGGGATCAACGCCGCGCCGGGAGTGCAGTCTCTTCACCTCGAGCATCGCGCAGACTGGGTGCCGGGCTCCGACGGTGCACCCAATCCGGACACGAAGGGCCGTGTGACCGTGTCCATGGGCCATGCCCCCAGGGCAGTGGACGGGGAGGGCGGCCTCGGCACCGGCCACACCCTCACTACTTACCAGGACGGCGCCCGGCTGGTGTCAGCAAGCTCCGATCCGTCGCTGGTGCAGTCCACTGCCGCGCTGGGTGCTGTCCTCGGCGCCGGGGGCGCGGCAACGGCCATGCGGTTTTCCCTGGCACGGACACCGGCGCCTGCGTCACATCTCCACGCCGCGGACCTCCGCCGGCGGGAACGCGGGCATGGCGGGCGGTAGGCAGGCCTGTTAGCGGCGCACTCCGGTAATCCGGCCGGCCACCAGCGAGATCAGGGTGATGATGATGGCAGCGAACACGGCCGTCCAGAAGAACGAATCGATGGTGAAGTGCACCGGTGTGAAACTGCTGATCCAGGAGGTCAGGTACAGCATGGCGGCACTGATGACGATGGTGAAGAGGCCCAGCGTGAGGATGGTGATCGGAAGGGACAGGAAGCTCACCAGCGGGCGGATGAACGCATTCACCAAGCCAAAAATCAGGCCGATGAACATATACGCCAAAGCCGTTCCGGCCACGTCCGTTCCCTGCGAGACACCCGTCTGGGCTACCGCGTCTGTTGTTGCCGCTGTGGAGATTTCCAACCCGGGAAGGATCCAGCTTGCAATCCACAGTGCCAACCCGTTGATGAGGACGCGGCCAATGAAAGAGAGCATGCGCCCATGTTTTCACACCTGCCTGTGAGCCAGGTGCAGGAGACGGCTGTCCCCTCGGGGCGTCGGCTGGAGTCGGCCCTGCGCAGGCACCCTCCCGCAGCGACTGTCACACGCTTGCATGCCACTGTGACAACGCTGCAATTCATTTTGTCAAGGATCAACTAAGGCCTTGACATTCAGAAAGCGGTTTCTCATAGTAGAGAAATCGCTTTCCGACGTGCAGGCCGTCGCCTGTGCCGAAGCGTGGTTCATTCCAATGGAGGAAGAGAGATCATGCGTCACAAGAAGCCCCTAACACCCGTGTCTGTGGTGGCGGCCCTTGCCGTTTCACTGCTCGCAGCACCAGCCCCCGCGTTGGCATCGCCCGCGCCGCAGGCGGACCCAACAGCCCAGACCGCCCGGCAGCCGCTCGAACGCCAAGTACTGCCGGAAAACGACGGTTGGGCGGCGGCGGGTGCCGGCACCACCGGCGGGTCCACCGCCGGCGCGGACCGCGTGTACGACGTTTCCAGCAAAACCGAACTCCTGGCCGCCTTCGCAAGTGGCGGCACGGACCCGAAGGTCATCCGGGTCCACGGGGACATCGCGGCCAACGTGGACGCGAGCGGCTCTCCGCTCAGCTGTGAAGACTATGCCAGCGGCACCGGCTATTCCCTGGCGCAGTACCTTTATGATTTCGATCCCGCCCGGTATGGGACAACCAGGGAACCTGAGGGCGCCCAGGAAACTGCGCGGCGCGCAGCAGCGGCCAAGCAGGCCGCCACCATCCGCTGGGACATCCCGAGCAACACCACCATTGTGGGCGCTGGCCCGGACAGCAGCATCACGGGTGCAGCACTGCGGATCAACCGCGCCGGGAACGTGATTTTCCGGAACCTCACCGTACGCGATGCCGCCGACTGCTTTCCGGCCTGGGATCCGAGCGACGGCGCCACCGGCAACTGGAACAGTGAGTATGACCTGCTGCAGATCATTAACGGTTCCACCAACGTGTGGGTTGACCACTCCCACTTCACCGACGCCCCCAACCTGGACAGCGCCCAGCCCAGCTACTTCGGCCGGCCCTACCAGATCCATGACGGAGCGGTTGACGTCACCAACGGCTCGGACCTCGTCACCATGTCCTACAACCGGTTCTCCGACCATGACAAGCTCCTGCTCATCGGATCCACGGATTCCACCAACCGGGGTGACGCCGGCAAGCTGCGCGTAACAATCCACCACAACGTGTTTGAGAACGTGGGCCAGCGGGCACCGCGGGTCCGCTACGGCCAGGTGGACGTCTACAACAACCACTTCAAGACCTCCGCTGACTCCGAGGTCCCCTACGGATATACCTTTGGGGCAGGGGTGGAATCGCACCTCTACGCCGAGGCAAACGCTTTCACCCTTCCCGCAGGTACCCCCGTCGCCTCGCTCATCGCATATTTCAAGGGCAAGGTCATCGCCACCACCGGGAACGCGGTCAACGGCAAAATCGTCGATCTCCGGGCAGCCTACAACGCAGCTGCTCCGGCGGACCGGCAGTTGGGTGCCGATAACAGCTGGACGCCGGTGCTGCGGACCCATGTGAACGCCGCCCAGGCCGTTCCCGCCCTCCTCTCGGACGCCGTCGGGCCCGTCTTTACGGCTGGGGAGGCCAACTGATGCGCCGCCTCAAACCCAGCCGCCGTTCAATCCTGGCTGCTGTTGCGGCTGGAGCAGCGACGGCCGCGGCGGGAATCTCCGGACCGGGCGCTGCGCGCTCGCAGGCCGCCGTCCGCCCCGCCAATGCGTCCCCGCAGGGCCGGACCCGTCCGGTGATCTTCGTGGTGGGGGACTCAACCTCGTCGGCTTACCAGCAGTCGGAACGGCCCCGCGCAGGCTGGGGCCAGGCGCTTCCCCTCCTGCTGGGGCCGCAGGCAGGGGTGTTCGACTACGCATGGTCCGGCGCGTCGTCCAAGAGTTTCGCCGACGCCGGCCTCCTCGATGAGGTGACGGCAATGCTCCAGCCGGGGGATTACCTGCTGATTTCCTTCGGGCACAATGACGAGAAGGTCCAGGATCCGGCCAGGGGCACCGACCCCCAGACCACGTTCAAGGACTACCTGCAGAAGTACATCGACAGTGCCAGGGCCCGCGGCGCGAAGGCCGTGCTGGTCACGCCTGTGGAACGCCGGCGGTTCAGCGCGCTCGGCATTGCCCAGGATTCACACGGTGCCTACCCCCAGGCTGTCCGGGAGCTTGCCGCTGCGACGGGGACGCCCCTCGTGGATCTCACCGCCTCCTCCAAGGACCTGTGGCAGAAGCTTGGCCCGGAAGGGACAAAGTCGCACTTCCTCTACGCGTCGCCCGGCCAATATCCGCAGTACCCGGAGGGCGTGGCGGACAACACCCATTTCCAGGCGGAAGGTGCCCTTGCCGTGGCCCGGCTGGTGGCCTCGGAGCTGCAGGCGCAGCAGGCAGTCCCGCCGGGATACTTCCAGCATGTTGATGCCCAGCTGGACCCCCTTGGCGGAATCCACTGGCCCAGCGAACGTCCCATCGACAAGCCCGTGGTCCTGGAAGTCGGGGCAGGATCCGTGTTCCGGACAGTGCAGGCTGCCGTGGACGCCGTGCCGGCCGGAAACACCCACCGCACGCAGATACGCATCGCTCCCGGAACCTACCGGGAACTTATCAGGGTGCCGGCCAACAAGCCCAGGATTTCCTTCATTGGTCTGGGGGACAGGGCCGAGGATGTTGTGCTGGTCTACAACAACGCCTCCGGCACTCCGAAACCTGACGGCACCGGACCTTATGGCACGGGTGGAAGCGCCAGCGTGCGGATTGACGGGCCGGACTTCACAGCGGCGAACCTCACGTTCAGCAACGACTTCGACGAGGCCGCCAACCAGGAGATGAAGAACCGGCAGGCGGTGGCACTCTTCCTGACAGGAGACCGGGCCGTCCTGCGCAATGTCCGGTGCCTGGGGAACCAGGACACCCTGCTGGTTGATTCGCCTTCCCGGGGGGTGCAGTCACGGTTCTTCTTCAGCCACTGCTACGTGGAAGGGGACGTGGACTTCATCTTCGGCCGGGGAACGGCGGTGTTTTCCGGCTGCGAGATCCGGTCCCTGGACCGGGGGTCTGACAGCAACAACGGCTACGTGTCGGCCGGCAGCCTCAACATCCAGATCAAACATGGCTACCTGTTCGCCGGCTGCCGGTTCGTCTCGGATGCCGCGGCCGGCACGGTCCACCTGGGCCGCCCCTGGCACCCGAGCGGCGACGTGGAGGCGATTGCCCAGGTGCTCATCAGGGACTCCTGGCTGGGTGCCCACATCTCCGGCACGCCCTGGACGGACATGAGCGGGTTCTCCTGGCAGGAAGCGCGCTTTCACGAACTCAATAACAACGGACCCGGATCACGGGTCACCCCCACCCGGCCCCAGCTCGACCCGGCCTTGGCCGGTGAGTACACGCTGGAGGCCTACCTGCGCGGCGCAGACGGCTGGGCGCCGCAGCTGGCAGGCACCAGGGCGGACAGCACCGCAGCACCGTCCGGCACCTAGGCCAACAGCGTGTGACCAGCCTGCTTCCCTCCTGCAGCACGGGAAGTAGGCTGGTCTGCATGACGTCTTCTGAGACCCTCACGGGTGGTGTCCAGCCCCGTCCCGTGGTGGCCGGCCTGCCCCGCTATGCCGCTGGGAAGCCGCCCGCCGCCGTTGACGGGATGGCCAGCTACAAGCTGTCCTCCAATGAAAACCCGCTGCCCCCGCTTCCTGCCGTCCTTGAGGCCATAGCGCACCAGACCGACTTCAACCGGTACCCCGATCCGCTCAGCAGCAGGCTGCGTGCGGAGTTGTCCGGCTTCCTGGGCGTGCCCGCCGAGGACATCGTCACCGGCGCGGGCAGCCTGGGCGCACTGAACCAGCTGCTGGCCACGTTTGCCGGACGGAACGACGACGGGACGCCGGACGAAGTGGTCTACGCCTGGCGCTCCTTTGAGGCGTACCCCATCAGCGTGGGACTCTCCGGGGCCGAAAGCGTGCGCGTTCCCGTTACTGCCGACGGCAGGCATGACCTCCGGGCCATGGCGGCTGCCGTGACCGCCCGCACCAAAATGGTCCTCCTGTGCACGCCCAACAATCCCACCGGACCCGTCCTGGGCACTGCCGAAACAGAGGATTTCATCAGGCGTGTCCCACCGCACGTCGTGGTGGTGATCGATGAGGCCTACCAGGAATTCGTTAGGGCTGAAGATGTCGTTGACGGGATCGCCATGTACCGCAAATATCCCAATGTGGTGGTGCTCCGTACGTTCTCGAAAGCACATGGCCTGGCCGGGCTCAGGGTCGGCTACAGCGTGTCCAACGCCGCGCTGACGCAGCACCTCAGGGTTGCGGCAACCCCCTTTGCCGTGTCCCAGATTGCCGAGAAGGCCGCGATTGTTTCGCTGCAGAACTACCCCCAGGTTGTAGAAAGGGTACAAAGCCTGGTGGATGAACGCGAGCGTGTCACGGCAGGGCTGCGGAGCCTTGGCTGGGCTGTTCCCGACGCGCAGGGAAACTTCGTGTGGCTGGACCTGGGCGATCACAGTGCCGGATTTGCCGAACTTGCGGGCGCCCAGGCACTGTCAGTGCGGGCGTTCCCCGGCGAAGGGGTCAGGGTGAGCATCGGCGAGGTGGACGCCAACACCAGGTTCCTCCAGCTGTGTGCGAACTATACAAACGCGCCACGGGGTTCCTAGCGCTTAACAAGTAGCTCGGCGCGTACCTACTGAAGATAAAGTTAGGATCAGTAAAGCAATATATATGCCGCGCCGGGAATCTATTCCTCTTGAGGCATATATCCCAGCGACATTGCACTGCATCCGCATGCGGCAAGCGAGGAGACGGTATGGGCACACATCTGCCTTCCACCGAGTTCGACGGAACAGCGGTAGACGACCAGCGTGAGGCTGATGCCGAGGCGGTCATGGGTGAGCCCCCCGCGCAGATGGTCCAGCTCCTGGGCCCTGACGGGAAGCTGGGTTTCGACCCCGTCTTCACCCAGTACGCGGAGAAGGTCACCCCGGAGGTTCTTCGCGGCCTTTACGCGGACATGGCCGCCATCCGGCGCTTCGACGTGGAAGCTACTGCGCTGCAGCGGCAGGGACAGCTCGCGCTGTGGGTTCCGTTGACCGGCCAGGAGGCCGCGCAGATCGGCTCCGGCAGGGCCAGCCGGCCGCAGGACTACATCTTCCCCACCTACCGTGAGCACGGCGTCGCCTACACCCGCAACGTGGACCTTGCCGAACTCCTTCGGCAGTTCCGCGGAGTGTCGAACGGCGGCTGGAACCCCAAGGACACGAACTTCCACCTCTACACCCTGGTCCTGGCCGCCCAGACGCTCCACGCCGTCGGCTATGCAATGGGCATCCAGCGCGACCAGAAACTGTCGGCAGCGCAGGGCAGCGGGGAGGAGGCCGCGGTCATCGCCTACTTCGGCGATGGTGCCAGCTCCGAGGGTGACGTCCACGAGTCAATGGTCTTTGCTTCCTCCTACAACGCCCCCGTGGTGTTCTTCTGCCAGAACAACCACTGGGCCATCTCCGTTCCCACCAACGTCCAGACCCGCGTGCCGCTGTCCAACCGCGCCAAGGGCTACGGCTTCCCGGGGATCAGGGTGGACGGCAACGACGTCATGGCGGTCCATGCCGTCACCGAATGGGCCCTGGAACACGCACGCCAGGGCAAGGGCCCTGTCCTGATCGAGGCCTTCACCTACCGGGTGGGCGCCCACACCACTGCGGACGACCCCACAAAGTACCGCCAGTCCGCCGAGGAAGACGCGTGGCGGGCAAAGGACCCCCTGGCCCGCGTGGAAAAGTACCTGCGCGCCGAAGGCCTGGCCGACGACGCGTTCTTCGCCAAGGTGAAGGCCGACGGCGACGAACTCGCGGCGTACGTCCGCCGCACCACGCATGACCTTGAAACCCCGGACATCCGCTCCGCCTTCGCCAACACCTACGCCGAGGCGCATCCCCTGGTGGCGGAGGAGCTCGCATGGTTTGAGGAATACACGGCAGGGTTCGAAGGCGGAGACCTGCCGGCCGGATCTTCCGGACAGCCCGCAGCAAAGGCAGGCCACTGATGACAATCATGACCATTGCCAAGGCCATCAACGAGGGTCTTCGTGAGACACTCGCCGGCAATCCAAAGGCCCTGCTGATGGGGGAGGACATTGGTCCGCTGGGCGGGGTCTACCGCGTGACGGACGGCCTGATCGGCGAGTTCGGCCCCGACCGGGTGGTGGACACGCCGCTGGCTGAATCCGGGATCATCGGAACCGCTATTGGCCTTGCGCTCCGCGGATACCGGCCAATCTGCGAAATCCAGTTCGATGGGTTTGTCTTCCCCGGCTTCAACCAGATCACCACGCAGCTGGCCAAGATGCACGCGCGCAGCAATGGCAATCTCACCGTCCCGGTAGTCATACGCATCCCCTATGGCGGCGGCATCGGTTCCGTTGAGCACCACTCCGAATCGCCGGAGGCTTTGTTTGCCCACACTGCCGGCCTGCGCATCATCACTCCCTCCAACGCGCATGACGCCTATTGGATGGTCCAGCAGGCCGTGGAATGCCAGGATCCGGTGATCATTTTCGAGCCCAAGCGCCGCTACTGGCTCAAGGGTGAGGTGGATACCGCCGCGCCGGGCCGGGCAGAGGATCCCTTCAAGGCGCATGTCCTCCGCGAGGGGACAGACGCCACCGTCGTGGCATACGGCCCCCTGGTGCCGGTTGCGCTGGCGGCCGCGAACGCCGCGGAGGAGGACGGCCGGAGCGTGGAGGTGATCGACCTGCGGTCCATTTCCCCGCTGGACTTCGACACCGTCACGGCCTCCGTGCAGAAAACCGGGCGGCTGGTGGTGGCCCATGAGGCACCCACCTTCGGCGGAATCGGCGGTGAAATCGCTGCCCGGATCAGTGAGCGGGCCTTCCACTCGCTCGAGGCGCCGGTCATCCGGGTAGGCGGCTTCCACATGCCCTACCCGGTTGCCAAGGTGGAGGAAGACTACCTTCCGGACATCGACCGCATCCTGGAGGCGCTGGACCGCGCCCTTTCCTACTGAGGCTTCACCCGAGGACACCATGACTCTCAACAAGTTCAACCTGCCTGACGTCGGCGAAGGGCTCACCGAGGCCGAAATCGTCTCCTGGAAGGTCAAGCCGGGCGACGCCGTCGCCATCAACGATGTCCTCTGCGAGATCGAGACGGCCAAGTCCCTCGTGGAACTTCCCTCGCCCTTCGCCGGGACCGTCACTGAACTGCTGGTCCCGGAAGGGTTGACCATCGACGTCGGCACCGCCATCATCAGCGTCAGCGACGACGTGTCCGGAGACCCCACCCCGGCGGATGTCCGAGCGCCTGAGGCTCCCGCGCAGCCGCTCTACGGCAAGCTTCCAGCGTCCGACGGCGGCACAGCAGACAGTGCGCAGGCCACGGAAAGTGCCTTGGCGGGCGGGCCCCTCGTGGGCTCCGGCCCCAAGGCCGACGCCGTTAAACGCCGGCCGCGGAAGACGTCCCCCGCCTCTGCCCTGTCGCCCAACGCCCCGGAAGTGGAGCCCGTCCAGCCCCATTCGCCGGCCGAAGTGACCCAGGATCCGGGCCCGGTAACAAGCCCGGCCGCCGACGTCGACAACCGTCCCACCCTGGGCGGCACCATCACCGGCCTGGTCAACCGTGTGCTCGCAAAGCCCCCCGTCCGCAAAATCGCCCGCGACCTAGGCATCGATCTGGCAGACGTGGTGGCCACAGGCTCCCGCGGCGAGGTGACCCGCGAGGACCTGGTGAGTTACCAGGCCCAGCGGGACGCGGAACTGGACAAGGCTGACGGGTTTTGGGGCAAGGCGGGCAAGCCGCAGGACCAGCGCATCGAGCGTATTCCCGTCAAGGGCGTCCGGAAGGCCACCGCAAAGGCCATGGTGGATTCCGCGTTCGCGGCACCGCACGTCAGCATCTTCGTGGATGTGGACGCCAGCCGCACCATGGAGTTCGTCAAGAGGCTCAAAGCGTCCCGGGACTTCGAGGGCATCAAGGTTTCGCCGCTGCTCATCCTGGCCAAGGCAGTGATCTGGGCGGCCGCCCGGAACCCCAGCGTCAATGCCACGTGGGTGGACAACGCCGACGGAACCGACGGCGCGGAGATCCAGGTCAAGCACTACATGAACCTTGGCATTGCGGCTGCCACACCGCGCGGGCTGATGGTGCCGAACATCAAGAACGCCCAGGACCTTTCCCTGAAGGAACTGGCGCTGGCGCTCAACAACCTGGCCGTTACGGCCCGGTCCGGAAAGACGAAGCCCGCCGAAATGCAGGGCGGCACGCTGACCATCACCAACATCGGAGCCCTGGGGATCGATACCGGCACGCCCATCATCAACCCCGGCGAGGTTGCCATCGTGGCCTTCGGAACCATCAAGCAGAAGCCGTGGGTCCTTGACGGGGAAGTCATCCCCCGCTGGATCACCACGCTGGGCGGATCGTTCGACCACCGGGTAGTGGACGGCGACCTGTCCGCCCGCTTCATGGCCGACGTCGCCGCCATCCTGGAAGAGCCCGCGCTCCTCCTCGACTAGGACAGGACACCGGCAATCAACACCAGCACCCTCCGGGTAAGGAACAGGGCCGCGCGGTGGGTGACGGAGGTATTCCAGCCGCCCGTGGTGGTCAGTATCCAGCTGCTGCTCAGTCCCATAACGCAGCCCGGCTTTCCCGGAACAATGGGGTACGGTGCGCTGGCCGCCCTGTTCGTCTGCGTGCTTCCGCTGTTCCTGCTGCTGATGCTGGTACGGCGGGGGAAAGTCACTGACCACCATGTCAGCGACCGCCGGCAGCGTGCCCCCGTGCTGCTGATGGCGCTGGCTTCCATCCTGGCCGGGCTCCTGGTGCTGGCGGCAGCGGGTGCCCCGCAAAGTGTGGTGGTGATGGTCCTCGCCGTGGTGGCGGGCGTAGTGGTGCTGGCGGCAGTCAGCCCGTTCTGGAAGATCAGCGGGCATGCAGCGGCGATGTCCTCGGCGGCAGTGATCAGCGTGCTCATGCTTGGCCCGGTGTGGCTTCCGCTGCTGCTCCTGGTACCCGCCGTCGGCTGGTCCAGGGTGGTGCTGCGCGCCCACACCGTGGCGCAGGTGATCGCCGGTTCGCTCTTCGGCGGCGTGGTGATGGCCGGGATCTGGTTCGCCCTCCAGGGCCGGATGGTGGCTTAGCCCGGCCTCAGAAGGCGGCGTAGGCGGTCAGCATCTCAAGGCTGGCCGGGTCCGCGGTGGTACCCAGTGCCACGGCAGCACCCGTCATGAGGACAGCCATGGCCGCTGCCATCCCGCCCCAGGCCGTCAGGAGCTTCCAGTCCTCCCGGAGCACGCTGCCCACCGTCTCGGGGAGCTTGATCCCCGGCGCGATGAGGTTGGGGGCGCTGTCCACGCTGCCATCATCCAGTAAAGCCACCACGCGGTCGTTGCTGCGGTCAACGCGCATGGAGCAGATGTGGTTGCCATGGCGGGCGAGGAGGATATCGTGGCCGGCAAGCTGGCGGCGCTGGAGGGTGATCAATGGGGCCCCTTGATGGTGGTGGATGCTGGGTGTCCGCACCGTTGGGGGCTCCTCCAATTTTATCGCCGGGGTGGAGCAGGGAACGCGTTTTTGGGCGTGAGAACGGACACCATGCGGGGCGCGCCTTCCGCATGGTGTCCGTAAAGTCTGCTACTCGGCGTCGTACGTATTGGCGATGTAGACGTCGCAGGGTGCGTTGTGGGCCACGCTGTTGGCAACGCTGCCAAGCACCCGCCCGATGCCGTGCATCCTGCGGTTTCCCACCACGATGATCCGTGCGTCCATCCGCAGGGCCTCCTTGATGAGGGCGTCGGCCGGCCTGCCGCGGGCGGCAGAGTAGGTGACCTTGATGTCCCTGCCCAGCGATTCCGCAACTGTCCGCGCCACATGCTCCGCTGCATCGGCGTCGGATACGATCCACCGGTCACTGCCGCTGCCGAACACCTCGGTGCGGTCGCTGTCGAAGGCGGATACCACGTGGAGCGAGGCGCCAAGGGCTGCTGCGAGGTCCCGGGCCGATTCGGCTGCCTTCTTGGCAGTTGCGCTGCCGTCAACCCCTACAACGATGATTCCGCTCATGTGTGCTCCTTTGCTTGGTTTCAGTGGCGCTGGTCAGGCCAAGGCTACAGCGCGGCGATGGCTTGCTGAAGCACCGGCGCCAGGCGGCGTACCCCTTCGGCGATGGCCTCGGGCGGGACGGCGCTGAAGGCGAGGCGCAGCTTGTTGGAAGGATCGTCCGACGGCGTAAAGGCGGCCCCCGGGATGAACACGACGCCGGCGTCGATCGCCTTGCGCAGCAGGGGGTAGGTGTCCACACCGTCGGGAAGGGTCACCCACACGAAGAAGCCGCCTTCCGGACGGGTCCATGTGGTGCCCGGCGGCATGTGTTCCTCCAGGGCGGCCAGCAGTGCGGCGCAGCGCTCGGCGTACAGCCCGCGGTATGTTTCGATCTGGCCCTTCCAGTCGTAGTCGCGGAGGTAGGCCGAGACCAGCATCTGGTTGAAGGCGGGAGGGCAGAGCGTTACGGCCTCGGCTGCCAGGTAATAGCGGCGCTGGAGGTGTTCCGGGACCAGCGCCCAGCCGATCCGAAGGCCCGGGGCGAAAATCTTGGAAAAGGACCCCATGTAGATGACGTCGTCCGGATTCGCCGCCCGCAGCGGTGCCAGCGGTTCACCGCCGAAGCGGAGCAGCCCGTAGGGGTTGTCCTCCACCACGAGAATATTCGCACTGCGGCATATATCGACGATCCGTTGGCGCCTGTCCGCCGCCAACGTGATTCCCGAAGGGTTGTTGAAGTTGGGGATGGTGTACAGGAACTTGATGTTCTTGCCGGCCAGTTGAAGGGCGGCAATCCGTGCCTCCAGCTGCTCCGGAACCAGGCCGTCGTCGTCCATCTCCACGGTTTCCACCTGGACCTGGTATGCCTCGAAGGTGTTGAGGGCGCCCACATAGGTGGGATCCTCCACCAGGACCACGTCGCCGGGGTTGCAGAAGACCTTCGTGGCCACGTCCTGGGCGGACTGCGAGCCGGCGGTGATGACCACGTTCTGCGGCAGCGCGTCCGTGATGCCTTCCGCGGCCATCACGTCGCAGATCTGGGTGCGGAGTTCCTCCGATCCCTGCCCGCTGCCGTACTGCAGGGCGGTCAGGCCGTTTTCCGCAATGATCCTTGCGGCTGTAGCGGCAAGGCGCTCCAGCGGAAGGGACTGCAGGTAGGGGCTGCCGCCGGCGAGCGAGACGAGTCCCGGCCGCAGGGAGATGTCGAAGACGTCCCGCACTGCTGACTGCCGGATATTCGCGGCCCGCTCCGAGAAGAGTTCTTCGTGGCGGTGCGCGGAGGTCGCCGCCCGCTCGATGGCATCAATGGCTTCTGCTGGCAGCGTCCCTGCTGCGGCGTCGAGTGTTTCGTGGCTCACACCTTCAGGATACAGCGAGGTGTTGCCCTAAAAGCAACACCTGTTTATATATAAGCCACAGCTGGAGGCGGCCGGCCGCGCCCGCTAATCGAGGCTCAGCACTTCCGCGAGGGTGAGGCCATTGACATAGATTTCTGCCCTGATGGCACCGACGGCAGCCACCGCCGTCTGGGTGAGCTGAGCTTCCAGGCGGGGGAGGTCGCACGCTCCGCCGGGGCGGAGGGAGCCGGCGAGGTAAACCGTCACCGTGGTCCCGTCAAAGCTGCCCGAGAGGAACTTCAGGCGCGAACTGGCGAGGGCGTTGTAGAGATCGGGTTCTTGCGCCCCCACAGCTGCGCTGCCTGATGCGTCGAGCAGTGCGCCGACCGCGGCAGGAAGGGCCTCCACGGCAGGTGAACTTTCATGGGAGACGCCCACCAGGCTGTCGTTGCAGCCAAAACGCACACCGTTCCGGCCGCCGTCGTCCAGGAGCACGTAGTAGGCCGTCACCGTATGCGGCGCGGCCCGAGTGTTGGTGGGCCCGGGCCTCTCAGAAGCCTGCAGCACCGCAGCATCGCCAACGTCCTGGGGGGCTGCAATGCTGGGACCCGGGCTGCCCGGACCCGGGGTACTGGGCGTGGAGAAATCCGATGCCGGGGCGCTTGGCCCGCCGGCCCCGGCGGAGAAGCCGGCCGATGCCTGGTTCAGCGATCGGGCAGGGGGAGCGGACGTCTCCGTCCGGGCCGCATCCTGCGGCTGCGGGGAGGGAGCAACGGGCGGCGGGGCGGCCGGTGTGCTTCTGCTGATGGCAAGCGGAGCGGACGGTGCGGGCATGGACTCCGGGGGCGCCTCTGCCACGCAGGCGCCGAGCCACAGCGGAAGCGCCAGGCTGGCTGCTGCTGCCGTCCGCAGCCCCGCCCCGCGCTTTCCTGCACCCCGTGCCCGCATACCTCCACCGCAATCCCGTTCCGGTTTGGTGGATTAACGTTACGGCTGGCGCCCCGGCCCGGAAATGCCGGGAAGGTACCGGTTGGGACAAGAGTTGATCACGGGGCGGCGCCTGCCGGGCCTGCGCCACGTTCCGCCGGGGCCCGCCATCAGGACGCCGGCCGGCCCGGCCACTCTTTACCCGCCCAGGGATCGTAATCGGCAATGAGGTCCTCCTGCGGCGGACGCTCGCCCTCCGGGACGTGCTGCAGGTTCACCCGCACCCGGTACCAGAGCGAGCTCGATCCGCGCATCCCGTCCACCAGCACATCGGCCGGATGCAGCGCCGGGACAAGGTCCGCGTGCCGGGATTTCCATTCGTCGAGGGCGGCTTCCGCTTCGGCCTTTGTCCTGGTCCGGGCAACTTCAATGAGCGGCATCACCGACTGCCGGCGGCCGGAGCCGTCGCCGCTGCGAGGTGGCTTTTCCGCAGGGCCGAGCTGCGCGGCCAGTGCCAGGAGCCCATCCAGGGTGCCTGCCGCGTCATCAATCCCGGCGTGCGGGTCGCCCATGTCCGCAAAGCGCCGGGGTACGGTGAGCACCGTGAACTGGTCCGGCCTGGCGGTCCGGACCTCGTCCCAGGTCAGGGGGGTGGAGACCCGGGCGTCGGGCAGTGGCCGCACGGAGTACGCGGACGCCACGGTGCGGTCCTTGGCGTTCTGGTTGAAGTCAACGAACACGCTCTCGCCGCGCTCCTCCTTCCACCACCGTGCGGTGGCAAGGCCGGGCGCACGGTTCTCCACCTCGCGGGCAAGGGTCTCGGCGGCGAGCCGGACCTCCCGGTAGGTCCACTGCGGCGCGATGCGCACCAGGATGTGAAGCCCGCGCGAGCCGCTGGTCTTCGGCCACCCCGCCAGGCCGACGTCGTCGAGCACGTCCCGCGCCACAAAGGCGGCGTCCACGATCTGGGACCAGTCCACGCCCGGCATCGGATCGAGGTCCACCCGGAGTTCGTCGGGGTGTTCCAGGTCCTCCGCGCGCACGGGGTGGGGGTTCAGGTCGAGGCAGCCGAGGTTCACCACCCAGGCCAGTCCGGCGGCGTCCCGGATGACGGCTTCTTCCGCTGACGTCCCCGAGGCGTAGTGCAGGGTGGCGGTGTCGATGAAGTCCGGGTGGTTTTCGGGCACGCGTTTCTGGAAAAACGGCTCGGCGTCGATGCCTTTGGGGAAGCGCTTGAGGACCATCGGCCGGCCCCCGGCGCCGCGGAGTGCCCCGTCGGCGACGGCCAGGTAGTACCTCACCAGGTCGAGCTTCGTCAGCCCGGGTTTGGGGAACAGCACCTTGTCCGGGCTTGAGATGCGGACCTCGGTCCCGGCGATGGTGAGGATCTCGGCCGGGGTCTTTGAGGGACTCATGCGGTCACGGTAGCAACGATCAGGTGCGGCAGCCAGAGCATCGCCGGCGCGGCCGGGCGCCGGGATCAGGCAGCCGGGCGGGCTTAAAAGGCGGTACCCGGCGCCTTGGCGGCGCCGGGTACCGGAGTCATTGGTTAGGCCGCGGGCTGGGAAGCGGTGAGTGCGTCGAACACGCCCTTGATTTGCTCTACGACTTCAGCGTCGTCTTTCGGGTGGACTTCAGCGAAGCGGACCATGGATCCCGGCACGGCGAGCTTGACGTCCTCGAGGATCTGCGCGCCGGCGATGCCTGCCGCCTTGCGGGCCTCGTCCTGGGCCCAGACCCCGCCGTACTGGCCGAACGCCGTGCCGACGACGGCGGTGGGCTTGCCGGCGAGGGCGCCGGCACCGAAAGGGCGGGACAGCCAGTCGATGGCGTTCTTCAGTGCGGCAGGCACGGTGCCGTTGTGCTCCGGAGTGACGAGCAGCAGCGTGTCTGCCTCATTCGCGGCGGCGCGCAGGGCTGCCGCCGCTTCGGGTACCTGGCCTTCGACGTCGATGTCCTCGTTGTAGAACGGGATGTTGCCCAGGTTCCCGTGGATCACCACGTCAACCTGCTCGGGGGCGTTCAGCTGGATGGCTTCGGCCAGCTTCTGGTTGGTGGACTCGGCGCGGAGGCTGCCGACGAGGGTAAGGACGGTGCTCTTAGTCATGGGAACTCCTGGGGTCTGGGTCCGCGGGAGGGCCGCGGGCCGGTCTAAGCTGAGGCTTGTCAGTGCCTTCACCCATCTAAACGGACTGTGGTCCGCTTATTATTCCCGAGGTCTGGAATGTCGGATGTGAGTTCCATCCCACCGCGGCCCGGCCTGCCGGCGGGCGCGGCGGCGGAACGCCGGGACGCCGCACGGAACCGGGCGCGCCTGCTTGCGGCTGCCCGGGAGCTGATTGCTGACTGCGGGGCGGAGGGGCTGACCATGGACCGGCTTGCCGAACACGCCGGTGTGGGCAAAGGCACGGTCTTCCGGCGGTTCGGCAACCGTGCGGGACTGATGCTGACGCTGCTGAGCGAGTCCGAGGCCGATTTCCAGGCCCGGTTCATGTTTGGGCCGCCGCCCCTGGGTCCGGGTGCGCCCGGGCTGGAACGCCTCATCTCCTTCGGAGCGGAACGGATCTCCTACGTCATGGAGTTCGGGGACCTGGTGCTGGCCGCCGAGCATGCCTCGCGCGGGCGCTTTGAAGCCCCCGCCGCCGTCCTGTGGCACCGCCATATCGAAATCCTCCTGCGGGAAGAAGGGTTCGGGCCCGACCCGTGGCTGATGGCCGGCTCCCTGGCGGCGACCCTGGACCCGGAGCGCCTGTTAAGCCTTGTCAAGGTTCACGGGGTCACTCCCGAGAGGCTCAGTGACTCCTGGCGGGATCTTGTCACACGGGTGGTCCGCGGCGCGTAGAGTACGCCACAGTTAAGAGGCGCGTCCAGTCACACCAACTTCACAGAACTATTCATAACGATCTGATACGGGCGGGTAGCTTTCCGGGCATTCGCCCGCATTTTCGGTTCCGGCTTGTGATAGTTTCCTCTGGAATGTGACCCGCGACATAGTCCACAAGGACCAAGCCCTGACAGGCTGCGGGAGGCCAGCTACCCGCTGGCAAGGACCCGGTGAGGCGGCGTAACCCCCGCTGATCAGGGGATAACGGAAGGATCCAGCACGTGATTGTTGATTTGCCTAGCAGCCTGGCCCGCCTGCGGATGATGCGGTGTCTGACCGGCCGGCTGCCGGCGGCGACGATCCAGAAGTAGCTGCCGCATGCTCAGGTATCTCGCCAAGCGCGGCATCACGTATGTCTTCATGATCTTCCTGACAACGTCGGCGGGATATTTCCTTGCCGTCAGTTCCCTCAAGCCCGCGCTGCTTGAACAGGAACGGATTCCCCGTCCCACCCCGGAGCAGGTGGCAAACTCGATGCGCCTGAAGGGCCTCGACCCCGACCTCAGCCCCTGGGAACGCTATGTCGAATGGCTTACTGCCATTGTCACGCGCTGGGACTGGGGCCGCAGCCCCAACGGCGCCTTCATCAACGCGGAGTTCGGGGACCGCGTCTGGATCTCCACCCGCCTTTTCCTGGCCTCCATCATCCTCACCCTGGTGATTGGGGTGGCCCTCGGCGTCTATTCGGCCGCCCGGCAGTACAAGTTCCAGGACCGCGTCATCACCTCGTACAGCTACCTTGCGTACATCGTGCCGGCCCCCATCGCGTACTTCCTGGTGCAGCTGGGTGCCATCAACATCAACGAGACCGTTGGCGAACGCATCTTTTTTGTCACCGGCATCTCCACCCCAGGGATGGAACCGGGCTGGGCCCAGTTCATCGACATGTTGGCGCACTACGCCGTCCCCACTGTTGCCATCACGCTGGTGGGCTGGGGGTCCTACCAGATTGCCCAGCGCCAGTACCTCCTGGACAACGTCAATGCCGACTTTGTCCGCACCGCCCGGGCCAAGGGACTCACCAGGAACCAGGCAATCTCGCGGCATGCGCTGCGGGTCTCGTTCATACCCGTGGCCCAGAGCATCGCCTTCACCATCCCGGCCATCTTTGCCGGCGGCTTCTTCGCGGAGAAAATCTTCGCCTGGCCCGGCGTGGGTTCCTGGAGCATCGACGCCATCTCCCTCCAGGACGTCAACGCCGCCACGGCCACGCTGGCCTACGGTTCCGTGATCTTCGCCCTGGGAGCCATTCTGGCGGATTTCGCCACCACCCTTGTTGACCCGAGAGTGCGGGTGCAGTAACCGTGACCAACCTCAATGCAGTAGACCCCGCCGCCGTCGCGCAGGACGCCCACCTGGAGAGCGCCGACGTCGTCATCGGCAAAAACACCATCATCTTCCGTCGCTTCATGCGGAACAAGACAGCCGTGGCAGGGCTTGCCATCTTCCTCGCCCTGACCGTTTTCTCCTTCGTGGGCGGGTACTTCACCCAGTGGGACAAGCAAACCATCGACCCCTTCAACATCGGCATGCCGCCGTCGGCCGAACACTACCTGGGCACCTCCCAGGCCGGGATCGACCTCTACGCAATGACGGTGGAAGGCACCAGGATCTCCATCCTGATCGGACTGATCGTCGGGCTCGTGTCCGTCCTCGTCGCCGCCGTCTACGGGTGCACCATGGCCTACTTCGGCGGCAAGGTGGACAAGGTGATGCTCTTCATCCTCGAAGCGCTCATCATGATGCCGGCCCTCCTGGTGGTGGCTGTGGCCACCAGCGGCGGAGGCGAAGGGCTCAGGCGGGACCTGCCGTCCTGGCTGCTGCTGATCATTGTGCTGCTCGTCTTCAGCTGGATGGGAACAGCAAGGCTCATCCGGTCCCTCTCCATGTCCCTCATGCAGCGGGATTTCGTCAAGGCCGCCCAGTACATGGGTGTGCCGGCGCGGAGGATCGTGTGGCGCCACCTGGTGCCCAACATCGGATCGCTGCTGGTCCTGGACATCACCCGTGGAGTCACCGGTGCCATCCTCGCTGAAGTTGCCTTTTCCTTCATCGGCATCGGCATCAAGGTTCCGGATGTGAGCCTCGGTGTTTTGATCGGCGGCGCCACATCCCAGGTGCAGACCTTTCCCTGGATGTTCTGGGTGCCGTTGACCGTCATGTTCCTGCTCACGGGCTCACTCGCCATGATGAACGACGGACTGCGCGACGCCTTCGATCCAAGCTCAAGCTCCTCCGGCAGCGCCAAAAAGCGCACCGCCCTGAAAGCCCGTGTTAAGGGGAACGCCTCATGAGCAGCGAAATTGCCGCCGGACCGGTTGACCAGCCGCAGTCAGCTGTGGAGCGGCTGCACATCGCCGGCCTTCACGCCCCGGCGGACGCAATCCTGTCCGTCCGGGACCTGAACGTACGCTTCAACACCGAAAACGGTGTGGTTCATGCAGTCCGGGGCGTCGACTTTGACCTCATGCCTGGAAAAACACTCGGCATCGTGGGTGAATCCGGCTCCGGCAAATCGGTCACGTCCCTTGCCATCATGGGCCTCCTGCCCACCACGGCGGAGGTCAGCGGCTCGGTACGGCTGAAGGGCAAGGAATTGCTGGGCCTCAGCGACAAGGCCATGTGCGAGTACCGCGGCAATGAGCTTGCCATGGTCTTCCAGGATCCGCTGTCCTCGCTGACGCCCGTCTACACGGTGGGCAACCAGATCATCGAAGCGCTGACCATCCACAACCCCACCATGAGCAAGCAGGCGAAAGAAGCCCGCGCCGTCGAACTTCTTGCCATGGTGGGCATTCCCAGCCCCAAGGAACGGCTCAGGGCCTTCCCGCACGAGTTCTCCGGCGGCATGCGCCAGCGCGTGATGATTGCCATTGCCATCGCCAACAACCCGCGGGTCCTCATCGCGGATGAGCCGACGACGGCGCTGGACGTCACCATCCAGGCGCAGGTGCTGGAGGTGCTGCATAGGGCGCAGGAGGAGACCGGAGCCGCCGTCGTGATGATCACGCATGACCTGGGCGTTGTGGCGGGCATGGCGGACGACATCATGGTGATGTACGCAGGCAGGCCGGTGGAGACCGGAGCGGTGGATGACATCTACTACAACCCGCGGATGCCGTACACCATGGGCCTGCTCGGTGCCGTTCCGCGCGTTGACGTTGCGGAGAAGTCATCGCTGGTGCCCATCGAGGGCATGCCGCCGAACCTGATCCACGCGCCTACCGGCTGCTCTTTCGCGCCCCGTTGCCCGCTCGCCACGGACGCGTGCCTGGAGGGTGAACCGGCGCTGGCGCCGGTTCCGGGGCCGGCCGCCCACCGCGCCGCCTGTATCAAATCCGGTTCGCTGGGCGGCGACGTTGATGTCCATGACGTCTTCGCCGCTCCGCCGGTGCCGGTATCCCGCTTCGATGCCATCCCGAGGGAGGAGCGCTCCACCGTCCTGCAGCTGAAGGACGTCCGCAAGCACTTCCCGCTCACCAAGGGTGCACTTCTGAAGCGCCGCATTGGCACCGTCAAAGCCGTGGACGGACTGAGCTTCGATATCCGCGAAGGGGAATGCTTCTCCATCGTGGGCGAGTCGGGCTCAGGCAAGACCACCACCCTGCTGGAAATCATGGAGTTCCACAAGGACCAGGACGGCGAGGTGGTGATCGGCGGGATCAGCAACAAGCAGGCCGCCGACGGCAAGACCAGGAGCGCTATGCGCCGGGAACTCCAGATGGTGTTCCAGGACCCCACCGGCGCGCTCGATCCCCGGTTCACGGTGTATGAAGTCCTTGCTGAACCGCTGCAGAACGCGGGCATGAACAAGGCCGACACCAAAAAGCGGATCATGGAACTGATGAAGCTGGTGGGCCTGCAGCCTGACCACGTGAACCGCTTCCCCAACCAGTTCTCCGGCGGGCAGCGCCAGCGCATCGGCATAGCCCGCGCACTGGCCGTGAACCCGAAGCTTGTAGTCCTGGACGAGCCTGTCTCGGCCCTGGACGTCTCAGTGCAGGCCGGCGTGATCAACCTCCTGGACAAGCTCCGGGCCGAGCTGGGCCTCAGCTACCTGCTGGTGGCGCACGATCTGTCAGTAGTCCGGCACATCTCCAACCGGGTGGCGGTGATGTATCTGGGGAAAATTGTGGAAATCGGCGAAGTGGACCGGGTGTTCGACAACCCCCGCCACCCCTACACCCGCGCCCTGCTCTCCGCCATCCCCGTACCGGACCCCCAACTGGAGCGCACCCGGGAACGGATCATCCTGCAGGGCGACCTGCCGTCTCCACTGGGCACCCCCAAGGGCTGCAACTTCGCCACCCGCTGCCCTGTGTTCGCTGCGTTGCCAGCAGCCAAGCAGGAAAAGTGCCTGACCCTGGAACCGCCGCTGGAACAGGTAGCACCCTCCCCGGCGGCCCAAACCCTGGCGGCGGATCCACTGCCCGCCCCGGACCAACGCTTCGCCTGCTTCTTCCCTGACGGAGAACTGGACGAGGACATGCTGGTAGTCCACGAATCGGCGGACCACCATGCGCCCTAGGTTTCTTCGACCCATCACAAGCACCACCACTCGCACCAACGAAGGGAACACCATGAGGAATCTGAACAGGATCGGCGGAGCGGCGGCGATCACCGCAGCTCTGGCGCTGACGGCCTGCGGCGGCGGTGGCGGGTCCACCGGCCCGGAAACGGCCAAGGGACAGGAGGCAGGCAGCGACCTGTCCAAGCTCATCAGCGTCAACGAGAAGCCTGCTGCGGACCTTGAACAGGGCGGCAAGGTCACCCTTCCGCTGGGCAACATCGGCCCCGACTTCAACGGGTTCTCCAACAACGGCAACAGCGCTGACAACTCCGCGCTACAAATCCCAATGAACCCGGTCGCTGTGAACAGTGGCGGCATCGGGGGCTGCTGGAAGCTCGACTTCGAGGGCAAGGCGTCCCCCAACAAGGACTTTTGCGAGACCGTGGAAAACGAAGTCGAGGATGGCAAGCAGACCATCACCATCAAGGTCAACGAGAAGGCCACCTACAATGACGGCACCCCGATCGACATCAAGGCCTTCCAGAACACCTGGAACATCCTCAAGAGCCCGGATGCGGGCTACGACATCGTCAGCTCGGGTGCCTATGAATTCGTGGAATCCGTCGAGGCAGGCAGCAGCGACAAGGAAATTATCGTAAAGACCAGCCAGCCGGTTTATCCGCTGGAGGACCTGTTCTTTGGACTGATCCACCCCGCCGTGAACAGCCCCGAGATCTTCAACGAGGGCTTCAACGGCGAGCTGCACCCGGAATGGATGGCCGGTCCGTTCAAGCTGGACCAGTACGATACCGCGGCCAAGACCGTCACGCTGGTGCCCAACGAGAAGTGGTGGGGCAACAAGCCGGTCCTGGAAAATGTGGTGTTCCGCCAGCTGGAGACCAGCGCCCAGATCGCTGCCTTCAAGAACGGTGAGATCGACGCCATGTCCGCCAACACCATCTCCCTGTACAAGCAGCTTGAGGGCACCAGCAACTCCGAGGTCCGCCGCGGCCAGCGCCTGTTTGCCGGCGGTATGAACCTCAACGCCCAGCGCATCACCGACGTCGCCGTCCGCGAGGCCATCTTCGCCGCGGTTGACCGTGAAGCCCTCCGCAAGGTGCGCTTCAACGGCCTGAATTGGGAAGAGCCCAGCTCCGGTTCCATGATGCTCCTGCCCTTCTCCGAGTACTACCAGGACAACTACCCCGTGAAGGAAACCGGACCGGAAGCCGCCAAGAAGGTGCTGACGGACGCCGGCTACACCGAGAACGCGAACGGCATCATGGAGAAGGACGGCAAGCCCGCGGCCTTCAAGATCAGCAACTTCGGTGACGATCCCACCACCCTCGCCTTCACCCAGACCCTGCAGCAGCAGCTCCAGGCCGGCGGCATGGATGTTGGAATTGACCAGCGCGCCTCGGCCGACTTCGGTAAGGTCCTGGGCTCACGCGAGTTCGACATGAGCGTCTCCGGCTACACCGTGGGCGCGGACGCCACGTCCGCCGTCAAGCAGTACTACGACTCCAAGACCAACGAGAACCAGCTGGGCGACGCCGAGCTGGACAAGAAGATCGCTGATCTGGCCTCCATCGAGGACAACGCCGAGCGCAACAAGGCGGCCATGGAAGTGGAGAAGGAGCACATGGCGAAGTACTTCTCCATGGGTGTGGTCATGAACGGCCCGCAGATCTCCTTCGTCCGCACGGGCCTGGCCAACTACGGCCCGTCCCTGTTCCAGAGCCTCTCCCAGGTTCCGGACTGGACCACCCTCGGCTGGGAAAAGAAGTAACCCCACCCAGTAACGCTCTCTCACTACCTGCAGGTTTTCCTGCGACGCTCTCCCACTTCCCGGCGATCCTTACCGGAAAGTGGGAGAGCGTTTGTGTTTTTGGGGCAGCAAGTGAGAGAGCGTCCGGAGTACGGTAGGCCTATGACCGGGACTGAAGCTTCAGCACGCACAATTCGCACCGCCGTCGTGGGTTTCGGGTTGTCCGGGAGCGTGTTCCACGCGCCCCTGATAGCAGCGGACCCGCGGTACTCACTCAGCATGATTGCTACGTCCAACGCCGGCAGGGAGGCTGCGGCGGCCGCGCAGTACCTGGATGTGAAAACCGTGCCGGACGGCCAGGCAGTCCTCGAACACGCCAACGATGTGGACCTGGTGGTGCTGGGGACTCCGCCCGCCACCCATTACCCGCTGGCCAAGGCCGCCCTGGAAGCGGGCCTGGATGTGGTGGTGGACAAGCCTTTCGCCGTGTCCAGCGGGCAGGGGCAGGAGCTCATCACGCTGGCCAGGGAACTGGGCCGGATCCTGACGGTTTTCCAGAACCGGCGCTGGGACGGCGACTTCCTGACCCTGCGAAAGCTCCTGGAAGCTGATGCCCTGGGTAAGGTGACACGGTTTGAATCACGCTTTGAGCGGTGGTCGCCCGCCATCGCCAAGGCCTGGAAGGCCCGCGCCACCGCGGCCGATGGCGGCGGAACGCTGTTCGACCTTGGCAGCCACCTGATCGACCAGGCCCTTCAGCTCTTCGGGCCGGCCGCCGTGGTCCACGCGGAACTGAAGGCACGCCGCTCCGACGAACGGGCGGATGACGACGTTTTCCTGGTCATGCGCCATGAGTCCGGTGTGATCAGCCATCTCACTATGAACATGCTCTGCGCGCAGCAGGCCCCACGGTTCCGCGTGCTGGGTTCCGTGGGCGGTTTCACCAAGAACGGGGTGGACCCGCAGGAGCCGTACATCGCCGCCGGCGGCAGCCCCCTGGACGCGGAATACGGCCAGGAGGCACCCGAGTGGGCAGGCCTCCTGGGCCGCGATGGACACCTGGACGCCCTGCCCACCGAGCGCGGCGCGTACCCGGAGTTCTACCGGCTCCTGGCAGTGAAAATCCTCGACGGCGGCACAGCGTCAGGCCTGCCCCTCCCCGTAGACCCACAGGACGCCGTCGAGTCCCTCAAACTAATAGAACAAGCACGGGAACTGGCGAGCGGCAGGTCTTAAATCACAACGCTGGACGACAGGCATCCGGCAGCGGGCGTCAGAGGCGACGAAGGAGCCAGCCCGCAGAGGATGCGTGTCGCCCAGCGCAGCAGGACGGGTGAGACCTACGCCGAGACCAGTTCGTGCCAATCGGCTACGAGGGGCAGGTTGTGCGCCTCGGATACGGAGTGGTGTGCCACGTGGCCGGCGGCGATGTTGAGACCGGCTGCGAGGGCGGGGTCGCGGTCGAATGCTGCCCTGACGCCCAGGTTGGCGAGGGCCACCGCGTGCCGCAGGGTGACGTTGGTCAGCGCGTAGGTGGAGGTGTTCGGCACAGCGCCGGGCATGTTGGCCACGCAGTAGAAGATGGTGTTGTGCACCTTGTACGTGGGTTCCTGGTGCGTGGTGGGGTGGGTGTCCTCGAAGCAGCCGCCCTGGTCCACGGCGATGTCCACCAGGACTGAGCCGGGCTTCATGCGGGCCACGAGGTCGTTGGTGACCAGCTTGGGGGCCTTGGCGCCGGGGATGAGGACGGATCCGATCACCAGGTCCGCGTCCACCACGGACTTTTCGATCTCGTACTTGTTGGACGCAACGGTCTTGAGCCGGCCCTGGTACTGGGCGTCCAGTTCGCGCAGGCGGTTGATGTTGATGTCCAGGATGGTGACGTCGGCGCCCAGGCCCAGGGCCATGGCGGCGGCGTTGGTGCCGGCCACGCCGGCGCCGAGGACAACGACCTTGGCGGGCCGGACGCCGGGGACGCCGCCGAGCAGCACGCCCTTCCCGCCTGCGGGGGCCATAAGCGAGGATGCGCCCACCTGCACGGAAAGCCGGCCCGCAACCTCTGACATGGGGGCGAGCAGCGGAAGGGTGCGGCCCTCCTGGACGGTTTCGTAGGCGATGGCGGTGACGCCGGAGTTGATGAGCTCGCGGGTGAGTTCGGGCTCGGCGGCCAGATGGAGGTAGGTGAAGAGGATCAGGCCCTTGCGGAAGCGGTGGTACTCGGCCTTGACCGGCTCCTTGACCTTCATGACCATGTCCGCGCGTGCCCAGACGTCGTCCGCCTCGTTGACGATCTCGGCACCGGCGATGGAGTATTCCTCATCGGTGATGCCGGAGCCCAGCCCCGCGCCGCGCTCCACTAGCACGGTGTGGCCGTTGCTGCGGAATTCGTGGACGCCGGCGGCGGTGATGGCCACCCGGAACTCGTTGTTCTTGATTTCTTTGGGGACGCCGATGATCATCGTGGGCTCCATATCTTCGGCCTGGTCAGCCGGAAAGTGCGGAAGGATTTCGTGTATCAACGATAAATCCGGTTGTGAGCCAGCTGACATGAAAGCGAGGTGAGGGCGGAGGCAGATCCGCGCCATTCCGCGGATCTCCCTATCCTCAGATCGACGTTTGTCGAGCTGCAGGGCGGCAGGTGTCGCCTCATGTCCGTTCGTCCACGGGACCTTCCGGGCAGTAGTGTTGGCGCATGCAGCTGCAGGGTGTGGAAGAACTGGTTGAGCAGGTGGCGCAGAAGCTGGGCCGTGGCCTGTCGCTCGAGGACCTGGACGGTGTGCTGCTTGCCTACAGCTCCAACCAGTCCCACGCAGACCGCGTCCGGGTGAACTTCCTGCTGAGCAAGAAAGTCCCGGCGGACGTCAGCGCGTGGCAGCTCTCGCACGGCATCGCCACGGCGGTGCGGCCCGTGGTGGTTCCCGCCAACCAGGACCTGGGCATGCTGGGCCGGGTCTGCGTTCCCCTGATGGTGCGAGGCTTCCGGGTGGGATACCTGTGGGTGCAGCAGGACTCGGCGGATGAAAGTCCGACGGCGATCCTCACCCAGCTGCCGGCCGTCAACCACGAGCTCGAGATGCTCTCAGGGCTCCTGCTGGACTCGAACACTGCGGAGTCGGAGTTCCGGCGCGGGCGTGAGCGGGAGTTCCTGGCCGCGTGCGCCGGCGAACCCAATGCGGTGGCGGCGGTCGCGGGCTGGAAGGAAGTGCAGGGCCGCGGCCCCTGGCAGGTGGTGACGGTGCTGGACGCCGACGGCTGGTCCGGCGGGCCGGACCCCATCGCGTCCACCCTGATCCACCGGGCCGCCGCGCTGCAGGCGACCATTGGTGTGGATTCCGCCCTGTTCAGCGCCGGCACGGAGACGCATTCGGTGGCCCTGTTCCGTGAGTTGTCCGGCCGGGCGAACCACGCGCAGGTCCTGGTGCACTACCAGCTGGAACTCGCCAAGCGCTCCGGCCGTCCGGTCCACCGCATCATCCTGGGGCTCAGTGAGGGCTTCGGCCGGCCGCGGGAGCTTGCCGCTGCTTACCGGCAGTCGAAGGTGGCAGCCCAGGCCGCAGCCGTGGACCCGCAGCTCGGCGAACTCGTTGACTGCCGGGCCGCCGGCGTCTATCAGCTCCTCGCATCCGCAGGAGGAGGGGCCAGTGCCTGGGCTGACTCGGGTTCGGTCTACTTCCGCATGCTCGAGGACCACGACCGCAACGGGGAGCTGCTGCCCGTCCTGGAACTCCTCTACGACAATGACGGCTCCGTCCAGGACGTGGCCACGAAACTCCACCTTCACCGCAGCAGCATCTACAACAGGCTGGGCCGGATCCGGCAGCTGCTCGGTGTGGATCCGCTCAAGGGGATGCCCCGCCTGGAGCTCCACGCCGCGCTGAAGATGCGCCGCTGGGCAGGCAGGCCCAGGATCTAGGCGCCCGCCCCGGGGGCCTTCCCCACCTCGCGCAGCTCGGATTTTTTCTGCCCCTCCAGCCACGCCATGATGGCGGCCCGCGGAATCCGCCGGTGTGTGCCGCGGTACTCCACGGGGATCTCGCCGCGGTCCGTCATGTTCCGCAGGTAGGTGTGCGAGATGCCGGCCAGCTCCGCTGCCTTGGATGTGGTGAGCATGTCCTCCACGCTGCTGACCGTCACCGCGTCGCCGCGGCTGAAGCGGTGCAGGAGATCGACGACGGCGTCCCTCGCCTGTGGCGGCAGCCGGTGGACCGTGCCGTCCACGAAGACGGTGATGTCGTCGCTGCCCGCCAGTGCACGGCCCAGCTTCTCGGCATCCTCCGACGGGAGCGCGCCAGTGATCCGGGGAGCTATCAGTGCCATGCCCCCAGCCTACCGGCGGCCAGCCCGCCCCGGGCGGTATGCTCGGCTGATGGAACTTAGTGGCGGCCGGGACGTCGAGGCGGGCGGACTCCGGGGCAAGCTGTACGCCTCGGTAAAGCCCGCAGGATCCGCGCCCAGGCCTGCCTACGTCCTGCTGCACGGCATTGGAGTGTCCCACCGGTACCTCGCCCGGCTGCACCTGAAGCTAGCCAGGGAAGCGGACGTCTACACCTTCGACCTCCCGGGCTTCGGAAAGGCTTCACGGCCCCCGCGCCAGCTGCAGATCGGTGACTTTGCGGCGTTCGTGGGCGCTGTCCTGGCGGAGTCAGGAGTTTCCAGCTACGTGGTGGTGGGCCACTCCATGGGGACGCAGTCCGCGTGGAACTCGCGCTCCAGGAGCCCGGCCGGGTGGCGGGCGCCGTGCTGATGGGACCCGTGGTGGACTCCCCCCGGAAGACAGTCACCAGGCAGGCGCTGGCACTCACGCGCGATGCCCTGTTCAGGGAGAGCCTGACCTCGAACGCCCTCGTGTTCAGCGACTACTTCAGGGCCGGCCCGCGCTGGTACCTGACCGAGCTTCCCGTGATGATGGACTACCCCATGGAGGAAAAGGTGGCCGCCGTCAGCCAGTCCGTCCTGGTCCTTCGGGGCGCCAGGGACCCCATCGCGCGCCGCCCCTGGTGCGAACACCTTGCCGCAGTCGCCCGTCAGGGCACCATGGCTGAAATCCCGGGGCAGGGCCATGTGCTGCAGCACACCGCCCCGGGCGCATCGGCCGAGGCCATCAGCGGCTGGGTCCGGGCCCTGGACGGCTTCGGCGTCACAGCCTAGGAGACTGCTGAACTAAGTGCTTTATGGGGCTGGTCCGGGGCGTTCACGTGTCGGGGCCAGCC
>NZ_BMKV01000001.1:321526-1053602 GCF_014644515.1 Pseudarthrobacter scleromae | reverse complement strand
GGCGGCGGTGACCAGGTCTTCTTCCAGGGCCACGCCTCCCCCGGCATGTACGCCCGGGCGTTCATGGAGGGCCGGTTCTCGGAGGAGGACCTGGACGGGTTCCGGCAGGAAAAGTCCAAGGAAGGCCACGCCCTGTCCTCCTACCCGCACCCGCGGCTGATGCCTGAGTTCTGGGAGTTCCCCACCGTGTCCATGGGCATCGGGCCGATGAACGCGATCTACCAGGCCCAGTCCAACCGGTACCTGCACAACCGGGGCCTGAAAGACACCTCCGACCAGCAGGTCTGGGCGTTCCTGGGCGACGGGGAAATGGACGAGCCCGAGTCCCGCGGCCTGCTCCAGCTCGCCGCGAACGAGAACCTGGACAACCTGAACTTCGTGATCAACTGCAACCTCCAGCGCCTGGACGGGCCCGTGCGGGGCAACGGCAAGATCATGCAGGAACTCGAAGCGTTCTTCCGCGGCGCGGGCTGGAACGTCATCAAGGTCGTCTGGGGCCGGGAATGGGATGACCTGCTCACCAAAGACACCGACGGGTCGCTGGTGAAGATCATGAACGAAACCCCCGACGGGGACTACCAGACCTACAAGGCAGAATCCGGCGGGTTCGTCCGCGAACACTTCTTCGGCAAAGACCCCCGCACCAAAGACCTCGTCGCGGACCTCACCGATGACCAGATCTGGAACCTCAAACGCGGCGGCCACGACTACCGCAAGGTCTACGCCGCGTACAAGGCAGCCACCGAATTCAAGGGCAAGCCCACCGTCATCCTCGCCAAAACCGTCAAAGGCTACGGCCTCGGACCGCACTTCGAGGGCCGCAACGCGACCCACCAGATGAAGAAGCTCACCCTGGATGACCTGAAGAAGTTCCGCGACCACCTGCGGATCCCCGTCACGGACGAACAGCTCGAAAAAGACCTGTACCAGCCCCCGTACTACCACCCCGGCACCGACGCTCCGGAAATCAAGTACATGATGGAGCGCCGCGCCGCCCTGGGCGGGTCCGTTCCCGAACGCCGGTCCAAGCACGCCGAGATCACCCTGCCCGAGGCCAAGTCCTACGAGGTCGCCAAACGAGGCTCGGGCAAACAGCAGGCCGCCACCACCATGGCCTTCGTGCGCCTGCTCAAGGACCTGATGCGGGACAAGAACTTCGGCAAGCACATCGCCCCGATCATTCCGGACGAGGCACGCACGTTCGGCATGGACGCGTTCTTCCCCACCGCGAAGATCTACAACCCCAAGGGCCAGAACTACCTCTCCGTGGACCGGGACCTGGTCCTGGCCTACAAGGAATCCGCCCAGGGCCAGCTGATCCACCCCGGCATCAACGAAGCCGGCGCCGTGGCAGCCTTCACCGCCGCCGGCACCGCCTACGCCACCCACGGCGTGCCCCTGGTCCCGGTCTACGTGTTCTACTCCATGTTCGGCTTCCAGCGCACCGGCGACGCGTTCTGGGCCGCCGCGGACCAGATGACCCGCGGCTTCATCATCGGCGCCACCGCAGGACGGACCACCCTCACCGGCGAAGGACTCCAGCACGCCGACGGCCACTCCCCCCTGCTCGCCTCCACCAACCCCGCCGTCGTCACCTACGACCCCGCCTACGGCTACGAAATGGGCCACATCATCCGCGACGGCCTCGAACGCATGTACGGGCCGGAATCGGAAGACCGGAACCTCATGTACTACCTCACCGTGTACAACGAGCCGATTACCCAGCCCGCCGAACCGGAGGAACTGGACGTCGAGGGCGTCATCAAGGGCATCTACCTGCTCGCCCCGGCAAAGATCGACGGTCCCCGGGCCCAGATCCTGGCCTCCGGCGTCTCCGTCCCCTGGGCCATCGAAGCCCAGCGGATCCTCGCCGAAGACTGGTCAGTCTCCGCCGACGTCTGGTCCGTGACCTCCTGGAACGAACTGCGCCGCGACGGACTCGCCGCCGAAGAGGAAGCCTTCCTCAACCCCGGCGAACCCGCCCGCGTCCCCTTCGTCACCCGGCAGCTCGAAGGAGCCACCGGACCCGTCGTCGCCGTGTCCGACTACATGAAAGCCGTCCCCGACCAGATCCGCCAATTCGTCCCCAACGAATTCGCCACCCTCGGCGCCGACGGCTTCGGCTTCTCCGACACCCGCGCCGCAGCCCGCCGCTTCTTCAAGAACGACACCCACTCCATCGTGGTGCGTTCACTGGAGATGCTCGCCCGCCGCGGCGAGGTGGATGCGCAGGCCCCGATCAAGGCGATTGAGAAGTACAGGCTTCACAACGTCAATGCGGGCACCACGGGCAACGCTGGCGGCGAAGCCTAGCCTGTCTCCTAAGTAAAGACGCGACGGCGGCCCCCTCCGAAAGGCGGGGGCCGCCGTCGTCCGTTAAGGCCCAGGGGCCATGTGACGCAGGGCAAGGTGGATTGTAGCCTTTGCACAAATGGAGGTTGCGGGACGCTGCCCGTATGCTCAAAGAATGCCAGCACCTGCCACCCCGTCCGCCAAGCGCAAACCGTCCACTCCGGGGGTTACTCCGGAGAAGTCGGAGACCCTCAAGAAACTGCGGGCAAACGTGGGCCAGCTGTCCACCACCACCATGCGCGAGCTGGAAAAGTCCCTGCCCTGGTACAGCCGGCTCAGCTCGGACGAGCGCTCGGCGCTGGGCATGGTGGCACAGAACGGCATTGCGGCTTTCGTCACGTGGTATGAGAGGCCCAGCTCTCCGTCGTGGATCCTGACGGACGTCTTTGGAACAGCACCCACCGAACTGACCCGCTCCATCAGCCTGCAGAAAGCGCTGCAGTTGATCCGGATCGTGGTGGAGGTGGTGGAGGACCAGGTACCGGTCATTGCACCGGAGGCCGACCAGCCGTCCCTCCGTGAAGCCGTGTTGCGCTACTCGAGGGAAGTTGCCTTCGCTGCGGCGGACGTCTACGCGCGTGCCGCGGAATCCCGGGGGTCCTGGGATACCCGGCTCGAGGCCCTGATTGTGGACGCCATCCTGCGCGGCGAGAACACGGACGCTTTGCGCTCCAGGATCGCGGCGCTTGGCTGGAAGGCCCAGGAGCGCTTCACGGTCATGGTGGGCAACTCCCCTTCGGAGCCCAGTGCCAGCTACGTCAGCGAGCTGCGCCGGATGGCCGGCCGGTACGCGGAGGACGCACTGGTGGGCATCCAGGGCGACCGGCTCATCCTCATCCTGGGCGGCGTGCAGGACAGGGAAACCGCATATGTGAAGCTCAGCGAGATGTTTGCTCCCGGCCCTGTGGTGTACGGCCCCGAGGCCGGTTCACTGTTGGAGGCCAGCGGTTCCGCCCAGTCGGCATTTGCCGGCCTGACCGCGGCCAGGGCGTGGCCCTCGGCCCCCCGGCCCGTGGCTGCCGACGATTTGCTGCCGGAACGGGTCATCTCCGGGGACGACGCCGCCCGCCGTTCCCTGGTCAAGAACATCTACCGCCCCTTGCTGGCCGCGTCCAACGGGCTTGTTGAAACCCTCGGCACCTACCTGGAGCTGGGGCATTCACTGGAGGCGACAGCCCGGGAACTCTTCGTTCACGCGAACACCGTGCGGTACCGTTTGAAGCGCGTCTGCGACGTCACAGGGTGGGATCCGCTCCTGCCGAGGGAGGCTTTTGTCCTGCAGGCCGCTCTCGTTGTGGGCCGTCTTTCGACGCCACCGAAAGCTGCGGTTGAACGCCAGCCGTCCCGGAATCAGCCCTGACGCGTTGTAGACTTCCTACAACCTGACCCCGTGAGCTTGGTGCGGACAAACACCGCTGGATCACACAGTAATTTGGAAAGCTGGATACGTGCTTGCAATAGTCTGCCCTGGACAGGGCTCACAGACCCCGGGTTTTCTGGCCCCCTGGCTGGAACTGCCCCCGGTGGCAGGCCAGCTGGCCGCCCTCAGCGACATCGCGGGCATTGACCTGATCGCCCACGGGACCACCTCAGATGAAGAAACCATCAAGGACACCGCCGTAGCGCAGCCCCTGATCGTCGCCGCCGGCCTGGTTGCGGCCGCTTCCCTGTTCGATGTTGAGCTCAGCTCCCTTCCGGTCATCCTGGCAGGCCACTCCGTTGGTGAAATCACCGCCTCCGCCCTTGCAGGCGTACTCACCGAGCAGGAGGCCATGACGTTCGTCCGGGAGCGTGCCAACAGCATGGCTGCAGCCGCTGCCGTCACCCCCACCGGCATGAGCGCAGTGGTGGGCGGCGACCCCGCCGACGTCCTGGCGGCCATCACGGCCGCGGGCGCCACCCCGGCCAACGTCAACGGCGCGGGCCAGACCGTTGCCGCGGGAACCTTTGACCAGCTGAAGGCCCTGGCCGACAACCCGCCGGCCAAGGCCCGGGTCATTCCCCTGAAGGTGGCCGGAGCCTTCCACACGAGCCACATGGCTCCCGCAGTCAGTGCCCTGAAGGCGCTGGAACCCCAGCTGAAGCCGCAGGCACCGAAGGTGCCGCTGCTGTCCAACTACGACGGCGGTGAAGTCACCGACGGCCACGCCGCCGTCGGGAGCCTCATTGCCCAGGTGTCACGTCCTGTCCGTTGGGACCGGTGCATGGAAACTATGGTCGCGCGGGGCGTCACCGGCGTCATTGAACTTGCTCCTGCCGGCACGCTTGTCGGCCTCGCCAAGCGGGGCATGCCCGGCGTCAAAACCGTCGCGGTCAAAACCCCTGACGACCTTTCCGCCGCACTGGCGCTTTTCGCAGAACTGGAGGGCAACGCATGAGCGTTCCCACGCTGAAACAGGCCCCGATTCAGGAGCACACCCGGATTCTCGGCCTGGGTGCCTTCCGGCCGGACGTTATCGTCACCAATGAGGACGTATGCCAGTGGATCGATTCCTCCGATGAATGGATCCGCCAGCGCACCGGCATCGTGACCCGGCACCGGGCCCCGGCCGGAGTCAGCGTCATCGACATGGCCGAGGGCGCTGCCCGCGAGGCCATGGATAAGGCTGGAATCCAGGCCTCGGACCTGGGGGCTGTCATTGTCTCCACCGTGACCCATCCCTACGCCACGCCGTCTGCCGCGGCCGCCCTGGCGGACCGCCTCGGCGCCACCCCGGCGCCTGCCTTTGACATCTCCGCGGCCTGCGCCGGCTACTGCTACGGCATCGCCCAGGGGGACGCCCTGGTCCGTTCAGGCGCCGCGAAGTATGTCCTGGTGGTGGGCGCCGAGAAGTTGTCAGACGTCATCGACAACCGTGAACGCACCATCTCCTTCCTGCTTGGGGACGGTGCCGGCGCCGTCGTCATTGGCCCCTCCGAAACTCCCGGAATCGCACCGTCGGTCTGGGGGTCGGACGGCAGCAAGTGGGACGCCATCGGCATGACCCGTTCCATGCTCGATGTCCGCGACCTTGGCCTGGCTGCCCGCCAGTCGGACTCGACAGGGGACCTTGCCCTGCTCGAGGAAGCCCAGGAACTGTACCCCACCCTCCGCCAGGACGGCCAGACCGTCTTCCGCTGGGCGGTGTGGGAGATGGCAAAGGTGGCCCAGCAGGCCATGGACGCCGCCGGAGTCCGAGCCGAGGACCTGGTGGCCTTCATCCCCCACCAGGCCAACATGCGCATCATCGATGAGATGGTGAAGAAACTGAAGCTGCCCGAGACGGTTACAGTGGCACGGGACATCGCTGATGCAGGTAACACCTCGGCAGCGTCCATTCCGCTGGCCACCCACCGCCTGCTGGCCGAAAAGCCGGAACTGAGCGGCGGACTGGCTCTCCAGATCGGATTCGGAGCCGGGCTCGTCTTCGGCGCACAGGTAGTTGTCCTTCCTTAGGAACGCCCCAACAGGCCGCAACCGCGTCCTGAACCATTTCCGGCAGCCCCTGCCGGCAATACAAGAAAAGGAGCCATCAATGGCTAGCAACGAAGAGATCCTGGCCGGCTTGGCTGAAATCGTCAACGAAGAAACAGGCCTGGCCCCCGAGGCCGTGGAGCTGGACAAGTCCTTCACCGAGGACCTGGACATCGACTCCATCTCCATGATGACCATTGTGGTCAACGCCGAAGAAAAGTTCGGCGTGCGCATCCCGGACGAAGAGGTCAAGAACCTCAAGACCGTCGGCGACGCCGTCAGCTTCATCGCCGGAGCACAGGCCTAGCCTGGGCTTTCGCCGTTCAATCGGCATGGCAGGGCTGCCGGTCCGGACGACCGGGCCGGCAGCCCGCCGCATTTTCCGGCACCTGCCCACGCAGGGACTGCTCCCAAGGGCCCTGTTCCTGGCAGTGTTGTTGCTTGCAGCAGAGTGCCGATCATCAATACGCGGGACCTCCGGCAGACGGATTCCCCACCGACGAAAGAGTGATCCCATGACACGCAAAGTAGTCATCACCGGTCTGGGTGCCACCACGCCCATCGGCGGCGATGTACCCACGATGTGGAACAACGCGCTCAAGGGGGTCTCCGGTGCCCGCACCCTGGAGGACGACTGGGTTGCCAAGTACGAGCTGCCCGTCCACTTCGCCGCGCGCTGCAGCACCCCGGCCCTGGACGTGCTCAGCCGCGTCGAGGCCAAGCGCATGGACCCGTCCACCCAGTTCGGCGTCATCGCAGCCCGTGAAGCCTGGGCTGACTCCGGCATCACCGACTTTGACAAGGACAGGCTGGCAGTCGCCTTCGCCACGGGTATTGGCGGCGTCTGGACGCTCCTTGATGCCTGGGACACCCTCAAGGAAAAAGGCCCCCGCCGGGTCCTCCCGATGACCGTTCCCATGCTGATGCCCAACGGTGTTGCCGCAGCCGTCAGCCTGGACCTCGGCGCCCGCGCCGGCGCCCACACCCCTGTTTCCGCCTGCGCGTCCGGCACCGAGGCCCTGCACCTTGGGCTCGACCTGATCCGCTCAGGCAAGGCCGACGTGGTCATGTGCGGCGGCGCCGAAGCCGCCATCCACCCGATGCCCCTCGCAGCCTTCGCCTCCATGCAGGCACTCTCCCGCCGGAACGACGACCCGCAGGGCGCCTCCCGTCCCTACGACACGGGCCGCGACGGCTTTGTCATGGGTGAAGGCGCCGGTGCACTGGTCCTCGAGGCTGAGGAGCACGCCTTGGCCCGCGGAGCGCGCATCTACGGTGAACTGGCGGGAACGTCCGTCACCGCAGACGCCTACCACATCACGGCTCCTGACCCCGCAGGCCTGGGTGCCACCCGTGCACTCAAAGCTGCCATGTTCGATGGCCGCATCCAGCCTGAGGACGTGGTGCACGTGAACGCGCACGCCACGTCAACGCCGGTGGGAGACAAGCCTGAATACACTGCCCTCCGGGCTGCACTGGGAAACCATGTGGACAACGTCGCCGTTTCCGCGACGAAGTCCCAGATGGGCCACCTCCTGGGCGCATCCGGTGCTGTCGAGGCCGTCCTGACAGTGCTTGCTGTTTACGACCGGAAGGCACCGGTCACCATCAACCTGGAAAACCAGGACCCGGAGATCCCGCTCGACGTCGTCACCTCGGCCCGCGACCTGCCGGCCGGCAACATCGTGGCGCTGAGCAACTCGTTCGGCTTCGGTGGCCACAACGCCGTCATTGCGGTCCGCAGCGTCTGACCTTCAGGACGTTGTACCGCCTACAAGAGGAGGCCCCGCCATTCGGCGGGGCCTCCTCTTTGCTATGGAAAAGTCAGGTCGACGGCGGTCAGCCCACCTGGTGGAGCCAACGAACGGGTGCGCCTTCGGCGGCGTGCCGGAACGGCTCGAGTTCCTCGTCCCAGGCCTCGCCGAGGGCAAGGGAAAGCTCGTGGTAGACGGCTGCGGGGTCACCGGCGCCTGACTCGTAGGCGTACCGGATCCTGTCCTCTGACACCATGATGTTGCCGTGCACGTCGGTGACAGCGTGGAAGATGCCCAGCTCAGGGGTGTGGGACCAGCGGCCGCCGTCGACACCCTGGCTCGGCTCCTCGGTGACCTCATACCGGAGATGCGCCCACCCCCGCAGGGACGACGCAAGCTGTGATCCCGTACCGGGGGCACCGGTCCAGGACAGCTCCGCCCGGAACATTCCGGGCGCGGCAGGCTGAGGGGTCCACTCAAGGTCCGTCCGCTTGTCCACGACAGATCCGATGGCCCACTCAACGTGGGGGCACAGAGCCGTAGGGGCCGAGTGAACGAACAGCACACCGCGGGTCATTGCAACAGACATTCCATCCTCCATAGCTCTAGGTACGTCTTCCCCAACGACCTCTGCCTGGATGGAACTGCCGTGCCGTGCACTGCGGCTGTGGTTCCTGCCTGCGTATTCAGATGTATCAGATAAAGCTGTGTCCGGGCTTACCGTGACGCAGGAAGCTGCTAGCTTCAAGCGGGACTTGAAAGTTGCCGGACGTGACTCTTATTGTGCCGTACCGCACCAAATTACGCCAGTGCGATTCTGCCCTTCGGACTTACGCCCTTGGGTGGGCCTGCTGGTAGCTCTGGCGCAGCCGGTCAACCGAGACGTGGGTATAGATCTGGGTGGTGGCCAGGCTGCTGTGCCCGAGGATTTCCTGCACTGCGCGCAGATCGGCTCCGCCGTCCAGCAGGTGCGTGGCCGCCGAATGCCGCAGCGCGTGCGGGCCTGACGCGGAGGTGTCCCCGAGTCCGGCGAAAAGGTCGTTGACCATGGAGCGGACCTGCCGCTGGTCCACCCTTCCGCCCCGGGCGCCCAGGAAGAGGGCCGGCCCGCTGTTGTCCCGGGCAAGCAGTGGCCTGCCGCGCCGCAGCCAGTCATCCACCGCGAGGGCTGCCGGAACACCGTACGGGACAGTGCGCTCCTTATTGCCCTTGCCGATGACGCGCAAAGTGCGCCGGTCCGGGTCCAGGTCATCAACATCCAGCCCCGCCAGTTCGCCCACCCGGACTCCCGTGGCGTAGAGCAGCTCCACGATGGCACGGTCCCGCAGGGCGAGCGGCGCACCCTCGGCCGCAGCTTCTTCCAGGGTGGACAGCAGCCTGGTCAACTGCCCGGCCTGCAGTACCCCGGGCAGGGACTGCCCGCGTTTCGGGGCCTTGAGCCGGAGCGCGGGATCGGTGGCGATACGCTCCTCCGCCATGGCCCAGGCCGTGAAAACCCTGACAGAGGCGGACCGGCGGGCCAGGGTGCTGCGCGCCGCACCCTCCTGGCTTTGGGCACCGAGCCATCGCCGGAGCGTTCCGAGCTCCAGGTCCTGGAGCCGGACAGCGCCTTCAGACGCAGCGTGGGACAGGAGGCTGCGGACATCGCCCAGGTATCCGCGGAGGGTGTGGGGCGAGACCGCACGCTCGGCGGAGAGGTACCGCGCGAAAGCGTCAAGCGCCCCGCCGAGCTCCGCCGGCAATCCCTCATGATCCACCCACCTACTCTCTCAGCTGCGGCAGGGAAACTACTGGCTGACACGCTCCACTCAACCGGGTGCCTGCGCTTCCCGTCCCGGGCGGCCCGGACCCGCCGGGCCGTGGGCGTCAGCCGGTTGCCCTGCCGCGTTTCCATCCTCCCCGTTCTGAGACGGCGAGGCCCAGCAGGCCCAGCCGGCCCAGCCCGGCCCGCACCGACTCCTGGGCCAGGCCAGCCACCACCGAGAGCTTTTCGACCGACGTCACGGAGCGCAGCGGCAGCGCGTCCAGGAGGATCAGATCCTCCAGCGTCAGCCCGTCCTGCACTGCAGCCTGCCCGTGGCGGGCATCAGGGAGGGCGGAGCCACTGGGGCCGGCCAGCTCGGCGACCTCGGCAGCATCCGTCACGCAGACGGCGCCTCCGTCACGCAGAAGCCGGTGGCATCCTGCCGAGTTGGCGCTGTGCACGGACCCCGGCACAGCGCCGACCGCCCGGCCAAGGGTCTCCGCGTGATGGGCGGTGTTGAGCGCCCCGGACCGCCACCTGGCCTCCACCACCACGGTCACGGCGGACAGGGCGGCAATGATGCGGTTGCGTTGCAGGAACCGGTAGCGGGTGGGGGCGGAGCCCGGAGGAACCTCGGCCAGGACGGCGCCCTGGTTGGATACGGCCCGCAGGAGGTCCTCGTTCCCCGAAGGATAGAACCGGTCCACTCCCCCTGCCATCACAGCAATGGTGGGGACCGCACCGGACGCTCCGGCGAGGGCGGCCCGGTGGGCATGCGCGTCGATGCCGTAGGCCCCTCCTGACACCACGGTGAAGCCACGCTGGGCCAGCGAGTAGGCAAGATCGCCGGTGACGGCGGCGCCGTAACTGGTGCTGTCCCGCGAGCCAACCAGGGCTATGGATGTTGCTGCTCCGGGCAGCGGCTGTTCCTGGCCCCGCCACCAGAGGCAGATCGGCTCCTGGATTCCGAGGTCTGCCAGCTGGACCGGCCACAATTCGTCCGACGGGATGATCAGCCGGCCGCCCAGTCGCGCCATGGTTGCAAGGTCCCGCTCGGGGGCCAGGTCGGGTATCCGGGGATGCCAGCGTTTCAGGGAAGCGGCCATCCCTGCCCAGCTGGTGCCGGAACCCCCGTCCGAGAGCAGCGCGGTGATCTCCCGCTCCAGCTCGGGGCCGGCTGACAGTTGCCCCGTGGCGATCCGCAGGGCGTCCACTGCGCCGGCCGCCTGCACCAGGGCAAGTCCGGCCGCGTCCTGGGGTTCCATGAGGCGTGAGAGGGCGGCTCGGGAACGCCGCTCGATGCCCATATCCATGGCTGCCTCTTTCATGCTGCCGCCGCCGCTGCCTGCCGAAGCCCCAGCGCCTGGCCGATGTCGTTGATGTCCGGTTGCTCCCGGTATCCCAAATCGGCAAGGGTCCATGCGAGCCGAAGCACCCGGTCATAGCCGCGCGCCGTGAGGACGCCGCGTTCCAGGGAATGGTCCAGGATGCGGGTGACTGCCGGCGGGAGCCGAAGCTCACCCCGGAGTATGCGGCCGGGGACCTGCGCATTGGTTTCCAGCCCGTAGGCGGCCAACCTCTCCAACTGACGGGACCGTGCGCCCAGCACCCGCCGTGCGACTGTTGCCGTGTCTTCCTCGGCCCCGGCCTGTCCGAAGTCGGCCAGGGAGACCCGTTCCACCTGAAGCTGGATGTCCACCCTGTCGAGGAGCGGACCGGACATCCTGGCCAGGTAACGCCGCCGCATCATGGGCGTGCAGGTGCAGTCGAGGCCTTTACCGGAGGCTTTGCCGCAGGGACAGGGGTTGGCGGCGAGCACAAGCTGGAACCTTGCCGGATAAGCAGCGGTTCCGGCTGAGCGGTGGATCACCAGTTCTCCGCTTTCCAGGGGTTGGCGGAGGGCATCCAGCACGCGGCGTTCGTACTCTGGTGCCTCGTCAAGGAACAGGACTCCGCGGTGGGCACGGGACGCGGCTCCGGGCCGGGGAAGCCCGGAGCCGCCCCCAATGATTGCCGCGGCGGTTGCGGAATGGTGCGGACTTTCGAACGGTGGCCGCCGGAGCAGCTGCACGGACGATGATGGCAGCCCGCACAACGAATGGATGGCCGTGACCTCCATGGACTCATGGTCGCCAAGATCCGGCAGGAGCCCGGGCAGGCGTTCCGCCAGCATGGTCTTGCCCGCACCCGGAGGCCCCGTCACGAGGAGGTGGTGGGCCCCGGCAGCTGCGACTTCCAGTGCGCGCCGGGCATCCCCCTGGCCGGAGACGTCCGCCATGTCAGGGTAGGTGCCGGCCTCCACTCCTGCGTCCCCGGGGCTGTCCGGGTCCTCAGGTTCGAAATCCAGCGCAAGCTCCTGGGGATCCGCGCCGAATTCCAGCGCCAGCCGGGCCAGGGTGCTGAACCCCCGCACCCTGGCATCAGGAACCAACGATGCCTCCGCCAAGTTTGCCTGCGCTACGACGATGTCCGGATAACCGGCCTGCACCGAGGCCATCACCGCCGGAAGGATGCCGCGAACAGGGCGCAGCCGGCCGTCGAGTCCCAGCTCGGCGATAAACACCGTCCGCCCGGTGGGTTTGATGTCATTGGCGGCACGGAGTACGGCCATGGTCACCGCCAGGTCGAATCCGGATCCCCGCTTCGGCAGGGACGCGGGGATGAGGTTGGCGGTGATCTTCCGGCGGCTCAGCGGAATTCCGGAATTCTTCGCAGCCGACCGGATCCGTTCCTTGGCCTCGTTCAGGGAGGCGTCCGGCAACCCGAGCAATACGAATGCAGGGAGGGTCTGGCCAATGTCGGCCTCGACCTCCACCATGTAGCCGTTGAGCCCCACCAGGGCGATGGAGTAGGTGCGTCCCAGGGGCATTCAGCCCACCCCCCTGAGGTGCTCCACCAGGGGCGACCCGCCGCCGTCGTCAATCACCGCGATGACGTCAACGCGCCGCAGCGGCATCCGAAGCTCACGGTCCCGGCACCATGCGGCCCCGAGCCGGTGCAACCGCGCCAGCTTGTCCGGGCCAACGGCTTCAAAGGGATGGCCGTAATCGAGAGTACGGCGGGTTTTGACCTCGGCAATCACCAGGGCATCGCCGTCGAGCGCGACGATGTCTATTTCGCCCTCGGTGCAGCGCCAGTTGCGCTCCACCACGAGCATGCCGAGGGTTTCCAGGTAACCGGCGGCAAGGTCCTCGCCGTGCCGGCCCAGCAGGTCTTTCGATTTCATGTCTACCTCCGCAACCAGCCTGGACGGGCTGGGACACGAAGGACAGGACGGCGGTCCCCTATGTGGATGAACCTGGGCCGGCAGGCCCTGTGCAGGAAAGGTCAGCTGTGCAGGAGAAGTCCGGGCCCGTGCAAAAGCGCTAGTTGCCCAGGTCGACATCCTTGGGCAGGGCAAGCTCTTCGTTGCGCGGAAGCTCTTCGACGTTGACGTCCTTGAAGGTCAGGACGCGGACACTCTTGACGAACCGTGCGGAACGGTAGACGTCCCAGACCCAGGCATCCTGCAGGGTCAGGTCAAAGTAGACCTCGCCGTCTGCGCTGCGGGCCTGCAGGTCCACGTGGTTGGCCAGGTAGAAGCGGCGTTCGGTCTCGACAACGTAGCTGAACAGCCCGACGACATCGCGGTATTCACGGTAGAGCTGAAGCTCCATGTCGGTTTCGTAGTTTTCAAGATCCTCGGCACTCATGCTTCCATCTTGCACCATCGGCAGGGCGGCTGGTGTCCGGCGCGGGGCTCAGTCCCCCGCGGCAGCAGCTTCTTCCCCGCCTGGCCCTGCACCGTCCGGCAGGCCGGCGTCAGCCAGTTCCCCACCAAGGAGCCGCCAGCTGACCCGGTGGTATGGCGTGGGCCCGGCCGCACGGAGGACATCCCGGTGCAGTGCGGTGGCGTAGCCCTTGTTGACGTCCCAGCCGAAGTCAGGGAACTCACCGTGGAGCTCCCGCATCATCCGGTCCCGCTCAACCTTTGCGATGACGCTGGCAGCCGCCACGCTCAGGCACTGCATATCCGCCTTGACCTTGGTGTGAACCGGAGCGTCGCAGCTGGCCTCCACCATGGGCTCGTCGAACAGGGACAGCTGCCCGGCAGGTGAAAGCCAGTTGTGGCTTCCGTCCAGGAGCACCGCCTCGGGGCGGACACCCGCAGAAAGGACTTCCTGCCACGCCCTGGTTCCTGCAAGGCGCAACGCGGCGATGATGCCGATGGAGTCGATTTCCTGCGCTGAGGCGTGGCCCACTGCCGAGGCCACGCTCCACCGGCGGACCAGCGGGTCAAGGCGTTCCCGCTCCGCCGGGGCCAGGAGTTTGCTGTCCCGGACCCCGGCCAGGGGCTTCTGCCGTTCCAGGTCAACCACGGCGATGCCCACGCTGACGGGCCCGGCAAGCGCGCCGCGCCCCACCTCGTCCACACCGGCAAGGTACCGGATCCCCTGGGCCTTGAAGGTCCGCTCGTGCCGAAGGGTGGGCGCCTTCCCCGGTGAGGGAATTTTGGTGCCCGGTGAGGGAACCTTGGTGGAACCGGACCTGGGCTTGAGTGCGGCGGGCATGGTCAGGGCGCCGCCGGTACGTTGCGGAACACGTCCGGATAGTTGCCCAAGGTGGTGAACCGGCTCAGTGGCCAGGCAATGACGGCGGCCTTGCCTTCGAGGTCGGCAATGTCGATGAATCCGCCGTCGGAGTCCATGTGGGCGCGGGAGTCGGCGGAATGGTTGCGGTTGTCTCCCATCACCCACACCTTGCCCTCGGGGACAGTTACGTCGAAGTTGCGGATCTGCGGGATTTCAGCCGGATTGATATAGCTCTCGTTGATGGCGGTCCCGTTAATTGTCAGTCTACCGCCGGCATCGCAGCAGACCACATGGTCCCCCGGGAGCCCGATGACCCTCTTGACCAGGTGCTGCTCGGAGTTGTCCGGCAGCAGGCCAACGAACGTCAGCCCGTCCTGGACCCAGGTGAAGGGACCCTGCGGTTGTTCGGGCGCGGCCTGGAGCCAACCCTTGGTATCCCGGAAAACCACGACGTCGCCGCGGTTCAGTGCGAACGGCTCGGGGACCAGGAGGTTGACGAAGATGCGGTCGTCCACTTCCAGGGTATTGACCATGGATTCGGACGGGATGAAGAACGCACGGAACAGGAAGGTCTTGATCAGGAAGGAGAGGACGACGGCGATCACCACCACCGTGGCCACTTCCTTCAGCCATGCGAAGACGGGGCTGCCGGCGGGCTTCGCCGCTGACTTGGCGGCGGCGCGGCTGCCCGCGGCGCCGGACGCCGGCGCGTCAGGACCCTGGGCGGAAGTCCCGGGAACGGCATCGGCCGGAACGTCCGAAGCGCCTTCGTGGCGTGGTTCGGGAGTCCGCGCGTGGTTCTCGGGCATCTACTGTCCGTTCTCTGTTGTTGGTCCTGCAGGCGGACGGGGTACTGAAGCAAATCTATCAAGCGGCCAGATGATCTGGACCGGCCTGCCGATCACCCTGTCCAGCGGGACCATGCCGCCGCCGGGGGCTCCGAGCAGGCTGCGCGAATCGGCGGACACGGAGCGGTGGTCCCCCATCAGCCACAGTCGGCCATCAGGGACCACGGCACTGAACTTTTGGGTACTGGGGGCATCTCCGTTGAAGATGTAGGGTTCCGCCAGGGCCTCTCCGTTCACCGTCACGTTGCCGCCGGCGTCGCAGCAGGCCACCGAGTCCCCCGGGAGCCCGATGACCCTCTTGACGTAGGTGGTGTCGCTGCCGGTGAGGCCGATCCAGTGGGTGACGGCGGCCGCGCTGTCCACCAAGGGGCCGTTGCCGCTGTTGAGCGGGGCGAAACTGCCCCTTCCGTCAAAAACGACAATGTCCCCGCGCCGGATGGGCTCGGCGCGGAAGTCGGTCCGGGAAACCAGGATGCGGTCCCCGCCTTCCAGCACGGGTTCCATGGACGCGGACGGGATGAAGTACACATCAAGCCACAGCGATCGGACCAGTCCGCTGACCGCAACGGCCAGGATGACGGCCAGGAACGCAAAACGCCAGCCCATTTTCCGGGGCTGGCGTTTTGTGTGGTCCATGGTCCGTATCCTGGGCGCTGGTGCTGAATGGCTCCGGCGCTGGCCGGATACGGCTGCGGCCCGGCCTCTGCAGGTCCGAAAGGACCTACTTGGCGGTGCTGAAGTCGCGCTTTTCCTTGATCTTCGCAGCCTTACCGCGCAGTGCGCGCATGTAGTAAAGCTTCGCGCGGCGGACGTCACCCTTGGTGACGACCTCGATCTTGTCGATGATCGGGGAGTGAACCGGGAAGGTACGCTCCACACCGACGCCGAAGGAAACCTTGCGGACCGTGAAGGTCTCACGGACACCGTCGCCCTGGCGGCCCAGGACGAAGCCCTGGAATACCTGGACACGGGAGTTCTTGCCTTCGATGATGTTCACGTGCACCTTGAGGGTGTCACCCGCGCGGAACTCGGGAACATCGGTACGCAGCGAGGCTGCATCGAGGGAATCGAGAATATGCATAATTGCACTCCTGGTGAACGCCACAGGTCATTCACTTTGGGTCACGGCAGCAAAACCTGGGGCGCTCGTGGCGCACCGGGGATCTCCGCCGAAAGGTAAGTGGTCCGGCCACTTCACTGATTGATGAGGCCGGTTGCCTTAGCTGTTGGTTGCGCTCCCCCTGTGGCAGGTGCGGACCCAGCAGACACAAGGACTAATTTTGCCACACCACGGGGGCTACAGCCAATCCTGCAGCTTCCGGAACCCAGGGAGCTGGCCACGGCAGCATGACGCCATTAGTCCTGCGGGATGCCTTCAGCGCCGGGGCGGCGGCGCAGGCGGCCGTCCACGACGTCGTATCCCAGGTCCTGCAGTTCCGTGCGGTCGGCACGTGGCAGCCTGCCGGCGTCGAACGCTTCGAGGAGGTCGGGGCGGCGCTCCGCCGTCCGCCGGAACTGTTCGTGGCGGCGCCACTGCGCGATCCTGCCGTGGTTCCCGCTCAGCAGCACGGCAGGCACTTCCCGCTCGCGCCACACAGAGGGCTTGGTGTAGACGGGGTATTCCAGGAGCCCGTCGGCATGGGATTCCTCCACCAGGGACTCGGGGTTGCCCACCACGCCCGGCAGCAGGCGTCCAATGGCTTCCACCATGGCCAGCACCGCAACCTCGCCGCCATTGAGGACGTAGTCCCCCAGACTGACGGGGCGGACGTCAAAATGCTCCCGGGACCACTCAATGACGCGCTCGTCGATGCCCTCGTAGCGTCCGCAGGCGAACGCAAGGTGCTCCTGCTCGGCCAGTTCGTACGCCAGCGCCTGGGTGAACCTCTCCCCCGCCGGCGACGGCACGATCAGGACCGGCCTGCCCGATCCCTCCGGGCGGTCGGCAGCGATGGACTCCAGGGCCTGCGCCCATGGTTCGGGCTTCATCACCATGCCGGCGCCCCCGCCGTAAGGCGTGTCGTCGACGGTGCGGTGCCTGTCCGTGGTGAAGGCGCGGAGGTCGTGGACGCGGAGGTCCAGGATCCCGTCCTGGCGGGCTTTTCCGATCAGGGACAGTTCCAGCGGTGCCAGGTATTCGGGAAAAATACTGACGACGTCGATCCGCATCTAGGCTTTCTCCTCCGGCTCCGAAGCGGCTGCTTCGTCCTCCGCATTCAGCTCGAAGAGGCCGTCCGGCGGCGTGAGGAGGATGAACCCGCCGTCAACATTGACCTCGGGCACGATCTGCTCCACGAAGGGAACCAGGATTTCCTTGCCCTCCGGCGTGGTGACCATGAGCAGGTCCTGGACAGGCATGGTGTTCAGTGCGGTGACCTTGCCGACCACGCGGGGACCGATCCTGGCCTCCAGGCCAACGAGTTCGTGCTCGTACCAGCCTTCGTCGTCGTCTTCGTCCAGCTCCTCGGTTTCGATGAAAAGCTTGGCGCCCCGGAGTGTTTCCGCTTCGTTGCGGGTCCCAATTTCGTCAAAGCCCAGCAGCAGGATGTCCTTGTTCCAGCGGGCGCTGATTACGGTGAGCGGGCCCGCTGACGCCGGCTCAACCACGAACTCGGTGCCCGGCACGAACCTGTCCCCAGGGGCGTCGGTCAGGACCTGGACCGTCACTTCGCCGCGGATGCCGTGCGGTTTGCCGATTCGTGCCACCTGAAGCTGCATGTGTTCCTCTGTGTTGGATGTGGTTTTCGGTGCTCTGGTAAAAGCACTCCGGCCCCTCCACCGCATGGGTGGAGGGGCCGGAGCTAAAACTGAATAGTGCCGAGCGCTCAGCGGCGGCGGTCGGTGTCGACAACGTCGACCCGTACCGGCTCGCCACCGGCCAGGGCTGCCACCACGGTGCGCAGTGCACGCGCCGTGCGGCCCTGGCGGCCAATCACCCTTCCGAGGTCGTCCTGATGAACGCGCACTTCGAGGGTGTCCCCGCGGCGGTTGTTCTTGGAGCTGACCTTGACGTCATCCGGGGAATCAACGATTCCGCGGACCAGGTGTTCCAGCGCTTCTGCCAGCAATCTACTCAGCCTCGGTGGTCTCTGCTTCGGCCTCGGCGGGAGCTTCGGCTGCATCAGACTTGGATGCCTTCTTGGTGATGGCTTCCGGGATGATCACGGAACCTTTTTCCGGGGCGACGAAGGCTTCCTTCTGGGTCTTGGTCTTCAGGGTGCCTTCCTGGCCCGGCAGGCCCTTGAACTTCTGCCAGTCGCCGGTGATCTTGAGGATCGCGGCAACCTGCTCGGACGGCTGGGCGCCGACGGACAGCCAGTACTGGGCACGCTCGGAGTCGACCTCGATGTATGAGGGCTCTTCGGTGGGGTGGTACTTGCCGATCTCTTCGATGGCGCGGCCGTCACGCTTGGTGCGTGAGTCCGCGACGACGATGCGGTAGTACGGTGCGCGCATCTTGCCAAAGCGCTTAAGGCGAATCTTTACGGCCACTGTTGTGGTCACTCCTGTTTCAGAAAAGGGGGTGAACCCGGCGTTCTGCACCCGTGGGGCGGGCCATACTTGCGGGCTCGAAGGACAGGATCCAGACGCGGAGAGAGGGGCCACGCAGATCGAGTACCTGTTTATTGTGCCAGATCAGCGCCAGGATTTCGACTCGGCGCGGCGTGACACGGGCGACGCCGGCTGGAGGTTCCGGCCGGATCAGCTCAGGCGGACCAGACGTACAGGCCGGTGCGCTCCGAGTCGTCAATTCCGCTGGCGAGTTCGGCCAGCCGCTGCACGTAGGTCCGCGCCTCTGCAGCGCCGAACGGCATGTCATCCTGCGCGGCCCATTGTTCGGCAACCTCTTCGAGGATGTCGCCTTCCCCTTCGGTTTCATAGGACAGCAGGTCCGCCAGGGCGCGCACCATGGCCGGGGGCACGGCCAGGAGCGAATCGCTGCCCACATCCACCATGGTCAGTTCGTAATCCGCTCCTCCGGCGTGCACGGCGGTACCGGCCAGGTCGCCCAGCTGCTCCACTTCGAAATCGCTGATGTCCGGGATCCGGACCGCGTCACCTGCGGGAGCGCTGCCGCCGCCGTCAAGGACGCCGGCACGCTTCAGTGCTGCGTCGTGGGTGGCAACAAAGATCTCGGTGAAGCCCATGGGGATTGCCCTCATTCCGTTGGCGGTGGTGCCGCCGGGAGGCTGCTCCTGCCCGGCCGTTCGAATTCAGCCTAGTTCGAATTCAGCCCAGTTCGGATTCAGCCTGGTTGGAATCATGCGTGGCACAGCCGGTGCTCAGCGCACAGCCACACGGATGCGGTTGCGCCACGGATCCTCGAAGCGGAGTTCGGCTCCGGTGTGGTGCGCGGCAACGCCGGCGACCTTGAGGCGGTCGGCGAGGGAGCCGACGTCGTCCCCTGACGGCACCTCGATAAGGACCTCGCCCAGGCCGAGGGTGTCCTTGCGCGGTCCCGCCCCGCGGCTGTTCCAGACGTTCATGGCCATGTGGTGGTGGTAGCGGCCGGCAGAGACAAACAGGGCCTGTCCGTGCCAGCCGGCGGTCTTCTCGAAGCCGAGGGTCCCCACGTAGAAGTCGCGGGCCGTCTGGACGTCGCCCACCTGGAGGTGCACGTGGCCGACGCCCGCCACGGACCCGAGCTGGCGCTCCAGGGAATTTTCCGTCAGGTGCTGCTCGAGGTACCGCTGCGGCGGGAGGGCCAGGCTGTCCATCACCACGTCAGTGCCGTTCCAGGACCAGTTGCTGCGCGGCCTGTCCCAGTAGAGCTCGATGCCGTTGCCCTCGGGGTCGTTGAAGTAGAAGGCTTCGCTGACAAGGTGGTCGGCGCTGCCGGTGAACGAGCGCGGTTCGAACCGGGCGGCGGTGGCGATGGTGGCGGCCAGGTCTGCCTGGTTCTCAAACAGCAGCGCAGTGTGGAACAGGCCGGCCTCTCCCCTGCCCGGAAGGTTCAGCCCGGGCGCGGGAGCCAGGTGCACAAGCGGCTTCTGCAGCCGGCCGAGGTAGATTCCGCCGTCCTGCTCGGCAATGACCTCCAGGCCGAGGGCGCGCTGGTAGTAATCGGTCATCACCTCCATGTCGCCCACCTTGAGCATCACGGTGCCCATGGCGAGGTCGGCAGGCAGAAGGTCCTGGCTTGCGGCTTGTGCAGTCATTGATAACTCCCGGTGCTGTGGGCCTTCCGGTCGGCAGCCCTTACACTCTTAAAATTACTTGAAGCTTCAATTTATTCCAAGTCCCGGGCCGGATATCTTTTCAGCGGATGACCCGACCGCCCAGGACAACGTGCGCCAGGCCATGGACCGCCTCCGGTACCTTCCGCGGGTCTTCCCGGCACACGACAACATCTGCCCGCGCCCCTTCTTCCAGGCCGTCCGCGCCCAGCCACTCCCGCGCACTCCAGCACGCGGCGTCCAGGGCAGACGCCATGGGCAGGCCCGCAGCATGGAGGGCCAGGATCTCGTCGGCGATCCTGCCGTGCCTGATCACGCTGCCGGCGTCGGTCCCGGCGTAGATCCGCACGCCTGCCTCGAACGCCTCAAGCACCCGTTCCTTCCGCCGTTCCCACAGTGAACGCATGTGCGCCGCATACCGCGGAAACTTGGGCGCCGCCTGGGCAGCAATGTCCGGGAACGTGGCGATGTTGACCAGGGTGGGCACAATGGGCACCTTCTGCTCCACGAACCTGGGCAGGTGCCTCGGCAGGAGGCCGGTGGCGTGCTCGACGCAGTCGATGCCGGCGTCCAGCACGTCATCGAGCGTCTCTTCCGCGAAGCAGTGGGCGGTAACGCGTGCGCCTTCGTCATGGGCGGCCAAGACGGCATCGCGGACGACGGCGGCAGGGAACGACGGCGCGAGGTCGCCGGCGTCGCGGTCAATCCAGTCCCCCACGAGCTTGACCCATCCGTCGCCTTCCCTGGCCTGTTTACGGACAGCTTCCACCAGGCCCTCCGGTTCGACTTCCTCAGCGAAACCCCGCAGGTACCGGCGCGTGCGCGCAACGTGGCGTCCGGCGCGGATCAGCACCGGGACGTCTTTTCTGTCCTGCAGCCACCGCGTGTCAGCAGGGGAACCTGCGTCACGGATCAACAGTGTGCCGGCCATCAGGTCCGTCCGCGCCTGCTCTTCGGCGGTCGGAGCATCCACCGCCCCTCCCACGCCGAGCCCGATGTGGCAGTGGGCATCCACGAAGCCCGGCAGCACCCATCCCGCCAGGATCCGGTCCGGGGCCTTTGCCGGCCGGCGGAACGTCAGGCGCCCGTCAACAGACCACAGTCCGCGCTGTCCACTCCCGGGTCCGGTCAGGACCGTCCCCGTGAACTCGATGATTTCTGCCATGTGCACCTCTTTCCTGCCCGGTCAGGCTAGCACCGGCAATGTGACAAGCTCCGAAAGAAAGGCTGTGGTAGCTTTCATCTTGACCACACGGGTGCCCCTGCAGGGGCTGAGATCGGGCTGACGCAGCCTGCGACCGTCGAACCTGTCCGGGTAATGCCGGCGAAGGAAGTGAGTATTCCTTGAATACACCAAATCAGCAGCTGAACCCTGCCCGCAACACCCCGGGTGCCACCACTGACGGGAACCCGCCCCCGGTGACGCAATCCCTGAAATCCCATTCCCTGGCCTACCTCGAGGACGCCGGGACCGGTATCCGTGTTCCCGTGACGGAAATCGCGTTGGAGCCGTCCCCCAACGGCGTTCCGAACCAGCCGTTCCGGACTTACCGGACGGCCGGTCCGGGGAGCGACCCCGTTCAGGGTCTTCCTCCTTTCCGCAAGGATTGGATCGAGGCGCGGGCAGACACGGAAGCGTACAGCGGCAGGGAGAGGAACCTGCTCGACGACGGCCGCTCGGCCGTGCGCCGCGGCGCCGCCAGCGCGGAGTGGAAGGGAGCGCCTCCCGTGCCCCGCCGCGCCGTCGAGGGACGGACCGTGACACAGATGCACTACGCACGGCAGGGCGTCATAACCCCGGAAATGCGCTTCGTGGCGCTGCGGGAAAACTGCGATGTTGAACTGGTCCGGAGCGAACTCGCCGCAGGACGGGCCATCATTCCCAACAACATCAACCACCCCGAATCCGAGCCGATGATCATCGGCAAGGCCTTCCTGGTGAAGATCAACGCCAACATCGGCAACTCTGCAGTGACCAGTTCAATCGCCGAAGAGGTGGACAAGCTGCAGTGGGCAACCCGGTGGGGCGCCGACACCGTCATGGATCTCTCCACCGGCGAGGACATCCACACCACCCGGGAATGGATCATCCGCAACTCGCCTGTCCCGATCGGCACCGTCCCCATCTACCAGGCCCTGGAGAAAGTCAACGGCGAGGCCAACGCCCTGACCTGGGAGATCTTCCGCGACACCGTCATCGAACAGTGCGAACAGGGCGTGGACTACATGACCATCCACGCCGGCGTGCTGCTCCGGTACGTTCCCCTGACCGCCAACCGCGTCACCGGCATTGTGTCCCGCGGCGGATCAATCATGGCGGGGTGGTGCCTGGCGCACCACCGGGAGAACTTCCTCTACACGCACTTCGACGAGCTCTGCGGGATCTTCGCGCGGTACGACGTCGCGTTTTCCCTGGGCGACGGCCTGCGGCCGGGCGCGACGGCGGATGCCAACGACGCCGCGCAGTTTGCCGAGCTGGACACCCTCGCCGAGCTCACGCAGCGTGCCTGGGAGTACGACGTCCAGGTGATGGTGGAGGGTCCTGGACACGTTCCGTTCCACCTGGTCAGGGAGAACGTTGAACGGCAGCAGGAGCTGTGCAAGGGCGCACCGTTCTACACGCTGGGCCCGCTGGTGACCGACGTTGCCCCGGGCTATGACCACATCACCTCCGCCATTGGAGCCACGGAAATTGCCCGCTACGGCACGGCGATGCTGTGCTACGTCACGCCCAAGGAACACCTGGGGCTGCCCAACAAGGACGACGTCAAGACAGGGGTGATCACGTACAAGATCGCTGCCCATGCGGCAGACCTTGCCAAAGGCCACCCGGGCGCCCACGAACGTGATGACGCACTGTCCAAGGCACGCTTCGAGTTCCGCTGGCGTGACCAGTTTGCGTTGTCGCTGGACCCGGAGACGGCCGAGGCCTTCCACGACGAGACCCTCCCGGCCGAACCGGCCAAGACGGCACACTTCTGCTCCATGTGCGGGCCCAAGTTTTGCTCCATGCGGATCAGCCAGGACATCCGGGACGAATACGGATCCGCGGAGGCACAGGCAGCCCTTGCTGAAGCGGCAGCCGGCATGCGGGGCAAGAGCGAAGAATTCCTGGCTGCCGGCGGGAAAGTTTATCTGCCGGAGCTGAGCGTTCCGCCGGGGCGGTAGGAGCCTGCAGGTTCCGTCCGGCTGGTCATTGGGGGCCGGCCGGACGGGCTCCTGTGGAGGGCAGGTTCGGGCGGGATCAGGAGGCGCGTGCCTCCACGCGGCCTGAGTCGCTGATGAACGAACGGATGATGCGGTCCCCTTCCGGGGAGTCGTGGGGCCGGTGGCCGCCGGCGGCCGTGCGGTGAACCGCCCCGGTCTCACGGAGGTAGCCGGCGATCTCCTCGTAGAGCGGCTCCCAGCCGCCGGTCAGGACGAGCGTGGGCACGCCGGGAACGATATGCAGCGGGGCTTCCCAGGACGGCGCCTGCAGCCGCAGCCGCCTGGCAGAACGCTTCTCCTCGGCAGTCACCGGCTGCTGCAGGTCGGTGGCATAGACCCTGCGGACGAACTCGCGCTGGAAATCCTCGTCACTGAGTTGATGCCGGGCGTTGAACAGGGGCTGCATCAGCCCGATGTGCGCCGCCGTGGCCGGCAGTTCAGCGGTCAGGGACAGGCAGGCCGGCTCCACCAGGGTCAGCGAGTACACAAGGTCCGGACGTTCGACGGCGGCCATCATGGCGGAGATGGCTCCTTGCGCATGCGCCACGACGTGCCCGCCGGCGGTGCCCCGGCCGTCGTCCCCAAGGGATTCCAGCAGGATGCGCGTGTCCTCCGCGAACGAGGACGCAGTGGGTTCGGCAACGGGATCGAAGCCGTGGCGGCGCAGGAACAGGGCATCGTAGGACAGGGCTATCCCGTGCTGGCGGGGCCAGGCTGCGGCGCCGAAGCTGCCCGCGCCGTGCGCGAACACTACCCTCTGCTTGAACATGACCCAACCCTATTCCACGGCACCGGTATCCCAACCAAGTAGCGCCAAGTGTCGTTATGAACGGTCAAAACGACACCTGGCGCTACCTAGCTGGGAGAGGGGGATGGCTACTTGCCGAGGAACTTGTCGAAGCCCTTGGGCAGGTTCAGCTGGGAGGGATCGAAGTCGCCCGCCTGCTGGCCAAAAGCTGCGCCGGTGGGCAGCGCCTTGGCGGCGTTCGCCCGGCGGGCCTCGGCGTCCTTGCGCTCCTGCGCGGCTTTGGCCGGGTTGCCGGATTTGGCCTTCTTCTTGGGCGCGTTCTTGGCGTTCTTCCGGGCACCGCCGCCGGCCCCCGGCATCCCGGGCATCCCTGGCATGCCCGGCATCCCGCCCTGGGCCATCTTCTTCATCATCTTCTGGGCCTGCGCGAAGCGCTCCAGCAGGCCGTTGACCTCGGAAACGTGGACGCCGGAACCGCGGGCGATGCGGGCACGGCGGGAGCCGTTGATGATCTTGGGGGCCACGCGCTCATGCGGCGTCATGGACCTGACGATGGCCTCCACGCGGTCGATCTCGCGCTCGTCGAACTGCTCCAGCTGCTGGCGGATGTTCTGGGCACCCGGCATCATCATGAGCATTTTCTTCATGGAGCCCATGTTGCGGATCTGCTGCATCTGGGCCAGGAAGTCGTCAAGGGTGAAGTCCTCCTGGTCGGCGAACTTCTTCGCCATCCGGGCGGCTTCGTCCTTGTCCCAGGACTTCTCGGCCTGCTCGATCAGGGTGAGGACGTCACCCATGTCCAGGATGCGCGAGGCCATCCGGTCCGGGTGGAAAAGCTCAAAGTCGTCCAGGCCCTCGCCGGTGGACGCAAACATCACCGGCTTGCCCGTGACTGACGCGACGGAAAGGGCGGCACCGCCGCGGGCGTCGCCGTCGAGCTTGGACAGCACGATGCCGGTGAAGTTGACGCCTTCGTCGAAAGCGAGCGCCGTGTTCACGGCGTCCTGGCCGATCATCGAGTCGATGACGAACAGGACCTCGTTGGGCACGATGGCGCGGCGGATCTGGCGCGCCTGCTCCATCATGTCGGCATCGACGCCCAGCCGGCCGGCGGTGTCCACGATGACGACGTCGTGGAGTTTCTGGCGTGCTTCCTCCACACCGGCGCGGGCAACCTCAACTGGGTCCCCGGCAGGGTGTTCGAGCTCGGTGTAGGTGGCGCCGGGGTGCGGTGCGAAGACGGGCACCTTGGCGCGCTGGCCCACGATCTGCAACTGCGTCACGGCGTTGGGGCGCTGGAGGTCACAGGCCACGAGCATCGGGCTGTGGCCCTGTGCCTTCAGCCACTTGGACAGCTTTCCGGCGAGGGTGGTCTTGCCGGCACCCTGGAGGCCGGCCAGCATGATGACGGTGGGGCCGCTCTTGGCCAGGCGGATCCGGCGGGTTTCACCACCGAGGATCTCCACCAGTTCCTCGTTGACGATCTTGACGATCTGCTGGCTCGGGTTCAGTGCACCGGAGACCTCAGCGCCCAGGGCGCGTTCCCGTACCCGGCCGGTGAACTCACGGACAACTGGAACGGCAACATCGGCGTCCAAAAGGGCGCGGCGGATCTCGCGGACTGTGGCATCGACGTCGGCTTCGGTAAGCCTGCCTTTACCGCGCAGGTTCTTGAAGGTTGCTGTCAACCGGTCAGAGAGTGAATTGAACACGCGACGTGCACTTCTTTCAGTGGATGATCAGGGCAGTGGATGATCAAAGGCTGTTGATGATCGGGACTCGACTATCTAGGGTACCAAGCCGGGCCCGCAAGGTGGCATGCTGGCCAAATGACGAGCCAACCAACTGTTAAGACCCTGCTCATCCTCGGCGCCTCGGGGGACCTGACGGGCAGGCTGCTCCTGCCGGGACTGGCGCGCCTGGTGGCGAGGGGGCGTGCTGCGGGCCTCCGGCTGGTGGGGGCCGGATCCGATCCCTGGACCCCGGAACAGTGGCGGGAACGGGTGCATGCGTCCTTCGAGGCAGCCGCCGGGTCCGCAACCCCCGAGGGGAAGGAGGCCCTCCAGTCCCTTGAGAAGGAAACGGTATACCACCAGCTGGATGTCACCGCCGAGGGAGCGCTGGCCTCGCTTCTTGGGGCGCTCGAGGGACCCACCGCCGTCTACTTCGCCCTGCCGCCGCGCATCAGCCAGCTTGCCTGTGAGTCCCTCCGGCCGGAGCAGGTCCCGCCGGGCACGCGGCTGGTGATGGAAAAGCCCTTCGGTTCCAGTGAGGACTCGGCCCGCTCGCTCAACCAGACCCTGGTCCGGCTGGTCCCCGAAGACCATGTCCACCGGGTGGACCACTTCCTGGGCAAGGCCACGGTGCTGAACATCCTGGGCCTGCGGTTCGCCAACAATTTCCTGGAACCGGTGTGGGACCGGCACCACGTGGAAAAGGTGGAAATCATCTTCGACGAGGACCTCGCGCTGGAGGGGCGGGCCCGCTACTACGACGGCGCCGGCGCACTGCGGGACATGATCCAGAGCCACCTGCTGCAGATCATGGCCCTGCTGGCCATCGAGCCTCCGGCCACCATCGGTGAACGGGACCTGCGGGATGCCATTTCCGCCGTCCTCCGGGCCAGCAGCGTACCGGAGCCCTATGCCGGTTCCACCCGCAGGGCACGTTACACAGCCGGCCAGGCAGGAGGGAAGGACGTACCCGACTACGCACGGGAGGAAGGCGTGGACGCTGAACGCGGGACGGAGACGCTGGCCGAGATCCAGGTCAACATCGACAACTGGCGCTGGAACGGGGTCCCGTTCATTCTTCGGTCCGGCAAGGCAATGGGCGCCAAGCGGAAGGAGGCAGTGGTCACCTTCCGCCCGGTTCCCCACCTGCCCCGGGGCTTCACCGGCGTGGACTCCCCCAACAAGCTGCGCATCGGCTTCGGCCCGGACACCCTAAGGTTCGACGTCGACGTGAACGGGCCCGGGAACATCTTCAGCCTGAGCCGGGCCACCCTGGAAACCGAGCTCAGCGGCTCCGACCTCCTCCCCTACGGCGAAGTCCTGGAGGGGGTACTGGCGGGCGACCCGCTGCTGTCCGTCCGCGGAGATACGGCGGAGGAGTGCTGGCGGATAGTAGAGCCGGTCCTGCACGCCTGGCAGCAGGACTCGGTCCCCCTGGAAGAGTACGACGCCGGCTCTGCCGGGCCCGCAGCCTGGCCCACCGCGGTGCCCGGGGACTGAGCCGCAGCGGCTTGGGGCGGCGGCCAAGCCGCCGATCTGCGGCCCTGCCTTAAACAACGGAAGAGCGGGCAGGAAACCCTGGGGGTTCCTGCCCGCTCTTCTTGCTGTTCACGGATATTTCCGTGGAGTACCGCCGGCCCTAGATTGCGGCGACGCCGCGTTCACCGGTGCGGACCCGGACGGCTTCGGAGACATCCACGGTCCAGACCTTGCCGTCACCTGCCCGGCCGGTGTTGGAGCTGGCGATGATGACATCGAGGATGTCGTCCGCCTGCTCGTTTGTGGCCAGGACCTCCACGCGGATCTTTGGCAGCAGATCCACGTTGTACTCCGCTCCGCGGTAGACCTCGGTATAGCCGCGCTGCCGGCCATAGCCGCTGGCCGCGCTGACCGTCAGACCCTGCACGCCGTAGGCCTCCAGTCCTTCCCGGATGGCTTCGAGCTTTTCCGGCCTGACGATCGCTGTAATCAGTTTCATGCCCCCACGCTTTCCTTACCTGTTGCTGATTCTGTCTTCTGCGCACCCGTTGCTGCGTCGGATGCCTGCGCGGCGTCCGCCTGGGTCTTTCCGGTGATCATGTCGTGCAGGGGCTGGAAGCTTCCGCCGTGTCCCCCGACGCCGAACTCGTAGGCGGTTTCGGCGTGCAGGCTGAGGTCCACACCCACCGTCTCCTGTTCCTGCGAGACCCGGAAGCCCATGGTCTTGTGGATTGCCAGGGCGATGATCGTGGTCAGGATCGCGGAGTAGGCAATGGCAATGCCGGCTGCTGCGAGCTGCGCCCACATCTGGGTCATGCCGCCGCCGTAGAAGAGGCCGCCGCCGGCGCCTTCCTCGGGAAGGGCGATGAAGCCAAGGGCCACGGTGCCGATGATGCCGGAAACCAGGTGGACACCCACGACGTCGAGCGAGTCATCGAAGCCCCAGCGGAACTTCAGCCCAACTGCCAGGGCGGAGGCGACGCCTGCCACAATGCCCAGGCCAAGGGCACCGACCGGGCTGACGTTGGCGCAGGCGGGGGTGATGGCAACGAGGCCTGCCACCACGCCGGAGGCTGCACCGAGTGAGGTGGGGTGGCCGTCGCGGATGCGCTCCGTGACCAGCCAGCCGAGCATTGCTGCTGCCGGGGCGGCGAGGGTGTTGACCCAGATGAGGCCGCCCTGCTCTGCGGTGGAGGCTGCGCCGCCGTTGAAGCCGAACCAGCCAAACCAGAGAATGGCAGCGCCGAGCATCACGAACGGGATGTTGTGCGGGCGGTGGTTGGGGTCCTTGCCGAAGCCCCGGCGGTTACCGACGATGAAGACGAGGATCAGGGCTGCAACACCGGCGTTGATGTGCACCACGGTGCCGCCGGCGAAGTCGATGGCCTCGCCGAGTGCAGCGCCGACAGCGCCTTCGGTGCTGAACAGGCCGCCGCCCCACACCATGTAGGCAAGCGGGCAGTAGACCAGCGTGACCCAGACCGGAACGAAGACGGTCCAGGCGCCGAACTTGGCGCGGTCAGCGATGGCGCCGCTGATGAGGGCCACCGTGATGATGGCGAAGGTGGCGCCGAAGCCCACCGTGATGAGCCCGTCAGGGCTGTCAATGCCTTCAAGCCCGAAGTTGGCGAAGGGGCTGCCCACCATCTGAAGGAAGCCGTCCCCGGTGGTCATTGAGTATCCCCACAGGACCCAGATGACCCCCACCATGCCGATGGAGATGAAGCTCATCATCATCATGTTCAGCGCGGCCTTGGCCCGGGTCATGCCGCCGTAGAAAAATGCCAGACCCGGTGTCATCAACAGCACAAGCGCCGCCGACACCATGATCCATACGTGACCTGCGGTAAGTTCCATGGTGCACGCCTCTCTTGTCTATTTGGTCGAAATTGCGGAGATGATCCGCCTGCCAACGCCTTTTGCGTCCTGTAACGAGTGTGTCGGCGCTGTGTTTCGGCCGCGGAGGATTTGTATTGCGGGGCTGTTACAACAACCTCTAGGAAGTAAATGGTGCATATCTGGCTTGTTACGGTTATGTTTCACCCCTCCCGCCGAAGCCCGGCACCCACGTACGCAAGGACCACTGGACCATGACGGCAGATACCCGCGTGAGCCGCGCAACATTGCGGATTTTTTCGATGCTGCGCCGGGACAGGCAGAAGCTCCCGCGCGACATCAAGGTGATGCTGGCCGCGGCCTTCCTGATTGCGCTGGGATTCGGTCTTGTTGCCCCCGTGTTGCCGCAATTCGCCACAACCTTCGGGGTGGGAAATACCGAGGCGTCCGTGATCGTGGCCATCTTCGCGTTCATGCGGCTGGTCTTTGCCCCTGCGGGCGGCGCCCTGATAGGCCGGCTGGGCGAGCGCCCCGTCTATGTCACGGGGCTGCTGATCGTGGCGGCGTCCACCGCTGCGTGCGCCTTCGCCCAGGATTACTGGCAGCTGCTGCTGTTCCGCGGGCTTGGCGGCGCCGGCTCAGTGATGTTCACGGTGGCGTCGATGGCGCTGGTGGTGCGGCTCGCGCCGCCCGAGAGCAGGGGCCGCGTCTCGGGTGCCTATGCGTCCGCGTTCCTCATCGGGAACGTGTGCGGCCCGATCGTGGGCGGGCTGCTGGCAGGTTTCGGCCTGCGCGTTCCCTTCCTGGCGTACGCGGCTGCCCTGGTGGTGGCCGCCGTCGTGGTCCAGACGCAGCTGAGCCATCAGCGCCGGGGCAGCGGGCCCCGGCAGGAACGCCCCGACATGCCGCTGGCCGAGGCCCTTGCTGTAGGGACGTACCGGACGGCGCTGGTGTCCAGCTTCGTTAACGGCTGGGCCACGTTCGGGGTCCGGATGGCCACCGTTCCGCTGTTCGCGGTGGCCGCCCTCGGCGCGGGGCCTGAAGCGGCGGGGTTCGCGCTGGCGGTCTTTGCTGCCGGCAACGCTGCCGCCCTGACGTTCTCGGGCCGGCTGGCCGATACCTTGGGCCGCAAGCCCATGATGGTGGCCGGACTTCTCGTGGCGGGTGCCTCCACGGCTGCCATCGGCTTCACCACCGGGCTGGGCTGGTTCCTGGCGGCATCGGCGCTGGCCGGCATCGGCTCGGGACTCTTCGGCCCTGCCCAGCAGGCCGCCGTCGCCGATGTGATCGGCAACGGGCGGTCCGGCGGGAAGGTGCTGGCCGTGTACCAGATGACGTCCGACGTCGGCGCGATTGTGGGGCCGGTCCTGGCCGGCGTGCTGGCCGACCGGCTGGGCTACGGCTGGGCCTTCGGGGTGACCGGCGGCATCATGGTGGTGGCGGCGTGCACCTGGCTTGCCACCCGGGAGAGCCTGCGGAAGCCCGCGGCGTAACGGCCGGCTTCTGCTGCTAGTTCAGCAGCGCGTCCACGAAGCCCTCAACCTCGAAGGGGGCAAGGTCGTCCGCCCCTTCCCCGAGGCCGATCAGCTTCACCGGGACGCCCAAGGCCTTCTGGATTGCGACGACGATGCCGCCCTTGGCGGTTCCGTCCAGTTTGGTCAGGACGATGCCGGTGATGTTGACCACTTCGGAGAACACGCGGGCCTGGTTCAATCCGTTCTGGCCTGTGGTTGCGTCCAGCACCAGGAGGACCTCGTCCACCTCGGCCAGCTTCTCCACCACGCGCTTGACCTTCCGGAGTTCGTCCATCAGGCCAACCTTGTTCTGCAGCCGGCCGGCGGTGTCGATCATGACCACGTCGACTTCCTGGTCGATGCCGGCCTTGACCGCCTCGTAGGCAACCGAGGCGGGATCTGCGCCGTCGATGTCCGACTTGACGGTGGGAACGCCGACGCGCTGGCCCCAGGTTGCCAGCTGCTCTGCGGCGGCAGCACGGAACGTGTCCGCCGCACCGAGCAGGACGTCCTTGTCTTCTGCCACCAGCACCCGGGCAAGCTTGCCTACGGTGGTGGTCTTGCCGACGCCGTTCACGCCGACCACCATCATCACGGCAGGCCTGTCGGCGTGCCGCTGGACGTTGAGCGTGCGGTCCATGGTGGGATCGACGAGCTTGATAAGCTCCTCCCGCAGCAGCAGTTTGACCTGCTCAGGAGTCCGTGTGCCCAGCACCTTCACGCGTTCGCGCAGCGCGTCCACGAGCTGCATGGTGGGTTCGGTGCCGAGGTCTGCGAGGAGGAGCGTTTCCTCCACTTCGTCCCAGACGTTTTCGTCGATCTTGTCGCTCGAGAGCAGGGCCAGGAGCCCCTTGCCCATGACGTTGTTGGAGCGGACCAGCCGTTCGCGGAGACGGACCAGCCGGCCTGCCACAGGCAGCGGGGTTTCCACCGGAATGACTTCAAGTCCTGCGGCGTTGTCCGGGACCTCGGTGGTTTCCAGCCCTTCAAGGTCCGCGCCGTCCGGGGCCGTGCGGTCTGCCACCGAGCCCGGCCGGTCCTCCACGGCCGTGCTGCCGCCCCGCGGCTGGACGGGGTCGTTGGCGTCCCGCGTGCCGGGGTAGCGCGTGATGTTCTTCCGGGTCTTCATCAGGACCGGAATCAGCCCGCCGAGAACCACCAGGGCAGCAAGGATGGACAGAAGTATGGGAAGGATGTCATTCACTCCCCTAGCTTCTCATAGACCCCGGGGCTCTTTTGGGGCCGGCAAGGCAGTTGACCTGCCGTTACACCGGCAGCGTCAGACCTCGGCCCCAAGCCTCTGGCTGATCACGGTGGAGACGCCGTCGCCGCGCATGGTGACGCCGTACAGGGCATCGGCAACTTCCATGGTCCGCTTCTGGTGGGTGATGACGATGAGCTGGCTGGATTCCCGGAGTTCTTCGAAGATCGTGATGAGCCGGCCCAGGTTGGTGTCGTCCAGGGCCGCCTCCACCTCGTCCATGACGTAGAACGGCGAAGGCCGCGCCTTGAAGATGGCAACGAGCAGGGCCACGGCGGTCAGCGAGCGTTCGCCGCCGGACAGGAGTGACAGCCGCTTGATCTTCTTGCCGGCGGGACGGGCCTCCACGTCGATGCCGGTGGTGAGCATGTCGGAGGGGTCGGTCAGGACCAGCCGCCCCTCGCCGCCCGGGAAGAGCCTGGCGAAGACCCGGGTGAACTGGGCCTGGGTATCCTCGAACGCCTCCGTGAACACCCGCTGGACGCGGTCATCCACTTCCTTAATGATGTCCAGGAGGTCCTTCCGGCTGGCCTTCAGGTCCTCCAGCTGGGCGCTGAGGAACTGGTGGCGCTCCTCAAGCGCGGCGAATTCCTCCAGCGCCAGGGGGTTGACCCTGCCCAGGCCGGCGAGGTCCCGTTCGGCCTTACGCAGCCGCTTTTCCTGCTCTGCCCTGACGTAGGGCTTACCCTCCACGATGTCCGCGCCGGTGTGGTCCACGGGGGCGCGAAGGGCGGCCCATTTGTCACCGCTCTCCCCGGCCGGGACGGGAACCGGGACGTCCGGGCCGAACTCGGCCACCAGGGCATCGGGGGTGATCCCCAGTTCGTCAATGGAGCGGCTCTCGAGGGCCTCGATCCGTGCCTTTTGCTGGGTCCGGGCGAGCTCATCTCGGTGGACGTTGTCCGTGAGGTCGGCGAGCTCGCGGGCCAGCAGTTCGTTTGCGGTCCGGATCGCGGCGAGCTCCCGGTCCCGCTGCTCCCTGTTTTCTTCCGCAAGGTCCCGCTCATGCTGTGCCAGGTCCACGGACACGTCCACATGGCGAAGTGCCAGGCCGACGGCGGCGCAAACGGCTGCTGCCCGCCGCGCCTTGATGCGGCGGACCCGGGCGCGTTCGGCAGCTTCCTCGCGTGCCCTGCGTTCCGTGGCGGCTGCGCGCTCCAGGGATGCGGCCCGGTTCCGTGTGGCAGCGAGCTGCTCTTCGGCGCTGCGGAGCGACAGCCGTGCCTCCACTTCGGCGCTGCGGGCATGGGAGGCCGCTTGGGCCAGCGCGTCACGGTGCCCGGTGGAGGGCTCCTGTTCCAGCGGGACTTCCTGTGCTGCGGCCAAACGGGCGGTGACGGCAGCGAGCGCTTCCTCTTCAGCGGCAACGTTCTGCTCAGCCTTGGCCAGCGATGCCGCCAGGCGGTCGCTTTCCCCGACGGCGCTGCGAAGGACGGAGTTCAGGTGGCCCAGGCGTTCTGCCACGGCGGCCAGCCGGGCATCTGAGTCATGCAGCCTGTCCAGTGCGGCGTCGGCGCGCTCCTGCGCCTCGGCGCGTTGGGCCTCTGCGCCGGACAGGGCGAACCTGTTCCGCTCCAGGTCTGCCGTGACCTCGGCAAGCCCGCTCTCGGCGTCGTCCACGGCCGCCTGCACCTCAAGGAGGGACGGCGCCTTCGCCGAGCCGCCCGTGGCTGACAGGGCTGTAAAGATGTCTCCGGCCCGGGTGACGGCAGTCAGCTCCGGGTGGGCCGCCACCAGGGCGGAAGCGGCCTGGATGTCGGGGACGACGGCGGTGCAGGACAGCAGGTGCGCCACAAGCGGTGTGCACGGGGACGCTGAGGTGACGAGGTCCGCTGCCCAGTGTGCCTCCTCAGGGAGGGGCACTGTGGCGTCCCCTGGCCTTTCCGCAGCGTCAGCGGCCGATTCGACGAGCAGCGACGCGCGTCCGGCGTCGTGGTCCTTGAGAAGCTGGACCACGGCAACAGCAGTTGCGGAATCCTGGACCAGGACGGCCTCGGAGGCCTCGCCCAGGACCGCAGCGATGGCGGTCTCGAAGCCCGGTGTCACAGTCAGTTGCCCTGCCAGGGTTCCGTGGATCCCTTCGAGGCCTGCATGCAGGGCGTGGCTTGCGCCGTCCTTCCGTTCGAGGCCCAGCTTCAGGGCGTCCCGCCGCGCCACCAGGGCGTCGCGCTTCCGAACGCCCTCGCTGACGGCGGCCTGGAGGCCTGCAATCTGCTGGACCACCATGTCCAGGGCGTCGCTGGCGGCCTCGTACTCGGCGTCGAGGGATTCCTCCCCCTCCTCAACGCCCGCCACCTGGTTTTCCAGGGCCGCGAATTCGGCCTGGGCGCGGGCCCGCCGCTCGGTCCCGGCGGCAAGTGATTCGCGCAGCCTGCCCAGCTCCGCCTGGGCGGATTCCACGCGGGACCTCGCCGCCGCCACCTGGCCGGCCAGGCGGGCCAGCCCCTCACGACGGTCTGCTGCCGCGCGGAGCTCTGCGGTGAGCCGCTTGTCCTCTTCCAGGGCAGCGCGTTCCGCTTCGGCCTTGTCCGCAGATGCTGTTTCGAGGGCGCTTCGCCGGTCCAGGATGTCGCGCTCCAGCTCGGCAAGCTCCTCACGGACCCTGGCCGCCTGGCGTTCCAGCTGTTCCGGATCGCGGCCGGGCGGCGGGGCCTCCACGGAACCGAGGAGGCTGTTGCGTTCCTGCGCCAAGGAGCCCAGGGAACGCAGGCGCTCCCTGGTGGCGGACAAACGGTACCAGGCGTCCCTGGCGGCGTTCAGCTGGGGGGTTGCTTCAGCTGCACGTTGTTCCAGCACGGCCTGCTGGCGGCGGCCGGTCTCCAGCTGCCCGGCAACGAGGGCCCGGCGTTCCTTGAGGGCGGCCTCGTCCGCTACGTCCTGTTCCAGCGCCAGCTGCAGCTGGACGAGGTCGTCTGCCAGGAGGCGGGCGCGGGCATCGCGGACATCGAACTGGACACGCTGGGCCCGTCGGGCCACTTCGGCCTGCTTCCCCAAGGGCGTGAGCTGGCGGCGGATTTCTCCGGTGAGGTCGTTGAGGCGCTGCAGGTTGGCCTGCATGGCGTCCAGCTTGCGCACCGTTCTTTCCTTGCGCCGGCGGTGCTTCAGGATGCCGGCCGCTTCCTCGATGAAGCCCCGGCGGTCCTCCGGGGTGGCGTGCAGGACGCGGTCGAGCTGGCCCTGGCCCACAATGACGTGCATCTCGCGGCCGAGGCCGGAATCCGACAGAAGTTCCTGGATATCCAGCAGGCGGCACCCGGCGCCGTTGATGGCATATTCCGAGCCGCCCGAGCGGAACAGGGTCCGCGAAATGGTCACTTCGCTGTACTCGATGGGCAGGGCGCCGTCAGCGTTGTCGATGGTCAGCGAGACGTGGGCCCGGCCCAGGGGCGGCCGGCCCGAGGTGCCGGCGAAGATGACGTCCTCCATCTTGCCGCCGCGAAGGGTCTTGGCACCCTGCTCCCCCATAACCCACGCCAAGGCGTCCACCACATTGGACTTTCCGGATCCATTGGGGCCAACAACCGCGGTAACCCCAGGCTCGAAATTGAAGGTGGTGGCGGACGCGAATGACTTGAACCCCCGGACGGTCAGGCTTTTGAGGTGCAAGGCGTTTCGGTTCTCCTGCTCGGCGGACGCGGATGGTGGGGACAGCCACGGATACCTACAATCTACTGCGGGGCCGGGGCATTTTCGCGCAGAAGCCCGCGCGGGCCGGGCCGGATGTCCTGCCAGGCATGTGCAGGAATGGACCGGCACCGGGCATGATTAGTCCTTGGGCTTTGTGCTTGAGGGGGCGGTTACCCGCCACAGCACAGGACGGACACGAACAGAGGCTTGATTTGATAGGGAATGCAACGTTCCGGCACCGCAACACCGCTCTGCTCTCGGTGATCAGCGTCCAGGCTCCGCGGATTGTCAGTTCCACGGAATTCGACCACCGGCTGGCATCCACCCTGCGCCGGCTGAAATTTCCCCCAAAGCTGCTCGAACGGGTAGCCGGTGTCACGCACCGCAGATGGTGGGCCCCCGGTACCTCCTTCGACGACGCCGCCATCGAGGCGGGAGCGAAGGCCCTGGCGGACTCCGGCATTGAAGCGTCCGAGGTGGGACTGCTGATCAACACCTCCGTCACGCGGCGGAACCTCGAACCGTCTGTCGCGGTCAAGGTCCACCACGGACTGGGCCTCCCGTCCTCGGCCATGAATTTCGACGTCGCCAACGCCTGCCTGGGATTCGTCAACGGCATGACCCTGGCCGCGAACATGATCGACTCCGGCCAGATAAAGTACGCGGTGATCGTCAACGGCGAGGATGCCCAGGCCACGCAGGAGGCCACCCTGGACCGGCTGCAGAGGCCCGAAACAACCCGCGAGGACTTCAACCGCGAGTTCGCCACGCTCACGCTGGGCTCAGGGGCGGCTGCGGCCGTCCTGGGGCCGGCGGACGAACACCCGGGGGCGCACCGGATCCTCGGCGGCGTGATGCGGGCCGGGACGGAACACCACGAGCTGTGCGTCGGCGGCATCGACGGCATGGCCACTGACACAAAGGGCCTTCTCGACGGCGGCCTGCAGTTGGTGCTCGACGCCTGGCATGAGGCCCAGCCGGAGTGGGATTGGGGCTCGATGGACCGTTACGTCACGCACCAGGTGAGTACGGCGTACACCCAGGCCATCGTTGACGCCATTGACCTGGACCCGGACAAGGTGCCCATCACGTTCCCGCACTGGGGCAATGTGGGGCCGGCTTCCCTCCCCATGACGCTGGCCGCCGAGGCGCAGAACCTTAATGAAGGGGACCGCGTACTGTGCATGGGCGTCGGTTCCGGCCTCAACACCGCCATGGTGGAGATCGTTTGGTAGCCGTCGACTGGCCCGGCGTCGACCCGGAATGGTCACGCACAATCGATGTGCCGTCCACCTCAGGCGCGGATGAACCCGGAACGGTGCGCCGCTGGCACCTTCTGGACAACGGACCGCAGCTGTCCCGCCGCGGCCTGGCTCCCGCCGGCACGCTGCTGTGCGTGCACGGCAACCCGACCTGGTCCTACCTGTGGCGGACTCTGCTGGCCGCCGGATCCCATCCGGAGCAGCAGCCGTGGCGCGTGGTGGCCGTGGACCAGCTGGACATGGGCTTCTCCGAGCGGACCGGGACATTCCGGCGGCTGGCGGACAGGATCAACGATCTTGGCGACCTCACCGCCGCCCTGGGGCTGGACGGCCCCGTGGTCACCGTCGGCCACGACTGGGGCGGCGTGATCAGCCTCGGCTGGGCCCTGGCCCATCAGCAGCAGCTCGCCGGGGTGGTGCTGACCAACACCGCGGTCCACCAGCCTGCCGGCTCACCCATCCCGCCGGCTCTGCGGCTTGCCCTGCACCCCGCGGTGCATAAGTGGGGCACAACGACGTCGGACGCTTTCCTGCGGGTGACCCATGCCCTGGCCCGCCCGCAGCTTGCCCCCAAGGTCCGCCGCGCGTTTATGGCCCCGTACGCGGGCGCCGGCCGCCGCGGGGGCGTGGGGAACTTCGTGGCTGACATCCCCGCAGACGCATCCCATCCCAGCTTTGCCGCGCTCAGGCGCGTCGCCGAAGGAGTGCGGGGGCTGAACGTTCCAGCGCTGCTGCTCTGGGGCCCGCGGGATCCCATCTTTTCCGACCGGTACCTCAAGGACCTGATCGGCCGGCTGCCGGCCGCGAAAGTACACCGCTTCGAAGGAGCCGGCCACCTGGTCGCGGAGGACCGGGACATCGCCGGTCCCGTCTTCGAGTGGCTCGCCGGGTATGGCGGGGACAGTACGCCTGTTGGCGGAGGGACTGTGTCCGCGGCGGCAGCTCAGCCTGCCGTGCCTCGCCAGGCTGAATCTCCCGCGCCTGCGCCTTCCCCGACGCCGTCTTCACCTGCGGTGCCTTCACCTACGGTGCCTTCCTTTGCGGAAGATTCCGGCACCCGCTTCACGCCTTTGTGGGAACCACTGGCGGAGCTCGCGGCAGGAGCGGCCGGCGGGGACACCGCCGTCGCGGAAATGGCCGCGGACGGGAGTGTTTCCCGTTCGCTCAGCTGGCTGGAGCTTGAACAGCAGATCGCCGCCGTCGCCAATGGACTCCGGCAGGCCGGGGTGCGGACGGGCAGTCGCGTGAGCCTGATGGTTCCACCCGGCGTGGACCTGACCGTGGTCCTCTACGCCTGCCTGCGGCTCGGCGCAGTGGTGGTGGTGGCGGACGCCGGACTCGGCACGCGGGGCCTGAGCCGCGCCGTCAAGGGCTCCGTCCCGGATTTCCTTATTGGCATCGACAAGGCCCTCGCGGCAGCATCGGTACTCGGCTGGCCCGGGCGGCGCATCAGCGTGCGGGACCTGCCGCCCGCCCGCCGCCGGCTCCTCGCCGTCGAGACCTCCCTCGCCGCCCTGGCCCGCCAGGGCAAGCTCCCGACACCTGTCCTGCAGGACCCGGACCCGGATGCGCCCGCCGCGGTGCTCTTCACCTCCGGATCCACCGGACCCGCCAAGGGTGTGGTGTACACGCAGCGGCGGCTGACGGCGATGCGGGATACCGTGGCCGCGACATTGGGGATCCGCCCCGGCGCACGCCTGGTGGCCGGATTCGCGCCGTTCGCGCTGCTGGGACCGGCCCTGGGGGCCGTCTCCGTGACGCCCGCCATGGACGTCACCGCACCGCGCACCCTCACAGCCCGCGCACTGGCGGACGCCGCCGCGGCCATCGACGCCACCGTGGTCTTCGCCTCCCCCGCGGCACTGCGCAACGTCCTCGCCACCCGGATCGGCTTGGGCCAGGCCGGCCAGCAGGCCCTGGGACGCGTGGAACTGCTGCTCTCGGCCGGCGCACCCGTGGCCGAAACGCTCCTCGCGGAGATGCAGCGGCTGCTGCCCCACGCCTCGCTGCACACCCCCTACGGAATGACCGAGGCACTGCCGGTCACCGACATCAGCTTTGAACAGATCCGTGCCGCCGCGGCAGACGCTGCCGCCGGACATACGGCTGGTGCCGGCAACGGCGTGTGCGTGGGACGGCCGGTGCACGGCGCCCGCGTAGCTGTCATCCCGCTTGCTGCGGACGGTACCGCCGCCGGCAACACCCCCGTCACGGAGCCTGGAGTCACCGGCGAGATCCTGGTGAGCGCACCGCATGTGAAGGAAAGCTACGATCGGCTCTGGCTGACCCAGCGTGAGAGCATCCGCACGGCCGGCTGGCACCGCACCGGCGACGTCGGGCACTTCGACAGTGCCGGCCGGCTCTGGGTGGAAGGGCGCCTGGCCCATGTCGTGACCGCGCCGGACGCCGTGGTGACTCCGGTGGGCGCAGAGCAGGCCATCGAGCGCGTGGCCGGCGTCGGGCTGGCGGCCGTCGTCGGCGTCGGACCTTCCGGGACGCAGGCTGTGGTGGCCGTCGTCGAGACGCTGCCGCAGGCCCGCCGGGCGGGTCCCGCCGCGCCGCAGCTCGCAGCGCGGGTCCGTGAAGCGGCCCGGACGCAAGGCGTAAGCGTCTCCGCCGTCCTGGTTGTCCCCTTCCAGCCCACCGACATCCGCCATAACGCCAAGATCGACCGGACCCGGCTGTCCCGGTGGGCCGCCGCGGTGCTGTCCGGTGGCCGGGCGGGCAGGCCATGAGGGTCCTGGTCACCGGAGCGAGCGGCCTGCTGGGCGGCGGGGTGGCTCGGCTGCTGGTCCGCCAGGGCCATGCCGTCAGCACCTTCCAGCGGCGCCCGGCCGGCGTCGACGGCGCCACGGACCATACCGGGTCCATCACGGACGACGACGCCGTCCGCCGCGCTGTTGCCGGCGCGGAGGGCGTTATCCACCTGGCCGCCAAGGTCTCCTTCACGGGCAAGGCCGCGGACTTCGATGCCGTGAACGTGGACGGCACGCGCCGCCTGCTCCGCGCGGCCCGCAGGGCGGGCGTCAGGGACGTGGTCTTCGTTTCCTCGCCGTCCGTGGCCAACTCGGGGGCCGCCATAGCGGGGTTGGGCGCCGAACCCGCGGACCCTGCCCGCGCACATGGAGACTATTCGCGCACCAAAGCCGAAGCCGAGCTGCTGGCGCTGGCTGCGGACTCCCCGGATTTCCGGGTCGCAGCGGTGCGCCCGCACATCGTCTGGGGCCCTGGTGACACACAACTGGTGGAACGGGTCCTGGACCGTGCCCGCCGCCGCCGGTTGCACCTGCTCGGCGACGGGGCTGCCCTGATCGACACAACCTACGTGGACAATGCCGCCTCAGCCATCGCCGCGGCGCTGCACCGCATGGACCACATCCACGGCCGGGCGCTCGTGGTCAGCAACGGTGAACCACGGCCGGTGGGCGAGCTGCTGGCGGGCATCTGCGCCGCCGGCGGCGTCCCGGCTCCGTCCTGGTCCGTTCCGGGCGGCCTGGCGCGGGCGGCAGGATCGCTGATCGAAGTTTTGTGGACCCGGGCCGGGCGGGCCGGGGAACCACCGATGACCAGGTTCCTCGCCGAACAGCTCTCCACCGCCCACTGGTTCGACCAGCGTGAAACCCGCCGGCTCCTGGACTGGGCACCGGCAGTATCCATTGACGAGGGCCTGGCGAGGCTGGCCGGACACTACCGCGCCCGATAGCCGGCTGCTTTATCCGGCCTCCCGCGAGCGTTCCGCTACCAGCGGCCGTTCCGCGGCCGGGGCTGGCAGGCCGGGCAGGTGTAGGACGAACGGTTCATGAACTGCTCGCGCTTCATGCGGCTGGACACGCCAATTGCAGCGCAGCGCTTACACTCCAACCCTTCGCGGCCGTAGGCATTCAGGGAACGGTCGAAGTATCCGGAGGCGCCGTTGACGTTGACGTAAAGGGAGTCAAAGCTGGTCCCGCCGGCGGCCAGGGCGTCCAGCATGACCTCCCGGGCTTCCGCGATGACGCGTTCCGCCTCGGCACGCCGGAGCGTGTCCGTGGGCCTGGCGTAGTGCAGTCGGGCGCGCCAGAGGGCTTCATCGGCATAGATGTTTCCGATGCCCGACACCAGGCCCTGGTCCAGCAGTGCCCGCTTCAGCCCGGTTTTGCGTTTCCGGAGACGCCGGTAGAAGAGGTCGAACGAGAAAGCCGGGTCGAGCGGGTCCCGTGCGATGTGCGCCGCCTCTCCGGCGATCAGCGGAAGGGGCGATTCACCGAGGCCGCCGGGGCCGCCGTCGTCTGTTGGAACCAGGCCCGTGACAAACAGGCCCCCGAAAATCCGCTGGTCCACGAACCGCAGCTGGTCGGGCATGCCGCTGCGCGGGCTGAGCCGGAAACGGACTTTGAGGTGCTTTTCGTCCGGCACGTCCCCGCCCTGCATCAGGAGCTGGCCGCTCATGCCCAGGTGTGCCATAAGCGCCACCTGCGGGACGCCGGCACTCTCCCGGGTTCCCGCCGGCGCGCCGGCGCCGGTGTCCAGAAGCGGCATCCAGAGAAACTTGCCCCGCCGCACAACGTCCCCGACGGTGGCACCCTGCAGGTTCCCGATAAAGTCCTCGGTGCCCAGCGCGTGCCGGCGGATCGAGCGTGGATCAACCACCTCCACCGCATCGATGGTCCGTCCCCGGACCCAGCTCACCAGTCCGCGCCGGACCACCTCGACTTCGGGAAGTTCGGGCACGGCTACGTTGCGGGGACGGAACCGGCGGACGTAGCTGCCCCCGGAGGGTTGCCGGCTCCGGAGAGTACCCGCCAGGCGTCAGCAGCAGCTTCCTGCTCCGCTTCCTTCTTGGAGTGGCCGGAGCCCTTCCCGTAGGCGGTGCCACCGACGTGCAGGACTGCAGTGAAGGTCCGCGCATGGTCCGGCCCGGCACCATCCACGGCGTAGTGGATGGTACCCAGCTGGCGGCTGGCGGCCAGCTCCTGGATGCTGGTCTTCCAGTCCGTCCCGGCGCCCAGGGCGGCGGCGTCCTTGAGTAGCGGGCCGATCAGGCGCATCACCAGCTGGCGGGCTGTTTCGATGTCGTTGGAGACGTAGGTGGCGCCGATCAGGGCCTCCATGGTGTCTGCCAGGATTGACGCCTTGTTCTTGCCCTGGGTGAGCTTTTCGCCCTGCCCTAGGTAGATGAACTCCCCGATGCCCAGGCTGCGGCCGATGCCGGCCAGCGCGCGGGTGCTGACGACGGCGGAACGCCGTTTGGCCAGGTCGCCTTCGGGAAGGTCCGGGTTGTCCCGGTACAGGGCGTCCGTGACGGAGAATCCCAGAATGGAGTCGCCCAGGAATTCCAGGCGCTCGTTCGTGGGAATGCCGCCGTTTTCGTAGGCGTAGGAACGGTGGGTGAGCGCAAGACGAAGCGTCCCGGCGTCAATAGAGACACCGAGACGCTTCAGAAGCTCTTCAGTTGAAGACATCATGTCAGCCTGAGTGGCCGATTAGACGTCTGCGACCTTGCGTCCCTTGTACTCAAGGAACAGCGCAGTGCCGGCCGAGTCGGTGACGACCTTTGCCTGGTGCGGCAGGCTGTAGGTGACCTGGCCGTTCTCGACGGTCTTCACCAGGTGGGGGGCGGTCGCCTTCCACTGGGAGCGGCGGGCGCGGGTATTCGAGCGAGACATTTTCCGCTTGGGAACAGCCACGGCTAACTCATTTCTCTCTAGACAAACACGTACACATCAATTTTGCCGGTCAGGCTTAGCCATATCAGCTAGGGCAGCCCAGCGAGGATCCAGGACCTCGTGGTGGTGCCCCGGCTCGTCTTCCAGGCGAACTCCACATTCGGAGCAAAGGCCCTGGCAGTCTTCCCGGCACACCGGCTGGAACGGCAGCGCGGTCACTACTGCGTCCCGCAACACCGGTTCAAGATCGATTACATCGTGCTCGACTCGACGTTGCTCTTCATTATCTTCTTCGTCCGAAAGCTCCACGCCCTCATAGAAGAAAAGTTCCTGCACATTGACCTCAAGGTCATACGCAAGGGGATCCAGGCATCGGCCGCACTCACCTGTTACCTCGGTGAGCACGGTACCTGATACCAGAATTCCTTCGTGTACGGCCTCAAGCCTCAGGTCCAGCTCGACATCCGAGCCTTCCTGAACGCCAATGAGCGCCACACCAAGGTCACCTGGTGCGGGTACATGTTCCGTCAGTGTCCGCATGCTTCCCGGGCTGCGCCCGAGGTCCTTGACGTCGAACGCCAAGGGCGAACCAGCATCTCTTTTAATGAGAACTCCTGTTGGACATATGACCGACGTACCATCTTAGCCTGAAGAGCCACGGGGACTCAAACCGGCCGGCGCACAGTGCCGAAGTACCGGACAAGCCTACCCTTTTGGGTGCTGGTTGTGCGGAGGCTCGCCCGAGACCATCCGCCGCTGCACCGACCGGGGCACGTAGTCCGACACGTTGCCGCCAAGGCCTGCCACCTCCTTGATGAGGGTGGAGGACAGGTGAAGATAGTGCGCCTCAGCCGGCAGGAAGACTGTTTCCACGCCGCTGAGCTGCCGGTTCATGGTGGCCATGGGCAGTTCGTAGTCGAAGTCCGACGACGACCTCAGCCCTTTGACGATGGCTGAGACGCCCCGCTGCCGGCAGTACTCGGCCAGCAACCCTTCCCCTACGGGTTCCACCACGATGCCCTTGAGTGAGGCGAGGGTTTCCCGCGCCATCTCCAGGCGCTCGGTCAGGGTGAACCTGTAGTTCTTGGCCTGGTTGGTGGATACGGCCACGATGACTTCATCGAAGAGGCCGGCCGCCCGTGCAATAACCTCGAGATGGCCGTTGTGGATGGGGTCGAAGGATCCGGGGCAGACAGCGCGTCTCATGCTCCGAACCTACCCCATGGGACGGCCGGGATACCATGACTGGATGCATGCACCACGGGAAGTTTCCGCCCCCACGGCTCCCGCTCCCTGGCAGCGCACAGCCCTCGGAGCAAACCTCCTCTCCCCCGGCGGAGGGCTGGGCGTCACTATCTTCGAGGAGATGACCACCCTGGCTGTCCAGACAGGCGCCATCAACCTCGGCCAGGGATTTCCGGACGAGGACGGACCACTGGAAATCAGGGAAGCCGCCCGGGCCGCCATCGCAGCAGGCGCGAACCAGTATGCGCCCGGTAAGGGCATCCCGGAACTGCGGGAGGCAGTGGCGGCACACCAGCAGCGCTTCTATGGCCTTTCGCCCGATCCCGCCTCCGAGGTGGTTATCACCACCGGCGCCACCGAGGCCATTGCCGCCTCACTCCTGGCGTTTGCCGGGCCCGGCGACGAGGTGCTGACGCTGGAACCCTTCTACGATTCCTACGGCGCGGTCATCGGCCTGTCCGGCGCAACCCACGTGACCGCCCCGCTGCTGGCCCCGGACTTTATGCCGGACATGGCAGCGCTCGAAGCCGCGTTCAGCCCCCGGACAAAGATTGTCCTCCTGAACAACCCCCACAACCCCACCGGCGCTGTCTTCCCGCGGGAAGTGCTGCAGCGGATCGTCGACCTGGCGCGCACCCACAACAGCGTCATCGTTACGGATGAGGTTTATGAACACCTCACGTTCGGCGTCAGCCACGTGCCGGTGGCATCCCTGCCCGGAGCCGCAGACCGCACCATCACCATCTCCTCCGCGGGCAAGACGTTCTCCCTGACGGGGTGGAAGATCGGCTGGCTCACGGGCCCGGAGAACCTGGTGGCCGCCGTGCGGACAGTCAAGCAGTTCCTCACCTACAGTTCGGGCACCCCGTTCCAGTCGGCCATCGCCCTGGGGCTGGGCCTGCCGGACTCCTTCTACGAGGGCATCGCGGCATCGCTGCAGAACAAGCGGGACATCCTGAGCGAAGGGCTCCGCGCCGCAGGGTTCGACGTCTTTTCCCCGCAGGGCACGTACTTCGTCAATGTTGACACTGCTCCCCTGGGCATCACTGACTCTGTGGACCTGGCCCGGAGGCTCCCGGCGCTGGTGGGAGTCGCCGCGATTCCCGTCCCCGTGTTCTGCCACGAGGAGGGTGCGCAGCGGACCCGAAGCCTGCTCCGGTTCGCCTTCTGCAAGAAGGACGGCGTCCTGCACGAGGCCGCCGGGCGCCTGGCTTCCCTCAGCGGCAGGCTCTGATGTCCGCCGGGCGTGAAACCCGGGCGCGGTTCCTGCGGACCACCGGGCAGCACGCGTCCATTGAACCGGATGCCTTCACCGAAGGCAGCTACGTCCTGAGTATCGGCGGCGCGGAACAGTCCCACGTCAACCTTGTCCGGCCGGAGGAAATCTTCTACGAGTACCTCCGCCGGATCGGCCACCTGGTGGACCTTGAAGCACCTGCCGGGGAGCCTGTCCGCGCACTGCACCTGGGGGCCGGGGCACTGACCCTGGCGCGGTACATCCAGGCAACCCGGCCGGGATCGGTGCAGTACGCCGTGGAGCTGGAGCGCGAGCTGCTTGACTTCGTCCTGCGCCAGCTCCCCCTGCCCGAGGGCACGGACCTGCGCACTGTCACGGGCGATGCCCGGGAATCACTGGCCCGGCTGGACCAGGAACTCCGGTTCGACGTCGTCATCCTGGACATCTTCTCCGGGCCGGAGGCACCGGCGCACCTGGCATGCAGTGCGTTCTACCGGGAAATAAGGGACCGGCTCAGCCCCGGCGGCGTGCTGATCGTCAATGTGGGTGACGAACCGGGGCTCACACTGGTCCGAAGCCAGGTGGCGGCCATGCGGGAGGCCATGGCGGATGTGGCTGCCTTCGCAGAAGCGGGCATGTTCGAGGGCCGCCACCCCGGAAACGTCATCCTCACGGGCACGCAGATCCCATGGCCCCGGGACTGGACAGCGAAACTGACCGCCTTGGGGCCGCACCCGGCGAAAGTCCTGGCCGGACTGGATCTGGACCCCTTTGCGGGCTGACCGCTGAACGGGGCAGGCTCCGGCCCGGCTAGCGTTCCGCCTGTTCCGCCGCTTCCGGAACGTCGCCCTCGTCAATGGCGTCAGGCACGTTGGGCTCCGCGTACCACAGCATGGTTTCCCCGTATTTCTTCTCGGCGAACCTGGCCAGGGCGTCAGGCCACTGCGGCTCCGGGGAACGGGATGACCGCTCCACCACCACCACGGCGGCAGCCGACAGGTGCGGTACGAGCTTCTGGAGCGCGGCACTCAACGCCACCTCCTCAAGCGGGTACGGCGGGTCCATAAAGACAAGGTCCCACTCAGCGGTCTCCGGGGCACGGTCCAGGAAGGGTTCGACCTTCGAGCGGTGCACGGTGACGGCCTTGCGCCCCAGCACGCCGTTGACGAGGTCGGCATTGCGCTGGCACACGGCGCTTGCCTTTCCGTCCGATTCCACCAGGTCGACTGTCTGCGCTCCCCTGCTGCCGCTCTCAACCCCCAGGGAACCGGAGCCGGCATAAAGGTCCAGGACCCTGGCACCGGCAATGACGTTGAAGGCATCAAGCCGGGAGAAAAGCGCCTCCTTGACCCGGTCCGTGGTGGGCCTGGTCAGGGAACCGGGAACGGCTGTGAGGGGGGAGCCGCCGGCGGCCCCCGCAATGATCCGGCTCACTGGGCACTCCTGTCTGCGAAGCCAGGCAACCCGGCGCGCACCATGCTATCCGCGTTCAAGGAACGCCTCCTTTTCCGGATTGAGGTACTTCTCTATCGCTTCGGCAAGCTCGGGACGGTCCGCCAGGGCGGGGTCCCCGCCCACGATCTGCTGTGCATCTTCCCGTGCCCTGGCAATAACATCCCCGTGTTCCAGGACCCGCAGCAGCTTCAGGGTGGAGCGTCCGCCCGACTGCGAGGCCCCAAGGATGTCGCCCTCGCGACGCATCTTGAGGTCCTCCTCGGACAGCGCAAACCCGTCGGTGGTCGCGGCCACTGCCTCCAGCCTGCGCCGGCTAGGGTGGCCCGGCTCAAGGGAGGTTACCAGCAGGCAGGTCCCCGGGAGCCCGCCCCGGCCCACCCGGCCGCGGAGCTGATGCAGCTGGGAGACCCCGAACCTGTCGGCATCAAGGATGACCATCAGGGTTGCATTGTGGACGTCCACGCCCACCTCGATCACGGTGGTGGACACCAGCAGCTTGATGCGGTTCGCCGCAAAATCGTCCATCACCCGGAACTTCAGGTCCGGCTCCTGCCGGCCATGGAGCGGCGCCAGCGGCACCCCGGACAACGACGGCTCCTCCAACAAATGCTCGACGACGGCGCTCACCGACGCGAGCTCCCGCCCGCCGTCGCCTTCCGTGTCCCCCGCCGGTGGCGCCGCTTCACCGGGACTGAAATCGCCGTCGTCGTCCGTACCGATCCTGGGGCAGACGACGTACACCTGGTGGCCCGCGTCAATCTCCTCCCGCGCCCTTGCCCAGATACGGCCTGCCCATGCCGGGTTCTCGGCGAGCCCCACCAGGTGCGTGGAAATGGGGGCCCTGCCGGCCGGCAGTTCGTTCAGGACGGACGTTTCGAGGTCACCAAAAACGGTCATGGCGACCGTCCGCGGGATAGGTGTGGCAGTCATGACGAGCAGGTGCGGGGGCTTCCTGGCCTTGGCCCGGAGCGCGTCACGCTGCTCCACGCCGAACCGGTGCTGCTCATCCACCACGATCAGGCCGAGGTCGTAAAAGGAGACGTTGTCGCTGAGCAGGGCATGGGTACCGATGACGATCCCCGCGGTTCCGGACGCGGCATCGAGCATGGCCTGGCGGCGTGCGGCTGTGGGCATGGACCCGGTGAGCAGCGAGACCTGGACGGAGGCGCCGTCCATTCCGCCCAGCAGGCCGTCGCTGGACAGGGGTCCCAGCGTGCGGCGGATCGAATCGAAATGCTGCGCGGCGAGGACTTCCGTGGGCGCCAGCAGGGCCGCCTGGCCCCCGGCATCCACCACCTGCAGCATGGCCCTGAGCGCCACTACTGTCTTGCCGGAGCCCACTTCGCCCTGCAGGAGCCGGTTCATGGGGGTGTCCCGGGCCAGCTCGCCCCCCAGGGTCTCCCCGACGGCGGCCTGCCCGGCAGTGAGGGTGAAGGGAAGATCGGCGTCGAAGCGGGCCAGGAGACCGTCCGGGACGGGCCTGCGGGCGGTGGCTTCCTCCGCGCCAAGCTGGGCGCGGCGGCGGGCCAGCGCGGACTGCAGCACCAGCGCTTCCTGGTAGCGGAAACGGCGGCGGGCCTGCTGCCAGTCACCGGCTGACTCCGGCTCGTGGATCAGCCGGTACGCCGAGGCAATGGGGAGGAACTTCTCCCGTGCCGCGATGTCGGCAGGGATGGGGTCGGGCAGGGAGTCGAGGTCAGCGGTTTCGAGCAGCGTGGAGACGGCCTTCTGGATTTTCCAGCTGGGCAGCTTGGACGTGGCCGGGTACACGGGGATGGGCATGGCGGCCATCTTTTCCGGATCGCGGCCGTTGCCACTGAACATGTCCTCGTCCAGGAGCTGGTAGTCCGGGTTGGTGAGGCCGAGGGATCCCTTGAAGCTGGTGACCTTGCCGGAAAAGAGGGCCAGCCGGCCCTGGAGCAGCTCCGCCTGGGCCTTGTAGCCGTTGAAGAAGCTGATCTTGAGCGTCCCTGGCGCTTTGCCACGGTACTCCGTGCCACCTACCAGCCGAAGTCCCTGTTTCCCGTCGTCGTCCGAAACCACGACGTCGGTGATGGTGCCGCGCCGCGCCTGCATGCGGCGGGTGCTGCTGGACAGGACCCGCGCGATCAGGGTGACTTCCTCGTCCCGCGGGATCTCGCTGATGGGGGTCAGCTCCCCCCGGTTCATGTAGCGGCGCGGGTAATAGTTAAGCAGGCCCTCCACCGTGGTGATGCCCAGGTGCTTTTCGATGACTGCGGCGGAACGCTTGCCAAGCCGGCGTTCCAGCGCCAGGTCCAGTTCAGCGCTCATGCCCGCTGGAGTTCACTGCATCCGCTGCCGGATCGCGCGGCAGGGCAAGTTCGCTGATGCTGATGTTGGCTGGCTCACCGAGGGACCGGATGATCTCGACGGCGGGCTCCCCCTCGGGCACGTGGACGTGGACGCGCCACCGGTAGTTGCCCTCGGGGTCGGGCCCGCTGCCCACCTGGCTCATGATGACCGATTCGCCGATCTCGTCCAGCCGCTGCCGGAGGGTGGCTGCGTTGAGCGGGGAAAGGCTGATGGTGCACATGACTTCCACGCCGTCGTCGTCCGGCATGGCGCTGTGGATGTGCGGATCCGACACGTCGTAGCCGTGCAGTCCGTCGAGGAGCTCGCTTTGGAGCTCCTCGCCCAGGATCGCCGAGCGCAGGCAATCGAGGATCAGCAGCATTCCCACCCCGCCGGCGTCCACCACGTGCGCGGAGGTCAGGGCGGCCAGTTGGCCTTCGGTGTGGATCACGGCTGCGAGGGCAGCTTCGACGGCGGCGTCCAGGGCGAGGCCCAGGGCGTGGTTGCTGTCGTCACCGTTTTGCCCTGCGTCCACGGCCGCGGCAGCCCGGGCTGCCGCTTCCATGACGGAGAGCATGGTGCCGGGAACGGGGTCGCTCAAGGCTGACCAGGCGCGGATCTGGGCGCGGTTAAGCGCTGCTGCGAGGAGGGTGGATGTCAGGCGGGTGTGTCCCGCGAGCGGCTCAGCGGCGGCCGTCAGGAACACCGAGAGAAGCGTTCCCGAGTTTCCCCGTGCTTCCTCCATGGCGGCCTGGCCTGCGGTGGCCAGGACGGCGCCCACGTCCATCTGCGCAGGCTGGTCCCCGCCGGCGGATACGGCCCGGGCGGCCGCCCGCACGGTGACGTAGAGGTTGGTCCCGGTGTCGCCATCGGCCACCGGGAAAATATTGATGGCATTCAGGCGGTCGCTGTGGTTGCCAAGTGCCGTCTCAGCCTTGCCCAACCACCTCTTCATCGCTTGCGCGTTGGCGGCAACCTTAGTGTGCAAAGTGATCCCATCCCCCGGTGTCCGCGGACCGGCCCGCTATTGTGACGACCGGGCGCTCGTTGATTCCCAGTGCTTGTATTGAGCCTATCGCAGTGAATCCGGCGGGCAGCAGGGTGCCGGAGGGGAATGTGGCCAGCAGCCCGTGGTCTTCCCCGCCGCCGAGCACCCAGCCGCCGGCATCCGTGTGCAGAAGGTCCGCTGCGGGCCGCAGGACGTCCTTGAGCCGCTCCAGCGGGCGCGGATGGAGGTCGACGGCGACACCGCTGGCTGCCGCCAGCCGCAGGCCGTCCCGCAGCATGCCGTCCGAGATGTCCAGCATCGCTGTTGCGCCGGCAGCCCTCGCGGCAGGTCCCGCGGCCAGGGGCGGCCGCGGCCTGCACTGGAGTTCGGCCAGGCCGCGGAGCTCGGCGCTGAGTGTTTCCAGTGGAATGGTGGACTCCAGCAGGGCGAGGCCGGCGGCGGCGTGGCCGGCGGTGCCTGCGAGGGCCAGGGTGTCTCCGGGTTTGGCCCCGGACCGGAGGACTGCCGGGCCGCCGTCGAGGGTGCCCAGCACCGCAACCGTCACGGAAATTTCCCGGCCGCGCCCCAGGTCGCCTCCGGCCACCGAGCAGTTGGCTGCGCCGAGGTCCCTGATCCCGGAGGTGAGTCCGTCCGCCAGGTCCTCCACCCAGCCCACAGGGGTGTCAGGAGGAAGCGTGAGGCTCACCACCAGCGAGGTTGCGCTGGCCCCCATGGCGTTGATGTCGCTGAGGTTCTGAGCCGCTGCTTTCCAGCCGACGTCGAACCCGGTGGTTTTGTAGCCGCTTGGCCACTGGAGCCGGAAATCCTGGTCCTGGACCTGGGTGTCGATGCTGATGACAGTCCTGCCGTCCGGAGCGGCGATCACGGCAGCATCATCCCCCGGCCCCAGGAGGGTGGCGGCGCTGTGCGTGCCTTCCATGGCCAGCCGCGGAAAGATCCGGGCCAGCAGCTCGCCCTCGGAAAGGGCAGAGACAGGCGTGGCTGAGATAGGCAGGGCGGAGACAGTCAGCTGGGGCACGTCTGCAACGGGCTGGTCACTGCCGGATTGCGGACCGGGCTGGGGGCGGGAGGACGTGGGTTTTTCAGGCACCCCACTACGCTATCGCGGGGCCCTGACATTGAGGGCAGGCGGTGCCCGGCGTCGGGGCTGCCCCGTTCGCGGCGATAGGCTGGAGGGATGCACCGTCCCCAGCTTTCCCTGTCCGCCCGCACTGCCAGGCTGGCACTGATTGGGAGCCTTGCGGCCATACCCTTGACGTCCTGTTCGCCTCCCGTGGATGTTCCTGCCGCCCAGGACGCAGCCAACCCCGCCTGCGCTCCCATGATGGTGGCGTTGCCGGACGCGATTGGCGAGAACCCGCTCCGGAAGACCAACAGCCAGGCGACGGCCGCCTGGGGTGATCCATCCCTGGTGATCCTCCGCTGCGGCGTCAACGTCCCGGGACCCACGACAGACCGCTGCGTGACCGTTAACGGCATCGACTGGGTCATCAAGGAGGGCAACCCCGTCTGGACCCTGACGACCTATGGCCGCGAACCGGCAACCGAGATCCTGATGGACCCCGACAAAATCAGCTCTGCAACAGTCCTGGCAGACCTTGCAGCGGCCGCCGGCAAGGTACCGGCGGCCAGGAACTGCGTGGGCCAGGAGGACCTGCAGAACCTGCCGCCCAGCCAGTAAGGGTCCACGTTCCGGTCAGGGTGCCGGTGGTGGGCCCACGCCGGCAGGGTTCCCTGGCCTAAGCGGAGCGAGGTCAGGGTGCCGGTGGGAATGTCAGCGGAGCCCGGTTTTGCGGTGCAGCGCCAGGTAGATCAGTTCATCGATGAGGTCGGCGTAGTCCAGCCCGGAGGCCGCCCACATCTGCGGGTACATGCTCTTGGGTGTGAACCCTGGCATGGTGTTGATTTCGTTGATAATGAGCTCACCGGCTGGGGTGTAGAAGAAGTCCACACGGCTCAGTCCTTCGGCACCGACGGCGTCAAAAGCTGCCGCTGCGAGCTCGCGGACCCGGGCGATGGCTTCCTCGGGAATGTCTGCCGGGCAGCTGAGGGAGGCGGCGTCGTCCTCCACATACTTGGCGTTGAAATCGTAGAACTCGTGGGTGCCGCCGGCCACGGAGATCTCCCCGGGCATGGAGGTCCGCGGGGCGTCTGTGCCCCTGCCCTCAAGGACAGCGCATTCGATCTCCCGGCCAATAATCCCGGCTTCGATCACCAGCTTGAGGTCGTGCTTGCGGGCTTCCTCGATGGCGGCGTCCAGGTCCGCCAGTGAATCAACCTTGGAAATGCCCATTGAGGAGCCTGCGCGGGCCGGTTTGACGAAGACCGGGAAGCCCAGCCGGTCCACCTGTTTCCGTACCAGCTCCGGGTCCTTGAGCCACTGCCGGTCGGTGACCGCCACATACGGGCCCACGTGCAGCCCGGCCGCCTCGAAGACCACTTTCATGTAGTGCTTGTCCATGCCCACGGCGGAAGCCAGGACGCCGGCGCCCACGTAGCGGGTGTCCGAGAGTTCCAGCAGCCCCTGGATGGTGCCGTCCTCGCCGAAGGGGCCGTGAAGCAGCGGGAAGACCACATCAACGGTTCCGAGCTCCTGGGGCACCTCGTTCGGGGAGGCCACGATCAGCTGGTGTTCGCCCCCGATTTCCGCCAGGGTGACGGTCTGCGGTGACGGCGCCACCTCTGGCAGGGCCGTCGACGCCAGGGACCATTGGGCGGTGTCGGCGCCCGCGAGGACCCATTGCCCGGTCTTGGCGATTCCAATCGGAATCACCTCGTACTTGTCCTTGTTGATGGCGCCGAGTACACCGGCAGCCGTTACGCAGCTCACGGCGTGCTCGCTGGAGCGGCCGCCGAAAAGTACCGCCACCCGGGGTTTCGCCCGCGGCGCGGTCTCCCCCGCGGCCAGGTTTTCGTGGGACATCGTCAGTAATCGCCTTCAGGTTTCAGTTCCCGGGACAGCAGGAGGGGCCCCAGTTGGTCAACGGACAGCTTGCCGGCCAGCACGGCAACGACGGCGGCAGTGATAGGCATCTCGACGCCCAGCTTGCCTGCCAGTTCGTGGACGGCCTGGCCCGATTTTATGCCTTCGGCGGTCTGGGTCATCTTCTGGCCCACCTCCTCCAGCGTGAGGCCCTGGCCGAGCAGCCGGCCCGCGGTGTGGTTGCGCGAGAGCGGCGAGGAGCAGGTGGCCACGAGGTCGCCCAGCCCGGCCAGGCCGGCCATGGTCTTGGCCTCGCCGCCCAGTGCCAGGGCGAGGCGGGACGTTTCGGCGAGGCCGCGGGTGATGACGGACGCTTTGGTGTTGTCCCCCATCTGCTTGCCCTCGCAGATGCCCACGGCCAGCGCAATGACGTTTTTCACGATCCCGCCGATCTCCACCCCAACGACGTCCGCCGTGGTGTAGGGCCGGAAATAGGGAGCGGTGCAGCTCCTGGCGATCCAGCCGGCAGCGGCGGAATCCGTGCAGGCAACCACCGATGCGGTTGGTTCTTCGCGGGCGATCTCCATGGCCAGGTTGGGACCGGACACAATGGCGATGCGTTCGGCGGGCAGGCCAAGCTCCTCGCCGATGACCTCGCTCATCCGGGCGTCCGTGCCGAGCTCAAGGCCCTTCATCAGGGAAACAACCATGGCGTCCGGCGCGATCAGGCCCTTCCACTCCCGCAGCTGCGGCCGTAAGGACTGCGCCGGGACGGCGATGACCACGAGGTCCGCGCCGTCCAGGACAGCGGCAACGTCCGTGGACGCCGAGATGCTCTCCGGGAGCGGGACGTCCTTCAGGTACTGCTCGTTGACGTGGCTGGTGTTGATCTGGTCCACCACTTCAGCGCGGCGGCCCCACAGCCTGATGCTGCGCGGATCCCCTGCTGCAGCCGCTGCATCAGCCAGGATCTTGGCGAACGTTGTCCCCCAGGAGCCGGCACCGAGGACAGCAACGGAACGGGCCGAGCCCGCCTGCCTTTCCCCAGCGGTCACGGAGTTTCCGTTCCAGTGCCGGGTTGCTGCTGTCCGCGCTCCACGAACCTGCCGTGCTTCGCCTGCTGCTGCTTGGCCGGGTCCCAGCGCTCCGCGGGAGGCTCTTCCTGGCGGATCTCCGCGAGAAGGCTGGTGATTGCGTCCATGATTGCGTCCGTGGCGCCTGTCAGTGTGGCTTTGTCCAGCGGACGGCCGGCGAAGGCGCTCAGGTCCACGGGATCGCCCACAACAACCCTGGACCTCTTGCGCGGGAACAGGTGGAACCGCTTGCCGTAGCGGGGGAAGACCTCGTGGGCACCCCAGTGGGCGATCGGCACCACCGGGATGCCGCCTTCAAGGGCGAGCCGCGCTGCGCCCGTGTGGCCCTTCATGGGCCACAGGGCAGGGTCACGGGTGAGGGTGCCCTCGGGATAGATGATGATGGCACCGCCCTCGGCAACGATCTCCTGCGCGAGCTGGAGGGAGCGGTTCGCCCCCGCCGTCGAACGCTCCACCGGGATCTGCTTGGTGGCCCGCAGGACCCAGCCCAGGACCGGAACCTTGAACAGGCCGGACTTGGCGAGGAAGTGCGGGGCAATCCCGTGGTTGTAGAGGAGGTGGCCCACGATCAGGGGATCGATCTCGGTGCAGTGGTTTGGCGCCGCAATAAAGCCGCCGGCAGGCAGCTTATCGGTGCCCTCCCACTTCTTGTCCATCATGAGGTTGAACAGGGGGCGGACTATTGCGGCGACCACCGCAAGGGTGGCGCGGCTCTTGGCCGGTTCCTTCACGTCTGCCCGCTACTTCGTGGTGGTGATGTCGAAGTCGGCACCCAGCCCGGCCAGTTTTTCGGTAAACCGTTCGTAGCCGCGGTTGATGATGTCGATGCCGGTCACGCGCGAGGTTCCCGTGGCCGCCAGTGCTGCAATCAGGTGGCTGAAGCCGCCGCGGAGGTCCGGAACGTCGATGTCGGTGCCCTTGAGCTGGGTGGGTCCGGAGATCACGGCCGAATGCAGGAAGTTGCGCTGGCCAAAGCGGCACGGCACGCTGCCCAGGCATTCCCGGTGCACCTGGATGCTGGCACCCATCCGGATGAGCGCATCCGTGAATCCGAAGCGGTTCTCGTAGACAGTCTCGTGAACGATTGACACGCCTTCGGCCTGGGTCAGGGCCACCACCAGGGGCTGCTGCCAGTCCGTCATGAAGCCGGGGTGCACGTCCGTCTCCAGGACCAGCGGGTTGAGCTTGCCGCCGTGGTGGTAGAAACGGATGCCGTCCTCGCCGATGTCCATCCCGCCGCCCACCTTGCGGTAGGTGTTCAGGAAGGTCATCATGTCCCGCTGGGATGCGCCTTCAACAAAAATGTCGCCCTTGGTGACCAGGGCAGCAGAGGCCCACGACGCTGATTCGTTCCGGTCCGAGAGTGCCCGGTGGTTGTAGCCGCCGAGGTCGCGGACACCTTCAATGCGGATGGTCCGGTCCGTCTGGACGCTGATGATGGCGCCCATCTTCTGCAGCACGGCGATGAGGTCGATGATCTCCGGCTCGGTGGCGGCACCGGAGAGCTCGGTGATGCCTTCGGCGCGGGTGGCGCTCAGCAGGACCTGCTCGGTGGCGCCCACCGACGGATACGGAAGGGAGATCTTTGCCCCGTGCAGGCCCTTGGGTGCCGAGATGTGGATCCCGCCGGGGCGCTTCTCCACCACGGCACCGAACTGGCGCAGCACGTCCAGGTGGTAGTCGATGGGGCGGTCGCCGATTTTGCAGCCGCCGAGATCGGGAATGAACGCCTCGCCGATGGCGTGGATCAGCGGCCCGCAGAGCAGGATGGGAATCCGGGAGTCGCCAGCGTGGGCGTCAATGGCAGTGCTGGAGGCCGTCTTGGCTGCCTTCGGATCCAGCGTGAGGTCCCCGTTGACCGGGTCCTTGACCACGGTGACGCCGTGCAGCTGCAGGAGGGAGGTGACCACCTCCACATCCTTGATCTCCGGGACGTTCCGCAACACCGAGGGTTCGTTACCCAGCAACGCTGCCACCATCGCCTTGGGGACAAGATTCTTTGCTCCCCTGACGCTGACGCGGCCTGTAAGCGGGACTCCGCCGCGGATTGTCAGAACACTACTCATATACCGGTTTCCTTACGATCACTCGCCCCTAAATCCTTGCAAAGGCTCCAACCAAGCATAGGAGGTTGCGTTACCGAACCGAAATACGCAGGCGACGGCGGCAGGGCGTGGCGCGCCGCCGTCGCACCTTTTTATGACATGGAACTCTGCTTCAGCCCGCGGAGGAAAGGCGCGCAGGCAGGGTTTTGGGCTTGAACGAGGGCCGGGTGGCCTCGTAGGCCGTGATGTCCGCCTCATGCTGCAAGGTCAGCCCGATGTCGTCGAGGCCTTCCAGCAGGCGCCAGCGGGTGTAGTCGTCGATCTCGAAGGGCGCAACGATGTTTCCGCACACCACCGTCTTGGACACCAGGTCCACAGTGACTTCGGTCCCCGGAGCGTTCTCGAGTTCCTTCCAGATGAGCTCGATGTCGTCCTGGGAGAGCTCGGCGGCCAGCAGGCCCTGCTTGCCGGAGTTCCCGCGGAAGATGTCGGCGAAGCGCGAGGAGAGGACGGCCTTGAAGCCGTAGTCCTTCAGCGCCCAGACGGCGTGCTCGCGGGACGATCCGGTACCGAAGTCCGGGCCAGCCACCAAAACGGAGCCGGCAGAGAAGGGCTCCTTGTTAAGGATGAAGGACGGGTCCTTGCGCCATGCCGAGAACAGGGCGTCCTCGAAGCCGGTCCGGGTGATCCGCTTGAGGTAGACGGCGGGGATGATCTGGTCCGTGTCCACGTTGCTCTGCCGCAGCGGGACGCCGATTCCTGTGTGGGTGGTGAACTTTTCCATGGCGTGTCCTAGGCTTCGTCGGTGCGGATGGCGGCGGATTCGGGGGCCGGATCAAGGTCCGACGGCGAACTCAGGGTGCCCCGGATGGCGGTGGCGGCGGCGACCACCGGGGACACCAGGTGGGTGCGGCCGCCCTTGCCCTGGCGTCCTTCGAAGTTGCGGTTCGAGGTGGAAGCGCAGCGCTCCCCCACCTCCAGCTGGTCCGGGTTCATGCCCAGGCACATGGAGCAGCCGGCAAAGCGCCACTCCGCACCGAAGTCCTTGAACACGCGGTCCAGGCCCTCGGCCTCGGCTTCCAGCCGCACGCGCGCGGAGCCCGGAACAACCAGCATCCGGACGTTGGGGTCCTTTTGGCGTCCGCGGATGATGCCCGCGGCAGCCCGCAGGTCCTCCATGCGGGAGTTGGTGCAGGAGCCCAGGAACACCGTGTCCACGCGGATGTCCTTCATCGGGGTGCCGGCCTCCAGCCCCATGTACTGCAGCGCCCGCTCGGCGGCAGCCTTCGCGTTCTCGTCGCCGAAGTCCTCCGGGGACGGCACGGACTCGGACAGCGAGACGCCCTGGCCGGGGTTGGTGCCCCAGGTGACGAACGGCTCCAGGGTGTCGGCGTCCAGGTCAACCTGGGCGTCGAAGACGGCGTCGTCGTCAGTGCGCAGCGTGTTCCAGTACTCGACGGCGGCGTCCCAGTCGGCACCCTGGGGAGCGTGCGGACGGCCCTCCATAAAGGCGTAGGTGGTTTCGTCCGGCGCCACCATGCCGGCGCGGGCACCGGCTTCGATGGACATGTTGCAGATGGTCATGCGCGCGTCCATGGACAGCGAGCGGATGGCGGACCCACGGTATTCCAGGACATAGCCTTGCCCGCCGCCGGTGCCGATCTTGGCGATGACGGCCAGGATGATGTCCTTGGCGGTCACGCCGGGACGCAGTGTGCCCTCGACGTTGATGGCCATGGTCTTGAATGGCTTTAGGGAGAGCGTCTGGGTGGCCATGACGTGCTCCACCTCGGAGGTGCCGATGCCCATGGCCAGGGCGCCGAAAGCACCGTGCGTTGACGTGTGGGAGTCGCCGCAGACCACTGTCATTCCCGGCTGGGTGAGGCCCAGCTGCGGGCCGACCACGTGGACGATGCCCTGCTCCGCGTCCCCGAGGCTGTGCAGCCGGACACCGAACTCGGCGCAGTTGTTGCGCAGGGTCTGGATCTGGGTGCGGCTGGTGAGGTCGGCGATAGGCTTGTCGATGTCCAGCGTGGGAGTGTTGTGGTCCTCCGTGGCGATGGTGAGGTCCGGGCGGCGCAGCTTGCGCCCTGCCAGACGCAGGCCTTCAAACGCCTGCGGTGACGTCACTTCGTGGACCAGGTGGAGGTCGATGAAGAGAAGGTCGGGCTGGGCGTTGGCACCGTCACCATCACCTTTGCGCACCACGTGTGCGTCCCAGACTTTCTCGGCCAATGTCTTTGCCATGGCCATCTCCCTTCACTGCTGTTTGGCTGATGAGATCAACTGAATCAGGACGGCTTGGCACTGCGCCAGCCGAAAGATTTGCATCTCAGATATTGAGACGGCAATATCATTACATGGACAATTCTAGTGGAGTCGGTGTCATTGATAAAGCGGCCCAGGTGCTTGATGCGCTCGAAGCCGGCCCCACCACGCTGGCGCAGCTTGTGGCAGCCACCGGCCTGGCCCGGCCCACTGTCCACCGCCTGGCCCTCGCCCTGGTCCACCACCGCCTGGTGAGCCGCGACATCCAGGGCCGTTTTGTCCTGGGAAGCCGCCTGGTTGAGCTGGCCTCTGCTGCAGGCGAGGACCGTCTGATAGCTTCCGCCGGGCCCGTCCTGATGCAGCTGCGCGACGCCACCGGGGAAAGCGCCCAGATTTTCCGCCGCCAGGGTGACTGGCGCGTGTGCGTTGCGTCGGCCGAACGGCCCATCGGCCTTCGCGACACCATCCCCGTAGGCACCCAGCTGTCCATGAAGGCAGGTTCGGCAGCGCAGGTACTGCTCGCGTGGGAAGACCATGACCGCCTCCTCGAGGGACTGCAGTCAGCACGCTTCACGCCGACGGTCCTGGCAGGAGTACGACGCCGGGGCTGGGGACAGAGCCTCGGCGAACGGGAGCCGGGGGTCGCCTCCGTCTCCGCACCGGTGCGCGGACCGTCCGGCCGGGTCATCGCGGCCGTCTCCATTTCCGGGCCCATTGAGCGCCTCACCCGCCAGCCCGGCCGGCTGCACGCGGAAGTAGTGTGCAACGCCGGACGGCTCCTCACCGAAGCCCTCCGCAAGAACAACGACTGACGCCCGGCCTAGGCCGACGCAACCAGCCCGCCCGGCGCTAGGATTTCGCCATGGGCAGCTATGCGGTTTTTCTCCGTGGCATTAACGTGGGCGGCATCAACATCAAAATGGCCGCCTTGCGGGACGCCCTCCAGGCTGCCGGATTCCAGGACGCCGGGACACTGCTTGCGAGCGGAAACGTGGTCCTCACCAGCAACCTCGGCGCCGCCGCTGTGAAGCGCACCTGTGAGAAGTGCCTCCGGGATGCCTTTGGCTATGATGCCTGGGTGGTGGTCCTCGAGGCCGGCCGGGTCTCAGAACTCGTGGCGGCGTGCCCCTACCCGGACGACGACAAGGCCACCCATACCTACATCACGCTCTCCTCGGACCACGACGTGCTCGATGAACTCGACGCGGCCGGGGCCGCCCTGGAAGGACACCAGCAGAAGAGGCTGGGGCCGGAGGCGCTGGCCTGGCTGGCACCGGCCGGCGGAACCCTGGACAGCCCCTTCAGCAAGATCTCCGCCAAAGCGAAGTTCAAAGCCGCAACCACGACGCGCAACCTTCGGACCCTGGTCAAGGTCCGGGACGCAGCTAGCCGGCTGCAGCCGTCCTGAGCGCAGCATCGAATGCGGCCTGCCTGCTGACCTCCAGCTCCACCGGTTCCACCACGAGTTCCTGCGCAACAGCAGCCACCGCGGCATTGAGCCTCTTCCGTGCCCTCGCTGCCCGTATGTTGGCCGCAGCAGCGGCTATGAAGCGGCCGGTGATGGCCAGGAAAATACCCAGCACCACACCCCCTGCAATCATCAGGGTGGGAATTGGCCAACCCTCCACCCGGGGCACCTCAGGCACGGGCATCTGGAAATAGCCCAGGGCAGCCAGGACGCCGAGCCAGCCCAGTCCGCCCAGGACGGTGAGCAGCGCCAGCCACTGCACCACGTTGAAAACTCCCCACCACCAGGACTTCCGGTTGGCGGCGAGGTCCGTTCCGGCGATGGCCTGGTCAAGTGCATCGGGCAGCCGCTCCCGCCCCTCCCTGGCGGCTCCCCGGATGGCGGCCCGCCAGGGCCCGGGAGCGCCGGTGCTCGCGGCGTCGGCGAATTCACGCACGGCGGCGTCCGTGCGTGCCCGCTCCGGCGCTCCTGCCGGTGGCAGGGATGTCCGGTTGAGCTCCGATGGCGCCGCGCTGCGCAGGTTGAGCCGCCGCAGCGGATCAGCACGGAACCGGGAGAGCCACCGGGTCACGGGCCAGCCCGTGCGCCTGACGGACTCCAGCCGGTAGGACTGGCCCACCGCGCGGACCACTACGGGAACGTTGGCTGCCACAGCCAGTTCGTCGGCAAGGCGGGTAATGGCCGCAGGCCGTACACCGGCTGCGGTTCCCTCGCCGGACACCGCCCCCAGCTCCGCTGATGCCTTGGTGATATCGGCAGCAAGCCGCTGCGACTGGGCCTTGCGTTTAATGGCAACCCCACGGATGGCAGCCCGGACCTGGTCAACGCCGGCTCCCGTCACCGCCGAAGCCGCAAGCACCTGAACCTTGGCAAGTCCGTCGCGGGCAAGGATGGAGCGCAGGGAATCCAGGACGGGCTGCACATCGCGTTCCGGCAGCAGGTCCACCTGGTTCAGCACCACCAGGGTCACCGCGCCGTGCGAGGCCAGGCGGGACAGGAAGTCGTTGTGCACTGCCGCGTCGGCGTACTTTTGCGGATCAAGGACCCACACCAGGACGTCCACCATTCCCACCATCCGCTGTACCACCTCACGGTTGGATGCCTTGGTGGAGTCGAAGTCCGGCAGGTCCAGCAGGACCAGGCCGGTGTCCTCGTCCGCGAATCCTTCGACAGCAGCGGCGTGGTGGCGGTTGCGGACCTCCAGCCAGTCCAGCAGCGGTTCGCTGCCGTCCGCACCCCATACCCCTGCCAAAGGTTCCGACGTCGTTGGACGGCGCGCTGCCGCCGTCGCAATTTCCGCGCCGCTGACGGCGTTGAAAAGAGAGGATTTTCCGCTGCCCGTGGCACCAAAAAATCCCACCACCGTGTGGTCTGCAGAGAGCGACCGCCGCGAACTTGCGCGCTCCAGGACACTGAAGACTTCCTGCAGGGACTCGTCCGGAAGGACGCCTTCGCCAAGCTCGCGGGCGTCGTTGAGGGCGGAAAGCCGGCGGTCCAGCCGGGTCGCCTCCCGGGCGCCACTGTGGCGGCTCACGCGTTGTCCGCCAGCCGCACCAGGGCGGCGGCGTGCGCAGCCAGGGTGTCGGGAATGCTGCCGTCGTATTCCGGCAGGCGGGAGAGGAACTTGCGCCTCTCTTCCTGCAGCAGCACCAGGCATCGGGTGTGAAGGTCCTCGCGCGCTTTTTCGGCCATGCGCCTGACGGCGTCCTCGCCGAAGACGGCCTCGAGCAGCCGTTGGCCCACGACGGCGGTTCCTCCGGCGACACCCACCTCGAGTCCCGTGAGCCCCGCCGTCATGGAGAAGACGACGATCATCAGCGCGGCGCCGAGTCCGTTGATGCCGAAGGACAGCCAGCGGGCCTGCGTCCGCTTTCCCTGGCCCTCGGTGCGGATCATGTCCATCAGGGCTTCCTGCCAGACCCGGATCTCTGCGGCGGCGCGGTCTTCAAAGCCCGGCGTTGTGCCGGAGAGGTCGTCCGTACCCAGCAGCTGGCGCCCGGCGGGATCGTTCCGCCAGCGCTGGTCCGTGTCCTCGGCGGCATTGGCGGCCTCGTCAACAATGACTGCCTGCAGGCCGGTCTCGATGGCGGCTTCCACCCTGACGGCGGGTGCGGGTTCACCACGGAAGAAGGCACCCACGCGGTCGCGGAACCGTCCCACGTTCTGCTCGAGGGTGCGGAAGAATTCCCCTGTACCCACAAAGTCCTGCCAGCGGGCCAGCACCTCTCCCCTCAGGAGCGCGCCGTCCCTCGTGGCATCCAGGATGCGGTCCGCAGCGTCCCGGTAGGCCCCGACGGCCGCTTCTTCGAGGTTAGTGGCGGCGTGCTGCTGCTCCCGCGCGGCCTGCGCGACGGCGGAGACGCGCCCTGCCATCGCCCGCACAGTCCCGTTCAACGTGCGGCGGGCGATGTCGGACCGGCCGGCGGCGTCGGCGGCCAGGTCCGCCAGCCAGGCCCGCAGCGGCTGGACGGCCCCGGCGGGCAGCATGCCCATCGGATCCAGGGTGGTCTCCGGAATGACGAACAGCTGCGCCGCGGCGAGGCCTTCCCGGTCAAGGAGGCTGCGCAGGTCCTCGCTGACTTCTTCTTCCGCACCCGGAGGAACCCTGTCCAGGACCACCCCCACCATGATGTCCCGCGAAGCGGCGTTGAGGAGCAGCTTCCAAGGCACGGCGTCGGCGTAACGGTTGGCAGTGGTAACGAAGACCCACAGGTCGGCGGCAGCCAGGAGCTGGGCAGCCAGCTTGCGGTTGTCATCCGAGATGGAATCAACATCCGGGGCATCCAGGACGGCAACTCCGGCGGGCACTCCCGGGTCTGCCACGAGGACAAGGGAAGACATGGCGGCTGCATCCGGAACCGCTCCTGCCCGGTTTGCCGGCACGGGGCTGTGGGTAACGGACCCACGGATCCTGCTGAGGCTCGGCAGCACGCGCTGGCCCTCGAACCAGTCCGCCTCCGACGGGTGGTGCAGGAGGATGGGCTGGCGGGTGGTGGGACGGATGGCGCCTGCGCGGGTGACCGGGTGCCCCACGATCCCGTTCACGAGGGTTGACTTGCCCGCACCCGTGGAACCCCCGACGACGGCCAGGAGCGGAGCGTCAAGGCTCCGATACCGCGGAAGGATGTAATCATCGAGCTGGGCCACGGCGCTGGCTGCCTCACGCCGGGCCTGCTCCGAGTCAGTCAGGGCAAGCGGCAGCTCAGTGGCGGCCAGATCCTCGCGCACCTCTTCCAGCAGCGCGACGGCCGCCAGGGCTGCGGCACTGCCCGTGGGCGTGTGCTGCGCGTGGTTCGGGTGGTCCTGCTCGTTCGGGGAGGTCACAGCAACATCATGCCAGTTCGGGCTCCACACGGCCGCAGTTCGGGCGCGCGTTGCCGGTGGGCTCCAGCACACAACAGAAAATGGCCCCGGGCGTGTGCCCGGGACCATTTCGTTGGTGACCCCAGCGGGATTCGAACCCGCGTTACCGCCGTGAGAGGGCGGCGTACTAGGCCGCTATACGATGGGGCCGTGTACTTTACCGTACTTTTGCCAGCGTTTCCGCTGGTCAAGCTCAGTGATTGTTTCACACACTTCGCTTCAGTTTCAAATCGGCGAACCGCCTGAAACCTTCCGTTTTGGGCTCTAAATCAGTGCTCAAACCAGAGCTGGGATACCAGGACTCGAACCTAGAATGACGGTACCAGAAACCGTAGTGTTGCCAATTACACCATATCCCAATGATACTTTCGGGCCGGTTTTCAGGGCGTTTGCCCTGCTCCGTGCGCCTCAGCACGAGAAATTACTTTACCCGAGACTTCGTGCTCACACAAATCGGCCTCCGGTGTGCCGGTCGGGGACGCGGGCCGGGCGTACGCCCGGCCCGCGTCAATCGCCCTCAGCCGACAAGTTCGCCCAGCGACGACACCATGTTGCCCCGGAATTCCTGCACCTGTTCCCCCGCCCTGTTGAGCCAGACACCCAAGAGGCCGGCCGCCGTCGAGCCTTCCGCGTCCAGCAGGCGGTTGTCACCCACATAGAGCGTTTCCGCAGGTCCGATGCCCAGGAGCCGGACACCTTCCAGGTAGATGGACGGATCAGGCTTTGCCACACCCAGCGTGTCCGTGCCCACCAGGCGCCTGACGCGTTCAAGTCCTGCGCCGTCCAGCTTGGCGCGCTGATAGTCGTGGACGTTGTTGCTGACCGCACCGTAGGGGACGCCGGCCTGGTCCAGCAGGTCCAGCAGCGGCATGACATCCGGGAACGGCTTCACGTAGGCGGGCTGCTTTTCCACGTATGCCGTGAGCCACTGGTGGGATTGCTCACCTTCTGCCAGCTCAACCCCGAAGTGGCCCAGGGCAGCGCGGCCGCGCAGCAGCCGCTGCTCGTTGAACGTCAGCTCCCCGGCCAGGTAGCGGTCGTAATAGTGGGTGGTTTCGTGCGTGAAGATGCGCCCGAACCTCTCCCAGCCGGCCTGGTCCATGCCCGGCAGCAGGTGTTCACTGACCTCCCGAAGGGCTGTGGTCATCGAAAACTCGAGGTCCACCAGCGTGTCGTCTATGTCGAACAGGATCCCGCGGACCGCCCCGAAGGGCGTGTCCAGGACACCGGCGCCGGCCCGTCGGGAAGCTGTCATCGCCGTGCGGTCATCAGCCACGGAAGGCCCGGAGCCTGCGAAGGGAGGATTCCCTGCCCAGGATGACCATGGACTCGAACAGCGGCGGGGAAATGCGCCGTCCGGAAACAGCGGTGCGCACGGGTCCGAACGCGAGCCGGGGCTTCAGTCCCAGGTCTTCCACGAGAGCCTGCTTGAGCGCTGCCTGGATTTCTTCGGCGTTCCACTCCTGGACACTGTCCAGGGCCGCAATAGCTGCATCCAGTACCTCGTCGAGGTTTTGCGGAAGGCCTTTCCGGGCGTCGTCGGCAACGTCAATGGCGTCGTCGTCCTTGAACAGGAATCCGAGCATGTCCGGGGCCTCACCCAGAAGCGTGATGCGCTCCTGGATCAACGGCGCGGCTTCGGTCAGGATGTCCTCCTGCCGCGCCGTGAGCTCCTCCCCCACATAGCCCGCAGTGCGCAGGTAGGGCACCAGCCGCTCGCGGAAGTCCCCGGGGGCGAGCATCCGAATGTGGGTGCCGTTGATGGCTTCGGCCTTCTTGATGTCAAAGCGCGCCGGGTTGGCCAGGACGTCGTGGACGTCGAAGTTTTCGATGAGCTGGTCCACGGTGAAGATGTCCTCATCGGCGGAGAGGCTCCAGCCCAGCAGGGACAGGTAGTTCAGGAGGCCCTCGGGAATGAAGCCGCGGTCACGCAACAGGAACAGGTTGGACTGCGGATCGCGCTTGGAGAGCTTCTTGTTGCCTTCACCCATGACGTAGGGCAGGTGGCCAAACTCCGGCATGTAGCTGGCAACACCGAGTTTCATGAGTGCACGGATGAGGACAACCTGGCGTGGCGTAGAGGACAGCAGGTCCTCGCCGCGCAGTACGTGGGTGATGCCCATGAGTGCGTCGTCAACCGGGTTCACCAGTGTGTAGAGGGGGGACCCGTCAGCGCGGACAATGACGTAGTCCGGGATGCTGCCAGCCTTGAACGTGATCTCGCCGCGGACCAGGTCGGTGAAGGTGACGTCCTCATCGGGCATCCGGACCCGCAGCACGGGCTGGCGGCCCTCGGCTTTGAAGGCGGCCACCTGTTCATCGGTCAGCTCACGGTCAAAGTTGTCGTAGCCCAGTTTGGGGTCGCGGCCGGCGGCGCGGTGGCGCGCCTCGACTTCCTCGGGGGACGAGTAGCACTCGTAGGCGTAGCCGCCCTCGATCAGCTTGGCCACGACGTCCTTGTAGAGGTCCAGCCGCTGTGACTGACGGTAGGGCTCGTGGGGGCCGCCCACTTCCACGCCCTCTTCCCAGGTGATGCCAAGCCACTTCAGTGCCTCGAGCAGCTGCAGGTAGCTTTCCTCCGAGTCGCGCGCCGCGTCCGTGTCCTCGATGCGGAACACGAACGTGCCCTTGGTGTGCTTGGCATGGGCCCAGTTGAAGAGGGCCGTCCGGATCAGCCCGACGTGCGGGGTGCCGGTGGGCGACGGGCAGAACCGGACCCGCACGGGAGTGTCGGCAGAAACGAGGGGCAGGGAGGCAGCATTCGACGCGGAAGCAGTAGTCATAGTGGCTCCAACTTTACCGTCTGCCGCCAGGGGTCGGGGCGGCCCGGGCGTCAGCGGCGGACTATGGGGTTGGACAGGCGGCCGATGCCCTCGATCTCCACCTCAAAGCGGTCACCGGCGCTGACCAGGCCCACTCCGGCCGGCGTTCCGGTCATTATGACGTCGCCGGGCAGCAGGGTGAAGGCCTGGGACACGATGGACACCAGTTCGCGGACGCCCCGGATCATCTGGCTGGTGCTGCCGTCCTGCCGCAGTTCCCCGTTGAGCCGGCCCTGGATCTGCAGGTCCTCGGTATCCAGTTCCGTCTCGATCCAGGGGCCAAGCGGCGCCGAGGTGTCAAAGCCCTTGGCCCGGGTCCACTGCAGGTCGGTCTTCTGGACATCCCGGGCGGTGAGGTCGTTGCCGCAGGTGTAGCCGAAGATGACATCATCCACGCGGTCCTCGGGCACGTCCTTGCAGATCCGTCCGATCACCACGCACAGTTCCGCCTCAAAGGACACTTCTTCCGAGAAGTCCGGCAGCACCACGGGATCGTTGGGGCCCACGACGGCGGTGTTCGGCTTCAGGAACAGGAGCGGCTGGGCGGGGACTTCATTGCCCAGTTCATGGGCGTGCTCCACGAAGTTGCGGCCCACGCCGATGACCTTGCTGCGGGGGATGATCGGCGCCAGCAGCCGGACGTCCTCCAGCTTGTGGCGGACGGAGGTGCGCTCCACGCCGTTGAAGAAGGGGTCTCCATGGATGACAGTGATTTCCTCACTGCCGGTGTCACCTTCGACGACGCCGTAAAGGGGATCAGAATCAACGACAAACCTGGCAATACGCATGGCTCCTACCCTACCGTCTCGCCGGGCGTGGCTCCCCGGGCCACTGCTGCCCTGCGTCTCCCCGAAGGTAGTGGAGCTGGGCCGAGACGGACGTTTCGGCAGCGCGCCGCACGGAAGGGTCGACGTCGGCATAGACGACGTCCGCGACGTCACTGGCGGAGGCTTCCCGGCCGAGGCTGGCCAGCGCAGCACGCACCTGTTCGAGCCGGTCCAGGCGGTGCCTGCGATAGGCAAGGGCAACGTCTGCCAGGGACGGAAGGGTTGGTCCGTGGGCTGGGAGGACCGCTGCGGGACCTAGTGCCTCGAGCTTGTCCAGCGAGGCAAGGTAGTCGCCCAGGGTCCCGTCGGGGTAGTCAAGCATGGTGGTGCTGCGGCCGAGGATGGTGTCGCCGGAGAGAACCGAACCATGCAGCCCGTCACCGGGAAGGTGGAAGCAGACCGAATCTGACGTGTGGCCGGGAGTAGCCAGCACCCTCACCTCGAGCCCTGCTGCATGGATCACCTGCCCGTCCTTCAATGCAGCGCCTCCGCCGTGGCAGTGGGCCGCGTCTGCCGCCCGCACCGGGGCACCGGTCAGCTGGTGCAGCCGTGCAGCACCGGCAGTGTGGTCCGCATGGCGGTGGGTCACGAGGACCAGTTCAACGGGCCCCGCCGCGGCGAGTGCCCGCAGGTGGGCCTCGTCCAGCGGTCCGGGATCCACCACCACGGCGCCCGGGCTGCCCGGCGCCCTCAGGACATACGAGTTGGTCCCGTCCAGGCTCATGGGCCCGGGATTGGGCGCCAGGACGTACTGCGCCAGGGCGGAGCTGCGCTGGAGGACGGGACCGGAAGCTGAAGTCACTGTCCCATCCTTGCACTGCCTGCTGAACAAGGTGGGTTTCGGCCGCCGGAATAGAGCCGCCGGAATAGAACAGCCCGGTTTCCGGGTTGAGCACCCATGAAGACCACACGATCTCCCAGGAAGCCGGAATCACACACCATGAGCACCACAATTACGCTTGCAGAGCTCCTCACCGACGCTGATGCCGCCGGCCACGACCATGCTGCCGCAGAGAAGAACAGCGGACTCCAGCACATCCACAATCACGCGACGGGCAGCATCGTGTGGTTTCCCACGTGGAAGAAGTTCCGCGAGACCGCCGATTGGAGCGAGGCAGTGGAGGGCGTGGCCGAGGATTTCCGGTCCGGGGCAGCACCCGTGGACGAATGGGCGGCGAACATCCTGGCTGAAGACCTGGATGTGCTCCTGGCACGTGCTGCCGCTTCAAGCGACGCAAACGTCTTTGTGCAGGAAAACCTCGTGCGCCATCTGACCCGGACCTGGGCCGTAGGCGATGCCGTGGCAAAGGCAAAGGGGCAGGATCTTCCCACGGGCGGCACCACGCCCTCCGTCTTTGCCGCCTATCCCTATGACGTGTATGCCCAGGACGGCGGTGCCTTCGCGACGGCGCTTTGGAACGATGTTATTGACGCCCGGCGTAACCAGGCCATCGCCGAAGAAGCGGCCCGAAAGGCGCTGAAGCCTGTTTCGCGGAAGGCGCTGAAGAACGCTGCCCGAAAGGCCGCACGGCGCTGATCAGCCCGCCGGCGTGCTGCCGGACGAACGGCGCCTGCCGGACCCAAGTCCGGCAGGCGCCGTCGTATGTTCGAAACTGGCAGGCTAGGCCAGGCGGGTAAGCCAGCCGTGGGTGTCCGGTACGGTGCCGGTCTGGATGCCGAGCAGCTGCTCGCGGATGGCCATGGTGGCCTCCCCTGCTTTGGCGTTCTCGGAGCCAATGAATTCGGTGGCGTCCTTGAGGACTCCGATCGGCGTGATCACAGCTGCCGTGCCGCAGGCGAACACCTCGGCGATGTCACCGGAGGCAACGCCGTCGCGCCATTCATCGAGGGTGATCTTGCGCTCGGTGACCTCGCGGCCCATGTCCTTGGCCACCTGGATGACGGACATCCGGGTGATGCCTTCGAGAATGGTGCCGGTCAGCGCCGGGGTGACCAGTGAGCCGTCCTTCATCACAAAGAAGACGTTCATGCCGCCCAGTTCCTCGACCGCGTTGTCGTTGAACTGGTCGAGGAAGAGGACCTGCTTGCAGCCGTTGGCTTCAGCCTCCTGCTGGGCGATCAGGGACGCTGCGTAGTTGCCGCCGCACTTCGCATCGCCGGTTCCGCCACGGCCGGCGCGGGCGTACTCCCGTGAGATCCAGATGGACACAGGCTTGAGTTCGCCGCCGAAGTAGTTGCCGGCCGGTGAGGCGATCACCCGGAAGGAGACCTCCCGTGCGGCGCGGACACCCAGGAAGGCCTCGGTGGCGATCATGAACGGCCGCAGGTACAGCGCCTCACCTTCACCGGCGGGAACCCATTCCTTGTCCATGGCAACCAGTTCACGGATTGCGCCGAGGAAGTATTCGGCCGGCAGTTCGGGAAGGGCGAGCCTGCGGGCGGACTTGTTCAGGCGTGCCGCGTTTGCTTCGGGACGGAAGGTCCAGATGGAGCCGTCCGCGTGGCGGTACGCCTTGAGCCCTTCGAAGATCTCCTGGCCGTAGTGGAAGACGGCAGCCGACGGGTCCAGGACGATTGGCCCGTACGCCTCTATCCGGGCATTGTGCCAGCCGCCGTTGCCGTTCTCGTCCACGCTGTAGTCCACAATGGCGGTGTGGTCGGTGAAGTGGTTGCCGAATCCCGGGTTGGCCAGGATGGCTGCACGCTCTTCAGCAGACTTCGGGTTGGCCGAGGGCTGCTGGCTGAATTCGACGCCATGGGCAGTCTGAGTCATGGTTCCTCCACGATCGGCCGCCCCGGGTTCAGCGCTGAACGGCAAGGCGGCATTTGGTGATTCGAGACAAGCTTACGCCCGATGCCTGCGGCTCCGGCGCGGGTTAGAGTCCGGCCACGATGGCATCGCCCACGGCACTCGTGCTGCGGGCACCGCCGTCGCGCTTTTCGACGTCGGCAACCACTGCCGCTTCGATCTTGCGGGCCGCGGCAGTGTAGCCGAGGTGGTCCAGCAGGAGTGCGGCGGACAGGATCGCAGCGGTGGGGTCTGCCTTGCCCTGGCCGGCGATGTCCGGGGCGGAGCCGTGGACCGGCTCGAACATGGACGGCGCCGTGCGGTCCATGTTGATGTTGCCGGACGCGGCCAGCCCAATGCCGCCCGTCACGGCGGCGGCAAGGTCCGTGAGGATGTCGCCGAAGAGGTTGTCCGTGACGATCACATCGAAACGCGACGGATCCGTGACCATAAAGATGGTGGCGGCGTCCACATGCAGGTAATCGTGCGTGACATCCGGGAACTCGGTGGCCACGGCCTCAACCGTGCGCTTCCACAGATGCCCTGCGAAGACCAGGACGTTGTGCTTGTGGACCAGGGTGACGTGCTTGCGCTCACGGGCGCTTGCGCGGCGGAAGGCGTCGCGCACAACGCGCTCCACACCGTGCGCGGTGTTCAGGGAGACTTCGGTGGCCACCTCGTGGGGGGTGCCCGCACGCAGGGTGCCGCCGTTGCCCACGTAGGGGCCTTCTGTGCCCTCCCGGACCACGATGAAGTCGATGGCGCCCGGGTTGGCCAGGGGGCTGCCGACCGTGCCGTACAGCTTGGACGGGCGCAGGTTGACGTAGTGGTCCAGGCTGAAGCGGAGCTTGAGCAGCATTTCACGTTCGATGATCCCCGACGGGATCCGCGTGTCGCCGGGGGCCGCGCCGACTGCGCCGAACAGGATGGCATCCCGCGTGCGGAGGTCCGCGAGGACTTCGTCCGGCAGGGTCTCCCCCGTGGCCAGCCAGTGCTCAGCGCCGAGCTTGTAGTGCGTCTGCTTGAGCCCGACGCCCTCCGCCGCCACGGCCTTCTCGAGGACCTTGACTGCCTCGGCAATCACTTCGGGGCCGATGCCGTCGCCGGGGATAACTGCAAGATCGATGGAGGATGCGCTCATGGATTCAGGTTAGCCAAGTTATCCATATGCTGGTCAAGCCGTCTCATAATCCGAACACCCCGAGGGACGCTCTCTCACTTCCTGCCGGAAAACAACCAACGCTCTCTCACCGCCTGTCCAGCGGTGAGAGAGCGTTGGGCCACAACCTGCAGGAAGTGAGAGAGCGTGGCCGGGTCAGGCGCCGGCCGGCTCCTCGTACTTGGGGAACACCGGCGACGGTGCGGGCAGCTCGGTCCCGGCCACAATCCGGGTGGGGATCGCTGCGAACTGCCGGGCTTCCCCCTCGGGCTGGCCGAGGGTTGCCAGCAGCGCACCGGTTGCCCGGGGCATGACCGGCTGGGCAAGGATGGCCACGATCCGCAGCACCTCAAGGGTCACGAACAGCACCGTGTTCATGCGTTCGACGTCGGTCTTCCGCAGGACCCACGGCGCCTGCTCCGCGAAGTAAGCGTTGGTGTCCCCCAGGACGCCCCAGATCGCCTCGAGGGCGCGGCTGAACTCCTGCTTCTCAAAAGCTGCCCGGGCTGACGCGAGGAGGGCGTCGGCCTGGGCCAGGATGGCAGTGTCCGCGGCAGTGAAATCCCCCGGGACGGGAACGCGGCCACCGCAGTTCTTGGCCACCATGGACAGCGAACGCTGGGCCAGGTTTCCGAAATTGTTGGCCAGGTCCGAGTTCATCCGCCCCACGATGGCGTCGTGGTTGTAGCTGCCGTCCGCGCCGAAGGGCACTTCCCGGAGGAAGAAGAAGCGCACCTGGTCCAGGCCGTACTGTGCCACGAAGTCCGCTGGGGCAACCACGTTGCCCAGCGACTTGGACATCTTCACGCCGTTGTTGTGCAGGAAGCCGTGGATCATTACCCGCTTGGGCAGCTCCAGGCCCGCGCTCATGAGGAAGGCGGGCCAGTAGATCGCGTGGAAACGGGAGATGTCTTTGCCGATGATGTGGACGTCAGCGGGCCAGAACTTCCGGAACGAGTCCGAGTCGACGTCCGGGTACCCCACGCCGGTGAGGTAGTTGGTCAGGGCATCCACCCACACGTACATGACGTGCTTGTCGTTTCCCGGGACCGGGACGCCCCAGTCGAAGGTGGTGCGGCTGATGGACAGGTCCTCCAGGCCGCGCTTGACGAAACTGATGACTTCATTGAAGCGGTATTGCGGGGCGCCGAATTCCGGGTGGGCCTCATACAGGGCAAGGAGCTTGTCCTGGTAGGCCGAAAGCCGGAAGAAGTAGCTCTCCTCAGCCGTCCACGTCACCTCGGTGTCCGTTTCCTTGGAGTAGCGCACGCCGTCGTCCTTGACCACGGTGTCGTCCTCGCCGTAATAGGCCTCGTCCCGGACGGAGTACCAGCCCTCGTACTTGGACAGGTAGATGTCGCCGTTGGCCTCCATCTTTTTCCAGATGGCCTGCGAGGCGGCGTAGTGGTCCTCGTCGGTGGTGCGGATGAAGCGGTCGTAGGTGATCCCCAGGGCGGCATGGGCCGCCTGGTAGACCTCCGCGTTCCGGTCCACCAGCTCCTTGGGCGTGATGCCTTCCTTTTCGGCCGCCTGGGCGATCTTCATCCCGTGCTCGTCCGTGCCGGTCAGGAACATCACGTCAAAGCCGTCCAGCCGCTTGAAGCGCGCCATCGCATCGGTGGCAATGTACTCGTAGGCGTGGCCGATGTGCGGCACGCCGTTGGGGTAGGTGATGGCCGTGGTGATGTAGAACGGCGTTTTCTCTGAAGCAGTCACGTGGAGGACGTTACCTTCGGTGGGGAGGGACGGGCTAGATGAGTTCGGTCAGGGTATCGCTGAGCCGGACAAGTTCGTGGTCGTGCGAGGCCACCAGCACGGCGATTCCGTCGGACGTGGTGTCCTTCAGGATGCTGATGATGCGGTTGGCGGAGGCCCGGTCAAGGCTCGCTGTGGGCTCATCCACCACCAGGACCCGGGTGCCCAGGATCAACGCCCGTGCAATAGCCACGCGCTGGCGTTCGCCGCCGGACAGCTGGGCGGGACGGTGCCGCATGCGCCGGCCCAGGCCAACAAGGTCCAGCAGGTCCTTGGCCATGTCCCGCCGCTGGTCCACTTCGCCGTCTGGAACGGCCGGGAGGAGCACGTTCTCCAGGGCGCTCATTCCGTCGATCAGGGCGCCGCCCTGGTCAACGTAACCGATCAGCGCACGACGGCGGTCCGCAATTTCGTCGTCGCCCATGCTTTCGAGCGAATCGCCTTCCCAGAAGACGCGGCCCGACGTCGGCAGGGTCAGTCCGGCGCCTACGGTCAGGATGCTGGTCTTGCCGGAACCGCTTCGGCCGGCGACACAGTGCATCTCACCGGCGTGCAGGGTCAGGTCGAAGCCTTCGACCACGCTGACGGCTTCGGCGCCGCCCTTGCCGCCGCCGTAGCGGATGGTGATGTCGCTCAGTTCCAGCGGCGTGGCGTGGTCGGCGGCCTTGACGATGGTGTTGGCCCGGGTCTGCAGGGGGACCTCACCGGAGCCGGACCGGCGGCTCCGCTGGACGTTGGTCGGGTTTGTCATTGGACCACTTTCGTTGCAATCGGTATCCAGCAAAGTACAGCCACGAGGCCGGCCACGCCCGCCCACAGCGCGGCGTAGGGTGCCAGCAACAGGCCAATGCCCAGGGCGCCCAGGACGCCCAGGGGCAGGGCCACGGTACCCACCAGCGCGTTCTCGAACAGCCGGACCTGGCGGAGCATGTCCGGGTTCCAGCCCATGGCCTCGAGGATGCCAAGGTACTGGCGCTTGGCATTGAGTTCAAACCGCCCGGTGACCAGGGTCAGCACAAGCCCTACGGCAACTCCGGCGAGGGCCAGGAGGATGCTCGGCAAAGCAACGCTGGCCGCGGCCAAGCCGCTGAGCGCACTGGCGCCGGCGGCGCGCGGGATGTCGATGAGCAGGGCGGCCAGGCCGCCTGCTGCAGCCCCGAACACACCCACGGCTACGGCCAGGGACAGGGTGTTGAATTTGTTGGTGCTCAGCTGGCGGTTGGCGAAGGTCAGCGGTGAGTCCACCGGAATGAGCCGTTCGTCGTGCTGCGGTTCCTGGTCGATCTCATCACGGTGGCGCAGCTGCTGTGCGGCGAAGAACGCCGCCGCCGCGTACAGCACCAGGACAGCCGCGGACACCAGGGCGGTGGAAAGGCTCCAGCTTGCCAGGCTCAGAACTATCCCGGCCACGGCCAGCAGGACCGCGCCGACGCCGAATTCCTCCAGGACCCAGCGGCGGATCCGGCCCTGGGTCCAGCCCATGGCACGCAGGGTTCCGGCTTCGCTCTTGCGCTTGCGGATGTAGCTCACCGTTGACGCGCCGGTCAGGAGCGCTGCGCCGCAGAGCGTCAGGAAGAGCAGGGTGATGTTCGTGCCGGACAGCGACCCGGTGACGGCCTCCGCGGCATTCTGCCGGACCCAGGACTGCTTGACGGTCCCCAGGGCGGATTCCTTGCCGGCGTCGTCCTTGCTGTAGCCCGGAACGAAGATGCTGGCATCCTCCCGCGCGGAACCGGCCACGATGGTGGCCTCGAGGCCCATCTCGCGGATCTCCCCGGCCAGCTGTTCGACGTCGGGCTGTGCTTCCTTCCAGCTGCCGGGCGCCGTTGCACGGACCCGGACGGCGTCGATGACGCTGGCGTTTTCGGTGTAGCCGCGGGCAGCAGCAAGGCCGTAGTAGTCGGTGATGGCGCCTGCGGACTGGCTGGCGAGCCCGGTGGCACTCAGGGAGGGTTCAAGTTCCGTGGCAGGGACTTCGTTGCCCGCAGCGTCCTTGACCAGCGTGAAGGGGGTGGGGTCGTAGCCGCCCAGCGGCAGCTTGTTGACGTCCCCGGCGGCGGCGGAAACGGCCGAGGGATCGAATGTGCCGTAGACCATGGCGAGCGGGGCTGCTGCCTGCTCCCCTGTTTCCAGGTTTTCCCGGTAGGAGCGCTCATCCACGGGCTCGCGCTGGGTCTGGTCAACGGGCATGCCGTTGGCACTCTTCTCGGGAAGCCGGTTGACGGTGACCCATTCGCCGGGCACTGCCGTCTTTGCCTCGGCACCGTTGGCGGCTGCTTCGCCGTCGGTGTACTTGGGCGCCGCGGCAAAGTCGGTGCTCCAGGTGGCGGGTGTGTAGAGGCCCTGGTTGAAGTTGCCGCTGCTGCCGAGCAGTGAGGAGTGGTCCGTCGAACCCGGCCATGACAGGACGAAGGGGTCCTTCGAAACGAAAGGCAGGTAGTCCTTGTCCAGCGAACGGGAGACGGTGCCGACGTCCTTGACGACCCTGCCGGCGTCGTCAATCTCTTCGATCTTGACGTTGTACTTCAGGTCCAGGGACGTCCCGGACCTGACGATCAGGGGAATGGCCTGGGAATCGTCAGTCAGCTGCCCGTTCCGCTTGGCCTGCTGGTACTGGGTCATCAGCGGCGCCCAGTACTTGAGCTTGACGCCGAGGAAATCCGGTCCTTCCTCCAGCTCGTCCAGGCTAATGCCGTTGGTGAAGAGTCCCTCGAGGTACCGTCCCACCGCGCCGGCATCGCGGGCGTCGCCCGGTGGCGCCTTTTCCAGCGGTGACAGGAAGTCGCCGGCGGAACCCAGGAGGGCGCGTTCGGCAGCCGGATCGACGGCGACCACGGACTCCGTTATTTCGGGGGCCATGGGCAGTGACACGGAAAGGTTGAAGAGGTTGTGTTCGGAGCCCCCTGCCGGGGCGGGAAACTTGATCCCGGTTTCGTCCCCGGGCGCTGCGATGCGGATGCTGCTGCCGCCGGCAGTCTGCTCCTCCACGAGCCTGGCCTTGCCAAGGGTGCCTTCGGCAGTGGATTTGAACAGCGTCTGCTCGGAGACGCCGTCGGAGCTGACTGCGCTGGCCGTCAGGCGGTACTTCCTGATTTCATCGCCCAGGACCGATTCGGCAGCGGGCCACTGGTCCGGGGCGGTTGCCCCGGCGGCCTGGTCCGCGGTTGCGGTGCCGGCCAGCCCGGCGTTGTAGCCGAGGTAGTCCATGGCATCGAGGCGTGGGGATTCAAGGTTCTGGGTCACGCGGGAGACGAGGCTGATCGGGGCCGCCACGGAGGTGCCGGAGAGCTTCCTGATGGTCTCCAGCTGCTCGAAGCTGATGCCGCCGGAGCCATTGGCGATCTCGGGCTGCATGAGCGAGCCGGAGGAAGCCTTGGCCTGGACCAGGACGTCGTAGAGGCCGCGTGAATTTTCATCCACGGTCCTGTTCAGCGCTGCCTGGGACTGGCTTTGGACAAGGACCGACAAGCACATGGCTGCGATCAAGATGGCCGCGGTCAACAGCAGCACTTTGCTTCTGATGAACCTCTGGACGGCATTCATGGAACTCCCTGAAACCTGGATTGCGTGCGCACATACGCGCCCCGCCCATGTGGACATGGACGGGGACGGATGAGCAAAAGATATTGGCCGGCCTGCCGGCCCGGTCCCGAACCAGGACCCAGCCATTGTAAGCAGACCGGCCAATCATACGTGGCCGTGCCGGGACTCGCCGCGGGCGGCCGGCGGTGCGGTGTTTCCCGGGGTGCGGGTTAGTCCTCCAGGTCCACTTCACGCACCATCTCGGCGCCGATGCCGGCCTTGATGGCGTCCAGGACCTGTTGGGGTACGGAGCTGTCGATGGTCAGCAGGGCAAGCACCTGGCCGCCTTCGTCAGAGCGTGCCACCTGCATGCCGGCGATGTTGATGTTGTTCATGCCCAGGATGTGGCCGATGGTTCCGATGACGCCGGGACGGTCCGTGTAGGCCACCACCACGAGGTGCTCGCTGATCGGGATTTCAACCTCGAAGCCGTTGATGCCCACGAGCTTCTGGATCTGCTTGGGTCCGGTCAGGGTGCCGGCCACGGAGATCTGGGTGCCGTCACTCAGGGCGCCACGGAGGGTGAGGACGTTGCGGTACGACTCGGTTTCGGGTGTAGTGATCAGGCGGACGTTGATGCCCCGCTGCTCGGCGATGACCGGAGCGTTGACGTAGGAGACCTGCTCGGTCACGACGTCCGCGAAGATGCCCTTGAGGGCGGCCAGTTCCAGGACCTTGACGTCGAGGGACGAGATCTCGCCGGCCACTTCGACGTCGAACTGGGTCAGGGAGGCGTGCGTCAGGGCGGTGAAGATCCGGCCCAGCTTCTCGATCAGCGGGATGCCGGGACGGACGTCGGGGGCGATGACGCCGCCGGCCACGTTCACGGCGTCGGGCACCAGTTCGCCGGCGAGGGCGAGCCGGACGGATTTGGCGACCGACACGCCGGCCTTTTCCTGCGCTTCATCGGTGGAGGCGCCGAGGTGCGGGGTGACCACCACGTTGTCCAGCTTGAAGAACGGCAGGTCGGTGCTGGGCTCCTTGGAGAAGACGTCCACGCCGGCGCCGGCGATTTCGCCGTCCTGCAGGGCCGTGAAGAGTGCTTCCTCGTCCACCAGTCCGCCGCGGGCGACGTTGACGACGTAAGCGGTGCTCTTCATCTTCTTGAAGGCGTCAGCGCCCAGCATGCCCACGGTTTCCGGCGTCTTGGGCATGTGGATGGTGATGAAGTCCGCCTGTGCCAGGAGCTCGTCCAGGGTCACCAGCTGCACGCCGAGCTGTGCCGCCCGGGCTGAGGTGATGTAGGGATCGTAAGCGAGGATCTTGGTGTCAAAGCCCTTCAGGCGGGCAGCCACAAGCGCGCCGATCCGGCCCAGGCCGATGATGCCGATCTTCTTTTCGAAGAGTTCGATGCCCGTGTACTTGGAGCGCTTCCACTCGCCGTCCTTCAGGGCTGCGCTTGCCTGCGGGATGTGGCGGGCCAGGCTGAGGATGTGGCCAACGGTAAGTTCAGCTGCCGAAACGATGTTCGAGGTGGGCGCGTTGACCACCATGACGCCGGCCTGGGTGGCTGCCTTGATGTCCACGTTGTCCAGGCCTACTCCCGCGCGGGCGATGACCTTGAGGTTCTTCGCAGCGGCGATCGCCTCGGCGTCCACCTGCGTGGCCGAGCGGACCAGGATTGCGTCAACGTCGCCGATGGCGGACAGCAGCTGGGAACGGTCGGCGCCGTCGGTCTGGCGGATCTCGAAGTCCGGGCCCAGGGCCTCGACGGTAGCGGGGGAAAGTTCTTCGGCGAGCAGTACTACGGGTTTTGACACGGCTGATCCTCTGCGTTGCAGTCCGGGGGATAAAACAAGTCTAGGCCGACGGAAAGGCCGGGCTCACATTGTTAAGTGTGAACCCGGCCTCACAGTCTGTCTTTATAACGGCACGTTGAGCCAGGCTTAGCGGGCTGCGGAGCCTTCGACGTAGTCCACGTCCTGCTGCTGCCAGGCGAAGAGGGAGCGCAGTTCGCGGCCGACGGCCTCGATGGGGTGCTGCTCAGCCTTGGCACGCAGTGCCTTGAACTCCACGCCGCCGTTGTCCTGGTCCTCGATGAAGCGCTTGGCGAAGGCACCGGACTGGATGTCGGCCAGGACGGCCTTCATGTTTTCCTTCACCTCGGGGGTGATGACGCGGGGGCCGGAGACGTAGTCGCCGTACTCAGCGGTATCGGAAACGCTCCAGCGCTGCTTGGCGATGCCGCCTTCCCACATGAGGTCAACGATGAGCTTGAGCTCGTGGAGGACCTCGAAGTAGGCGATCTGGGGCTGGTAGCCGGCTTCGGTGAGGGTTTCGAAGCCGTACTGGACCAGCTGGGACACGCCGCCGCACAGGACGGCCTGCTCGCCGAAGAGGTCCGTTTCGGTTTCTTCGGTGAAGGTGGTCTTGATGACGCCGGCGCGGGTGCCGCCGATGGCCTTGGCGTAGGACTTGGCCAGCTCCCACGCGGAACCGGTGGCGTCCTGCTCAACGGCGATGATGTCCGGGATGCCGCGGCCGGCTTCGAATTCGCGGCGCACGGTGTGGCCGGGAGCCTTCGGGGCGACGAGGATGACGTCAACGCCCTCGGGAGCCTCGATGTAGCCGAAGCGGATGTTGAAGCCGTGGGCGAAGGCAAGGGCCTTGCCGGGCTTCAGCTTGTCCTTGATGGAGTCGTTGTAGATCGACCGCTGGTGCTGGTCCGGCGCCAGGATCATGATGACGTCGGCCCATTCGGCGGCGTCGGCAACGTTCTTGACCGTGAAGCCTGCGTCCTCGGCCTTGGCGATCGACGTCGAGCCCTCCTTGAGGGCGATGGCAACCTCGACGCCGGAGTCGCGCAGGTTGAGCGCGTGGGCGTGGCCCTGGGAGCCGTAGCCAACAATGGCCACCTTGCGGCCCTGGATGATCGACAGGTCGGCGTCGTCGTCGTAAAACATTTCAGTCACTTGCGTAACTCCTCTTGAGTGGGTTGTAGATAGGTGTCTTGTGGTGCGGTTGCGGGCGTTGCCTGCTGCCGGGCAGGGCCCGGCAGCTTCCTAGGCGGAACGCAACGCCCTGTCACTCATGGAGCGGGATCCCCGTCCAACGGCCAGGGTGCCGGACTGCACGATTTCGCGGATGCCGAAGGGCTCCAGCACTGAGAGCAGCGCTGCAAGCTTCTCCGGAGTACCGGTTGCCTCGATCACCAACGAGTCTGTGGACACGTCGACGACGGCGGCACGGAACAGGTCTGCAGCCTGGGTCACCTGCAGACGTGTCGCGGCATCCGCACGTACCTTGACCAGGATGTGGTCTCGCTGTACGGAAGATTCAGAAGTCAGCTCAACGATCTTGATGACGTTGATCAGTTTGTTGAGCTGCTTGGTGACCTGCTCGATCAGGTCGCCGTCGGCGTCGACGACGACGGTCATCCGGGAGATCCCCGGAACCTCGGTGGGTCCAACAGCCAGAGAGTTGATGTTGAAGGCACGGCGGGCGAAGAGGCTCGCGACGCGGGTCAGGACGCCGGGCTTGTCTTCGACCAGGACAGAGAGTGTGTGGCGGCTCATGGTCAGTCCTCTTCTTCCCATTCCGGGGTCATGTTGCGGGCAACCTGGATCTGGTCGTTGCTCACGCCGGCGGGCACCATCGGCCACACCATGGAGTTTGGGCTCACCACGAAGTCGATGACCACAGGCCGGTCGTTGATTTCGAGTGCCTTTTGGATGGTGGCGTCGATATCCTCGTCGCGTTCACAGCGGAACGCGGCGCAGCCGTAGGCCTCCCCCAGCTTGACGAAGTCCGGGATACGGACGGTGTCGTGGCCGGTGTTGAGGTCCGTGTTGGAGTACCGGCCCTCGTAGAAGAGGGTCTGCCACTGCCGGACCATGCCCAGGGAGGAATTATTGATCACCGCCACCTTGATGGGGATCTTGTTGATGGCGCAGGTGGCCAGTTCCTGGTTGGTCATCTGGAAGCAGCCGTCGCCGTCGATGGCCCAGACCACGCGGTCCGGCTCGCCGACCTTGGCGCCCATGGCCGCCGGAACCGCATAGCCCATGGTCCCGGCACCACCGGAGTTCAGCCAGGCGTGCGGACGCTCGTACTTGATGAACTGCGCTGCCCACATCTGGTGCTGGCCCACGCCGGCAACGTAGACGCCTTCGGGTCCGGTCAGGGCACCGATGCGCTCGATGACCCGTTGCGGTGCGCTGAGCCCGTCATCGGGTTCGGTCCAGCCCAGCGGGTAGGTCTCCTTGAGGTTGTTCAGGAAAGCCCACCAGGTGGTGAGGTCCGGGGTTCCGGATGCCTCGAACTGGGTGCGCACAGCTTCGGTGAGCTCAGGGATGATCTCCTTGACGGACCCGACGATGGGCACGTCCGCGGTGCGGTTCTTGGAGATCTCGGCGGGGTCGATGTCCGCGTGGATAACCTTCGCCATGGGCGCGAAGGTCTTGAGGACGCCGGTTACGCGGTCGTCGAAACGGGCACCGAGGGTGATGAGCAGGTCGGACTGCTGCAAAGCAGTCACGGCAGAGACGGTGCCATGCATGCCGGGCATTCCCATGTGCTGGGGGTGTGAGTCCGGGAAGGCGCCCTTGGCCATCAGCGTGGTGACAACCGGGGCTCCTGTGGCCTCGGCGAGTGCCAGCAGTTCCGCCGCGGCGTGCGCCTTGATGACGCCGCCGCCAACGTACAGCACAGGCTTGCTGGCCGCTGCGATCAGCTTGGCGGCCTCGCGCACCTGCTTGTTGTGCCCGCGGGTGACCGGGCGGTAGCCGGGCAGGTCGATCTTCGGCGGCCAGGAGAAGGTCATCTGGCCGACCTGGGCGTCCTTGGCCACGTCCACGAGGACAGGACCGGGGCGGCCGGTGGACGCCAGGTGGAACGCCTCAGCCATGACATGCGGGATGTCGTTGGGGTCCGTCACCAGGAAGGAGTGCTTGGTGATGGGCATGGTGATGCCCACGATGTCAGCTTCCTGGAACGCATCGGTTCCAATCACGCCACTGGACACCTGGCCGGTGATGGCCACCAGCGGAACGGAGTCCATGTGGGCGTCCATGATGGCGGTGACGAGGTTGGTGGCGCCCGGGCCCGAGGTGGCAATACATACGCCAACCCGCCCGGTCACCATGGCGTAGCCTTGCGCGGCGTGGCCGGCTCCCTGTTCGTGACGGACCAGCACGTGATTCATGCTCGAGGCCATCAAGGGGTCATAGGTGGGCAGGATCGCGCCACCGGGCAAACCGAAAATATCGTCGACGCCGAGTTCTTCGAGCGAGCGGACAATAGCTTGCGAGCCGGTCATCACCGTTGGGGGTACAACGTTGTTCGGCCCAAGGACAGGAGAGGCGGCAGCAAGGTCGGCGACGACGACGGCCTGGTCGGCCGTCCGGTCGGCGCGTTCCGGAGCCTTGGTGGCTCCAGCGGACTTAGTAGCCATCAGCGAGGGGCTGATCGGCGATCCTTTGCTCATCGGACTCTTCCTTGTGGATCATCTGTGGTTCGTGGAAACTGCAGGAAATAAAAAAACCCCTCAGCCTGGCGGCTCTTCGAGGGGTTGCGCGTGACGGTTCGTTACCCGGGGCTAATGTGCCACGCGCTTGGTAAGGACGACGACGATGCCGGTAACGAAAGTCATGCGTTCAGTTTTCCCTCTGGGCAAGATGCGTGTCAACGAGCTGACCCGCGATCTCACCATGTGGACCCCATTGTCCACTCTATGGCCGCCCCCCAACTAGGTAGCAGCAAGTGTCGTTTTGAGCGTCCAAAACGACACTTAGTGCTACCTAGTTGGGTTTGACGCCAATATACGGGTGCTACCCGCAGTATGCGCCCGTGCTGGCGCTGTGCACCAGCTTGGCATACTTGGCCAGCACGCCCTTGGTGTAGCGTGCCGGCAGGGGCTCCCAGCCCACCTTGCGGGCTTCGAGCTCCGCCTCGTCCACCAGCAGGTCGAAGCTGCGGGCGGCGATGTCCACGCGGATCCTGTCGCCGTCCTTCACGAAGGCGATGGGGCCGCCGTCGACCGCTTCCGGGGCCACGTGGCCGATGCACAGGCCGGTGGTGCCGCCGGAGAACCGGCCGTCGGTGAGCAGCAGGACGTCCTTGCCCAGGCCGGCACCCTTGATGGCGCCGGTGATGGCCAGCATCTCGCGCATGCCGGGGCCGCCCTTGGGGCCTTCGTAGCGGATCACCACGACGTCGCCGGCCTTGATCCGGCCGTTGTCCAGTGCGTCCAGGGCGCCCTGTTCGCGCTCGAACACCCGGGCGGTACCTTCAAAGACATCGGCGTCGAAGCCTGCGCTCTTCACGACGGCACCCTCGGGGGCCATGGTGCCGTGCAGGATGGTGATGCCGCCGGTCTTGTGGATGGGGTTGTCCAGCGCGCGGAGGATCTTGCCGTCCACGTCCGGCGGGTTGATGGCCTCGAGGTTCTCGGCCACGGTCTTGCCGGTGACGGTGAGGCAGTCGCCGTGCAGCAGGCCGGCGTCGAGCAGTGCCTTCATGATCACGGGCACGCCGCCGATCTTGTCCACGTCGGTCATGACGTAGCGGCCGAAGGGCTTGAGGTCGCCCAGGTGCGGGATCTTGTCGCCGATGCGGTTGAAGTCATCCAGCGTCAGCTCAACTTCGGCCTCGCGGGCGATGGCCAGCAGGTGCAGCACGGCGTTCGTGGAACCACCGAACGCCATGGTGACGGCGATGGCGTTCTCGAAGGCCTTCTTGGTCATGATGTCGCGGGCGGTGATGCCTTCGCGCAGCAGGTTGACGACGGCTTCGCCGGACTTGCGGGCGAACTCGTCGCGGCGGCGGTCTGCCGAGGGCGGGGCGGCGGAGCCGGGCAGGGACATGCCGAGTGCCTCGCCGATGCAGGCCATGGTGTTGGCCGTGTACATGCCGCCGCAGGCTCCTTCGCCCGGGCAGATGGCCTTTTCGATGCGCGTCAGGTCTTCCATGCTCATCTTGCCGGCGGCGCACGCGCCCACGGCTTCGAAGGCATCGATGAGGGTGACTTCCTTCTCGGAACCGTCCTCAAGCTTGACCCAGCCAGGCATGATGGAGCCGGCGTAGAGGAACACGCTGGACAGGTCCAGGCGGGCTGCTGCCATGAGCATTCCGGGAAGCGACTTGTCACAGCCGGCCAGCAGCACGGATCCGTCGATCCGCTCAGCCTGCATCACGGTCTCCACGGAGTCGGCAATGACTTCGCGGGAAACCAGGGAGAAGTGCATGCCTTCATGGCCCATGGAGATGCCGTCGGACACGGAGATGGTGCCAAACTGCATGGGGAAACCGCCGCCCGCGTGAACGCCTTCCTTGGCGCCCTGCGCGAGCCGGTTCAGGGAGAGGTTGCAGGGAGTGATCTCGTTCCACGAACTCGCGACACCGACCTGGGGTTTTGCGAAGTCGTCGTCCCCCATGCCGACCGCCCGGAACATGCCACGTGCGGGAGCCGCGTGGATTCCGTCGGTTACAACCCGGCTCCGGGGTTTGATGTCAGGCTTGTTCTCGGTTGCGATGTGGGTGTCACTCATAGGGGAAAGTCTATGGCTCCACCGAACGGCGCAACGACAGATCCGGGATGTTTGAGTGCAAAAAACAGAAAATTTCATTCAGATTATGGACACTCATCTCAGATAATGAGATGGACAGGGACTTCCCTCCCCCGCCTGTGGTGCGGCTCACGGATGTTGGCCGCCTGGACCGGCGGCGGCCAACTTCCCCGTCAATCTGGACAGTTCTGACGGCCGGACGTAGCGTCGGGGAAAGTACACCTTGCCATCCGGACTGAAGGGCTTGCCATGGATTTTGTTTTCTGGATCATTTTGCTTGTTGTCATCGTGGGGGTCGTGTGGTGGCTGCTCAAGCGCAGCAGATCATCCACTGCGCCGGAGGCATCCGCCCCGGAGAGGACCCGTGCGGACGGAGCGCTTTCCGGCGGCAGTGCGGCGGCGTCCGCTGAAGCTGCCGGAACCACCGGCATCGCCGGCGCTGCAGGCTTTGGCAGCCCCGCCGAGCCCGCGGCTCCCACCACGGCCGACGATCGTGCCGGGGCAGCGGCACCGGCCCGCGAGGCAGAGACGGCACAGCCCACCGGCACGGAGGCGCGGGAAGGTTCCGGTGCTTCCTCCGCAGCCGCTGCTCCGGCAGCAACCGGCGCGGCTGGGGTCTCCGGATCCACCGCCGCCCCGGCTACGTCCGGGCAGGACGGACGCCGCCAGGACGACGACGAGTGGGAGACCCAGTGGTCGGAGGCTTCGGGCTCCTCCGCCGTTTCCCCGGGCGCGGCATCCAGGGGTGGCGCCTCCGCGGGGGGCGCTCCCACCCATGCAACCCAGGTGAATCCGGCTGGCGAAAGCGGCGTGCCCGCTGCAACGGGGCACCAGGCGGAACCAGCGGCAGCGCCGGATTCGGAATCCCACGGCGCCCCGGTCCACCACCCCGAGTACACCGGGCCCCACGCTCCCACGCTGCCGGGCGCGGAAACTGCCGCTGTGGAGGACGTTGACGACGCCGGGGCTGCAGCGCCTGCTCCGGCGCCTGCAGGTGCCGCCGGGCCACAGCCGGCCACCGGGATCAGCGCCAGCGCTGCGACACACGGGGGCGCCGGCGTAGCGCCCCGGCACGGCCAGGAGGACAGCGCAGCGGCATCCGCGGAAGCCGCCGTTGTTCCCGAGACCGCCGCCACAGCTGAGACCGCGGACCGCACCCAGTCTTCCGCGCTGGTGGAAACCGCAGCGGACCGCGACCAGCAGCCCCAGGCCGTTCCAACGCCCGAACCGGCGGGACACCTGGCAGCCGATGAGCCCTACGGCGCCGGCTCGGCAGCCGCCGGAACAGACGGCAGCGGCCCGGACGGGTACACCGTGAAGGGTGATGCCGGAGCCATGGTCTACTACGAGGAGGGACACCCCGACTATGAACAGGCCCGGGCCGACGTCTGGTTCGAATCGGAGGCGCATGCCGAGGCTGCGGGCTTCCGGGCACCACGGCGGCGGCGCCTCTAGCAACGGACCAGCCGGCTCCGGCCAGCCCCCTCCCTGTCTCCGAAAGCGCTTGCCTGCTGTGGCTGCAGCCTGCCTAGTTGTGCTCCTGGCCGGCTGCACGGGCGGTGACGGCGGCGGGCCCACCGGAAGCACGACCCTCCCGGAGACAAATGACGTGCGGGTGCCGGACGTCGCCGAACGCCTTGAGCTTCAACTGAGCATCCCCTGGTCCGCCGTGTTCCTGCCGAACGGAACGGCCATCATCTCCGAGCGCGACACTGCCCGCATTATGGCAGTGCCGGCCGGAGGAGGCAGGGAAGCCGTAAGCCTTGGTGAAGTTCCAGGGGTGGCGGCCGCCGGCGAGGGCGGCCTGTTGGGACTTGCACTGTCCCCCGGCTTTGCCTCCGACCGCTACCTGTACATGTACTTCACCGCACTGGAGGACAACAGGATTGCCAGGGCAAGGGTGCAGGAAACCGGTGACGGTGGACTGTCCCTGGACCGGCCGGAGGTCATCTTCACCGGCATCCCGAAAGCCACCACCCACAACGGCGGCAGGATCCGCTTCGGCCCGGATGGATTGCTGTACGTGGGGACGGGCGACTCGCAGCGGAGGGACCAGCCGCAGGACCCCGACGCCCTGGGCGGCAAGATCCTGCGGCTGACGGCCGACGGCGGTCCGGCGCCGGGCAATCCCTTCGGCAACGCCGTCTACAGCCTGGGCCACCGCAACGTCCAGGGCCTCGCCTGGGACAGCGCGGGACGGCTGTGGGCCAGTGAATTCGGCCCCGACGTCAATGACGAACTGAACCTGATCGTTGCCGGGGGAAATTACGGCTGGCCGGCGGTGACCGGCGCACCCCGCCGCCCCGAGTTCCAGGATGCAAAGGTCGTGTGGCCTTCAACCAGCGAATCGTCCCCCAGCGGCCTGGAGATCGTGGGATCCACCGCCTACCTCGGGGCGCTCCGGGGCCAGCGGCTGTGGACGGTGCCACTTGCGGGCGAGGAAGCCGGGACGCCTGTGGGCCATTTCACACGCCAGTACGGCAGGATCCGCGACGTCGTACGGACTCCGGAGGGCGGATTCTGGCTCCTGACCAACAACGAAAACCCTGATTTGGTGCTGGTTTTGCCCCCGTTCTCCTGATGCGGGAGCAGTCCAGGGCTCCGATTTCACATGGGCAAAAAGTTCGTGTAGAGTTTCATGTCGTTGCGGAGATCAACGGGGAAAGAAAAGCCCGATGATCACAGCAAATAAGATGCACCTCTAGCTCAATTGGCAGAGCAATTGACTCTTAATCAATGGGTTCCGGGTTCAAGTCCCGGGGGGTGCACCACTGGGAAAACAGCCTCCGGCTCGCGGAAACGCGAACCGGGGGCTGTTTTGTTGTGTGCCACATTGCAGGCGAATCTTTTGACATTCATTCCAAGTTTTCGCTTCCTGCTGCTGATCCTCGACAGGAGACCTTCGTCCGCCTCCACCAGACACCTGATGACCACCAAAAAAGGCGTGACCGCAGCTGAGAAGCTGTGGCCACGCCTGGGCGCTGGAGGCGCCGGTTTAGCGTGTTGACGGCGAGTTCTCTATCAATGCTCCCTCGCCGGGAGAATTGGCGAACTGGCTTGCGAGTTCCCGCACCACTGCCTGGAGCTCCTGCCGCAGCAGGTCCGGATCGATCGAGGCTGACGCCAGCACGGACCGTTCCATTTCCACCGCCGCCGCAACCGCTTCCTTGCCCTGCTCGGTAAGGGACACAACGTGGCTCCTGCGGTCCGAGGTGCTGCGGACCCGGACAATGTGCCCGTGGGCCTCCAAGCGGCTGAGCGTCTTACCCATGGTCTGGGCCTGGACGCGAACGTACTGCGCCAGCTGGGCTTGCGTCATGGGGCCCTGGGCATCCAGGACCTCGATGGCTATAACACCGGCGTGGGTGAGGCCGATGGCGCCAAGTTTTTCGTTCCAGGAGTGTTCGACGAGGCGCGCAGCAGTGGACAAGAGGCGCCCCGTGGGCCAGTGATCCATATCAGGCATAGCAGCCAGTATAGCCAAATAGGGATTAGCGCTGGTTCCCGGTGCTTACTAGGCTGGTGTGTCCCGCCTGCAACTAGGAGAAAAACATTGGCTGAAAGACTCGCTACCGGAGACGACGCGCCCGGTTTTACATTGAAGGATTCGTCAGGCACCGACGTCAGTCTGTCCCCCCGCCCGGGCCGCCACACCATTGTGTACTTCTACCCGGCGGCCGCCACACCGGGCTGTACCAAGGAAGCGTGCGATTTCCGCGACAGCCTGGCCTCCCTCCAGTCGGCTGGCTACGACGTCCTGGGCATCTCCCCCGATCCCGTGGAAAAGCTTGCAATATTCGCAGCCAAGGAAGGCTTGGGCTTCCCTTTGCTCTCGGATACGGACCATGCGGTTGCCGAGGCATATGGCGCCTGGGGCGAAAAAAAGAACTACGGCAAGACCTATGAGGGGCTCATCCGTTCCACCATCGTGGTGGACCCGGACGGGAAGGTTGCTCTTGCCCAGTACAACGTCAGGGCCACAGGCCACGTAGCCAAACTTCGGCGGGACCTGAACCTGGGCGCCTGACAAACATCCGCTAAGCCGGGGCCCTGCCGCGGCGACGCTACAATGGACACTGGCATCCGCCGTCGGGCCCTTTGGGGGCAGCAGCGGCAGGAAGCCCTGCGCGAGTGGTGAAATTGGCAGACACGCAGGATTTAGGTTCCTGTGCCTTCGGGCGTGGGGGTTCAAGTCCCCCCTTGCGCACTGTAAGGTCCCCCGGCTGTGGCCGGGGGACCTTCGCATTTAACGCTCCTTTCCCCCCGCCCCCTCCGCCCGCCCCCTTCCGCGAGGTCCAGAAGGGGAATCCGGGCTCCGCCGAAAAACTCCAAGGAATTTACCCATCCACATCCTGCCGCCGGCCGAATAGACAGTGAGACACCAGCCAAGGGCAGGTGCCCACCAGCAAGTTTCGAATGACGCCGCAGGCACCACGCCCGCGGCGGGTAGATGCCACAACCAAGGAGAACCGACATGCAGACCATCAAGCGCACAACCTTCACCGTCGCAGGCGTTGCAGCAGCAGCCCTGTTCAGCCTGACTGCCTGCGGCGGGTCCGCAACCACCACCGCCTCCTCCGCCCCGGCAGCCGAGCCGTCCGCGTCCAGCATGGCCCCCTCGCCGTCGGCCAGCACCTCTGCCGCGGCCATGGACCCGGCCGCCAACCTGGTTGGCCCGGGCTGCGCTGCCTACGCCGAGCAGGTCCCCTCCGGCGCAGGCTCGGTTGAGGGCATGGCCCTTGACCCCGTTGCCGTCGCGGCATCCAACAACCCGATCCTCACCACCCTCACCTCGGCAGTGTCCGGGAAGCTGAACCCCAAGGTGGACCTCGTGGACACCCTGAACGGTGGAGAGTTCACGGTCTTCGCACCGGTGGATGACGCTTTCGCCAAGATCGATGCGGCCACCATCGAAACCCTCAAGACGGACGACGCGCTCCTGAGCAAGATCCTCACCTACCACGTGGTTCCGGGCCAGATCACTCCTGACATGATTGCCGGCACCCACGCCACCGTCGAGGGCGGCAGCGTGACCGTTACCGGCAGCGGCGACGAGCTCAAGGTTGACGACGCCAACGTGATCTGCGGCGGCGTCCAGACCAAGAACGCCACCGTCTACCTGATCGACTCGGTACTGATGCCCAAGTAGGCACCAGGCAGGCCAGTTCCGTCCGGTAAAGCCGGGGGCCGTCCGAAAGGGCGGCTCCCGGCTTTACTGCCCTGGCGGGAACCGTCCCTCCGGTTCCAGGTACCTCCAAGGAGCTTCTATTAGACTGGGCTCCGGCCCGCACGCGGCGGAGCCGGCAAAATCCCGAGGTGATAATCGAGTGCCCAGCAGTACATCGCGGCGGACGGTCATCAAGACCGGCGCTGTTCTCCTCGCCCTGGGCATGACCTCGTGCACCGCCGTCCCGGCCCCCTCGCCCTCCTCCGGCTCCCCCAGCACAACTGCCGCTCCCGAGCCCGCCGCTACCTTTAATTTCGGAACCGCAGCCCAGCCGCTGGGCCTGGATCCAGCCCTTTCCAGTGACGTTGAGTCCCAGCGCATCACCCGCCAGATCCTCGAAGGACTCGTGGGCGTGGACCAGATCACCGGGCAACCCACACCACTGCTCGCCACGGAATGGTCCGAATCCAACGAAGGCCGCTCCTACACTTTCAAGCTCCGGGCCGACGTTGTGTTCCAGGACGGTACCCCGTTCAACGCCGACGCCGTGTGCACCAACTTCAACCGCTGGTTCGCGTTCTCCCCCGACATAAGGCGGCAGGCGCCCGGCAGCTCCTTCAAGGGAGTCTTCAAGGCCCACTCCGATGAGCCGGAGCTCTCCATCTTCAAAAGCTGCACGGCCGAATCCGCGGACACGGTCCGGATAGACCTCACCCAGCGGTTCACCGCCTTCCTGCAGGCCCTCACCCTGCCGGCCTTCGCCATCGCCTCACCGGCAGCCCTCGCCGCGGGCACGGCTGACGTCCTGGACCAGAACCGCGGCGGGCAGCCTGTGTCAGGCTTCGGGACCAATCCGGTGGGAACCGGGCCGTTCAGGCTCGCCTCGTGGGACGAAGGCAGTGTCACCCTAACCACCAGTACCTCCTATTGGGGGGAACGCGGCCAGATTGCCACCATCAACTTCGTGGCCTACGACCACCCGCAGGCCAGGCTCCAGGCCCTGCTGGACGGCAAGATCGACGGCTACGATGCCGTGACGGTGGGCAACTTCGACCAGCTGGTCAAGCGCGGAAAGCAGATCGTCCAGCGTGATCCGTTCTCCGTGATGTACGTGGGGATCAACCAGGACATTCCCGTGCTCAAGAATTTGAAGGTCCGCCAGGCCATCGAAATGGCGATCGATAAGGAAACGCTGATCCGCCGGTTCTTCATTGACAACACCGCCAAGGCCACGCAGTTCGTCCCGCCCAAGATCAGCGGCTTCAACAACGACGCCCCGGCCCTGGGCCATGACCCCGCCAAGGCCAAGGAATACCTCGAAGAGGGCGGGTACGCCGGTGAGGAGCTCAAGTTCTACTATCCCCTGAACGTCACCCGCCCCTACCTGCCCACACCCGAAAAGGTGTACGCCGAGATCAGCCGCCAGCTCACCGCCGTCGGGCTCAACATCCGTCCCGTGCCGGTGGACTGGGCGGACGGCTACCTGCAGAAAGTGCAGTCCCCCGGCGACCACGCGCTCCATCTGCTCGGCTGGAACGGCTCCTACTCCGACGCCGACAATTTCGTGGGCCCTCTCTTCGGGGAAAGGAACGGCGAGTTCGGCTACCACGATCCGCAGGTCTTTTCGAAGATCAACCGGGCGCGCGGGCTTCCGGAAGGAGAGGAACGGGATGAGCAATATCACACCATCAACGCCCAGATCGCCGCGACCGTACCGGCTGTCCCCGTCGCCTTCCCCATCTCCGCCCTGGCCCTGTCCGACCGTGTACTGAGCTATCCGGCATCCCCGGTCTTAAATGAAGTTTTCACGAAGGTGCAACTAAAGCCTTGACGGAGCGGCCCAATTTCAGTATGTCCGCTGCCCGGGGATATTCTGTGACAGCCAGAGCCGCTGCAATCGGAGACTGATCGTGACCTTCATTTCCAAGACCCCACATGCCGACGTCGTCCTGATTGGCGGCGGCATCATGAGCGCCACGCTGGGGGCATTCCTCAAGCAGCTTGAGCCGGACTGGACCATCTCCCTGTTCGAACGGCTGGACCAGCCGGGGCTGGAAAGCTCCGATCCGTGGAACAACGCCGGAACCGGCCACGCCGCCCTCTGCGAGCTCAACTACTCCCCTGCAGCCAAAGACGGCTCAGTGGACCCGTCCAAGGCGCTGCTCATCAACGAACAGTTCCAGCTTTCCCGCCAGTTCTGGTCCCACCTGGTGGACCAGAAGCTGATCGGATCCCCCAAAGGCTTCATCAACACCGTGCCGCATATGAGCTTCGTGATCGGCGAGGACCACACCCGGTTCCTGCGCGCGCGTTACGAGGCCCTCAAGCCCCACACGCTGTTCCGGAGCATGGAATACTCCGAGGACCACGCCCAGATTGCCAAGTGGGCGCCCCTGATCGTGAAGGGGCGCGACCCGAAGCAGCGCGTTGCCGCCACGCGCGCCGCCGAGGGCACCGACGTCGACTTCGGGGCACTGACCCGGGAGCTGACCACCTACCTCGGGAACAACGGCGTCGAAATCAACTACTGCCATGACGTCACGGGCATCTCCAGGGCGTCCGACGGCGGCTGGAACCTTTCGCTGAAGTACCCCAAGTCCGGTGAGCACAGCAAGATCCACGCCAAGTTCGTGTTTGTCGGCGCAGGCGGCGGCGCCCTGCACCTGCTGCAGGCCTCGGGCATCCCGGAAAGCAAAGGCTACGGCGGGTTCCCGGTCTCCGGGCAGTTTTTCCGCTGCACCGACGAAACCATTGCCGCGCAGCACAGCGCCAAGGTCTACGGCCAGGCATCGGTGGGCGCTCCCCCCATGTCCGTGCCGCACCTCGACACCCGGTACGTTGGCGGCAAGCGGTCGCTGCTGTTCGGTCCCTACGCCGGATTCTCCACCAACTTCCTGAAGAACGGCTCATACCTGGACCTTCCGCTGTCCATCAGGCCCAGCAACATCATTCCCATGCTGGCAGTGGCCAAGGACAATATGGACCTCACCGCCTACCTGGTGAAGGAAGTGGCCAAGAAGCACGCCGATAAGGTGGAGGCCCTGCGTGAGTACTACCCGGAGGCTAAGGACGGCGACTGGGAACTGATCACCGCCGGCCAGCGTGTACAGATCATCAAGAAAGATCCGCAGAAGGGCGGCGTGCTGCAGTTTGGCACTGAAGTGATCGCCGGCCGCGACGGTTCGATCGGCGCGCTCCTGGGCGCATCGCCCGGAGCATCCACTGCGGTACCTATCATGATCGAGTTGCTGAAGAGGACCTTCCCCCGGAACTTCAAGGGCTGGCAGTCCAAGCTCAAGGACATGATGCCCGGCTACGGGGTCAAGTTGGACGAGAACCCGGACCTGGCTGTCGAGCTGGAAAAGGCGACGGCCGCATCACTTCAGCTGGAGAGCGTTTCCGCCAACCACTGACCCTGCCGGGGCCGGCGGCCGGCACCTTCGGGTCCGTATCAGTCCCTCAACCCCACAGGAGATCATGCGATGTTCCGGCTGGCACAACTTTCACTTGCGAACCGGGCCCTGATCGCACTGATCACAGTCTTCGCCTCGGTCTTCGGCTTGATCACCATGTCGTCGCTGAAGCAGGAACTCATCCCCTCGATCGAGTTCCCGCAGATCACGGTGCTGACCGCCATGCCCGGCGCCTCCCCGGAGGTGGTTGACAAGCAGGTGAGCGGGCCGCTGGAGACGGCGCTGAACGGCGTGGAGGGGCTGGAATCCACCTCCTCCACGTCCCGCAACGGCGTCTCGCAGATCACCATGGTGTTCACCTACGGTTCGAACCTGGACCGTGCGAGGAACCAGATCGACCGCGCCATCTCCAACGCCAAGCGGTCCCTGCCGGAGGATGTCCAGCCGCAGGCAATTGCAGGCAGTATCAGCGACTTTCCCATCGTTTTCCTGGCCGTATCCTCGGACAAGACGCTCAGCGAGCTGAACGCAGACCTCCAGCGGCTGAGCGTGCCCCGGCTGCAGAAGATCGACGGCGTCCGCGGCGCTGACGTGACCGGCGGCGCCTCCCAGCACATCGAGATCCTTCCGCGCGGTGACGCCATGGCCGTTGCGGGTGCGAGCATCACCTCCATCCGGGACGCGCTGGAGAACAACGGTGCGCTGATCCCGGCCGGCACGCTCGAGGAGCAGGGCAAGACGCTCTCGCTGCAGATCGGCAGCCCCGTGGATTCCCTGACGGCCATCGAGGCGCTGCCGCTGGGCGGAGCCAAAGACGGAGCCACCATCGGCAGCGTGGCGGACGTGTCGCTGAAGGATGACGAACGGACATCCATCACGCGCACCAACGGGGAGGAAACCCTCGCCGTGTCCGTGACGAAGAAGCCCGAAGGCGACACGGTGGGCATCTCGCACGCCGTGCGTGACTCGCTGGACGAACTTGAGGCGGAACTGGGTTCGAATGCCAGGTTCACTCCGGTGTTCGACCAGGCACCCTTCATTGAGAAGTCCATCAAGGACCTCACCACCGAGGGCCTGCTGGGCCTGGGCTTCGCCGTTGCGGTCATCCTGGTGTTCCTGATGTCCACCCGCTCCACGCTGGTCACGGCGGTCTCCATTCCGCTCTCGCTCCTGATCACCTTCATCGGCCTGTCCGCCACCGGATACTCCCTGAACATCCTGACGCTGGGTGCGCTCACCATCGCCATCGGCCGCGTGGTGGATGACTCCATCGTTGTCATCGAGAACATCAAGCGGCACCTGAGCTACGGCGAGGACAAGGTCACTGCCATCTTGACCGCCATCAGGGAGGTGGCCGGGGCCATCACCGCCTCCACCCTCACCACCGTGGCGGTTTTCCTCCCCATCGCTTTTGTTGGCGAGCTCGCGGGAGAGCTGTTCAGGCCGTTCGCCCTCACTGTCACCATGGCGCTGCTGGCCTCGCTGCTGGTCTCGCTGACCATCGTCCCGGTACTGGCCTACTGGTTCCTGAAGAACACCGGTGCCGCAGGCGCGGGGGCGGCAGCTCCCGCAGCCGCCCGGCGGAGCGCGGACGAGGCCCGTGCCAAGGCATTGGAAGCTGAACAGCGCAGCAGGCTCCAGCGCGGCTACCTGCCAATCCTTACCAAGACCCAGAAGCATCCGGTGATCACGCTGGTGGCCGCCGCCCTGGTCCTCGGTGCCACCGCCGCCATGACGCCGCTGCTGGCCACCAACCTCCTGGGCAATTCCGGGCAGAACAGCCTCACGGTCCGCCAGGTCCTGCCGGCCGGCACCACCCTCGCCGACACCAGCGCGGCAGCCATCCGGCTGGAGGAAGTGCTTCGCGGCATCGACGGCGTCAAGGACATCCAGGTGACCTCGGGCAACGCCCAGGCAGGTTTCGCCGCGCTGACCTCCACCGGCTCGTCCAACTCCACGTTCACCGTGGTGACGGATGAAAAGGCGGACCAGGAACAGCTGCAGGAGACGGTGCGCAGCGAACTGGCCAGGGTGCCCGATTCCGGCAAGATCTCGGTCGGGACGCAGCAGGGCGGTTTCGGCACCTCGTCCACCGTGGACATCACCCTCAAGGCGGCCAGCTCTGCCGACCTCCAGGAAGCCAGCGACACCATGGTGGCGGCGATGACCGGCGTGCCGGGCACCAGCGAGGTGGCGACCAACCTCGCGGCCAGCCAGCCCGTGGTCCAGGTCAGGGTGGACCGGGCCAAGACGGTAGCCGCCGGGCTCAACGAGGAACAGGTGGCCGGGGTCCTGGCGTCCACCATCAGCCCCATCCCGGCCGGAGAAGTCCGGATCGACACCAACGACTTTCCTGTCCAGATCGGCCAGGGCACCAGGTTCACCAGCATCGACGCCGTCCGTGGCATTCCCGTTCCGGCGGCGGGCGGGCCGGTGCCGCTGGGAAGTATCGCTTCCGTGGAACAGGTGGATGTGCCGGTGTCCATCACGGCCAGCAACGGCCAGCGCACGGCACGTGTGTCCGTAACGCCGTCGGACTCCAACCTGGGTGCGGTCAACGCGGAGGTCCAGAAGCGGCTGGCGGATGTCCAGCTGCCACCAGGGGTCACCGCTGATATTGGCGGTGCCACCACCCAGCAGCAGGAGTCCTTCCAGCAGCTCGGGCTGGCCCTGCTGGCGGCCATCGCCATCGTGTACGTGATCATGGTGGCCACCTTCAAATCCCTCATCCAGCCGCTGATCCTGCTGGTATCGGTCCCGTTTGCAGCCACCGGAGCCGTAGCACTGCTCCTGGTGACAGGCGTGCCCCTGGGACTGCCTTCGCTGATCGGCATGCTCATGCTGGTGGGGATCGTGGTCACCAACGCCATCGTGCTGATCGACCTCATCAATCAGTACCGGCAGCCCCGGGACGGCCGGCCGGGCATGAACGTGGCGGATGCGATCACGCACGGGGCACGGCAGCGCCTGCGCCCCATCCTGATGACCGCGCTCGCCACCGTGTTCGCGCTGACGCCCATGGCCATGGGCCTCACCGGCGGCGGTGGCTTCATCTCGCAGCCGCTGGCGGTCGTCGTCATCGGTGGGCTGATCTCCTCGACAGCCCTGACCCTGGTGCTGGTGCCAGTCCTGTACAGGCTGGTGGAGGGCCGGCGTGAAAAGAAGGCGCTGCTCCGGGATCTCCAGGCCCGCCACGACTTCGGGCCCGGGCCGGACGTTGATGAGGAGTTCAGGGACTGGACGACGGGCATGGTTCCCAAGACCAGCGGCCGCCGCGCCGCTCCGGGCGGCCCCGCCTAGAAACCGGCCCGGGCCGGCACGGGCTTCACGGAATATTTTCCCAAGGGATGCGTTGTACCCTGCGGTAGATGCAAATGCATCTAAATTGGACTACACTGGGACCAAGCCCGGAGAGTCCAGGAAGGGAAAGGCACATCATGCAGATCGGTGTTTTCAGCGTCAGCGACATCACCACAGACCCCACCACGGGGCAGACCCCCACCGAGAACGAACGCATCAAGGCGTCGGTGGCGATTGCCAAAAAGGTCGAGGAAATCGGGATGGACGTCTACGCCCTCGGCGAGCACCACAACCGCCCCTTCTTTTCCTCCTCCCCCACCACAACCCTGGCGTACATCGCGGCCCAGACTGAACGCATCACGCTGTCCACGGCCACCACGCTGATCACCACCAATGACCCGGTGAAGATCGCGGAGGACTTCGCGATGCTCCAGCACCTGGCCGACGGCCGTGTTGACCTGGTCCTGGGCCGCGGCAACACCGCGCCGGTGTACCCGTGGTTCGGCAAGAACATCCAGGACGGCGTGGAGCTGGCCATCGAGAACTACAGCCTGTTGCGGAAGCTGTGGGACGAGGACACGGTGAACTGGTCCGGCAAGTTCCGGACGCCGCTGCAGAACTTCACGTCCACGCCCCGACCGCTGGACGGCGTCGCCCCCTTTGTGTGGCATGGCTCCATCCGCACGCCGCAGATCGCCGAGGTGGCGGCATACTTCGGTGACGGTTTCTTCGCCAACAACATCTTCTGGCCCAAGGAGCACTACCAGCAGCTGATCGGCCTGTACCGCGAACGCTATGAGCACTACGGCCACGGCAAGGCAGACCAGGCCATCGTGGGCCTCGGCGGACAGTTCTTCATGCGGAAGAACTCGCAGGACGCCGTCAAGGAATTCCGCCCGTACTTCGACAACGCGCCGGTCTACGGCCACGGCCCCTCACTCGAGGACTTCACCTCGCAGACGCCGCTGACGGTGGGCAGTCCGCAGGAAGTTATTGAAAAGACCCTGACGTTCCGGGAGTACTTCGGCGACTACCAGCGCCAGCTGTTCCTGATCGACCACGCGGGCCTGCCGCTGAAAACCGTGTTGGAACAGCTCGATCTGTTCGGCGAGGAGGTCCTCCCCGTCCTGCGGAAGGAGTACGCAGCCCGCAAGCCGGCCCACGTTCCCGAGCCGCCCACGCACGCCGGCCGGGTGGCCGCGCTGCTGGCCGCCCAGGACGCGGAAAAGTCCGCCGCGGACGCGTGATGGCAGGCAAGAGCGCGGAGTCGCCGGTGCGGCTCGCCGCAGAAACCTGGGAGTCGCTGTTCCGGGCCCAGGTTGCGGTGATGCGGAAGCTGCAGTCCGGCCCGGCCTTCCGGAAGCTGGCAGTCAATGAGTACGATGTCCTGTTCACCCTGTCCCGGTGCCCGTCCGGCTGGCTGCGGCTCAATGAACTCAACGACAACGTCCTCTTGAGCCAGTCCAGCCTCAGCCGGCTGGTGGAGCGGCTTGAGAAGCGGGGACTCATCGCGAGGATGCCCGCGCCGGAGGACGGCCGTGGTGTCCTGCTGAAGCTGACGGACGAGGGACGGGAACTCCAGAAGGAGATTGGCCGTGAGCATGTGCGCGACATCTCCGAACTCATGGGCCCGGCCCTGACACAGGCGGAACAGAAGGAACTCATGCGGCTCACCACCAAGCTGCGGAGTTCCCTGGGCCCGCGGCCGCCCCGGCAGGACCCCCGCTAGCCCAGGGCCACGAGCCTGGCGGGGTCCTCCACCGGCAGGCTGCCGTTGACCACGGCGGTGACCTGCATCTGGCTCAGGCTCAGGCTTCCGCCCACCGTGGACAGGAATGCGGTGTCGGCCGAGTCCCGCCCGGCCGTGATCCGCAGCATCGACTCGCGCGGAGCCAGGCCCGTGGGATCGATCACGTGCCATCCGCCTTCCACGTAGGCCTCTGCGACGGCATGGAAATCCATGGGGCTCAGGCCGGGGGCGTACACGGCGGCCAGGCGTGCTGGAATGTCCTTGGACCTCAGCAGCGCAATGGCCAGGTGGGCGAAGTCCCGGCAGACGCCGCGGCGGCTCAGGAGGGTTTCCACGGCGCCGTCGGTCCCGCGGGAGGAGCCGCTGATGTACCGCAGCTCGCCGTTCACCCAGTTCCGCACGGCGTGCAGCAGCTCCCCGCCGGTGGCTCCGTCGAATTCCGCGTACGCGGTGGGCAGAAGGCGGTCCGACTCCGCGTAGCGGCTGGGCCGGACGTAGCGGATGCGGTCAGCAAGTTCCGCCTCCTCAGGCTGCGCCTTTCCGGCGACCGTGGCGGAGTATTCCACGACCACCTCGGACGGTTCCGCGAACTCCATGTAGTGGAGCCGGCCGCCGTGGTGGTCCGGCACCTCGCTCACGGGAACCTGCGCGCCGCCGGCCGTTATGGACAGGTTTTCCTCGAAGGACGAGTAGCCGGGGTTCCTGGCAGCGGCGATGGCCATGGCCACTTTGGTGTTGGGTGTGGTCTTGAAGACCAGGCGTGCGGAAACAGTGCGTTCCATGATTCTCCGGGGGTGTCGGCAGGAAAGAAGCCGCCGCCTGTCCCGGCCGGGGATGCGGGCAGGGAACGGGGACTAGTTCTTGATCTCCAGAGACATTAGCATCCGCTGGACGTTGGCGAAGTCAGCACTCTCGCCGGCGTACTTTGCGGCCTGCTCAAGGGTGTCGAATGCTTTGGCGGGCGCCACTTTTTCATCGGGCGCAAAGGCCCTGACGGACACCAGGTCACCGAAGGAGTAGTCACCTTTGTCCGCGGGCCCACGGACTATATTGCGCAGCTCGCAGGCCTGCCCGTCGGGGCCGCCAACCACGTTTGTGATGCCGTAGGAGCCGAAGAACCGGTACCCCTGGATTGCCCGGAACACCACCCTGGGCGGAATGGTCCCTTCCCCGCCAGCGGCGGACAGTTCAACAGGCACGCTGCTGATCACGGTGTAGGGCCGGCGGGCGTCCTCGGGACAGTCGGCGGACGACGGCGGGAGTCCCGTCCGCAGCGCCGCCATGAAGGTCCCGTCCGGCTTTTTCACTTCGATCTTCAAGGCACCGGGCAGGGTTCCCTCCTCAGGTGGGACCGATTGCGCTATCCAGGTTTCCGGCAGTTCGAAGATCACGGTTCTTGCCGGATCGGAGAAAGTCTTCCACGCGGAGGCTGTGGCGGCAGGCTGGGCTGTCGCGGAGCCGGACGCGGCGGGCGTGGCGCCTGGGGATGCCGCGGCCGATGCCGACCCTTCCGGCGGAGCGGTGGCGGTGGCAGCGGCGCCGGAATCACCGGGCTCCGCTGTCCACTCAGGCCCGCTGTTTGACGGGGTGGAGCAGCCGGCAAGGAGTGCGCCGGCCAGGAGCACGGCGGTCCCGAGCAGGACCCCCGCCGATGCAATGCGTCTCATGCAGCCAGCCTAACGGGACGGGGCAGCGGCAAGACCTGACCGAGGGCGGCGTTTCCTGCCTGCCAAAGGCGGCCGGAGCCGGGGCAACAGCAGTGCGTGTCGCCGCCGGCAGGGCATCACCGGCCCCGGGGACTAGGCTGGTGCTATGGCGGACATCCAGCACGGCGCAGCCGAAGATCACGTGGCGGGGATCTCCGCCGTCGACATTGCTGACTGGCGGCTGCGGACCTTTGCCTTGTACGACAATGTCCGCAAACTGTCCGTGGAAAGCCCGGCAGAAGCGCATTCCTACTGGCGGCACCAGCGCGACCTTCTTTTTGCCACGCACCCCGCCTCCGCGCTGTCCGAAACGGACAAGGCGCGCTTCTCCGGCCTGAAGACGGCTGACTATGATCCCATCTACCGTTTCCACGTCCCGCTGACCAAAGAGGGTGCGGGGCGGGAGATGAGCGTGGAAACCGGAACCGACGGGGTGGTGAACTTCGTCCGCCTTGGCACGTTCGACCTCCCCGAGATGGGGCAGCTCGCCGTGTGGAAGCTGCGGGGATACGGCGGCGGCATCTTCGTGCCGTTCCGGGACGCAACCGCCGGGCAGCCCGGCGGAACCTACGGCGCCGGGCGCTACCTGCTGGACACCATCAAGGGCGCGTTCCACGGGGTCAGTGGGACGGGTCCGGGCGCCGCCTTCGTCCTGGACTTCAACTTCGCCTACAACCCCTCCTGTGCCTACAACGAGGCCTGGGCCTGCCCCCTCCCGGGTCCGTCCAACCGGCTGGCCGTGGAAATCCCGGTCGGCGAGCTGTACTGACCGCTGAGGGCAGCAGCAAGCCCCAAAGCCTTGTGGAGGATGGCTAGCCGCCGAGCGCCCGCACGCTCTCCACTGCGTGGCGGACTGCCCCCGCTGCGGTGTTGAGGTCCTCCTCCGTGACCGCGGCATCGAAGCTGAACCGGACCGCTGTCTGAGCAACCTCAGCCTCATAGCCCAGCGCCGTCAGGACAGGCGACGGGGCATCGGACCCGGCTGCGCATGCTGATCCGCTGGAGCACACCACGCCCTGCCGCTCCAGCTCCAGGAGCACGGATTCGCCGCTGGTTCCCGGGAAACAGAACGATGCCACGGACGGCAGCCGGCGGGAAGGATGCCCGGTGAGGACCGCGCCCGGCACTCCGGTGAGCACTGCGTTGATGAAGGCATCGCGCAGGGCCGCCACACGACGTCGTTGTTCCTCCTGGCGGGCCTGGGCAAGCGTCAGCGCCGTGGCCATGCCCACGGCACCTGCCACGTTTTCCGTCCCGGACCTGCGGCCCCGTTCCTGGCCGCCGCCGTGAATGAGCGGCTCGATCCTGGTGCGGCCACGGACAAAGAGCACGCCGCAGCCCTTGGGCGCCCCCACCTTGTGGCCCGAAATGCTCATGGCGTCGATGCCCAGCGTCCCGGTGTCCAGGGGCAGCCATCCCGCCGCCTGGACCGCGTCCGTGTGGAAGGGAACCCCAGCATGCCGGGCCTCCGCAGCCAGCTCGGCCACCGGCTGTACGGTCCCCACCTCATTGTTGGCGTACATGATGCTGGCCAGCGCGGTTTCCGGACGCAGGACCGCACGGAGGGCTTCCGGCGTCACCAGCCCCGTGCTGTCCACGGGGACCACGTCCACCGCGAATCCGTGGAAGCGTTCCAGGTACCGTGCGGATTCCTCCACTGCCGGATGTTCGACGGCGCTGATCACCACCCGGTTAAGCTGCGGGCCGGCAGCCTGCCGCGCCAGGGCTATGCCCTTGACGGCCAGGTTGTCCGCCTCAGTCCCGCCGGACGTAAAGATCACCTCTCCCGGCCGGCAGCCCAGGACAGCCGCCACTGAGTCCCGTGCACCGGCGAGGGCCGTGGCAGCTGATTCACCCAGGGCGTGGTGGCTGGAGGGGTTCCCGAAGTCGCCGGTCAGGTATGGCCACATGGCTTCCAGCACCTCGCGGCGGACCGGGGTGGTGGCGGCTGCATCAAGGAAAATCATGGCTTACCCGGCTGTCAGTTCCACGTCCAGGCCAAGGTCCAGGGCTGCCACCGTGTGGGTGAGCGCCCCGACGGAGATGACGTCCACGCCGGTGGCGGCGATTCCCGCGACCGAGCTGAGGTTGACGTTGCCGCTTGCTTCCACGCGGGCCCGTCCGGCCACCAGCGAAACGCCCTGGCGGAGCTCCTCCAGTGTGAAGTTGTCCAGCATGATGGTGTCCACGCCTGCTGCCAGGACGGGTTCGATCTGGTCCATGCGGTCCACCTCGACTTCGAAGTGGGTGGTGTGTCCCAGCTGGGCTTTGGCCGCCAGGAGCAGCTCCGTCAGCCTGGCGGGGTCCCCTCCGGTCATCACGGCCAGGTGGTTGTCCTTCGCCAGCACTGCGTCGGAGAGGCTGTACCGGTGGTTGGCGCCTCCCCCGCACCGCACGGCGAACCGTTCCAGGATCCGGAGGCCGGGGGTGGTTTTCCGGGTGTCGGTGATCCGGGCCTGTGTCCCTTCGGCCAGCTGGACGAACTCCGCGGTCCTGGTGGCGATCGCTGACATGCGCTGGACCAGGTTGAGGGCCACACGCTCGGCGAGCAGGACCGCGCGTGCCCGTCCGCTGACCCGCGCAAGGTGGGTGCCGGCGTCGAACCTTTCCCCGTCCGCCAGCAGCAGATCCACCGTGGTGCCGGGGTCCACCAGCTGCATGGCGTCCCGGAAGACGGTGGCACCGCTGAAGACGCCGGGCACGCGGGCGTTCAGGACCGCCGTGGCGCGGGCATCGGCGGGAATGAGCAGCTGGGAGGTGATGTCCCCCGCCGGGGCGTCTTCGGCGAAGGCGCGCTCCAGGATCTCCCGGACGGGAGCCGCCGGCAGGGCGTGGTCCAGGCCAACGGCCCTGGCTGGCACGGGTGCGATTACGGAGTTTTCAGTCACGGACAAGGCTCGCTTTCGGGCGCAGGCGGGAGTGTTCTTGGAGTTCATCAGCGATGCCGGCGGCATCTGCAGGGCTGTCGCTCCGGTAATGGGCGCCCAGGGAGGCAGTCCGCTCCCGGGCGGCAGCCACGAGCAGCTGCGCAGCGAGCAGCAGGTTGCGGTCCTCATGCTCCCGCGGGCCCGGCCCGGCGGTTACTGTTCCGGGGAGAACGACGGCGGCCCACCGGTCAAGGGTTTCCGTCGCCTCCCGCAACAGCACCCCATTCCGCAGCACCCCGGCCTTGGCAGTCATCAAGCGCCGAAGAGCATCCCGCGAGAACGGCTCACTCCCCCCACCGAAGTTGGACGGCCAGCTCCCGGCCGGAGCAGCTGGCTCAGCTGGCGTCCCAGTTGGAAACCCCTTCGAAGGTGCGCTTCCCTCGTCGCCTGATGGGGCTCCGGAAGCGTACGTCAAAGGGAGGCCGCCCGCGGCCGAGCTAGTACGCGGAGGAGCTCCGTCAGGCGACACCCAACCAGAGACGGCACAGGAGGAGAGGAAGTCTTCAACAGCGCGGCGGCCGAAGACGAGTCCCTCGAGGAGGGAGTTGCTGGCCAGCCTGTTTGCCCCTTGGACGCCCGTGCATGCGACTTCCCCGGCGGCGTACAGTCCGGGCATGCTGGTCCTGGCGTGGAGGTCGGTGAGGACCCCGCCCATCCAGTAGTGGGCTGCCGGGGCCACGGGGACCAGGTCCCGGGTCCAGTCGATACCGGCCGCGAGGGTCTTTTCGGTGAGGGTCGGGAACCGCCGTGCCAGGAACCCGGCTCCCCTGGCTGCCTCGATGACGCGGGCGTCCAGGTACACGTGGCCGTTGGGGTCGCCGAGCTTGGCCAGGTGCAAGGCTATGCTGCGGGAGACCACGTCGCGCGGGGCAAGCTCTGCGTCCGGATGGTAAGCCCGCATGAAGCGCTTCCCGTTGCCGTCAACAAGGACCGCCCCTTCACCGCGGACAGCTTCGGAGATCAGCAGCGGCTCGCCTGGGGCGGGACCGGCTGGCCGGACCAGGCAGGTGGGGTGGAACTGGAAGAACTCCAGGTCGGCTGTCCTGGCTCCGGCGCGGACTGCGAGCGCCAGGCCGTCGGCGGTGGCGACTGCCGGGTTGGTGGTCTGGGCGAACAGCCTGCCGGCACCTCCCGTTGCCAGCAGGACGGCGTCCCCGTGCAGTGCTGCCCTCTTCCCGTCCTGCAGGAATTCCACTCCGGTGACCGTGCCGCCGTCGTGCAGGAGGGCGGTGGCGTGGGCGCCGGTGATGACCGTCAGGACACCTGCCGCCTGCCGGGAAAGCACAGCCTGGATGAGCGCGCCGGCCACCTTCGCGCCCGTGGCGTCGCCGCCGGCGTGGAGGATGCGCGGCGCGGAGTGGGCGGCCTCCAGCCCCAGCGCCGGGTCCCCGTCCGTCTCCACGTCGAAACGCACGCCGAACCGCTGCAGTCCGGCGATGTCACTCCGGGCCTCCGTGCACATCAGCCGGACGGCCTCGGCGTTGCAGTGCCCGGCACCGGCCTGGAGCGTGTCGGTGACGTGGGCCGCAACAGTGTCACCCGGGGATGGTTCATCCAGCACGGCCGAGATCCCGCCCTGGGCGTACCAGGTGTTGCTGTGGTCCAGTCCGCCTTTCGTCAGGAGAACCACGGACGCGCCGGCGTCGGCAGCCAGCAGCGCCGCATACAGTCCGGCAATGCCGCTACCCACGACGACGAGCCGGCGGCCCGCCGGCAGCACGGGCCCGCTGGACACTCTGGCCTGGCTGGACATTACGGCCTGGCGGCGAGCATACGCTCGAGGGCGGTCCGGGCATGGTCCTGGACGGACTCTGCCACGGTGATGCGGTTGACCACCCGGCCGGCCACCAGCTCCTCCAGCACCCAGGCCAGGTACCCCGGGTGGATGCGGTACATGGTGGAGCAGGGGCAGATCACGGGGTCCAGGCAGAAGATGGTGTGCTGCGGATATTCCGCTGCCAGCCGGTTCACCATGTTGATTTCGGTGCCGATCGCGAAGGTGGTTGGCTCCGTGGCAGCCGCGATGGCCTTCTTGATGAAGTCGGTGGAGCCGGCAGAGTCGGCGGCATCCACCACCTCCATGGGGCACTCGGGGTGGACAATCACCTGGACGCCCGGGAAGTCTTTCCTGGCCTTCTCGATCTGCCCCACGTTGAAGCGCTTGTGCACCGAGCAGAATCCGTGCCACAGGATCACCCGGGAATCGAGCAGAGCCTGCGCGTCGTTACCGCCCAGCTCCCTGCGCGGGTTCCACATGGGCATCTGCTCCAGCGGCACGCCGAGGGCTTTGGCGGTATTGCGGCCCAGGTGCTGGTCAGGGAAGAACAGCACGCGCTGGGCTCGCTGGAACGCCCACTCAAGCACGGTCCTGGCGTTGGAGGACGTGCAGACGATGCCGCCGTGCTCACCGCAGAACGCCTTCAGGGCTGCGGAGGAATTCATGTAGGTAACGGGGAGGACCGGAACCCGGCCCTCGGCGTCGGGCTCGGTGCCGAAGATCTCCTCAAGCTGCTCCCAGCACTCGGCTACGGAGTCGGCGTCGGCCATGTCCGCCATGGAGCAGCCGGCCGCCAGGTTGGGGAGGATGACTGCCTGTTCGGGCGCGGAAAGGATGTCAGCGGTTTCCGCCATGAAGTGGACGCCGCAGAAGACGATCGCTTCCGCGTCCGGCCTGGTGAGTGCCGCGTTGGCCAGTTGGAAGGAGTCGCCCACGAAGTCGGCGTACTGGATCACTTCGTCCCGCTGGTAGAAGTGCCCCAGGATGACGGCACGGTCACCGAGGGCAGCCTTTGCCGCGAGGATGCGTTCGCCCAGCTCAGCGTCGCTGGCGAGCTTGTATTCCTCCGGCAGCTGGCCCTGGCGCGGGGTGGCGGCCGGCGCAACGTCTGCGCTGGAGGCTCCGGGACCATAGGCGGGGATTCCGGCGAGCGCCTCGGCGAGGTCGTAGTCCCACGGGCCCTTGGCCAGGGCGGGGCTGCAGGTGCTGCCTTTCGCCGTCGCGCCTTGCTCCGCCTGCTCGCGCGTGATCAGCTGGATTGCTGTGTTGACGCTGCTCATAGTGTGCTCCTGTTGTCTGGGTCAAGGCCGGGCCGGCCGGTAAAGCGGTAGAGGCGTGGGGGGCGGTGCTTGCCGCCCTGGAGGTACTCGCCGGTTTCCTCTATTTCGGGGGTGGACTTCAGCTGCCTGCGGAAGTTCGCCGGATCAAGCTCACGGTCCAGCACGGCCTCATAGACCTCGCGGACCTGGGCCAGCGTGAAGTACTCCCCCAGGAGGTGGTAGGCCACGGACCCGTAGGCCAGTTTGTTGCGCAGCCTCCAGAGGGCGTAATCCACGATCGCGTTGTGGTCGAAGGCCAGCTCCCCCAGCCGGTCCGCCCGGAACCATCGGACGTTTTCCGACTCATCGGCGAGCGCGGCTTCGGTCGGCTGGACCAGGGCCCAGTACACGATCGATACCACCCGCTGGGTGGGTGAGCGGTGCAACCCACCAAATGCATACAGCTGTTCCAGGTAGCTGGGGGCGAGCCCGGTGGTCTCCCTTAGGTTCCGGGATGCGGCGTCCTGGAGGGATTCCGCGTGGCTGAGCGGTCCGCCCGGGAGCGCCCAGAGCCCCTTGAAGGGCTCCCTGATCCGGCGGACCAAAGGCAGCCAGAGCGTGGGCCGGCCGGAGCTTTCGCTGGGCCGGAGGGCAAAGATGACGGTGGAGATGGCCAGGGAGGGGGGTGCCGCCTGGCGCTCCGACACGTTTGCAGAGCTGGAGTACATGTTCCACCGCCTTCCTGGCAGCAGGGGCGCTTCGTCGGCAAGGCGCCCTGTCTAGTTATAGTCAGTTTGACCAAAACTAATTGTACGGGCACCTGCTGGGAAAATGCCAAATGTTTCTGTCCGGCCGCTACGGCTGTCCACCGACCACTCGCCCTGCGCGCTCCCCTGCGCCGAATACCGCCGGCGCGACGTAGACGGTAAATTCAAGTGGTCCCACAAGGAGCCACCATCCAGACCCCAAGAAGGTTCACGGCATTATGACGACGAAGTCCACCACAGCACGTCCCGAAGGACGCCGCCTGCACCCCGTCCACAGCATGAAGCCCCGGCAGCTGACCATGATGGGGCTGGGCAGCGCCATCGGTGCCGGGCTCTTCCTGGGTTCAGGCGCCGGTGTGCAGGCCGCCGGCCCGGCGGTCCTCATTTCTTACCTGGTGGCCGGCACCCTCATCATCCTGGTCATGTGGGCGCTGGGAGAGATGGCAGCCGCGAACCCCAACAGCGGAGCCTTCTCCGTCTATGCCGAACGCGCCCTGGGCAAAACTGCCGGAGCCACTATCGGCTGGCTGTGGTGGCTCCAGCTCGTGGTGGTCATCGCCGCCGAAGCCCTCGGCGCAGCCGCCCTCCTCTTCTCCGTCTGGCCCGCCGTTCCGGTCTGGGCCCTGTCGCTGGTGTTCATGGTGGTCTTCACCGGCATCAACCTTGCCGGAGTAAGGAACTTCGGGGAGTTCGAGTTCTGGTTCGCCATCCTCAAGGTGGCTGCGATCGTGCTGTTCCTTGCGGTAGGCGCCGCCCTGCTCCTGGGCCTGCTGCCGGACGTCGCCTCGCCGGGGCTCTCCAACCTCACCGCTGATTTCGCCCCGGCGGGCCTTGGCGGCATCGCCTCGGCGCTCTTTGTGGTCATCTTTGCGTTCGGCGGTACGGAGATCGTGTCCGTGGCGGCAGCGGAGACCGAAAACCCGGAGCGAAGCGTGGCCAAAGCCATCCGCACTGTGGTGTGGCGCATCCTGGTCTTCTACATCGGCTCCGTCTTCGTCATCGCCGCTGTCCTGCCGGCAACCTCCCAGAGCCTGTCCTCACCCTTCGCCGGCGTCCTGGACGCCGCCCGGATCCCCGGTGCCGGCACGGCCATCACCCTGGTGGCCGTCGTCGCACTCCTGTCCGCACTGAACGCCAACCTCTACGGGGCCTCACGCATGGCCTACTCCCTCGCACAGCGCTCGGCCGCGCCCCGCTTCCTGACGCGGCTTTACGGCGCGAACGTGCCTATGCTGGCCGTCGGGGTCTCGGTGGCGTTCGGATTCATCGCCACCGTCCTGGAACTCCTTTTTCCCGAACGGATCCTGCCGGCGCTGTTCCAGCTGGTGGGGTCCACCTGCCTGGTGGTGTGGGGAAGCGCCCTCGTGTCGCAGCTGATCCTACGGCGCCGAGCTGACCGCGCCGGCACGCCCCTGCCCCTGCGGATGAAGGGCTTCCCCGGCCTGACCATCCTGGGACTTGTGCTCCTGGCCGTCATTTTTGCCGTGGGATTCAGCGCTGAAGGCAGCCGCATCCAGCTGTTCAGCACATTTGCGCTCATCGCGGGCATCGCTCTGGCCTGTGCGCTGGGCGCCCGGCTCACGCAGCGGTCCGGCAGGTAGAGTAACGTCCAAAAGCAAGAGGCACCGAAGCGCCGGGCCTGTCCGGGCGCCGTAGTTGATGAGGACTGACACCATGAGCGGCAGGCACAGCGGCCAACAGCAGACGCATACCGTGGAGGGCACGGACCCGCAGCTCTACGTGGCGGTGCACGAGCCCGCCGCTGACGCCGGCCTTCGCCCCGTCCTGCTGGTGCACGGCTTCTCTTCGTCGAGCAAGCTCAACTGGGAGGACACCGGGTGGGTGGCAGCACTTCTCGATGCCGGGCGGCGCGTCATCACGGTGGACCTGCCCGGACACGGCCGCAGCGGCGCGCCGGAAGACCTGGATTCGTACTCCCCCAGCAGGATCCGGGCGGACCTGCTGCAAACAGCGTTCGACGCCGGCGTTCGGCCTTTGCAGGAGGGGGAACCTTCCAGCGGCCTTGACGTGGTGGGGTACTCGCTGGGTTCCCGGCTCGCCTGGGAGTTCGGCGCAACCCAGCCGGAAATCACGCACCGCCTCGTCCTGGGCGGTCCCAACATCTCCGATCCTTTGGCGGAGTTCGATCTCCGGGCCGCACAGGACTACCTGGCCGACGGCACGCCGATCGCGGACGAATCCACGGCCCAGCTGCTCAAGATGGCGCTGCTGCTGCCCAGCAACAACATCTTCGCGCTGCTCTCCCTGGTGGAGGCCGTCAAAGCCGAACCCTACGACCCTGCAGAAGCCGTGCCCCACGTCCCCATGCTCCTGGTGGCCGGTGACAAGGACGAACGGGCCGGCAGCCTGCCGCAGCTTGCTGAGCTGGCGCGGAAGGCGGGCGGGACGGCTGAACAGTTGATCCTTCCCGGCCGTAACCACACAAACGCCGTCACCAGCAGGGCATTCAAGCAGGCGGCCGTCAGGTTCCTGGCGGGCCAGGAACCTGGCTGAGGGCTTCTTTATTCCGGCCCGTTCCGGAGACGGTTCTTCAGTGGATTTTGCCGGTCTCTGGAGGCGCCCGCCGTCCCCGCAAACGGTAGGCTGAACTTTAGGCTGGACGAGCCTGGAGGGACTGATGGGCACGATTTTCGAAGACCGTACGGACGCCGGTGAACGGCTCGCTGCTGTGCTCACGCAGTTTCGGGAGCGGCCGGACACAGTGGTCCTGGGCCTGGCCCGGGGCGGTATCCCGGTAGCGGCCGCCGTCGCCAAAGCCCTCTACCTGCCCCTCGGAACAGTCCTGGTCCGGAAGCTGGGGATTCCCGGCCACGAAGAAACGGCCTACGGGGCGCTTGCGTGGGTGCGGGGCCGCACCGTCCGGCTGATCAACAAACCGCTGCTGGACCGGGTCCTCGAACACGGCGTGCACCAGGAGTGGCTGGACGCGGTGGAACAGCGGGAGCGGGCCGAGCTGCTCCGCCGCGTGGAGATCTATCCCGGAGCGGACCTGGACGTTGCGGGAAAGACCGTCCTCCTGGTCGACGACGGGCTGGCCACCGGCGCCACCATGAGGGCAGCGGTAGAAGCAGTGCGTGAGGGCGGGGCGGCCACCGTCGTGGCGGCCGCCCCGGTGGGCTCCGTGGAGGCGGAGGCATCCGTGGAACGGGTCTGCGACGCCGTGCTGTGCCTCCACCTGCCAGGCAAGTTCCGGGCGGTGGGCAGCTTTTACCGGCACTTTGACCAGCTGTCCGACGACGAAGCGATCAGCATCCTGGAGCAGTAGCGCCGCGGGCCTCTTCTTTTCGCAGTACGGCATAGGGGACGAGCCGCCACGGCACAGGCGCCCAGACGGCGAAGCGGGCCGGACCGCCATGGTCCGGCCCGTCGTCGTCCTGCACTGAGCGGTGGTGGGCCCACGCCGTCCGGGTTCTCTGACTGAAGCGAAGCGAGGTCAGGGGGACGGTGGTGGGCCCCCGCCGTCCGGGTTCCCTGACTGAGCGAAGCGAGGTCAGGGGGACGGTGGTGGGCCCCCGCCGTCCGGGTTCCCTGGCTGAAGCGAAGCGAGGTCAGGGGGACGGTGGTGGGCCCCCGCCGTCCGGGTTCCCTGGCTGAAGCGAAGCCAGGTCAGGGGGACGGTGGTGGGCCCCCGCCGTCCGGGTTCCCTGACTGAGCGAAGCCAGGTCAGGGGGACGGTGGTGGGCCCCCGCCGTCCGGGTTCCCTGACTGAGCGAAGCGAGGTCAGGGGGACGGTGGTGGGCCCCCGCCGTCCGGGTTCCCTGGCTGAAGCGAAGCGAGGTCAGGGGGACGGTGGGGATTAGTGGTGGCTGACGCCGAGCGGCCGCCCCTTGGTTTCCTTGGCCAGGACCACACCAACGGCGGAGATGACGCACAGGATCATGATGTAGATGCCGATGGAGCCTGTCCACTTGGTGGCCTGCAGCAGGGTCTCAGCGATGGTCGCTGCGAACGCGCCGCCCAGGATGGCGCCGAACGCGTAGCCGATGGAGATTCCCGAGTAGCGCACGTTGGCCGGGAACATCTCGGCGTACATTGCGGACATCGGTCCGTAGGACAGTCCGAGCCCAATGGTGAGGACAAACAGCGCCAGTCCGTACAGCCAGATGTTCCTGGTATCGATCAGGGCGAACATGGGAATCATCCAGGCAAAGATGATGGCGTACCCGGTCAGGAAGGTCTTGACCCTGCCGATCCGGTCCGATATCCAGCCGCCCGCCAGGGTGAAGATCAGCCAGCCGAAGGAGGCAAGCGTGGTGGCCAGGAGAACCTGGGGCGTTGGCATCTGCAGCGTCCGGGTGGCGTAGGCAATGAAGAAGGCGATCAGCAGGTAACCGGCGGCATTGTTGCCAATGAAGATCATGGTGGAGTACAGGACCGGCTTCTTGTGGTTGCGGATCAGTTCTCCCAACGGGGCCTTGCTTTCCTTCTTCCGTGCTGCCATTTCCTGGAAGACCGGGCTTTCGGCCACGGCGCGACGAATCAGGTAACCAACAACGATGAGGACAATGGAGAGAAGGAAAGGCACCCGCCAGCCCCATGAGGTGAAATCTTCCCGCGACATGCTGGTGTTGAGCAGGAAGAGCAGCCCGGTGGCCAGGATCATGCCGATCGGCACGCCAATCTGCGGGTAGGCGCCGAACAGGCCACGCTTGTTGAGGGGTGCGTGTTCCACCGCCATCAGGGCCGCGCCGCCCCATTCGCCTCCTGCAGAGAACCCCTGGAGGATGCGGAGGAGGATCAGCATAATTGGGGCCCACGCGCCGATCTGGGCGTAGGTCGGCAGCATGCCGATCAAGGCGGTGGCAGCACCCATCATCACCAGGGTCATCACAAGGACTGCCTTGCGTCCCAGGCGGTCGCCCAGGTGCCCGGCCACCACGGCACCGAGGGGCCGGAAGAGGAAGCTGATGCCGATCAGGGCAAACGAGAGGATCTGCGCCAGGCCGGGGTCGGACTCGTTCAGCGGTGCCAGGAACAGCGGTGACAGCAGCGTTGCCGTCAGTTGCGCGAAGATGAAGAAGTCGTACCACTCGATGGTGGTACCGACGAGGGTGCCGGCGAGGACCTTGCGTTCCTCCCGCCGGGAGCTGGGACCGGCGAGTGTGTCCACCTTGGAAGGTGTGGTCATTGAAACTCCATTGTTCAAGGCAGCAGTGCTGCCGGGACGCCTTCAGGATTACCGACAGAACGGTCAGTTAGTTAGTAGGGTACACCGAAAATGTGAGGCGGAACACGGCCTTCCGGAACTTTCTTGCGCGGTTGGCAGAAGAGGCTTGCCTCTCCATGGCGCCCGCTGCCCGGAATCCGGCGCCCGTGGACTCCCCGACGCCCGAGTTCTATATTTGGAATGCCGTTTCTTATTCAGGACGCGAACCCGGGTAACCGGCCCGGTCTCGGGGCGTCGCCCATACCCGCAACCTAGGATGGACACCATGAATCCCACCGCCGCAGCCCAGGCCGGAGCAGCGCCGGCGCAGGCTTCCCCCTCCCAGACCCTGTCGCGGGGAATCCGTGCCCTGGAGATCTTGGCGGCAGCGCCCGGGCCGCTCACCATCGCGGAACTGGCGGATGCCATGGGCGTGCACCGCTCGGTGGCCTACCGGATCCTCCGTACCCTGGAGGACCATTCACTCCTGGTGCGTGACGACGCCGGCCGGGTCCAGCCGGGGCCCGGGCTTGCGGTCCTCGCGCGCGGCGTTTCCCGCAACCTGCAGGCTGCCGCACTGCCGGAACTGACGCAGTTGGCCAATGCCCTGGATATGACGGCCTTCGTCGCGGTCTGGGACCACCATGACTGCATCACCCTGCTCACGGTGGAGCCCCGGCATTCCGGTGCCACTGTGGCGCAGCATCCCGGCACCCGCCACCCCATCAACGCCGGCGCGCCCGGGATCGCCATCCAGTCCGCGCTCACCGAGGCGGAATGGGACCGGCTGGCCACGGGCATCCCCTACCGCCCCGAGGCTGCCGAAGCCCGCCGCAACGGCTATTCGGCCAGCCACGATGAGGTCATTGCGGGAGTTTCCTCCCTGGCCGCGCCTGTCAGGGTTCCCGGCGGCCGCCCTGCTGCGCTGGCGGTCGTCTATATCCGCTCATCCCGTGATCCCGCGGCGGTGGGAGCCGCGCTGGTTGAGAGCGCGGCAAGGATTGAACGGCAGCTGGCCTAGGGCTTCCGACGAAGAACGACGGCGGCTCCCGCTCCCAGCAGCGCCAGCCCCGACGCTGCGCAGACCGGGACAAGGAAGGCCGCCGCGTAGCCGTGGGTTTCGGCAAGGTGGCCGCCCAGGGAAGACCCCAGAGCCGTGCCCGCCACGATGCCGCTGGCCAGAGCCGTCATCACGGTCCCCCGACGGCCCGCAGGAGCCACAGTCCCGCCAACAGCGAAAACCGTGACCATGACCGGGCCCACCGGGAGGCCCAGGATCAGCAGCGCCGCCACCATCGCGGGCATTGAAGACGGCAGGAGCAGCAACAGGGACAGCGCAGCCATCAGCGCGGCGCACAGTACCCAGCGCCGGGCCAGGCCGAAGCTCTGCGGCCAGTACGCAACGGACAGTGCGGCCACCGCCGAGCTCAGCCCCATGACGGCATACAGCAGGCCGGCTGCCTCAGAGCCTGCAAACCCTGCCGAGAAAGAACTCAGGGCGGTCTGGGTGGAACCGAAGAACGTCCCCATGCACACCATGGCGAACACGGGCAGGGCTACCGCCGCCGGGAGCCTTGCGGCCCGTGGCTGTGGACCGGCCGGCACCTGCCCACCCCTGGCGGGCCTGCTGGGCGGAATTGCCCGGTGCGTCCGGTGTACCGCAAAGGCGGGAACGAGGGTGATGGTCAGTGCAACCGCCACTGCGAGCGGCAGCCAGGGCGCCAGCAGGCTGGCCAGGATTCCCACCAGGGCGGGGCCCAGGACAAAGGTCACCTCATCTGCGGTGCTTTCGTAGGAAAGGGCGGTGTCCAGGTCCCGTGTTTGGTCCGTGGCCGAGCCATGGGCGGCCAGGGCCATCCATCGGACCCTGGCGAGCGGACCCACCTGGGGGCAGCTGGCACCGGAGACGAAGGAGGCGACAAGGACCGCTGCGGGGACACCCGGGGATTCCGCGGTGGCCCACACAGCCAGGATCAGGGCCACCACGGCAATGCTGTTCAGGAGCGCAGCGATCAGGAGCACGGGGCGCTGTCCCCGCCGGTCGGCAAGGGACCCCAGAACCGGCGCGCCCACGGCTGCACCGATACCCACGGCGCCTGCCGCCATCCCTCCGAGCGCGTACGAGCCACTGGCTGACGTGACCAGGGTCAGTGTTCCCACCGTCAGCATGGCCAGCGGCAGCCGCGCAAACAGGCCGAGGGGTATAAAGGCGCGGCCGGCAAGAAGGGGAAGCCTGGCGAAGCGGCCGCGGGAGGCTGCCGGGGTTTTTCCCGGGGCGGGTGGAGCAGCGGCGGCTGTGGCCGGTGCCGGAGGCGAGGGCAACTCTCCTGCGGCGGGGCCGGCTACGTGCGTGTTGGCTGGTGAAACGGGTGAGTTCAATTCCGGGCTCGTTCATGTCGTGCGCATCGTCCCTCCTCCCGATGCGCGCAACCCGGTAACAAGGCAATTATACCGGCGCTTACGTATCTGGCCCGCAGCGCAGCCCGCCGGTTGTTGTGGCCGTACGGTCATCTGGCGCCTCTGCGCCGTCAGGTCACAGCGCAGATTGGCTAGAGGAGCGCCCGGTCACACCGGCACGTCCGCGCCGTCCGATATCCGGAGGGTGGAGCCGTTCCGGCCCTTGAGCACTTGGAGCTGGGCGCCGATCCGCTGCTTCATCTCTGCGACATGGCTGACCAGTCCCACCACGCGGCCGCCGTCCCGCAGCCCTTCCAGGGCGTCCATCACCTGTTCAAGGGACTGCTCGTCCAGGCTTCCGAATCCCTCATCGACAAACAGGGTTTCAATTTCCACTCCGCCTGCCTCCTGCTGGACAACGTCCGCCAGGCCAAGTGCCAGCGACAGGGAAGCCATGAACGACTCCCCGCCGGACAGGGTGGAGGTGTCCCGGCGGAACCCGGTCCACTGGTCCACCACTTCAAGTCCAAGCCCCGATTTTGCTCCGCGCGCGGCCTTGGCGTCGGTGTGCTGGAGCAGGTAGCGGCCATCGCTCATGGCCACCAGCCGTTCGGAGGCGGCCACGGCAACCTGCTCCAGGCGGGCGGCCAGGACATAGCTGTTCAGGCTCATCCGGTAGTTGTTCTCGCCCCGCCCGGCCGCAGCATCAGCCAGCCCGGCCAGCATCTGAGCCCGCTCTGCCGGCTGCCGTGCTGAGCCTGCCAGGTCTTCGTACTCAGCACGGATGCCGCGCAGCGAGGCGAGGCACCGGGCGGCCATCCCGGCAGCCAGGTCAGCATCCCGGGCATCCTGGAGGGCCTGTGCCGCAGCTTCACGCAGGGCGTCGAGCCGTGCCCCGTCCATCTCGTAGCCCGCGGACTTCTCCTCCAGCGCCAGCAGGACGTCGTCGGACGCGAACAACTCCTCCACTCTTGCTTCCTCGTCCTGGGCTGCCCGCACCCCTGCCTCGAGCGCAGCCGCCTCATCGGCGTCGAGCAGCTGCTCACGAGCCTCACGAGCGGATGTGAAACCGGCAGCAGGCAGGGCCAGTTCCAGTTGCTCCACTGCCTCCGCTGCCTGGGCCTCCATCCTGTCGAGGTGCGCCTGCGCCTCAACCGCCTTGTTGAGCACTGTCACCGCGGTCTCCAGCGCACGCAGCCGCTGGGCCAGGCTGCGGTGGGTACCCCTCAGCCCGGCCAGCGCCTGGTCCAGGGCCGAGGATTGTTCGGACACGTCGGCAAGTGACGCCGCGGTCCGGGCCAGGTCGCCTTCGGTACCGGTGCGGGATTCCTGGGCGGCCGCCGCTGCGGTCTCGAGTTTGCCGAGCCGCAGCCTGACTGCTTCCAGTTCCTTAACTGCCCCATCGGCGTCGGCGGCTGCCCGGCGCGCACCCTCCGCCGCGCTAAGGGCCTCGTCCTCCGCGGTGTCCCCGCCCTGCCCGGCGAGGACCGCCACCAGCTGGCTGGCCTCCCCCAGCTCGCGGGCCACCCGGGCAAAGGCGGCTTCCGCTGCTTCGTGGACCAGCCGGGCTTCTTCCTCTTCCTGGGCAAGTTCCGGGCCACCGGAGCTCCCCGCGGCCGGGGCGGGATGGTCCGGGCTGCCGCAGACGGGGCATTGTTCCCCGTGGACCAGCTTGGCAGCCAGCTCGGCAGCGGCATTGGCCAGCCGCTGCTCCCTCAGGTCCAGCCAGCGGCGTTTCGCCTCCAGCTGCCGGTCACGGCATTCGTCATGGCGGACCTTCACCAGGTCCCGGGCTGCAACGGCGGAGCCGTAGCGCCTGACCACGTCCAGCAGTTCCTCCGCTGCTGCAGCTTCCTTCCGGCGCAGGGCTGCAGTGGCCGCATGGTGTTCCAGGTCCTGCAGCCCGTCCTGGAGACGGCTCCGCTCGTCCGTCAGATCCTTGGCGCGCTTGCCGGCTTGTTCCAGGTCCGCGGCAAGTTCCTCATGCTTCCCTAGCAGGCTGCTGTGGCGCTTCCGAAGGGCCTGCAGCCGGTCCTCGTCGGGCAGCCTGGCCTCGACCACGGCCAGGAGGGAGCGCAGCCGGCCCAGCTCGGTTGCAGCTCCAGCGGCAGGTCTTGCGGCATCCGCGACGGGGCCTGGCGCTAAGTGGAGTTCCAGCTCCGCCAGTTCGGGGTCCTCCCCAGCAGCCAGGCTGAGAAGGGTGAAGGCCGACTCCACGGCGGTAGCGGCGCTCCGGGCTTTGGCGGCACTGGCATCAACGTTCCGCAGCTGCCCCTGCAGGACCTCGGCCTTCCGGTGCCGGGCCAGCCGGAGGAGATGATCGCCAAGCAGCTGCGCGCCCTGCTCCACCGCCAGTTTCCGGGCTGCGGCGGAATCGAGCTTCCGGCGCCGGTCGGCGCGAAGTGTTTCGGCTTCAACTGCGTTCCTGCATTCGGTGCTGGCGGCCCCGGCCCGTCCTGCCTGCGCCGTCAGCTCCTCACGGCGGGCGGCCACCGCTTCCTCCAGCCAGCCGAGCCGCGCCTCGGTGTTCTCCGGGGAGGGAGCGCTGGAGCTGTCTAGGCTGAGGCGCGCAGCCTCGGCCTCCGCGCGGGCTGCCAGGAGTTCGAGCCGGCCCGCAAGGTGGGACACCTCATCCTTTGCTGCCTGCGCCTGGCGGGACAGCTCCTGCTCCACCGATTCAAACCGCTCGGTACCGAACAGCTTTTGCAGGAGTTCCAGCCGGTCCGTGGCCTTGGAACGCAGGAACGCGGCAAAATCTCCCTGCGGCAGCATCACCACGCGGGTGAACTGCTCGCGGTCCATGCCCAGCAGCGCCAGAATCTCAGCGCCTGCCTCGTCATTCCGGGCGGACTTGTCCGTCCAGGTCCCCCCTGTCCGTTCACGCAGCAGGGTCTTGGCCTGCTGGGTGGTAAAGCCGTTCTTCCCCCGGGCGCTCGGTTTGTCCCAGGCCGGGGACCGTGTCACTTCAAAGCGGCGTCGCTGGGCCGAGAACTCGCAGGTCACGGCGGGTTCCTGCGCCGGGTCCGCATGGTCGCTGCGGAGCCGCTTACCGTCCTGGCGGGCTCCCGGGACGGAACCGTAGAGGGCAAAGCAGATGGCATCCAGGACACTGGTTTTCCCGGCACCCGTGGGGCCGTTGAGCAGGAAGAGGCCGTGTGCGCTGAGCCGGTCGAAATCAATCTCCTCGGTGCCGGCGAAAGGGCCGAACCCCGAAATCTGCAGGCGGTGGATCCTCATCGGGAAGCCTCCAGGAGGCGGACGTTCTCCAGCGCGGCTGCGAGTGCCGCTTTTTCGGCGTCATCGGGGACCCTGCCCCGCACGTGGTCCAGGAAGCCGCAGCATACCGAGAGGTCGTCGGGTGCCTCGGCGAGCCTGCTGCTGTAGCTGGAAGCGGCCGCCGGGGTTCCACCCTCGGGGTCGAAGCCGAGGACCAGCGTGTCCGGGAACCGGGAACGGAGCCGTTCCATGGCCCGGGCTGGACGCTGGGCGTCTGTCAGCGTGACCTGGCAGTAGGCTGCTTCGGCCCACTGGTGCTCGGGCAGCTGAAGCAGCTCTTCCAGCGGACCGCGCAGCACGGCCAGCGCCCGGGGCGCTTCCCACAGGACTTCCTGCACGGAGCTGACACCTTCAGCTCCAACCTCCACGAGCCAGCCGCCCTTCCGGTGTGTGGCTTCGGAAAAGGAATACGCCAGCGGCGAGCCGGAATACCGGACCTGCGGAGACAGTGCCTGGCGGCCATGCAGGTGGCCCAGCGCGGTGTAGCTGAAGCCATCGAAGAGGTCCAGCGGTACGGCTCCGACGCCGCCGATGCTGAGGTCGCGTTCGCTGTCCGAGCTGATCCCGCCGCTGGCAAACGTGTGCGCCAGGACCACGGAGTGGACGGCGGCGGACGCTGAACGCCGTTCGATATCCTCCCGGATCAGCGCTGTTGCCGCCCGGGTGACCTCGAAGTGGCTGGCAGTCTCCACCCCGAGCTGTTCGGCGACAAGACGGGGCTCGAGCCACGGTATGCCGTAGATGGCCAGCACAGCGTCAGCTGGGTGGCCGTCAGGGGCATCGCCCAGGGGCATCAGCAGCGGCTGGTCCAGGCTCTCGACCCTGGTCCGGAGATGGACTCCCCCGCGTTCCAGGAGGCGGGAGGCGAAACCCAGGCGGATGGCGGAATCATGGTTGCCGCTGGTCAGCACCACCTGTGCGCCCGCAGCTGTCAGGCGGACCAGGGCATCATCCAGCAGGCGCACCACATCGACTCCGGGAAGGGCACGGTCATAGACGTCCCCGGCCACCAGGACGACGTCGACGCCGAGCTCAGTGACCGTGCGGACCAACTGGTCAACGAAATCCCGTTGGGCATCGAGCATGCCAACGCCGTGGAAGGACCGCCCCAGGTGCCAGTCCGATGTATGTAGTAGCCGCATGTTTCTAAGCTATCGGCTGCCACTGACAGCAGGCGCAACCGCCGCGTTCACCGTCAGCCCCGTTTGCCGTCAAAGAATTCCTGGGCTTCGCTGGATCCGGGTTCGGCCGTTTCGGCGGGCTCCCCTGCCTCATTGGCTGCTCCGGTCCCGGCCTGCACAACGGCACCGGTACCAGCAGCTCCGATGCTCCGGAAGACCAGCCCGGCAATTGCAGCCCCCAAGAGCGGGGCGGCCAGGAATACCCAGAGCTGCCCCACGGCCCAGCCCGAACTGAACACCGCAGACGCAACAGCGCGGGCAGGGTTGAACGGCAGGTTCCCTACCGACTGGCCCAGCTGCAGCAGCACCGCAAAGGTCAGGCCCACGGCCACGGGGGCCGCAGACCGGATGCCCCCGTCCCGGGTGTCCCTGCCGGACGTGCCCAGGAAGACCGCGACGACAATAGCGGCTCCGAGCATTTCAAGGAGCAGCACTGCCGCCAGCGGCGCCTGGATGATGGAGTGTTCGCCGAAGCCGGCAGTCACGGTGTCAAATGCGGTGCGGCTGTCCGCGATGCCCGGCAGGGTGCGCAGGATCCCGTAAAGCGCTAGGGCTCCTGCGAGTCCCCCCGCCAGCTGGGCGCCCACATAGGCGGCCGCAGCTCCGGCCCTGATCCGGCCCGCCACAAGGTGCCCCAACGTGATGGCGGGGTTGAAGTGGCCGCCCGAAACGTGCGCGAACGCCAGCATCGCGGCGGTCACGGCCAGGCCCGCGGCAAGTGCCGCGGGAAGGGGGCTGGAATCCGGAATGGTGAACAGGGGCACGCCAAGGCCGGCCACCACGATGAACAAGGTGCCGAACGCCTCGGCCCCCAGCCTGGGCAGGAGCCCCGGCCGGGCGGCCTCCGGGCCGCTGGGCACCAGGACGTCGTGGGGGGCGGGTACGGGGGAACTCATGGCGGGACCCTTTGGTAGGCAGAAGATGGCGGTGCTGCCGCCGGGCAACCCGTCCATTATTCCAGCCGACGCTGGACGTTTGCTGGTGCAGCGTATTTTGCGGAGTGCCGGGAGTGGGCGCGCGTCCCGGCATCGTCGGAGGCCGCGGTAAATTTACAGCATGAGCATTGAACCCGGCCCGTCCGTGCCCGCCCTGAAATCCCGCATCCATGGCTGCCTCCTCGGCGGCGCGCTGGGCGATTCCCTGGGCTACGCCGTCGGCGCGGGGTCGGTTGAGGAGATCCCGAGCCGCTCCGCCGGGCTTGGCATCACCGCATTCGGCCCCATGCCCGGCACGTTCTCCGACGAAACCCAGCTGACCCTCTACACGGTGGACGGGCTGGTTGAGGCCCTGGAATGGGCGAATTCGGGCGTGGGCGCGGATGTGAACGCCTGCCTGTGGCTCGCCTACCTCCGGTGGCTGGCCACCCAGGGGGAAGCCGCTCCGGCGTCGGCCCCCACACCGCAGCCCCGGTGGATTGACGGGCACGCTGTGCTCCGCCAGCGGCGGAACCCCAGCACAACCTGCATTTCCGGGCTGGCAACGGGTGAAATGGGCACCTCGGTCCGCCCCGTGAACCCCGAATCGAAAGACTGGGGCACCGTGGTGCGGTCAGCACCGTTCGGGCTGATCCCGCACATTGCGCCCGACGCCGTCTACAAGCTGAGTGCCGACGCCGCCTCCCTGACGCACGGGCACCCCGCGGCGCGCCAGGCTTCCGGAATCTTCAGCCTGCTGGTTCACCGGCTGGTTTCAGGTGAAGCCCTGCCGGAGGCCGCCTCCGCCGTAACCGCCCACGCCCACACCCTGGCGGGTGTGGCTCAAGAATTGCCGGAACGCCTGGAAGCCGCGCTCTCACTCGCCGCGAGGGGCGGAACCACGCCGGAGGAACTCACCGAGGCGCTCGGTGAGGGCCGGACCGCCGAGGACGCCCTCGCCGTCGCGCTTTACGCCGTGCTCGCAACTGTCCCCGGCACGGGGACGGCTGGCGCAGGGACGGACGACGACGGCACGGACACCCTGCCCGTCCGTCACTTCCGGGAGGCGGTGTCCCTGGCGGTGAGCCATGGCGGGCGAAGCGATGCCACCGGTTCCCTGGCCGGGAACATCCTGGGTGCCTACTACGGCGAGGAGTGCCTGCCCGCAGACTGGCTGGAGTCGCTGGAGGCGCCTGAGGCAATCCGCGGCATGGCCGGTTTGCTGGTGGGCGTCACGACCGCCGAAGGCTGATGTTGTTGCACGCCTCGCAGACGTCCTCCGGGATCAGTCCGCGGCGCTGCAGGAAACCGAAGACCACGCATCCCAGGCAGAATCCGGCAAAGGCTTCAAGTGACGCCGCCACGATCAGGACGCCCAGCACCGCCCACGCCGCAGGGGCCGCTCCGGCCACGAACAGGGCAAGGGCTGCTGTGGAGACGGCCGCCCCCATGCCCTGCGCAAAGCGCTTGGGCGGTCCGGGCACCAGTTTCACCCGTCCCAGCCGCGGGGTGATGACCTTGACGGACACCAGTGCCAGCGGCGAAATCCTCGGTCCGAAGAGCACGCGCAGCCAGAACCCGGCGGCGATGGCCAGCAGGCCCCACCCGGAGCCGATGGCAAGCGTGACAACCGCGAGTGCCACCACCAGTCCGGCAGTGACGCGGGCAGCGTACTCGTTGACCGGATTCGGGAAGGCGAACAGAGAGCTCATGTGCCAAGGCTAGGAGCGCTGGGTACAGGGGCAAAGGTTTGTTGCGCCCTGTGAAGAAGCGGCCGGACCGGGAGCCTCAGGCGATGGCTGCTGCCGCGAAGTCGCCCACCATCTGCAGGAACTCGCCTTCGGACAGTACTTCGATGGGCTGGCCGCGGTCATGAAGCTCCAGGACGCGCCGGGCTTTGCCGGTCAGCCGGCCGGAGCGGAGGTCGGAGGCAACAAAGCCGTCCCCCACCACCAGGACGGTGGTGCGCCCGGTCACCCGGCTCTCCGGCCGGGCGCCGACGTCGGCAGAGCGCCTTTTGGCTTCCGGGCGCCCTATGGACAGCTCCCCGGTGAAGACGACGGTCTGGCCGTACAGGGGGTGGCCCGGCTCGGCGTCGGGGTTGGGGAGCGGGTTGGCTCCCTCCTCCGGCCAGCCCGCCTGGAAGGGCCGGAGCGGCGCAGCCGTGCCGCCGCCGGCAGCGGCAAGGGCCGCGATGCTGGACTTGGACAGCCCGTCCGTGGCCGGGTCGAAAGCCTGCTGGCGCGGCATCACCAGCCCCAGCGACAGGTAGAGTTCGGCGATGCTGTTGGCCTGGTTCCGCCGGGCTATGTCGATCAGGATTCCCGCGCACGCCCGGGCGTCCTCGGCGGCGTCGTGGTGCTTCACCAACGGCACGCCGGCTTCCTCGGCGGCGAACGGCAGGGAGTTGGACACCAGCGAATAGCACCGCCGGGAAAGCATCACGGTGCACACATAGTCATAGGCGGGCCCCGGCAGGCCGGAGACCTCCAGGCCCGACCGGATCACGCCCAGGTCGAAGGCGGCATTGTGCGCCGCGAGGATGTCGTCGCCAATGAAGGCGCCGATTTCGGGGAAGAGTTCCCCGAAGCGGGGGTGCCCGGCCACGTCGTCAGCCCGGATGCCGTGGATCCGGACGTTGTGGTAGTCGAAGTGGTCGTGGTTCGGCGGAGGCCGCATCAGCCATGACGCCTCGTCCACGATCTGCCCGCCCCGTACTTTGGTCAGGCCAACCGCACAGGGAGAGCCCCGGAAGCCGTTCGCAGTTTCAAAGTCGATCGCCGTAAAGTCCAAACCCACGGCCCAACCTTACCGCCGGAATGCTGCCCCTCCATGCAGGCACAGCTCTGTCAAGTACCCTTGAGGGGTGAACTTTCCTGTGATGAATGACCTCGCCGTGTCCATGCTGGGCGGGGCAGGACCGGTGCAGCCCCAGCTCGCCTCCTTCCTGCCCGACTGGCTGAACCCCCAGGTCTTCCTGGCCGATCCCGCCCTGGCGCCGTGGGTGGTGCTGCTGGTCTGCGGCATCGTCTTCGCGGAGACCGGCCTGCTGGTGGGCTTCTTCCTGCCCGGCGATTCCTTGCTGTTCACAGCCGGGCTCCTGGTGGCCACGGACACCATCAAGTTCAACGTGTGGGTCTTCGCACTGCTGATCATGATTTCGGCCATCGTGGGCAACCAGACCGGCTACCTCATCGGGTCGAAGGCCGGGCCCGCCATCTTCAACAAACCCAACTCGCGCCTGTTCAAGCGGGAAAACGTGGAGAACGCGCACGCCTTCTTCGAAAAGCACGGCGGCAAGGCATTGATCCTGGCGCGCTTCGTCCCCATCATCAGGACTTTCGTCCCCGTCATCGTGGGCGTCGCCCAGATGAACAAAAAGAAGTTCTTCCTCTTCAACGTCATCGGCGCAGTGCTGTGGGGCGGCGGCGTGACGCTCCTGGGGTACCTGCTGGGCGACCGTATCCCGTGGGTCCGTGACAACCTGGACATCATCTTCATCGCGATCGTCCTGGTGTCCGTCCTGCCCATCGGCGTGGAGGTCCTCCGCGGCCTGTCCGCCAAGCGCCAGGCGAAGGCCTACGGTACCGACCCCGTGGAGGAGTTCATCGAGGAGCACGCCCCCGAGGACGAGCAGAAGACCCCCCGCCTCCCGTAATGTGCCCCTAAACCATCAAAGGTGTGCTCCCCGCCGCGGCGGGGAGCACACCTTTTTGGTTCACCGGCAGCTGTTAAACCTCTGCGTCTGTCAGGCCTCTGCCCGGCGCAGCGCCTCAACGATGGCCGGCAGCAACGCGCGGAAGGCCTTGCCGCGGTGGCTGATGGCGTTCTTTTCCTCCGCGGACAGCTCGGCGCAGCTGCGGTCCTCCCCCGCCGGCTGCAGCACGGGATCGTAGCCGAAGCCTCCGCTGCCCCGCGGCTCGCGGAGCAGCACGCCCTCCAGCTGTCCGTACTCCACCACCTCGTGGCCGGGCCTGCCGTTCGTGTCCGGCACAGCCAGCGCCGCCGCGCAGACAAAGGCCGCACCCCGGTGGATGTCCGGCACGTCTGAGAGCTGGCTGAGCAGGAGCCGCAGGTTGGCGGCGTCGTCGCCGTGGGTGCCGGCCCACCGGGCCGAAAAGATCCCCGGCGCTCCGCCCATCACGTCCACCGCAAGGCCGGAGTCGTCGGCAATGGCCGCCAGGCCGGTGGCCTCCGCAACGGCGCGCGCCTTCAGCAGCGAATTTTCGGCAAAGGTCACGCCGGTTTCGACGACGTCAGGGGCACCTGCCGCTGCCGCGTCCACCACCTGGGTGTCGACGTCGAGCCCCGGGACCTGTCCCCGCAACAGATCACGGAGCTCCCGCAGCTTGCCCTTGTTGTGGGTTGCCAGGACCAGGCGGGGAACAGCTCCGCCGGCCGGGTTCACAGCGTGTCCGCCAGGGTCTCCCGCTGGATGGCGGCGAGCTGCGTGGTGCCCAGCAGCGCCAGGTCCAGGAGCTGGTCCAGCTCGGCCCGGTCAAAGGGTGCGCCCTCGGCCGTTCCCTGCACTTCCACGAACTTTCCCGAGCCGGTCACCACAACGTTCATGTCGGTTTCGGCCCGGACGTCCTCGACATACGGCAGGTCCAGCATGGGCACGCCGTCGATGATGCCCACGGACACGGCGGCAATGGTGTCGATCAGGGGCTGGGCATTTTTTGCGATCAGCTTGTTGTCGCGGGCAAAGCGGATGGCGTCTGCGAGCGCGACATAGGCGCCGGTGATGGCCGCCGTGCGCGTGCCGCCGTCCGCCTGGAGGACGTCGCAGTCCAGCACGATGGTGTTTTCGCCCAGGGCCTTGGTGTCGATGATCGAGCGCAGCGAACGCCCAATGAGCCGCGAGATTTCGTGGGTGCGGCCGCCGATCTTGCCTTTGACGGATTCGCGGTCGGAGCGGGTGTTGGTGGCCCGGGGCAGCATGGCGTACTCGGCGGTGACCCAGCCGCGGCCTTCCCCCTTAAGCCAGCGCGGTACGCCTGCTGTCAGGGACGCGGTGCACAGGACCCGGGTGTTGCCGAACTCGATCAGGGCGGATCCCTCGGCCTGAGTGGACCATCCGCGGGTGATGCTGATGGGCCGGAGCTGGTCGGGGGCGCGGCCGTCGGCGCGCACGATGGGTACTGCAGTTGCTTCAGAAGTCATGCCTTTAGCTTATCGACTGCACGCCCGGCCGATGCCGGGACCCGGAGCGAAGGCCGCGCAGACCGAAGGGCTAGATGGTGTAGTGCACTCCGGCGACCGCCACCGCGACGTCGCCGCCGAACACCGGGCGGGCCTCGGCCATCACCGTGGTCTGTGATGTCCACACGGGAATGTGCGTGAGCAGGAGCCGGCGCGCCCCCGCCGCCGCAGCGGCCTCCCCGGCCCGCTTTCCGGTCAGGTGGACGTCCTTGATGCCGTCATCACGGCCTTCTTCGAAGGCTGCCTCGCACAGGAACAGGTCGGCGTCCTTGGCCGCTTCCTCAAGCCCGGCACAGGAATCGGTATCACCGGAATAGGTCAGGGTCCGGGACACCAGGGTGCCGTCCTTGTCCGGCTCCACCACTTCCACCCGCAGGGCGTAGGCCTCCTCCACGGGGTGGTTCACGGCGAAGGGCGTCACGGTGAAGGGCCCCACGGTCACGGCTTCGCGTTCCGCCCAGTTGGTGAAGTCGAATTCCTCGTGCATCCCGGGGTCCAGCTCCAGGCCGTACGCCGTGGCCATCCGGTCTGCCGTGGCCGCAGGTCCCCAGACGGGGATCCGGCCGCGCCCCCAGCCGCCGGGCTTCCACCGTACAGCCACGTGCAGGCCGCACAGGTCCATGCAGTGGTCGGGGTGCAGGTGGGTGAGGAAGATCGCGTCGATGTCCTCCAGGTCTGTGTACCGCTGGATGGCACCCAGCGCCCCGCTGCCCAGGTCCATGACCACTTTCCAGGTCCGCTCGCCGTCGTTCGCGGTCAGGAGGTAGCACGACGCCGGTGAGCCGGGGCCGGGAAAGGACCCCGTGCAGCCTACGATGGTGAGCTTCACTGGCCACTGCCCCCGGTCGCTGAAGTGCCCACGAAGTTGGAGATCCGCGGCCGCGCCGCAGCGCTCTGGGCGGCGGCGATCATCTCCGGGGTGATTCGGGCCAGGCTTCCCGTGGGGTACTGGGCGGACACATGGTCCACGTGGCGGACGGAGAGGACCTCCGGCCCCAGGAACCGCCGGGCCAGCGCCTCGAACTGGCCGGCGTCGCCGGTGGCCACGAAGTGGTGCTCCGGCGGGGTTGCGTCCGTGCGCTGCAGGTTGTGGGTGGCCAGGGCGCGATAGACGTCCTTGGCGGTTTCCTCGGCGCTGGACACCAGGGTCACGTCCGCCCCCATGACGTAGGAGATGACGCCGGTGAGCAGCGGGTAGTGCGTGCAGCCCAGGACCACCGTGTCCACGCCGGCCGCCTTGAGCGGGGCGAGGTATTCCTCGGCGACGGCCAGCAGAGCCGGCCCGGTGGTGATTCCTGCTTCGACGTAGCTGACGAACTCCGGGCAGGCCACCGAGGTGATCGCCAGGTCAGGAGCCGCCGCGAACGTATCCTCGTAGGCGCGCGAGCCGATTGTGGCGGAAGTGCCGATCACGCCCACCCGTCCGCTGCGGGTTGCTGCCACCGCCCGCCGCACCGCCGGCTGGATGACTTCGATAACGGGGATGCCGTACTTGGCCGTGTACCGCTCGCGGGCGTCCCGCAGGACAGCGGCCGACGCCGAGTTGCAGGCAATGGTGAGCAGCTTGACGCCGGAGTCCACCAGTTCGTCCATCACGCCCAGGGCGTTGGCCCGCACCTCCGCGATGGGCAGGGGGCCGTACGGTCCGTGCGCCGTGTCCCCCACATAGAGGATGGACTCGTTGGGAAGCTGGTCGATGATGGAGCGGGCCACCGTGAGGCCGCCAACACCGGAGTCGAAAACGCCAATGGGCCGCGACTCCAGGGCGGCGGCGGGCAGGTCGCTGGCGTCGGACCCCGCTGCAGCGCCGGCTGACGGATCCATGCTTGAGGCTCTACTCATGATTATTCGAGGATAGGTCTTCCCCGCAGCTCCAGTCATGAACCTGTGGCCCGGAGCTCATGTCTGGTGTGTCACAGCGCAGGGACGGGGAGCAGTCCGCGCCGCTCACCGGCGGGAGTCCATGGACTGCAGCATGGCCTGGACGAGCGACTCCTGGAGCCAGGTGGCGAAGTTGTAGACCAGGGCCAGGTAGCTCTCCACGTCCTCGGCCTGGGACCAGTCCTGCATCAGGTGGACGTGCTCGGCGTCCTCCTCGTCCTGGATGTCCAGCCGCTCGGCGAGGACCAGCCGGACATCGTTCAGTGCCATGGACCAGTGCCGTGCGCCGTCGGACGTCAGGACGATCTCGTCCTTGTCCAGGTCCAGGGCCGCGGCCCGCAGGGCGCCGATCTTCGTTTCCCGCAGCGAGCGTTCGGTGAGCTGGCGGAACTCCAGGGAGGCGCCGGCGTCGTCCTTCATGACGTTGGGAAGGAGGCGCTTGACGGCCCGGTCACTAGGCTCTGCCACGTCCATGTCCAGGCCGATCAGGGCGGCCAGGGGATCCTGGCCGTCGCGGTCCTCCGGCTGGAGCATGGAGATGACGTCATGGATCAGGCTGCGCAGCAGGTCGCGTTCCGCGGGCTCAAGGTAGCCGGTGATGCCTTTGAGTCCGTACTTGAATGCCTTAGCCACGTTTTCCCTTGCCCTGTCCTCCGCCGGAGTTGCCGTTGTTCCCGCCGCTGGCTTTTTCCACAGTGGCCCACAGCCCAAACCCGTGCATGGCCACGGCATGGCGTTCCACCTGTTCCTTGCTGCCCGAGGCAACAATGGAGCGGCCCTTCTTGTGGACCTCCATCATGAGCTTGTTCGCCTTGCTCTCCGAGTAGCCGAAATAGCTTTGGAAAACATAGCTGACGTAGCTCATGAGGTTGACGGGATCGTTCCAGATCACCAGGTTCCAGGGGATGTCCGGTGCGGTCAGGGAATCTGTGGATTCCGCTGTTCCGGTCCGGGTGCCCTCCTGTGTATCAGGGCCGAGCGCAACGCTTAAGGTCATCTGTCCATTCTATGGGGATGCCGGACCCACCCCGGCGAGGGGCCCGCGGCGAAGCGAAGCGAGACGTGGGAGCCGGTGGGTGGGCCCACGCCGGTGAGGGGCCCGCGGCGAAGCGAAGCGAGACGTGGGAGCCGGTGGGTGGGCCCACGCCGGTGAGGGGCCCGCGGCGAAGCGAAGCGAGACGTGGGAGCCGGCGGGGACTAGAGTGACTTTCGTGAGTACCTCCGCTGGCTGGGAGCATCCCCGCACGTCCTTTTATACCGACCACTACGAGCTGACGATGCTGCAGGCATCGCTGCATTCCGGGGCCGCGCACCGCAAGTCGGTGTTCGAGGCTTTTGCCCGGCGGCTGCCGGATGGCCGGCGCTACGGCATCGTGGCCGGCACGGGACGGCTGCTGGAGGGCATCGCCAACTTCCGCTTCGGGGACGCCGAGCTCGAGTTTTTGGAACGCACCAAGGTGGTCAATGCGCAGACGCTGGAGTACCTCGCTTCCTACCGTTTTTCCGGTGACATCTGGGGCTACCCCGAAGGCGAGGCGTACTTCCCGAACTCCCCCATCCTCATCGTCGAGGCCACGTTCGCCGAGGCCTGCATGCTGGAGACCTACCTTTTGTCCGTGTTGAACCATGACAGCGCCATCGCCTCGGCTGCTTCACGGATGGTCACCGCGGCCGGCGGTCGGCCCTGCATCGAGATGGGCTCCCGGCGCACCCATGAGGAAGCAGCCACCGCTTCTGCCCGGGCAGCAATCATCGCCGGGTTCGACAGCACCTCCAACCTCGAGGCCGGGATCCGCTACGGGATCAAGACGGTGGGCACCGCCGCCCACTCCTTCACCCTCCTGCACGACACCGAGCGGGACGCGTTCGAGGCCCAGATTGCCTCGCTCGGCGACCACACGTCCCTGCTGGTGGACACGTACGACGTCGAAGCGGCCGTCCGCACGGCCGTGGACCTTGCGGGTCCGCGCCTGGGGGCGGTCCGGCTGGACTCCGGCGACCTTGTGGCCCAGGCGCAGTGGGTGCGCAGGCTCCTTGACGACCTCGGCAACGAAAACACCAAGATCGTGGTCACCTCCGACCTCGATGAGTACGCCATCGCCGCCCTGCAGTCCGCCCCCGTGGATTCCTACGGCGTGGGCACGTCCCTGGTCACCGGCTCGGGCGCCCCGACGGCGAGCATGGTGTACAAGCTGGTCAGCCGCACGGACGACGACGGAGCGTTCGTCTCCGTGGCCAAGGCGGCCAAGAACAAGGCCAGCGTGGGCGGCCGCAAGTACGCGCTGCGCAAGCTCAACGAGCGCGGGATTGCCACAGCGGAAGTAGTGGGCGTCGGCCGCCGGCCGGAGGATGACGGCAATGACCGTCCCCTCCTGCAGCAGTTCATGAAGAACGGGGAGCTGCTGCCGGGCTGGACCGGCCACGAGGGCGTGCTGCGGGCCCGCCAGCGCCATGCGGATTCCATGGCGGAGCTGCCGCCGGTGGTCAACCGCCTGCAGCGCGGGGAAGCAGCCATCCCTACTCTCTATGAAGAAAACTGAGGAGAACCGATGTCCCGGGCACTGATCATCGTCGACGTCCAGAACGATTTCTGCGAGGGCGGTTCGCTGGCCGTTTCCGGCGGCGCGGATGTTGCCGGCGCCATCAGCGAATATGTGGACGCCCACCACGGCGAGTTCGACCACATCGTTGCCACCCAGGACTGGCACATCGATCCGGGGGAGCATTTCTCTGACACACCGGACTTCAAAGACAGCTGGCCGCCGCACTGCGAGGCGGGCACCCCCGGTGCTGAACTGCATCCCGACCTGGACACCGAATACATCCAGGCCTACTTCCAGAAAGGCCAGTTCTCCGCGGCCTACTCCGGATTCGAGGGCCTGCTGGCCCCCGAGGATGCGGTGCCCACCGGGGAACGGCAGCCCGGGGCCCTGCCCGGTCCCGCGGACGCCGAGAGGTTCGCTCCGGACGAAGACGCGATCGGGCTGGACGACTGGCTGCAGAGCCATGACGTGGAGGACGTCGTGCTTGTGGGAATCGCCACGGATTACTGCGTGATGGCAACGGCCCTGGACGCCGTCCAGGCCGGCTACTCTGTCACCGTCCTGCGCTCCCTGACGGCCGGGATCGCCGAGGACCTGGAGGAAGCAGTGGCCGAAATGGAACTGGGTGGCGTGGACGTAGCCTAGGGCAGCTACAGGAGTGGCCCGGCGCTCATGAGCAGCCGGCCCTTCGTCGTTTCACCCGCCCCTTGATCCCGGGGCAGGAACGGGACCCGGGTACTACAGTGGATGCATGGCTGCCAGCCGCAATCCGCTCGACGACCTGCGCGAAACAATCGGCCGCCTTGCCGATCAGCTCAAGCTGCCCGGCTCGGAGCGCGTGGACGACCTGGTCGGCGATCTCGTGGGTCCGAGGCCCGGGCCGGCCCGGCCATTGTCCGAGGTGCAGGCCGAGCTCGACGCGCTGGTTGGACTGGAGACAGTGAAGGAGCAGGTGCGGGCGCTCGTGGCACTGCTCCAGGTCCAGGCCCGCCGTAAGGCGCACGGACTGCCGGAGGTGGCCACATCACAGCATCTGGTGTTCCTCGGAAACCCGGGCACGGGCAAGACCACTGTGGCGCGGCTCCTGGCCGAGATGTACCGCGCGGTCGGCCTGCTGCAGAAAGGCCACTTGGTCGAGGTCGACCGTTCAGGCCTGGTGGGGCAGTACGTCGGGACGACCGCCATCAAAACGGATCGGGTAATCCGGCGTGCACTGGACGGCGTCCTGTTCATCGACGAGGCCTACGCGCTGTCCCCGGAGGACGGCCGGATGGACTTTGGCCCCGAGGCGATCGAGGTCCTGCTCAAGCGGATGGAGGACCACCGCCACCGCCTGGTGGTGATCGTGGCCGGGTATCCGCGGCTGATGGAGTCCTTCCTGCTCTCGAACCCAGGACTGCGCTCCCGGTTCGCCCGCGAGATCACGTTCCCAGACTACTCCGTGGACGCACTCCAGACGATCTTCGACCGGATGCTGACCCAGCACGGGTACAGGCTGGAGCCGGGCGCGGACCAGATGCTGCGCCGCATCTTCACCGGGCTCCACGCGGGCGAGGACTCCGGCAACGCACGGTTCGCCCGCACGCTGTTCGAGCAGGCGCTCAACCGCCAGGCGCTAAGGCTGTCCCTTGACGAGGAACACAGCCTCGACGCGCTCGATCGTGAGGCCGTCATGACGCTCACCGCGGACGACCTCGTCGAGGCCGCGCTGGCCTTGGGCGAGGAACCGGAGCCGGAACCGACGCCGGAACCGGAGCAGCCACGCTGGTGGCGCTGGCTGGCCTGACCGGCTCTGCGGCGGCTGCAAGGCGCACTTTCAGGGGGCAGTCCACTACGCACCGGGCCACCTTATTGTGCCAGCCCCGCTATTTCCGGCCGATGAACCAGTCCTGGAGCTTCCGCAGTCGAGACTGCAACTGCTCCTCGTTCGCCTGGGCAACGGGCGGTCCGCCGCACACCGTCCGCAGCTTGGTGTGCACCACCCCGTGCGGAGTGCCGGTCCGGGCAGACCAGGCGGCCACGTTCTTGGCCAGCTCGTTGCGGAGGTCCATCAGCATCCGGTGGTCCGGGACGGCCGGTGCCGGGCTTTCCGCCGCCGCGGGTGCCTTCCGGTTCTTGCGGTTCAGCTGCTCGTGCTGGCGCTGCCGCAGCAGCGTGCCCACCTGCTCCGCGTCCAGCAGCCCGGGGATGCCCAGGAAGTCCATCTCGTCGTCGGACCCCACCTCGCCGCCCGTGCCGAACTCGCCGCCGTCGAACAGCACGCGGTCAAAAGACGCCTGCGAATCCAGGGCCTCGAACTTGCCCTTGGTGAGGCTGTCCGATGCCTTGTCCTCGCGGTTGGCCTCGGCCATCAGCGAGTCCTCGGGATTGAACAGGCCGTCCGCGTCTTCCTTCTCCGGGCGGTCCAGGGCGTGATCCCGTTCCGCCTCCATGGAGTTGGCAAGGGCCATCAGCTGCGGCACCGAGGGCAAGAAGACCGACGCCGTTTCGCCCCGCTTGCGGGCACGCACGAAGCGGCCCACCGCCTGGGCGAAGAACAGGGGGGTCGATGTTGACGTGGCATACACGCCGACGGAAAGCCGCGGAACGTCCACGCCTTCGGACACCATCCGGACGGCAACCATCCAGCGTTTCTCGCTGGCGGTGAATTCCTCGATCTTGCTCGACGCCTTCGCGTCATCGGAAAGGATGACCGTGGGGGACTCCCCCGTGATCCTCTTGAGCTGTCCGGCGTACGCGCGGGCGTCCTCGTGATCCGTGGCAATCACCAGGCCGCCGGCGTCGGGAACGGTGCGGCGCACCTCGCTGAGCCGCCTGTCCGCACCCGCAAGCACCGCCGGAATCCACTCGCCTGCGGGATTCAGGGCGGTACGCCAGGCGTGGGACGTGATGTCCTTGGTCACCGCGGCCTCACCCAGCGACGCCGCCATCTCCTCGCCGGCACTGGTCCGCCACCGCATCTGCCCGGAATAGGCCATGAACATCACCGGGCGGACCACGTGGTCCCGCAGCGCATTGCCGTACCCGTAGGTGTAGTCCGCCTTGGAGCGGCGGATGCCGTCCCGGTCCTGGGCGTATTCGACGAAGGGAATGGGAGAGGTGTCGGAACGGAACGGCGTTCCCGTCAGCGAGAGCCGCCTGACCGCGGGGTCGAAGGCCTCGCGCAGCCCGTCACCCCAGGACAGTGCCTCGCCGCCGTGGTGGATTTCGTCAAGGATCACCAGCGTGCGCGCAGCTTCCGTCTTGGCGCGGTGGAGCAGCGGCTTGCTGGCCACCTGCGCATAGGTGACGGCAACGCCGATGAAGCCACGGCCGTGCTGGCCGTCGGAGTTCTTGAAGTTGGGGTCGATGGCGATGCCCACCTTTGCCGCCGCATCCGCCCACTGCCGCTTCAGGTGGTCGGTGGGCGCCACGATGGTCACCCTGTTGACGGCGCCGGAGTCGATGAGGGTGGACGCCACCCTCAGCGCGAAGGTGGTCTTGCCGGCGCCCGGCGTTGCCACGGCGAGGAAGTCGCGTGGGCTGTTGCGCAGGTACAGGTCCAGGGCTTCCTGCTGCCAGGCACGGAGTTTCGGGGCGGTTCCCCAGGCTGCACGTTCCGGATAGGCCGGAGGCAGGGTGGGGCCGCCAAAGAGCGTCTCCGTCACTATTTGTTGTTGCCCGAGTCCCCTCCGGGACCCTTGCCGCCGTCGTTGCCCGGGCGGAGGCCGTCGTAGACCTCTTTGCACATCGGGCAGACCGGGAACTTCTGCGGATCCCGTCCCGGCGTCCAGACCTTGCCGCACAACGCGATGACAGGATCCCCGGTCAGCGCGGACTCCATGATCTTTTCCTTGCGCACATAGTGCGAAAAGCGCTCCCGGTCCCCGGGCTCCACTTCCTGGCGCAGTTCCTCGCGCTCAATGGTGGCTGTGGACGTTCCAGCCCCGGAAAGCTCGCGCATCGGGTCGTTTTCGAGAGGGTCCGTCGTGCTAGTCATGCCAACCATCTTAGCTGTTCCACCGGCCGGACGTTCGACGTCGGCGCGTCCCCTGCCGGCCGCCGTCGGACTTTGCGGCGGCGTGCGCCGGCAGCGGGCGGTGCGGGCTAAATCCCCTGCCAGGCGGGCTTGTTGTCATAAGTGTGCCGGTAGAAATCCGCCAGTTTCAGTGCCGACGCCGCGGCCTCGTCCAGCAGGACGGTGGCGTGCGGGTGGAACTGCAGGATCGACGCCGGGCAGATGGCGGCGACGGGACCCTCCACGAACTCGCGGACAGCCTGGGCCTTCTGCGCACCGGTTGCCAGCAGGATGACGTGCCGCGCGTCCATGATGGTCCCCAGTCCCTGCGTCAGGACATGGTGCGGGACGTCCGCCAGGCTGGAGAAGAACCGGGCGTTGTCCCTGCGGGTCTGTTCGATGAGGCTCTTGATGCGGGTCCTCGAAGCGAAGGAGGATCCCGGTTCGTTGAACGCGATGTGTCCGTCCGTTCCTACCCCGAGGAGCTGCAGGTCCACCCCTCCGGCAGCAGCGATCGCCTCCTCGTAGGCGCGGCAGGCAGCCGGGATGTCCGCGGCGGCACCGTCCGGCCCGTGGACGTTCTCCGGCCGGATGTTGACCCGGTTGGTGAACTCCCGGCGGACCACTTCCCGGTAGGACTCGGGGTGTCCGGGCGGAAGTCCCACGTATTCGTCCAGGGCAAAACCGGAAGCCCGGCTGAAGTCCAGGCCGTCCCGCTCATGGCGGGCAGCCAGCTCATCGTAGACCGGAAGCGGGGACGAACCCGTCGCCAGGCCAAGGACGGCATCAGGTCTGCGCCGGAGCAGGTCCTCGACGGCATCGGCAGCAAGCTTGGCGATGTGTTTGCTGCCGTTGAGGATGACGACTTCCATGCTGTTTCCTTCCGAATGCTCTTCAGCGGTTGACGGACACCTGGGCCAGCAGTTCTGGCCCGCGGGCGTCCAGCCATTTTCCGCCCAGCCTGACGCCTAGAACAGACAGGACCAGGCCCAGGACCGTCCCCGCGGTGAGGTTGATCCAGCCGAAAAGGCTGTTGCCCGTGACCACCTGCGCAACCAGGAGGCCCACCTGAGGCAGGACCAGGACCACCAGGACCAGCAGCCCTCCGAACTGTACCGCGAGGGTCTGCCCCACGTTGCCGGGCGGTTTCTTGAACGGGCTGTCGCCCGGCAGCGGAACAGCCACGGTGTACCGGGCCGAGACCACCGACGCCAGTCCCAGCCCGGTGAACAGGATGCCAAGGCTCAGGCCCAGCTGGCCGGGCAGGCCGGCCCAGTCCCCTGTCAGGGCGGAATAGCCGAGGGCGAACACCAGCACCACCGGCAAGGCGAACGCCATGCAAGCCAGGGCGCGGCCCAGCCGGTCCGCCACTCCCCTGACGCCGGTGGCAAGGTGCAGGGCGAAAGCGGTGTTGTCGTAGGACACGTCGGCAGAGATGGACCAGGCAAGGATGAACGCGGAGAGCGGGGCAAGGATGCCCAGGCTGGTGAAGTCCCCGGTCTGGCTTCCCTGGAAGGCGAGCACCACCGGCAGCAGGGGGATCACCACCAGAGATCCCGAATACCGTGGATCCCGGAACCAGTACGTGAGGGACCTCGCCATGACCGCACCGGCCGGAGTGGCGGGCAGCACTCCCAGCAGTCCCAGCCTGCCGCCTTTGCGCCTGCCGCTGCCCGCGTACGGAGGAGTCACCAGCGCCCGTTCCAACAGGGATTTCCATGCCCACGCGAGCGCGGCCAGCGCTGCAACGGATACCAGCAGCTTCAATGCTGCCTGTCCCGGCTGCCCGGCGGCCACGTCACCGCCCAGCGACCACGGTGCGCCCAGCGGCGTCCAGGACAGCGTCCTGGCAAAGCCGGGCAGGAAACCGGTGGAGGCTGAGAGGCCCTGGCCTATTCCCGCCACAATGGGCCCCATCAATACCAGCGGCACCATGAATGCTATGGCGCTGATGTCCTTGAACCGCCGCGATGCGGCCAGGCTTGCCGTTGCCGTGGTCACCACTTTGGCGAGCACCACGCAGGTCAGTACGCCCAGCACTGCCCCCGCGAACGCGGCGAGCGCAGGAAGGACACCATGGGACCACGTGGCCACCGTGGACAGCGCCACCAGCGAAGTGGCCAGCCCCGGAATGCCGATCAGTCCGCCCAGGGCCAGCCCGGCCAGCATCTGCTTCATGGGGATCGCGAACGTAGTGAACCGTGCGGGATCCAGGGTCATGTCCGTGGCAGAGGCCACCACCGGCACGACGCCCCAGCCCAGGATGGCGGCGGATCCGCCGAGCACCACAGCGGTCTGGGCAAGGTCAAGAGGCGCGTTGCGCAGCATCACCAGTGCCATCACAAGCGTTGCCACCATCCCCAGTGCGTAAAGCCCGGCGATGGCCATCCCCACCAGTTGCCACGGGCTGCGACGCAGGCCGTTGCGCAGCAGTGTCAGCTTGAGCCTTAGAAGGTGCGCAACCATTCCAGTCCTTCCGTGTGGCTGCGGCCGCCCACCAGCTGCACGAACCGGTCCTCCAGCGAGGCCCCGGCACGCACCTCGTCAACGGTTCCGGCGGCGAGCAACCGTCCGTTGGCCACCACTGCCACGTGGTCGCACATGCGCTGCACCAGGTCCATGACATGGCTGGACACGATGACCGTGCCGCCCGAAGCGACGTAGCTGTCAAGGATGGAGCGGATGTTGGCCGCGGAGACCGGGTCCACCGCTTCGAAAGGTTCGTCCAGGACCAGCAGCCGGGGCGCGTGGATGAGGGCGGAGGCCAGCGCAATCTTCTTGGTCATGCCCGCCGAGTAGTCCACCACCAGGGTGCCGGCGTCATCCTGGAGATCCATGGCGGCGAGGAGGTCCGCAACGCGCGTGGCCACTGTCTCCCGGTCCATACCCCTCAGCAGCCCCGCATAGGTAATGAGCTGCTCGCCGGTGAGCCGGTCGAACAGCCGCACCCCGTCCGGCAGGATGCCCATCAGCCTCTTCGCGTCCAGCGGCCGCTGCCAAACGTCCACGCCGTGGACTGCCGCTCTCCCAAAGTCCGGACGCAGGAGGCCGGTTGCCATGGACAGCGTGGTGGTCTTACCGGCGCCGTTGGGGCCCACAATGCCGTAGAAGGAGCCGGCCGGCACGTCCAGGCTGATGCCGTCCACGGCGATCTTCCCGCCGAACCGCTTGGCAAGCCCGCGGATGGACAAGGCCGGCACCTGCGGTGCCGCACCGGGGTGCAGAGCCGGCACGGAATGCAGTGCATGGTCTGGTTGCGGGGCCGGCTCGCGTTGCGGGGCCTGATCGGGTTGCAGTGCCGGGTCGGGTTGCGGGGCAGTCATGAAGCCAGACTAGCCCTCGGGTACCCGCTGCGGGGTCCTCCCTGAGGAGTAGCGGGAAAGGCGTAGGAACCACTTCCGGCAGGACGCTGTCCGGCGACATCGTCCCGGGGCTCCCTAACGCACCTTCCGGATGCGGATGGGCCCCTTGGCGGTGGAGGGATCCACCACCGAGCCGCCTTGGGTGATCTGGACTTCGCCTGCGTCAACCAGCCGCCGCGCCGCCCTGCGGGCGGGCTCCATGAGGTTGCGCCACGTCCCGCCGCCGACAGCGCGGGCAGCCTCCGACGGGCAGATGGTGGACGTGGCGGCCCTGGCGGCCAGGAGTTCCAGGATGGCGGCTTCCAACTGCTGCTCGATACTGACGGCAGCCGCCGGCGTCGGTTCGAGGCCTGGCGCCCTGTCCGGCGCCGGCGCAGGGTGAGGCGCAGTGCGCCGGTCCCGGCCGGCCATCAGAAGGTGCGCCGCGGAACGGCACGCTGGTATTGCGGCGGCCACGCGAGGTCATGGCCCAGTTCAAAGGCAGCCCTCAGCCACCAGTGCGGGTCCCGCAGTGCTGCCCTCGCGATGAGGACGCCGTCAGCCTGTCCTGTGGCGACGGCGTGTTCAGCCTGGCCTGCCGAGGTCAGCAGGCCAACGGTGCCGGTGGCCACTCCGGCTTCCTTCCGGATGGCTGCCGAAAATCCGGTCTGGTAGCCGGGGCCGGCCTTGATCTGCTGGTGGGCAACGGCGCCCCCGCTGGACACGTCGATAAGGTCCACACCGTGTTCGGCGGCCTGCCGTGCCAGGCGCACGGAAGCGGCCAGATCCACGCCGCCTTCTGCCCAGTCGCTGGCGGAGATCCTCAGGAGCAGCGGCATGGACTCCGGAATGACGGCGCGGACGGCGTCAACAACAGCCAGCATCAGCCGGTTCCGGCCCGTTTCGTTGCCGCCCCAGGCATCGGTCCGCGTGTTGATCAGCGGGCTCTGGAACTGGTGCAGGAGGTACCCGTGGGCACCGTGGACCTCAATCGTGTCGAAGCCCGCGTCCACCGCCCGCACAGCGGCGTCGGCAAAGTCGCGCACCACGCCGCTGATCTGCTCCACGCTCATCGCCGCGGGGTCCGCGTACCCTTCGAAACCCAAAGGCGACGGGCCCACGGTGGTCCAGCCGCCGTCGGACTCCGGAACGCTGCCGTGCTTGCCGGAAAATGGCCAGTAGGTGGACGCTTTCCTGCCCGCGTGGGCGAGCTGCACGCCGATCTTGGCGTTGGCGGCGCCGTGCCGGTGGACAAAGGACGTGATCCGCTGCCAAGCTTCCGCCTGCTCACCGTTGTAGAGGCCGGCGTCGCGGGGGCTGATCCGGCCTTCCGCATTCACGGCGGCGGCTTCGGTCAGTATCAGCGCCGCGCCCCCGGTGGCGAAGGACCCCAGATGCATCAGGTGCCAGTCGTTCGGGACTCCCGGGGCGTCGTCGGGGTCGCAGCTGTACTGGCACATCGGCGACACCCAGCCCCGGTGCTGCAGCTCCAGCGAGCGGAGCCGCAGGGGCTGGAAGAGCGCCGGCACTAGAACAACACCCTCGCGAGGGCCTGGCGCGCCTTGGCAACCCGCTCGTCCGCGGTGCCCACCACATCGAACAGCTCCAGAAGCCGGACGCGGGCAGTCTCACGCTCCGGGCCGAAGTTCCGGCCAATGAAGGAGACCAGCCGGCTCAACGCATCCTCCACATGGCCGCCGGCCACATCAAGGTCTGCCACCCCCAGCTGGGCCTCAAGGTTGTCCGGCTCATTGGCCGCGAGCGTGCGCAGGGCTTCGCTGTCCTGGGCGGAAAGTGGCTGCAGCCTCCCCATCAGCTCCACCTGGGCCAGTCCGGCCTTGGCCTCATGGTCCGCAGGCATCTCGGTCAGCGCCTGGCGGTAGGCAACGGCCGCGGCAGCGTAGTCCCCCGCTTCGATGGCGTCGAACGCCGCCTGGTGCAGCGGCGGCAACGGCGGCGGAGCGTCCTCTTCCTCCGCACCGGCACCCAGGCTCCCGGTCACGCCGTTCGCGGCGGCCACTTTCAGCAGTTCGTCGAAAAGGCTGCGCACCTGCTGCTCGTCCGCGCTGCCCTGGAAGAGCGGCACCGGCTGGCCCTTGAGGACGGCCACAGCGGTGGGGACAGCCTGCACCTGGAAGGCCTGGGCAAGCTGCGGGAACGCTTCGATGTCCGCGGCGCCAAGGACCAGCCGGCCGCCGTAGCCGCCAACCACCCGCTCCAGGACCTCAAGCACGGCTGCCGACTCCGGCGAGTAGGAGGCCCACAGAGCAAACACCACAGGCACCTGCGCCGACAGCTCCACGAGCTGCTGGAAGTTGCCCTCGGTGACGTTGACCTTCAGTTCCTGGGCGCCGGGAGCGGCACCCGGCTGGGCGCCTTCCTGCGGCGTTCCGGTCCCGGCCGGTGAAGCTGCCGAGGCCGGGCGCTGCTTCAGGCTGGAAAGGTCGACGGCGCCGCGCAGGTTAAGCAGGTTGGCAGCGGCAGGAGGGACTGGGCGGGAAGCTGGCGAACTCATGCTTTCCACTCTAGCCACTCCGGCCGCTGCCGGGGCTACTGCAGGAAGGGGATTACTTGAAGCTGGCCCCCGTCAGGCCGCGGGTTGCCGCCACAAGCTTCATCGGGTCCGTTGATCCTGCCGGCGGCACGTACACGGCCACCGACTCGGCAAAGCTCAGGACCATGCCGGTGGTGGTTTCCTTGCCACCGGCCAGTGCCGCTGCGTCGTCACCGATGGTGAGCTTGTCGCCTGCGGCCTTGGGGGTCCCCTCGAAGCCGAAGTTGATCCGTCCCAGGACCAGCGCGCCGCCGTCAGCCGTGCGGAAGACAACAGTGCTTTCGGGGACCACCTTGTGGGTGAAGGAGAAGTTGCCGTTCTCACCGGACTTCACCACTTCGGCCTGGTAGGACAGGGTATCCGCGATGTACGGCGAGGACTCCCCTTCCACCAGCTTGTCCTTGAAGGCCGAATCTTCGGAGGTGAGGCGGTCCGCCAGGCCGGACAAGGCTTCTTCACCGCTGTAGAGCAGGCCCGTCTTGTCTGCGGGTGCCAGCGTCTCGGTGCCGTCCCGGCTGATGGTGGGGAACGTGGTGCCGGGCTGCAGCGGGTTGGTTTCCACGAGCTTGTAGTTCTCACGCGGCGAGGCCTGGACCAGCGTCAGCAGCTGCGGCACCACATTGCCCTCACCCTGGGTCACGGCCATGACGGACCGCGGCCATTCGCGGTCGCTGGTCACCACGGTGGTGAGGAGCTTGGTGGAGCGCACCGGCATGCGCGGCTCGTAGGAGCCTACCTGTGAACGGATCTTGTAGTTCTGGGTGCGGACTTCCAGTTCGGTCCCGCCCACACGGTCGGACAGCTTGGCGGCATCCTTGGCCGCATCTCCAGCGTCAACGGCGCTGGAGACCTGCTCCAGGATCCGGCGGAACTGGGCATCCAGCAGGACGGGGGAACCTGCCTCCTGCGCTGCGGGCGACGCCGTTGCCGCGTCCGCGGAAGGCGCGGGCGCGGGAGAAGTGGCACTTGCGGCGACGCCGGTCCCGGCCACCACGGCAGCGGCAACGACACCGGCAGCAGCCATGGTCACCCGCGACGACGACTTTGCCTCGCTGCGGGCGCGGGCGCGCCGGGCAAAGCCGCTGCCCTCTCCGCCGCCCTCACCGTTGCGCCTGCGGGCAGAGAGCAGGGCCAGTACGATCCCGGCAACAACCAGCAGGGAACCAAGGACCATCAGGGGAACGGCCCAGGGTGTGGAGGTGTCGTTCGGGAACGTCATGGAGATGGAGGCAGGTGCGGGCTGCGTTCCGTCCGAGGCCAGCAGCAGGGTCCAGTCCCCGTCAGCCGGCGGGGTCCAGGAGTACTCAAGCTCCCCGCTGGCATTCTCGGTGGAAACCCAGAGGTCAGAGCCGGCAGGGTTGGGGGCAGTGGCCTCGCCGTCGGCGTGCTCAACCTGGAGCGACTCTCCGTCCTCGGTCACACCGGTAACGGTGTTGTGTGCGGCCTGGCCAACCCATGCGTCCACGTCGTCCGGCCTGCCGGAGGCCAGCATGAAGTTGCCGTCGCCCTCGATATCGATCTTGACTGTCCCGCCGTGAAGGGTCCGCAGGTTCTGGTCGATCACGGTGATCGGCGCAGCGGCAGCATCGGCCGGCGCGGAAGCCGTAAAGGTTTCGGAGGGGGCCCAGATGGTCCTCTGGCCGATGCCGGCCAAAAGTGTCAGGAGGCCGAGCAGCACGAGTGCGACTGCAGTCTTTAAACGCAAGGGAACACCTATCATCAGCGGGGGTTTAGTTTCAATAGTATCCGTTTTGTTATCGCGGGCCCGGATCGGGGCTTCGCGCAGGATCGCCAGCGGGGCTCTGAACAGGCCCTTCAGCTGTTGTTGACAAGGCTGCTGATAGTGTTTGCGATGATCATCACACCGGCCCGCCCCTGCGGCGCCATGTACGGAACAGGCCCCCAAAACCAGTGACTGACAAGACGGACGAATCCTCCGCGGCACCAGAGAACCCGGGGGGCACGCAGCCGCCGGCAGCCGCTCCGCCTGGTCCTGGAAAAGGGCCTGGAAAAGGGCCTGGAACTGTCCGCCGGAAGAGGCCCGCCGCGGCTGCACTCGGGATGCTGGCCCAGCGGCTGCGGCAGCCTTTGCCGGGCGCCCAGCCACGTCTTCGGTTCGAGATGCCGCCGGAGTACACGCGGCAGGACGGGGACGGCGGAGGCGACAGCGGGGTGCAGCCCCAGTTCGGCAGTCCGGGCCCCCGAATTTCGCCACAGCACCCCCTGTATCTGGGCTTTATGGGAACCGTGGGCGTTGGGCTTGCACTGCTGGTCTACTGGATCGGCTCCAACACCACGCAACTGCTCCTGTGGATCGTTGCGGCGCTGTTCATCGCGCTGGGCCTTGAACCTGTCGTCAGTTGGCTGGAAGGCCGGAAAATCCCCCGTCCCGCCGGGATCCTGGTGTCCGTAACGGTACTGGTGAGCGCCGTCGTCGGCTTCTTCGCCACCCTTATCCCCACCATCGTCGAACAGGTCACGCAGATCGTCGAGCAGGCGCCGGTGTGGATCCGGGACTTCATCGATTCCGAGTTCTTCCGCAGCCTGGACGACCAGTTCGGTGTTCGCGACCGCGTCACGGAAGAGCTGGACAAGTTCGTGAACGACCCCGCGGCAATGGGCGGAATCTTTGGCGGCGTTGTCGGCTTTGGTTCCACCGTGGCCAACGGACTTTTCGGCACCCTGATCGTGCTGGTGCTGAGCCTGTACTTCCTTGCTGCCCTGCCCGCGATGAAGAAGTGGGGCTACCGGCTTGCGCCGCGGTCCCGGCGGCACCGTGTGGAGGCCCTGTCCGAGGAAATTACCCGATCGGTGGGCAACTACGTGATCGGGCAGGCGGTGGTTGCCCTCCTGAACGCCACCTTTGCCTTCATCGTGATGTCAATCGTGGGAATACCCTTCGCCCTGCTGCTGGCCTTCGTGGTGGCGCTGCTCGCCTTCATTCCGCTGGTGGGCGGAATGATTGCCGGGGTCGTGGTGCTGCTGGTCTCGCTTACGGAGGGCTGGCAGACCGCGGCCATCTACGGAATCTGCTACTTCTCCTACCTGCAGTTCGAGGCCTACTTCATCTCCCCGCGCATCATGCAGAAGGCCGTGGCCGTTCCCGGCGCCGTGGCTGTTATCTCGGTCATCGCCGGCGGCAGCCTGCTGGGGGTCCTCGGCGCCCTCATCGCCATTCCCACGGCGGCTGCTGTCCTGCTGCTGGTCAGGGAGATCTACATCGTCCGCCAGGACCAGCACTAACGCAGGAGCAGCACCACGGCAGGTCCAGCACCGGGCCGCCGCTGTGGGGCCGAACCGCGGCGGAACCAGGGATCCTAGGCGGAGGCTGTGGCGACGGGCCCGTCCCATTCCTGCGGCAGTCCCGCAGCGCCTGATCCTGCTTCGCTGACCTCATCCACGATTTCATTGAGGACCCGGGCAGCATACTTCTCCCCCACCCACAGGTGTTTGGCACCGTCCACGCCCACCACGCGGGCCTGCGGCACCAGGCTGAAGCGTTCGGCCGCCTCGGCAGGCTTGAGGAAGTCGTCGTGCTCCGGCACCAGGACCGCGAGCGGCTTTCCGGATGCCGCCCACTGCAACAGGTCCTTGTCCTTGGCCCGGTGCAGCGGCGGCGAGAGCAGGACTGCCCCCTCGACCTGGGACGCCACCGGCTCCACGGCCCCGTACATCAGGGCGAGTTCCGTGCCGAAGGACCACCCGACCAGCCAGCGGTTGGGCAGGCCGCGTTCGACGGCGAAGCGGACCGCGGCCTCCATGTCATGGCGCTCCCCTACCCCCTCGTCGAAGGCCCCGCTGCTGGTTCCGTGCGGGGATGCGGTTCCGCGGGTGTTGAACCGCAGCACGGCGATGCCGGCGAGCGCAGGCAGCCGGTAGGAAGCCTTGCGGTAGACATGCGAGTCCATGAACCCGCCGTGCGTTGGAAGGGGGTGCAGGGTGATCAACGTGGCATTCACGGGGCCGGATTCCGGCAGCGCCAGCTCGGCCACCAGTGTGTGCCCGTCTTCCGTATCCAGCTTCACCAGCTCGCGCTTGGCGGGCAGCACGGTGGAGGCACGGATGGGAGTGGGGCCTGGGCCCTGGCGGAATTCGTACGACGCCGGATCAAAAGTCATGCCTGCCAGCTTAGCGACAGCGGGCGCATCTTTGCCCTCAGGTCAGCGGTAGCGGTAACTGCGTGACATCCAGCAGTTGGTGTGCCAGTGCCGGCGCTCGGCCAGTCCGGCGGCAGCGCCGAACAGGTGGTCATCCTTCCAGACCACCAGGTGGGCCACACCGGGCGGCACGGCGGTGGAGCACTCGGGGCAGATATAGGTCTTTTCGGCGTTCCTGGCGGTCATGGTGCGCACCATCCACTCGCCGTCAGGGGCGCTTTCCCGCCGTGCAATCCCGGCACGCGCCCGTTCCAGGTCCAGCTCGGGCACCTCCCGGCTGCCCTTCTTTCCGGCGCCCGCCCTTCCGGACACGGAACCCTTTCCGGACACTGGGCGGCGGGGTCGGTTGGAGCGCGGCATGCATCCATTCTGCCCCAGCCGCCGTGCGGTTTCCTGCGGGCAGACCCCGGTGCGGTGGCCACCCCCTGCCAACTGCGTGCGCGGCAGACGGTAGTCTGTACGGCGTGCGACTTGTCATAGCCCGATGCTCCGTTGATTATGTTGGCCGGCTCAAAGCCCACCTCCCGCTTGCCACCAGGCTCCTGCTGGTGAAGGCCGATGGCTCCGTCCTGGTCCATTCAGACGGCGGTTCCTACAAGCCGCTCAACTGGATGAGCCCACCGGCCACCCTCAGGGTCTCCTCCCCGGAGGACGTGGATCTTGAGCTGGGGGTGATGGAGCAGTGGACAGTGCAGTCAGCCAAGACCGATGACCGGCTCATCATCAACATCCATGAAAAGCTCGATGAGTCGTCCCACGATCTCGGCGTGGACCCCGGGCTCATCAAGGATGGCGTGGAGGCAGACCTGCAGCGGCTCCTGGCGGAACAGATTGAAACGCTGGGGACGGGATACTCCCTCATCCGCCGTGAATACTTCACGGCCATCGGGCCGGTGGATATCCTGGCGCGCGACGCCGAGGGCGCCACGGTTGCCATTGAGCTGAAGCGGCGCGGCGATATCGACGGCGTTGAGCAACTCACGCGTTACCTTGAGTTGCTCAACCGCGATCCCCTGCTGGCCCCGGTCCGCGGGATTTTCGCGGCCCAGCAGATCAAGCCGCAGGCCAAGGTCCTGGCCAATGACCGGGGCATTGCTTGCATCACGTTGGACTACGACGCCATGCGCGGTGTTGACGACAGTGAGTCCCGGCTTTTCTGACCGTGCGGCCCGGCACTTCGTGGCCCGTTGCAAATGCCCCTGACGTGCGCATTAACCTCCTCTTCGCCCAAAATTTATCCATTTTGAAGCCCAAACCGTTGACCTGCGGGAACGGGCATGAAATTCTTATCTCAGTCTTTGTGTAGGTGTTTTTTCATGCTCGCAAGACATGTTGCGAGCGCGAAGCTCCTGCACCGCCGGTTCCTTTTCCAGGGGCGGCTGACCAGGATTCTTCTCGCGGAGTGACCAAGGCCGGCACGAGGTGTGCCGATCTTAAAAAGTTCCACAATGAGGAGAAATAAATGGCACAGGGAACCGTCAAGTGGTTCAACGCTGAAAAGGGCTTCGGCTTCATTACCCCGGATGATTCGGACGGTGACGTCTTCGTCCACTACTCCGAAATCCAGACCGGCGGCTTCAAGACCCTCGACGAGAACCAGCGCGTTCAGTTCGAAATCGGCCAGGGCGCCAAGGGTCCGCAGGCTACCGGTGTAACGCTGGTCTAGTCTCCGCCCGCCGCCGCACCAGCGGCCGGCAGCGAAAAATGGTCCCCGGCATTTGTGCCGGGGACCATTTTTATGTTCAGTTCCAGAAGCGGGAGTTGCCGGACAAAAGGTGGGGAAAACCCGGACGCCCTTGCGGGAGGAAATTCATCAGTAAATGCTGCGGCATTCACTTTCCTAAACTTCGCACCAAACGCGCGCCCTGCGCAAGCGAAAGCCCGGGGAGGTAGGCGCGGGTCAGTGCCCGGCCAATAGCCGGCAGGTGCAGCGGGTCCTGGTAATAGAGATAGAGTGCGCGGTACTCCGGCTTGAACCTTGATTTGAACGCCGCCAGGGACCGGAAACCGTAGACAGGTTCGAGGGCGTGCCCCACCAGGTCCAGGATTTTCACCAGGTTCTCCGGGCCCGGCTGCCCATCCTCCCTGCCGCCGGGGTTCTCCCCGGCAGGACCGCTTCCCGGCGCTCCTGCCTGCCCCACGGGAACCCGCGCCAGCGGGGAGCCGGACAGGGAGATCACCTCCACCGAACCGCGCAGCTCCAGGACCGCGGAGGCGATCAGGAATTCCATCACCCCGGGAAAACCTTCGGCGCCACGGCGCATGACGTCCAGTGTCCGGCTGACCAGCCGCCCGCCGTCGTAGACGGGAAGCCAGCTGGTGACGCCGTGGACGGTTCCGTTGCCGTCCACGGCGAGGCAGCACAGCACCTCCTCGTCCTCAAGCTCGTCCACACCGCCCAGGGTGAAGCCCATCTCGGGGACAGACTTTCCTGCTGCCCACTCTTCGGACACCTCGCTCAACCGTGACCGGAGCGCCGCCGGCAGCGAGTGGTACGGCCCCCACACGGCACGCACGCCCAGCTTGGCGGCCCGGTTCAGCGCAGTCCGGACGTTCTGCCATTCCTTTCCTTTGAACTCGAGCTCGCGGATCGGCAACCGCGTTTCCTGGGCAACGGCCACCCGGGCAAACCCCTGTTCCTGCAGCGCCGGCCACAGTGTGTCATCGCACGAATACAGCGCCGGAATCAGCGCGTGGCTCCGGCAATAGGCCAGGAATTCCCCGGTAACGCGCTGTTGGGCTTCCTTCGGTCCGAAGGCTCCGCCGAGGGTGAGGGCAACACTGCCGTGCTGCTGGAAGGCGACGGCGCCCTTGCCGTCGGAGCTGAACCAATAGGTGTTGGGTTCCCACAGCGCCATCCACGAGAGCGGACCACCGCCCTGGTGCAGCAGCGACCTGGCCCTGTCCCTGTCCTCCACGCCGGAATCGGTGCCGTGGGCCTTGCCCAGCAGCACCCACCACACTGCCGCCAGCGCGATGACCCAGAACACCGGTCCGGAATAGGCAAACAGCACGGACTCCAGGGCGTTACGGTCAGCGAAAACGCCGCGGTAGTGCTGCGGAATGGGAATGGGGACGTACTGCCTGGCCAGCTCAGCCAGCAGTCCCAGCAACCCGCCGTCGCGCTCCAGCCCTCCTGACCAGAACCAGGCCAGTGCATAGGAGCCGGCCAGGGCAAGCCACGTTCCTCCCGCCACCGCCGCCAGCACCCTGCGGGAGGACGGCGCTGTCTGCACCCGGAACTGCCGCCGGTTAGACCACAGGACCAGCGCCAGCAGCAGCGGCACCACCACAAGGGGAAGCACGTGGGCAAACGCGGAGCCCATCGGCCCGGCATTGGGCACCTGGCTCCTCGAGGGCAACAGGGCGAAGAGGGCAAGGTAGACGGCGGCCAGCGCCGTAACGGCCAACTGGATGGCGATGGCAATGTTCAGGGCAAGGCGGCGGCCGCGGCGCATGCCGTCCGCACAGATCAGCAGCAGGGCTACCGGAACCACCGCCAGGGCAAGCCCGACTGGACCGGCAAAACCGGCCCGGCCCTCTTCCAGGCAGGAAGCCTCCACCGTGGCGCCGCAACTGAACGCCAGCTGGCCAAGCGTCGGCAGCGGATTCAGGAGCACGTCGCGCAGCAGGGCCAGCGGGCCCGTGGGCGCCCGGGCGATCCCGGTCAGGATCGGCCCCACGGCAAAAACGGCGACCGTGAGGGCCAGGAGGTTCCTGGTTTCGCGCCCGGTTGACCGGTGCCGGTGGAGCTGCCCCTGGTCCCCCTGGATCCACCAGCCGGCCAGTAGCCCCAGCACGGCGCCCAGCAGCCCGATCACAGTTTCAGCGTGCCCTACATACAGGACCAGCAGGAGCGAGATGGACAGCACGGCTGTCCGCAGGCGGCGCTGCCACAGGACCGGCAGCCGCGCGCTTCCCGCCAGGCCCGCCGTCAGCAGCGGGGCATACGGGCCAACCAGGACGTCATCGGCCATCCGGTCCAGCCAGCCGTCCCCCACGTATCCCGCAACCTGGGTCACCAGCAGGAACAGCGTGACGGCGGCGAACTGGCCGCCCAGCAGCAGTGCGATGGCCGCCCGCGTTCCCAGCCTGCGCTCGGCGGGGCCCAGGAACACCACGATCATTAGCGCGGCAACAAGGTAGGCCAGCGGATTCGTGGCGAAGAAGAGGCTGGTGAAGAGGGACCACCAGTTGCCGTCCCGGAGCCCCGGCCCGCTGACACCCGCAAGCCCCATCAATTCTTCGGGCGGGCCTGCAGCGAAGCTGCCGGTCACTGCCCCCGCGGCCAGGAAGAGACCGAGCACCGCAAGCGTAAAGGGTGCCGCCTTCACGGCCGACGCCCCGTCCTTGAGGGCGGGCAGCACCACCGTGGACCAGGCAAGGCGGGCAGTCCGCACCTGCTTCTCAGCGGTCACCTGTCCAGCCCCCAGCGTTCGGCCAGGAAGTCGAGGGCATCGGCAATACGCTTCGAGGAGGTATCCCACGAGTGGCCGGTATGCTCCACCTCGTAGGCGCGCACCGTAAAGCCGGCATCCTCCGCGGCAGCGGCCAGGGTACGGAGGTACCCGACGAATTCCGGGTCGTCCTGCCCGGCGGTCAGGTAGAGTCCGCTGCCATCGAAGCGCTGCTCCTTCATGATGGCCAGGGGAGTCTGCCGGACGAAGGCCTCAGGGTCCCCCGGGAAGGACGCCTCGATGGTCTTGTGGCGCTCCTTGGCAATCGCCGGCTCCGCCTCGCCGGAGAAGGACAAAACCGAGGGGAAAAGGTCCGGATGCCTGGTTCCCAGCTGCAGTGCGCAGGTGCCGCCGAAGGAGAACCCTCCGGCCGCCCACCTGCGGTGGTCTGTGTCGACGGCGAGCGTGGACTTTATCCAGTGCGGGACGTCCTGGGAGAGATACGTGTCCGCGCGTGCTATCCGGCTGTCCATGCACATGGTGTTGGCGGACTGTGATCCGTTGGGGTCGGGCACCACCACCACGGGGGCCACTCCCCCGTGCGCGGCGGCAAAGGCGTCCATGTGGGACTGCAGTGCACCACCGGTCAGCCAGTCTGCCGGGCCGCCCGGCTGTCCCGCCACGAGGACCAGCACCGGGAGGGCGGGGCGGTTCTGCGCAAAGTAGGCGGGAGGGAGGTAGATGTAGGCTTCCCGGGTATCCATTCCGGAAACATCGCCCGGGATCACGGACCGGCGCAGCACTCCCCCGGCCGGCATCTCCTCCTGCGCTGTCCAGCCTTGGAGCGTGGCGCCGTCGGGCTCCCCAGGCTGGCGCATCAGCTCCCGCTCCAGCGCGGGGACCCTCGCCAGTGCCGTGCCAAAGAGGTCGCTGACCATGCGGTTGAGGCCATAGTAGGCATTGATCTGTACCGCCGAGAGAGCCGCGACCAGGAGGACCGCGGCGAATCCGGTTCCGCGGCTCCGCCAGGTGCCGCGGGGCACCCGCAGGACCAGGAGGATGAGGGCGGCGACGGCGGCCACGATCCAGAGCAGCACAGCGTCCGGGATGTTCGCAGTGAAGACCGAGAAGACGTTGATGAGGGCCCAGTGCACGGCCGCGACCAGTGCGAACGCCGCCGCTGCGCCTGCCAGGACCCGGAAGAGCCAGTGCCGGGGGCGGGTGCCGGAAGGAGGCACCAGGAGGTACAGCGCCCCGGCGAGGCCCAGGATGAGGGAAACCCAGTAGACCGGCCCGTCCACGAGCCGGACCTCGAAGAGCCAGTCCACGTCGGCTAGCGCCAGGTGCCCACGCCGATGACCGGACCGGCCTCCAGCCAGGACGAGAGGCCTGTGTAGGCGTCGAATTTCATGGCGAGGCGCAGGTCCTTGCCTTCATACCGCAGTTCCACGATCACGACGTCGGGCTGGACCTTCACGGCCTCGGCCTCCGTGGGTTTGCGGCGGCCCAGCAGTTCAAGGCTGTGGCGCTTGAACTTGTGTTTGGGCCGGACGCTGAGGGAGATCAGGCGGAACCACTCGAGGTCGTTGTCCTGATAACGACAAACCCCCATCTGCCAGCTGTTTCCAGCCATGCAAATGGAGGCGTCCACCGTGCCGAGGGCACGCCGCAGGTTGAAGCGGCGCACCCCCGAAAGGCACAGTGCAAAGATCAGCAATCCAAAAGCGATTGCCATGGCGATGAACGGAAGACTCGATGCGTCCATCAAGGTGATGCTAGCGGATCCCAGCGGTAGCCGAGCCGCCCAGCTGGGCGTTGTCAGCAACGATGACCACGCGGTTGTTGTCCACGGAGAAGAACCCGCCGTCGACGTCTACCGCGATCCGGTCTCCCGATACCGGCTGGATCGCCAGTTCACCCTCGGCCAGGATCGCCAGCAGGGGCGAGTGGCCGGGCAGGATTCCGATTTCACCATCGCTGGTGCGGGCCTTGACCATCTTGGCCGCTCCGGACCACACGAAGTGGTCCGCTGCGACAATCTCAACCTCAAGCTCAGCCATATTACTTGGTCTGTTCCTGGATCTTGGCCCACTGGCGCTCGACGTCGTCGAGGCCGCCGACGTTGAAGAACGCCTGCTCCGCGATGTGGTCGAGGTCGCCGTCGCAGATCGCGGTGAAGCCTTCAACGGTGTCCTTGATGGATACCGTGGACCCCTCGACGCCGGTGAACTGCTTGGCGGTGTAGGTGTTCTGGGACAGGAACTGCTGGATGCGGCGTGCACGCGACACGACGATCTTGTCCTCTTCGGAGAGTTCATCCACACCGAGGATGGCGATGATGTCCTGGAGTTCCTTGTTCTTCTGCAGGATCTGCTTCACGCGGACAGCCGTGTTGTAGTGGTCCTTGCCGATGTACTGGGGATCCAGGATGCGGGACGTTGACGTCAGCGGGTCAACGGCCGGGTACAGACCACGGGAGGCGATTTCACGGGAAAGTTCCGTGGTCGCGTCGAGGTGTGCGAAGGTCGTTGCCGGAGCCGGGTCGGTGTAGTCATCTGCGGGAACGTAGATGGCCTGCATCGAGGTGATGGAGTGGCCCTTGGTGGACGTGATGCGCTCCTGCAGGAGGCCCATCTCGTCTGCCAGGTTGGGCTGGTAGCCCACGGCAGACGGCATGCGGCCGAGGAGGGTGGAAACCTCGGAACCTGCCTGGGTGAAGCGGAAGATGTTGTCGATGAAGAGCAGCACGTCCTGGTTCTGCACATCGCGGAAGTACTCCGCCATGGTCAGCGCGGACAGGGCAACGCGGAGGCGCGTTCCCGGCGGCTCGTCCATCTGGCCGAACACAAGGGCGGTGTCCTTGAGGACGCCCGCCTCTTCCATTTCAACCCAGAGGTCGTTACCTTCACGGGTACGCTCGCCAACGCCGGCGAATACCGAGGTACCACCGAAGTTGCGGGCCACACGGGTGATCATTTCCTGGATCAGAACGGTCTTGCCCACGCCGGCGCCGCCGAAGAGGCCGATCTTTCCACCCTTGATGTACGGGGTGAGGAGGTCGATGACCTTGATGCCGGTTTCCAGCATCTCGGTGGAGCCTTCGAGCGAGGCGAAGTTCGGTGCCTTGCGGTGGATCGGCCAGCGTTCGCTGATGTCCAGTTCCGACTCTGCAACGTCCAGGGGCTGGCCCAGCACGTTGAAGATGTGGCCCTTGACGCCGTCGCCAACGGGTACGGAGATGGGGGCGCCGGTGTCCACTACGTTGGTGCCGCGGACCAGTCCGTCGGTAGCCTGCAGGGAGATGGCGCGAATGAGGTTGTCGCCCAGGTGCAGGGCGGTCTCGAACGTGATGGTCTTGGTTACACCGTTGAGAGTAATCTCGGTGGTGAGGGCATTGTAGATGGACGGGATTGCGTCGGCCGGGAATTCGACGTCGACAACCGGGCCGATTACGCGCGCAATGCGGCCGGTGGCACCGGACGTTGCGGCTACGTGTTCGGTAGCAGTGGCAGTCATCTCTCTCACTTCACTCAGTAGATGGCGTGGGTTTAAGTTTATCTGTGGTGGTGCAGGTCCAGCGGAATCCGGCCTGCTGCAGGCTAGGACGCGAGGGCGTCGGCGCCGGCAACAATCTCGGAAAGCTCCTGCGTAATTTCAGCCTGGCGGGCCGTGTTGCGCAGACGCGTGTACTTCTTGATGAGGTCCGTGGCGTTGTCGCCGGCGGACTTCATGGCCCGCTGGCGTGCAGCAAGCTCGGAAGCTGCTGCCTGCAGCATCGCCGCGAAGATGCGTGACTCGATGTAGCGCGGGAGCAGAGCGTCAAGAACGCGCTCGGTTTCCGGCTCGAACTCGTACAGCGGCAACAGGTCCGATTCAGAAGCAGCCTGTTCTTCCACTACTTCCAGGGGAAGCAGGCGGATGACCGTGGGCTCCTGGGTGACCATGGACTTGAAGCGGGTGTAAACCACGTGGATCTCGTCCACGCCGCCCTCTTCGTAGTCGGTCGCGAACTCGGCCAGCAGTGCCTCGCCAATTTCGCGCGCGGTGGTGAACTCAGGCGCATCTGTCCCTCCGGTCCAGACCCGTGCGTATTCACGGTTCCGGAAATCGAAGTAGGCCTGGGCTTTACGTCCAACGACGTAAGTCTTGACTTCCTTGCCTTCTTCGTGGAGCAGCTCGATGAGACCTTCCGCCTGCTTGAGCACGCTTGCCGAGTAGGAACCTGCCAGTCCGCGGTCCGCGGTAATTACCAGGACGGCGGCACGGCGGATCTGCTCCGGCTCAGTGGTCAGCGGGTGGTCGATTTCGCTTTGGCTTGCGACAGCAGAAACGGCGCGCGTGATCGCGTTCGCGTAAGGCAGTGAAGCTGCTACGCGCGCACGGGCCTTGCCGATGCGCGAGGTAGCGATCAGTTCCATCGCCTTGAAGATCTTACGCATCGACGTGGTCGAGCTGATCTTCTGGCGGTAGACCCGGATCTGGGCTCCCATACTTATCCTTTCCTAGCGTTCCGTAGGCCGGGTGTGCCGGGTCCTGTGGACCCGGCACACCCGGCCAATGGAACTAGCGCTTCTGCTTGACGATCTTTTCCTGGTCAACCTGGCCCTCGTCGATGGCGGCATATTCCTCATGCCCCGCACCGACCAGGTGGTTGTCACCCTCGCCAAAGAAGCCCTTCTTGAAGTCGACGATTGCCGACTTGAGAGCTGCCGCGGTGTCATCGTCCAGCACGTTGGTCTGCGCCAGCGTGGTGAGGATCGAGGACTTGTGCGCCAGGTGCTCCAGGAACTCGGACTCGAAGCGGCTGATGTCCTCAACCGGAACGTCGTCCAGGTAGCCGTTGGTGCCGGCCCAGATGGAGACGACCTGGTTCTCGACCGGGAACGGCGAGTACTGGCCCTGCTTCAGCAGCTCCATGAGGCGGGCGCCACGGGTCAGCTGCTGGCGCGATGCGGCGTCCAGGTCCGAGGCGAACATGGCGAATGCCTGCATGTCGCGGTACTGGGCGAGGTCCAGCTTCAACGTGCCGGAGACCTTCTTCATGGACTTCACCTGTGCGGCGCCGCCCACGCGGGACACGGACACACCCACGTCAACAGCGGGGCGCTGGTTGGCGTTGAAGAGGTCCGACTGCAGGAAGATCTGGCCGTCGGTGATGGAGATGACGTTGGTCGGGATGTAGGCGGACACGTCGTTCGCCTTGGTCTCGATCAGCGGCAGGCCCGTCATGGAACCGGCACCCAGTTCGTCGGACAGCTTTGCACAACGCTCCAGCAGGCGGGAGTGCAGGTAGAACACGTCGCCCGGGTAGGCTTCGCGGCCCGGCGGGCGGCGGAGCAGCAGGGACACTGCACGGTAGGCCTCGGCCTGCTTGGAGAGGTCATCGAACACGATGAGGACGTGCTTGCCGCCGTACATCCAGTGCTGGCCGATGGCCGAACCGGCGTACGGTGCCAGGTACTTGAAGCCTGCGGGGTCGGATGCCGGAGACGCCACGATGGTGGTGTACTCCAGTGCGCCGTTGTCCTCGAGGGTCTGGCGGATGGCGGCGATGGTCGATGCCTTCTGACCGATGGCCACGTAGATGCAGCGGACCTGCTTGGTCACATCGCCCGAAGCCCAGTTGGCCTTCTGGTTGATGATGGTGTCGATCGCAATGGCCGACTTGCCGGTCTGGCGGTCGCCAATGATGAGCTGGCGCTGGCCGCGGCCGATCGGGATCATGGCGTCGATGGCCTTGAGTCCGGTCTGCATCGGCTCGTGCACAGACTTGCGCTGGGTCACGCCGGGAGCCTGGAGCTCCAGTGCGCGGGTGGTTTCGGCCTTGATCTCGCCGAGGTCGTCGATGGGCATGCCCAGCGGGTCGACAACACGGCCAAGGAAGGCGTCGCCCACGGGAACGGACAGAACCTGTCCGGTGCGGTGGACTTCCTGGCCTTCTTCGATGCCGGTGAAGTCACCGAGGATGATGACGCCGATTTCGCGGACGTCGAGGTTCTGGGCCAGGCCCAGCGTGCCGTCCTCAAAGCGAAGCAGCTCGTTCGCCATGACCGAGGGAAGGCCCTCAACACGGGCGATGCCGTCACCAGCGGTAGATACGCGGCCGACCTCTACGCGTTCTGCGTTTCCGGGTTCGTAGGACGCCGCGAACTCGTTCAGCGCATTACGGACGTCGTCGGCGTTGATGGTCAATTCGGCCATCTGCAGTCCCTGCTCTCCTGTTTTGTGATCACCGTTGCCGATGACCGGGGTTTCTATCAGTTTGTTTGTGCTTGTCCGGCTAGCCGGCCAGCTGGCGTTGCAGCTCGCCCAGCCTGGTGAGTACCGAAGCGTCGAGCACTTCGTCACCAACCTGGACGCGAATGCCGCCAATGAGTTCCGGATCAACGTTGAGGTTGATCTTCAGTTCCCGCCCGTACATGGCGTTCAAGCCCGCCTGAAGGCGTGCAAGCTGCGTCTGCGTCAGGGGACGGGTCACATTGACCGTTGCAATCCAGCGCTGCTGCCGCTTGGCCGCCAGCTCCGCGAAACGTTCCACCAGCCGGGTCGGCTTGATGCCGCGGGGCTGGGTAACGGCCTGCCGGATGAGGACTTTGGCTTCCTCACTGGCACCGGGCATCAGCTTTTCGGCAAATGCCGACTTGGCTGCGGCGCTGGCCTGTGTTTCGGACAGAGCACGTTGTACCTCGTGGCTGGAGGCAACAGCCTGGTTGAAGGAGAACAGATCGTTCTCCAGTTCTTCCAGGCCAGTGATTCCGGAGGCAGAAACGGCCGACTTGTTTTCAGCAACGGAAATGACCACCGTTGCGGCAAGAGTCTCGAGTGCATCGCCGATGTCACGGGCAGTTGCCCAGCGCAGGCTGGCCAGTCCGCTCGCGATATCTGCAGCATCAGCGGAGACTTTTCCGCCAACCAGCTGCCTGACCAGCGCCGACTTTTCGTCACCGTTGCGGGACGGGTCAGTCAGGGCGCGGCGCAAGCCAGCCGAGCTGTCCACCATTCCCAGAATTCCGAAGAGTTCCTTTGCCAGCTGCAGCGACGCCGTCGGAAGCTTGGCTTCCAACGCTGTCAGCGCTTTTGCCAGCGATTCGCTCGATACGCCTGCCATTACTTAGCTGCACCTGCGTTCTGGTTCTCCAGATCTGCCAGGAAGCGGTCCACGACCCGAGCTGCACGCTCGTCGTCGTTGAGCGATTCGCCGACGATCCGGCCGGCCAGGGTGGTGGCCAGGGTGCCGACCTCGGAGCGCAGGGACACAACGGCCGCCTGGCGCTCGGATTCGATCTGTGCGTGCGCCTGGGCCGTGATGCGGGCAGACTCTGCAGCTGCTTTCTCCTTGAGATCCGCGAGGATCTGGGCACCTTCGGCGCGGGCTTCCTCACGGATGCGGTTGGCTTCGGTGCGGGCGTCGGTCAGCTGCTGCTTGTACTCTTCGAGTGCAGCAGAAGCCTCAGCCTGGGCCTTTTCAGCCTTTGCAATGCCACCTTCAATGGCCTCGGCACGCTCGGCGAAGGTCTTTTCGAACATCGGGACAACGAACTTGACCACGATGAACATGAGGATGGCAAAGCCCACGAGGACAACGCCCATTTCCCAGACGTTGGGAACCAGGGGGTTGACTTCGCCCTCAGTGGCGGCTGAGATGATCAGCTGATTCATATTTCACCCGTCCTTTTCTACTCGGTTCTGTAAGTTCGCTTCGCTCTAAGGACTAGAGAACGAAGGCGAAGACCAGGCCGAGGATGGCGAGGGCTTCGGTGAGCGCAAGGCCGAGGAATGCGATCGGCTGCAGGACGCGCTGTGCTTCCGGCTGACGTGCAACGCCGTTGATGTAGGCAGCGAATACGAGGCCAACACCGATACCACCGCCGATTGCGGACAGACCGTAACCTACGAGGTTGAGATTGCCTTCCATTTTTCTTCCTTTCAAGATGCCACCCGTGTGGCAGGTTGTTTGGGTTGCTCTATCCCCGCGAGGGGAAGTTTTTGTGTGCCTTGCGGCGCAATGCCGTGCGGCTGGTGCCTAGTGGCTGTCGGCGTGAAGCGCGCCTTCGATGTAGATCGCGGTCAGCAGCGTAAAGACGTACGCCTGCAGGACCATGATCAGGGCTTCAAGCATGTACATGGCGATCGCGCCGGCGAGGACCAGGAGCGAGGATCCCTTGAGCAGGATGTTCTCCTGCATGACGAGGAACTCGATGCCGTAACCTGCGATCATCACGATGAGGTGGCCTGCCAGCATGGTGGCGAACAGACGGAGGCTGTGGGTGACCGGCCGGACCAGGAAGTTGGAGATGATCTCGATCGGGATCACGATCGGAAGGATGTACCAGGGAACACCTGAGGGCACGGTGGCCAGCTTGAAGTAGCGGAGCCCGTTCTTCTTGACGCCGATGGCGATCCAGGTGAAGTAGACGATTCCGGCCAGCACATAGGCTCCGCCCACGTGGGAGAACGTGGGGAGCTGGAAGAACGGGATGGCGCCGTAGATGTTGTTAACCAGGATGAAGAAGAAGAGGCTGAACAGCAGCGGGACGTACTTGATGAAGTCCTTGCCGCCGATGATGTCCTTGGCGATTCCGTTGCGGACGAAGCCGTAGGCGGCCTCGCCGGCGAACTGGAGCTTGCCGGGTACCAGCTGCTGCTTGCGTGCAGCGAGCACGAAGAAGACGGCGATAAAGACGACAGAGAGGAGGACCAGCAGCATCTGCTTGGAGAATCCTTCTGCGGCACCCCACGGCAGGATTGCCGGCAAATGCATTTCGTTAATACCAGGAGGAGTGAACTCTCCTGAATCTTGGGCCGGGAGCGCAAGCGCGATCAACGCGTTTCCTCTCTGCAGTGTCCATCATTGGGCGTTGGGCGGGGATCGGCAGCCTGATGGCCTGCTGTTCCCCCTGTGAAATTATTTGGCATTAGTGTCGCCGTCCTGGGACGGCCCGCTGGCAGCATGGCGCTCCCCAGCATTGTTTCGAGAACTGGTAAGGCCATGCATGTGGGAAAGGTAAAAACCTCCGACGGCTCCAAGCAGAGCGCCTGCGAGCACAATCCAGCGCGTTCCCCACACGTAATCCAGTCCCCACCCTATCAAACTCCAGACGATGATTCCGCCAATGATGTAGCTGAATACGGCCATGCCGGCGTTGTATCCGCCGCTGGTTCCGTCGCCTGATACACCGGGGGCGGAGCCGGTTGGTCCGCCGTTGCCGTTGCGGCCTTCGTTGGGCTTCTTCGGATCACGCATCGGGGTTTTCCTTGGTTTCTGGATCGTTGTAGATCTGGAGGCGCGCTTTGCCGAAACCGTAGATCTCAGCAGCCTGCCACAGCACCACCGTGGTGACAGCGCCGGCAACAAACCAGCGCCCGTCCAGCCACTGCGGTGCTCCCACGACGAACAGGACGACGGCGAAACCGACCACCTTGACGAAGTAGGTTGCCACAAACATGCCAATGGCACCGGAAGGATTGCTGCGGCCCACGAAATGCCCTACAAGGAGGCTGATTCCGAAGAACAGCATCACCAACAGGCCACCGGACGTACTGGAAAGCGCCGCGTTCACGCCGCCCAGCAGCATGGCCGGTACAGCGCAAAGCAGCAGTCCGCACGCAGAAGCGATCGAGCTCAGCTTGAGGAGGTTCAGCCAGAGCGACGGCGTGGGGCCGGATGCGCCAACGCGTCCGTTGCCGGACAGAGGTCCGGACTCGGCGTTGGAGGTCATTCGATCCCAATCGTCGGCACCTGCGGAAGATCGTCAACAGGCTGTATGGAGGGGCAGCTTTGGCTGCCCCTAAATTCTACATGAGATAGAAATATTTCCGCACGGACGTTACGCCCGGGTCTCTTCCCCCCGGCGGGCAAGGTAGGGCCAGGCAGTGATGAGGCCCATGACCAGGGTGGCGAAGAGATCGATGGACAGAACAATCTGCCACGGGAATATGGCGAAGGCCAGTCCCCCGAAGGAGAGGATGGCGGTCCAGAGGTACATCAGGATGACTGCGGTGCGGTGCGAATAGCCGATGTCCAGGAGCTTGTGGTGCAGGTGTCCGCGGTCGGCAGACCAGGGCGAGCGGCCCCGGGCAGTCCGTCGCACCACCGCCAGGCCGAGGTCCAGCAGCGGAAGGAAGAGGACCGCGAAGGGAAGCAGGATGGGAATCACCGTGGAGATGCCGTTGACCCTGTCGTAGAGCCCCGAGGTGATCTGTCCCGTGGACACTACACCCGCCGAGGCCATCAGCAGCCCGATCAGCATGGCGCCGGAATCGCCCATGAAGATCTTGGAAGGAAACCAGTTGTGCGGCAGGAAGCCCAGGCAACTGCCCACCAGGACCGCGGTAATCAGCGTCGCAAGGTCTGAATAGTCCAGCAGGACCGCGTTGCGGTGCACCCAGTAGGCAGTGAAGAAGAACGCGGTGCCGCCGATGATGGCGACGCCTGCGGCAAGGCCGTCCAGCCCGTCGATGAAGTTGAACGCATTCATCGTGGTGACGATCAGTCCGGCAGTCAAGAGGACCCGGACGGTTTCATTCTCGAGGTAGATCGGCTCCGGAACCCAAGGCACGATGGTCATCTGAACTCCCCAGATGGCCACGGTCAGGCCTGCAATGCTTTGGCCGATCAGCTTCACCCACCACCGGATGTCCAGCAGGTCATCGGCAACGCCCACCAGCACAATGACGGCTGCGCCGGCGAGGACACCCCATGGCGAGAAGTTGTTCCGGTAGATGTCCTTCACGAAAAAGGACTGGCTGGCAACGATGAGGGCCACCATGACGCCGAGGAAGATCGCCACGCCGCCCAGGCGGGACATGGGAATGGAATGCATATCGCGGCTTCGGATGGGCATGTGGAGTTCAAGCCGGTGGCCGACAACCCGGGCCCCCCATGTAGCCGCATAGGACACGACAGCAGCCGTCAGTCCCATCAGCAGGTACATGATCATGGGGCGGGTTCCGTTTCCGGGGGGACGCTGCAGCCGGGCAACGGCACTGGCAGCTGGTCCTTGGCTATGGGGCTCACTGGCCGGGAATCTGTTCTTCGATAAATGAAACTTCTCCGTCGCCGAGCGCGCAGCAGGCAGTGCGTATTTCCTCATACGCGGTGCCTTACAGGGCTGTATTACAGTGGACTCTAGTCAAAGATACTAGCGCCAACAGCTTCATGGCTTCGCGCCACACTGGCGCATTGCGAGCGGGGAAATCCCTGTCAGCCATGCTGAAAGGACCCCCATGACCCCCCGCATAGCAGTTGCCGCCGTGACGTTCGACCGGCCGAAGGAACTGGCCGTCCTGCTGGATTCCATCAACGCCCAGACGGCCGCAGTGGACACAATCTGCCTGGTTGACAGCGGCAAAACCCCGGCGCGTGAAACAGCCGATGTGCATCCGAACATTGATTACGTCCGCTCGGAGGCCAACCTCGGCGGTGCGGGGGGCTTCGCCCTGGCAGCACTCAAGGCAGTGGCCAGCGGAGCCAAATGGATCTGGATGATGGATGACGACGCCGAGCCGGCGGATCCGGAATGCCTCGCCACGCTGCTCCGTGAGGCTGAGGCAAGGGACCTGGAGGCGGTAGTTCCGCTGGTGACCGCGCCTGGCCAGCCGGACCGGCTGTCCTTTTTCTTCCGCCTCGACGGCAAAGTGACCCACAGCCGCGCCGAGGTGGAGAAGCTTGGCTTCCTGCCCAACGACGGGCACTTCTTCAACGGCGCGCTCATCCGCTCCGACGTTTTCTTCAAAGTGGGACTGCCGGACATGCGGCTGTTCATCCGCGGCGACGAGGTGGACTTCACCATTCGGCTGCGCAAGGCGGGCGTCAGGTTTGGCACCGTGACCACCACCGCCATCACCCACCCGCATGCGTTCTCGGAAACCCAGCATGTTTTTGGCGCTGGCTGGCACGTCATCGTCCCGGAGTCCGCGTTCAAGCGGTACTACTATTACCGGAACCGCGGCTACCTGATCCGCCGGTACTTCCGCGTCCGGTCCTTTATTGCGGACGTGGGCGGGTATGCAGGCTATTTCGCGCAGCGGCGGGACTTCAAAGGTTTCCTGGGGTGGGCCAGGTCCTTCTCCACCGGCCTGCGCGGCAAGGGCTTTGCCCCGCTGGAGGACCAGAAGTTCTAAGGAGCACTTCAGGACCTGCCGCGTTTATTTGCCGGGCCTGGGCACGGTTCGCTTCAAGCGGCGGCTTCCCAGGAGCCACAGCAGGACCCAGGGTTCTCCGAGCACACGGTAGGCAACACGGCGGGGATGCAGCAGCAGCCGCCAGGCCCATTCCAGCCCCATCCGCCCCAGCCAGCGTGGTGCAAGCTTCTGGAAGCCGGCCAACTGTTCGATGGCTCCCCCCACTGCGCAGTAGGTGGCCGGGGGCATGTCGGCGAGGCGCCGCTGCAGGACTTCCTCCTGGAGCGGCATGCCCAGGCCCAGCAGGACAAGCTGCGGCCGCTGCCCGTGCAGCCATTCAACAGCCCGCTCTTCGAGGTCCCCGTTCCAGCCCTCTCCGGGCAAGCCTGCCACCCGGGCGCCAGGGACAACCAACTCCAGTTGCCTGACGGCCGCGGCATTTGCCTCGGCGCCGGCGCCGATCACGGCAATCCGCTCCAGACCGCGCACCTGGCCCAAAGCCGGAAGCCAGTCCGTGGTGCCCAGCCGGTAGTCCATGACCGGCCCTTCGGCTTTGCCGGTCCTCCCCCACAGCCAGAGCACGGGCGCGCCGTCCAGCAGGACCACATCGCTGCGCTGATAGAGGTCGCGGAAACCCTCATCCGAGAGCGTCAGTGTGACGCTGTGCAGGTTGTGCCCCAGTACCGTGCGCGTGGAGCCTTCCTCGACGAAGCGGCTGAGTTCCGCCACCAGGTCCGGAACGCGAAGCGGGGTCGCGTCGACCTCCAGCACCGGGATCCGCTGGCGGTCAAGCGCCATCACGGTTCAGGGTTCCGGACCGGAGCCGGGACCGCTGCGGGCTCCTCGGCAGGAGACTCCACAGCGGCAGTCCGAACAACCGACGACCCGCCGGCAGGGGCTGCTTCTGCCGGTGCCGCTTCTTCCGCTGCTGCTTCTGCAGGCGCTGCTTCGTCAGGTGCCGCTGCCGCTTCTGCCGGTTCCTCCTCGGCCATGGGGATCTCGCCCAGGCCCAGGACTCCGGGTACGTGTTCGCGAAGCTGGTCCAGGGTCACCGCACCGTTCCGGACCACGCGCAGACGCGGACCCGTGGCATCGACAATCGTGGACGGTACTGCGGCCTCGCCTTCCAATGGCCGGAAGCCGCCTTCGAGGTAGACCTCCACGGAGTCCGCCAGCTGCTCGCGGGCGGCGGCGGCGGTCTGTCCGGGGGCATGGCCGGTGCGGTTGGCCGAGGATACGGCCAGGGGGCCGGTAAGGGTCAGCAGTTCCTGGGCGATCTCATCGTCCGGCATGCGGAGGGCCACAGTGCCCTTGGTCTCGCCAAGGTCCCAGTCCAGGGATGGCTGCGCGTGCAGGATGAGGGTGAGGCCTCCGGGCCAGAAGGCTTCCGCCAGTTTGCGGGCGTCGGCCGGGACGTCCGTGGCGAGGCCGTCCAGGGCGTTGATCCGCGGGATCAGCACGGGCGGCGGCATGGTGCGGCTGCGCCCCTTGGACACCAGCAGCATGGTCACGGCCTGGGGCGAGAAGGCGTCGGCGGCAATCCCGTAGACCGTGTCCGTGGGAAAGACCACGCACTTCTTTTCGCTGATGGCACGCTGGGCGTGCTCGAGTCCCTTGGCGCGCTCGTCGTCGCTGGTGCAGTTGTAGGTAGTGGTCACTCGCCTATTCTTTCACTCGCTGTGGTCCGGATCCGCGAGCAGGGCGCTGGTGGCGCGCTCCTTGCCGTTGAGGTCCAGATGCGTCCTGATCCCGGTCCAGTTTCCTGTACCGGCCAAATAGTCCGAAATCCAACCCGCCTGGACTTCTGCATGCTCCATCACGAAGTAGCCCCCCGGCCGCAGTAGGCGGGCAGCGGAGGCAGCGGCCGCCGTCGGAAGTTCCATGCCGTCCGCTCCCCCGCCGTACAGCGCCTCCGGCGGGTCATGAAGGGCGACTTCCGGCTCGGTGGGAATGGCTTCGGCGGGAATGTACGGCGGATTGGACACCACGACGTCGAAAGTTCCGTTAAGCTCGGGCAGCGCGTTCCGCAGGTCCCCCAGCACAAGCCGGACACCCAGCGGTGCCAGGTTTTTTGCTGCCCAGGCGTGGGCGAAGGGGCTGAACTCGACGGCGTGCACCTCCGCGCCCGGCACTTCGTGGGCGATGGAGCCTGCAATGGCACCCGAGCCCGTCCCGAGGTCGACGATCCGAGGGCGGGCCATCCCGCGGACGTGGTCGATGACCAGCTGCGCCACCGATTCGGTCTCGGGGCGGGGTACGAAGACGCCGGGGCCAACAGCCAGCTCGAGGTAGCGGAAATGCGCCACTCCGGTGATGTGCTGCAGCGGTATGCGGCTGGCGCGCTCCGCCACCAGTGCCTCGTAACCCTCCGGCGCGGGCGCATCCCCCAGCATCATGGCACGCAGGCGGCCGAGCCCTACGTTCAGCAGGTGGTCGGCCAACAGCTCGGCGTCCACCCGCGGACTGGGGACGCCGGCGTCGCGGAGGATGTCCGTTGCCGCGCTGACAGCCTCCGCGAGCGACTGGCCTGGCTCGAGTGTCATGTCTGGAATTTACCGAAGGGACTAGTCGCCGATGGCGTCCAGGCGTGCCTGTTCGTCCATTTCGATGGCGGACTGGATGACCGGTTCCAGGTCGCCGTTCATGACCTGGTCCAGGTTGTACGCCTTGTACCCGGTGCGGTGGTCCGCGATGCGGTTTTCCGGGTAGTTGTAGGTGCGGATGCGCTCCGAACGGTCCATGGTGCGGATCTGGGATTTCCGCTGGGCGGAGTTCTCGGCGTCGATCTGCTCCTGCTGGTGCGCCAGGATGCGTGCCCGGAGCACGCGCATGCCCGCTTCACGGTTCTGCAGCTGGGATTTCTCGTTCTGCATGGCCACCACGATGCCCGTGGGAAGGTGCGTGATGCGCACGGCGGAGTCTGTGGTGTTAACGGACTGGCCGCCGGGACCGGAGGACCGGTAGACGTCGATCTTGAGGTCGTTCTGGTTGATCTCGAGCTCTTCGGGCTCATCCACTTCGGGCAGGACCAGGACGCCGGCGGCCGAGGTGTGGATGCGGCCCTGGGATTCGGTGACGGGAACGCGCTGCACCCGGTGCACGCCGCCTTCGAACTTAAGGCGGGCGTACACACCCTCGGCAGGATCGTTAGAGCTGCCCTTGACGGCAACCTGGACGTCCTTGTAGCCGCCAAGGTCGGATTCCGTGGCGGAGATGATCTCGGTCTTCCAGCCGCGGGACTCCGCGTAGCGGGTGTACATGCGCAGCAGGTCGCCGGCGAACAGTGCGGCTTCGTCGCCGCCTTCACCGCCCTTGACCTCAAGGATCACGTTGCGGGCGTCGTCGGGATCGCGCGGGATGAGGAGGCGGCGCAGTTTCGCGGCAGCCACCTCAAGGGCAGCTTCCAGCTCAGGCACCTCAGCGGCAAACTCGGGGTCTTCGGACGCCATCTCCTTGGCAGCGGCAAGGTCATCCCGGAGGCCTTCCCACTTGTGGTAGGCCTCAACAATGCCATTGAGCTGAGCCGAACGGCGCCCCAGTTTCCGGGCAAGCCGCTGGTCGGCATAGACAGCAGGATCCCCCAGCTGCGCCTGGATAGCATCATGCTCATCAAGCAGGCCCTGTACGGACTCAAACATTTAAAACCTCTTTCGACTTGTACAAGTCTAGTGACGCACACAGCGGCAGGTGACGTGCGCCGTCGTCGCATATTTTTGCCGGCCAGGGAGTGGCATCGGGCCTGTCGGAGCGTTGCGGCTGACGTACGCAGTATGTCAGCCGCAACGCCAAGGGGCGGGGCCGGCAAAATATGCGACGGCCCCACCCCTGTTACAGCTACTTGTCGTTATCCGACTTCGCACCAAGCGTCGTCTTCTGGACCTGCATGAGGAACTCGACGTTGCTCTGGGTCTCCCGGATCTTGTTGGTCAGCAGCTCAAGGCTCTGCTGCGTTTCGAGTCCGGAGAGGACGCGGCGCAGCTTCCACATGATCTTGACTTCCTCGGGGGAAAGCAGGTTCTCTTCGCGGCGGGTGCCGGACGCGTTGACGTCCACAGCCGGGAAGATGCGCTTGTCAGCCAGCTGGCGGGACAGGCGGAGCTCCATGTTGCCGGTGCCCTTGAACTCTTCGAAGATGACCTCGTCCATCTTGGATCCGGTCTCCACGAGGGCCGTTGCCAGGATGGTCAGCGAGCCGCCGTTTTCAATGTTGCGGGCTGCACCGAAGAAGCGCTTGGGCGGGTACAGCGCCGCGGAGTCGACACCACCGGACAGGATGCGGCCGGAGGCCGGTGCTGCCAGGTTGTAGGCGCGGCCCAGGCGGGTCATGGAGTCCAGGAGGACAACCACGTCCATGCCCATTTCCACGAGGCGCTTGGCGCGTTCGATGGAAAGTTCGGCCACGGTGGTGTGGTCGTCAGCGGGGCGGTCGAAGGTGGAGGCAATGACCTCGCCCTTGACCGTGCGCTGCATGTCCGTGACTTCTTCAGGTCGTTCGTCAACCAGCACCATCATGAGGTGGACCTCAGGGTTGTTGGTGGTGATCGCGTTGGCGATGGACTGCAGGATGAGCGTCTTGCCAGCCTTCGGGGGCGAGACGATCAAGCCGCGCTGGCCCTTGCCGATGGGGGCAACCAGGTCGATGACGCGGGGGCCGATCTTCTTGGGATCGGTTTCCAGCCGCAGGCGCTCTGACGGGTAGAGCGGAACCAGCTTGGCGAATTCAACGCGGTCCTTGAGCTCTTCGGCGGTCTTGCCGTTCACCGAGGTGACGCGGACCAGGGCGTTGAACTTCTGGCGGGCGGACTGCTGGCTGCGGTCTTCGCCTTCGCGGGGTGCGCGGATTGCACCGACGACGGCGTCGCCCTTGCGCAGGTTGTACTTCTTGACCTGTGCCAGGGAAACGTAGACATCGTTGGGCCCCGGCAGGTAGCCGGAGGTGCGGATGAACGCGTAGTTCTCCAGGACGTCGAGGATGCCCGCTACGGGCAGCAGGACGTCGTCCTCGGTAACCTCGACGTCATCGACGTCGGGTCCCTGGGAACGTCCGCGGCGGCGGTCGTTGCGGTCGCGGAAGCGGTCGTTGCGGGAGCTGTTGTCCCGGTCCTGGCCGCCGGAGCGGTCATTGCGGTCGTTCCGGTCGCGGCGGTTGCGCCGGTTGCGGCGGCTGCCGCCGTCGGAGTCGTCGCCGTCGCGGGTGTCGCGGTTGTCGTCGCGGCGGGCGCCTTCGCGCTGGCCTGCCTCACGGCTGCCGGCGTTGTCCCGGCCGCTGTCGGCATTCTCGCGGGCAGCGTTGTCGCGTCCGGCGTTGTCACGGCCGCGGGTGCGGCCGCCTTCGCGGCGGTCGGCGCGCTGGCCCGAGTCGCCGGTCTCCGCGGGAGCTTCGGTGCGCTGTTCCGGGGTCCGCTGTTCTGCAACGGCCTGTTCAGCGGGTGCTTCGGCGGCCTCTGCAGCCTGCGGCGCAGCGGCAGCTTCGCCACGGCGGCGGTTGCGGGTGCGCGGCTGGCGGCGTTCGGCAGCGCTTTCGGGCGCTTCGGTGGCCTCGGCGGCGGGTGCCTCAACCGGAGCGGCGGTGCTGGTTTCAGCGGTTGCCGGCTCAGTGGTTGCGGGCGCCACAACTCCGTCGCTGACGGCGCGCCGGCTGCGTCCGCGGCCACGTGCCCGGGTTCCTTCCGCGGGAGCTTCCGTTGCTTCTGCGGCAGCCGGGGAGGACACTGCGGGGGCGGCTGCCTGAGCGGCCGGGGTTTCGACGGCCTTTTCGGTTGCCCTGGCGGGAGCCTTCGTCATGGGGGTGCCGGCGCGGTGGGCGGAGATGGCCGAAACCAGGTCCCCCTTGCGCATCCGGGAACCGCCTGAGATGCCGAGCTGGCTGGCAAGTGCCTGCAGCTGCGCGAGCTTGAGGCCTGCAAGGCCGCTGCTCTTGGCGGGAGCTGCCGGTGATTCGGCAGCAGAAGATGATAGTTCCACAGCTGGCGACAGCTCAGTGGTTTCGGTCACGAAGGATCCTTCCCCCTCGACGGCGTCCAGACTGGGAGCTGGACGCGATGATTTGATCTGGGCTGCAGTTCAGATCTGCAGCCGGATTGCTCGGCCTTGCCGGTTGGATTTCGGCCAGCAGGGCCGGATACTGATTCACCTTGCGCTCCACCCATGGCGGGACGCCGGACTGACGCTTCAGGGGCAGTTTGAGTGCTGCAGATTCCTGCGACAGACCTAGCAGGCGGCACCGGAATGGATTGCGCAGTAAGAGACCAAGCGGCAACTAAGTGCAATAGCAGATCAGATAGGCGGAATTACCGCCGGTGCAACTCCACCTTAGCACCTTCGACGTCCACTGCCAGCTTCAGTACGCGCCAGACAATATCCGGCGTGTTGGCCGCGGTGAACTGGCCGATGAAAGCCACGGCAGCGGCGGCTTCGGCCTCTCCGTTGGCAAGGACCAGCACCGTGGGCCCGGCACCTGAGACGACGGCGGCATGACCCGCGGCGCGCAGCGCACCAATGAGGGCTGCGCTGGGCCGCATCGCCTCGGCCCGGTAGCTCTGGTGGAGGTAGTCCTCGGTGCCGGCCAGCAGGAATTCGGGCTTGTGCGTCAGCGCGTGGATCAGCAGGGCAGCGCGGCCGGCGTTCATGGCAGCAGCGTGGTGGCCCACCGATGCCGGCAGCAGGGCGCGCGCCGCCTCCGTGGACAGTTCGTAATCCGGAACCGCAACGACCGGGATGACCGGCTCCGCCACCGTAGCGCTGGTGCTGCTGTACTGGTCACTGTCCTGCCAGGACAGCGCCAGTCCGCCGAAGATGGCAGGTGCGACGTTGTCCGGGTGGCCTTCGATTTCACTGGTCAGCTGCAGGATCCAGTCCCGGCCCCGGCGGTGCGCCTCGGGCACCATGGCGTTGGCCGCCGAGACTGCGGCCACCACCGCGGAGGCGGAGGAGCCCAGGCCACGCCCGTGGGGGTTGACGTTGTCAGCGGTCACCTTCAGGCCGCCGTGGCGGAAGCCCAACCGTTCGAACGCCGCCTCCATGGCCCTGATCACCAGGTGGCTCGCGTCCCGGGGCAGGCTTTCCGCGCCTTCGCCGCGAAGCTCGAACAGCAGCTCGTCCGTTTCCAGGCTCTCCACCGTCAGGGTGTCGTGCAGGGCAAGGGCCAGGCCCAGGCTGTCATAGCCCGGGCCCAGGTTGGCCGTGGTTGCCGGCACCCGAACGGTGACGATCTGGCCGGCCTCGATGGGTTGCAGTCCGACGGCGGCCGGCGAGGTGGTTTCCAAGGCTATTTTTCTTCCAGTCCCAGTTCAGCAGCAACGGTGACCACGTCGTTGGGTACTTTGACCGGCTGCACGTCGCTGCCGTCCTCGGTGCGCAGGGCCCACTGGGGGTCCTTGAGCCCGTGGCCCGTGACGGTGATGACGATGGTCTTGCCTGAGGGGACTTCCCCGGCGGCGTGCTTCTTCAGGAGCCCTGCCACGCCGGCGGCCGATCCCGGCTCGACGAAGACGCCTTCCCGGGCGGAGAGCCAGCGGTGCGCGTTCAGGATTTCCTCATCCGTGACGGAGTCGATCAGTCCGCCGGATTCGTCGCGGGCGCCGATGGCACCGTCCCACGAGGCGGGGTTGCCAATCCGGATGGCCGTGGCGATGGTGTCGGGCTCGGTGATGGGGTGGCCGGCGACGAAGGGCGCCGCACCTGCCGCCTGGAAACCCCACATCGCGGGGGTCCTGGTGGAGACTGCGGGAAGGGTGCCCGCTGTTTCGGACTCGAACGGAGCGGAGTACTCCTTGTAGCCCTTCCAGTACGCGGTGATGTTTCCGGCGTTGCCCACCGGCAGGACATGGATGTCCGGAGCGTCGCCCAGCGCGTCGACGATTTCGAAGGCGCCGGTCTTCTGTCCCTGGATTCGGGCCGGGTTCACCGAGTTCACCAGGAACACCGGGTAGGCCTCCCCCAGCTTCCGCGCGATGTCCAGGCAGTTGTCAAAGTTGCCGTCCACCTGGAGCAGCGTGGCGCCGTGGGCGATCGCCTGGCTGAGCTTGCCCATGGAGATCTTGCCTTCGGGCACCAGGACGGCGCATTTCAGGCCGGCGGCGGTGGCGTAGGCAGCCGCGGAGGCGGAGGTGTTGCCCGTGGAGGCGCAGACTACCGCCTGCGCGCCGGAGGCCACGGCGGCCGTCATGGCCATGGTCATGCCGCGGTCCTTGAAGGAGCCGGTGGGGTTCATGCCCTCCACCTTGAGGTACACCTTGGACCCGGTGAGCTCGGAGAGCTTCTGGGCATGCACCAGGGGGGTGCCGCCTTCGCCCAGGGTGATCACCCTGGTGGATTCCGTCACGGGCAGACGGTCAGCGTATTCGCGGATGACACCGCGCCATTGGTGAGCCACTTAGACTCCTTCTACCCGCAGAACGGATGTAACTGAATTGATGACGTCCAGGCCTTTCACGGCCTCGACGGTGGCCGCAAGGGCAGCCTCTGACGCACGGTGGGTGACGATCCGCAGCTCGGCGGATTCCACGTTGGACTCCGCGTCGCGGTGGATGGTCTGCCGCATGATCTCGATGGACACGCCATGCTCGGCGAAGAGCTGGGCAATCCTGGCCAGGACGCCGGGCTGGTCGGCGACGTCGAGCCCGATGTAGTAGCTGGTGACAGCCGCATCGATCGGCAGCGCCGAAACCTGGCCGGTGGTGGTTTCCGTCCGGCCCGGGCCGCCGAGGACCAGGCTGCGCGCGGCCGAGACAAGGTCGCCCAGGACAGCGGACGCCGTGGGGGTACCGCCGGCTCCCTGTCCGTAGAACATCAGTTCGCCGGCGTTCTCGGCTTCGATGAACACCGCGTTGAAGGCGCCGTGAACGGCGGCCAGCGGGTGCTCGCGGGGAAGCAGCGTGGGGTGCACACGCACGGAAACGCCCTCGCCGCCGCCTGTTTCTGTGTCTGCAACATTAAGCTTTTCCGCAATCGCCAGCAGCTTGATGACAAAGCCGGCGTCCTTGGCCGCAGCGATATCCGCCGCGGTCACCGAGGTGATTCCTTCGCAGTGGACGTTTTCCAGGGCAAACCGGGTGTGGAAGGACAGCGAGGCAAGGATGGCGGCCTTTGCGGCGGCATCGTGGCCTTCAACGTCGGCAGTGGGGTCCGCCTCTGCGTAGCCAAGTCGCTGCGCTTCGGCGAGGGCATCGGCGAACTGCGCTCCGGTGGTGTCCATCTGGTCAAGGATGAAATTGGTGGTGCCGTTGACGATGCCCAGGACGCGCGTGATGCGGTCGCCGGCGAGGCTGTCGCGGATGGGCCGCAGGATAGGAATGGCGCCGGCAACGGCGGCCTCATAGGAAAGCTGGACGCCCGCCTTGTCAGCCTCCTCGTGCAGGGTGGGGCCGTCCTGCGCCACGAGCGCCTTGTTGCCCGTGACAACGCAGGCACCGTTGCGGAGGGCAGAGAGGATCAGCGTGCGGGCAGGCTCGATGCCGCCCATCAGCTCGATCACCAGGTCCGCGTCCTTCACCAGGGTGTCGGCGTCGGTGGTGAAGAGCTCCTGCGGGAGGTCCACGTCGCGCTGGGCGTGGACGTTGCGCACGGCGATGCCGCTCAGCTGCAGCTTCGCGCCCGCGCGGGCGGCAAGGGTGTCGGCGTCCTCAATGAGAATCCGCGCAACCTGGGCCCCAACGTTGCCACAGCCCAGCAGGGCCACTTTCAGGGTTCGCAATTCGGTCATTCAGACTCCCATGTCGCGGTTGAGCAGATCTTCTTCGGTTTCCCCGCGGACAATCAGCCGGGCAGATCCGTCGCGCACCGCGACAACGCCCGGCCGGGCCAGATAGTTGTAGTTGCTTGACAGGGCCCAGCAGTAGGCGCCGGTACCCGGTACAGCAAGCAGATCACCGGCTGCCACGTCCTCGGGCAGATATACATCTCTAACAACTATGTCGCCGCTCTCGCAATGTTTGCCCACCACGCGGGACAGCTGCGGGCCCGCTGCGGACGTGCGGGACGCCAGGATTGCCGAGTAATCCGCGTCGTACAGCACCGGGCGGGCGTTGTCGCTCATGCCGCCGTCCACTGAAACATAGCGGCGCGGATACGTAACGTTGTTGCCGGCGTCACTCGTGTCCCCGGCGGGCGCGTCCACGCGCACGGTCTTGAGCGTTCCCACCTCATACAGGGTGAAGGTGGTGCTGCCCACAATGGCGCGGCCGGGTTCGATGGAGATGCGGGGAGAGTCGATCCCCAGTTCAGCGCAGGTGGAACGCACGACGGCGGCCATCGCCTCCGCAATTTCCGCTGCGGGGCGTGGGGTGTCCACAGGCGTGTAGGCAATGCCGTAGCCGCCGCCAAGATCCAGTTCGGGCAGGACGATGGAGTACTTTTCCTGCATGGCGGCGAGGAAGCGGAGGAGCTTCTGGGCGGCCAGGGCAAAACCGTCCGGTTCGAAGATCTGGGAGCCGATGTGGCAGTGCAGCCCCAGCAGTTCGATGCCCGGATGCGCCGACGCAGCCGCGACGGCTTCCTCGGCAGCTGACAGGCCGGCCTGTTCAGTGGTGTCCGCTGCCATGGAAAGGCCGAACTTCTGGTCCTCGTGGGCAGTGGCGATGAACTCGTGGGTGTGGGCGTGTACGCCGGGCGTCAGCCGCAGCATGACTTTGGCCTGTTCCCCCCGGCGTTCGGCGATGTCACCCACCCGGACCAGCTCGCCGAGGCTGTCCACCACAATCCTGCCCAGCTTCATGTCCAGAGCACGGTGGATCTCGAGGTCGGACTTGTTGTTGCCGTGCAAGGCAACGTCTGCGCCGGGTATGCCGGCCTTTGCCGCGACGGCAAGCTCACCGCCGGAAGCAGTATCCAGCCGGAGGCCCTCCTCTTCGACCCAGCGCACCACGGCGGTGCACAGGAACGACTTGCCGGCATAGTAGACGTCCACTCCCCCGCAGATATCGGCAAACGCATTGTTGAAGGCGTCGCTGAAGGCGCGTGCCCTGGCGCGGAAATCGTTCTCGCTCATGACGAACAGTGGTGTCCCGTACTGCTGCTGAAGCTCGCTGACCGGAATGCCGCCGACGGTGAGTTCGCCGGAATCGTTCCGGGCTGCGTCCTGTGCCCACATCTTGGGCTCCAGGGTGTTGAGGTCGGCAGGAACCGAAAGCCATTCGGGTGCCAGCGGGGAGTCTTTGCTCTGCGGTGACATGGGGGTCACATCCGTTCCGGCGCGGAAACGCCCAGCAGATCGAGGCCGTTGGCCAGCACCTGGCTGGTGGCATCGTTGAGCCACAGCCGGGTGCGGTTGACGTCGGTCACGGCTTCATCGCCCATGGGCGCAATTCGGCAGGCGTCATACCAGCGGTGGTAGGCACCGGCAATCACTTCAAGGTGCCGGGCCACCCGGTGCGGCTCGCGCAGCTCGGCGGCCTTGGCCACGATCGAGGGGTAGCTGCCCAGGTATGAGAGCAGCTCGTTCTCCGTGGCGTGGTCCAGCAGGGAGGCGTCAAAGGAGTCCTGGCCGTCCACCTGGCGTTCCACACCTGCGGCCACGGCGTTCCGGGCGGCGCCGCGGGAGCGGGCATGCGCGTACTGGACGTAGAACACCGGGTTTTCGTTGCTGTGCTTCTTCAGCAGCTCGGGATCGAGGGTCAACGGCGAATCCGCAGGGAACCGGGCCAGGGAGTAGCGGACAGCGTCCTTCCCGAGCCAGTCGATCAGGTCCTTGAGCTCGATGATGTTTCCGGCCCGCTTGGACAACTTGGCTCCGTTGACGGACACGAGCTGTCCGATCAGCACCTCGATGTGGAGCTCGGGATCGTCGCCGGCGCAGGCCGCAATGGCCTTGAGCCGGTTGATGTACCCGTGGTGGTCCGCGCCCAGCAGGTAGATCTTCTCGGTGAAGCCCCTGTCCTTCTTGGACAGGTAGTAGGCGGCGTCCGCGGCGAAGTAGGTGGGTTCGCCGTTGGCGCGGATCATCACCCGGTCCTTGTCGTCGCCAAAGTCCGTGGTCCGCAGCCACACCGCACCGCCGTCGTCGAACACGTGGCCCTGCTCGCGCAGCCGCGCCACGGCACTTTCGATGGCGCCGGCGTCGTGCAGTTCCTGCTCGGAGAAGAAGACGTCGAACTCCACGCCGAAGTCCGCAAGGGTGGCCTTGATGTCCTTCATCTGCGCCTGGTAGGCAGCGGCGCGGATGACCGGGAGGGCCGCTACTTCCGTCAGTTCGCGGATGTCCGGGTGCTCGGTAAGCACCTCGTGGCCAAGGTCGGCGATGTACTGTCCGGGGTAGCCGCCGTCAGGCACGGGAAGCCCGTGGAGCCGGTTGTAGACGGAGTGGGCGAAGACGTTCATCTGCGTGCCGGCGTCGTTGATGTAGTACTCGGCGGTGACCTCGGCACCGGAGGCGCGCAGGACGCGGGCGATCGCATCCCCCAAGGCTGCCCAGCGGGTGTGCCCGATGTGCAGGGGCCCGGTGGGGTTGGCGGAAACGAACTCCATGTTCACGGTGTGGCCGGCGAGAGCCGAGTTGGTGCCGTACTGCTTTCCGGCTTCGACAATCGCCTTGGCGAGCGCACCGGCAGCAGCGGCGTCCACAGTGATGTTCAGGAACCCCGGCCCGGCGATGTCCACGGCGGACACGCCGTCGATGGACTTCAGCCGTGCGCTGAGGATCGTGGCGAAGTCCCGTGGGTTGGTGCCCGCCTGCTTCGCCAGCTGAAGGGCGATATTGGTGGCCCAGTCTCCGTGGTCCCTGTTCTTTGGACGCTCCACGCGCACCTCATCAGGCACAGCTGATGCAGGAAGGGCGATGTCGCCGGCGGCGACGGCTTCCTTCAGGCAGGCGGATATGGCGAGGGAGAGTTCTTCGGGAGTCACCCCTCTAGCCTACCGGGGGCCCAGTAACAGCAAGTAATTCGGGGCGTTTCCGATGCCTGGTGGTCCACAGAAAACGGTGAAGGCGGTCACAGGTTGAACCAATACGCTGGGTTTTGCGTTGACAACACCGTAACCACCCAGCAGTTCCTGCCCCGAATCCACCGACGAAACGAGAGCCCTGATGAGACCCTCAGTCCGTAAAAGTGTTTATGCCGGAATCGCCGGCCTGTCCCTGGCAGGAACGGTGGCCGCCTGCGCCCCGTCTGCCGGAGACTCCTCCCCCGCGCCCGCAGCCTCCGGCAGCAGCACCACCGGAAGCAGTCCCTCGCCCGGCGCATCAACGCCGGCCGGCAGCGGATCCGGCTACAAGGACGGCACCTACAGCGCGGATGGAACGTACGTCTCGCCGAACGGCACCGAAACTGTGGGTGTTGAGCTGAGCCTGGCGTCCGGGACCGTGACGGACGTGCAGATCACCCAGCACCCGTCCAACCCGAACACCCGCAAGTTCCAGGGCGAGTTCGCCGGCGGGATCGCCGGGCAGGTGGTGGGCAGGAACATCGATGAGCTCAATGTTTCCAAGGTTGCCGGTTCCTCCCTCACCAGCGGCGGCTTCAACCAGGCAGTGGAGCAGATCAAGTCGGAGGCCAGGTAGGACGTGCCGGGCGGCGGCTGGGAGGAGTTTGCGTTTGAGGGGATCGGCACGCACTGGGAGATATCCTCGCCCCGGCCCCTAGGTCCCCTCCTCCGGGCGCGCCTGCTCGGCCTGGTGGAGCGGTTCGACGCCGATTGGTCCCGGTTCAGGGCGGATTCCCGCGTCAGTGCCATGGCAAGGGAACCCGGAAAGTATGACTTTGCCGCGGAGGCTGGTGCGTTGGGGCAGCTGTACCGGGTTCTCTATGAGGCCACCGGCGGGGCCATGACTCCGCTCATCGGCCCAAGCCTGGAGCGACTGGGGTACGGCGCCGGCTACTCCCTTCGCCCCTCCGGCTCCGCACTGCCGGCGCCGGCCTGGGACGATGTGCTGGAGTGGGCCGGCAGCACCCTCACCACCGCGGCTCCCGTTGTGCTGGATATCGGTGCTGCCGGCAAAGGGCTGCTGGTGGACCTGGTGGCTGCCGAACTGGAGGCGGGAGGCGTGGACGCGTTCATCGTTGATGCCAGCGGAGACCTGCTGGTGAAGGGGCCGGATCCCGTTCCGGTGGCACTGGAACATCCGTACAACCCAACACAGGCCATAGGTGTGGTGCAGCTGGAGGGCCGTGCGCTGTGCGCCTCCGCAGCCAACCGGCGCGCCTGGGGGGACGGCCTGCACCACATCCTGGACGGAAAGACCGGCCGGCCTGTCAGGACCGCCGTCGCGACGTGGGCGCTGGCTGACACCACGATGCTGGCCGATGCCCTGGCAACGGCCCTCTTCTTTGTCCCCGGCGCCGGACTCCAGCAGGCCTTCGATTTCTCCTGGCTGACCGTCTTCTCGGACGGAAGTGCAGCCCACTCCGCAGAGTTTGAAGGGACACTGTTCACATGAGCCCTGTTGAAACCCCGAAGGCGCCGCTGGGCGCCTCCCTGGGCGCGCGGCTGGACACCGCGCTGGGCCGGTTCACCATGTACCGGCTGGTCCTCCTTGTCCTTGCAGTCCTGGCTGTGTACAGCCTGGTGCTCAATGCCCTTGGGTGGCTGACGTTCGGTATTCCCGAAATGCTGGCGCACCTGGTGCTGTGCCTCGGCCTGACGTACGCGTCGAACAGGGCGCTGGCGCCACTGTTCCGGGTCCGGCCGCACTCCGAGTCCTCGCTCATCACCGGCCTGCTGCTGTACTTCCTGTTCTGGCCCTCGTTCGCCCCGCTGGACGTGACAGGCGTGGCGTTGGCCTGCGTGCTCGCGTCGGCATCAAAGTACGCGCTCGCCTGGCGCGGCCGCCACATCTTCAACGCCGCCGCGGCGGGAGCCTTCATGGCCGGGCTCACCGGGCTCAATATCGCAACCTGGTGGGCAGCCACCCCTGCCATGCTGTGGGTGCTGGTGCCCGGCGTCCTCCTGGTCCTGCACAGAACCCGGAAGTTCCTGATGGCCTCCGTGTTCCTTGCGGTGGCCACCGCCATCATCACCGCGGAACTGCTGCAGGCCGGCATGTCCGTTGGCATGGCGCTGTGGCAATCCCTGGCCCAGCGGCCGCTGCTGTTTTTTGTTGGCTTCATGCTCACCGAACCACTCACGCTGCCGCCTCGGAGGTGGCAGCAGCTGGCACTGGCTGCTGTTGTTGGCGTGGTGTTCGCCGTCCCCTACAACTTCGGTTTCCTGGCCAATTCTCCCGAGGCAGCGCTGCTGCTGGGCAATGTGATCGCGTTCCTGATGGGGCAGCGGGGCAGGGTGCTCCTCCGTTTCACCGGAACCAGGCCTTTGACGCCCAGCACCACCGAGTTCAGTTTCGAGCCGTCCCGGCCTGTCCGCTTTGTGCCTGGGCAATACATGGAGCTGGACCTTCCGCACGCAAAATCGGACGGAAAGGGACGACGCCGGGTGTTCAGCCTGACGGGTTCGCCCAGTGAACGCCTGGTCAAGTTCGGGGTGCGGACCGCGGAGCCCCTGTCCGCAGCCAAGAAGGTCCTCCTGTCGCTGAACCCGGGAGACGAGGTGACGGCCACGTCGGTTGGAGGGGATTTTGTCCTCCCCCGCGATCCGCGCAAGCCTGTCCTGCTGATTGCCGCCGGGATAGGCGTCACGCCCTATCTTTCGCACGTGTCCTCCGGAGGGTTGCGGGAGCGGGATACAGTGCTGCTCCTGCTGGCCAGGAGCGCGGACGAGGTTGCCTATGCGGATGAGTTGCGGGCGGCCGGCATCCGCGTCCTGGTCCGCGTGGCGGATGGTTCCGTGCCGCCGTCGGGGTTGGCCAGCGCGTCCTGGGAAGGCACGCGGGTGGACGGCGAGGCCATCCGTGCCCTGGTCCCCGACGTCGCCGGCCGGGAGGTGTACGTCTCGGGATCCCCTGCGAGCGTTGCGTCACTGCGGCGGGCCGCCAAACAGGCCGGGGCGGCAAAAGTCCACGTTGACTCGTTCTCCGGCTACTGACTTTTCACCGCTTGGAGGCGCCTGGGGCAGTGCGGCCGCGCCGATTTTCCCTTGCGGGCCACCTTACTGCTAAGCTCTAGGACGTCCCGCCGGCAACGGCAGGAACCCCGGATTGCCCTCGTAGCTCAGGGGATAGAGCGTCTGCCTCCGGAGCAGAAGGTCGTAGGTTCGAATCCTATCGAGGGCACCAACGAGAACCACCAGAAATCACGGATTTCTGGTGGTTCTCTGCATTTCGGCGGGTGCTGCATTCAACCCGCACCCCAGGCCCGGGACTCCTCCCGTGGGAACTATTGGCCAGGGCTGTGAATTAAACCTTTCAGCAGTGCACCCCCTTTCCCCTCACCGGAGCACTGCCACCCAACGAAAGGCGCGTCATCGTAGGCCGAAACGCCGTGACAAGCACGAAAGTTCCCGGGCCGGCCCTGCCCCGGGAGCTGGCCAGTCCCACCCCCGATGTCCCGTTGCGGCATACCTGTGTGGTCCCATGCTGAGCCGCGACAGAACTCAAGGAGGCCGGCGCGGGCCGCTTCGACTGCTCCCGGGGTTTCTTCTTTTTGTGCTGTTCGCATCAGCGCTGGTACTCCTTGGGCCGGGCCTGCTCAGCGGTTTGCGGGGCGCCGGCGGTTCGCTGGTGTGGAACCCGGAGTGCATTGTGGAGACCCCTGACGGAAAGGTAGGGCTCAACCGTGAGGAGGCGCAACGGGCCACAACAGCCGTCGCACTCCTGGCCCGCGGTGTGGAGTCACCGGACACCTCCGGCATCGACGCGGCGGTGTTGCAGCAGCTGGCCGCCGGCCCACCCGGGGACGCCGGTCCTTCCCTGAGCTGCCGGGGCTCGGCCGCCTCGGGCCTGGTGGAACAGCAGCTGGGTGACACCGGCCTGACACCCCGTGCCGAGCGGCTGCGCGGAGCCGTGACCGAGGTGTTCGGCACTCAAAGCCTGGGCGGGTTCGCGCCAGGCGGCGTCGGCCAGGGACATGGAGCTGAATCCACGCACTACGACGGCCGGGCTGTCGATGTCTTCTTCCGCCCGGTGACCGGGGAGAACCGGCGTGCGGGGTGGATGCTGGCCCACTGGCTGGTCGCCCATGCCGACGAGCTGGACATCCAGTACGTGATTTTCGACGACCGCTTCTGGAGCGTGCACAGCTCCCGGGGGCTATGGCAGGAGTACCGCGCACCCGAGCCCCGCAACGAGATTCTGCGCCACCTCGACCACGTCCACGTGGATGTGCTGGCCGGAGGGTCCTGACCACGGTCCGGGAACGGGAAAGATTCAGTCTGGATTCTGTCTGGATTCGTACCGCAGACCAGGTGCGGCGTGAGCCTGCCAAGGATTGTCGGTGGCTCCTCGTAGTCTGAATTCATCAAGTTGAGGGGGTACGCCATGCACGGTCCGTTCTGTTCCATCGTCCCGCCCTACATGCTGAGGAGGCTGGCCAAACAGGATGCGCCGGAGTTTTCGTCGGCGGCCAGGGCAGCCAGGGAAGCTCTAGGCCATGTCGAATCGTTTCGTTCAGCGCGGGCCCAGCCCGTACCGGACGTTCCGGCAGGCGTCCGCCAGGCCAAGCCCGGACCACCGCACCGGACCGTCTTTGACGCAAACAGCGCGGAAATTCTCCCTGGCACGCTGGTGCGCAAGGAAGGCGAGGCACCTGTCGGCGACGCCGCGGCCGACGAAGCCTATGACGGGCTTGGCCACACGCACCGGCTCTACGCCGACGTGTTCGGACGGAACTCCATCGACGGACGGGGGCTGCCCCTGAACGCCACGGTCCATTTCGGCCAGCTTTACGACAACGCCTTTTGGGACGGGAAGCAGATGGTTTTCGGCGACGGGGACGGTGAAGTCTTTGAACGGTTCACAAAATCCCTGAGCGTCATCGGGCACGAACTCGCCCACGGCGTTACCCAGTTTTCAGCTGCGCTCGTGTACCGGAACCAGGCCGGTGCCCTCAACGAATCCATGTCCGATGTCTTCGGCGCGCTGGTGGAGCAGTACGTCAACAACCAGTCCGCCGCTGAGGCCAGCTGGCTTATTGGCGAGGGCATCTTCACGCCTGATGTGGAGGGCCGCGCCCTGCGCTCCCTGAAGGCCCCCGGAACGGCGTACGACGACGACGTTCTGGGCAAGGATCCCCAGCCGGACTCAATGGACACCTACGTGAGGACCAGCGCGGACAACGGCGGCGTCCACATCAATTCCGGCATCCCCAACCGTGCCTTCTACCTGGTAGCGGAGTCTCTTGGCGGAAACGCCTGGGGCTCCCCCGGGCGCATCTGGTATGAGGCGCTCACCGGCGGATCGCTTCCGCCTGCCGCCACCTTCAGGGTCTTTGCCCGCGCCACGGCTGCGTCTGCCATGGAACTCTTCGGTTCCGGGTCCCCCGAGCATGACGCCGTACAGCTGGCGTGGGAAACTGTGAAGGTCAAGCTTTAACGGACGCCCGGCCGGCGCTTTTCGGCCGTCCGGGCTGTAGGGGAAGCCCAAGGACCAGGCCATGAAGATCAGCGTTGAGCGCACCGGAGGAATCGCCGCCATACCTAGGGTGTGGACGGTGGAAGCCCGTTCCGAGACCGCTATCAACCAGTGGCAGCCCATTGTTGAAGCGTGCCCGTGGGATTCGGTGCCCAGGACACCACGGGCCGCTGCGGAGAAGTTCGCCGGGCAGCAGCCGGACAGGTTTATTTATGCCATTCGGGCGGGGCAGCACCGGGCTGCACTTCCGGAGCAGGCAGTCACCGGGCCATGGCGGGTCCTGGTGGACAGCACCCGGGAAGCGGCGGAGGCATCGCGCGCCCAGCGGCGGCAGGACGGGGCATCCTCCGGCTGAGTGGTGCGGAAAGCCGGGCTTCGGCCGGAGTCCGGACCGCTTGTGCCAGGCAGGAGCTACCCCACCCCGGCCAGCTGGCCGCGGAAGGCCCGGCGGTATGACTGCGGACTGGTGTCCAGGACCTTGGCGAAGTGGTGGCGCAACAGGACAGGGTGCCCGAAGCCTGACTCCCTGGCGATCTCGTCGATAGTGAGGTCAGTGGATTCAAGGAGCTCCTGGGCACGGAGAACACGCTGCGAGTTGAGCCAGGCGGCGGGGGTGGCTCCAGTTTCCGACCTGAACCGCCGTGCAAAGGTCCTCGGCGACATGTGGACCCGTGCCGCCAGTTCATTCACGGTGTGCTCGTGCTCCAGGTTTTCCACCATCCAGCGCAGCAGTTTTTCCATGGGGGCTGAACCGCAGGTGGGCATGGGCCGGTCGATAAACTGCGCCTGACCGCCATCGCGGTGCGGAGGAACCACCATGTCCCTGGCGATCGCGGCAGCCACGTGCGCCCCCAGTTCCACACGCACCAGGTGGAGGCAGGCATCGATCCCCGCGGCGGTGCCGGCGGAGGAGATGATGTTGCCGTCCTGGACATACAGCACGTTTTCGTCAACCTGCACGAGCGGATGTTCGGCGGCCAGCTGGCCCGAATAGTGCCAGTGGGTAGTGCAGCGGCGCCCGTCAAGCAAGCCGGCCCGGGCCAGGGCAAACGCTCCGGAGCAGATGGACATCACCCAGGCGCCCCTGGCATTCGCAGCGCGGAGCGCCTCCAGAACCGGTTCGGGCAGTTCGTCGTCCCGGCCGTAGGGGGCCATGATGACCAGGTCCGCATCCTTTGTGGCCTCGAGTCCGAGGCCCACGGCCATGGACAGCCCCGACTTCAACGGCACGTTTCCCGGGTAGGGGGTGCACACCCGGAAATCGAAAGCCGGAACCCCGCTGCCCCGGGCCGATCTGTCGATGCCGAAGACCTCACACGCAGTACCGAATTCGAACATCGAGAAATTGGGAACCACGATGACTGCCACTGATCTGAGCATGCATCCATTGTGGCAGGAATTTAAGCTTTTTGGGCATTTCTGCCACTTCTTTCCTGCTGCTGACAGGAGAAGCATGGAGGCATGGAACTCCTCATCACCGCCCTCCTCATCGTGATCCTCCTCGTTCTCGCCGCCACCGTTTCAGCGCTTCTGCGTGACGGAAGGGGACATACGCCTCCAGTGGAATCCCACGAAGCGTGGTCAGCCCTGGACCTTCCCAGCATCAACTACACGCTCCGCGTCTTCTAAGCCGGCAACACCTGCCTCCGGCCAGCAAGGGCCGCAACTGCAGGCAGTCGAAGCGGGATGCCCGGGCGCCCGCAGTAGACTGTCAGCAGACATGACACTTCACATCGCCTATCCCGCTGAGCTGCCGGTCTCCGAACGGCGCGAAGACCTGATGGCAGCCATCGCAGCACACCAGGTCACCATCATTGCCGGCGAGACCGGCTCCGGTAAGACCACCCAGATCCCCAAGATGTGCCTTGAGCTTGGGCTGGGCGAGAATGGCCTGATCGGCCATACTCAGCCCCGCCGGCTGGCCGCGCGCACCGTGGCTGAGCGCATCGCCGAGGAACTGGGTGTGGACATCGGCCAGGAAGTGGGCTTCCAGGTCCGCTTCACCGGGGAAGTCAGCCGCGCCACAAAGGTCAAGCTGATGACGGACGGCATCCTGCTGGCGGAAATCCAGCGGGACAAGCTGCTGCGCAAGTACAACGCCATCATCATCGATGAGGCCCACGAGCGCAGCCTGAACATCGACTTCATCCTGGGCTACTTGAAGCGGATCCTGCCGCAGCGGCCGGACCTCAAGGTGATCATCACCTCCGCCACCATCGACCCCCAACGGTTTGCCAACCATTTCGGCACAGCCGACCAACCCGCCCCCATTGTCGAGGTCTCCGGGCGGACCTACCCCGTGGAGATCCGCTACCGCCCGCTGTCGCAGCCGCCCGGTGGTGCTGGCCTCGATGATGAGAATGGTTCCGACGACGAACTCGAGGAAGACCGCGACCCGCTCGACGCCGTCTGCGACGCCGTCGACGAACTTGCCGCCGAAGCACCCGGTGACATCCTGGTCTTCTTTTCCGGCGAGCGCGAGATCCGGGATGCGGCCGACGCGCTGCAGGCCCGCATCCAGTCCAACCGCCGGCTGGCCGGAACGGAAGTCCTTCCGCTCTTCGCCCGCCTGAGCCTGCAGGAACAACACAAGGTGTTCCACCCGGGCAACAAGCGGCGGATCGTACTGGCCACCAACGTGGCCGAAACCTCGCTGACCGTGCCGGGCATCAAATACGTGATCGATACCGGAACCGCCCGCATCTCCAGGTACTCGCACCGCACCAAGGTCCAGCGCCTGCCCATCGAGCGCGTCTCGCAGGCGTCCGCCAACCAGCGTTCGGGGCGGTGCGGCCGCGTCTCGGACGGCATCGCCATCCGCCTTTACTCCGAGGAGGACTTCGAGTCCCGGCCCCTCTACACGGATCCGGAGATCCTGCGGACGAACCTGGCTGCCGTCATCCTGCAGATGACCGCCATGGGAGTGGCCCGCGGCCCCAAGGACGTCGAAAACTTCCCGTTCGTGGAACCACCGGAAACGCGGGCTATCAACGACGGCGTGACGCTGCTCCGGGAACTCGGCGCCCTCGCTGCCGCCCGGCCGCAGAACGGGACGGACGGGGCGAAAAGCGGCGGCGGGCTCACCGCCGTCGGGCAGAAGCTTGCCCAGCTGCCGGTGGATCCCCGGCTGGGCCGGATGATCGTGGAGGCGGGAAAACGCGGCTGCGTCCGCGAGGTGATGATCCTGGCCGCTGCCCTCACCATCCAGGACCCGCGCGAGCGTCCAACAGACAAGCAGCAACTCGCGGCGGAAAAGCACAACCGGTTCAAGGACGAGAACTCGGACTTTACCGGCTTCCTTAACCTCTGGAACTACATCCAGGAGAAGCAGCAGGAGCTCTCGTCGTCTGCCTTCCGCCGGATGTGCCGGGCCGAGTTCATCAATTACCTCCGGGTCCGGGAGTGGCAGGACCTGTTTGCCCAGTTGCGGCAACTGGCCCGGCCCCTCGGCATCAGCCTCGACAACAAGCGCCTTGCCGATCCCGTAGGCAACAACGAGGGCATCCACATCAGCCTTCTTTCCGGGCTCCTGAGCCACATCGGCATCCTTGACGAACGCAAGCGCGAGTATGCAGGTGCCCGGGGCAGCCGGTTCGCCATCTTCCCCGGCTCGGCCCTCTTCAAGAAGTCGCCCACGTTCGTGATGGCAGCGGAGCTGGTGGAGACCAGCCGCCTCTGGGCGAGGGTGGCTGCGAAGTTCGATCCTGTGTGGGCCGAACAGGTGGCGCCGGACCTGGTGAAGCGCAGCTACAGCGAACCGCACTGGTCCACCCGGCAGGGTGCGGTGATGGCCTACGAGAAGGTCACCCTTTACGGCGTGCCCATCATCGCCCAACGCAGGATCAACTACGGCAGGGTTGACCCCGTCGTCGCCCGGGAACTCTTCATCCGCCATGCTTTGGTGGAAGGCGACTGGAAAACCCACCACAAGTTCTTCCACCGCAACCGGGCGCTTCTGCATGAGGTGGAGGAGCTGGAGGCCAGGATGCGCCGCAGGGACCTCCTGGTGGATGACGAAACGCTGTTCGAGTTCTACGATGCGCGGATCGGACCTGACGTGGTGTCCGAGCGGCACTTCGACAAGTGGTGGAAGGAGGCGCGGCAGAAGAACCCGGACCTCCTGGATTACGATAAGTCGCTCCTCCTCAGCGATGACGCGGACGGCCTCGATGACTCCGCTTACCCCAAAACCTGGCTGCACAAGGGCTTCGAGCTTCCGCTGAGCTACGAGTTCCACCCGGTGGCTCCGGGGTCACCGCCCAATCCCTCCGACGGCGTTACCGCCGAGGTGCCGGTCCTGTTCCTCAACCAGCTGGACGACAAAGCCTTCCGCTGGCTGATCCCCGGGCAGCGCGTGGAGCTGGTGACAGCCCTGATCAAGTCGCTGCCCAAGCAGATCCGGAAGAACTTCGTTCCTGCCCCGGATGTGGCGCGCCAGGCAGTGGCAGTGCTGGAAGCCGACTTTGATCCGGCGGCCGATGACCTGGAGCCGTCCCTTGAGCTTGCCCTGCGCCGCATCCGCGGGCATATCGTCCCGCCTGGATCGTGGAACTGGGATGCCGTCCCGGCCCACCTGCGCGTGTCCTTCAAGGTGGTGGACAGCAGGGGCAAGGTCCTGGATGAGGGCAAGGACCTCGCAGCCTTGCAGGAGAAGCTGGCTCCGGCCACCCGGCGGGCCATTGCGGAATCCCTCGGCGCCACGCCCGCCTCAACGGCACCCGGCAGCGGCAAGTCCTCCGGCAACGGCAGGAAAGCGGCGCAGGCGTCCGGGACAGCGTTCGACGGCGGTTCCCCCGGAGCACGGCAGCCGGCCACAGTGCCGGGACCCGCAGATGCAGCCGGGTTCAGGGAGCAGGACGGCCTGGCGGAATGGAATTTCGGGACCCTTCAGCGGCAGGTGAGCAACTCAGTCAAGGGCCACACCGTCACGGGATATCCGGCGCTTGTGGACCAAGGAACGTCGGTGGCGCTCCGGGTGTTCCAGACGGCGGCAGAACAGGCGGAAGCGATGCGCGGGGGCGTCATCCGCCTGCTGGCCCTGCGCGTCCCTGCACCGGACCGCTACGTGCTGGAGCACTTGAGCAACACCGAGAAACTGACGTTCAGCCAGAACCCGCACGGCTCCGTCTCGGCCTTGATTGCCGACTGTGCGCTGGCTGCCATCGACAAGCTCACGCCCCAGGAACTGCCGTGGGACCGGGCGTCCTTTGACCGCCTGTATGAGGTGGTCCGGGCAGAACTGATCGATACGGTGTTCAGTGTGACGGCCGTGGTGGAGCGCATCCTTGCCAGCACCCGGCGGATCGAAAAGCAGCTGAAGGGGACCACCAGCCTGGCGCTGATTTCTGCCCTCAATGACGTCAAGAGCCAACTGGAGCAGCTGGTGTATCCGGGCTTTGTAGCACGGACGGGCTATGCACAGCTCAGCCAGCTCCCCAGGTACCTTTCCGCCATCGAAAAGCGGCTGGAACGCCTGCCGGGCAACGTCCAGCGGGATGCCCTCAACATGGCCGTGGTGCAGCGGCTCGAGGACGACTACGACGACGCCGTGTCTGCCCTGCTTCCGGGACGCAAGGCCGGACCTGAATTAACCCAGGTGCGCTGGATGCTCGAAGAACTCCGGGTGAGCCTGTTCGCCGTCGAGCTCGGAACAGCGTACTCGGTGTCCGAGAAGCGCATCCGTGCCGTGCTCAACAAAGCGCTGGCCCCGGCCTAGGAGTCCCTCCCCCTGTCGCGGCGCGGACCCGCAGCCGGGTCCACGCCGGACTGGAGGTCAGGCCGGGACGAACTCGCCGTATCCCGCAGCCCGAAGGCCCTGGCGGAGTTTCTCCGCATTGGCGTCCAGGACGTCCGGGTCCGGGTTCTGGTCCGCGGTGGCGAAGTTGAACTCCGCCATGCTCCGGGAAGGCCAGACGTGCACGTGGAGATGGTTGATCTCATAGCCGGCCACAATCAGGCCTGCCCGCGCCGCGTCGAAGACCTCCACCTGGACCGCGCCGATCCGGCGGGCCACTTCCATGACCTTGGCCAATGTCTCCGGGGATGCGTCGGTCCAGCGGTCCACTTCCTCGGTGGGGACCACCAGCGTGTGGCCGTCCGCGAGCGGCCCGGTGGTGAGGAAGGCAGCTACCTCCGGTTCCCGCCAGACAAAGCGTCCGGGGATTTCGCCGTTCAGGATCCTGGTAAACAGTGTGCTCATGCGTGTGCCTCCTTGGCGGGTGCGTGCAGGGTGCTGGTGTCCAGCACAAACCGGTATTTCACATCGCCTGCCACCATCCGGTCGTAGGCTTCGTTGAGCTGGTCGGCGCGGACCATCTCGATCTCCGCGGCCACTCCGTGCTCCGCGCAAAAATCCAGCATCTCCTGCGTTTCTGCAATGCCGCCGATGAGGGAGCCGGCGTAGGCGATCCGGCGCCGGATCAGTGCTCCCGGGTTGACGGGCGGCATCGGCTCCGAGGGGAGCCCCAGCTGGAAGAGTGCACCGTCAACGCGGAGTGTCCGGAAGTAGGGGTTGAGGTCGTGCGGAGCTGCCACGGTGTCGATGATGAGGTCGATGGTACGGTTGGCGGCGGCCATCGCGTCCCCGTCCCGGGACAGGACAACCTCGTCCGCGCCGAGCTCAAGGGCGGCCGCAACCTTGGCCTCCGACGTCGTGAACACCACCACCCTCGCTCCCATGGCCTTGGCAAGCTTGACGGCCATATGGCCCAGGCCGCCCAGCCCCACCACGCCCACAACATCGCCGTCTTCGACCTCGAAGTGCCGCAGCGGGGAAAAGGTCGTCACTCCCGCGCAGAGCAGTGGCGCAGCGGAGGCAGGGGCAAGGGATTCCGGCACCCGCAGGACGTAGCGCCGGTCCACCACGATGGACGAGGAGTAGCCGCCCTGGGTGACGGCGTCACCGTTCCGGCGGTCCACGGCACCGTAGGTGCCGGTCATGCCGTTTTCGCAGTACTGCTCAAGGCCGTCCAGGCAGCTTTCGCAGTGACGGCACGAATCGACGAGGCACCCCACGCCCACCCGGTCACCCACGGCGAAGTCCGCAACAGCGGAACCCACCCGGCTGACGGTGCCCACGATCTCGTGTCCGGGCACCAGCGGCCAGGTGCTGCCGCCCCACTCGCCGCGGGTGGCGTGCACATCCGAGTGGCACAGGCCGCAGAATTCGATGGCTATTTCGACGTCGTCGGCTTGGGGGGTGCGCCGGGCAAGGGTCAGCGGCACGAGTCCGCTGTCCGGTGACGTCGCGCCGTACGCGGCAGCGGGGCGGCCGCCGTCGACAGCAGTTGCTCCAGGAGTGGCAGCTTCCGGGGCGACTGGTTTGGCAAGGGGCGGAGGTACGGGGCGTCCTGGAGTCATAGTGCGACGCTACCCTTGCCCGGAGGCGTGGTGCCACCCGGCCATCCGCTGCCGCGGCCCGGTTCAGCCCCGGTGGCCACGGGCAGGGCCGGGTTGTTGGACCACTCCGAGAACGAGCCCGGATAAAGTGCAGCGGGGAATCCTGCGATTTCCAGGGCTGCGACTTCATGGGCGGCAGTAACTCCGGATCCGCAGTACACCGCCACCTGCACTCCGTCGCGGACGCCTATCGACTCGAAGCGGCGGCGCAGCGCGGCAGAGGCCAGGAACCGCCCGCTGCCGTCCACGTTTTCCGATGTCGGCGCACTGATGGCCCCGGGGATATGCCCGGCCCGCGGATCGATGGGCTCATACTCGCCGCGGTACCTCTCCCCCGCCCGTGCGTCGAGCAGGAGGCCCGCGTCCGGCCAGGCGGCCGCTGCGGCGGCATCGATGGCCGGCATCTTCCCGTTCATCAGATGCACACCGCCGGGGTCCGGAACAACGGGCCCCGCTTCGAGCGGAAGCCCCGCGGCACGCCAGGCGGCCAGGCCGCCGTCGAGCAGGTATACCTCCGCCAGCCCGGCGTTACGGAGCATCCACCACACCCGCGCCGCCGCCATGTTGCCGCTGTCATCGTAGGCCACCACGACGTCACCGTCGTTGATGCCCCAGCGCCGGGCGCCCGCTTCGAAATCCTCGGCCGCCGGCAGCGGGTGGCGGCCCCGTTCGGGAACCGCAGGGGCAGCAAGTTCTGTCTGCAGGTCCACAAACACGGCACCCGGCAGGTGCTCCTGCAGGTAGTGGCGGTAGCCGTGGGGATCGCCCAGCGCCCAACGCACATCCAGCAGTACCGTGCGCCGGTGATCCGCCAGGCGGGCCAGCAGACCGGCAACGTCCATCAGGGGGTTCACTGCACTCCTCCAGCGGTGGTTTGGCCAACGGATCCACTCTATCGGCAGCCCTTCCCGCCGCGGGTAGGCTGGTGCGGTGAAGATCGAGCGAAGCGCCAGCCGGTACACCGCGGACCGGGACTGGGCGGACCAGGCAATCCGCAAGATCAGGGCAGAAAACAACCGCTCCGCCGACACCCATCTCTACGCTGTTCCCCTTCCGGAGCACTGGGGCGTCCACCTCTACCTCAAGGACGAGTCCACGCACCGCTCCGGCAGCCTCAAGCACCGGCTGGCCCGCTCCCTGTTTCTCTTCGGGCTGGTGAACGGCTGGATCCGGGAGGACACCACCATCGTGGAGGCTTCCAGCGGCAGCACGGCTGTGTCCGAGGCATATTTCGCGCAGCTCCTGGGACTGCCCTTTGTTGCCGTGATGGCACGCACCACCAGTCCCGAGAAGATCGCGTTGATCGAGCAGTTCGGCGGGTCCTGCCTGCTGGTGGAGCACGCGTCCGAGGTGTACGCGGCCGCACAGGAGGTCGCGGAGACCTGCAACGGCCACTACATGGACCAGTTCACCTACGCCGAGCGGGCAACTGACTGGCGGGGAAACAACAACATTGCAGAATCCATCTTTGGCCAGCTCGCGCTGGAGGAACACCCTGTACCCCAGTGGATCGTGGTGGGAGCCGGCACCGGCGGAACCAGTGCCACCATCGGCAGGTACCTCCGCTACCACAGCTACCCAACACAACTGCTGGTGGTGGATCCGGAAAATTCGGCGTTCTACCCGGGCTGGCGGGGCACGTCCGGCGCACCGGCAGGCCTGCCGTCCCGGATCGAGGGAATCGGGCGGCCGCGGATGGAACCCAGCTTCGTGCCGTCAGTGATCGACCGCATGGTGCAGGTGCCGGACGCCGCGTCAGTGGCCGCGATGCGCCACCTCCACGGCATTGCGGGACTCCACGCCGGCCCCTCCACCGGGACCAACCTTTGGGGTGTGTGGCAGCTGGTGGCAGAGATGGTGGCGACGGGCCGCTCAGGCAGCATCGTTTCGCTGATGTGCGACGGCGGTGAACGCTATGCGGGCAACTACTACAACCAGGACTGGCTGGCCGCCCAGGGACTGGACCCGGCGCCGTACGAAGCGGTCCTCCGGCAATTCATGGACACGGGCACCTGGACCGGAGACCCGGCCTAGACCTCCACAGACTCCCGGGCCGCCAGGTGCGTGTATTCGGTGCCGTACTTGGCACCGATCCGCTGGACATGGCCTTCCACAACCTTCAGGCCGTTCTCGTTGAGCAGCCCGTCGTGGATCTGGAATGCGCGCGGCGCCCTGACGCCGATCACGAAGTCCAGCACCTCGGCTGCCTTGCTCCACGGCGCGTGGAGGGGAACCAGCAGCGTCTTGACGCTGATGCCGTCCGGGATCACAAAGGAGTCCCCCGGATGGTAGACATTGTCGTCAATCAGGTAGCCGATGTTGGCCACGATGGGGATCTGCGGGTGGATCAGGGCATGCTGGCCGCCGAAGCTGCGGATGGTGAAACCGGCCGCCTGGAAGGTGGAGCCCGGGTTCACGGCGTGAATGCGCGCGGCTTCGCCGGTGGCCTTGTCCTGCAGCTGGCCGGTAACACGCGCAGGGGCGAAGACTGCCAGTCCGGCGTTTGCGCGCAAAGCGTCCACCACGGCCGGAACGTCAATGTGGTCGGCGTGCTCGTGCGTTACCAGGACCGCTTCCGCGGACTGCAGGGCCTCAGCCGATTCCGAAAAGTTGCCCGGATCCAGGACCAGGACCCTGCCGTCTTTTTCCAGCCGGACACAGGAATGCGTGTACTTCGTCAGCTTCATAGCGCCAGCCTAGGGTCCGCCCCGGGACCATGTCCACGAAGCTCCGGCTGGTAATCTGGATCTTTGCCACCATCCTGAGGAAGCGAGTCCACCCATGCCCGTCGGCGCCAAGGCTGATTCCACCACGTCGTCCCCGGCGATGGGCGGCGGCAAGGAGCAGCGCGTCACGAAGCAGCGCAGGGCCGTCAGCGCGGCGCTGGATGAACTGGACGATTTCGTCAGCACCCAGGAGCTCTACCGGATCCTCCAGAACCAGGGCGTTTCGGTCTCACTGGCAACCGCCTACCGGATTCTCCAGTCGCTCGCGGACGAGGGCCTGGTGGACGTACTGCGCAACGGCGACGGCGAGGCCGTGTACCGCCGCTGCGCCGTTACAGGACACCACCATCACCTGCTGTGCCGGAACTGCGGCAAGGCAGTGGAAGTGGAGGCTCCGGCGGTGGAGACCTGGGCGGCGCGCACAGCCGCAGAGCACGGGTTCACAGAGGTGGCGCACACCGTGGAGATCTTCGGCCTGTGTCCGGACTGCACGGCGCGCAAGGCCGCCGGCAGCCTCTAAGCCGTTCCCGCCAGGACCCGCCCGTTGATTCCCTTCCGGGCCCGCACCGACCCAACCACCCGGCACACCACGTAGATCAGGAAGGACAGCGTGGTGACATAGGGGCTGATGGGAATGCGTCCTCCCAGCGCCAGCAGGATCCCGCCAACGGTGGCGGTCATCGCAAAGGCCACGCTGAGGAGCACCAAGGCAACCGGCGAGGACGTCACCCGGAGCGCGGCCGCGGCAGGCGTGATCAGCAGGGCCAGGACCAGGAGGGCTCCCACCACCTGGATGGACAGGGCCACGCTGACGCCCAGCAGGACCATAAAGACGATGGCAAGCGTCCGCACGGGAACCCCGCGGGCCTCGGCAAGTTCAGGATCCACGCTGGCGAAATTCAGGGGCCGCCAGATGGCCACCAGGGCCACCATCACCACCACGGCCGTTCCGGCAAGCGCCTGCAGCTGGACCGTGTCCACGGAGACGATCTGTCCTGTGAGCAGGCCGAACTTGTTGGCGGCCCGGCCTTCGTACAGGGACAGGAACAGGATGCCCAGCCCCAGACCGAATGGCATGATGACGCCGATGATCGAGTTTTTGTCCCTGGCCCGGACACCCATCAGGCCCAGCAGCAGCGCCGCGGTGACGGACCCGATCAGCGATCCAAACACGATGTCGGCGCCGATGAGCAGCGCAAAGGCAGCCCCGGCGAAGGAGAGTTCGGAGATGCCGTGCACCGCAAACGCCAGGTCGCGCTTCATCACGAAGGTCCCCACCAGGCCGCCCAGGAGGCCCAGGACGGCACCGGCCCAGATGGAGTTCTGCACCAGCACCAGGAGTTCGCCGTAGTTTTCGAAGCTGAAGATCGCGCCGAGAATGCTGTCCGCGTCCATCAGGCTGCCTCTCCGGCCAGCACATGCGTTGGGGCATGGTGGTGGGTGGTGGCATCCGGCAGGCCCACCACCACGATGCGCCCGTTGGCGTGGATCACCTCAACGTGGCTTCCGTAAAGGTCGGAAAGGACCTCGGTGGTCATGACCTCTTCGGGCGTACCCACCTTGAAGCGGCCGCCGGCGAGGTACAGCACCCGGTCCACGTAGTCGATGATGGGGTTGATTTCGTGCGTCACGAAAACCACGGCACTGTTCTGCTCACGGCACTGTTTGTTGATCAGGGCGCTGACCGCCTGCTGGTGGTGGAGGTCCAGGGAGAGCAGGGGTTCATCGCACAGAAGGATCTGGGGATCGGTGGCAAGGGCCTGCGCAACCCGCAGCCGCTGCTGTTCGCCGCCGGACAGCTGACCCACCGGAACTTTCGCGTATTCCGTGGCCCCAACAAGTTCAAGGAGCTGGTCGATTTTGCGGTTGGCCTTGCCCGGGGACAGACGCAGGCCCCACCGGTGGCCGTCAACGCCCAGGCCAACGAGGTCCCGGGCCCGCATGGGGGTGTCCGGGGCGAACGATTTCTGCTGGGGTATGTAGCCGATGAGGCTGCTGCCCCGTTCCACCGGGCGGCTGCCAAGCATGGCCTGCCCCCGGTGAAGGTCCTGGAGCCCCAGCAGGACCTTCAGGAAACTGGTCTTGCCGCTTCCGTTGGGACCCAGTACGGCGAAGAACTCGCCAGGCATGATGTCCAGGTCCAGATCCTCCCAGAGCGCCCGCTTGCCGAACTTCAGGGAAGCTCCGGTGAGGCTGACCACGGGTTTCAACTATTTGTCTCCAGAACGTTGGTGATGTTGTCCACATTGTCCGTCATCCACTGGAGGTACGTCTTGCCCTCCGGCAGTGTTTCACTGAAGTCAACCACCGGAACCCCCGCAGTTTCTGCCGCCTTCTTCAGCGACTCCGTCTGCGGGCCTTCGGTCTGGCTGTTGTAGGCGAGCAGGCGCACCGACTTCGAGGCCACAAGGTCCGTGGCGGCCTTGAGCACTGCCGGCGGGACGTCCGAGCCCTCTTCAATCGCAGCAGTGTAGTCCTCGGGCGTGGTGTTCACCAGCCCGGCATCCGCCAGGAGGTATACCGGCACCGGCTCAGTTACGGCCACCTGGGCACCCGCCGAAGCAGCCTTCAGTGCGTCCAGCTTTCCGTGCAGTTCTTCTATGCCGGCTTTAAAAGCGGCGGCGTTGGACTGGAATGTCGAGGCAGAGGCGGGCTCGAGTTCGGCCAGCTTGGCGGCGATCTCATCGGCCAGCTGTTCCATCGCGGGGAGGCTGTACCAGACGTGCTCGTTCACTTCGCCGTGGTCGTGGTCAGATTCGTCTTCTGCCGCGGGTTCCGTCGCCGGGACGTCCGCGGTGGCTTCCTCTTCCTCAGGGTGCGCCAGGCCGGAAAGTTCGACGGCGTTGAGCACCTTCGCGTCGTCAAGGCCGCTGTCCTCCGCCAGGGTGTGGATGAAGTCGTCGTAGCCGCCGCCGTTTTCCAGGACGAGGTCGGCTTTCGAGACCGCAAGCCGGTCCTGGGCGGTGGCTTCGTAGGAATGCGGGTCCTGGCTGGTCTTGGTGATGATGGCGGTCACGCTGACCTTGTCGCCGCCAATCGTTTTGGCGATGTCACCATAGACGTCCGTTGAGGCCACGATGTTGATTCCGTCGGCGGCGTCCGGAGCGGGTTCCGTCTGCGGGCTGCACGCGGTTAGGAGCAGGCCGAGCCCGGCAAGGGCAGCGAGGGACGATCGGGCAGCGGCGGGACGGCGCACGGAAACCTCATTCAGTGGGGAGGGGCGAAAACAACCCTCCCAGCTTATACCTAAATGGGAATGATTCCTATTTAGAAAAGAAGGGTGCCATGGCAACGGTGCCCTCCGCCCACCGGAGAAGGGCACCGTTCCGCTATCCCCCGTTGGGCTGCCCCAGCCGCCGGATGCCGGTGGCCTGGGTTGCATCCCGGATCTCGCCGACGAGCTGCTCGATCACGTCTTCCAGGAACAGGACGCCCTTAGTGTTGCCATCGGGTCCGATCACCCGTGCAAGGTGGGATCCGGTGCGCTGCATAACGGACATTGCCTTCTCGATCTCATCGTCCAGCGCCAGGTTGGCCAGGGAGCGGATGCGGCTCTCGGCGATGGGCCGCTCATAGGCCTGCTCGGGGATGGACAGTACATCCTTAACGTGGAGGTAGCCGTACAGCATGTCGTCCTCGTCAAGCATGGGGAACCGGGAAAATCCGGTGCGGCTCACGGCCTTCTCGAACTCCACGGGGGTGGTGGCGGCCCGGAGCATGACCAGCTTCTCCAGGGGAACCATGATGTCCGCGGCTGTGTATTCGGAGAACTCCAGCGCGCCGGTGATGAGCCCGGCGTCGTCATCGACCAGCCCGTGTCGGGTGGACTCCTGAACAATGGACTGCACTTCCTCCAGTGTGAAGGAGGAGTTCACCTCATCCTTGGGCTCGATCCGAAGGAGCTTGAGGATGTGGTTGGCCGACCAGTTGAGGACCGAAATGACGGGGTGGACCAGCCGCGCAACGAACATCAGCGGCGGGGCAAGCAGGAGCGCCGCCTTGTCAGCCACGCTGACCGAGATGTTCTTTGGCACCATTTCCCCGAAGGTCACATGCAGGAACGTCACCAGCATCAGCGCCACCGCGAACGCAGCCACATCGGCAACTTCCTTCGGCAGGCCGAGCGTCTCGAGCGGTACGGCGAGGAGATGGTGGATGGCCGGTTCGGCCACCAGCAGGATCAGGAGGGAGCAGACGGTGATGCCAAGCTGGGCGCACGCCAGCATCAGCGACACGTTTTCCATGGCGCGGAGGGTGGTCTGCGCCCGCTTGGACCCGGCTTCGGCCAGCGGTTCGATCTGGCTGCGCCGTGCGGACATGACTGCGAATTCAGCGGCCACAAAAAAGGCGTTGCCGAGCAGCAGGACAGCCAGCCAGAAGATTCCGGCCCAGTCGCTCATCGTTCAGCCCCGTCGTCGCGTTGGTTCCTGCCGTTACGTGTGGACTTGTCGTCTTGCCTGGAATGGCCGTCCCGCTGGGAGCTGTCCGCCCGGTCGTTGTCGTCGGAGTCGGCAGCCGGCCGGAAGCAGATCCGGTCAATGCGGCGCCCGTCCATCCTGGTGACGCTCAGCGTGCCGCCGCCAACGGAGACAGTATCCCCAACGACGGCGATCCGGCCCAGCTTGCTCATGACGTATCCGCCCACCGTTTCGTAGGCTGCTTCGTCAGGGACGCTCAGCCGGGGAATCTGCTCGGACAGCTCGTCCGGGCGGAGCAGGCCAGGGAAGTACCAGTCCCCGGAGGCACTCTGCAGGAGTCCAGGGCGGACCTTGTCATGCTCGTCGGCCACCTCTCCCACGATTTCCTCCACCAGGTCCTCGAGCGTGGCGATGCCGGCGGTTCCGCCGTACTCGTCAAGGACGACGGCGAGCTGGAGGTTTCCTTCGCGGAGTTCCGCAAGCAGGGCGTCGAGGTGGATGGTCTCGGGGACCCTCAGCACCTCCGTCATGATGGCACCGGCTTCCAGGTTTTGGCGGCGGTCCCACGGCACAGCCACAGCCTTCTTAACGTGGACCAGCCCCCGGATGTCATCGGCGGAATCGCCAATCACCGGGAACCGCGAGTATCCGGTCCGGCGTGCAGCACTGAGGACATCCGACACGGGCTGGTCGGCATCGATCGTTTCCACGCGGATGCGGGGCGTCATCACGTCGGCCGCTGTCCGGGTGGAGAAGTTCAGGGTACGCGCCACGAAGTTGGCAGTGCCGGCGTCGAGCGTTCCCATGGCCGCGGACCGGCGCACCAGCGATGCGAGTTCCGCCGGTGTCCTGGCCCCGGAAATTTCTTCCTTCGCCTCCAGGCCGAAGACGTTCAGCACCTTGTTGGAGAACCCGTTGAGCAGCACGATGGCCGGTTTGAAGACAGCCGTGAATATCAGCTGGGGCCGGGCGAGCGCCCGCCCCACCGGGAAGGACAGCGCGATGGCCATGTTCTTGGGCACCAGTTCGCCCAGGAGCATCGAGAGCAGGGTGGCGAGCACCATGGCCAGGACCAGGGAGACCGAAGCGACGGCGACGTCGGGAAGTCCGACGGCGGCCAGGGGGGCTTCCAGGAGGCGGCCCACCGAGGGCTCCATCACGTAGCCGGTCAGGAGCGTTGTCAGAGTGATGCCCAGCTGGCAGCTGGACAGCTGCGTGGACAGCGATTTCAGGCAGGTGAGCAAAGGGACAGCGCCGGCGTCGCCGTCGTCAATGGCACGTTGGACGGTGGGCTGGTCCAGGGCAATAAGGGAGAATTCGACGGCCACGAAGAATCCCGTGCCGGCGATCAGCAGCAGGCCTGCTGCAAGGAGAAGCCATTCCATTCAGCATCCCGCCTGGAAGGCGGTGCTGAATGGCATGGCAAAGGAAGGGGAAATGCGGAGACTGGGCGGTCTTCCCGGCGGAGGGTGGTCGGCGGAAACCGGCGCCCGTTCCCCGGGGGCTCTGGACGGCTGTGCTGCCGGCGGATGATGGGCTCGTGTTCGGGGTTTGCCGGCTCTGCGGGTGGACTGCGCGGCGCTGCTCTTCATGCCCCGCTGACAGCCCCCAGGCCGGCACCTAGATTTACTGTCCATAAGAGCTTCAGTCTACAGGAGGCACCTGCGCCCGCTTCACCCGCGCTGCCGCCCGCCGGGCGCTTCGCGGGCGGCCTCTCCGGCGCCCCGCAACACACCGTTGATGACGCAGTTTCCCGCCATATTCCGCGATCCCCGCGTCACTTCATGATTTGGGTCACCCTTATTGGCAGTTAAGACACGATGCTCACTAGACTTGCAAAGGTCTGGGTTCAGAGGACGCAGAAATCGGTTCGAACGTGTTGCTGAAGCACCGTGGGGCCGGGGAGAAATCAAACTCATGGAAGAGGCGTATTTCAAGTGCCAGAGCAGCCTAGCCACCGTCTACCAGAGGAATTTGGCGGAAACGAGTGGCTCGTTGACGAACTGTACGAGCAGTACCAGCAGGACAAGAACGCCGTGGATGCCAAGTGGTGGCCGCTGTTTGAATCGTTCGGGTCGGGCAGTTCTTCTTCCAATGGAAATTCGGCCCACCCCGCTACCCGGGAAATGCCGTCAGTAAATGCAGCCCCGGCACCGTCGCCGGCAGCAGCACCAGCCGTCCCGCCGGTGCCGTCCGCACCTCCGGCGTCCGCGCCCGCAGCGGCAAAGAAGGCCCCCGCCACGGTTGCCCGCGACGGCGGCAAGAAGACGGAGGCCGGAACCGGCTCCCAGCCCATCCCGGCGCAGCTGCCCAAGAACGTCAAGGCACCCACCGCTCCTGAGGAAGACGTCGTCTCCGTCCTCCGCGGACCGGCAAAGGCAATCGCCACCAACATGGTCACCAGCCTCCAGGTGCCCACGGCCACCAGCGTCCGCGCCATCCCGGCCAAGCTGCTGATCGACAACCGCGTGGTCATCAACTCGAACCTGGCCCGCGCCCGCGGCGGCAAGGTTTCCTTCACGCACCTCATCGGCTACGCCGTGATCCGCGCTCTCTCCCAGTTCCCTTCCATGAACGTGTACTACGACGAAGTGGACGGCAAGCCCGTTGCCGTCCAGCCGGCCCACGTCAACTTCGGCATTGCCATCGACATGCCGAAGCCGGACGGCACCCGCCTGCTCATGGTGCCGAACATCAAGAAGGCCGAAACCCTCAACTTCTCCGAGTTCTGGCACACCTACGAGGACCTGATCAAGCGCGCCCGCAACGGCAAGCTGACGGCTGAGGACCACCAGGGCACCACCGTGTCGCTGACCAACCCCGGCGGCATCGGCACCGTCCACTCGGTGCCCCGCCTGTCCAAGGGCCAGGCTGCCATCATCGGCGTCGGCGCCCTCGACTACCCCGCGGAGTTCCAGGGCGCCAGCGAAAAGATCATCGCCCAGAACGCGATCAGCAAGGTCCTCACCCTGACCTCCACCTACGATCACCGCGTGATCCAGGGTGCCGGCAGCGGCGAGTTCCTCAAGCTTGTGCACCAGCTGCTGCTGGGTGCGCAGAACTTCTACGACGAGATCTTCGAGTCCCTCCGCATCCCGTACGAGCCCGTGCGCTGGAGCGCCGACAAGCAGGTTGATCCGGCAGACCAGATTAACAAGGTGGCGCGGATCCAGCAGCTGATCCACTCCTACCGGGTCCGCGGCCACCTGATGGCCGACACCGATCCCCTTGAATACGTCCAGCGCAAGCACCCGGACCTCGACATCCTGACTTACGGCCTGACGCTGTGGGACCTGGACCGCGAATGGCCCACCGGCGGCTTCGGCGGCAAGCCCATGCTCAAGTTCCGCGACATCCTGGGCGTCCTGCGCGATGCCTACTGCCGCACCACCGGCATCGAATACATGCACATCCAGGAACCGGAAGAGCGCAAGTGGTTCCAGGACCAGCTGGAACACCCCTACTCCAAGCCCAGCCGTGAAGAGCAGCTCCGCATCGTCTCCAAGCTGAACGCCGCCGAGGCCTTCGAGACCTTCCTGCAGACCAAGTTCGTCGGCCAGAAACGCTTCTCCCTGGAGGGCGGAGAATCCCTGATTCCGCTGCTTGACGCCATCATGTCCGACGCCGCCGACGACGGCCTGGACGAAGTAGCCATCGGCATGGCCCACCGCGGCCGCCTGAACGTGCTCACCAATATCGCCGGCAAGACCTACGCCCAGGTCTTCCGCGAGTTCGAAGGCACCCAGGACCCGCGCTCCGTGCAGGGCTCCGGTGACGTCAAGTACCACCTGGGCACCGAGGGGACCTTCACCTCGGACAACGGCAAGGAAACCAAGGTCTACCTCGCCGCCAACCCCTCCCACCTCGAAGCAGTGGATCCCGTCCTCGAGGGCATTGTCCGCGCCAAGCAGGACCGGCTGGACCAGGGCGAATCCTTCCCTGTCCTGCCCATTATGGTCCATGGCGATGCCGCCTTTGCAGGCCAGGGCGTGGTTGCGGAAACGCTCAACCTGTCCCAGCTCCGCGGCTACCGCACCGGCGGAACCATCCACGTGGTTGTCAACAACCAGGTGGGTTTCACCACGGCCCCGTCATCATCCCGCTCGTCCACATACTCCACGGACGTCGCCAAGATGATCCAGGCCCCTGTGTTCCACGTGAACGGCGACGATCCCGAGGCAGTGGTCCGCATCGGGCAGCTCGCCTACGAGTTCCGCCAGCGGTTCCACAAGGACGTCGTCATCGACATGGTCTGCTACCGCCGCCGCGGGCACAACGAGGGCGACGACCCCTCGATGACCCAGCCGCTGATGTACAACCTCATTGAGGCCAAGCGCTCCGTCCGCAAGCTCTACACCGAGTCCCTGATCGGCCGTGGCGACATCACCGAGGAAGAAGCCGAACAGCTGCTCCGCGACTACCAGGAGCGTCTGGAACGCGTCTTCGCCGAAACCCACGCGGCCCAGACGTCCCCGATCCCGATCGTCACGGCAGACACTGCCGCCGTCTCGGACATCGAGCGTCCCATCTCCCAGCAGTCCGACTCCGGTACCACCGCGCCGGTTTCGACGGCCATTTCCGCAGACACCCTGGCGCGGATCGGCAAGGCCCACGTGGAAATCCCGGAGGGCTTCACGGTCCACGCGAAGCTCAAGCAGCTGCTCGAGAAGCGCGAGCAGATGTCCCGCGAGGGCGGCATCGACTGGGGCTTCGGGGAAATCGCAGCCTTCGGTTCACTGATCATGGAAGGGGTCCCCGTACGCCTGGCCGGACAGGACTCCCGCCGCGGCACCTTCGTGCAGCGGCACGCCGTGTTCCACGACCGCGCCAACGGCAAGGAATGGCTGCCCCTCGGCAACCTTTCCGACGACCAGGCGAAGCTGTGGATCTACGACTCCCTGCTTTCGGAATACGCGGCCATGGGCTTCGAGTACGGCTACTCTGTTGAGCGGCCGGATGCGCTGGTCCTGTGGGAGGCGCAGTTCGGCGACTTCGTCAACGGTGCACAGACCATCATCGACGAGTTCATCTCCTCCGCGGAGCAGAAGTGGGGACAGCGGTCCTCGCTGGTCCTGATGCTGCCCCACGGCTACGAGGGCCAGGGTCCGGACCACTCCTCCGCAAGGATCGAGCGGTTCCTGCAGCTGTGCGCCGAAGAGAACATGATCGTGGCCAACCCCACCACCGCGGCCTCGCACTTCCACCTGCTGCGCCGCCAGGCCTACAATCGGCCACGGAAGCCGCTGATCATCTTCACGCCCAAGCAGCTGCTGCGCCTCAAGGCTGCCGCATCAACGGTGGAGGATTTCACCACCGGCACGTTCCGCCCCGTCATCGGCGAACACGAGCAGCTGGCGGGAGAAGCCGTCGAACGCGTCCTCCTGGTCTCCGGCCGCCTGTACTACGATCTCCTGTCCACCCGGCAGAAGACGGACGACAAGACCACCGCAATCATCCGCGTGGAGCAGCTCTACCCGCTGCCGCACGAGGAAATCGCACAGGAACTCGCCAAGTACCCGAACGCAGAAGTTGTGTGGGCGCAGGATGAGCCCGCCAACCAGGGGCCGTGGCCGTTTATTGGCCTGAACCTGCCAAGCGCCCTGGAGCGCACCGTCCGGCTGGTTTCACGGCCGGCGTCGGCGTCCACTGCCGCCGGGTCCATGAAACGGCACGCCGCGGAACAGGATGTCCTCCTGAAGCAGGCATTTGCACGGAAGTAAGCACTAAGGCTGCCCGGCCGGACGTCGAAATCCCAGACTCCGGCCGGGCGGTTCTGTTTAATGGAGTCCACAGCGCTGATGGAAATACACAGCACTGGATGAAAAGCCCCAATCGCATGCACAGCCCAACCCCGTGGCCGGAACCAGGTCCACGGTGGCGGCGGCAAGGCACCGACGTAAAGAGGAACGCGTGGAAGACAGGAAGCTGCGGATTGCAGCTGTAGGAGATGAACTGCTGGCCGGACTGGGTGACCCCCGGGCCCTCGGCTGGCTGGGCCGCGTATTGGCCCGCACTCCCCGGGACAGCATGCTCCTCGAAAGCTACGCCCTCCCCTGCCCGGAGGAAGGAACGGAAGGCCTCGCCGCGCGCTGGCTGGACGAGGCCGGCCGGCGCTTCAGCGATAAAGCAGAGAACCGTCTGGTGATCGGGCTCTCCGGACGCGACATACAGTTCGGGCTCTCCACTGCCCGCAGCCGGCTCAACCTGGCCAACATCCTGGATTCGGCGTCCCAGAACCGCATCGAGGTCTTCGTCGTGGGCCCGCCGCCCACCCTGGACCCCGCGCAGAACAGGCGCCTTGACGAACTCAACACCGCCTTCGCCGATGTCACTACCCGGCGCAAGCACCTGTATGTGGACACCTTCTCCCCGCTCCTGAACCACGAACAGTGGCGCCAGGATCTGGCGGCCCAGGGCGGCACGCCCGGCCAGGCCGGCTACGGGCTGATGGCGTGGCTGGTGCTGCACCGTGGCTGGTTCCAGTGGCTCGGCCTCGACGCTCCGGAGTAATGCAGGTTCGCGATATATCTTGACCTGCCCCCACGGCAGGGGTACGTTGGGGAAGGTCAACACGATATATCGCCTGGAGGGCCCGTGACCGATCAAGAATGGACTGTCACCAGTCCGGAGACCATCGACGTCGACGGCGTGACGTCACTGAAACTTGGCATGGTGCAGGGACGCTTCGACGTCGTCACGCACCAGGAACCCGTCACCCGGGTAGAGATCTCGGATGTGCACGGCGACCCGGTGGCTGTCTCCCTGAGCGGCGGAAGGCTGGAGGTCCGCCACCAACTGCACGGCCCCCAGGGCTGGTTCAAGAACCTCATGGGAACGGTCAACCACAACAGCGAAAACTCGGCCGTCATCAGCATTGCCGTACCCGCCCACGTCACCGTGGAGGCCGGCACCGTTAGCGGCGATGGGCTGGTATCCGGCGTAGCCGCGAACACCCGCCTCAGCACCGTCTCCGGTTCGGTCATGGCGGACAGCACAACCGGGGAACTGCACGTCCAGACTGTCAGCGGAGAAGTTTCCATCCGTAACCACACCGGGGTCCTGACAGCCAAGAGCGTCTCCGGTGAAGTGACGGCATCCGGCCGCCTCACCAACATCAGGGCGAACACGGTCAGCGGGCACATGAGTTTTGACCTCCTGGGCTTCACCCATGATTTCGGGGCAAACTCGGTCTCGGGAGACCTCACCATCCGGCTGCCCCACGATGTAGGCGTGGATATCATCGCCAAGTCCGCCAGCGGTGCGGTGGTGATCGGGGACCAGCGGTACACGGTGGTGGGGGGCAAGGTGGAGACGATTGCGGGCCCTGACGGCCAGCTGATGCTGGTGCGGACCAACTCAGTGTCCGGAAAGACCTCCATCTTCCACAGGACCGTGGCAGGAAACGCAGAAGCAGGAACCTGATGGCACCGGTCTTTGCCCACGGCGCGCTCCGGCTGTACCTTCTGGCGCTTCTTGAGTCCGGGCCCAAACACGGCTATGAGCTCATCAAGGCGCTCAAGGAGCGGTTCGGCGGAACATACTCCCCCAGCGCCGGCACCATCTACCCGCGGCTGGGCAAACTCGAGGAGGAAGGCCTGGTGGCCACCGAATCCGCCGGCCGCCGCACGAATTACCACATCACCGCCGCCGGGCTGGCCGAGCTCAACCGCCGCCGTGACGAGCTGGCAGGCGTGGAGAGCGACATTTCAGCCTCTGTCCGGCGGCTGGCTGACAACCTGCGCGAGGACATCCGCAGCAACATGAGGGGGCTGCGTGCGGATCTTGCCGCGACTGCGGAGGCAGCCCGTGCCAGCGCACTGTCCACCGACTTCAGGGTCCCCGGACGGCTGCCGGCCGAAAGCCAGCGGTCCCTCAAGGAAGCCGAAATGATGCTTCAGCAGTTCCGGGACGACCTTAGGGCGGAGCTGCGGCTGCATGCCGGCAGGCAACCGCTCAGTCCCGTGGCACTGGAAACGCTGAGGACCGTGCTGGGACAGGCCGGCATTTCCATCCGCAACTCGCTGAACTCCTAGCCCCCAGACGCCCCACCGCCGTCAATGCGGAGGTCATCCGGCTGTTCCTGGTTCGCGGGCCGCCCCGTGATGTGGGAGACTTGAGGGCAGCTCTTTTGAGTACCAACAGTAAGGAGGCCAGCTATGAGCAAGCGTGCACGCAAGCGTCGTGACCGTAAGCGTGGCGGCGCGAACCACGGGAAGCGCCCCAACACCTAGGCACATGCCAGGAACTACGGTTCAAACAAAGGACCCCGGAAGCCACGTGGCTTCCGGGGTCCTTTGTTGTCAGCTGGGCGGGGCGGTCCTAGGCGTCCACCGGCCGGATGGTATGGATCCGGTCAAGAATGGCGTTCTTCAGGTTCTCCGGAGCAGCTTCGGTGCAGGAGCGTTTAACCATGTTGCGGATCACGCACTCAAGGTCGTACTGCTCCGTGCATTCCGGGCAGTCATCAAGGTGGTTCTTGATCTCCGTAATGTCCTCGCGGGTCAGGGCACCGTCGAGGTACTCGTAGATGCGTTGCATCCGGCTGTCGTCGCAGTCGCCCAATCCCTGGCAGTCGCTCATTTCCTGCTCTCCTGTTGTGTGCTTCCTGCCGCGTCCTGTGAAGTAGCGGCCGTCTTAAACCCGCGCTCCGCGGCGTACTCCCCCAGCATGTCCCGCAGCATCCTCCGGCCGCGGTGGAGCCGGGACATCACCGTGCCGATGGGCGTGTTCATGATTTCTGAGATTTCCTTGTAGGCGAACCCCTCCACATCCGCGAAGTAGACCGCAAGGCGGAATTCCTCGGGGATGTCCTGGAGCGCCCTTTTGACGTCGGAATCCGGAAGGTGGTCCAACGCCTCTGCCTCGGCGGAACGGAGTCCGCTGGAGGTGTGTGACTCGGCCCGTGCCAACTGCCAGTCCTCGATGGTGTCCGAGTTGGACTGGAGCGGCTCACGCTGCCGCTTTCGGTACAGATTGATGTAGGTATTCGTCAGGATGCGGTACAGCCAGGCCTTGAGGTTGGTCCCGGGCCGGTACTGGTGGAAAGCAGAAAAGGCCTTGGTGTAGGCCTCCTGGACAAGGTCCTCGGCGTCAGACGGGTTCCTCGCCATGCGCATGGCAGCCGAGTACAGCTGATCGACGTACTGCATCGCATCGCGTTCGAACCTCAGGCGGCGCTGTTCCACCGACTCGGTGGAAACATCCACCAGGTCCCCGCCGGTTTCGGCAGGCGCCGGGACCACAGCCGAGTCGGCAGCCTCAGGCCCTGCTGCTGCGCTGCTCTTCGCTTCACTGTCGGAAGCCTCATACATGGCCGCGACGGCCGGATCCAGGGTGCTCATTGCCTTCAAGTCTACTGGGAGGCTGCGCGCGCGCGGCGAGCCATAACTCAGCGGTTCAGCCTCGAATGAGTCCATCACCACCGGGCCTGCTGTTTCAATTCCGTCCAACACCCGCGCCAAGGGCACAACTCCGCTCTGCTTGTCCATCCCTGCATCTGGATATCTGCATCCGGCGATCTGTGCCTGCAGGCCGGCCCATGCTGTAGCCCATGGTTTCCCTGCGGCAGAGCATTCCCGGATGCGTCATGAATAACCTCATGCCTTCGGCAAATATTCCCCAAAAGTGCAAGACTAGAACGGACTCCGCCGCTTTCGATGCGGTTCGTCCATCCAGGAGGAAATCCATGTCCTTTTTCCGCACGCTCGCCCGCCCCATGCTGGCCTCCAGTTTCGTCATTGCCGGAGTGGATAAGCTCAAGAATGCCGATGACACCGCGCAGCAGCTTTCGCCGCTGCTTCGCAAAGCTGCCGCGTCCCTGCCCTTCAAGTCGGACGAGAAAACCCTGGCCCGCGTTATCGGCGGAACGCAGGTGGGAGCCGGCGTTCTTTTCGGACTGGGCAAATTCTCCAGGCTCTCGGCCACGCTGCTCACGGTGATCTCCCTGCTGAACACCTTTGTTGAGTGGCGCAGTGCGGACATCAGCACCAAGGAAGGGCGGGAAAGCCGCCGTAACCAGCTTCTCAAGAACCTGTCCCTGAGCGGCGGCGCCCTGCTGGCGTCCGTTGACACAGCCGGCAAGCCGGGCCTGGCCTGGCGGGCGGAACACCTGGCCGCGGATGCACGCAGGAACGCCTCGCACCTGGCGGCCGACGCCCGGAAGACCACCAACAAGAAGCTCCACAAGGCGGACAAGGTTGTGCGGCGCGCTGTGGAACAGGCCACGGGGGCCTAACAACGCATGACCGCAGCAGCCGCCGTCCGGGATGACTCCGGAACGCCCCTTCCCCACTGGCCCGCGCCCTTCGCGTCCCGGCCCGTCGATGCCACCGTCACCGTGCCCGGTTCCAAGTCCCTGACCAACAGGTACCTGGTTCTTGCCGCCTTGGCCGACGCGCCGTCCCGCCTGCGGGCACCCCTGCATTCGAGGGACTCAGCGCTCATGATCGAGGCGCTCCGGCAGTTGGGCGCCACCATCACGGAGGTACCCGGGGACGGTGCCTTCGGTCCCGACCTGGAAGTGGTTCCGCTGGACCCGGATGCTGCGTCACCCCTCACAAGGATCGACTGCGGGCTCGCGGGTACGGTCATGCGGTTCGTTCCGCCGCTGGCCGCGCTGCGGAACGGCGAAAGCGTGTTCGACGGCGACCCCCATGCCCGCAAACGGCCGATGGGAACCATCATCGAGGCGCTCACTGCGCTGGGAGTGGCCGTTTCCGCAGAAGGGGGCGGGACGCCGTCGTCACTGCCGTTCGTTGTGGAGGGCACAGGTGAGGTCCGCGGTGGCCACCTGGTCATCGATGCCAGCGCGTCGTCCCAGTTCGTTTCGGCGCTGCTCCTGGTGGGCGCAAGGTTCACCGAAGGCCTGCACCTTGAACACGTGGGCAAGCCGGTGCCGAGCCTCGACCACATCAACATGACCGTGGCAGTCCTTCGCGGCGCCGGGGTTGCCGTTGATGACTCGGTGCCCAACCACTGGGTGGTCAGCCCCGGCCCCATCCGCGCCTTCGACCAGCGGATCGAGCAGGACCTTTCCAACGCCGGCCCCTTCCTCGCCGCCGCGCTGGCCTCCCGCGGAACGGTGCGGATCCCCGGCTGGCCGGACGAAACGCAGCAGGTCGGTGACCTCTGGCGCAGCATCCTGTCCACGATGGGCGCCGAGGTAACACTCGACGACGGCGTCCTCACGGTCACCGGCGGACCCCACATCAAGGGCGGAGATTTCGCCGACACGAGCGAACTCGCGCCCACCGTGGCCGCCCTGTGTGCATTGGCTACCGGCCCCTCCCGGCTTACCGGCATCGCGCACCTGCGGGGCCACGAGACGGACCGGCTCGCCGCCCTGGTCACGGAGATCAACCGCCTTGGCGGCGACGCTGAAGAAACCAGCGACGGCCTGGTGATCCGTCCCGCACAGCTGCATGCCGGCGTCGTGCACAGCTATGCCGACCACCGCATGGCCACCGCGGGAGCCATCCTTGGCCTCGCCGTGGAGGGCGTCCAGGTGGAGGACATCGGCACCACCGCCAAGACCATGCCGGATTTCCCCCGGCTGTGGGCAGACATGCTGGCGCAGAATGGCCCGGCCGAAACGGCGTCGGAGGGTTTCAGCGGTGGCGCGGAGCACTGATTCCTGGGATGAATCGGACGTCCGGATCCGGCCCAGCAAGAAGGGCTCCCGGCCCCGCACCAAGGACAGGCCAAGCCACGATGACGCCGTCACGGGTCGCATCATCACCGTTGACCGGGGCCGGTACACCGCAGTGGTGGAAGAAGACTCCGGCAATGAGCGGGTAGTCATTGCCGCCCGGGCCAGGGAACTCCGCCGGAACCCGGTGGTCGCAGGAGACTTTGTCTCCCTGGTCGGCGACGTCTCCGGGGAGCCGGACACCCTGGCACGGCTGGTGAAGATCCAGGACCGCAAGACCCTGCTGCGGCGCAGCGCGGACGACACGGACCCTGTGGAACGGGCAGTGGTGGCCAATGCCGACCAGCTGGTGATCGTGGTGGCAGCAGCGAACCCCGAGCCGCGGACCGGCTTCATCGACCGTGCCCTGGTGGCCGCCTACGACGCCAGCATCGAGCCGATCCTGCTGGTCACCAAAGCGGACGTCAAGGATCCGGCGGAACTGCTGTCCAACTACACGCATCTGGACTTTCCCGTAATCATCAGCCGGACGGCCGATTCAGCGGCCTCGGGCATTGACGCCCGTTCCGACGACGGCCTGTCCGCCCGGCTGGACAGCTCGGCCGTCGCCGAGATGCGGGGCTACCTGGACGGCAAGGTCACCGTGATGCTGGGACACTCAGGCGTTGGAAAGTCAACGATGGTCAATGCGCTGACCGGGGCGGAACGGGCCACCGGCGGAGTGAACGCCGTGACGGGCCGCGGCCGGCACACGTCGTCGTCGGCCCTTGCGCTGAAGCTGGCGGATGCGCCGTCCGGAAGCTGGATCATCGACACCCCCGGCATCCGCTCGTTTGGCCTGGCGCACGTGGACCCGGACCGCATCCTCCGCTCGTTCCCGGACCTCTCCCCCGGCATCGACGACTGCGAGCGAGGGTGCAAGCACACTGCCACCGCGGTGAACTGCGGACTGGACGCATGGGTGGGCGCGGGACACGCCGGCCCCACCGGAGCAGCAAGGCTTGGCTCCCTTCGGCGCCTCCTCGGCACGGACCCGCGGATGGAAGCCCAGGAGGCAAAGGAACTGGGCAGCGTCACCTGACGGGCCCGCTTCCCGGCAGAACGGCGCGCAGACGGTAGTTTGGAACCATGATCCAACCCGCTTCGAGCTACAACGATGACCTGCGCCTGGCCCACGTCCTGGCCGATTCCGTGGATGACCAGACCATGAGCCGCTTCAAGGCCCAGGACCTCCACATTGAGACCAAGCCGGACCTGACGCCCGTCACCGATGCGGACAAGGCAGCTGAGGAAGCCATCCGCGGCCAGCTCTCCCGGTCCCGTCCACGCGATGCCGTACTCGGCGAGGAGTTCGGCAGCACGGGCCACGGGTCGCGGCGGTGGATTATCGACCCCATTGACGGCACCAAGAACTTCGTCCGAGGCGTCCCTGTCTGGGCCACCCTGATCGCGTTGGTGGATGAAGGCGAGCCGGTGGTGGGCGTGGTCAGCGCTCCCGCCCTGGGCAAGCGCTGGTGGGCTGCCAAGGGCATGGGAGCCTACATGGGGCGTTCCCTTGCCGCGGCCACCCGCCTCCGGGTGTCCAATGTCTCCAGCCTGTCCGATGCTTCCCTTTCCTATTCGAGCCTTGGCGGCTGGAAGGAACGCGGAAACCTTAATGAATTCCTGGGCCTTACCGAGGACGTATGGCGGACCCGGGCGTTTGGTGACTTCTGGTCCTACTGCATGGTGGCCGAAGGTTCGGTGGACATCGCCTGCGAGCCTGAACTGAACCTCTACGACATGGCCGCACTGGTGCCCATCGTGGTGGAGGCTGGTGGCCGCTTCACCTCGCTGGAGGGCGAGGACGGTCCGTTCGGCGGGAACGCCCTGGCCACCAATTCCATCCTGCACTCCGAGGTGCTGCGCCGGCTGAACCCGAACCTGGACGACCTCCTCTAGTCCCGGCAGCACGAATAATCAACGGCGGGCGCCCCCGACAGGAGGCGTCCGCCGTCGTGTTCTTCGGTTCAGGCGCCCCTTTTCAAACGTTCGTAACAAAGCCCTTAACATTTCCGCGGGCTTTTAACCTTCGCTGCCCATGTTCTACGCTCTTAACCAGGTCACGAGTGCCAGCGCAAAACCCCGGTTTGCTGGCCGGCAACCCTCCATTCGCGGTGGGGTGCCCCGGGTGACGACCAGGCCGGTCCGGAAGGGATGCGGCAAGCGCGGATTCCTGCATGGAGTCCTGTTGTGAAGTGAGGTCTCTGTGACAACTGCCACCGTCTCCCCCGAAGCCGTCTCCCCCCAAGCCGCTGTCCAGCACCAGGCAGCTGCCCTGCCGGGTTCGCCTTCGCTCTTTGACCAGCACCGCACCGCCGCCGGCCGTCCGCTAGCAGCAGTCAGCGGCGCCGAAATCCAGGCCCCGCTGATCCACGGCGGCCACGTCCGGTACGCCAACCTGGACTATGGCGCATCGGCCCCCGCCCTCTCGGTGGTGTCGGCCTACCTCAACGAGATCCTGCCCTTCTACGCCAGCGTCCACCGCGGTGCCGGCTACGCCTCCCAGATCAGCACCTCGGTCTATGAGAACGCCCGCGCCATCGTCCGCGACTTCGTGGGCGGCCGCCCGGACGATTCGGTGATCTTTACCCGGAACACCACTGACTCCCTCAACCTGCTGGCGGGCTGCCTGCCCGTCACCGACGGACGGCCCGACGGCGACGTCCTGTACCTCGACATTGAGCACCACGCCAACCTCCTGCCGTGGCAGGGTGTCCCCCACCGCAGCATCGTGGCAGCGGACACCATCGCGGAAACCATTGACGCCGTCCGTGCGGAACTGCGGCAGGGCGGCGTCAGCCTGCTCGCCGTGACCGGAGCTTCCAACGTCACGGGCGAAATCCTTCCCATCCGTGCCCTTGCCGCGCTGGCGCACGAGCACGGGGCACGGATCGCAGTGGATGCGGCCCAGCTGGCCCCACACCGGCGGATCGACATCACCGCGGACGACGTCGACTACATCGCCTTCTCGGGCCACAAGCTCTACGCACCTTTTGGTGCCGGCGTGCTGGTGGGCCGCCCGGACTGGCTCGATGCCGGAACACCGCACCTTGCCGGCGGCGGCGCCGTCAGGGAAGCCAGGCTCGACGGCGTCAGCTGGGCAACCGGCCCGGCCCGCCACGAGGGCGGATCACCGAACGTGCTGGGTGCGGCAACCCTGGCCCGCGCCACGCAGGTCATCGCGGAACTGGACCAGGACCGCTGGCATGCCCACGAATCAGCCATCCGCTCCTTCCTGGTGGAAGGCCTGCAGGAGATCGACGGTGTCACCGTCCACCAGATCTTCAAGGACACGAACCCGGACACCGACACCATCGGCGTGGTCAACTTCTCCGTGGAAGGCTACGACGCCGGCCTGGTGGCCGCCTACCTCTCGGCAGAACATGGAGTGGGCCTGCGCGACGGCCGCTTCTGCGCGCACCCGCTGCTGAAGCGGCTGGGCCTTCCTTCCGGTTCACTTCGGGCCAGCTTCGGCGTCGGCTCAAGGCTGGAGGATGCCGAGCGGCTGCTGGCAGGCATCCGGGACCTGCGGACCAAGGGCCTTGGCTGGGACTATGTGGTGGACGCTGGCCGCTGGGTTCCCGCCAATGACAACCGCACGTACCCCCACTGGGCACCCAACACCCCGGGAACGGCCGGCGCCGCGCCCTGCATCGACGACTGACCCACGGCTGGCCTGCCGGCCGGCGCCCTGCCGTTGCGGCTGATGCGGTAAATTCGGAGAACACCAAAGGAACCGGATGAAGGAGGCCGCGCGTGGCACGGGGTGGCCCACGGCTGGATCACGGCCGGCGCCGGGAGCTCGGCCAGAGCTTCCAGGACGGCGGCAGGCACTACCAGCAGGTGAGGCCAGGCTATCCCGCTGAATCAGCGCGCTGGCTGGTGCCTCCAGGGGCACGCGATGTGCTCGACGTGGGTGCCGGTACCGGGAAATTCACCCACCTGCTGCTGGACCTCGGCCTGTCCGTCACGGCCGTGGACCCGTCAGCGGACATGCTCGGGCAGCTGGCTGAGCACTGCCCCGCCGCCACGGCTGTCCTTGGCACCGCAGAGGCTACCGGGCTGCCTGAGGCGGCTTTCGACGTCGTCACCGTAGCGCAGGCGTGGCACTGGTGCGATGCCCTGAGGGCCAGCACGGAACTGGCCCGCGTCCTCCGCCCCCAAGGAACGCTGGGACTGGTCTGGAACCAGCTGGACACGTCCGTCCCCTGGGTTCACCGGCTCTCCAGGATCATGCATGCCGGGGATGTCTACAAACCCGGCATCCGCCCGCTCATAGGACCCGAGTTCGAGGCGCTGGAGGACCACCTCACGCGCTGGCAGGACTCCGTGACAACCGCAGACCTGATGGAGCTGACAAAATCCCGGAGCTACTACCTGCGCGCCGGCGAGGCCACCCGGGCGAAAGTGCTGGCCAACCTGGACTGGTACCTTCACGACCATTTGGGCCACGGGCCGGACGAGGAATTGAAACTGCCGTACCTGACGCTCGCATGGCGGGCTGTCCGGGCATGAGCGCCCTCCCGTCTACGTGCGGCCAAGGGCAGCCGGTAGGCTGGATCCTGTGAAGACCAGCGCTCCCTCCTCCTCCATAGAGGACTACGTCAAGGTCATCTACTCCTTCACTGAGTGGCAGGACAAACCCATCACCTCCTCCCAGCTGGCACAACGCCTGGGTGTGGCCAACTCCTCCGTTTCGGAGATGGTCCGGAAGCTGAAGGACCAGGGCCTGGTGGACCACAAGCCGTACAGTGCCATCAGGCTCACGGAGTCCGGCCTGCAGCTTGCCCTCGCCATGGTGCGGCGCCACCGCCTGATAGAGACCTACCTCGTCCAGCAGTTGGGGTACAGCTGGGACGAGGTCCACGACGAAGCCGAGCTTCTGGAGCACGCCGTCTCGGACACGTTCATAGAACGCGTTGCGGCGAAACTGGGTAACCCGCAGCGGGATCCGCACGGCGATCCGATCCCCACGGCGGACGGCCAGGTCTTTATGCCCCGAGCGCACCTCATGGGAGAGCTGGACCAGGGCCACACGGGCCGCATCACCCGGATCAGCGATGACAACCCGGACCTGCTCCGCTACCTTGCGGCCGAGGAGATAGACCTCGACGCCGAAGTGGAGGTGGTGGGCCGCAGGCCGTTCGGAGGCGCCCTGGTGGTGCGTGTCCGGGACTCAGGCCGGACGCGCGACTACGACCTGGCCGATGAGATCACGTCGGCGCTGTGGGTCCACAGCGACCGCCCCCACCCAGGCTGCCTTCTCGCGGACGCCGGTTTTCCCCCCAGCTCGTCCGGGGCATGAGCGGGCCGAAGACATCGTGGGCGCCCAGGGCAGGCGCCTGGCTGGCCGTTGCCGCAGGGGGCCTGGCGGGGACAGAACTCCGGTACGTCCTGGGGCTGGCCTTTCCGGAGCTCCCCGGATCCTTTCCCTGGACCACCCTTAGCATCAACGTGGCGGGCAGCTTTGTCCTGGCCGCCCTGACCACCGTCTGGATGGCCCGCCCGCGCACGCCCTTCTGGGTGCGGGCAGGGCTGGGGCCGGGTCTTCTGGGGTCCTTCACCACGTTCTCCGCTGTGGTCTTTTCCCTGGACCAGCTGGTGCGGGAGGGGCAGCACGGAGTGTGGACTGCGTACCTCGGGCTGTCCGTGGTGCTGGGGCTGGCTGCGGCGGGCCTTGGATGGCGGACCGGAAAACTTGTTGGCCGCCGGTCCGGGAGCGGTCAATGATTGCCGCGGTTTTGGTGGGGATTTACGGGGTGGCAGGCGCCCTCCTCCGCTTCGGCATTGACAGCTGGTTCGCCCATCACAGCTCCCGGCAGACTGTGCGTGCCGGCGGCCATGGGGCCGGGACCTCCGTGAGGCTGCACTGGCCCTGGGCCACACTGCTGGTGAACGTGGCGGGGTGCTTCATAATCGGCGCTGCGCACGGTCTAAGTGCGGGACTGGGGCTGGGCGCGGAGTGGCAGGCGGGGCTGGCGACAGGCTTAGCCGGCGGGCTCACCACCTTCAGCTCCTGGACGACGGCCACGGTGCGGCTGCTGAGCGAGGAACGCCTCGGGTCGGCTGCGGTGAACGTTGCCGCCAACCTGGTCCTGGGCCTGGCTGCGGCGGCGGCGGGGATCGCCCTGGTATCTACGGTATAGGAAGCGCGGCCCCCGGGGGCCCTGATTTGGTGGGCTCCCGTATCGTGGATGGTGATGATTAGCAGACGCGACGCGGCCATTGCCCTTGACGTACCGATGGAGATGGCACAGCGCCACGGCCTTCCAAAATGGCTGACCGAGGCCCAGCTGGGCGAGATCCTGGACAACCCTCCGCCCTGGCTGGTCCAGTCCCGTGCCAACCGCACGGGCAAGCGCCCGGTCTGGGTACACCTCGAATGCGCGGTCTGCGGCTACGAGGAGGCGGCCCGCCCCAAGAAGTGGTGGCCCGACTTTACCTACGTGATCTGCGGCCACCACCGCCCGGACGAGGTGCCGGCGGTCCGCCCGGGGTTCGTCCGCAGCGAGTTCGACGGCGTGGGGACACGTCTTGTGGGCATCGCAGACGTGCCTGTTCCGGACTGATTCCGTGCCATTCCAGACCATTACATTCGGGACTGAATAGGCGTAACTTACGAAGAGGGACGCAGCCCGTCCCCTGCTGTAAGGAGCACGCCATGCCGGACAAAACACCGCACCAGAACCTGGCAAAGAAGCCGGTCAAGACCATCAAGGAAAAACGCGCCGAGAAGAAGTCCAAGCACCCTGAGGCTGACCAGGACGCGGTGGCGCATTTGAAGAAGCGCCGGTAGTCCTACTGCCCGTTTGCCTGCATTTCCTCGGGGACGGCAACGAGGTCCTCTTCCCTGCCGCGCCTCAGCACCCTGATCTGCAGTGGCTGTCCGATCGCATCGGCGAACAGCAGCTTCTGCAGGCTCTCGGCGTTGCTGACGGCGCGGCTTCCGGCGGTCAGGATGACGTCGCCGGCCTCCAGGCCCGCGCGGTCTGCGGGTGACCCGGCCAGCACCTCCACCACCCTGAGCCCGTCTCGCTGGCCCGTCCTGATCACTGCGCTGGCGTTCAGCCGGATCGGCGTGCTGACCACACCCAGGTATGCCCTTTTGACCCGCCCATCGTTCAGCAGGGCCGCGATGATGCGCCGTGTTGTTGTGTTGATGGGAACGGCGAGTCCCAGACCGGTGCCTGCCACGGCAGTGTTGATGCCCACGATCCTGCCATGCGCGTCCGCCAGCGCGCCGCCGGAGCTGCCTGGGTTGAGGGCCGCGTCGGTCTGGATGACGTCCTCGATCACCCTCCGGTTGCCACCGGCCCAGACCGGGATGGAACGGCCCAGGCCGCTGACCACTCCGGCCGTGACCGAGCCCGCCAGCCCGAGCGGATTCCCGACTGCGATCACCAGTTGTCCCACTCGCAAGGTCTCGGCGTCGCCGAAACGGGCGGGAGTGGCTTTCGGTGCTTTCCCGCGGACCACGGCAAGATCCGACAACGGATCCACCCCCACGAGTTCGAGATCAGTCCGGCTGCCGTCCGCGAACGCAGCATGGCCTTTGTCTGTGCCGGCCACGACGTGGGAATTCGTGAGGAGATAGCCGTCCCCGGTAAAGAGGACGGCCGAGCCTGCCCCCACACGAAACCGTCCGTTTCGGCGGGCGCTGGTCATTTCGATGGCCGCAACGTACGGCGTCACCATCTCAGCCACGCGCATGACCGTTCGGGAGTACGAGTCCAAGGCATCGTCGTCGTACTCCCCCGGAGTGGCGCCGGGCATCCGGTCCATGGGTACCTCCTGGCGGCTCCGACCGCCACCGGCGCTCGACCGGGACTGCAACGCCGGATCCTATAGGGGACAACCCAAGGACGGCCGCCGCTAGTCCCGGAACCGCTACGCCATCGGTGAACAGCTTTTAAGCAACGAAAGGCCCGGACGGGTTGTCCGGGCCTTTCGTTGTACCTTGCGGTATTTTCAAAATGTGGAGATGGGGGGAATTGAACCCCCGTCCGATGTCGTGTTGTCAGGGCTTCTCCGGGCGCAGTTTGCGTCGGATTTTCTCGGCCCCAGCCATGCTGCAAACAGCTGGCTGATCCGGGCCCAGTCATCTAAGAGTCCCGTTCACCCCGATGACGGGGGTGGACAGCAGTGGCTATCTAAATGACGCCAGGATCCGGGGCGATAGCAACCTCGGGCTGACGGACTGTCTTACTGCTTAGGCAGCAAGAGCGAAGTCAGTGCGCTTAGATTCGGCACTTATTGGTTTGCAGACAGCGTTTACGAGATAATTCTGCATCCTCGGCCCGCTTCACCTGTCGCGACTAACATCGTCGAAACCGATCATCCCCATATTCTTTTATCAAACCGGCAGGCTGGCCCACCGGACTATTCATCATAACGCACGCTCGCGCCAAAACATTCCTAGCGGCGCCGGTTGCGCTCCCGCATTTCACGCTGCGCCTCGCGGTTGTCCTGCTGCTCACGCAGGGTCTGCCGCTTGTCGTACTCGCGCTTGCCGCGGGCCACACCGATTTCCACCTTGGCGCGACCGTCCACAAAGTACAGCTGGAGCGGGACGATGGTGTAGCCCGATTCGCGCACCTTGTGGGAGATCTTGATGAGCTCCTCACGGTGCAGCAGGAGCTTGCGGCGCCGGCGGGCCGCGTGGTTGGTCCAGCTTCCCTGGTTGTACTCAGGGATGTGGATGGCTTCCATCCACAGCTCGTCGTTATAGAAGGTGCAGAAGCCGTCCACCATGGAGGCGTGGCCCTCGCGCAGGGATTTTACTTCGGTGCCCATGAGCGCGATTCCAGCCTCGTAGGTATCCAGCACGTGGTAGTCATGCCGGGCCTTGCGGTTGGTGGCCACCACTTTACGGCCACTTTCTTTAGGCAAGGGAAAGCTCCTCAGGTCAGTTCGGTTGTCCTCCGGGCCAACCGGCGCGGAGTCATACCAGTGTACGGCAGGGTGAAGACGGTGCTACAGCAGCCTCATCGGGTCCACCGGGCTGCCGTTCAGCCACGTTTCGAAGTGGGCGTGGCAGCCTGTGGAGTTGCCCGTGTTGCCGGAGTAGGCGATCAGCTGTCCCTGCGAAACCCGCTGGCCGTTGGAGACCACGATGCTGGCGTTGTGGTAGTAGATGGTGTTCAGGGTATTGCCCTCGATGAGGCCGTGGGAGATCTTCACCCGCCATCCGCCTCCGTCACCAGAGTTCCAGCCGGAGCTGAATACTTCCCCGGCTGCCGCCGCATAGACGGGTGTGCCGCAGGCCGCGCCGAAGTCCAGCCCGGTGTGCATGTAACCGCCCTGGCCGTAGAAGTCGATGGTGCCCGGCGGGGTGGCCCGCCATCCGAATCCGGACGTGATGGGAACGCTGCCGTCAAAGGGATGCCGGAGGCCAAATGCCGAGGGCGACCCCACCGGCGGCATGAACGACTGTGCCGGGGGCGCTGGCGGGGGCGGCTGGTTCCTGGCCGCGGCCTCGGCTGCGGCGGCTGCAGCCGCTGCTGCCGCAGCTGCTTCAGCCTTCCTGCGCTGCTCTGCTTCCCAGGCTTCCCGCAACCTGCGGTCGCGCTCCTGGATCTCGGCTGCCACCGCATTCTGGCTCGCCTGGACGCCGGCCAGTTGGGACTGGATGCCCGGCTTGGCAGCCTGCAGCTCCGCGTCCAGGCGGGTGGTGTCCGCGATCAGTTTATCGACCTGTTCCTTCTTCGCGGCCGCTTCATCGCGGGCGGCTTTTTCCCGCTCCAGGGCTGCATCCGCTTTGGCTTTCAAATCCTTGATTTCGGCCTCGACCGCCTGGAGGCGCGCTTCAGAGTTCACGTTGGTGGCGCTCTGCTGCGACAGTTTGTCCATGGCAGCGTTCTGGCTCCGCATGGCCTGGTCCGCCAGGTCCATGGTTTCGGTCAGGCTGCCGCCGTTATTGGACCCAAAGAAGAGGGACAGGTTGGAGGGTACGCCGCCGGACTTGTAGGCCTGCGTTGCTATCTGACCGATCAGCTTCTTGGTGTCGGCAATCTTCTGCTTGTCAGACTCGAGTTGCTGCGTGATTTTGGCCTTGTTCTGCTGTGCCATGTCCACGCGGGCGGAGAGCGCCTCGACCTCCTTGACGGCACCGGCCACACGGCCCTGCGCTTCAAGGAGCGCCTGCTGTGCCCCGGGAAGTTGGCCCTGGTAGATCACCAGGTCGCCGGCTGCCTTGGCGATGCGCGAATCGACGAATTCCAGGGACTGCTGGACGCGTGTGGCCTCGGCCTCAAGGGCTTTCTGCCGGTCCTCAAGCTCGTCCGCGAAGGCCGCCGGCGTTGAAGATGCCAGCCCTGCGGCGAGGACAACAGCCAGCACACCACTGAGCAAGCTGGTGCGGGGCGCCACACTGCGCGCGCCGTTTCGCCGGGAGCGGGAAGCGTTTTTGTCCGGTGCATTCATGGGCATTCCTCGATTTATTTGCATACCTAGACGCGAAGGTATCTGCGTAAGGTCAAGAGAGACGAAATTCCAGCCAAGGATGCACCAAGGATTAGCAGTGCAGGAATCAGGATCAGCGTTTGGCCGGAGGATATGAAGGCAGTGTCGGGATACTGCTGGGACATGAATTCTCCGAGGAAGAAGTGTGCCACGGCCCAGAGCGTTGCCGACGCCAGGGCGGCGCCGATCACCGCGGCGATGACGCCCTCGAGGATGAACGGCAGCTGGATCACTGTCTTGGACGCGCCCACCAGCCTCATGATCCCCGTTTCGCGGCGGCGGCTGAACGCCGAGAGCCTGATGGTGGTGGCGATCAGCAGGATTGCACAGACAATCATGACGCCCGCGATGCTGACTGCCACCAAGGAGGCGCCGTTCATCACCGAGAACAGGCGTTCGAGTAACTGGCGCTGGTCAATGACCGTCTCAACGCCGGGCTGGGAGGAAAAGGTCTCGCTGATGATCTGGTACTTTTCCGGATCCTTCATGTTGATCCGGAAGGACGCCGGCAGCTGGTCAGGGGTCACCGAGTCCACGATGGGCGAATTGGAGAACTGGTCCTTGAAGTGGTTGTATGCCTCCTCCTTGGACTCGAACTGGAAGTCGTTAACGTACTGCGCCACGGCGGGAGACTCGAGCAGGGTGTTGAGGCTGGCCTGCTGTTCGGCGGTGACCGGCCCGCTGGCGCAACCCGCCGCCGTCGAACCTTCACTGCACAGGAAGATGGCCACCTGGACTTTGTCGTACCAGTAGCCCTTCATCTGGTTGATCTGCATCTGCAGCATGCCCGCTGCGCCCACGAAGGTGAGCGAGACGAAGGTGACCAGGATGACCGAGACCACCATGGAGAGGTTGCGGCGGAGTCCGCTTCCAATCTCACCGAGGATAAACGCGAGCCTCATCGCTGCCCCTCGCCTTCGCCGGGAACCCCAGCTTCGGGGGTGTCCCGCCCGCTGGCGTCCTTGAGCCTGCGGGACTGGCCTACAACCGGAATCATCGAGGTGTAGAGCGCCCTTGCCTCGTCACGGATGACGACGCCGTTCTTGAGTTCCACCACGCGTTTACGCATTTCATTGACGATGTCGTCGTCGTGGGTTGCCATGACCACGGTGGTTCCGTTTTGGTTGATCTTGTCCAGGATGCCCATGATGCCCATTGAGGTGGTGGGGTCGAGGTTTCCGGTGGGCTCGTCGGCGAGCAGGATCCCTGGACGGTTGACGACGGCGCGGGCGATGGCCACCCGCTGCTGCTCACCGCCGGAGAGTTCGTGCGGCATGCGGTGTTCCTTGCCCTCGAGGCCGACGGTCTTCAGGACCTCGGGGACGGTGTCGCGGATGACGCTGCGGCTTTTTCCGATGACCTGCATGGCGAAGGCGACGTTTGCGAAGACGTTTTTCTGGGGCAGGAGCCGGAAGTCCTGGAAGACGACGCCAATTCCGCGGCGGAGCCGTGGCACGCGCCAGCTGGAGATTTTGGCGACGTTCTGGCCGGCAACATAAACGGCACCGGACGTGGCCCGGTCCTCCTTGAGGACAAGCCGGAGGAAGGTGGATTTGCCGGAGCCGGATGCGCCCACCAGGAAGGCGAATTCGCCGCGGTCAATCTCAAGGTTGACAGAGTCCAGCGCAGGCCGGGCTTTCTGGTCGTAGACCTTGGTGACATTTTCGAATCGGATCATGGCCCTAAGTACCCTGCAGGGCATGGCTGATTCTGATGCAGCCCAGTTCTGCAGCCGGTGCGCGGGTTTCGTGTGGGGGAAGTAGGGCCCCGGCCCCTCGACTATACGCAGGAGTTTCCGCGTATCACACCGGTTTCAGGGGGCGTGTCGCGGGATCCGTGTGCCTGGCCCCGCTGTTGGGCCTATTTTTCGGCGTTGCCGGCAAATGGCCGTCCTGTGGCTACACATGCGGAAATGCCGCCAAAACCACTTGCTTTTGCCAAGGTTCCACATATTCCCCACAGGATCCCCTGAGGTTCGCCTGGAAGGCAATGGACTCCCCATAAGCTCAGATTCGATGGCGGGTGGTCAATTCAGCATCCGCCTAAGTTCTATGAGGAATCAAACATGCATTTCGCTTTCCTTGGGCGCGGCGCCCTTGTTGTCCTCCTGATCTCAGTCGTCACGCTCATGGCAGCTCCAATGGCGGCGGCTGGGGAAATGGCGCAAGCTGCTGCACGCCCTGTGGCGGTGAACGAGCCCGGGCGATACCTGGTTGAGTTCGCACCGGGTGTGGATGTCCCGCGGGAAGTGCTCGCACTGGAGTCCCAGGGAATCGGTGTCAGCCGCAAGTTTGGGACAGCGTTACGCGGTGCAGCAATCAAGGCGACGGCGCGGCAAGTGGAGGCGTTGGCCCGCTCGGAAAGGGTCGCCGCCGTGGAGATCGATGCACGGGTGAGTATTTCCGAAACCCAGCAACCAGCTCCATGGGGGTTGGACAGGTTGGACCAGCAAAACCTTCCCCTGTCCGGCTCCTATACTACTTTCTCCTCAAGCCAGTCAGGTGTCAGAGCCTACGTTCTGGACACGGGGATCCTTGCATCCCACTCGGATTTCGGCGGGCGCGTGACTTCCGGTTGGACAGCACTGAATGACGGGCGGGGAACCACGGACTGCAACGGTCATGGCACGCATGTCGCTGCAACCGTCGGCGGGCAAATCCACGGGGTGGCCAAGTCTGCGATGCTCGTCCCAGTCCGGGTATTGGACTGCAACGGTTCGGGATACTACTCAGATGTCATAGCCGGGCTCGACTGGGTTGCCACCGACCACCGTGACGGGAGCCCTGCCGTAGTCAACCTCAGCATGGGCGGCCCGACCAGCAAAATGCTCGACGTCGCTGTCCAGAGTGTTATCAACGACGGCATCGCCGCAGTGGTGGCTGCCGGGAACTCCGCCATAGATGCCTGCAACAGCTCCCCTGCGCGGCTTCCCGCTGCCCTCAGTGTCGCGGCCAGCGATTCTTCGGACCGGCAGGCTTCCTTCTCAAACTACGGAAGCTGTGTGGATTTGTACGCCCCGGGCGTCGGAATCAGTTCCGCTTGGCACACGTCTACAACCGCCACCGCGTCGGCGAGCGGGACTTCAATGGCGGCACCCCACGTAGCTGGGGCCGCGGTGCTCCTGCTGGCCCGGGACCCCCTCCTGACGCCTGCCCAGGTATCCGAGACAATAGTCTCTGCAGCTGTGACAGGGGTCATTGCAAGGTCAGGAGCTAACACGCCAAACCGACTGCTGCATCTGCGGCCGGCAAAGGCCTCCGCGCCGTCTACAGCGTCCCCCTTCACAGACGTGGCCCCCGATCACGCTTTCTACAAGGAGATAACGTGGCTCGCTGGCAACGGGATCAGCAACGGCTGGACCGAACCCGATGGCACTAAGACCTACCGTCCAACACTCGCAGTGTCCCGCGAGGCCATGGCCGCCTTCATGTACCGGCTTGCAGGAAGTCCCGCCTACGTTCCATCAGCAACTTCCCCCTTCACCGACGTAGCCACTAATCACGCGTTCTACAAAGAGATAACATGGCTCGCTGCCAACGGGATCAGCAACGGCTGGACCGAACCCGATGGCACTAAAACCTACCGTCCAACCCTCGCAGTGTCCCGCGAGGCCATGGCCGCCTTCATGTACCGGCTCGCAGGAAGTCCCGCCTACGTTCCATCAGCAACTTCCCCCTTCACCGACGTAGCCACTAAGCACGCGTTCTACAAAGAGATAACATGGCTCGCTGCCAACGGGATCAGCAACGGCTGGACCGAACCCGATGGCACTAAGACCTACCGTCCAACCCTCGCAGTGTCCCGCGAGGCCATGGCCGCCTTCATGTACCGGCTTTCAGCCGCTCGCCTGATCGGCGACCAGCCACCGGCCTGAGCAATCTAGGACTTGGCGGCGTTGCGGTTATCCGTGCGCCACCGGATGCCGGCGTCGATAAAGTCGTCAATTTCGCCGTCGAACACGGCGGAGGTGTTGCCTACCTCGTGCTCCGTCCGCAGGTCCTTCACCATCTGGTAGGGGTTGAGGACGTAGGACCGCATCTGGTCACCCCAGGACGCCTTGACGTCGCCGGCCAGAGCCTTCTTTTCGGCGTCCTCCTCCTCCTTCTTAAGGAGCAGGAGCCTGGACTGCAGCACCCGCATGGCAGCGGCGCGGTTCTGCAGCTGCGATTTCTCGTTCTGCATGGAGACCACAGTACCGGTGGGGATGTGGGTGAGGCGGACGGCAGAGTCAGTGGTGTTGACTGACTGGCCGCCGGGGCCCGAGGAGCGGAATACATCGACGCGGATCTCGTTATCCGGGATTTCGATGGAGTCGGTCTGCTCGATCAGCGGGATGACCTCCACCGCGGCAAAGGAGGTCTGGCGCCGTCCCTGGTTGTCGAAGGGGCTGATCCTGACGAGCCGGTGGGTGCCCGCCTCGACGCTGAGGGTGCCGAAGGCGTAGGGCGCCTTTACCTCGAAAGTTGCGGACTTCAGGCCGGCTTCTTCGGCGTAGGACGTGTCCATGACCGTGGTGGGGTAGCCGTGGCGCTCCGCCCAGCGGAGGTACATGCGCATCAGCATCTCGGCGAAGTCGGCAGCGTCCACGCCTCCGGCCCCTGCACGGATGGAGACGACGGCTTCCCGCTCGTCATATTCTCCGGAGAGGAGGGTGACCACTTCGAGTTCCTTGAGGGCCTTCTTGATGGACTCGAGTTCGGCGGCCGCCTCCCCCATGGAATCGGCGTCGTCCTCGTCCTGTCCCAGCTCCACCAGGACTTCGAGGTCGTCGATCCGTGAGGCGAGCTTATTGAGGCGCTCGAGTTCGGACTGCTTGTGCGAAAGCTTTGACGTGATTTTCTGCGCCGCTGAGGGGTCGTCCCACAGGTCCGGCTCGCCTGCCCGCTCGCTCAGTTCGGCGATGTCTTCCTTGAGCGCGTCTACATCAGAGACCCGCTCAATGGAGTCGTAGGTGGCGCGAAGGGCGCGGATTTCAGCGGAAAAATCAATATTGGCCATGGTTGTTTAACCCTACGCTATCCGGCACAAGCTTCGGCATGGACTGGTTACTCTGCCGTGCGCCAGCCCGGCCGGTGCAGGCCGCAAGTATCCCTAACCCTTTCGGGTCAGCGCGTCGGGCGCGAGCGCGCCGTCGACGTCGCTTCGATCCTTATGCCGTCCGGCACCAGGAAGTTGACCACCGGAGGGTGGACAGCAGCTGTCAGCACGACGACGGCGGTGGAGCCGTCGGGGCTGCCCGTTGACCCCGCTACGGCGAGTCCGCTGAAACGTTGGGCAGCCGGGCTCCTTGAGACGAAGTCCGCCGCGACGTTCCTGACCCGGGCGGGGCTCAGTGTTGCTGAAGGACTTTCGCCCTGTGTGTCCACGTCCCCAAGGGTGTAGCTGTCTGCCGCCGCCAAGGAGGCACCGTCAGCGAGGGAAACCAGCCGTTTGTGTTCCAGGTACACAGAGGAAATGCCAATGACCACAGTGGTGACAAGCAGAGCCAAGGTCACGTACCCGAGGATCATCACCATCATCTGGCCGTCTTCGTTGTTTGTCCTGGCGGTCATCTGAATCTGCCCACCAGTTGCGTTGCGGAGGCCTCAACCTCGCTTGCGGCCAACCGGAAGTCATTGTTGAAGGGCACAAAAGGCAGGGGCACCGACAGGCTCACCGTGATGGTCACCGCGGCGCCCGGTGCTTGGCAGTCGGCGGGGTCGCATGTCGTTGAGATGCTTGCCTTATCAGGCTGGTGCCCGAAATCGGCAAGTGCGATAGACACCGCCTGTTCGGCGGCAGCCTGCGCCGTCGGTTCGTCAGGCTGGGCGACGTAGACCTTGGCTGCCTGGTCCGCTGCTCCCACCACGGCAAAAGAGCCGCCCTGGATTTGCCCCACGGTAATGACGAAGTACACCAGCGGCACCATAAGAAGGAGTCCAAGGAAGGTGAACTCGACTACGGCGCTCCCCCGCTCGTGTTCTTCCCTGTCTTCCTGTCCTTGAGCTGCTGAGAGTGGCCGCAGGCACAGAACTTGGACCATCCTGCGTTTCAGGAGTCGTGACCCCAGCCTATGGCTGCACTGCGGCATGCCCCTTCACCTCCAGCATGTCACGGGGGCCGATGAGCCCGATGACGGGCAGCGGCGCCCGCACTGTCACTTCCAAGGTGCGGAGGCCTTGAACAGTCACTTCGCTGGTGCTCACCTGTTCGGCAAATCCGGCAGTCAAAGCCGAGCCGATCAGGCTGCGGGTACGTTCCTCGGCGTCGGCTGCGCCCCGGTCCGCGAGGGTGCCGTACCTGGCGCCTGAGGCCGCGGCATCGATCAACGTGTTGCGAACGTGCAGGATCAAGGTCAGCTGGATAATGGCCAGGAAGAACATCGTGAGGAGTCCTCCCACCAGGACAAAATCCACCACTGCCGAGCCCTGCTCCCGCGTCGCGGCCAGGCTGCGGACTCCGTGGGCCGGACTTGACGGGTGGGAGGACCTCTGCACCGCTTAGCTTCCCACCGTATCCATCGCCTGGTTGAACATTGACTCCAGCGCAGGTCCGGCAAGGGCCAGCAGCGCCGCCACCAGCACAGCCGACATCAGGGTGATCATGACCCAGCCCGGGACGTCGCCCCTTTCCTTGTGGTCGCAGCCCTCACTATGGTCGCCGCGACGGTCTGACGCGCAAAGGGCCGTGCCCAGGGCGGCGTTCACGACGAAGAGCAGGGATGCCCAGCGATTTCCCATTAGTTTCATTTCCCGTCCTATTCCTGGTTCGGTTCTTCGGTGGTTCTGCATTCTTGCGGCCTCCAGTGGCGTCTTCTCTTCACAAGCCCAGGTTGATGGCCGCGAGGCCCGGGAAGACGGCGAACACCACTGTCAGCGGGAGCACGCCAAAAACAAGCGGCACCATCATGGCGATTTCTTTCTTGCCGGCGGCTTCCATCAGGTCGCGTTTGGCGGTATCCCGCACGTCCTGGGCCTGGGCACGCAGAACATCCGCTAGGGGCGTCCCTCTCTGGACAGCAACAATGATGCCGTCAACGAACCTCACCAGCGGGGCCAGGTCGGTCCGAGCCGAGAATTCCTGCAGTGCCTGCACGAGAGGCTTGCCCGCCCGGGTCTCCGCAAGAATGTCCGCGAACTCCTTGGTGAGCTCCCCCTTGGCGCTGCGGCAAACCCTGTCGAGGGCTCCGGTGGCGCTTTCCCCTGCGCTGACGGCGAGCGCCATCAGTTCAGCCAGGCTCGGAAACTCCGCCATCATCCTCGATTCGCGCCGCTTCACCTGCACACCGAGCCAATAGTCCCGCAGCATGAAGCCGCCCACAGTACTGCCCAGGACTGCCACAGCGGCGAGCAGGGGGTTGGACCTCCCGGCGGCGGCTCCCAGTGCAGTGACGCCAAGGGCGGCCACGAATCCGGCAGCGGCCCACAGTAGCTGCTCGGCCCGGAAGTCGATGGAGGTCTTGCTGATTCCTGCCTGCGCCAGCCGTCGTGCAGTCGCTCCCGGCGACGGATTCAGCCTCCCCAATGCCGCCATGCCGTCACGGAAGACCGGACGCAAAATCCTTTCAAGCGGGCCGAAAGGCGTCAGGTTGGCCTCCCCCAGGCTCAACAGCCGGGATTCAAGGTTTTGGGACTTCAACTGCGGCTCAATGCGTTCTGTCAGGGTAGTGGCGCGCATCAGCGGCGATCTGAAGATGATGAGCCACAGACCCGTCCCCAGGACAATCCCGCAGACGACGGCGGCAGGAGATATGTCGATCACCTGAGCACCCGCTCATCCTGGGGCAGGGCCCCAATCCTCAGCATGATGGAGTAGCAGACCAGCGAAACTACCAGGCCACCAAGCAGGACTGCTGCGCCCATGGCGGTGTTGTATGCCTGCACCGCCTCCGGTCTTGTTGCCAGCAGGAGCATAACGATCCACGGGGCAGCGACCGCAAGGCGTGCGGCGTTGACAGTCCAGGACTGCCTCGCCTCAAGCTCGCTCCGGGTGCGGGCGCTCTCGCGGAGGAACTCAGCCAACGTTCCGAGCAACTTTCCGAGGTCTGAACCGCCAACTTCGCGGGTCAGGCGGAGGGCTTCGACGATGCGGTCGGCAACCGGGTCCGCGAGCCGGCGTTTGAGCTTGTTGAGGGACGCATCGAACTGGCCCCCGGCGCGGTAGTCGGCACCGAACTCCCGGAATACGTGCCGGAGCTCTTCAGGACCCTTTTCCCCGAGCTGGATGAGGGCTTCCGGTAGCGGCAGGCCGGCCCGGATCGCAGAGCGGAGGTGGTCAACGACGTCGGGCCACAGTTGGCGCAACAATGCGCTTCTCTTTCTCGCCCTCCAGCGCAGGATGCTGATGGGAAGCCACGCTGCGAACAGTGCGAAACAGCCGGCGATAGGCCAGGATCGGCTGACGGCGTAAAACACCAATGCCACGAAAAGACCGAGCCCCGCGCACGTGCCGATGAGGCTGCCTGGGGATACCTTGTCGACGCCGGCGGAGGCGAGAAGGTCACCCAGGCGGCTCACCTTCCGCTCCTTGGGACCTTGTACAGGTGTCTCCCAAAAGGACCACCAGATGAGGAAGAGCCCCGTCCCCGTGGTAATCCCCAGCAAAGCCGCCGTCATCGCTGATCCAGCAGCGCCGCGACGTCGTACCCTGCCCGGCTGAATTTTTCTGCGGCCGGCATCGAGTTGGCCCGGGGCTGCAGGGCGCCGTCCGCCATCACGAAGACCGGGGACGACTCGATGATGCCATTCTCTACACGTCGGCCCAGTGAGAGGATTTCGGTTACCTCCCTGCGGCCGTTGGCGTGCCGGCTGCAATGAACCACTAAATCAATGCAGGATGCGACTGTGGGGACGACGAAGGCACTTGAGATGTTCTCGCCTGCGAGCAAGGGCAGGGTACAGATCTTGGTGACGGCGTCGTGGGCAGAATTTGCGTGCACGGTGCACATGCCGGGAAGCCCGCTGTTTAAGGCAATGAGCATATCCAGGCTCTCCGCTTCACGGACCTCCCCCACGACCAGGCGGTCCGGACGCATCCGGAGCGCTTCCTTAACGAGGCGGCGCAGCGGTATTTCGCCTTCGCCTTCAAGGTTTGGCTGGCGGCACTGAAGGCCGACGACGTCGCGCAGGGGAAACTGAAGTTCGAAAATCTCCTCCACGGTGATCACACGCTCCCGGCTGCCGATGCTGGCCGCCAGGCAGTTGAGCATGGTGGTCTTGCCGGCCTGGGTGGCGCCCGAGACCAGGATGTTGAGCCCGCTGGATACGGCTGCGCCAAGGAAGCGGGCTGACTGGGGCGTCAGCGTGCCCAGGCCGACGAGATGCTCGAGGCGGCTGGCCTTGACCACGAACTTCCGGATATTGACGGCCCAATGCCTGCGCGTCACGTCCGGGATGACCACGTGGAGCCTGGACCCGTCGGGAAGGGCAGCGTCCACGAACGGAGAGGACATGTCCAGCCGTCGGCCGGAGCTTTTCAGCATCCGCTCAACCAGATCGCGGACCTGCTGCTCACTGAGGCTCAGCGAAGTCAGCTCGGACTCACCGTTCCGGGCCACAAAAATTTCGTTGGGAGCGTTCAGCCAAATCTCTTCAATGGCTGGATCGTCCAGGAGGGGCTGCAGGACGCCGAACCCGGCGACGGCGTCGAAGAGGAATTTGCGGGCCGCATCCAAAGGACCAATCGGAGGAAGCGGACCCATCAGCGCCCGCTCGTCGTAATCCGTTACCGCCGCCTCCACCAGCCGGCGCACCTCACCGGCCTGATGGAGCGGATCAAGCCCTCGGCGACGGATCAGCTCGCGGACTTCATCTTCGACTATTCCCAGCGCGTCCATGTGTTCCCCAATACAACTGCCGCCCCCGGCGGAGGCAGTGCAACTGGGATAAAGACTAGGTACCAGACAGTAGCCTGCCAAGTCACAAGGATCGTCTGTGGATAACGCAGGATTGCCACAGGATCATCACATGCACCAGGAGCACCTCTGTTTTCACCAGCAACACGGTGCTATGGTGAGCGCGTTAAGTGTCAAATCCCTGTTCGGCTGATTCCTGGGGGAACCATCCGAAGCAGCAACCCAGATGAGGACTCGCAGGAGCTCCTCATTGTTTCCGGAGCCAAAATGAAGCGGAACCTGTCTCAGTCCCGTCGCCCCGTCATGAAGTCCCTCGGGATAGCCCTTCTGACTGCCTCCCTTGTGGCCGGCCCAGGTTTGGCGGGTATCGCGTCCGCCGCTGAGCCCGCTCCAACGCCGACAACGTCGTCACTGACGAGTGCTTCCTCGCCTGCTGTCGCCCCCTCTCCGACGACTCCCTCGGCACCGCCGTCCCCCGAAGAAACAGCCCCCGCGGATGCACCGTCTGTTGAGCCCAGTGCCGAGGCTACGCAGTCAATGGCGGAAGCGGTTGGCGTCGGCGGGGCCGAGATGGGGCAACGGTCCGCTCGCGTCACCGCGTCGGCTCCTTCCAATTCCTTCAAGCGGCTAAGTACGGAGTCGCTGTCTACCGAAGGCACTTGGATGCCAACTTTTGGCATCCAGGGACTGGACGTCAGCGGCCACCAACCGACCGTGGATTGGCAGCAGCAGTGGAACATGGGGTCACGGTTCGCTTACGTGAAGGCCACTGAAGGTAATTACTACAAGAACCCCTCTTACAGCTCCCAATATCAGGGGTCCCGCAACGTTGGGATGATCCGCGGCGCGTACCACTTCGCCATTCCCAATTGGTCTTCAGGCGCAGACCAGGCGCGCTACTTCGTGCAGAACGGCGGAGGTTGGTCCTCAGACGGATACACCATGCCGCCAGTGCTCGACTTCGAGTTCAACCCATACGAGGGCCGGACGATCAACGGCTTCTATTTCGGCAACACCTGCTACAACATGTCCCCCTCCCAGCTCACGTCGTGGGTGCGGGATTTCGGCAACACAATGCAAACGATGACGGGCCGGTTGCCTGTCATCTACACCAACACGAGCTGGTGGAACCAGTGCCTGGGCAACCCTTCTGGTTTTGGTGACTACCCACTCTGGGTTGCGGCCTACCCCAACTCCCCCACTAACAATGCAGGACCGGTTCCGACAGCCAGCTGGAGCACCTACAGCATGTGGCAATACAGCAGCACTGGACCATTCGCTGGTGACTCCAATGTCTGGAACGGGGATTATGCCTCCCTCCAACGGTTCGCCGGCGTCCGGATGCCCGTCGGCAACTTCGACGATCTTGCGGTCAGCCGGGATGGAAGCACTGTCTCGCTTCGGGTACGCGGCTGGTCTGTCGATCTGGCTAACTCGCCGGCGGCGAACGAAGCACATATTTATGTCACCGGGCCCGATGGGCGAACGACAGGTTACCCCTGGAAGGCGAATGCATACCGGCCGGACGTTGACAAGTCGTTCGGCTACGGGTCCTCCCACGGTTTCGACGGCAGCATCGGCATCGCTACTTCGGGGACTTACAAGGTGTGTGCCCACTCCATCGGCGCGTTCGGCAATACTGCGCTCGGCTGCAAGAGCATCACGGCATCCGGGGTGGAAGCTCCCATCGGTTCTTTCGACAACATAGGCCAGGTTAGAACGGCCCAGAACGTCTCGCTTCACCTGAAAGGCTGGGCGATTGATCTAGCCAAACCCGCAGCAAGCACCTATGCAGATACATACGTCACGGGCCCTGACGGAGCCACCACGGGATTCCGCATGACCGCCAATAGTTCCAGGCCTGACGTAAATGAAGTTACCGGTCTGGGCTCGTCACACGGTTTCGACTACCAAGTACCCCTAAAAATGGCTGGAACATACAAAGCCTGCGTTTATGCAATCGGGCAAAACTCAAATGTCCTTCTGTCGTGCAAGACACTTACGGTGGCTCCAAGTCCGCCGCCCATTGGCAGCTACGACGCCCTTGCCCTGAAACAAACTCCTAATGCCGCGTCTCTACAGCTGACGGGCTGGGCGCTTGATCCCACTCTGCCTGCCAGCAGCTCGTCCGTAAGTGTCTACTTGGTGTCCAAAGACGGCTCAGGCGGTGCCAATCCAGGCACCGTTTTCAGCGCAAACCTAAAGAGGCCGGACGTGAACGCTGCGCTGGCAACAGTCGGCGATCATGGTTTCCAGGCCTCGATTGCCATCAGCGCCGCCGGTAGCTACACGGCATGTGCTCAGGCCCTTGGGGCTGCGCCACTTTCCACTGGGCCGACACTATTGGGCTGCAGGGACATCACCGTCAACTCCACACCACCCACAATGGGGCATTTGGACACCGCCGCCGTGCAGGTTTCCAACGGTCAAGCTTCTCTCGTGTCACAGGGCTGGACGTTGGATCCGTCGTTTCCGGGCTCATCCATTCCAGTTCACATTTATGTCAAGTATCCAGACGGAAGCACACGAGGTTACCCGTTTACTGCTAGCGGCAGTCGCCCAGATGTAAACAACGCGCTGCAGACCATTGGAAACCATGGCTTCGTCACTGCTGTGCCTATATCGGCGCGAGGCCAATATAGCGTTTGCGCCTACGGGGTCGCGGTTTCTGTCTTCAGTACCAACAACTCGCAGTTGGGTTGCCGGTCACTGACGTACTAGTCATAGCTGCCAAGGCTGTCGTCAATAATTCCCTCCCATGCGTGCCTTTGTGGCGGCGCCCCTTTGACTTCGTGGTGTCGAAGCCAAAGGGGCTCACCGCACTGTTCGCCGACCACGCCCACGTCGAGATCGAGGCGACCTGGGGCATCTATCAACGGATGATCGCCGCCTACCTGCACGACGACCGACGCAAAGGTCGCGAGCTAATGGTCAAGCTGATCCACTCGATCAGTGGCCGCGTCCCCAAGGCATTGGCCGAGATCACCAAACTAGGCCGGACCCTGGAGAAGCGCGCCGCCGACGTGCTGGCCTACTTCGACTGGCCCGGCACCAGCAACGGACCGACCGAGGCGATCAACGGCCTCCTGGAGCATCTGCGTGGCTCCGCACTCGGGTTCCGCAACCTGACCAACTACATCACCAGATCGCTGCTATACGCCGGCGGATTCAGGCCGCGACTACACCCTCGGCTGCGAAGAGCCACCCACCCTTTGAAACCCTCAGAAGCGCAGAGCCGATCGACGCACGCCAAAATTGCGGAGAACGTCGGCGAGGGCTGCAACGGTGATGAGGAACTCCTCTTCTGGGCGACCCGTACGATCCCGGAATCCGGACCCCTGGAAACCAGGATATGCAGACCACAAACGCACTGGAAATGCGGGAAGGTCAAAGTCGGCGCGGGACCTTCATGGACATGACGAGTTACCCTGAAATCACGGATGGCCGGGAACCAGTACGTGGAATACGCGAAAGGTGTTTGAGGGACGGGGGCAAGATAACCAGCACCAACAGCAGTTCGCTTAGCATGAATCCGGCAGCTACTCCCGTGGCTCCGAACATCTGACCGAGCAGATACATGGCTACAACACCCGACAATGCTCCAACGGCTGTCCCGGCAAGAACGAAACGGGTCTTTAGGGACGGGACCAGTATGTTTCTGATCAGGGGCGTTGACACAGACACGGCAAAGAAGGCACCACCGTAAAACCACATGGTGAGTGAATCAGCTTTGACGGCCTCACCGAACAAAATTTCGGTACCGAATTCACCTAAGAGTCCCAGTCCAAGCATTCCAAATAATCCTAGAACCGAGTGAGCGCCAATTGCTCCCATATGTCGCCGCCTGGGGCTCTCCGCGGCAGGGTCTAGAGTCCATGCTTGCAGAGTATTTCCGAGTGTTGTCACCGTGATAAGCGCGAAGCGGTAAAGCTTGTCAGAAGAGGCGACGCTACCGGCGACTGACGCACTCCCTGTTGCTCCTGCCACTGGAACGGGAGCAGATACGTATACTCCACCAAGGGCGTCGATACCTGCTACACCCAGCCTGGCCCGCAGGCCACGGAGGATTTCGGTAAAACTCCGCCCCACATAAAGCGAGGGCCATTGGAACTTCCGCTGTACCGCAATCGGGCCCACAATGGACGACAATATCCACAGGACAGGGTACGACCAAAGTGATTGGGTGATGAAGATGAGCACAGCCGCCAACAGCGTGGCTACCAAGCGGGGAAACATCTCATAAAGAGCGAGTCCCTTGGGGTCTCCAGCACCAATAAAAAACCAGTTGGGCGTCAAGCCATTGAGGCAGAAAGCAAGCGCCATGGCGACCGTAAAGGGTTTGTAACCCTCCGCACCTAAGGCCCACGAGATAACACCAGCTACCGGGAGAACAACTGTAGAAAGAAGTAACCGCTCGCCCAGCGACTCGGCCCACAGCTTGTGCCTAAAAGCCTCGTCACTTGATTTTGCAACTAGGGCGGGGCCGAGGACATTCCAGCCGTAGGTGATAACAATGCTTCCAAAAGTGCCAACCGCCTGCCCAACAGACAAGCTGTACCATCCGTCTACTCCACCGACGCGCGCAGCAATGGGCAATAGGAGCAAGGGGGCAAGAGTTCCCACCAACGGCACGAATGTGAAGCCTGCGAAACGCTTTAGCAGTAAAGTCCTGCTCATTGGGAGGACCAACCCCTAGGCCCCACGGGTTACCGCTGCCTCAAAATTAGCTGCCGCCTTCGTTGGGCTGTTTTCTCTCATGTCAGACAGACCTCGTGCGGCTAACTTCTCAGCCAGCTGGTGGTCATTGAGAAGGAGCTCAATGTTTTGTTCAAGGCCGGAAGCATCACCCACGGGAGAAAACAGAGCACCGTTTTCCGCATAGGCCCTCACGCCACCAATATCAGTGGAGACCACTGCGCATCCGCTGGACATCGCTTCTGCAGGCGGCAGGTGCCAACCTTCTCCGTCGCTGGCGCAGAGATAAAGTTTGGATGATTGATACGCAGATCGAATCTCCGCTTTAGTCGGATTCTTGATGTACTTCACGGCCGAGTGAAGAGAAATGGGCCTTTCGCCCGTACCGAAAGTTATAGCGCGGACTCCTGATTTGTTGCTGACTTGCGAGTTCAGAACCTGGACCACAAGGTCCGCCCTCTTCCAGGGAACATCGGAAATCATGGCACAGATGTCGTAGGCACGTTCGCTGAGCGGAGGCCCCGCCGGGAATTCCTCGGGGTCGATACCGTTCGGAACGAGATCGCATTCCTCCCCCAATGACCTCATGTGAGCTTGCAGCCAAGGAGCGATAACGATTTTTCTTATGGGGAGCTTCCAGGTCGCATCAATAAATTCAGGTTCAGCCGACCAGTCCTCATAGTGTTGGATGAAGTAGGACGCAGGAATTCCCTGCCGCCGCGCTGCTTTTTCAACAAGCTTCGCCGTCTGAACTTCCGTGGCCACGAGGTAGTCAGTCCTGGGCAGCATTGCGGGCATCAAATAGGGCAGCGTATAGGATCGGATCCTCGTGTCCAAGTCCATCCATTTCGGCTTGCGAAACGGGCGCAGCCCAGAAATGACGGATGAGATAGGTCGCCGGAAGTCTTTGTCCCTGCGCTTGGCGCCCCACAGAAGTAATGCGTGAATCAACGTCACCTCATATCCCCGCCCGGCCAGGAAATTCGCGTAGCCGTAAACCACTTTGTAGCCGCCGATAGGGTACTTACTGAACCCGGGGAGAACAATCGCTATCTTTCCCCGATAGGACGACGTGGCACCCAAATTTGAACCTTGGGACTGCTTCTTATCGTTCGGCACTTCTCTCCGTCGTAGCTTGGTCAACAACACATTCGTCTCAGCTTTCCCAGTTTGGCCTGGGCGGGTCTCCAAGCGTTTGCCACGGTTGATCAACTCCAGTGGCATGCCCGCCAGGAACTCTACGAAACAGGGCACGGCGATATCCCCTCGCTGCAGCCCTGTGACCAGGGTCCTCAACGTCGTTGTCCACCGATGTCCGCTTCGGAAAGGAGCAATGCCTGCTTCAAATCCGTGGACAGGTCGCGTGACCCGCGCAGAGAGGGTGTCCGCCATCACCTTGCGCCACCCGAAGCTCAACCCATGCGCTGTTTTCAGGATCGAAATTGGGCTTGCGCTGCCTTCATATTTTCTGGAAAGAGCAACCAGGTGTTGGAAGGAGGCAAAAATGCTTTTCTGTGCGCCTACCTCGCCTAACACGTTTCCTCCGTGTTGTACGTAGTCTTGGACAACGTCACCCAGCACCGCGACTCCCCCCGAGGATTTCGCACAGACCGCCAGCCAGTGGTCATGAACCTGGGAGACAGTGTTCAGCCGCGGAAAAGGCAGCGCCAAGTCCAGCAAATCAGACCGAAAAAGCGCCAAGCTGCCTGTCACCTGGTTCTGGGCCAGCAGCGCGTCGAGGTCAACATTCTTCCTTTGGGTGGAGGAGGTGATCACTTCATTACCGGGAAGTCTGATCACCCGTGCTTGCCCGGACACGAGGCTTGCGTTCTGCAGGTGCGGAAGCATCACCTCAAGCTTGGATGGATACCAATAGTCGTCCTGGTCAGAAAGCGCCACCCATTCGGCTTTGGAAGGGACATTCCGAAGTGCCCGCTCGAAGTTTCCGAAAAAGCCCAGCCTGTCCTCGAAGCCAATGACCTGGAAGCGCTCGTCGCCAGGCAACTCGTGGTCAACGAAGTCGCGGATTTGCTCTGATCCGCCATCTGCCGAGATGACGCACAGAAAGTTCGAATGAGTCTGTTGCTGAATTGACCGCAACTGGGCAGCGAAGAGCTTCAGGTCAGGCTGATAAGCCGCGAGTGCGACCACGCCGAAAGAATTGGCATCAAAGGGCATGAGGTCTTACCGCTATTCCGCCAGTGCCTGGCCGAGGTACGCTTTCAGGGCATCCCGGGCAGGTCGCGGCTGGAAACCAGTCACCTTAATCTTGCCGAGATCCAGAGCGCTGTTGAGCGGCCGGGGCGCCGCGTCCTTGCCCCGGAAGTATTCCTCCGTACTGACACCTGTAACGGCGTCACGCCCACGCCCCGACAGCTCGAAAACATCACGGGCTACCTGAGCCCACGACTGCGGTTCCCCGTCATTGCTGAGGTTGTACGTTCCGTACTCTGCCTCTGACTCCAGCAGATGTCGGATGCCTGCTGCGATGTCTTCGGTGAAGCTGAGCCGGCCAACCTGGTCGTTGACCACGGACGGCTCTATGCCTCGGCCAGCGAGGGATGCCATGGTCCGCACGAAGTTGTTGCCCTCACCGATAACCCAGCTGGTCCGCACGATGTAGTGGCGGGGAACCACGCTGACCACGGCGTCCCCTGCGGCCTTGGTCTGGCCATACACACCCAGAGGGGTGAAGGGTTCGGTTTCGCCATGGCTCTCCCGGGCACCATCAAAGACGTAGTCGGATGAGACGTGCACAAGGGTGAGGTCATGTTCGACGGCGGCGCGGGCCAGCCGTGCGACGGCGGCAACGTTGACGGACCAGGCGGCAGCCCTGCCCTCCGCCGTTTCCGCAGTGTCGACCGCGGTGTAAGCGGCGGCATTGATGATGGTGGAGTAGTTCTTCCAGTTCCGCTCCAAGAAGGACGCTTCCCTGTCCAGATCGAAGCCGGCGCGCCCGGCAAACTCAACGGTTGCGTCTGCGTCGTACAGTTTGCGCAGCGCCTTACCCAACTGACCGTCTGCACCTACAACGAGGATCTTCTTGGGCGGCATCGGTACAACATCCGAGAGGCGGGGGTGCGCCTTGTCCTTCTCGGACAGTTCTGCTTCCTCCAGCGGCACTGGCCAGCTGATCGCCGCCGTCTCGTCCGCGAGGTTCAGGAAGGTGTATTGGCCCTGGGCATCCGCTGACCAATGGTCGTTGACCAGGTAGGTGTAGGCCGTGTTGTCTTCCAAGGTCTGGAAAGCGTTGCCCACGCCGCGCGGAATGAAGATCGCCTGGCTGGGGTCCAGTTCAGCGGTGAAGACTGCCCCGAACGACGGGCCTTCGCGGAGGTCCACCCATGCGCCGAAGATCCGCCCGGTGGCCACCGAGATGAACTTGTCCCACGGTTCGGCGTGGATGCCGCGCGTGGTACCGGCCTTCTCGTTGAAGGAGACGTTGTTTTGGACGGGGCGGAAGTCCGGCAGGCCAAGGGCCACCATCTTTTCCCGTTGCCAGTTTTCCTTGAACCAACCACGGTTGTCGCCATGCACCGGCAGATCGTAAAGGACGACGCCGGGAATCGGCGTTTCGTGCGCGGTCAGCTTTTTCGAGAAAGCGATCTGCATCGTCTACTGGCCCTGTTCCTTGTACTTGGCTTCGGTCTGGGCCTTCTGCGGGCGCCACCAGTTTTCGTTCTCGCGGTACCAGGCGATGGTGTCCTCGATGCCGGCGTCGAAATTGGAGAACTTCGGTTCCCAGCCGAGCTCGTCGCGGAGCTTGGTGGAGTCGATGGCGTAGCGCAGGTCGTGGCCCGGGCGGTCCACCACATGGTCATACGCGTCCGGGGCCTGGCCCATGTGTTTCAGGATCAGTTCAACAACGTCCTTGTTGTTCTTCTCCCCGTCGGCTCCGATCAGGTAGGTCTCGCCGATTTTTCCCTTAGCGATGATGGCCAGTACGGCCGAGGAGTGGTCGTTGGCGTGGATCCAGTCGCGAACGTTCTCGCCCTTGCCGTAGAGCTTGGGCCGGATTCCGTCGATCACGTTGGTGATCTGGCGCGGGATGAACTTCTCCACATGCTGGTATGGGCCGTAATTGTTGGAGCAGTTGCTGATGGTCGCCTGCAGCCCGAAGGAACGGACCCAGGCGCGGACCAGCAGGTCAGAGCCGGCCTTCGTGGAGGAATACGGGCTGGACGGGTTGTACGGGGTCTGCTCGGTGAACCGCTCCGGGTCATCCAGTTCCAGGTCGCCGTACACCTCATCGGTGGAGATGTGGTGGAAACGCTTGTTGTGCTTCCGCGCGGCCTCGATCAGCGTGTACGTGCCAATGATGTTGGTATCCAGGAACGGGCGGGGATCATGCAGGGAGTTGTCGTTGTGTGACTCCGCCGCGTAGTGGACCACAACGTCTGCCTGCGCAACCAGTCCCTCCACCAGGCCGGCGTCAACGATGTCGCCCTGCACGAACGTGAACCGCTTCTCTGGCAGCCCCCGCAGCGACTCCAGGTTCCCCGCATACGTCAACTTGTCCAATACCGTGACATGGTCGTCGGTATTTTCCAGAACATAGTGGACGAAATTGGAACCAATGAAGCCGGCACCGCCGGTGACAAGGAGATTCTGCATTGTGCCAGCTTACCGGTTGCCGAGTGGGCGTTTGGCGGGATCCCGTCATGCGGTCCAGGGGTGGATTACCGTTTTAGCCGCCGCCTAGCCTCCAGGATCAGCCGCGCGAGCATAACTCGCGCGGCAATGATCCGGCCAAGCGAACGGAATCCGGCGGGGGTTTCATTGCTGTCGTGCAGCCGCCTTAACAAGGTGGATTTTTCCAAGTGCGTAATTGATCTCGAGAGATTGCCGCAGATAGCCAGCCAGAGATCGTGCGACTCGTGCACGTAGGAAGGAATCGGAGTGAAGACGGGCACCATGTCCCGCCGGAATGCCATCCCGCATCCATAGTAGGCGCGGTAACCGATCATCACGCCAAGCAGATTTGCAATGGGTTTCCTGTCCCATGCGGAGAGCAGCCGGGGAATCCATGGCCGCGGACCGCCACCAAGCATTTCAAAGTTCGAGGCAACAACTCGGGCTGACTCCAGGGCTTCGACCATGGCTGCGACCCTTCCCGGGATCCAGACATCGTCCTGGTCTGAAAGGAAGATGTACTCGCCCCGGCTTGCTGCGACCGCCGCTTCGAACGAGCGGACGTACCCACGGTTCTGCGGACTCTCGATGAGCCGGACCCTCGGGTCAGTGATCGAGCGGATGACTTCGATGGTGTTGTCCGGGGATGCATCGTCGACGATGACAACTTCATCGTTCGCGCCAAGCTCCTTGAGTATGGACTGCAGTTGCTCCGCGATGTATGGCGCGCCGCGGTAGCTTGCCATGCAGACGCTGACTCGGATGGCATAAGGCGGTAGAGGCTGATCGCTCGTCATGAACCCGACACTAACGGATTCGGGGATTGAAGCATTACTGGAGGAATTGGGCCGGCACCTTCCGGGCGCTCGGCAGCAAAGCTGCGGACGGGACCGACTCGCTCGTACCGCCATGCTCGCGCTAGGATGCGAGACGCTGGGACGCTGGATCCGTTTAGATGACAGCCCAAGATGCCCGCACTGTCCGCGCGGGGCCCCGGTTCGGGCCCCAATCGCAGCGTTGATATAGTTGGGATAATATGCGCAATTTGGAAAACAACCGTGTGCTTGTCATCATGCCGGCGTGGAACGAGGCTGATTGCGTAGGGGCAACTGTGGCCGAAGTGCTGACCCTCGACGAACCCTACGATGTGCTGGTGGTGAATGACGGCTCCACCGACGAGACCCCTCGTATAGCGGCGTCCGCGGGCGCTACAGTCCTCAATCTCCCCTTTAACCTTGGAGTTGGCGGCGCCATGCGGGCCGGGTTCCGGTACGCCCAGCGCCTTGGATACAGTCAGGTTATTCAAGTTGACGCGGACGGGCAGCACGATCCCAGAAACATCCGAGAAGTACTCAACGGCCTGGAATCAGCGGACATCTCGATTGGTGCCCGTTTCGCCAATCGCGGAGATTACACGGTGAAGGGTCCCCGAAAATGGGCCATGAAACTTCTGGCCTCTGTCCTCTCCAAACTGGCCAAAACGACTCTCACGGACGTCACCTCGGGCTTCCGCGCAGGCAACAGCAGGGCGATTGTCCAGTACCTTGACCACTACCCGGCGGAGTACCTTGGCGACACGATCGACTCCTTGGTGGTAGCCATTCGTTCCGGACTCTCAGTCACGCAAGTGCCGGTAGAAATGCGCCCACGGCAAGGCGGAACTCCCAGTCACCATCCCATTAAGGCGGCGGTGTACCTGGGGCGCTCGTTCTTTGCGCTGGCGTTTGCGCTGACTCGCCGGCGGTCCCACGTGGCATTGCCACTTCAGACAATGGCAGGACAGAAATGATGCCGAACATCGCCGCTTTTCTTCTGGCTCTGGCAATTGTCGGGCTGGTAGCTGAGATGCTCCGCCGGAAGAAACTGCGCGAAAAATACGCAATATGGTGGCTCGTCGTTGGAGTCGCCACGCTTGTTCTGGCTGCGTTTCCCCAGCTTCTGGTGTATATAGCAAGGGTCGTTGGCGTCCAGCTGCCTTCCAACCTTTTGTTTATTCTCAGCATCCTCATGCTTCTCGGTGTTTGCCTGCACCTTTCGTGGGAAATATCCGTGGTGGAGGAGGAAACCCGTGCCTTGGCAGAGGAGGTTGCAATACTCCGCATCCAGGTGGAGCGGCTTACCGGCCTATTGCCGGTCAGTGGGGGTAACGGCAGCCAAGATCCGGAAGGTCAGTAGCAGTGACTGAGACCTCCTTGGATATTTTTGTTCCATACTGGGGCGACCCCGATTACATGAAGCTGACTGTCGACAGTGTCTTGGCGCAGACTGACCCACGTTGGTTCCTCACCATTGTGGACGACGCCTACCCGGATCCGACCATTGAGGAGTATGTGGCCGGAATTGCGGACCCTCGGATCACTTACTTTAAGAAGCATAAAAACGAAGGCATCACTGAGAGTTTCAGGACGTCCATTCAGATGGCGCGGCAAGAACTGGTTGCGGTGGTTGGTTGCGATGACGTCCTCCTGCCCAACTACGTGAAAACCGTTCTGGAAGCACACGACGCCTATCCGGACGCCGACATTATCCAGCCGGGCGTACGCGTCATCGATGCGGCAGGCCAACGCGTGAAGACCCTCGTGGACACTGTCAAACAACGGATCCTCAAACCCCGGTCTACGTCACCGCTCTTGCTTTCGGGCGAGAAGCTGGCCAGCAGTCTCCTGCACGGCGACTGGCTGTATTGGCCCTCGCTCACCTTCAAGACCGACTCGGTGCGAACAGTTGACTTCCGTGACGAATTCCCCATTATTCAAGACCTTGCCCTCATTGTGGACATGATCCTGCAGGGAAGATCTCTGCTGCTGGTGCCGTCGGAAAGCTTCGCATACCGCCGGCACACGGAAAGCGCGTCCTCGCGGCTCATTGTGGATGGGTCTCGCTTTACCGGCGAAAGAGACTATTTCTCTTTGGCCGCGCGCCTTGCCCATGCTCAGGGGTGGCGACGGGCGGAGTTGGCTGCGCGGCTGCGTCTCACTTCCAGACTGCACGCTTTGTCGCTGATACCTGCCCTGCTGAGGTCCCGCGACAGCGGCGCTTTTCGCACCATGCTCCGTCACGGTCTGGGAACATAATGGGCAGGGCTAAAAGTACAGTGACGGCTGCCGTCGTGAGCACCTTCAATCCTCGGCCCAACCTCATTCGAAACTGTCTCGCGCTCCTTGAACAGTGCTCCGAGGTGGTAGTCGTAGATGATGGAAGTACCTCCCCTGACGAAGCTGTCTACGCTCAGCTGGGCGCGCTTGGCTGTGTCGTTCTGCGCCTCGAGAGCAACATGGGCATCGCCGCGGCACTCAACAAGGGCGTTGAAGTGGCCCGCTTGCGTAATGCCGCTCTTGAATTCGTACTGACCATGGATCAGGATTCACTCGTACCGCCGGGCTTCGTTCATGCTCTTGAACACGCTGCTGCCGCTGCTGCCGCTGCTGGACTTTCTGTTGGAATGGTTTCGCCCGGCAAGGTCAGCGGATTGCCAAGCCGGCCACTAACAACACATAAAGGCGTGGTCATCGGTGATGAGCCAGTCCAATCAGGACTACTGATACCCGTTGCTTCCCTGGACAAAGTGGGCCAATTTAACGAGAAGCTGTTTATAGATGGCGTCGACAGTGAGTTCTACTTGCGGGCAAAGGCCAACAAGCTACTTTGCATCATTGCCCCCGGACCCGAACTGGTTCATTCACTGGGAGCCATGGTTCCGGCCAGAATCGGCAGTTGGCATCTGAGGCGGGGCCGCAAACCTCTGATGGTGAGAACAGCAGCGCCTTGGCGCTACTACTTCATCGTCCGTAACCGCGTCCTGCTGGCCAGGAGGTTCGCGCTTCAGGAACCATACTGGAGCATGAGAGGGCTGGTGCTGGACTTACGGCACCTTTTACTGGTGAGCGTTCTGGCACCCGGTAGACGTGAACGGCTCTCCTACGCCCGGCTTGGTCTTCGTGACGGCCTCCTGGGACGCAGCGGTCCACGACCAGAACAGTAGGCCTCGTGCAACTGCCGTTTTGGCACTGGATGCAGAGTGGTGAATGATTGAAGCCATGCGTGGAATTATTCTGGCCGGCGGAACTGGATCGCGGCTGCACCCGATCACCCTTGGCATCAGCAAGCAGCTCGTCCCGGTGTATGACAAGCCAATGATCTACTACCCGCTGTCCACACTCATCCTCGCGGGTATCAGGGATATTCTCATCATTACCACCCCCCATGACGCAGACCAGTTTCAGCGTCTCCTGGGAGACGGGTCGCAGTTCGGCATCAATCTGACCTACGTGCAGCAGCCCTCCCCCGATGGCCTTGCCCAGGCTTTCATTTTGGGTGCGGAACACATCGGGGACGAAACTGTCGCCCTCGTCCTAGGGGACAATATTTTCTATGGCCAAGGGATGGGCACGCAGCTCCGACGCCATGCGGACATAGACGGCGGCGCCGTGTTTGGCTACTGGGTAAAAGATCCCAAGGCCTACGGAGTCGTTGAATTTGCTGATGACGGCAGGGCCCTCTCGCTCGAAGAAAAGCCGGAGAAGCCAAAGAGCCACTACGCGGTGCCCGGGCTGTACTTCTACGACAACAACGTTGTGGACATAGCCAAAAGTCTCAAACCTTCCCCGCGCGGGGAGCTCGAAATTACGGACGTCAACAGGATTTACCTTGAACGAGGCAAGCTTCAGGTTGAGATCCTCCCACGCGGAACCGCGTGGTTGGACACCGGAACATTCAACGACCTCAGCGACGCATCGAATTTCATCCGCACTGTCGAGAACCGTCAAGGTCTTAAGATCGGGGCTCCAGAAGAGATTGCTTGGCGCCAGGGCTTCCTGACCGACGACGAACTCCGCTCCCGGGCAGAACCGCTTGTCAAGAGCGGTTACGGAAGCTACCTCTTGGGCCTTCTGGAGGACTAAGGTCCGCGGCGTGAGCCGCACCTGCCGTCTACCTGCCGTCTTTCCGTGGAGTCTTCATGAGTTGGTTTTCTGTCATTCCCATGGCCGCCGTATGCTTAGCCCTGCTGTTTCTGCCTGGCACGCTACTCATCCTGGCTCTCGGCCTTCGCAACCCTGCCTTTATTGCTGTTGCTCCCCTTCTGACAGTAAGTATTGTGGCCGTCACCGCCATATTGACACCATATTTCGGAGTGGACTGGTCGGTCCTGCCAGTAGCAGTTGCATCACTGTCGCTTGCCGCAGTTTTCCTTGCAGCCCGAAGAATTCCGAAACTACGGCAGCCGCACCAGCCATGGCGGACCGCCATCGGAACTTCCAGACGGATGCTGATTCTCGCAACAGTGGGCTTTGCTCTCGGCGCTGTCTCGATAGGGCTGCAGTTGCGCGCGGCGTTTGGCCGGCCTGAGAACATCTCCCAGACCTTCGACAATGTCTTCCACCTGAATGCCATCCGTTACGTCCTGGAGACTGGAAACGCCTCTTCGATGACGATTACGGGGATGACGAACGGCGACAATCCTCCATACTTTTATCCCGCTGCTTGGCATGGCTTGGCATCGCTTCTTATACAAGTGACGGGCCTTCCCTTGCCAGTCGCGGTCAACGTACTCAACCTTTGTGTCGCTACAACCGTCTGGACCCTGGGCTGCATGCTCCTGGTGAGGTCGATAATGGGCTCAAACGCCTATGCCATCGGCGCGGCAGGCGTTCTGGCAGCCGGCTTTGGATCCTTTCCCATCCTGTTGCTGGACTTTGGGGTCTTGTACCCGAACTTCCTGTCTGTAAGCATGCTTCCGGGAGCACTGGCCTGCGTAAACGTGTTTTTCGGAACAAGTATCTTTGCGAACGTTGGCCCGCTTGCAAGGTACTCACTGGCCCCACTTTCAGCCCTCGGCGTTGCCGTCGCTCACCCTAACGGTGTGATGTCTTTGGCAGCCATGTCTGTTCCAATCCTTCTCGCTGCCTTCACAACCTTCGCGATAAGGCAGCGTAGGGCGGGTAGGCCAGCAGGCGTAACGGTCCTCGCGGGCGCGGGACTGCTGATAATTCTCGCCATTATTGCTGTCCTTTGGATGTACGTTCGTCCACCGGCCGCGGCTGCAACGTGGCTGCCCGTACAGACTCCCGGACAGGCAGTCGGGGAGATACTGACTAATTCCGCCATGCAGCGGCCCCCGGCTTGGCTTGTCAGCGTCCTCGTCATCGCAGGCCTAATTTATGTATTGAAGCGTCCTTCCTCTGCATGGCTCTCCGCTTCCTTCGCGGTCATTGCGGCACTCTTTGTCATGGTTTCCGCTGGCCCTGCAGGGACGCTTCGCGACACTCTGACCGGGGTCTGGTACAACGACAGCTACCGCCTAGCCGCACTGCTCCCGGTGGCCGGGGTGGCCCTGGGAGCTATCGGTGCGGCGTGGGCCATTCAATCACTGCAGAACCGCGTCACATCGATTTCCCAACAGACTGCCTTCACTTCCACACTGCGAGCACCGGTTGCTATGTACACTGTTGGACCCCTTGCCTTCTTGGCTGTGCTGGGAATCCTCCAGGCACCACCAATGCTTACGCCGGTCCGGTCCGCACAAGCGAATTACTCAACATCGCCTGACTCCCCCTTGGTCAGTTCCGATGAAATGGCTCTGATCGAAGAACTCGATCAGCATGTACCGCCGGAAGCCACTATCGCGGTCAATCCCTGGACCGGAGGTGCGATGGCGTTTGCCATGGCCGACCGCAACACAACATCCAAGCACACACTCACAACGTATACAAAGGCCACCGAACTGTTGAACGACAAATTTCGGGAAGCAGCAAACGACCCGGCCGTCTGCCCTGCTGCGCGCGTCAACAACGTTCGCTACGTACTGGACTTCGGGACCCGGGAGGTCCATGGGGGAAACCACGGTTTCCAAGGGCTGCAGATTCCCGATGCGACACCGGGGTTCGAGCTTCTGGCCCGGCATGGCGAGGCCAAGTTGTTTGAGGTTACCGCCTGCGACTGACGCCGACGTCTTGCGGCCGGTTCCTGGGCCTGCCTCACCGTCCTCTTGTGAACCCCGTGCCGGAATATAGCGCACGAACCGGACAGGCTTCAACCCGGGCATCCCTTTGGATACGTGCGGACAACTCCACTCTCGACTCCATCAAGACCGGGCCTCCGCCAATCCATTCACTGATGAATCCAACGTTGCAAGTCGGGGCCACGAGTAACAGTCACAAGCCACTGGGCCATCTTTGCGCAATAAGCACGCGCTTGAGGGACCCAGGGCGCACAGAACCAAGGTAATGCTGCAGGGCTACAGCGCGTTCGCACCCATGGACTGAGGTTCTTTGCTCCTGCGGCCGGGATCAGGACCGCAGAAGAGCAACTGCTTCATGAATGGAACCATCAAACTTGACGTTGCCGTGCTCCAACAGAATTCCACGCTCACAAATCCGGGACACAAGATCGAGGTCGTGGCTTACCACGACGAGGGTCTTCCCGTCGCGGGCCAGTTCCTGAATCTTGTCTATGCACTTCCGTTGGAACGGCTCGTCGCCGACAGCAAGGATTTCGTCAATCAGGAATACTTCAGGATCGGTGTGGACAGCTACCGAGAACGCCAGCCGAAGGTACATCCCCGAGGAGTAGAACTTCACCTCAGTATCGATGAACTGACCAATTTCCGAGAACTCGACAATGTCATCGAACCGGTCCTTGACCTGCTGTTCGGTCATTCCCAGAATGGCCCCGTTCAGGAAGACATTGTCCCGGCCGGAGAGGTCCGGGTGGAAGCCTGCCCCGACCTCAATGAGGCCGGCTACTCTCCCCCTCGTCCTCACCGATCCCGTATCCGGCAGCATGACACCCGAGATGTGTTTCAGCAATGTAGACTTCCCGGATCCATTCAACCCCAGGAGTGCCACAGTTTCACCGGTCTTGATCTCGACAGTGACGTTCTTCAGGGCATGGAACTTCTCCGAAAGGTCGCCCTTGCGGCCTTTCACCAGCCACACCACTGCTTCCTTAATGGAGCGGGTGTGGCGCAGCACGAATTGCTTGCTGATATCCGTGACTTCGATTGCGTTGACCACTTACAGCTCCTGCGCGAAACGGCCCTCGAGGCGCCGAAAGGTGAATTGGCCCAACGTAACTACTGCCAGTGCGACCGCGAGGCCAACTGGCAGCCACAGGCTAAAGAGATCAGGGGGCATCGCAGCCGTGCCGTCCGTCGTGGGGAACCAGAAGGCGTAGTGGAACAATTCGACCCCGATGGTGATCGGATTGGCTTGGTAAACGGCGAACCATCCTGGGCCCAACTTCTCGTGCACCATGGTCCAGGCGTACATAACGGGCGAGGCCCAGGTAGCCACCATCAACAACATGTCCACGAGGTTTTCAGAGTCGCGGAAGTAGACGTTGGCGGCTCCGAAGAGCAGCCCCAAGCCCGTAGCGAGCAGCCCTACGATGAGAAATCCGGCCACAGCAGCAAGCAACTGAACGAAGTTGGGTTTCCATCCGGCGATGACGCAGCCGGCTACGAGCACCACCAACTGCGGGAAAAAGTGGACTGCCGACACCCATACGGAAGCCACAGGAAAGAGTTCCCGCGGCAGGTAGATCTTCTTGATCAGGTTCCCGTTGTTGACGATCGACCGGGCAGCGTTACCCAGAGCTTCAGAGAAGAAATTGATCAGAACTATGCCGGAGAAAAGGTAAACGGCGTAGTTGGCCAGCCCGTCGGGATTTCTTGGGCTGCGCTCCAGCCCTAGAAAAACGCCCAGGGCCACGTAGAAAACGACGAATTGCACTCCAGGCTTGACGTACGACCACAACAGCCCGAGAACGGAGCCGCGGTAGCGGACCTTGAGTTCCTTGCGCACCAACAGCTTAAGAAGGAAGCTCGACTGCTTTATGTCGCGCAGACCGCTCCCCAGCCCAGGCGTGGTCAGTTCGCTTGGAGAAATTGCGCTCACTTGATCTCGTTCTGGGTGTGCTGCTCGAACGTCTTCCTCCAGGACTCAATGGAGGTGAGGTCGTGCAGGGCAGCCTTGTATTTCTTGCTGAGTGCGGGCCACTCCTTGAGGAGGGTAGCGTGAACCCGAGCGCTTTCCGCCAACATTTTCCGGAGCTGCTGTGGATCGCGCCGGTACCAGGACGCACCGGTTCCTTCGGCGTTCGAGACGACGGCACTGTCGTACTGTGCCATGCGCCACCAACGGTTGTCCTGGTGGGCAACCGTGGTTTGGGGCCGTTCGGCAGTGCTGCCTTTGACAGGGCTTGCCAACTGCCGGACAACGGTCTTGGCTGCCCACGGCAACAACGTGATCTTTGACGGCTGCGAAGGTCCATGACCGCGGCGGGGCGGCTTGTCCATCTTTGGCGAGGGAAAGTCCTCCGGATCCGGACGGAAGACAGAGTCCGAGTGTCCTGACATCATCTCGCGGATCTTGGGCAGTTTTGTGTCAAGCAGGTCCGGCAGCGCCGACGGGCCCTTAAGGACGTCTTCCAGCGCCCATTGACGTCCCTCTGCTGTTGCGTATTGCATCGACACCAGATGCTTTACGTCGGCGTACTGGGATTCCTTGATCACACGGCCGCCAAATTCGTAGGGGCTGTGCAGGAGAGCCGCCACCACCCGGTTCCTGGCGTGGAAGTACGCCTGCCATCCGACAAGGTCGTCCTTGTCAATCCAGGAAACATGCCATACGGCGGAGCCGGGAAGCGAAACAGTCGGATAACCGTGGGCCTTGGCCCGCAGGCCGTATTCAGAGTCGTCCCATTTGATGAACAGCGGAAGCGAAAGTCCTATCTCCCGGATCACCTGGGTGGGGATCAGGCACATCCACCAGCCGTTGTAATCTACATCGCAGCGGCGGTGCAGCCAGGACGTTTGACGCAAATTCGAGGACATGAAGTCGTGACCCAGAATCATGTCCTCGCTGGGCAGGGACGGCTGGAACCTATACGGGTTCACAATCTCGCCGAAGGTGTGCAGCACAGTTCGGTTGTACAGGTCAAACATGTGGCCGCCCACGAGGGTGGGCGTCTTGCAGCGATCGGCGAAGGTCAGGAGTCGAATGATGCTTTCAGGTTCGACGACGACGTCATCGTCCATGAGCAGGACGTAGTCGCTGCCGTTTTCCACCGCTTCAAACATGCCCCGGGCGAACCCGCCGGACCCGCCGAGGTTGGTCTGGTTGATAATGCGCAGTTTCCCGTTCAGCGACTTTTTGACGTCGTCGAAGCCTTCTGCCTCGGAAAGCTTCTGGGTGCCTTGATCGACGATGAGGATCTCTTGAACATGCTCGAGCGCTTCCTCGGCCTCGGCAAGCAGGCGGAGATTGTTGAGGCAAAAGTCAGTCTTGTTAAGAGTGGTGATCTGAAGAGTGACAGATCCTGGTTTGCTCTCCGCAGCGGGCCCCTGCCACTCGGCGTCGAGCATAATGAGCGGCTCCGTGCCGGCGAGAAGGTCAAACCAGTACCAGCCGCCGTCACCGAAGGGCGCGAGGGAAAGCTCGAAGTGGTTGTCTGCAATCCCCTCGACACGGCGCGTGTCCACGCGCTGCAGAGAGCCCCGGGCATTGGACTTATACACGATGACTGAACCCGTGCCTTGAGTCCGGACCTGGAGTCGAATCTTGTCCACGGTCGTCCAGCGCCGCCAGTAGCTGGCGGGGAATGCATTGAAGTAGCTGCCAAACGATACCCGCTCGCCTGCACGCACGGACGTCGAATGCCGGGAAAGGAAGTCCTCAACGTGGGCTTCCTTTGTCGGGCTGCTAATAGTCCGGGCACTCGCAGGCTTACCGTCCCGGTCACCCACGGTGGGCAGTTGAATGCCGGTGGCAGTCCCCATATCCATGTAGAGGGGGACCGTGTCCATCTGGCTTGCACTCGGGAGTATCACCCGCTGCAGTGTGTCCCATCGTTCAGAGGCAACCCTGTCCGCAGCAGCCGTCGTGTTCTTTGGGCTTTTGGTTGAGACACTCATGCGTCCACGCCTCCGCTTTCGAGCTCTGCGCCGCTTTCATAATGCGGCCGGATCTTGTTGTCGAACATGCTTAGCGCCGATCCGATGGCCATGTGCATGTCCAGGTACTTGTAGGTGCCAAGCCGGCCGCCAAACAGGACGTCTTTCTCTGCGGCAGCGAGGTCGCGGTACTTGAGTAGGCGCTCCCTGTCGGCGGAGGTGTTGACTGGGTAGTACGGCTCGTCGCCCTTTTCGGCGAAGCGTGAGAACTCACGCATGATGACGGTCTTTTCCGTCTGGTAGTCGCGCTCCGGGTGGAAGTGGCGGGGCTCGATAACCCGGGTGTAGGGGACGTCGTCGTCGTTGTAATTCACCACTGACGTGCCCTGGAAGTCCTCGATATCGAGGACTTCCTCCTCGAAGTCAATGGTGCGCCACGAGAGGTCGCCCTCGGCGTAGTCGAAGTAGCGGTCAACCGGCCCGGTGTACACGACGGGGATGTTGCCGACAACCTTGTTCTTGCTGTACTCGTGCGACTCGTCGAAGAAATCGGTATTCAGCCGCACGTCGATGTTCGGGTGTTCTGCCATCTTTTCGATCCAGGCCGTGTAGCCGTTCGTGGGGAGGCCCTCGTACTTGTCGTTAAAGTACCGGTTGTCGTAGTTGTAACGCACAGGCAGCCGGGAGATGATGCCGGCGGGCAGGTCCTTGGGATCCGTCTGCCACTGCTTGCCGGTGTAATGCTTGATGAACGCTTCATACAAAGGCCGCCCGATGAGCTGGATTCCCTTGTCGTTGAGGTTCTGGGGATCAGTTCCAGCAAGTTCGCCGGCTTGTTCCTGAATGAGCTCCCTCGCCTGGCCGGGGGTGAGGTTGGCGCGGAAGAACTGATTAATGGTGGCCAGGTTGATTGGCAGGGAGTAGACCTCGCCCTTGTGCACGCCGTACACCTTGTGGACGTAGTTCGTAAAGGTGGTGAACCGGTTGACGTACTCCCACACGCGCTCGTTGGACGTGTGGAACAAGTGCGCACCGTACCGGTGCACCTCGATGCCGGTCTGCTCTTCCTTCTCGCTGTATGCATTGCCGCCGATGTGGTGGCGGCGGTCGATGACGACGACCTTCAGGCCGAGCTCGGTAGCGGCCTGTTCTGCGATTGTCAGGCCAAAAAAGCCGGACCCTACAATGACGAGGTCAGCGGTCACAAAATCTCCTGGTTTGAATGCGGGCAGCGCAATGGTGCGCATTGTCTGCTGCTCTAGCCTACCCGAGTGATTGTGGCGCCCGTCGAATCGGGCTGCTGTCACCCCTCGTCTCACTGGGCAGTGCTGGGGGTCCCGGCTGAGCACTGGGGCGGTCCACAACATGTCTGCCAGCGCACCCGGGGAGCTTATCCACATAGGACATAACGGAGCGGCGCGCATTCAGCGCCTCTGGCTAGCGTGAGTGCAAAGGCACCAAAGGATCTGCACCCATGACGCTTCACTGCACCCTGGTCCGAGGCCCGCAGTCGCCGCAGGCCGGACTACCCCTGGAACTCACTGTCACGGCTCCTCCCGGCACGTCCGGTGAGGCAATCCACGCTGAGCTCGTCAGGACGTTCGGCACGGGAGCTGTCTTTGTTGGCGGGGAGGACCTGTGCTCCCTGAGCCTCGGAACGGCGCCCCTGGTCCCGGGCGCCGTGCTGGTTGACGGCGGAAGCCAGCCCGCTGGCCGGAGATCCCGGCGGCGGCCCGACTCCGATCCCGCCGCCCCCATCGCTTTGGCTGTTCACAGCGGCGCCGGAGCCGGCACCCTGATCCCCCTGCAGCGCGGCACGTACACCATCGGCAGAAGCAATACGGGCATAGTGATCCCGGACCCTGAACTTTCCCGGGAACATGCCCGCCTGGTAGTCACCGAAAAGGACATCATGATCGTCGATCTGGGCAGTGCCAACGGCACGTACATCGACGGCGAACGGGTCCGCCATGCACTGATCTCGACGGTTTCCTCCATCCGCTGCGGCAGTTCGATGATGTCCCTGGTCTTTCTGGATGCCCCGGACAAAGCACTTGCCGACGCCGGCACTTCAGTCCAGGATCCCCTCACCGTTGCGGGGCGTCCAGAGTCCGGCAACCGTGGCATCCTTTTGCTTACTGCCGTGCTCCCCCTGGCCGTCGGCATCGGACTCGCAGTCCTCACAGGCATGTGGATGTTCCTTGCTTTCGCTGCGGTTTCGGCGGTATCCGTGCTTATCCCGCTGACCTCCGGGCGCCGCCAGCGGCGGGAATTCACGAAAAGGATCAGCGCCGCGGTCAAGGATGACCAGAAGCGGCGGAACCGCGCCGGTCCGTCACTGGCGCTGCTGGTGCTTGCTGCGACCCACGCCCAGGTTGCGCCTTCTACAGCACGCGCGGAGGCCAGGGTGTGGCTGCGGCTGGGACTGGCTCCCCAAACGGCCAACCTGAAGATTGAATCAGGGAGCGCTCAGCACGCCATTCCGTCTGTCGGGGAAGTGCCCGTGATGTTGAACCCGGCGCATAGCCCCACCACCTTGCGGGGATCGCGCACCATGCTGGACGGAATGCTGCGATCACTCGTCATGCAACTGGCCGGGTATCCAGGAGGCTGCAGGACACGCATGGTGATCTGCGGCCGTCCAGTAAGCCTTCCCCTGCCTGCCCGTTTTCTCCATAGTGTGACTTTCGCCGTGTCCCGGCAGGCGTGCCTGCGCGCGATCACCGACGGTTTTACTCGTGACTTTGACCATGGCATCCTCCTGCTCACGGCCTCCCTGGGCAAGGATGCGGCAGGGCTGCGCGAAACGGCGGCTCAGCAGAACTGGCAAGTGCTTGAGTTTTCTGCGGCTGACTGCCCACCCGGCGTCTCCGACATAAAACTGACCGAGGGGCAATCACGCCTGCGGGAACCGGGCAGGGAGGTTACGTTCGTCCCGGACCTGGCACCTGATGACGTGTTCAGCAGCTACTGCAGACAACTGGCAGCTTTTCCAGGACTGCTCAACCGCGTGGAGAACTCAGTTCCCCCCGCCTGCAGCCTTGACGACCTGCTGCCGCCTTCCCCCGCCCACACTGCTGCCCGCTGGAACTCGACTGCCCGCGCAGGAACCCTGGCAGTCCCCCTGGGCATGCAGGCAGCGGGCCCCCTGGTCCTGGACCTGCAAACCGACGGTCCGCACCTGCTGGTTGCAGGGACAACGGGCTCAGGCAAATCGGAGCTGCTCCGCACTCTGGTGCTGGCACTGGCGCTCACCCATCCGCCCGACCGGATCAATTTCCTCTTTGTGGATTTCAAAGGCGGTGCAGGTCTCGGCCCTCTGGCCGGACTGGTCCACTGCGTCGGCGTCCTGACCGACTTGTCGGCCCATGAGCTCGAACGGACGCTTACCTCGCTCAAGGCTGAAATCAGGCTCCGTGAGCAAGCCCTCGCCGCGGCACAGGTTCCGGACCTTGCCTCCTACCGGGAAACACCAGCATCCCGGGACCTTCCACTTCCCCACTTGGTCATCGTCATCGACGAGTTCCGCATGCTCGTGGACGACGCACCCGAAGCGCTCCGCGAACTGATGCGCATCGCCTCCATCGGCCGCTCGCTTGGCCTGCACCTGGTCATGGCCACCCAGCGGCCCCAGGGAGCACTGACCGCCGATATCCGGGCAAACGTCACCTCCAGCATCGCGCTCCGCGTCCAATCCGACGTGGAGTCCCACGACATCCTCACCACAAAGGCCGCTGCCGGAATAAGCCTCAGCACGCCGGGCCGCGCCTTCATTGCCCGCGGCACGGAACCGCCTCTGGAGTTTCAATCTGCGTCCACCGGGATACCCACCCCGGACAGTGGCGTAAATGAAGTCAAGGTTCAGCTCACCACCGATTTCCTCTCGGCCCGCGACCAAGACAACCCTGCCGGAACAGACGCCCCGGGCCGGACCCCAGCAGAGGCAGCAGCCCCTCTCGTTGCGATGGTTCGGGATCTTTGGGCGTCGCAGGCAGGATCTGCACCCCGGCTTCCGGTAGCCCCTCCGCTGCCGCTCAAGGCCGCCCGGCCCGAAACAGGTCCGGCCGGGGCGCTCCCGGAACTTGGCGGGACACGAGGGAAGGCCGGTGCTTTGGGCCTGCTCGATGTGCCCCACCAGCAGGAAATCAGATCGCTGGTCTGGAACCCGTCAAAAGACGGCCATCTTGCCTTGATAGGAAGTCCGGCGTCAGGAGCATGCGAAGCCCTCGAGCTGGCAGTCCACGACGTGGCAGAACATGCCGACGAAACACACTGCTACTTCCTGGACGCTTCCGCGGTCTTCAACGGGCTGGCAGTGCACCCTCGGACCGGAGCCCACACCGGGCTGCATGAGCTGCGGCGCGGCGTCCGCGTCCTGGAACGGCTGGGCCGGGAAATGGCTGCCCGACTGAGCCGGACTGACCACGGGGGCGTTCCGCTGCTTCTCGCCATCTCCGGATGGGGTTCCTGGGTCTCGGCTTTTCGGGCCGGCCCGTTGGCCTGGGCCGAGGAACTGGTGCAGGATCTTGTCCGCGACGGCGCCAGGGCGGGTATCACGGTCATCATTTCCGGGGAGCGGGAACTCGTCACCGCCAGGTTCTGCGGGTCCCTGCCCAACCGCATCTATTTCCCCACCGGTTCAAATGAGGAGAGCAGGACAGCCTGGCCAAGGATGCCGTCCACTGCCGCGGTCAAGGGCCGGGGAGTAGCTTTTGGTTCCATCGCCTGCGGCACCGCGTCTGTGTGCCAACTTTACGAACCCGCTCCTGACGTTTCCGGGCCCGACGGCGCCGGATGGAAGGCGACGCAGCAATCCGGGAAGCGGCCGTTCCGCATTGAACCGCTGCCCGCCCTGGTAACAGCCGCGGAGGTCAGGGCGGCAGTGGAACGAATGGAGGATCCGGGACTGGAAGCGGACCCGGGACAGTCTTCGTCCAGGAATGCAGTCACGCATGAAGCGGGGACCGGGACAGCCGACGCCGGGGATGCCGGGGAGGCCGGGGAGGCCGGGACGAATATTCCGGAAGGCTTATCGGCTCCCGGCGTGGTTCGGGTCCCACAGCGCCGGGAGAGCTGTCCTTCAACGACGTGGAACGTGCTTTTCGGCGTCGGTGGCGACGAACTTGACCCCGTCTTTGTGCACGTCCCGTCCGGGGGCACCTTCGCCGTCCTGGGGGGACAAGGGTCCGGGAAAACGAACTTCCTGCAGACCCTGCAGACGCTGAATCCCGATGCGGACCGCTGGATTCACCCAGGCCGGATGAGTGACCCCGCCGAGTTATGGAAGGAAACCTTGAAAAAGGCGAGGGAGGGAAGACTGCCTGGAAAAGCAGTGCTGTTGGTGGACGACATCGACCTCCTGGCTGCGGGGCCCCAGCGGGACATCTCTGACTTGCACGCGTTGGGCCATGCAGTAATCTTCACGGCCAACTACAGTCCTTTGCTGATCCAGCGCGTCCCGCTGGCCATGGACGCGCGCGCCGCCGGGACTGGACTCCTGCTGTCCCCGCGGTCAACGTCGGAGGGAGACCTCTACGGAATCCGCTTCGAGATAGAACCCAATCCGCCCGCAGGCAGGGGTGTGCTGATTGCCCGAGGCAAGTCCTCGGCGGTTCAGGTGGCCTGGACAGGCACGTAGTGACACGACGTGGCAGCCGGTCACAGCGCCGGGGTGGATCGCCCGGTGCGGGAAGCGTAGCTGATCACTGTGCTGTGGAAAAGGAGCACGATCGCGGCGACCGCAGGAAGCAGCATTGCGAGGCCGACGAGCACGAGGCCACCGCTAAGGGTTGGCAACCCGATGGTCAGAACGAACAGCTGCGCGACAAGGGCAGCGGCACGGGTCCAGCGGTAGCCCCGGTAAAGATAGACGCCCACCGCGTACAGCCACGCCGAAAAAGCCAGCAGTAACCCCAACGTGAAAACCGCTCCCCAGAAGGACAGGACCGGGCTTCCGATGGCCAGCTGGTACCCGTACCAGCAAGCAGCGAGCAGAAGGGCCGTGGCTTCCACGGCAACCACCAAAGTCACGACAATCACCGCCGGCGGCCGGGGACCCTGGGCACCCCCATCAGGCCTCTGCGGCCCCTGGCCGGATTCTTCGGAAGAGGAAGGCGGGTTCGCTGGGTTTATTGGGGGTCTTGACACACTGGCACCCTACCGGACATAGTCGGACAGTGGTTGGGGCCATCACCGCCAGTGTGACGCATCGCTCAGCTTTCCGCGGATATCAAGCGTTATTACCTCTTGTTTACACGCCGTTAACATGACAGGCTTGATCCAGATGACCAAGGGGGCCCTGCCGGGCCCTTTTCCTTTGTAGCCACTAGTGAATAATTTCACAAGGGCTCTTCCCAGAAATGGAGCAACTGATCAGCATGGATTGGCGTAACCGCGCAGCGTGCCTTGAAAAGGACCCCGAACTCTTCTTCCCCGTCGGGAACACTGGGCCAGCCCTTCTGCAGATCGAAGAAGCAAAAAGCGTCTGCCGCCGCTGCCCCGTCGTGGACACGTGCCTGCAGTGGGCTTTGGAGTCGGGCCAGGACGCAGGCGTCTGGGGCGGTATGAGCGAAGACGAGCGCCGGGCGCTGAAGCGCCGCGCTGCCCGCGCCCGCCGCGCCTCCTAGGAACACCTCACCCACAAAACAACAGCCCCGGCCGCAACCTCAATGGTTGTTGCCGGGGCTGTTGTTGTTCGGCGAACCAACGTGAACGTCGGGGCCAGCCAGAGCTTCCTGGGCCTGAACCTATTTGCCAGCCAGGCTGATCCGGATCTCCACTGCGGTGCCGCCGCCTTCGCGCGGCCGCCACTGGATAGTCCCGCCGAGCTCGCTGGTCACCAAGGTCCGTACGATTTGAAGCCCCAGCCCCTCAACGTGAGGCGTATCCGGAAGTCCCACGCCGTCGTCGGCAATGGTGACGGTGAGTTCCTCACCGTCATCCCCCTCGGAGCGGTCAGCGATGAGCCAGACAGTCCCGGCCCTGCCCTCGAGCCCGTGCTCCACAGCGTTGGTCACCAGTTCGTTGATGACCAGGGCCAGCGGGGTGGCAAGATCGCTCGGCAGCTCTCCGAAAGTGCCGGATCGTTCCGTCCGGACCTGCTGCGAGGGTGAGGCGACTTCGGCCGACAGCCGGAACTGGCGCCCGATCAGCTCGTCGAAATCAACGCTCTGCGTGAGCCCCTGGGACAGTGTCTCGTGGACGAGCGCAATGGTGGCCACCCGGCGCATGGCCTGCTCCAGCCCTTGCTTTGCTTCGTCGCTGACCATGCGGCGGGACTGCATGCGCAGCAGCGCCGCGACAGTCTGCAGGTTGTTCTTGACCCGGTGGTGGATCTCGCGGATTGTGGCGTCTTTGGTCACCAGCTCCATTTCACGCCGGCGAAGCTCCGACACATCACGGCACAGGACCAGTGCACCGAACCGTTGCTGCTCGTCCCGCAGCGGAATGGCGCGCAGTGACAGGCTCACGCCACGGGATTCAATTTCGCTGCGCCAAGGCATCCGCCCGGTAACCACCAAGGGCAACGTCTCATCAACCATGCGGCGGTCCTTCAGCAGGCTGGCGGTCACCTCGGCCAGTGAGCGGCCCTCCAAGGACTCCCCGTCACCGAGCCGCCTGAACGCAGAGACTCCGTTGGGGCTCGCGTACTGCACGATTCCCTCCGCATCCAGCCGGATAAGTCCGTCCCCAACCCGGGGTGCGCCGCGGCGGGAACCTGTGGGCGAGGCGAAGTCCGGCCACAGCCCCAGCGTGCCCATCCGGAGGAGGTCGTATGCACACTGCCGGTAGGTCAGTTCAAGGCGCGAAGGCATCCGCGAGCTGGAGAGGTCCATGTGGGTGGTGACCACCGCCAGGGTGCGCCCGTTGCGGACCATGGGAACGGCCTCCACGCGGAGGGCCATATCGCTGCTCCAGTTGGTTTCACTGGAGCGCTCGATGGAACGGCTGTTCCAGGCCTTGTCCACAAGGGGCTGCAGGTCCGAGCGGATGCCCTCCCCCACGAAGTCCCCGTGGAACACGGTGTGCGTGGTGGAGGGCCGCACGTGGGCGAGCGCCACGTAGCCAAGCTCAGGGTGGGGAAACCACAGGGCAAGGTCCGCGAAAGCAAGGTCCGCAACCATCTGCCAGTCCCCCACCAGGAGGTGCAGCCACTCGGCATCGCCCGGCCCAAAATCAGCGTGTTCCCTGATAGGGTCCGTAAAGATTGCCACTGCACCTCCATTTTCGACGCCGGACTTGCTAGCGTCGGACGATTGACCTCAAGAGCCTCAATGCTACCGACAGTGACGCCATATCGTCCGCCTCGAGCGAATTCACCTCGTCAAACATGCTCTTCGCCCTGGTGAGCTGCTCTGCATTCCGGGCCTCCCAGTCCTTCAGCCGCGCCTCCGGCGAGTCAGCGGCGGCAGTGGCGTCCAGCACCGCCGTCGTCATGTCCGAGATGGTGGAGTACAGGTCATCCCGCAAGGCTGCCCTGGCCAGCGCCTGCCACCTGTCCTGCCGGGGGAGGCTGCTGATCCGTTCCAGCAGTGAATCTGCATGGAACCGGTTGAAGACGGTGTAGTAGACGGCGGCGATCTCTTCCACCGGGTCCTTGCGCACGCGGGCAATCTTGGCGATGTCCAGCAGCACGAAGCTTTCGAAAAGCTCTGCCCAGCGCAAGGCCAGACCTTCCGGCAGCTCCCACTCGCCTGCGTTCTCCAGCCAGCTGGCAACCCGTTTCCGGTCATCGCCGCGCAGGTACTCCAGCAGGCGCGCGCGCATCGGTTCCATCACCGGTTTGAACTCCGAGACCACGTCTGCGATGGGCCGCGACAGCGTTCCCTGTCCCAGGAGCCAGCGGACGGCCCGGTCCAGCAGCCGCCGGATGTCCAAGTGGACAGTGCTCCAGTGCTCCGTGGGGAAGGACGCCGGGAGGTTGTTCAGTTCCCCCACCATGGTGTCCAGATCGTAGACCTCCCTCAGCGCAACAAACGCCTTGGCCACGGCCACTTCGCTGGCGGACGTTTCCTCCATCACCCGGAAGGCGAACGTAATGCCGCCGAGGTTGATGATGTCGTTGGCAACCACCGTGGCAATGATTTCGCGGCGGAGCGGATGGGTGTCCAGTTCGGCGTCGAAGCGTTCGCGCAGCTGCGCGGGGAAATAGGCGCGCAGCGTCTGCCTGAACCAGGGGTCATCGGCCAGGTCGCTTTCCCGCAGCGCCGTCGCCAGCTCGATCTTCGCGTAAGCGGCCAGCACCGAAAGTTCCGGTGATGTCAGTCCCTGCCCCTGCTGCAGCCTCTCGTGCAGGGTCTCCGTGGTGGGAAGCGCCTCAAGGTCCCTCTTCAGGTCGGCCTTCTTCTCCAGCCAGTCCATCAGCCGTTCATAGCTGGGGCTCCACTCGGCCACCCTGGTCCGGTCATTCAGCAGCAGGATGTTCTGGTCGATGTTGTCTTCGAGCACCAGCCGGCCCACTTCGTCCGTCATCGACGCCAGGAAGCCTGCACGTTCCTCGGGCGACAGCTTTCCGGCCGCCACCATCCGGTCCACGAAAATCTTGATGTTCACTTCATGGTCGGAGCAGTCCACGCCGGCGGAGTTATCGATGGCGTCCGTGTTGAGGATGACGCCCTGCAGCGCCGCTTCAATGCGCCCGCGCTGCGTCATGCCGAGGTTTCCGCCTTCGCCCACCACCTTGACGCGCAGGTCCCGGCCGTCGACGCGGATCGCATCGTTGGCCTTGTCCCCGACCATCGCGTTTGTTTCGGTGCTCGCCTTGACGTATGTACCGATGCCGCCGTTGTAGAGCAGGTCCGCGGGGGCCAGGAGGATCGCGCGGAGGAGTTCCGGCGGGCTGAGTTCGGTTGTATCGGCCGGCAGGCCCAGCGCGGCACGAACCTCGGTCGATACCGGAATGGACTTGGCCTGTCGGGCAAAAACGCCGCCGCCCTCACTGATCAGCGATTTGTCGTAGTCATCCCACGAGGACCTGGGCAGCTCAAACAAACGCTGCCGTTCCACGAACGAGGCTTCCTCGTCGGGGTTGGGGTCGAGGAAGATGTGCCGGTGGTCGAAGGCGGCGAGGAGGCGGATGTGGCGGGAGAGCAGCATGCCGTTACCGAACACGTCGCCGGACATGTCACCCACGCCGACCACGGTGAACGGCTGGGTCTGCGTATCAAGGTCGAGCTCGCTGAAGTGCCGCTTCACCGACTCCCAGGCGCCTCGGGCGGTGATGCCCATAGCTTTGTGGTCGTACCCCACGGAGCCGCCGGACGCGAACGCGTCCCCAAGCCAGAATCCGTACTCCGCAGACAGGCCGTTGGCAATGTCCGAGAAGGTCGCAGTGCCCTTGTCGGCAGCCACCACGAGGTAGGAATCGGCGTCGTCATGCCTGACAACGTCCGACGGCGGCACAAGCTTTTCGCTGTCACCCTCGGTGACCAGGTTGTCGGTGATGTCCAGCAGGCCCCTGATAAAGGTTTTGTAGCTTTCGATTCCTTCCGCCATCCACGCGGCACGGTCTGCAGTGGGGTCCGGCAGTTGCTTGGCGAAGAACCCGCCTTTGGCCCCAGTGGGCACGATGACCGCATTCTTTACCGTCTGGGCCTTCACCAGCCCGAGGATCTCGGTGCGGAAATCCTCGCGGCGGTCGGACCAGCGCAGCCCGCCGCGGGCCACCTTGCCAAAGCGGAGGTGGACACCCTCGACGCGCGGCGAGTAGACCCAGATCTCGAACATCGGGCGCGGGAACGGCAGGCCCTCGATCTGTGATGGATCGAGTTTGAAGCTCAGGTGCGTCCTGTCCTGGTAGTAATTCGTCCGCAGCGTAGCCTCGATCAGGTTCACGAACGTTCGCAGGACCCTGTCGGCGTCGAGCGTTGCCACCTTCTCGATGGACACGTCCAGATCCTTGCGGACGGAGGCTTGGGCCTCGGCCCGCTCGTCGTCGCTTAGGGACGGGTCGAAGCGCGCCGCGAACAGGGCGTTAAGCCCCTTGGTCACCCGTGGGTTAGCCAAAAGGGTGTCTGCCATGAACCCAAATGAGTTGGTGTTGCCCATCTGGCGCATGTACCGCGCGTAGGCCCGCAGCACGGTGACCTGCCGCCAGTGCAGCCCCTCCCTCAGGACCAGCCGGTCGAAGCTGTCCGACTCGGATGCGCCCGTAACGGCAGCGCCGAAGGAATCGGCCAGCAGTTGCCCGGTTGAGAGCGGATCCACCTTGGCCGGGTACTTCAGGCCCAGGTCATACAGGAAGAAGTCGCGGCTGTCCGCGGTTTCAATTTCGAAGGGCCGCTCGTCCAGGACTTCCAGGCCAAGGTTGTGGAAGTACGGGAGGATCTGGCTGAGGCTCTTGGGTTCCAGCATGTAGAGCTTGACGCGTGCGTCCTCCTCCAGCGTTGCACCCGCCCCTTCCGGAAGGTAGACGTGGACGCCGGGCCGCTCCTGGACAGCACCTTCGGCCCGTTCCGCGGCGGCGCCGTACTTCTCGAAGCGCGCAATGTCTTCGAGGGCGTCCTCCACTTCGTAATCCACGCGGTAGCTGGCCGGGAATGCCTCGGACCAGATGGCGGCAAGCTCCTTCGCGTCGGCAACGTCCCGGCTCTCGCGCAGCACCTCTGCGATGCCTTCGCTCCACGAACGGGCGGCACGGACAAGGCGCTTCTCGAGTTCCACGGTATTTACGCCACTGAAGTCGGCATTCTTGGGCAGCCGGATGCGGAAGAACAGCCGCGCGAGGGCCGACTCCGTCATGCGGGCCTCGTAGTCGATGGAAACAGCCTGGAACGTTTCGCGGAGTTCCTGCTCGATGCGGAGCCTGACGTTGGTGGTGTACCTGTCCCTGGGAAGGTAGACCACGGCGGACATGAACCTGCCGTAGATGTCCGGCCTGAGGAAGAGCCTGGTGCGGCGGCGCTCCTGCAGCTTCTGGATCCCGAGGGCCGTTGCGGCCAAATCCTGGATCTCGATCTGGAACAACTCATCCCGGGGGTACGTTTCCAGGATCCCCAGCAGGTCCTTCCCGGAGTGGGAGTCCGGCGGGAAGCCGGCGCTCTGGAGCACCGCATCGACCTTTTCACGCACGATGGGAATGGCCCGGACGGAGCCGGTGTAGGCGCTGGTGGCAAAGAGCCCAATGAAGCGGCGCTCCCCATTGACGTTGCCCTCGGCGTCGAAGCTCTTGACCCCGATGTAGTCCAGGTAGGCCGAACGATGCACGGTTGACCTGGAGTTTGCCTTAGTGATGACCAGTGCACGCTTTTCCCGCGCTTTTTTCCGGCCAGTATCCGTGAGGTGCTGGATGTGGGGCGAGTCTTCGGAATCCCGAAGCAGCCCCAGGCCGCTATTGTCGCGCAGCTCCAGGACGTCTTCGCCGTCGACGTTCACCAGGTCATACTCCCGGTAGCCAAGGAACGTGAAGTTCCCATCGTCGAGCCAGCGCAGCAGGTCCTTCGCCTGCCGGAGCTCCGCGATCTGTGCAGGATTTGCGATCTGGTCCAGGCTTTCGGCGATCTGGACGGCCCTCTGGCGCATCTTTGGCCAGTCCTCGACGGCGGCGCGCACATCCTTGAGGACACGTTCGAGTCCCTCGAGGAGGGCTGCCTTTGCCTCCTGTGAGACACGGTTAATCTCGACGGCGATCCAGGACTCCATGTGGGAGGCATTCCCGCCCTGGGCAATCAGGTGCGAAAGGTTGGGCATGGCAGCCGTGTCGCCGCTGGATATCCCGAGGTGCGCAGGGACCCTGTTGACCTTGGCGAGCTCGCCGCTCTCCCGGTTACGCGTCGCCACGAACAATGGGTGGAGTACCAGCTTGATGGCGGCATGCTGCCGGACAAGCTCGGCATTCACGGAATCGACCAGGAACGGCATGTCATCGGTAACAACGAAGACGACGCTGCTGTCTTCCTCGTCCATGATGGCAATTTTCGCCTGGCCCTTTTGCCGGACCGAGGCAACGTCCCGGTGGTGGTCCGCCCGCGCCACCAGCACGTCCCGCGGGTAGGCCCGGGCGTCCTCTTCGGCTAGGTGCTGGTAGTAGTCCCCAATGAAACCCTCATCGCCTTCAATGGAAAGGGGCTGATCCTCCACGCTGGATCCAGACGACATCGACAAACGCCTCCATCACGAAATATTTGCTGCACCATTGCAGCCCTTATGGCGAGCCTAGTCCTTCGCCCGGCGCCTTGCTGTGGAAGAAAAGACAGAGGATTTTCGCTTTTGTTGGGCGGGTGCACAAACGAGTTCGCGGATGGCATGGCGGAGCGGGGAATCGGGGGCGGCTTCAAGCAGCAGTGAGCCTCCCAGGAGGGCAGCGTCTGCCGCGGCAGGGTCATGGGGCAGGAACCCTTTCAGTTCGGATGCCGGGCCGTATCGTTCCCACGCGTCCCTCAACTGGCGTTCCGGCCCCCTGCCGACGGACGAAGCACGCACCCGGTTCATGACGACAATGGGCGAAACGCCGGGAACAGCCTCTTCCAGCTCGGTGAGACCGCGCACCAGCCGTGGGACCCCGACAGGATCGGCGGCGCCGACCGCGTAAACCGTATCGGCCAGTTCAAGGGACCGTAGCGTTGCCGCATTCCGGCGAGGCGCCATCGTGTCGAAGCTGAGCTCCTCATCCGCTTCAAGGCAAAACCCGGCATCCACCACCACCACGTCAGCTAACTCCCGCGCGCGGTCGAGGACGAGCGCGAGGGCTGAGGCGCGAAGCTCCGTCCAGCGGTCTGCACGCGTGATGCCCGTGAGCACTCTGAAAGTACCTGACTTTGTTACCACTGGAGCTGCAATTTTTCCCAGTGCCTCCCGGTCCAACAGGCCCTGGTCTGCGAGGCGGCACGCCTGCGCCAGGCCAGCGGACTCATCGAGGAGCCCGAGCACGGCTGCAATGCTGGCGCCGTAGCTGTCAGCGTCGACAAGGATCACTCCTTTTCCATCCACCGCCAGTTCGCCTGCGATGTTCGCAGCCAGGGTGGTCCGGCCGGGCGCTCCAGCCGGACCCCAGACGGCAATGATCCTCCCCTGCCCAGGTTCCTCCGGGCCTGGAGACGGCTCCACCGGGACCGGCTTCAGAGCATCGCCGGGATCAGCCGGGCTGCTCCTGGGGGCAGCGCGCAGTCCCGATCCCGACAGCTGGGACACGGCCTCGGCAATCCGGTCCGACAGTGCAGCGGACTCCACGCCGGTCAGCGCGGAATCTACCCCTATCGCCCGCAGCCTGGCCGCTTCATCGGCGTTGTCCGTCAAGGCAACAATGGCCACCCCAACAGCTGAAAGCCGGTCCACCAGCGAGGACGTCAGCCCCTCGGACCCCTCCGCTACGACCGCCGCCCGCGCCAGCCCGCTTTGGCATGCAGCAAGAAGCTCGGGAAGTTCCGTACATCTCCGGACCACAGTGACAGGACCGTGCAACCGTTCCAGCCCACCGACCAGATCTTCCCGGCTCTGGCCAACGGTGACCACCGGTATGCTCATTTGGCGCCGCCGCCCGGGTTCCAGACCACCGAGATCTTTGCCCCGTTTGCTTGGGCTCCCAGCAGCGCAGGCATGTGACTGTCCTCCACCAGCACCATGAGGACGGTTTTCCTCGATGATCCCAATGCCGTGGAGCCGGCTGTTACCTCGGCGATCTCAGCACCGGACAGGAGGAGCTTCGGCTCGCTGAAGCCGTTTCGGGCGTCCGCCTGGGCAACCCAGACATCCACCCTGGCTCCGGCTACTGCCTGCGCCGGGAGCGCTTCATCGATGGAAAGCGCCACCGGCTTCCGGTCGAGTTCGTCCACCGCGCCAAGGCTGGCGCGGGGAACCAGCTGGTTCTTTCCAATGCGCTGAACCGCCACGACGCCCTCCGGGAGCCCCGACTCTGCCGTGATGTACTGGCTCTCGGTGTCTCCCAGGCGCACTTTGGCACGCACCACGTTGTCCCGGGTCAGGCGCTCCCCTACTGCGATACCGTCACGTGCCGCGAAAACTTCGGTTGTCCGGTCCGCGCTGCCGGTGAGGAAGACGACACCGGCCACGGAAACCAGGACCAGGAGGATCCCCGCCAGCAGCCGGGGATCCTTCCAGGACGGCCGCTTCAGCCGTGCCGCTGTGGCAGATACTTCAGGCACCATCTCGTCTTCTCCCCCTGTAAGCCGGCCCTGCTCGCCGTTTCACCCTCATTGTTACCGCCGGGACGCCGGAACAAAAGTCATAACTGCAAACAAGGCCAATCTGTGGATAACAACAGCACCTGCGGCCATTCGATGGCAAAATGGAAGCATGCCCAGGTTCCTTACGCTCGCAGATGTTGCCGAGCAGCTCCAGATCAATTCTCCGGCCGCGTACGCGCTGGTCCGCAGCGGTGAACTGAAAGCAATCCAGGTTGGCGGACGGGGTCAGTGGCGAGTGGAAGAGAAGATGCTGGAGCAGTACATCGAGGAGCGCTACGCCGAGGCAAGCCGGATGATCCAGGAGTCGAAGTCGAAGTCCGTCTGACACCCGCGTGGATCATTCACTGGCCCAGTGGACGAGGCCATTAGAGTTCGCCGGACCGCCGGGACCTGATGGCAGCCAGGGATGCCAAGGGGATGACCGATACCTGGTTGACCTGACTGCTGCGTCGCGACTCCCCGGGACTGTAGACGGCCAGGTCCAGGCGGTCCTTCCCCACCCTGTCGATCACTCCCGTGAGCCTGACAGGTCCAGAACCCTGCCCCCTTAATGTCACGGACAGTTCCGCGCGGTCCCTTGCGAGACCGCGCAGTGCGTGGGCAAGTCCAATACCCCTGCGCACCTGTGACGGCTCTGCCACAGCTATCCGGCCCAGCCCTTCGTACCACATCACCGATGCGTACGGAATAAGAACCTGGTGCTGCTCCTCGTCCATTACAAGGGCATCCGCGCCTGCATGGCTCAGTGCGCCCCGGACCACTTCCCCACAGTCGAGATGCGCGGCGAGCCGGCAGCCAAGCACTCCCCGCAACCGATCCGCAAGCTCCATAGCCACCATCTCAGCCCTGGTGCGTTCATTGATTTCGGCGTCAAGCGCCAACCGCTCTGACTCGGCAAATTGGCTTTCCATGTCGTTGAAAAGGGAATCCCAGCGCATTGCGTCAGCGTAGGACCCAGCGGGAGACCGGTCAACCCAAAGAAACTTCTCTCCAGCGTATGGACAAATCTTAACCATCGACTCCAAAATGAGTTTATGCGAACCAAACTGCATCAAACTGCATCAAATGAAGTAAATAGCGCCAAGGCTGGGGCTGCCGGACAGCCCGGTGACCTCCTGACAGCGCTGGGGGTGCTGCTCCTGGGCCTTCTTCTTTGCTTCATCGGGTCAGGCCTCCTTGGCCAACTGGGGGACGCTTCCGCCCGGAAACAGGAAACGGGTGTCGAGGAACTCCTCGGGTTGGGCGCAGCTGCTGCCGGCGCAGGCATTGTGGCGTGGTGGATCCTGTCACTCGCATGTGCTGCCGTCACGGCCATTCTGGAGCGGAAGGGCCGTCCAAATGCAGCGGCAGCCACCCGAAGACTTTCACCCGCGTTCATGCAGAGACTGGTACTGGGCGCACTGTCCGTCCATCTTCTGGCGGGACCGGCAGCCCATGCCGCAGTTACCGGGCCGGGGCCTGAATGGGCTCCGACGCAAAGACAATCCTCCTCGGCTCCTGCCGTCCCTGCCACCGAAGGAGCCACAAGAGGGGAATCGGGTACACCCGGCGCAGCCCCTACTCAGGGCCATACCCCGCGGGCCAGCGGTGAGCCGCTGACCGCCGCACCGGAACTGGCCACCGTACCGGAAAGCGCTACTGAACGGGAGCCGTCCACGGCACCGGAACACGCCTCTGTACCGGAACTGGCCGGAGCGCCGGAAGCAACTCCCCCGTCAACCTTCCACCCCGGCTGGCAGCCTGCCACGCCTGTCCCAGACCCGGGAATGCTCGCGGCTCCGTACCACCGTGCCGTTGAAGGGAAACACGGTCAGCAGGACGAGGATGTCACCGTCCACGCCGGAGACACCCTGTGGGACATAGCGGCCCGTCATTTGGGACCCGGCGTATCCGACCTGGACATCGCACTTCACTGGCCCCGCTGGTACGAGGCCAACCGAAAAGTCATCGGACAGGATCCCGATGTGCTGCTCCCAGGGCAGATTCTTCAGCCACCGCTGGCTGGACAGAAATAGCCCAGCCCGGACCAGTCGCCAACAAAGTAAGGGGAAGACCAATGACTGCAGCAACACCGCTACACGCCGTTCGGGACAGGACTGCTCCCGGAGCAGCCGAGCCCGACCAGCAACCTCACGCGCAGTCTACAACTGCGCCCGTGGTGCCTTTCCGCGACGGAGGTCCGGCACCTCTGCGCCCGGTGGACCCCATGGCGGACGTCCGCGCGATCACCCGCGGCACAGTCCAGGCGGCAATGGAAGTCCTCGCCGGCATCAGGCCGATCCATCAGCTCGCACGACGACTAGACCCCCGCTGCCTTGCCGCACTGCAGCACCGAGCCGCGTTGATCAGGAGGGAAATCACCCGGACCGGCAATCCGGCGCTCGCCCGGCTCCACCGCAACTCCACGGTCCGCTCCGTCCGCGTCTGCGAAGTCCGCGATGGTGTCTACGAAGCCAGTGCGGTGGTGGTGGACGACGTGCGCGCACGCGCAGTAGCCGTCCGGCTGGAGCGGAGCAAACAGGTGTGGCGGGTGACTGAACTTGTCATCGGCTGAAAGGCAACAGAACGCGGCAGGGCCGGGAACACTGTTCCCGGCCCTGCCCTCACTATCTTGACCCAAGCCGCGACTGGCGGCTCACACCACCGTCAGCGGCGCTTCTTCTTCGCCGGACGTTTGGCCGCGTCCTGTGCTGCCGCCTTGGCCGGATTTCCTGACCTGCCCGAGGAGCGCGTCTCCACCCGGGTCTGCGTTCCACCGCTTTCGCTGGGGGCGGTGTACTGCAGCTGGGCCGGCTTCTCGGGCGCTTCAAGCCCTGCAGCGTGAACCTGCGGCTGCACATGCTCGGTGTGTTCGCCGGCGTCGTCCGCGACCACCACGTCCTGGGCGGGCGTGACCTCAACCTCAAGGTTGAACAGGAATCCGACGCTCTCTTCCCGGATGGCTTCCATCATGCCCTGGAAGAGAATGAAGCCCTCACGCTGGTATTCCACCAGCGGATCACGCTGGGCCATGGCGCGCAGCCCGATTCCTTCCTTGAGGTAGTCCATCTCATACAGGTGTTCCTGCCACTTCCGGCCAATGACGGAGAGGACCACGCGGCGTTCAAGTTCACGCATGCTTTCCGAACCCAGGGCTTCCTCCCGCGCCTGGTACACCAGCCGCGCGTCGGAGAGCAGTTCCTCCTTCAGGAACTCCACCGTAAGCCTGGACTTGCCGCCGGCCTCCTCGATGATCTCTTCCGGCGTGACGCTCACGGGATAGAGGGTCTTGAGATTGGTCCAGAGCTGGTTGAAGTCCCAGTCGTCGCCGTTGCCTTCTGCCGTTGCCGCATCGATGAGCGCGGTGACGGTGTCTTCGACGAAGAACTGGACTTTCTCGTGCAGGTCGTCGCCTTCGAGGATCCGCCGCCGGTCACTGTAGATTGCCTCACGCTGGCGGTTGAGGACGTCGTCGTACTTCAGGACGTTCTTGCGCTGTTCGGCGTTGCGGCCCTCCACCTGGCCCTGCGCTGACGCGATCGCCCGGGACACGAGCTTTGATTCCAGGGCGACGTCGTCGGGCACGGAACTGTTCATGAGCCGTTCCGCGGCGCCCGAATTGAAGAGCCTCATGAGGTCATCGGTCAACGACAGGTAGAAGCGCGACTCGCCAGGGTCACCCTGGCGGCCGGAACGTCCGCGAAGCTGGTTGTCGATGCGGCGTGATTCGTGGCGCTCGGTTCCAAGGACGTAGAGTCCGCCGAGGTTCAGGACTTCCTCGTGCTCGTCCTTGACTGACTGCTTAGCGGCTTCGAGTGCTGCCGGCCAGGCGGACTCGTACTCCTCGGAGTTCTCCTCGGGATCCAGCCCGCGCTTGGCCAGCTCGGCCACGGCGGTGAATTCAGCGTTGCCGCCGAGCATAATGTCCGTACCGCGGCCGGCCATGTTGGTTGCCACCGTGACGGCGCCCTTGCGTCCGGCCTGGGCGACGATGGCAGCTTCGCGTGCGTGGTTTTTCGCGTTGAGGACCTCGTGCCGGATGCCTTCCTTGGCAAGGAGGCGGGACAGGTATTCACTCTTCTCGACGCTGGTGGTGCCCACCAGGACCGGCTGGCCCTTTTCATGGCGTTCGGCGATGTCCCGCACCACGGCGTCGAACTTCACCGTTTCGTTCTTGAAGACCAGGTCCGGCTGGTCGATGCGCTGCATGTCGCGGTTGGTGGGAATGGCCACCACGCCCAGCTTGTAGGTGCTCATGAATTCCGCTGCCTCGGTTTCGGCAGTACCGGTCATGCCTGAAAGCTTCTGGTACATACGGAAGTAGTTCTGCAGCGTCACTGTGGCCAGGGTCTGGTTCTCGGCCTTGATCTCGACGCCTTCCTTGGCCTCGATCGCCTGGTGCATGCCCTCGTTGTAGCGCCGGCCGGCGAGGATGCGGCCGGTGTGCTCGTCGACGATCAGGACTTCCCCGTCCAGGATGACGTAGTCCTTGTCCCGCTTGAAAAGTTCCTTGGCCTTGATGGCGTTGTTGAGGAACCCGATGAGCGGCGTGTTGGCGGACTCGTACAGGTTTTGGATACCGAGGTAGTCCTCCACCTTCTCGATCCCGCTCTCCAGGACGCCGACGGTGCGCTTCTTTTCGTCGACCTCGTAGTCCTTGTCAGGCTGGAGCCGGAGGACCACCTTGGCGAATTCGCTGTACCAGCGGTTGGTGTCCCCCTGCGCCGGCCCGGAGATGATGAGCGGTGTGCGGGCCTCGTCAATGAGGATGGAGTCCACTTCGTCAACAATGGCGAAGTGGTGTCCGCGCTGGACCAGCTCGTTCTTGTCCCAGGCCATGTTGTCGCGGAGGTAGTCGAACCCGAACTCGTTGTTGGTGCCGTAGGTAATGTCAGCGGCGTACTGCTGGCGACGGACCGCGGGATCCTGGTTCGAGAGGATGCACCCGCTGCTCAGGCCCAGGAAACGGTAGACACGTCCCATCAGGTCCGACTGGTACTCAGCGAGGTAGTCGTTCACGGTGATCACGTGGACGCCCTTGCCGGTGAGCGCGTTCAGGTAGGCGGGAGCGGTCGCCACCAGGGTCTTGCCTTCACCGGTCTTCATTTCCGCGATGTTGCCCAGGTGCAGGGCGGCGCCGCCCATCATCTGGACATCGAAGTGGCGCATCCCCAGGGTCCGCGAGGAGGCTTCCCTGACGGCGGCAAACGCTTCCGGAAGCAGGTCGTCGAGCTTTTCACCGTCCTGGTGCCGTTCCCTCAACCGGTCGGTTTCCTCCCGGAGTTCGGCGTCCGTAAACGTCTTGAACGAATCTTCCAGGGCATTGATGGAGTCGGCATAGTTCCGCAGTTGCCGGAGGGTTTTTTTATCACCGGTGCGGAGAAGTTTTTCGATAAGTGATGCCACGTGAAGATGCTCCCAGTCTTTGCCGCCGAATTCTGGCGTTTTTAGTCTACGGGAGAGACACCGCCGAGGTGCCCGCTTGTTCCCTCAGAGCGGATAGTCCACTTCGGTGCGTACGGCACGGGCGAGGCCGCCGGCCAGGTCGCCAACGGGGAAAACTTCAACGTCGGGCAGGCCCAGCCAGTCGGCCATGAGGCGGAGCTCTGCAGCAAGTTCGACGGCGGTGTCAGGCGGCGCGCCAGGTTCGGCAAAGGAAGACCTCACCAGCAGTTTCCCTGCCTTTCGGTCAGCCTTGAGGTCCACCCGCGCCACGATCCTGTCCCGGAGGAGGAAGGGAAGGACGTAGTAGCCGTACCGCCTTTTGTGCTCAGGAGTATAGATTTCGATCCGGTAGTGAAAGTCGAACAGTTCCTGAAGCCGCCGGCGTTCGAAGACCAGTGAATCGAAGGGGCTCAGCAGCGCACGGCCCGTGGCCCGCCGGGGTAAAGTTGCGTCCGCATGGCGGAAGACGGCACGGTCCCAGCCCGGCACAGTCACCGGTTCCAGCCTTCCCCGCTGCACAAGGTGCGCGACGGCGTCCGCTGCAGCTTTGACGGGCGTGCGGAAGTAGTCTGCGAAGCACCGTACGGTTCCGATGCCGTGGGCCTGCGCGGCGGCATCGATCAGGCGGTGCATCGCCTCGGCCGGGGCGTCGGCGTCTGTTTCACCGACGGAAAGCTGCGGCAGCACTTTGGCAGCCAGCGTGTACCTGCGCTCGAACTGTTCCGTCCGAGATGCAGCGCAGACCGTGCCGTCCTCAAACAGGTGTTCCAGGACCCTCTTCACGGCATTCCAGTTCCACCCCCAGTTCGCCGTCTGCGTTTCCTCGACGTGGCCTATCCGGGCGGTCAACTCAGCAGCGGTCAGGGGGCGGGACCGTGCGAGGGTGTCGAGGATACGCCCGGTGATGTCAGCACGAAGCCCGGGGTCCATGCGGGACGCACCCACCCAGGTCCGTTTCTGCCACAACAGGAGGTCCGCATAGTGTTCCGGCCGGATGTAGCTTGCCTCGTGCGCCCAGTACTCCACCATGCGCCGCGGATGGACGGCGGACATCCGCTGGAGGATCGTGCGGTCGTAGTTGCCGAGCCGGGAAAAGAACGGAAGGAAGTGGCTCCGGGAAACGACATTGACGGAATCGATCTGGACGAGCTGGATCCGGGCAAAGGTGCGGCCCACCGTCCGTGATGTCACGGGGCCGGCGGGCCGTCCTTTGTCGAGTCCCTGCGCTGCCAAAGCGATCCGCCGTGCCTGGTCCAGGCTCAGCGTCGCCGGCACATCAGTCCTCTCTGTTGATGGTTTTCACCAGCCTAGGCGTTGGCCGGGGTGTCGTCCGAGCGGTACGCCAGGACTTTTTCCTCCACCACGGTGTCTCCGGGTTCGCACTCGTGGTCGAGGGTGATCACCCCGTAGGTCCAACCGCGGCGGCGGTACACGACGGATGGCGTGTTGGTGGCCTTATCCACGAAAAGGTAGAAATCATGGCCCACAAGTTCCATGTTGTCCACGGCGTCGTCGAGGGAGAGCGAAGCGGCGGGGAAGACCTTGCGACGGATCAGGACCGGGGAATTTCCGGCCGGGATGTCGTTGTCGACATCGTAGGGAGACTTGTCTTCGGGGGCGGCCACGGCCTCGTTCCGGTGGCTTGCCTCGACGTAGAGGGGCTCGTTCGGGCTGGCGGGTTCGAGAGAGGCGGTAGCTTCGCGGACAGCCTTGGGTGTGTGCCGTCCATGGTGGACCTTCTTGCGGTCCTTGGCGCGCCGGAGCCGTTCCAGCAGTTTGTTGTAGGCGAGGTCGAATGCTGCGAACTTGTCAGCGGCGCTGGCCTCAGCGCGGATCACGGGCCCCCTGCCCAGGACTGTCACCTCAACGGTCAGCTGATCGCCGGTCTGCCGGGCATTGGTCTCCTTGGAGACTTTCGCATCGACCCGCTGGACCTTGTCCCCAAGCGATTCGATTTTCGAGATCTTTTCCCCGGCGTATTCGCGGAACCGGTCTGAAACTGTCAGATTTCGTCCGCTGATCATAAACTCCATGGTGCCCTCCAAATGACTTCGGTGACACGACGGCGGCGCTTCCCTGGGCCGATCTGCCTGACAGTCGAGCCCCTCTCCGAGCCGCCATCGAAAGGTACATTCTGTTCTTGGTACCCACCACCGACGTTAGTTCATAGGCACCCGTTATTCATCCTTTCCCGGTTTATTTTTTTCTAAGTCATGGCAGGACCCGCGGGCCTGCGCGGGTGCGGCGGTGCCGGCATCGGCATCCGGCGGGCGTGTCGCCGCGAGCACGACGGCGCCCGCCACCTGTGCCCCCGCCGCATGGAGTGCCCGGGCTGCTTCAGCCAGCGTGGCTCCGGTGGTCAGCACGTCGTCGACGATGATGCAGGGGTGTCCGGCGACGATGCTCCGGACCCGCCGGCGGACCCGCATGGACCCGCGTACGCGCTGTGCCCGGGCACCCCGGCCGAGGCCTTTTTGCCCGCCGGGCAGCTGCAGCCCTGCCCCGCGTGCTTTCGTGAGGACGTCTGCAACATCCAGGCCGGGCAGCCGTCCTGCCGCGCCGCGCAGGAGCAAATGGACGGGGCTGAAGCCACGGTTCAGATACGCCCTGGTGCTGGTGGGGACAGGGACCAGGAGGAACTCTCCTGAACCTTCCGTAGCCGCACGGACCGCTCCGCCCAGAGCTCGTCCGAGGCTTCTCTTGAGCTGGTGCTGCCCATGCCTTTTGAAGGAGAGCAGCGCCTGGGCCAGCTCTTCGCGGTACACGCCGGCTGCGACCACTGGAAGCAGCACCGTCCCCGCCACGTCCATCAGCGCGGGGGCTCCGCTTTCCGCACGGAACGGCGCCGCGGTGAGCCGCCGGATGTGGCGGTCGCACCGGATGCAGAGCGCCCGGTCTTCGGCGCCGCAGCACACGCAGTCCACGGGAACTGCCAGGGACAGCAGGTCCGCCGCCGCCCCCGTGAGCTGATCCAGGACGCGAAAGACTGTGCTGCCGTGGTCTCCGCGGTGCCTGGCGCTGAACGCGGGAGGCGGGGTGAGGTCGGGGTCCAGACGGACAGGTGCTGTTGCCCTGTCACGCGATCCTGTTCTGGTGGCCACTCCCCGACTATCCACCCTGCGGCGCCGCCATCACAGCACCCGGCTGCCATATGTGGACAAAGCCCTGACTGCAGGACCCAGCCTCCGGGAGAGGGTCTCTTAGCCTGGAAACGAGGGGTCGGTGGGGCCTTTGATCTGTGGAGACCACCCGTTGCCGAGGCGTTGGAAGATGCCTTCCGCCGACTGGGCATAAATGTCCTCGGGCCCGTTCCCGGCGCTCAAGGCGACGAGGCCAGGCCAGGGCGCCAGCTGCTGCGGCTGCCCGGAGGCGAGTGACAGCAGCTCCGGCGTGACGTTCGACGCCGCTGAGCCCTTCATGACAGCGATGGTCGTATCGGTGACCCACGCGCCCTGGTCGGGGTCACTGCCGGTTGCCAGGGTGATGGGCGGCGTCAGTTCCCGGGGTGTCCCGTCACCGCCGCGAATAATGCCTGTCACCTGGACCCGGGTTTTACCGTTCTGCTCCGAAATCACCAGCGCACGGACCCCTTCCCTCGAAATCCGGAACTCTTTGACAGTCCGGCCGGCCAGCCAGGCCGGCGTCAGGGTGACCGAGGGTACGGTGGCCCCCTCGGCGATACCGGCCGGGCGGTAAGCCACCACTTCGGTGTCCCCCGAGCCTCCCGGGCCGGCCGACCAGACCCATTCATTGAGGCCGAAGGATGGACGGCTCAGGGTACTCCTGGTGGTGAGTGCCCTCGCCGGCTGGCCGGGACTGATGCTGTACAGCGTGGTCCGGCTGTCATTGAGGAAGGCAGCCGTCTGCGACACGGGAGATTCTGCGGGAAGCCTGGGGTTGAGGGAGGACACGGGCTGCATATCGGGCAGCGGCGAAACCCTGTTGTTTTCGTAGCGCACCAGGTCGTTGCCGCTGATGGCGATCTGGTGGGACGGCACGTTCTTGTCCTGCACCGGCGGAAGCACGGACCCGTCGTCTTCCACCCGCACCAGGTCCTGGTTGGCGCGCAGCTCGACGTTGACGACGTCGGGCTGGCTGCGGAACGTCAACGTCAGCTGCATCTGCATCCGCAGCCGGTCCTCCGGAGACGTCTCCATGAGTTCCTTGGCCGTGAGGTCCACCTGCGCGGCACCGGAAACCACCGGGACCGACTCGCGGGCCAGCTTGATGCCGGAGGGAAAGGCGCTTGCGACGGCGCCGCGGAGGTAGGGTGCCGGTCCGGCCAGCAGGGCACTGGTCATCGCCTTGACCGTCTTGTTCTTGATGAACCAGCGCACATCCGGGACCGCGAACGTAAAAGAGGGATCGTAGAAGTAGATGGGGAACGCGCCGTAGATGACCTTGAAGGTTTCCTCCGCGATGGCGGTGCCGTCCGGAATGGCGGAGATCCTCCACTCACCGTCCACCTGGGTGACGGTCACAGGGATGTTTTCAATCGTTCCCTCCGGGGACTGCGTGGCGATCCCGTCAGCATCCACGGTGTAGGCGACGTCCAGCTCATAGTTGTAGACGTTTTCGGTGCCGGTTGCCACCACCCGCGCTTCCCGGTAGACGATGGCACGCTGGTCCGGTTTCCAGGAGACGGAAGAGGCCTGCGTCAGGTACTGTCGCGCCACCGCGTAGTCGTCTTCGTAGCCGCTGCCTGCCCGGTAGAAGTAATCGATGATGGTCTCAGGTGAGGCGCCCGGCTGTGGCGCGGCCGGCAGGAACACCGGCGCGCTGAGGTTCCCTGCGCTGCCCTCGCTGCTTTTGCCCACCGGCCCGGACGTGGGGATTCTGGCGCAGCCGGCCAGCAGGACGAGCAGGAGGACCAGCAGGGAAGCGGACAGTTTCGCCTGTCGGCGGGCATGGCCCGTCATGTTCTCTCCTCCTGGGCAGGTCCCGTTCCTGCCGGTGCGCCTGTTCCCAGGACCAGCATGTTGCTGGTCCCCGGCTCTCCGGGCATCACGATGTCCTCCGGCTCGAGCTGGACCGGCGATTTGTCGATTTCTTCCCCCTGGCGCAGGGGCAGCGTCAGCCGGAAGTTGGCCCCGCTGCCTTTCTTGCCCCATGCCTGGAGCCAGCCGTTGTGCAGCTTGGTGTCCTCCATGGCGATGGACAGGCCAAGGCCGCTGCCGCCGGTAGTGCGGGCGCGGGCGGGGTCGGCCCGCCAGAAACGGTCGAAGACGCGCGCTGCCTCTGCCGGCGCCATTCCGATTCCGTGGTCCCGGACGGCAATTCCAACGGCGGTCTGGCTGGCTGCGACCGTGACGGTGACCGGCTGTCCTTCGCCGTGCTCCACCGCGTTGAGGATCAGGTTCCGCAGGATCCGGTCGATGCGCCGTGCGTCCATCTCCACGATGATGGCATCTTCGGGCGCCCTGAGGACAATCTCCGAACCGTATTCCGCAGCCACGGGGGCAGCGCCTTCAATGGCGTGTGCGACCACCTGCAGGATGTCTTCGGCTTCGGCGTCGAGCACTGCCACACCGGCATCAAAGCGGGAGATTTCAAGCAGGTCCGACAGCAGTGACTGGAAGCGCTCAACCTGGTTGTAGAGCAGCTCGGCGGAGCGCTTGTTGATGGGGTCGAAGTCGTGGCGCGCGTCGTACAGGACTTCCGCCGCCATCCGGACTGTGGTCAGCGGTGTGCGCAGTTCGTGGGAGACGTCGGAGACGAACCGCTGCTGCATCTGCGAAAGGGTTGCCAGCTGGGTGATCTGCTCCTGGAGGCTGGCTGCCATGTGGTTGAAGGATGCGCCAAGGCGCGCAACTTCGTCTTCCCCCCGGACAACCATCCGTTCCTGCAGCTGGCCGGCAGCGAGTTTCTCCGACACCATGGCGGCATGGCTGACCGGACTGACCACGTTGCGGGTGACGTACCAGGCGACGGCGCCGATCAGCAGGACCAGCACGGCGCCGCCGGCCCAGAGGACACTTTGGATCTCGTCCAGGGTCTGCTGCGCGGTGTTCAGGTCGTAGATCAGGTACAGCTCGTAGACGGTGCCGTTAAATGTCACCTTGTTACCCACCGCAATGCCGGGGCGGTCTTCGGTGCCCACCGGAATGACGGTGGAGGCCCAATACTGGTCCTTCCCCGACTCCTGCACGGCCTTGCGCAGTTCGGGCGGGATGACGCTGACCGTCAGCTGGTCCGAGGCCCGGGATTCGACCCAGCGGTTCCTGGGCTTCGTCTGTTCCGGCATGGCCTCAAAGACGTACCTGCGCTGGATGACCGAACCGCGGCCTTCCACCGCGTTGAGGGTGTCGTACACCAGGGTGATGACGCTGGCCTGGTCGGTGACCTGCGCGCCGTCGAACGTGTCCTGCACCTGCTTGACGTGGTAGCTGGTTTCGGACTCGGCCTGCGCCAGCCGCTCCTGGAAAAGGTTGTTGGCGATCTGGTTGGACAGGTAGGCGCCCACAACCGCGAACGAGGTGACGGCCAGGAGGAGTGTGGTGAGGACGGTGCGGAACTGCAGCGACCGGCGCCACCGCCGGTGAAGGGACCGGCCGATGAAGCGCAGCGCCGGCAGGAACCGCCGGAATCCGGTCCTCACAAGCCGTGCAACGCGCAGGCTGACGATCAGGGCGCGCCGCTGCCAGAGATGGGCGCGGAACATCAGGTCCCGGAGACGGGCACTGGCGGCGTCGGTGTGTTCGGGGCCAGGGGGCAGGCCGGCCCCGCTGGGATGTCCGGCGGCGGGATTGCCCGCGGGAGCGGGCGCGCCCTCACCGGGCGCACCGTCCTGTGCCGCGGGTTCAGGCCCCTGCTTTGTAGCCGACACCACGCACCGTCAACACGACTTCCGGGGCTTCCGGATCCTGCTCGATCTTGGACCGGAGCCGCTGGACATGGACGTTCACGAGGCGCGTGTCAGCAGCATGACGGTAGCCCCAGACCTGCTCGAGCAGCAGTTCCCGGGTGAACACCTGCCATGGTTTCCGTGCCAGGGCCACCAGGAGGTCGAACTCCAGGGGCGTCAGCGAAATCCGGTCGCTGCCCCGGCTGACCGTGTGTCCGGCGACGTCGATGGTGATGTCCGCGATGCGGAGGGTTTCCGGCGCCTTCTGGTCGCCGGGGCGGAGCCGGGCGCGGACGCGTGCCACCAGTTCCGCGGGTTTGAAGGGCTTGGGCACGTAGTCGTCGGCGCCGGACTCAAGTCCGCGGACGACGTCGGACGTGTCCGACTTGGCGGTGAGCATGACGATGGGCACATCCGACTCTCCCCGGATCTGCCGGCAGACCTCGATGCCGTCCACGCCCGGAAGCATGAGGTCCAGCAAAACCAGGTCCGGCCGCGATGACCGGAAAATGTCGAGCGCCTGGGCGCCGTCCGCGCAAAAGACCGGCTCGAAGCCGTCATTGCGGAGGACAATTCCAATCATTTCGGCGAGCGCTTCGTCATCGTCTACCACCAGAATGCGTGCCTTCATAGTTATATATTCCCTTATCAGGATGGCTTTGTCCTGTTCAGCGCCCTCCGGCATGGCGGGGCGCTAGGATGCCCGACGCCGGAACTATAGGCTGGTGCCACGCCGGACGTTTCGAGCGCCACGCCGGAATTGCGAAGCCGGCGCCAGGCTGACGGCGGACTGGATGGGGGAAGGAACATCGTGTCACCAAAGGATTACGACGCGGAGGAGCCCGGAGGCCCGGGCCGGCCTGCCTGGGGGCAAACTCCGGAGCAGCACCAGCCTTCGGGAGGGCACCACCCGGCGCAGCAGCCGCCAGGCTGGCCGCCGCCGGCGGATCAGCAGCGTCCTTGGGGTGCGCCGGCGTGGCAGCAGCCATGGGGCCAGCCGGGTGCGCCATATCCGGGCTCCCCGGGCCCGCAATCCCCCAGCCTCGGGTATCCCTCCCAGGGCCACCCGTACGGCCAGCCACGGTATGTTGCTCCGCCCAAACCGGGCATCGTCCCGTTGCGCCCCCTGATGTTCGGGGAGATCATGGACGGTTCGTTCCAGACCATCAGGCGGAATGCCAAAGCCATGCTGGGCGCTTCGCTGCTGGCGCAGTCCCTCGCCGCCATCCTGACGGCTGTCCTTACAGCAGCCACGGCCACGTCGATGGGCTCCATCGAAGCCTGGGCGGAGAGCGCCAGCCCCGCCGACCTCACGTCACTCGGCCTGGGCTTCGTTGCCGCCATTGTGCTGGTTGCCGTCCTGACCATCTTCATCGCCTCCGTCCTGCAGGGAGCCATGGTGGTGCCGGTGGCGCGGTCCATCCTTAACCGTCCTACCGGTTTCAAGCAGATGTGGGTCCTTGCGAGGCCGCGGGTCGGGGCACTGATGCGGCTGGCGGCGCTACTGATGGTTGCCGGGCTGATTGCCATCCTCGTCCCGGCAGCGGCCGCCGTCGCGTTGATCGCCAGCATGGAACGGATGGGCGTCCTGTTGCTCATTCCCATGTTCCTGGGCTTTGTTGCCTTGTTCGTGTGGATCTACATCAAACTGCTGGTGGCCCCGGCCGCCGTCGTGGTTGAGGAACTGGGTGCGCTGGACGCCCTGCGCCGGTCTTGGGACCTGACCCGGGCCAACTGGTGGCGGATCCTTGGAATCACCGTGGTGGTGGGGATCATGGTGGGCGTCATCAGCCAGGTGGTCATGATCCCGGTGAGCCTTGTAGCCCCGCTGATGGCAGGCTTCCTTTCGCCCCACGGGGGCGCCGGGCAGGACGTGTCCATCGCCGTCGCCGTCGGCATCATCACCGCCGTCCTCGGTGCAGTGGCAGGAGCGCTGGGCTATGCTTTCCAGACGTCCGTCATGGCGCTGATCTACATGGACCTCCGGATGCGCAAGGACGGACTGGATATCTCGCTGCTCCGCATGATGGAGTCCGGAGCGGATCCGGACGGCATCCCGGGCCGCGGCCAGGCGGCGGCCCGCCCCGGAGGTTACCCCGGTGGCTGGAACTCCGGCACGGGGCCTGCGCCGGGGGCCTGGCCGGATGGCCGCTGAACCCCCGGTGCTGCCCGGGGCGGAGGAAGCCCGCCGCTGGGCAGCAGAGGAGCTTTCACAACCTGAATACCGCGACGCTGCCCCGGGATGGGTCGAGACGCTGTGGGAGAACTTCCTGGACTGGCTTTCGACCCTGGACGGATCCGCGGATGCAGGCAGCACCGTGCCAAGCCCCGTCATTGGACTCGTGCTCGCCGTGATCATCGCTGCCGCGGTGATCATCGCCAAGCCCCGGCTGAACCCCAAAGCGCGGCAGGTCAAGGAGGTGTTCGAACCCGAGGGCGAGCTGGCGGCCGGCGAGTACCGTCAGCGTGCGGAGACCTCCGCAGCGGCTGGAAGATGGGGTGACGCCGTCGTAGACCGTTTCCGGGCTCTGGTCCGTTCTGCCGAGGACCGCACCATCCTGGACCCCCAGCCCGGGCGGACAGCCGATGAGGTGGCCCGGGACCTGGCGCTCCCCTTCAGCACCGAAGGGCAGCGCCTGGACAGGGCGGCGGGCATGTTCGATGCGATCCGCTACGGGAACAGGACGGCCGACGCGGGCGACTACCGGGCCATGGCCACCCTGGATGACGCGCTCGAAGCCCTCAAGCCCGCCCGCCGGCCGGGCAATCGGGACGAGGGCCACCCGGACTATGAGGCACCGCGCCCGGCGGTCCTGCCATGACCGGGGCGGCTCCGGCTTCCGCGGTGCAGGGAGGCACCGATGCGGACCAGGCATCCGTCCGCAGGACAGGGTGGCTCCGGCGGCACCGTGCCTTGGTGGCTTGGGCCGCCGTGGTGGCTGCCGCGCTGGTCCTGGTTCTCTGGACGCAACTCAGTCCCAAGGGGGACGCCGTTCCGATGTCGGTCCACAACACCGGCCCCGATGGCGCCCGCGCGGTGGCGCAGATCCTGGGCCGGCACGGAGTAGCTGTCCACGATGCAGGAAACTACGGGGCAGCCATTGCAGCACTGGAGGCCGGTTCTTCGCCCACGCTGCTGCTGTACGACAGGAACGGCTTCCTGGACGGTCCCCGGCTCCGCACCCTGGCGGCCTCCGCCCAGCGGGTGGTGGTGGTATCGCCCCGGCTGCAGACCCTGGACACACTCGACGCCGGCATCCGGCAGGCAGGGGTTGTGCCGGACGCGTCTGCAGTGCTGGAGCCCGGCTGCAGCCTGCCTGACCCGGAGGCCGCAGGTACCGTTTCCGGAGAGTCCGGCTTCCTGTACGACGGCGGGACGACCTGCTACCGGCCGGACGGCTCCAGCGCAGGGCTCCTTGCCGTCAGCAGCGATGCCCAGCTCACCGTGGTGGGCAGCACCGCCGTCTTCAGCAACGGACAGCTGGACAGCCTGGGGCATGCCGCACTGGCCATCCGGACCCTCGGGCCGTCTCCTGACCTTGTGTGGTACATCCCTACCCTTGAGGACCTGGACACCGGGGGCAGCCCCGCCAGCCTCGACGAACTGGCCCCCGGCTGGGCGCGTTTCCTGGGCCCGTGGCTCGCTCTGGTGGCCCTGGCGGCAATAGCCTGGCGCGGCAGGCGCCTGGGCCCGCTGGTGTTTGAGCCCTTGCCGGTTGTGGTGAAGGCAGCGGAGACTGCAGAGGGCCGGGCGAGGCTCTATCAGGACTCCCGCGCCGTGGACCAGGCGCGGGACAACCTTCGGGCCGGCACACTGGTACGGCTTTCCGGGCATCTGCGGACCGGGCCAGGGGCTACCGCCGACCAGGTTATCGACGCAGCTGCCGGACTCCTCGGCAAGCCGGCCCGGGAGCTCCGCGAACTTATCAACGAACGTCCCGGCACCGAGGCGAGGCTTGTGGCCTGGTCCCGGGAGCTGGACACCCTAGAGAAAGAAGTCAAAAGCCGATGAGCGAGCAAGGCAGCAGCCCCCGGGTCCTGGACCACATGGATCATGATTCCGCCCGGCAGGCCCTGCTGGACGTGCGGCACGAGGTGGCCAAGGCCGTCGTGGGGCAGGACGCCACCGTCACGGGAATGCTGATTGCCCTCCTTTCCCAGGGCCACGTGCTTCTGGAGGGGGTCCCGGGCGTCGCCAAAACGCTGCTGGTGCGTGCCCTGTCGGCGGCCCTGAGCCTGGACACGAAGCGCGTGCAGTTCACCCCGGACCTCATGCCCGGAGATGTCACGGGATCCCTGGTCTACGACTCGCACACCTCCGAATTCACGTTCCGTGAAGGGCCGGTGTTCACCAACATCCTGCTGGCAGACGAAATCAACCGGACGCCGCCCAAAACGCAGGCGTCCCTGCTCGAGGCCATGGAGGAACGGCAGGTTTCCGTGGACGGAGTGTCCCGGCCGCTGCCAGCACCGTTCCTGGTTGCTGCCACGCAGAACCCTGTTGAGTATGAAGGAACCTATCCCCTGCCCGAAGCGCAGCTGGACCGGTTCCTGCTCAAGCTGACCATGCCGCTGCCCGGGCGCCAGGACGAAATGGAGGTCATCCGGCGCCATGCTGCTGGCTTTGACCCGCGCGACCTCACGGCTGCGGGGGTCCGGGCAGTAGCCGGTGCGGCAGACCTGTCGAAAGCCCGGCAGGCCGTGGCGTCGGTGGCGGTGGACCCTGAAATCATCGGCTACATCGTGGATCTGGTGCGCGCCACCCGCTCGGCCCCGTCATTCCTGCTGGGAGTCTCTCCCCGCGGGGCCACGGCACTGCTGAACACGTCCCGGTCCTGGGCCTGGCTGTCAGGCCGGAGCTTCGTGACCCCGGACGACGTCAAGGCCCTCGCACTCCCCTGCCTGCGGCACCGCGTGGCGCTTCAGCCGGAAGCCCAGATGGACGGGGTCCGGGTGGATGACGTGCTGGGCAGCATCCTGGCCTCCGTTCCCGTTCCCCGCTGATGGCCATCTCCGGGCGTTTCGTGCTGCTGGTGCTGCTGGGGGTGGTGCCGGTCCTCCTGCTGCCCGGCTGGGAAACGGTACTGCTGGTGTCCGGGGTGCTGACGGCCCTTGCCGCCGTCGACCTTCTGGCAGCGGCCCCGCTGCGGACGGTCAGCCTGCTGCGCACACAGCCCGGAAACGTCACCCTGCACGCGGCGGTGGATGCCGTGCTCATGGTCCGGAACGACGGCGGGCGCCGGCTCCGCGGCGTCCTGCGCGACGCCTGGCAGCCCTCGGCGGGAGCGCAGAACGCCGTACAGGACATTGAGGTTCCGGCCGGTGAGAGCAGGCGCGTCACGGTACGGCTGCGTCCCGTCCGGCGGGGAGACCTCCGGGCACCGCACGCCACCCTCCGCTCGTTTGGCCCCCTGCTGCTGGCAGCGCGCCAGAAGACAATTCACAGCCCCGGCTCGCTGCGGGTGCTGCCGCCTTTCCACTCCCGCAGGCACCTGCCGTCCAAGCTGCGGAAACTGCGCGAGCTCGACGGCAAGGCCGCGGTGCAGATCCGCGGCGCGGGCACCGAGTTCGATTCCCTCCGGGACTATGTCCGGGGCGACGACGTCCGGTCGATTGACTGGCGGGCCACCGCACGCCGGTCCGCGGTGGTGGTACGCACCTGGCGGCCCGAACGGGACCGCCGTGTGGTCATGGTCCTCGATACCTCCAGGACGTCGGCGGCAAGGATCGACGACGAAACGCGCCTGGACACGGGCATGGAAGCGGCCCTCCTGCTGGGTGTCCTCGCGGAGCGGGGCGGGGACCGGGTGGACTTCCTCGCCTTTGACCGCCGGACCCGCGCCAGGGCAGGGTCCGCCGGGCAGGGGAACCTCCTGAGCCAGCTGGTCCAGGCCATGGCACCGCTTGAGGCCGAACTCATTGAGATGGACTGGCCAGCCGTCCCGGCGCAGGTCCGCGCCGTTTCCGCGCACCGGTCACTCGTTGTGCTGCTCACGTCGCTGGACGGCGGTGCGCCCGAGGAAGGCCTGATTCCCGTCGCGGCCCAACTGGCCCGGCAGCACGTGGTGGTGGTTGCGGCGGTCCGGGACCCGCAGCTGGGAACCATGCTGGGAGAACGCGGCGACGCCACGGGTGTCTACCGGGCCGCGGCGGCGGAGCGGGCTCTCCTGCAGCGTGCGGCGATCAGCGCAGAGCTCCACCAGCACGGTGTGTCAGTGGTGGACGCCGAACCCCACCAGCTGCCGCCGCGGCTCGCTGACATGTACATCAGGCTCAAGGCTGCCGGTACATTGTGAGGTCACAGCACCTTGTTCCAGCCGCTTTCCCAGCAGGAGGTCCCCCATGAACGTTCCCATCTACCAGCAGGCCCTCGGCGCGGACTTTTCGCGCCTGCAGCCCGAGCTGCAGGAGTACTTCTCGCTGGTGCCGGGCTCGGGCCGCTACGGCGTGGGTGAAGGAACGTTCGACGTCGTGGGCTGCCGTCAGGAATGGCTCCGGCCCTTGCTGCGGCTCACCAGCGGCGAGGAAGCCTTCTTCCCCGAGTACGGCGAAAACATTCCGTTCCGCATCGAGAACCACGCCCACCAGGACCCGTTTGGCCGCTCCAGCCTCACGGCCCGCCGTGAGATCCGGTTCCCGGGACGCACCCGCATCTTCCAGGACACCACAAGCGCCACCCGCCGGAACGGTGCACCCCAGCTGGTGGATTACGTGGGCCGGTACCGGCGGCTGGTCACCGACCTGAACCTGAGTGTCACGGCAGAGGGCCGGCTCCGGGGCGTATCGGAAGCCTCACGGCTCCTCCTGGGCCCCTTCCGGATCCCCCTTCCTGCCGCTTTGGACGCCAAAGCCTACGCAGAACAATGGTGGGACCCGGCAGAAGGTCCCGCCGGTAAGCACCGGATCCAGGTGAAGGTTATCCAGCCGCAGATCGGCCTGGTTCTGGTCTACGCCGGCAGCTTCGACTACCGGCTGCGCTCCTACACCGGCGGCAGCTCGGCCCACAGCTTCCTGCCGCGGTACGCGCAGCCGGACCGCTGGGAAAACCGGGTCTGACGCCGCCGCCGGCCGAAGCCGCGCCGGCTAGCCCTGGGCGAGCTGGTTCAGCCCGTCCGCAAGCTGGGTAAGCCTGCCGAGCACCGCTGTGGCCTGCGACGGCGAGCCGCCGGCGAGCCCGGCCGATGGTGTCACCCGGATGGAGGCCAGGGCGTCTGCCGGAAGGCCCAGCTGCCGCCAGGGCCGCCACACGGCCTCCACCGATTCAGCGACCTTGGGCAGCGCCCCGCCGGCTGCCTCCACGACGCCTAGCCACAGGCTTGAGCCTGATTCCACCGCTCCAGCCAGCTGCTCCCACTGCCGGGACGTCAAAGCCTTCAGGGGAACAGCTATGCCGTCCGCGCCGGCAGCCAGGATCTGTTCGAAGGGCGCTTCCACCTCGGGAACGGAGATCACCGCTTCGGCGGCGCCCGCGGCCCGCAGGGCGTCAAGGACCAGCCGCCACGATTCGCGTGCTTCAGACGCCGGCACCGCCCGGAGGGTGCGGTAGCCGCTGGAGGTGGGAATGGTGCCGGCCAGCACCGCGGCGATCTCCGGCTCGTCCACCTGGACTACCAGGCGCGCACCCGGTACGGCGGCCGCCACCCGGGAGAGGTACCCGCCCACACCCGCGGCGAGCGAGGCCGCAAGGTCCCGCCGGGCGCCGTAGTCGAGGAGGGCGCGCTCGCCGTTGTGCAGATGGAGCCCGGCCGCCAGGCTCAGGGGCCCCACCAGCTGGACCTTGATCTCTGCGGCAGGTCGTTCCTCGGCCCCGGCCACGTCGGCGAGGACGTTGATGTCCGTGGCCAGGGCTGACGCGGCGCGGCGGAAGTCCTTGCCGGGACGGTCGACCAGCCGCCATCCGTAGGGCTGGACGTCGACGGCCAGCTCGGCAAGGAGGCTGGCCGTACGCCCCAGGGCATCGGAACCAACTCCGCGGTCCGGCAGTTCGGCGAGGAAGGGCAGGTGCGGGCTGCCGAGTTCGCCCCGGATGATCCGGGCGGCCTCCACGGGGTCTTCGCCCGGCCACGGTCCCAGCGCAGTGGCCGTCACTTCCCGCGGCGGAGCGGGCGCCGGTGAGGAGGCGCCACCACGGGCTTCGTGCCTTTTGACCATGCTCACGCGAGGGCTGATGCCTGCGGGTGCTGGCCCGAGGCAGCTTCGTGGTCTTCGGCGATCGCCTCGTGGTGCCTTATGACTTCCCCGATGATGAAATTGAGGAACTTCTCGGCAAAGGCGGGGTCCAGATGGGCGTCCTCGGCGAGGCGGCGAAGCCTGGCGATCTGGGCGGCCTCGCGGCCGGGGTCCCCGGCAGGCAGCCGGTGGGCGGCCTTGAGGAAGCCCACTTTCTGGGTGGCCTTGAAGCGCTCGGCCAGCAGGTAGACCAGGGTGGCATCAATGTTGTCGATGCTTGAACGGATGGAGAGCAGTTCAGCCATCACCGACTGGTCCACCTGGTCCGCCAGCGAACTGGCTGAGGGGTCGTAGTCATCGGCATCAGGAGTGTGAAGGTTGTGCTGCGTCATGGTTCAAGTCTATGGGCAGGCACCGGAATCCCCCGGCTGTTAAGCGCCGGTGCCGGTATCCGGCACCGGCGCTTCGGGCTCCGACGCGGCGCTGCGTCCTGCCGCTCAGATGCCCAGCAGGGCGCGGTGCGCTTCCCTCCGCTTCGCCTGTTCCTGCGGATCGGGCACGGGCAGGGACGCGATGAGCCGCCGCGTGTAGTCGTGCTGCGGATTTCCCATCACCTGGCTGCCGATCCCCTGCTCTACGAGCCTGCCCTTATAGAGGACGCCCACCCAGGAGGAGAGCGTGTCCACCACGGCGAGGTCGTGGCTGATGAACAGGCAGGCAAAGCCGAACTCCTGCTGGATGTCCCTGAACAGTTCCAGGACCTTGGCCTGCACCGAAACATCCAGTGCGGACGTCGGCTCATCGGCGATCAGCAACCGGGGATTCAGGCTGAGTGCCCGTGCCAGCGACGCCCGCTGGCGCTGGCCGCCGGACAGTTCGTGCGGGTACCGTCCCGCGTACGACGCCGGGAGCTGGACTGATTCAAGCAGCTCGCCTACGCGTTTGCGCGCCTGCGCCGGGCTTGGCTTCGTGTGGATGACCATGGGTTCGGCGATGCAGTCCCCGATGGTCAGTTGCGGGTTGAAGGACGCCGCCGGGTCCTGGAACACAAACCCTATGTCCTTGCGGAGCGGCTTGAAGGTCCGTTCCTTGAGGTTCAGCATCTCGTATCCCAGCACCTTCAGGCTGCCTCCGGTGGTCCTGTTGAGGCCGGCGATGGCCCGCCCGATGGTGGTCTTCCCGGAGCCGGACTCCCCCACAAGGCCGAACACTTCGCCCCTGGACAGCGTGAAGCTGACCCTGTCCACTGCCTTGAAAGCCGGTGTTCCCAGCCTCCCCGGGTATTCGATGGACAGGTTGTTGGCCTCCACCAGGACTTCCTCCTCCTGGTGGGCCCGGCTGGCCAGTCCCTCGGAGGCGGAGTTCCGTCCGAGGTGCGGCACCGCGGCGAGGAGGCTGCGGGTGTAGTCCTGCCGCGGTTCTGCGAACAGGGTGCGGGCCGGAGCCTCCTCCACCACGTCGCCCTGGTACATCACCACCACCCGGTCGGCGAGGTCCGCCACCACCCCCATGTTGTGCGTGATGAGCACGATGGACGTGCCGTACTTGTCCCGCAGGTCCCTGAGCAGTTCCAGGATTTCCGCCTGCACTGTGACGTCCAAAGCCGTGGTGGGCTCATCGGCGACAATCAGCCCGGGGTTCAGGGCCAGCGCCGCGGCGATCACCACCCGCTGCTTTTGCCCGCCCGAGAACTGGTGGGGGTAATAGTTGACCCGGTGTTCCGGATCCGGGATGCCCACCTTGCGCAGCGCTTCAATGGCCCGGGTTTTGGCCTCCTTGGCTGAAACCCGCTTCCCGTCGCTTCCGGCGTGCGCCCGGATGCCTTCGGCAATCTGCCAGCCCACGGTGAACACCGGGTTCAGTGCTGTGGACGGTTCCTGGAACACCATGGCAACGTCCCGGCCGCGGATCTGGCGCAGCCGTGCGGCGCTGACGCTGATCACGTCTGCCCCGTTGATCAGCACCGCCCCGGAGCTGCTGGCCGTTTCCGGGAGCAGGCCCAGGATGGTCTTGGCGGTGACCGTCTTGCCGGATCCGGACTCCCCCACGATCGCCAGTACCTCCCCCTTCCTGACCTCCAGGCTGACGTCCTTGACTGCCTGAACCGGACCGCCGTCCGTGGCGAACGTGACCTGGAGGTGGTCGATGTCGAGAACGGGACGGCCGGCGTCGGGCTCTCCGTTGGGGCTCCGCCCGGACAATGGATCGATATTGACGGTCATGATGCCCTCACTTCGGTTGCGATGGCGGCGTTGTCCACCGGCGCCGGGGAACTGCCGCCCGTGCTCTTGCGGCCGCGGAGGCGTGGATCGTTCAGGTCGTTGATGCTCTCGCCCACCAGGGTCAGACCCACCACGGTCAGCACGATGGCCAGGCCGGGGAACAGCCCGGTCCACCAGATGCCCGACGTGGTGTCGGCGAGCGCCTTGTTGAGGTCGAAGCCCCACTCCGCGGCTGAGCTGGGCTCGATGCCGAAGCCGAGAAACCCAAGGCCGGCCAGGGTGAGGATGGCTTCGGAGGCGTTCAGGGTAAAGATCAGCGGCAGGGTCCGGGTGGCATTGCGGTAGATATGGCGGGTCATGATGCGGATGTTGGACGCTCCCACCACTTTGGCGGACTCCACGAAGGGCTCAGCCTTCAGCCTGACGGTCTCGGCCCTGATGACCCGGAAATACTGCGGAATGAAGACCAGCGTGATGGCCGTGCCGGCAGCGAAGATGCCGCCGATGAGGCTGGACTGTCCGCCGCTGATGACGATGGCCATGACAATGGCCACCAGCAGTGACGGGAAGGCGTACACGGCGTCGGCAATGACCACCAGGATCCGGTCGAGCCACCCGCCGAGGTAGCCGCTGACCAGGCCAAGGACAACGCCGATGACGATGGACATGGACACGGCGACGACGATCACCAGAATCGCCGTCTGCGCGCCCCAGATGACCCGCGAGAGGACGTCGTAACCGCCCACGGTTGTCCCCAACAGGTGCTTGCCGCCCGGGGCCTGCTGCGTGGGGAAGTTGCCGTCGGCGTCGGAAAGCTGGGAGAAACCGTAGGGTGCCAGCAGTGGTGCGAAAAGTGCCGTCAGGACGAACAGTCCGGTGAGGACCAGCCCCGCGACCAGCATGCCGCGCTGGAGGCCGACGCTTTTGTTGAAGTGTGAGACCACCGGCAGGCGGCGGTACCAGGGAGCCCGTGGACTTTCCATCGGGACGGGAACGGCCGGGATGCTCATGCTCAGTACCTCACGCGGGGATCGATCAGCGCGGCAATAATGTCCACGATGAAGTTGGTCATGGCCACGATGATGGCGAGCAGCACCACGATGCCTTGCACGGCCACGAAGTCGCGGGCCGTGAGGTAGTTGGCGAGCTGGAATCCCAGGCCTTTCCATTCGAATGTCTTCTCGGTCAGGACCGCCCCGCCGAGCATCACTGCTATTTGCAGGCCCATCACCGTGATGATGGGTATCAGCGCGGGCTTGTAGGCATGCTTGGTGACCAGGCGGTATTCGCTGACGCCCCTGGACCGGCCGGCCTCAATGTAGTCCCTGCCCAGGGTGCCAATGACGTTGGTCCTGACAAGGCGGAGGAAGATGCCGGCTGTCAGCAGCCCCAACGCCACCGCGGGCAGGACGGCGTGGGCCAGGACATCTCCCAGGGCGGCCATGTTGCCGCTTCGAAGTGCGTCCAGCCAGTAGATACCGGTGGGTGCCTCCAGTGACGTCAAGGCCAGTTCGCTGGACGTCCTGGCCCGCCCCGCCACCGGCAGCCAGCCGAGCCACACCGAGAAGGTCAGCTTCAGCAGCATGCCGGCGAAGAACACGGGGGTGGCGTAGCAAAGAATGGCGAAGACGCGCAGGACGGCGTCCGGCGCCTTGTCCCGGCGGTGGGCCGCCACCATTCCCAGCGGAATACCGACCACGAGGGCAACGAGCAGGGCGTTGATGCTCAGCTCCAGGGTGGCCGAGCCGTAGGTTGTCAGCATTTCGGAGACGGCGCGGTTGTCCGTGAGCGTCCGGCCGAAGTTGCCGGTGGCCAGCTGGCCGAGGTACTCGAAGTACTGAACCAGGATGGGCCGGTCGTAGCCGGCCGCCTGGATCCGCTCCTGGAGCTGGTCCGCCGGCAGGCGCCCTCCCATGGCTGCGGTAATGGGGTCGCCGGTGATCCTCATCAGGAAGAAGACCATGGTTACCAGGATGAAGATGGTGGGAAAGATCAGCAGGAAACGGACCAGAATGTACTGTCCCAGTCCACCGCCGGATGATTTCTTGGCGGGCGGCAGGAGTCCGTCCGCGTCAGTTGGTGGCGCGTCGATCAATGTCGTCATGGGTACCTCAGGTTGTCTTCGCGGCGCCCGCGGCGGGCCGGCACCGCATCCCGTCCAGCACGCGGGGCGGGACACGGGCGCCTAACAACAGGCGCACCGTGTCCCGCCCCGTGTGCGGTCAGAGCCGGATGGTTCGGTGGACTTACTTGGACATCACGCCAAGACGGGTCTTGAACGAGGCATCGAGGGTCTTTTCGACTCCCTGGACATCCGTTCCGGCCACCATGACCTGGGCGCCCTGCAGCAGCGGCAGCGTGGAGAGGTCCTTGGCGATGGCTTCCTGGGCCTCTCCCAGGAGTTCGCTCCGCTCAGCCTTGTCCGTGGTGACCAGCTGCTGCTTCACGATGTCCGTCACGGCCGGGTTCTCATAGTGGTTGCCGAGGAAGTTGCCCGGGATGAAGAACGGCGTCAGGTAGTTGTCCGCGTCCGAATAGTCCGGGAACCAGCCCAGCTGGTACACGGGGTAGGCGTCGGCCCGGCGTTCCTTGGTGTAGGTGGTCCACTCGGTGGACTTGAGGTCGACGGTGAAGAGCCCTGACTTTTCGAGCTGTTCCTTCACCAGTGCGTACTCGTCGGCCGCGGACGTGCCGTAGCGGTCCGTGTACTGCAGCTTCACGTCAACCACCGAGGTGATGCCGGCATCGGCCAGGACCTGCTTTGCCTTGTCCAGGCTCGGCTTGCCGCTCCCGTCACCGTAGAGGCTCTTCAGCGGCTCGGTTGCGCCTTCGAATTCCTTGGGCACGTAGGAGTAGACCGGAGTGTAGGTGTCCTTGAAGACCTGCGAAGCAATGACGTCACGGTCAACGAGGTGGGCGATGGCCTGGCGGACGGCAAGGGCCTTGGCAGGATCGGCTTCCGGGGTCTTCGCGCCGAACGGCATGGTGTCGAAGTTGAACACCATGTAGCGCAGTTCCCCGCCCGGGCCCTTGTGGACCTTCACCTTGTCGTCGCCTTCAAGGTCTGCGACGTCGGTAGCGGTAAGGATGCGCCCGGCGACGTCGATGTTGCCCTGCTGGACATCGAGCTTCAGGTTGTTCGGGTCCGCGTAGTGCTTGAGGGTGGCTCCGTCGTTGGACGCAGCGCCCAGCAGCCCCTGGTAATCCGGGTTGGGCTTGAAGCTGACCAGTTCGTTCTTCTTGTAGCTTTCAATCGTGTACTGGCCGGCGAACGGCTTGGCCGCAATGATGGCGTCGTCGTCCATGATCTTGTCCGCCGGGAAGACTTCCTCGTCCACGATCGGACCGGGGTTGGAGGCAAGCACGCCCGGGAACACCTGGTCGTTTCCGGCTGCAAGGGTGAACACCACGGTGTTGGCGTCCGTCGCCTCGATCTTTTCCATGTTGGCGAGCAGTGACGCCGGCCCGTTGGGGTCGTCGATCGTCTTGACGCGGTTGAAGGAAAACACGACGTCTGAAGAATCCAGCGTATTGCCGTTGGCGAACTTCAGTCCGGGCTTGAGCTTCACGGTGTATTCGGTGGGGCTGGTGAAGGAGGCGGACTCCGCGATGTCCGGGGTGGCATCTGCAGTGCCGGGTTTGTAGTTGAGCAGGAACGGGTAGATCTGGTTCATGACCATGAAGGATCCGCCGTCATAGGATCCGGCCGGGTCCAGGGTAACCACTTTGTCCGTGGTGCCGTACGTGATGGCGCCACCCCCGGCATCGCCGGTCGAGGTTCCACCGCCGCCGCCTGAGGGGCCCGTGCAGGCAGTCAGGGCGAGGGCGGAAATGCCTGCCAGCGCGATTGCGCCGTGCAGTGCTTTGTTGCTCTTCGTCATCTAAGAACTTTCTGTTCGATGAGTGCGCGCCCGCCGACCGCTGATGGGTGCATTTGCTCAGGCGGGAAGCGCGCGGTGCTGATGCCTAGATTCAATCAGAGAGTCAACACTCATCCCGGACCATTTTGTGAGTTGAGACACAAAATTTACCTGATTGCCCCTGGCAACCACGCACAACCAACAACACCGCCCCGGCGGAACCGGGGCGGTGTTGGGGACACGCTGTCCTAGAGCTCGGCGCGCTGAAGCGAACGGGCGGCGTCGATGGTCGCCTGGCCCAGCACCCGGCTGCCCTGGTAAAGGACAATCGTCTGGCCCGGGGCCACTCCCCGCAGCGGGGTGGTGAGCCGGACGACCAACTGGCCGGCTGCGCCCCCGTCGTCGCCTGCCGCTTCCATGCGGGCCGTCGCGGGCACGGGGTCGCCGTGGGCACGGACCTGGGCGTGGCAGCCGAATTCCGTGCCCGTTTCCACCTCGGCGATGGGCAGTCCTGCCCAGGAGACCTTGATGCCGCGGATCTCGTCGATGGCCAGCAGGGCCTCCGGGCCCACTACCACCTTGTTTTCCTTGGGGCGGATCTCCAGGACGAACCGGGGCTTGCCGTCGGCGGCCGGAGTGCCCAGTTTCAGGCCGCGGCGCTGGCCCACGGTGAAGGCGTTGGCCCCCGGGTGCTCGCCGACCTTTGTGCCGGTTTCGTCCACGATGTCCCCGGTGGACATGTCGATCTTTTCGGCGAGCCATCCGGCGGTGTCACCGTCGGGGATGAAGCAGATGTCGTGGCTGTCCGGCTTGTTGGCTACGGAGAGTCCGCGGCGTTCAGCCTCCGCACGGACTTCAGCCTTGGACGGCGTGTCGGCCAGCGGGAACATGGAGTGCTTAAGCTGCTCGTGGGTCAGGACGCCCAGGACGTAGCTCTGGTCCTTGGCCCAGTCAGCGGCCCGGTGCAGTTCGCGGTTACCGTCGGCATCCTCGATGACCTTGGCGTAGTGTCCGGTGCACACGGCGTCGAACCCCAGGGCGATGGCTTTTTCCAGGAGCGCGGCGAACTTGATCCGCTCGTTGCACCGCATGCAGGGGTTGGGGGTGCGGCCGGCGGCGTACTCATCGATGAAGTCCTGGACAACGTCTTCCTTGAACCGCTCGGAGAAATCCCAGACGTAGTACGGGATGCCAAGGACGTCGCAGGCCCGCCACGCATCGCGGGAGTCCTCGATGGTGCAGCAGCCGCGGCTTCCGGTGCGGAGCGTGCCGGGCATGCGCGAGAGCGCCAGGTGGACGCCGACGACGTCATGCCCCGCCTCGACGGCGCGGGCGGCGGCGACGGCGGAGTCGACTCCGCCGCTCATGGCTGCTAGAACTCGCATGGTGGCTTTCCCTCGGGTTTTCCCGGCTCCGGGCCGGTGCTGGCTGACGTGCGCGGGCTGGCGGCGCTGGATAAGGACGCTGGGTCCCGGCGCTGGTTCTTGGTCTGATTCTTAGGGCAGGCAGGCTCCCGGAAACGATCCTTGCCTATCTATTCTACGGCCTCAGCACAGAGCCCCGTCAGGCCGGGCTCCGTCAGCCGCCGTTGAGGGGCCGGCGCGCAAGCGTTCCTGCGGTCTGGATGCTGGACTCGTGCCCGGCCATCCCCGCCTGCCGCGCCCGGGCATAGGCGCCAGGCAGCGCGGCCAGGAGGGCGTCGACGTCGCCCTCCACCGAGGCATGGCCCAGGGTGAACCGCTGCGCGCCCCGCGCCGTCTCCTCGTCCAGGCCCATGGCCAGCAGAACGTGGGAAGGCCTGGGCACACCCGCCGTGCAGGCCGAACCGGTGGATGACTCCACGCCGGCCAGGTCCAGGAGGAACAGCAAGGAATCTCCCTCGCAGCCGGGAAAAGTGAAATGCGCGTTGCCGGGGAGCCGGCCGTTTCCGGCGGCACCGCGCAGGACGGCTTCCGGAACCCGTTCCAGGACACCGTCAATCAGCCGGTCGCGGAGGCCCGTAATGCGTGTGGACTCGGCGCCCAGGGTGGCTGCGGCCTTCTCAGCGGCAGCGGCGAAGGCTGCGATCGACGCCGTGTCCAGGGTGCCCGAGCGGACGTCCCTTTCCTGGCCTCCGCCGTGCTGGACGGGGGTAAGTTTCACGGACCGCCCCAACAGGAGCGCACCCACCCCAACCGGGCCGCCGATCTTGTGGCCGGAAATGGACATGGCGTCAAGGCCTGAGGCCTTGAAATCCAGGGGGAGGGAACCGAACGCCTGGACCGCGTCCGAGTGCACGGGGACCCCGGCGGCGTGCGCCAGCTCCACGATCCTGCTGATGGGCTGGATGGTGCCCACCTCGTTGTTGGCCCACATCACGGTAACCAGGGCGATGGTGCCCGGGTCACGGGAAAGTTCAGCGTCAAGGACGGCGAGGTCCACCACTCCGTCGCTGTCCACCGGCAGCCAGACCACCTCGGCGCCTTCGTGGCGTTCCAGCCACTCCACCGTGTCCAGGACTGCATGGTGTTCGACGGCGGAGCAGAGGACGCGGCGCCGCGCGGGCACGTCAGCCACGCGGGACCAGTACAGCCCCTTCACGGCAAGGTTGTCAGCCTCCGTACCGCCCGAGGTGAAAATGACTTCCGACGGGTGCGCTCCCGCGGCGGCAGCAACAGCCTCCCGGGCGTCCTCCACGGCACGGCGCGCCCGCCGGCCGGAACCGTGCAGCGAAGACGGGTTTCCGGTGCGGGCCAGTTCACGGGTCAGCGCGGCCAGCGCCTCAGGTGCAAGGGGGGTGGTTGCTGCATGATCGAGGTAAACGGGCACCCTGCAATTCTACCGGCCCGCCCCGCCGGGCAGGCGCCGTCCTCAGCTAGGCGGACGGCGGGATCACCGGCAGGAAACTGGCGACGTCGGCCCTCGCCCCTGCGAGCGCGGCAGCGTCCGGGCATGCGAGGGAGATGTAGACGGATGACCCGGCCGTGCCGAACAGCCTGGCCAGCACCGCAGTTGCCCTTCCAGCCGGCTGGGCTGCCTGTTCCAGGGCCAGGACCTCGACGGTCCGGCCGGGCCCTGCCGGGTCCGCGCCCCACCGCAGTGTCTCCGTCTTCAGGTAGCCGGGCAGGATGGACGGGTCCAGGTACTCAAAAAGCGCAACGGTGGATTCCCTGTCGTCGCCCCGGACCAGGGCAGCCTGGTTGGTGCGCACCCTGGCTGCCACCAGGCAGCCGTCTTCCTTCTCGTACCGGGCTTCGGCGGCCACGTTGCCGGCAACGGCCTTCCATCCCGGGGCTTCCTTCAGTCCGTCCCCGATGCCTACGGGCGTGCCGGGGGCAAGGCTGCCGCCGGCGGCAAAGGGAAGGTCCTGCGCGGCCACGGCGGCAGCATCGTGGCCAGGCGTAATGGTGGGGGTGGCAAGCCCCGGCGTGCTGGCGACAGGTTGCGGAGCTGCAGGGTCCCGCACCTCCACGCTGCAGCCGCCAACCAGCAGAGCTCCCATTGCGGCTGCCAGCACCGGCACCACCCGCCGCCTGGCCCTGTTAGCCATTCCCGCCGTCGTCGGCATATCCATTCCTGCCCCAATGCGTTCAGCCGCAGCCGGGACGGCCGCGCATGCACGAGTCTAAATGCACTTGCCTGCGGCGCCCGCACCCGGTCCGCGGGCCCTCGGGGGAACCCTGGGGGCCCGGAGCGTCGTTGTTCAGGACAGGCCGTTAAACTGTGCGGACCGGGCTACCTGCGAAGACTGGCCATACCAAGAGAAGGATGAGGGCTTGACCGAGAGCAGCAGCTCCTATTACCAGGTACTTCGCGTGGCGGTAACGGCCACGGAGAAGGAGATCAAGGTGGCCTACCGCCGGGCTGCCCGGACGGCCCATCCGGATCACGGCGGTGATGCCGCCGCGTTCCGGCAGGTGACGCGTGCCTACGAAACCCTTATCGACCCCACCCGCAGGAAAGCATACGACCGCTCCTATGCCGCCGGCACGCTGCGCAACGAGGACGCGGACACGGAGGCGCATTTCGACGCGCCACCGGCGGGCAGCCGCGCGTCGGCCACTGTGCACCGGCAAGGCAACGTCCGCAACACCGCCGGCGACCCCCCTGTGTATGTCCCGCCGTATGAGGATGCCCCTTCCGGCGAGGTTCCGCTGATTCCCCTGGAAGTCGCCCGCCAGCAGGTGCACGGCATGCCACGCAAACGCGGTATTTTCGGGGCTGAGGCACGCATCCAGCGGGAGATGCGCACGGTCCAGCTCCTGAGCCGGCAGGTCCTGCCGGCCATCCCGGCCGCACGCCTGATCAACGGCCTCCAGTCCCCTGCCGACAACAGCCACATCGACCACGCCGTCCTGTCCGGCTACCGGCTGGCGCTGGTCGGCTCCATGCTGCTGCCCAAGGGCGCCTATGCCTGGGACGGGCGCACACTGAACCACGGGGGCCGCTCCATTGCCCCGCCGCAGCTCGCGCACGTTGTCCGGGCCATGCAGGACATTTTCCCGGAACTGAACGTCACGGGCTGGACCGTGGTGCTCAACCCTGGCGGCAACCTCCACGAGCCGGTGATAGACAACCACCGCCGTTCAACCGGTGCCCTCGAGGCCGTGCAGGTGGTTAACGCGGCGGGGATGGTGCGCGGCCTGAAGGAATTCCTTGCGTCCGGGCCCGCGCCCAATTCGGTGAATGTTCCGGTGCTGGCGAGGCTGCTGCGCGGCATGCACTGACAACGGTGGCTAGGATGGGACGGTGTTCCGCATCCTTTTCCACGCCCCCGAAATCCCCGGCAATACCGGCAACGCCATCCGGCTCGCAGCCATTACCGGCGCCGAACTGCACCTCGTGGAGCCGCTGGGTTTCGATTTCTCGGACGCGAAGCTTCGCCGTGCCGGCCTGGATTACCACGACCTCGCCGTCGTCACCGTGCACCCCAGCATCGAGGATGCGTGGAAGCACCTGCAACCGGAGCGGGTCTACGCCTTCACTTCTGACGGAACCGCCAGCTACACCGATATCTCCTACCAGCCGGGTGACGTCCTGATGTTCGGCCGTGAATCCGTAGGGCTGCCGCCGGAACTGAAGGCCGATCCCCATGTGACGGCCACAGTGCGGCTGCCCATGCTGCCGGCCCTGCGTTCCCTGAACCTGGCTAACGCCGCGTCCATCGCCGTCTACGAGGCCTGGCGCCAGCAGGGATTTGCCGGCGCCAAATCCTGACCCTGCAAAAGCCGGCAACTTCTTTGCGCCCCCGGCCAATCCATCCGGGCGGCTGTTCCGAATCACTCCTGACAATATTCCCAGGCGTTCGAGGAGCTGCAGGTGACATTGCTGGAGTCAGGTTCCAGGACCTCCCGCAGCAGCCACGGCGCTACTGCTGAGGATTCGCGGTCCGGAGACTTATGCTTGGTAGTGATGGAAACCCCCAACGCGCCACAATCCGAGGCCCAGGCCGCGGTGACAGACCCCCCGGCCGACCTCAGCCACCGGCTTTCAGTCCTGCTGGAACGCATAGGCCGGGGTGACCAGGCGGCCTTTGCCGAATTCTACCAACTGACCTCCCGCCGCGTTTTCGGGATGGCCCGAAGGGTCCTGATCGATCCCGAACTCAGCGAGGACACCACGCAGGAGGTCTTCCTCCAGGTGTGGCAGAACGCATCCAAGTTCGACCCCAAGGCAGGGAGCCCGCTCTCCTGGCTGATGACCATTTCGCACCGGCGGGCCGTGGACAGGGTCCGTTCCTCGCAGTCCTCCACGGACCGCGAGGCCAAGTACGGCGCCAGCACCCAGGACATCGACCACGACTCCGTGGCCGACCAGGTGGGAAGCAGGCTGGAGGCAGAGGCCGTGGTGCGGTGCCTGGAAACGCTGACTGAAACGCAACAGGAGTCTGTGCGCCTGGCGTACTACGGCGGCCTTACCTACCGTGAGGTTGCCGAACGCCTGAACGCCGCAGTTCCCACCATAAAATCCCGTATCCGCGACGGATTGATCCGACTGAAGACCTGTCTGGGGGTGAGTTGAGATGACTGAAACCAACAGCGGCCGCAATGGCCGTTCCGGTTCGTTTGGCGACACCGTTGCCATGGACCTGGCTTCCGGCCGGGCGGTGGACCTGGCCGAACTTTATGCTCTGGATGCGGTAACGGAAGAGGAGCGCCGGGCGATCGAACAGTACATGTCGGCCGCGCCGGCGGCGGAACGTACCGAGTTCTTCGACCGGGTGCGCCAGGCAAGGGAAACTCTCACAAGGACCTTCCGCGTCGAGGAGCAGCCTCCGGCTGACCTTTTCGACCGTATCGTTGCCCAACTGCCTGTCCAGGGCAGCGGGCCGGTTGCAAGTACCCCGGCTCCGCCTGCCCCAGGACACGTGGCAGCAGGACACGTGGCAGCAGGACACGTCGCACCGGGGCAGCCCGTAGCGTCGCAGCCAGCGAGTGCGCAGCCTGCCGGAGGAGACGAACTCGCCCAGGCCCGGCAGCGCCGCGAGGAACGGCGCCGGCCCGGAGGCACCCGGCGCTGGCTCGCCGGAGTGGCGGCTGCTGCCGCCATAGCATTGGGCGGTGTCGGAGTGGGGTCCTACCTGGCAGACCAGAATGATCCCCTGAACCAGGTGGTCCGGGCCGGAGACCTGCGGGAAGCATCGGTGGACGTGGCGGGAGGCGGTACAGCGACCCTCCTGATCTCCTCATCGGAGGATGCCGCCGTCGTCAAGATGAACGGCGTTCCCGCCCCGCCGGCGGGGAAGGTTTACCAGATGTGGCTGATCCCCAAGGACGGCTCGGCCCCGGTGTCCCAGGGCCTGATGGATGAGGAAGCCCTGTCCAGGCCCGCCGTGGTGGAGGGGATCTCCTCAGCCGCAGCGCTCGGGATCACTGTTGAGCCGGCAGGCGGCTCCCAGTCCCCCACACTGCCCACCGTTGCCGCTGCACCGCTGGGGGCATAGCGCAGAAGCCGGGCAAGACGCACAAAGCGCCCCGTTCCATTCCGTCAAGGGAAGGAGCGGGGCGCTTTCGTCGGCAGCCTGTTCAGAAGCCGGCGATGGTTCCGGGCCCGTTGACCGCCACCACGTGGAAGGCCTCAGCGCTCCTGCCGTCCGCAAGGCCCGCACGGGCAGCGTTGGCCTGCATGCCCTGCCGGACCGTTGCTTCCATGGCGTCCACGTCGGGGTGCTGGCTGACGTGGACGTGGATCGCCCTGAGCTTGGACTCCACGTGCTCCGTGACATCCACGAAGTGGTTTTCCCGCTCCTCGGGCCCGGCGTAAAGCCACAGCCACGGGAGCTTGTAGGCGTCCAGGCCGGCCTCGGCGAGTTCCGGGTAGGCGAACGGGTTTTCCACGGCAGGGTACACGGCGCGGGTAACGGCCTCACCCACCGCGAGGTGGTCCGGGTGGCTCTTCTGGATGCGCTTCCAGTTCCGTTCCGGGTGCATGGACAGCACGACGTCGGGACGGATTTCCCGGATCAGCCGCACCACGCCCTTCATCACCTCGTGCGACGGTTCAAGGTAGCCGTCCCTCTGGTGGAGGTAGTGGATGTCGGTAACCCCCACCAGTTCGGCGGCACGGCGCTGTTCGGCGTCGCGAAGAGCGATGATGTCGGCCCGGTGCACGGGATCAAAGCCGCCCGCGTCGCCGTCGGTCATGATGCAGTAGCTGACCTGGACGCCCGCGGCCGTCCAGGCAGCGATGGTGCCGGCAGCACCAAAATCGATGTCGTCGGGGTGCGCCGCAAAACAGAGCACCCGCCCAACCCGGTGTTCGTCCGGGTTGAACGGGCTCTGTGCCTGTTGGGGAAAGGCAGTCAAAGAATCAGCCTTTGCGTTTCTTGATCTCTGCCGTGGCCTGCGGGAGGACGTCGAACAGGTCACCGACGATGCCGAAGTCCGCGATCTCGAACACCGGGGATTCGGCATCCTTGTTCACGGCAACGATGACCTTGGCCGTCTGCATGCCGGCTTTCTGCTGGATGGCCCCGGAGATGCCCGCCGAGATGTAAAGCTGCGGGGACACGGTCTTTCCGGTCTGCCCCACCTGCGCGTCGTGGCTGATCCAGCCGGCGTCGGTGGCCGCACGGGAGGCGCCTACTGCTGCCCCAAGGGCATCGGCCAGTTCTTCCACCGGCCCGAAGTCCCCGTCCAGGCCGCGTCCGCCGGCTACGACGATCCGTGCGTCCGTGAGGTCCGGGCGGCCGCTGGCAACCTTCTGTTCCCGGGCGGTGATCCGGGCCGCGGCGCTGACGGCAGGAACGTCAACGGTGACCGTCTCCAGTGCAGCCGGGGCGGCAGCGGGTTCGGGAACCACATTGTTCGCCTTCACGGTCAGGACGCTCACCGGAGTCCCGGCCTTGCAGGCGGTGTTGTAGGAGCCGGCCAGGACAGACTTGTGCGCGGTGCCGTTCGCATCTACGGCCACGACGTCCGTGATGACGCCCGCGTTGAGGCGGATTCCTGCCCGTGCAGCAATTTCCTTGCCCTCGGGCGAGTTGTCGAGCAGCACGATATCGGCACCGGCCTGCCCAGCAGCAGCGGCCAGGTAGGCCGCTTTGGGTGCCACCAGGAAATCATCAAGGTCCTCGGCCGAGGGAAGCAGCACCGTGCCGACGCCGTACTCCGCAAAGGCGGCGGCGACGTCGTCGTGCAGCTTTCCGTTGAGGGCAACCACGGTTTCCCCCAGCGCGCGGCCCAGGGTGAGCAGCTCGAGGCTGCTCTTCTTGAGCGACGTGCCGGGATTGTCAATGAATACAAGTACTTTTGCCATGTCTGTGGTCCCTCTTAGAGCAGCTTCTGGGCGGCCAGGAAGTCAACGAGCTTGATACCCGCGTCGCCTTCGTCGGTGATGATGGTGCCGGCGGTCCGGGGCGGACGTTCCTCGGCGCTGAGCACGCTGGTCCAGGACCCTGCGTGTCCAACCTGCGCCGGGTCCACCCCGATGTCAGCCAGGGAGAGGGTGGTGATGCTTTTGCGCTTGGCAGCGATGATGCCCTTGAAGTTGGGGTAGCGCGGCTCGTTAATCTGGTCTGTCACCGAGACCACAGCCGGAAGCGGCGCCTCCACTGTCTCGGAGGACGTGTCGGCGTCCCGGCGTGCGGTGAGCCTGCCGCCGTCGACCTCCAGCGACGACGCGAAGGTGACCTGCGGCAGGTCCAGGCGCTCCGCAAGCTGCGCGGGGACCAGCGAGGTTTCCCCGTCGGTTGACGCCATGCCGGTGAGGACCAGGTCCACGGGGGCGTCGCTGCCCAGGTGCCGGATGGCGGCAGCGAGCGCCAGCGACGTGGCCGCGGCATCTGAACCTGCCAGGGCGCCATCGGTGAGGTGCACACCCTCGGTTGCACCGATCTGCAGCGCCTTCTTGATGGCGTTGACGGCACCCGAGGGGCCCATGCTCAGCGCGATGACCTGGTTTCCCGCCTTGGATCCGCCACGGGCTTCGGCCAGCTGCAGCGCCGCCTCCAGGGCGTATTCGTCAAGCTCGGACAGGATGCTCTCGTCCCGGTCAGTTGTGTAGCCCTCACCGGTGAGGTGGCGGTCAAACTGGGCGTCCGGTACATGCTTGACCAGGACGATGATCTTCAATGTATCTTCCACTGTATTTACAGCAGCCTTCCATGCTTGTGGACAGCCAGCCGGGTGAGGTCATGGCCGCGGAATGCCCGGCATGCGGGTAGCTCCTAGCTAACCATATAGGCGCGCCCCGGCGCCCTCTTCCGTTAACGCCTGTGTCAGCGTTCCCGCAGCCGCTGTCCGCGGCGGATGCATCACGACGGCGGCGCCCGCCAAGTGGGGACGCCGCCGTCGTGTGTTCAGCCTGTGTGTGCTGTTGGCGCCGTGCTAGCTGGCGGCGGCGCCCAGGGTGACCTCGAACGTCTGTTCCTTGCCGTTTCGCAGGACAGTGATCCTGACGCTGGACCCGGCGGGCTGTTCCCGGACCGCCGCGGTCAGCTGCTCCGGTTCCCCGATGGCGAGGTCGTTGAATTTGGTGATCACGTCGCCCACCTTGATCCCTGCCTTGCCCGCCGCAGAGTCCGCCTCCACAGTGGCAACGTCCGCGCCCACCGAGAACCCGGAAGCGGCGCTTGAGGCAGTCTTCTTCTTGACGCTGACACCCAGCTGGCCGTGCGAGGCCCTGCCGGTGTCAATGATTTCCTGCGCCACCCGCTTGGCGTGGTTGATGGGGATGCTGAAGCCGACGCCGATGTTTCCGCTGGTCGAGGATGCGCTCGATCCCGCGGACGCAATGGCCACGTTGACGCCAATCACCTCGCCGCTGCTGTTCACCAGGGCACCGCCGGAATTTCCGGGGTTAATGGCGGCGTCAGTCTGGATGACGTTGATGGAAATTTCGCCCTGGTCCGCCGTCTGCTGGCTCTGTCCGCCGCCCGGAGGCGCGAACTGGAATCCGCCCTCGTCATCGCCCTCGGCATTGTCCCCCTCCTCTGGGGCGGCCGCGGAGGCAACGCTGATGGTCCGGTTGAGCGTTGAAACGATGCCGTCGGTCACGGTGCCGGTCAGGCCCAGCGGCGAGCCGATGGCAATGGCGGTGTCGCCCACGTTCAGTTTCCCGGAATCGCCCAGGGTGGCGGGGGTCAGGCCGTTGGCGTTATCGACCTTGATCACGGCGAGGTCAGACAACGGGTCTGTGCCAACGAGTTTGGCGGTGAGGACCTTGCCGTCACTTGTCCGCACTTCAAGGGCAGCGTCGGCCGTCTGGCCATCCAGGGTAACGACGTGGGTGTTGGTGAGGATGTGCCCCTGGTCGTCCAGGATGATTCCGGAGCCCGTGCCGCCCGAGCCGCCGCTTGAGGCACTGATGGTCACCACGCTGGGTGACGCCTTCACGGCGGCTGCCGTAATGGCGTTCACATTGTCCTTGTTATTGACGATGACTGTCCCGGGCTGGCTGTTGCTGCTCACTGCGGCACCCGAACCGGCGTTGCCGAACAGTTCCGCGGAACCGACGGTGGCCACTCCCCCTCCCACCAGTCCCGCCGCGAGGATGCTGGCTACGAGGGTGCCCACGCCGAATGTCGCTTTCCGGCGCGGCGCGTCCTTGGGGTTGGGCGCAAAGGCAGTCCCGCTGTGGACGCTGTTGGCACCATGCAGGGTGTTGGCGCCCTGGTCCTGGCCCGCGTACCGGTTTTCCGGGCGGCCTGGGCCGGCGTAGCCGTAACCGGGGTGGGGCACCTGGTGCCCGGGCGCCTGCGGCGCGGACGGGTCCTGCCCGGCCGCGTGCTGACCGCCGTAGAAGGGCTGCCGCTGGGGGTAGACGGGACGCTGGGCTCCGGGGATTTCCTGGGTGGGGTTGTTGCCCTGCTGCTCAATCCGCTCTGTGGGGTACTGGCGGGGGCCGGACCCATCCGCCCCGGGATCACCTGCCGGCTGCTCCCCCTCAGCCGGCTCCCCTGCCTGTCCGGCGTGCTGCCCCCAGGGATCCTGCCGGTCCTGGCCGCTGTTCCGCGAAGCCGGACCCGGCGTCTGGTTCTCAGTCATGGGACTTCCTTTCATCCTCGTCTGCATTAACTATGGACTCCCTGGCTGGAACAAGCTCGGATGTTTGCTGAGAGCTTCCTGAGGGTCCGTCCCTGACCCGGCTGACGTGTGGGCCCGACGTTTCGCTGCTGGCATATTCGGGCCGATGGACGGGCTGTGGGGTGCACCATAGAATCAAGATGAATTGCCACAGCGACCTGCGGCTTCACACCAAGCGTGGGGGCGCTGCTGGATTCTGAGACGACTGATTCGTCCCGAATCGGTGTCAGGCGTGCTGAAGGGTTGCACATGCGGTCAAAGTTCAAACGTTTATTCGCCGTGATCGGCCTTACCGCCTTCCTGGCGTTGCCCGCCAGCGCGGCCTGGGCCGAGGATCCGGTCACCATTCCCTCCGGCCAGAACATCGTGGATAACGCGAATGTACTTGGAAGCCGTGAGGGCGAAGTCCAAGAAGCAATCCAGAAGCTGCTCAAGGACGACAAATACAACCTCTACGTCGTGACCGTGGACAGGTTCACCAACCCGACTGTGCCGGCAGACTGGGCCGCAGCCGTTGCCACGCAGAAAGGCATGGGCAGGTCAGACGCCATCCTCGCAATAGCCAAAGACGACGGCAAATTCAGCTTTGTCCTGAACTCTGCCAGCCCCATTAAGTCCAAGCAGGGGGCCATTAGCCAGAACGCGGTCACGGCCAACCTGGCCGGTGGAAATCCCGATTTCGCCCAGGCAGCAATTGACACAGCAGCGGCAATCGGAGATGCCGCCAGCGGGGGCAGCGGAAACGTCCCCTCAGATGAAGGTGCTGGCGCGGCTGTCCTCGTAGGAACGGGCGTACTAGCTGCCGGAGGCGCCGGTGCGTACCTCTACTTCCGCAACAAGCGCAAGAAGGCAGCCGGCCAGGCAGCCAACGCCAGCTACGGTCCGCAGGGCGCTGAGCTCGATCCGCTGGCGTCGCTGAGCATTGAGGAACTTCGCCGCAAGGGCGGCTCCCTCCTCATTGAGGCGGACGATGCCATCAAGTCCAGCGAGCAGGAACTCATGTTCGCGCAGGCACAGTACGGTGATTCCGCCGTCGGCAATTTCACCAAGGCGCTTCACGAAGCCAAGGCCCACCTGAGCGAATCCTTCAAGCTGCAGCAGCAGCTGGACGATCACATCCCGGACACCGAAGAGCAGCAGCGGACATGGCTCGGCGAGATCATCCGCCGGTCCGAAGCCGCGCTGGCGTCCCTCCAGGAGCAAAAAGCGGACTTCGATTCCCTGCGCGAACTTGAGAAGAACGCACCGCAGGCCCTGGCAGCTGTGAACGCAGGTGCGCGCGAAGCAGACTCGAAAATCTCCAGCGCAGAAGGGTCCCTTACCTCCCTCCGCGCCAAATATGCCGAGAGTGCCCTGACCCAGGTTTCTGACAACATCCTGCAGGCCAAGGAACGCCTGGCATTCGTCCAGAACGCCACCGCCACCGCCCAGCAGAAGCTGGCTGAGGGCGAGGCCAGCCTTGCCGCGGTAGCAGTCCGCGCAGCCGAAGAAAGCCTGCACCAGACCAACGTGCTGCTCGACGCCATCGCCAAGGTTTCCTCCAACCTGGATGAAGCCCGGGGCAGCCTCGAGAGTGCGGTAGTGGACACCTCCCAGGACCTCGCCCAGGCACGGGCCATGATCCAGTCGGGCGCCCACCCCGAGCTCGCCGGTCCGGTGGCCGGAGTCGAGAACGCCCTCGCGCAGGTGAAGGCGGAGATCCACGGCGGCAAGATCGACCCCATTGCCACCCTGCAGCGCGTTGAGACTGCCCACCAGTCGCTGGACCAGGCGCTCAGCGGCATCAGGGACCAGCAGGAACAGGCCCGCCGGGCGCAGGCCTCGCTCCAGCAGACCATCATGTCTGCCCAGGCCCAGATCAGCGCAACCGCGGACTACATCACCGCCCGCCGCGGCGGTGTGGGGACAGAGGCACGCACACGCCTGGCGGAGTCGCAGCGGAACCTGGATTACGCACTGTCCATTGCGCGCACCGATCCTGTGACGGCCCTGACCTACGCCCAGCAGGCGCACGCCCTAGCAGCACAGGCAGCCCAGCTGGCCCAGGCCGATGTCGACCACTTTGGCGGCTACGCCAACCAGGGCTACGGCGGCGGCGGGATGTTTGGCGGAGGCGGCGGCGGAGGCCTCGGCGGCGCCATCCTGGGCGGCATCCTGATCAACTCCATCCTCAATGGAGGCGGCGGCGCGGGCTGGGGCGGTGGCCACAGCGACGGCGGCGGCTGGGGCGGCGGAGATTTCGGCGGAGGCGACTTTGGCGGAGGCGACTCCGGAAGTTTCTGATCGCCGCAGACTAGCACCGGCCCGAAACCCGGCGCCCGCAGCATCACAGCCACAACACAACTGTTCACTGATTTCAGTGGTCACCACAGAGCAGGACGAAAGGTAGCAACATGGTTAAGCAGTCCATCTTTGGCCGTATCGCACAGCTGGCTAAGGCAAACATCAACACTTTGCTGGACAACGCTGAGGATCCCCAGAAGATGCTGGACCAGATGGTCCGCGACTACACGAACAACATTGCTGAGGCTGAGTCCGCCGTGGCGCAAACCATCGGCAACCTGCGGATGCTCGAGGACGACTACCGCGAGGACGTCAAGAACGCACAGGACTGGGGCAACAAAGCCCTTGCGGCCTCGCGGAAGGCGGACGAATACCGGGCCAGCGGGGACACTGTTGATGCCGAGAAGTTCGACAACCTTGCCAAGGTGGCCCTGCAGCGTCAGATGTCCGCCGAGAATGAGGCCAAGGGGGCAGAACCCAGCATCGCCTCCCAGCGCGAAGTGGTGGACAAGCTCAAGTCCGGCCTGGACCAGATGAAGGGCAAGCTCAACGAGCTGACCAGCAAGCGGAACGAGCTGGTGGCCCGGTCCAAGACCGCTGCAGCCCAATCCCAGGTCCACGACGCCATCAAGAGCATCGATTTCATGGATCCCACCAGCGAAGTGGGCCGCTTCGAGGAAAAGATCCGCCGCGAGGAGGCCAAGGTCCTTGGCCAGCAGGAACTCGCAGCTTCCAGCCTGGACGCGCAGTTCAACCAGCTGGAGGACCTCGGTGAGCAGGTTGAGATCGAGGCACGCCTGGCCGCGCTGAAGTCCGGCAACTCGTCGAAGCCGGCCCTCGGCGCCGCAGGCTCGGCAGCAACGGGCTCAACGGTGGACGAAGCAGACTTCGACAAACTCTGATCGGCGGCGGGACGTTCCGCCTGCTCTAGAGACAACGGGTAGGGCCGGGGCCATCGTGGCCCCGGCCCTGTCCGTTCCCGCCAGTGTGTAGCGTGGTTGCATGGCTTCCTCCACTGAGACTTCCATCGTCTGGCTCCGCGACGACCTTCGGCTTGATGACAACCCCGCGCTTTCCGAAGCAGCCGCGCTCGGACTGCCCCTGACGGTCGTCTACATCCTGGACGAGGAGTCCGAGGGCGTCCGGCCGCTTGGAGGAGCCACGAAGTGGTGGCTGCACCATTCCCTCGCCTCACTCGCGGGTGCGCTGGAAGCCAAAGGCTCCAGCCTCCTCCTTCGCCGCGGGCCGGCCGAGGAGATCATCAGGGAACTCGCCGCCGAAACCAACGCCCGCCACCTGTTCTGGAACCGCCGCTACGGCCAGCCGGAGCGCACGGTGGACGCCGCTGTCAAGGCGTGGGCCACTGAGAACGGGTTACAGGCCTCGAGCTACCAGGCAAACCTCCTGTTTGAGCCATGGACTGTCCGGACAGGTGCTGGCGGGCCGTATAAGGTGTTCACGCCGTTTTGGCGGGCCTGCCTTGCCGGCGCTGATATCCGCGACCCGCTCCAGGTTCCGGGAACGCTGCCGGCGCCTCCGAAGCGAACCGGCACCGTGCAGGCGGGCGACACACTTGATGGCTGGGAACTCCTGCCCTCCGCCCCCGATTGGAGCGGCGGACTCGCTGCTGTTTGGGAACCGGGCGAGGACGGCGCCAGGCGCCGGCTCGAAGATTTCCTGGACGGACCGGCGGAGGAATACGGGACGGGCCGGAATATTCCTGGCGTGGAAGGTACCAGCCGGCTTTCACCCCACCTGCGGTTCGGCGAAGTCAGTCCCTTCCGCGTGTGGCGGCAGATCCGCCGTCGCTATCCAAACAAAGTGCCTGCCGACGTCGGCATCTTCCGCTCGGAGCTTGGCTGGCGGGAATTCTGTTGGCACCTTCTGTACACCAACCCGGATCTTGCCACCCGCAACTACCGTCCGGACTTTGACCGGTTCGAATGGGAGAAGCCCGGCAAGGATGAACTGGAAGCCTGGCAGCAGGGCCGGACCGGGTATCCGTTTGTCGATGCAGGCATGCGCCAGCTGTGGCAGACCGGCTGGATGCATAACCGGGTGAGGATGGCCGCGGCGTCTTTCCTGGTCAAGAATCTCCTGACGGACTGGCGCGTCGGGGAAGCCTGGTTCTGGGACACCCTTGTGGACGCGGACGCGGCCAGCAATCCCGCCAACTGGCAGTGGGTTGCCGGCTCAGGGGCAGATGCCTCACCGTACTACCGGATCTTCAACCCCGTCACCCAAAGCAAGAAATTCGACGCCGCGGGCACCTACCTGCGCCACTTCATCCCCGAGCTGGCGGACCTGGACGCAAAGGCTATCCACGAGCCCTGGAAGTCGGGCATGGAACTGGTGGGATATCCAGGGCCGCTGGTGGACCTGCCCGAGTCCAGGGAGCGGGCCCTCGAGGCTTATCAGAAGCTCAGGGACAGCTGACCCGCTCCAGGGGGCAACCGCAGCCGCCAGGCGCCCGTCAGCGGCTGACCTTGCCCATCAGGGAGGCGATGGGCCGCAGGAACAGCGGGCGGGCCAGGAACCAGGCGGCCACCATGACCACAACCGAGGCGAGGAACACCCAGAAACCAAACCACCCGTCGTCGTCGCGCACGCCGTACATGTGGTTGAGGTTGCGCAGGGCTCCCGTGGCGAGCACCAGGAAGACGTGCACGGCGATGAAGGCCACGAAGTAGATCATCACCGGGAAGTGGACGGCGCGCGCCCACTCGATGGGGAACGCCTTGTTGAGGCCGGCAGCCTTCTTGGGCCAGGCACCGGACATCCGCAGGCCAGTGATGAAGGCCAGCGGAGCGGCGATGAAGACTGTGGCGAAGTACGAGAGCAGCTGCAGCGCGTTGTAGTTGACCCAGCCGTTCTCCGTGGGCCAGTCCAGGGATGCGTACTGCAGTGCCGCGGACAGCGCGTTGGGGAAGACGTCCCAGCTGGTGGGAACAATCCGCATCCACTGGCCGGTGGCGAAAAGCAGCACCGCGAAGATCAGGCCGTTCAGGATCCACAGGACATCCAGCGTCAGGTGGAACCACAGCTCGAGGCTGATCTTGGTGGGCGGGTTCTTCGTTTTGATCAAGCCTTTGTTGTTCCGTGTCCAGTGCCCGCTGGGGCGGGTGGTGGTCCGGACCTGCCACCCGGTACGGATGATCAGCAGCAGGAAGAACGCGTTCAGGAAGTGCTGCCATGCAAGCCAGGCCGGAAAGCCCACAGGAGCGTTGTCCGGAAGCTCCGAGTGGCCCGGATAGTCAGCCACGAAGGAAGCCACGGCAGGCAGCCCCATCAACCACTTGGCAACCAGCACCACCAGGACCAGCCCTCCGAGGACGGCAGGCACCCCCCAATAGAGTCGCGACCGCTGACCCGCCGCGGTACGGGGCTTCTTCGTGGGTGTGGACATCGAACAACATTCCTCTCGAGAATGACTGGCCAAGTGCTCACGGCGTGTGAGGCTCTGCGAAAGAGAATACTAGGAACTGCACGTATCCACGGAAAAAAGAAGACCCCGGCCGGCTGATATGCCGGTCGGGGTCTTCACATAGTTGCGGGGACAGGATTTGAACCTGTGACCTCTGGGTTATGAGCCCAGCGAGCTACCGAACTGCTCCACCCCGCGTCGCTGAAACAACACTACCCTAGTTTTCCGGCCACGTTTTCCACTCGGGGATTTTCCCTCTGGCGGCAGGAAATCCCTGGAGCTCAAACAAAAACATCCGGACACTGTTTCCAGTGTCCGGATGTTTTCATCAGTTGCGGGGACAGGATTTGAACCTGTGACCTCTGGGTTATGAGCCCAGCGAGCTACCGAACTGCTCCACCCCGCGTCGCAAGAACTACTTTACCGGTACGTGAACACCAGGCCAAATCGCGGGCGCGTGATCTCCGTCTCGCCTACGGAAACGGCACCTGCCCCCCAGGGAGCAGGTGCCGTGTGCCGCCGTCGTGATCAGCTGGTGGCTGAGGGTGACGGGCTCGCTTCAGGTGCATCGGTGGCTGCCGGCGCGGGCGTGGCCTCGGGTGCGGCAACCGGGATCTTGGCTTCCGCAGCCACGGCCTTCTGGAGGGCAGCCGCGATCTTCCTCTGCGCCTCGCCATAGGCTGCGAAGTCCCCTGCGGCAAGAGCCGACTGACCCTCCTGGATCGCCGCATTCGCTTCATCCAGTGCGGCCTTCAGCTCTGCCTTGGCGTCAGCTCCCGCAGGCGTTCCCGGCGCGGCCGGATCTACCGGGGTCTGGCCATTGTTGTCCGAATCGCCCGCGGCAGCTCCGGAGTCTCCTCCGAAGAGCTGCTTCAGTGCCTCATCCAGGGTGGGAGCGAAGCCCACCTTGTCGCCGAAGGCCACCAGGACGCGCTGCAGTGTGGGGTACGACGTTTCGCCGGTCGACTTGAGGTAGACAGGCTGGACGTACAGGATGCCGCCGCCTACCGGAAGCGTCAGCAGGTTGCCGTTGAGCACTTCAGACGCTCCCTGGCGCAGCAGGTTGAGGGCCTGCGAAACCGTGGGATCGGAGTTGAACTTGTTTTGCGCCTGGCCGGGACCCGGCACCTGGATCTCCGGCGGGATCTGGAGCAGCCGCAACTTGCCGTAGCTCTCCGCCTTCACACCCGCCTCGTTCCCGGCATCCGAGTCAGCGGCCAGGAAGCCATAGAGCACGTTGCGTGCGTTCCCGTTGACAATCTGCGGAATGAACGACGACGTCAGCTGGAAGGCGGGCTTGTCCTGGTCCGGCATTTGGAGGGACATGTAGAACGGCGGCTGCTTGACGCCGCTGTTGGAGTCAACGGTGGGATCCGCCGGCACGCTCCAGACATCCTTGGTCTGGTAGAACGTGGACGGATCGGTCACGTGGTACTCCCCCAGGAGCTGGCGCTGGACCTTGAACAGGTCCTCCGGGTACCGGACGTGGCTCATGACATCGCCGGACATCTCCGAGAAGGGCTTGAGTGAGGTGGGGAACACCTTCTGCCAGGACTTCAGCAGCGGGTCCTGGTCGTCCCAGGCGTACAGGGTGACCGAACCGTCGTACGCATCAACCGTGGCTTTCACGGAGTTCCGGATGTAATTGACGGTGCTGTTGGGCAAGGCAACCGCGCGGCCGGACGTGGTCTGGGTGTCCGCCGTGGCATCGGAAAGCCGCTCCTGCTGGGAGTACGGGTAGAACTGGCTTGTGGTGTAGCCATCCACAATCCATTTGACGCGGCCGTCAACCACCGCCGGGTAGGCATTCCCGTCCACGGTCAGGTACGGGGCAACCTTTTCCACGCGCTCACGGGGACTGCGGTCGTACAGGATCTGCGACTCGGGGTTGACGCCGTCCGAAAGCAGCAGGTCCGAGGACTGGAACTTGATGGAGTACAGCACGCGGTTGAAGAACGTTCCCACGTTGGGACCGCCGTTGCCTTCAAAGGTGTACTGGTTGTCCCCCTCGCCTTCCCTGCCTGACGGCCGGTCCTGCTCGCGGGCAGGGGCGCCGTCCGGCGCGCCGACGATCGAGTAGTCGGGCGAGGATTCACCGAAGTAGATCCGGGGCTCATAGGTTGAATCGTCACCCAGGACACCCGTTGACGGAATACCCGACTGCAGGAATTCCGGCTTGCCGTCCACGGTGAACTTGTTGCCCTTTGCAGCCACGACACCGTAGCCGTGGGTGTACACAACGTGCTGGTTGAGCCAGCCCTGCTGGTTGGTTGCCACGTTTGCGGGGTTGAGTTCGCGGACCGCGATCACCGTGTCCTGGATCTTGCCGTCCACCTCATACCGGTCCACATTGAGGGCTTCCGGGAACTGGTAGTACGGGCGGTACTGCTCAAGCTGGGAGAACGCATCGGAAATCAGGTTCGGGTCCAGCAACCGGATGTTGGCCGTGGTCTGCGCATCGGGGGCCAGGGCCCCGGTGCTGGCCGTGTTGGTGGCGTTGTAGCGGTCCACCTGGATCTTGTCCAGGCCGTAGGCCTCACGCGTGTTGTTGATATTTCGCTGGATGTATTCCTTTTCCAGCGTCTCCTCCGAGGGACGAACCTGGAACTGCTGGATCACCCAGGGGTAGACACCGCCGGCCAGGATGGACGTGATGACCAGCATGGCGGTTCCGATAACCGGCAGCCGCCACTTGCCGATGATGGCAGCGACAACGAACAGGATGGCAACGAGCACCGCCGCTACGGCGAGGATGGCCTTCGTGGGGATGACGGCGTTGACATCGGTGTACAGGGCGCCGGCCCAGCGTCCGCTGTTGCTCTGCACGGCGGTGAAGCGGTCCAGCCAGAAGTTGAGTCCAAGGAGCACCAGGAATGAGGCACCGGTCACGGCGATATGGATTTGTGCAGCCCGGCTGGTGAACACGCCGCGTTCCATCAGGCGGATGCTGCCATAGAGATAGTGCGTCAGGATGCCCGCGATCCCGGCAATCACCACAACGCTGATCAGGAAGCCGGTTACGAAACCAAAAAACGGGAGCGACATCAGGTAGAAACTGATGTCCATTCCAAATTCAGGGTCTTCTTTCCCGAAGGGCTCCTGGTTGAAGAACAGGAGGACCTTCTGCCACTGGCTGGCGGCGGCGCTGCCGGCGAAGAGTCCAAAGAGGACGGGGAGCCCGATCATGACAACGCGGCGGACGGGTTCCAGCTGCGCCTGGTACCGGTTCAGGTTGTCCCTGATTTCAGAGTCGGGCGCGTACACCGGCCGGGCGTTGTACGCGATGCGGATCGCGAAGAACACCGCCAGGAACATGATGGCGAAACCGGCGGCAAAGATACCGATCCGGACCAGGTTCTCGGTGACGAAGACCTCGATGAACCCCAACTGCCGGTACCAGAGGACGTCGGTCCAGACGTTGGCAAAGAAGATGAAGCCCACTACCACCAGGGCAACAACGATCAAGGTGGGCGTCAACGCCCCGCGTCGTGAAGGGGGTCTGCCTGTGGACATGGTGCTGGCGGGACGGGACAAACTGGGTACCTCATAGCTGGTCGTCAGATAAATCAGAGCGTGCGTGCGGGCGACGTCCGGGACCGGTCAAACGGCCGGTTTCGTCCGTCATATTTGCCACGAGTGGCGGTGGAGCTTAGTTCCTGTCGAGTCTAGTTGCGCCCAGTCTAGTTGCCCGGGCACGCGGGAAGGCCGGACGTGTCCTGACCGTTACCCGCACGTTCGACGGCGTCGCGCGCCTCAGCCAGGGTCTCCACCCTCACTACCTGCAGCCCGGCGGGGATGTGCCCTGCTACTTCCCCGCAGTTTGCGGCGGGCGCGAGGAACAACGTTGCTCCCCCGGCACGTGCCCCCTGCAGTTTTTGTTGGATGCCACCGATGGGGCCCACGAGGCCGTCCGGGGAGATGGTGCCGGTCCCCGCGATGTGTTTGCCCCCCGTCAGGTCTCCCGGTGTAACCGTGTCGATGATCCCCAGGGAGAACATCAGCCCCGCACTGGGGCCGCCGACTTTCTCAAGCGAGATCTCGACGTCGAAGGGGAAGGTGAACAGGTACTTGAGCATCACTCCGAGGATGAAGCGGCCCTCACCGTTGTCCTTGGGGGTGATGGTCTCCGTGACGGACTGCCCGTCACGCTCCACCACCACAGAGACCGGCGCGCCGTTTCCCGCGGCCAGTTCCTCCTGGACGACGGACAGCGAGGTGATGGCCTTGCCGTTAATGGTCTTCAGGATGTCGCCGGGCTGGATCTTCCCGTCCGAGGCTGAATTTTCGGAGAGGCCGGCTGACTGCAGCTGCTGCCCGAAGGGAATATCCAGCTCTTTGAGGGCAGAGGCTACGGCGTTCTCCTGTGACGTGGTCATGGCCACGGAACTCTGTTCCTCGGCCTCTTCCCTGGTGGTACCCGTGGGGTAGAGCAGTTCCACGGGGTGCACGGCTTTGGAAGGGTCAACCCACGCGGAAAATGCATCAAGGATGCTGACCGGCCCGTTGGGGCCGCCGTCCACGTAGACAGTGGTCAGGTCAAGGTTTCCCTTGGCTGGATACGTTTCCCGGCCGCTGATGCTGATGACCGGGCTCCCCTGGCTTTCACCAAGGGTGTTGTACGTCGGTCCGGGTGACTCCACGACGTAAGGAACGGGAAGGGTGCCCACGGCGATTCCCAGGCCCAACGCCGACAGTCCCGCGAGCAGCATCGCCGACACTTTCCTGTCCCGGGGAGCCCGTTCCAGGGCGGGCGCAGCACCCGCCGTGCCGTCGTCGGTCCCCTCTCCATAGGCGGACGTGCCCGGCACGCGTGTTTCACCTGTTTGCGCAGGCAAGCCGCGGGTGAAGAGCTCAGGAGCGTGGTCCTCTGAGGGGTGGCCGCCACGGGTTGTAGTCACCCAACCAAGACTACGCGGTGCCGGTGGATGCCAGCTCTTTGCCTAGAGCGAACGACGACGCCGTCCGGCAGACAGCCGACCATGGCCGGGGTACCGTGAAGGTTGACAGCCACACCGACGATCGGCGGGATCATGACCTCCAATCCACTCAATCCGTCCAACGGCGACGACACCCCCAAGGATCCGTTGACCGAGATGCTGCAGAACCTGATGGGCGGCAAGGGGATGGAGAATTTCGACCCCGCCGAACTGGCCAAAGCTGCGGGGCTTCCGAACGACCCCAACCTGCTGGCGCAGATGTTCTCCCAGGTGCAGGCAATGATGAGCGCCCCTTCGGAGGGGCCCGTCAACTGGCAGCTTGCCCACGACAACGCCCGCCGTGTTGCCGCGAGCGGCAGCGACCCTTCGGTAACGTCCCAGCAGTCGCGCGAGGTTGATGAGGCCCTCCGCCTGGCGGAACTGTGGCTGGACCCCGTCACGGACCTTCCCGCCACCGGCCTGATCGGCCGGGCGTGGTCCCGGGCTGAATGGGTCGAGGCCACGCTGGGCACCTGGAAGCGGCTGACCGAACCGGTGGCCAACAGCATCGCGAATGCCCTCTCCTCGGCCATGACGGAGCAGATGCCCGAGGAAATGAAGTCCATGATGGGCGGGGCGTCCTCGATGCTCCAGAACATGGGCGGCGCCATCTTCGGCATGCAGCTGGGCCAGGCCATCGGTGCCCTCTCCGCTGATGTGGTCAGTTCCACCGACATCGGGGTCCCCCTCGCGGACCTGGAGATGGCACTGCTGCCCGCCAACGTCGCGGCGTTCGGGGAGGGCCTGTCCCTGCCCGAGAACGACATCCGGCTCTTCCTCGCAGTGCGGGAAGCCGCCCACGCGCGGCTGTTTGTCCAGGTTCCCTGGCTCCGCGGACACCTGCTGGGAGCCATCGAGGCGTACGCCCGCGGAATCCACATCGACACCTCACGCATCGAGGAACTTGCACGGGACCTTGACCCCAGCAACCCGGAAGGCATCCAGGAGGCCCTGTCGCAGGGCGTCTTCATGCCGCAGCGGACGCCGGCGCAGGACCAGGCCCTTGAGAAGCTTGAGACCGCCCTGGCACTGGTGGAGGGTTGGGTGGACGAGCTCACGGCCGCGGCCACCGAGAAGCTGCTGCCGTCCGCGGGTGCGCTGCGGGAGACCGTACGGCGCCGCCGGGCAACCGGCGGTCCGGCCGAGCACGCATTTGCCTCCCTGGTGGGCCTGGAGCTGCGGCCCCGCCGGCTGCGCGACGCCGCAACGTTGTGGGCCAGCCTCAAGGAAGAGCGCGGCATCGAGGGCCGCGACGCCATCTGGCACCACCCGGACCTGCTGCCCACTGCCGAGGACCTGGACGATCCCAAGGGCTTCAGCGGGCGCCGCAAGCTGGCAGAAGCAAGTGACAGCGAAGTGGATGACGCCTTGCAGAAGCTCCTCAGTGGCGGCTTCGACTCCGCGCCGGAGGCAGAAGAAGGCACTGAGCCTGGCGTAGAAGATGGCACCGCCGAGACTGCAAAGGACGACGGCGGGCATCCCGACGAGGGCAAGGATGGCCAGGAGGGCCCAGACGGCCAGCCGAAAGGCTAGGACGCCGCCCCGGCGCTGACTGCTGCAGGACGGAGTCAGTCGGCGTCGGGGCCGGCCATGCCGCGTCCGGTGGCGAAGGAAACACCCTCAAGGAACGCCTTGGCCCGCTGCGTTTCCGGATACGCCTCCAGCAGTTGCCAGAAGGCAGCGTTGTGCGCAGCCACCAGCAGGTGGGCGAGCTCATGGAGCAGGACGTAGTCGATCACCCACTGGGGCATGGGACGCAGTTTGTCCGAGAGCCTGATGGTTCCCTCTGCCGGAGTGGCGGAACCCCATCGCGAGTTCTGGTTGCTGACCCAGCGAACCGACGTCGGTACGGCGCGTCCCCCCAGGTACTTGGCAGACAATTGGGCCGCATGTTCGGCGAGGGCAGCGTCCGTGGCCGGCCGCCTCTTACCCGCTGCTGCCCGCCGCTCCCCCTGGCGCTGGAGTTTGGCCACCATCTTGTGCACCCATTCCGCCTCTTGGGCAGCCGTGAACCGGGCGGGTATCGCGACCACCGCGGTTCCGTTCTCCCAGAAAGCGGCTACGGTGCGGGTACGCCGGGACGAACGCCGTACCACTACAGGCGCACCGTCCTCCGTGGTGATGGAAGAAGCAGCCGCCACCTGATGCCTCGCGGAGCGGCCGGCCATTACAGCGACGTGCTTTCCGTCAGGACACGCAGGACGTCTTCCCCATACCGTTCCAGCTTTGCAGGTCCCACCCCTGCCAGCCGGGCGAGCTCCTCGAGCGACGCGGGGCGTGCTTCGGCAATGGCCGTCAGGGTTGCGTCGGTGAACACCACGAATGCGGGCACCTCGGCGGAGAGGGCAACCTCCCGGCGCCAGTTCCGGAGGGCGTCGAAGGTTTGTTCCTCGTAGCCGGGCGGACAGGAGTTGCACCGGCCCACTTTGCGTTCCGCGCCCGTACCGAGCATGCTTCCGCAGACCCTGCACATGGCGGGCGCGGCGGCTTTCCTGCGGGTCACGGTCACCTTCCCCCGGGTGTTGGAACTGGCCACGGAGTCGGGACGCAATCCATCGAGGAACCGTGAGGGTTTGCGATTGGCACGGCCGCCCGGGGTCCGGGCGGTGGACCATGACAGCGACAAGTGTTCGCGCGCGCGGGTGATTCCCACGTACAGGAGCCGGCGTTCCTCGTCCACCGATTCCGGGGAGTCGGCAAAGGAAATGGGCATCAGCCCTTCACTGAGCCCCACCAGGAATACAGCGTCCCATTCCAGGCCCTTGGCGGCGTGGAGGGAGGCAAGGGTCACCCCCTGGACGGTGGGAGCGTGCTGGGCCAGGGAACGTTCCTGTAGTTCGTTGACGAAGTCGGCCAGGCTGAACTGTGCGCCCCGTACCTCGACCAGCTCATCGGCAAGGGCAACCAGCGCCGCCAGAGATTCCCAGCGCTCCCGGAGGGCGCCGCCGCTGTGCGGGGCCGAATCCGTATAGCCGAGCGAGGAGACGATGTCCCGGACCAGCTGCCCGAGCGGTTGCGGGGAGTCCGTTTCGGCAACAGCCCGGGTGGCTGCGCGCAGCTGCAGGATGGCGTCGCGAACCTCCTTGCGGGCAAAGAACCGTTCACCGCCGCGCAACTGGTAGCCAATTCCGGCAGCGGCCAGGGCCTGTTCGTAGGCCTCGGACTGGCCGTTGGTGCGGAACAGGACAGCAACCTCGCTGGCGGGTGTGCCGGCGTCGAGCAGTGCCTTGATCTTTTGGGCAACCGTGGCCGCCTCAGCCTCGTCATCGGCACATTCCGTAAACTGCGGCGCCGGGCCGGCCGGCCGCTGGGCCACAAGCTGCAGGGGCGAGGCCCAGGCGGCGTCGGCCACGGGGCCGCCGCTGCGTCTGCCCGCCAACAGGTCGTTCGCGAGCTTCACCACCTGCGGTGTGGAGCGGTAGTCCCGGATGAGTTTGACAACGTTGGCCTGCGGATAACGGGCTTTGAACTCCAGCAGGTGTTTGGGGGACGCTCCGGTGAACGAATAAATGGTCTGGCTTGCGTCACCGACAACGCAGAGCTCGTCGCGGCCGCCCAGCCAGAGTTCCAGGAGCCGCTGCTGCAAAGGGGAAACGTCCTGGTACTCGTCCACCACGAAGTGGCGGTACTGCTCGCGGACTGTGGCAGCGACCTTCTCGTCCTCCTGGAGAATTCCCACTGTGATCAGCAGGACGTCCTCAAAGTCAATGACGTTGCGGTCGGTCTTGACGTCCTCGTAGGACTGGAAGACCCGAGCCACGGCGGTGAGGTCGAAGCCGCCCGGGGCTCCCCTGTCCTGCGCGTTTTCCAGGTAGTTTGCCGGCGTGAGCATGGACACCTTGGCCCATTCGATCTCCGAGGCGAGATCGCGGATGGAGGCCCTGTCGGTGCTGAGCCGGAGCCGCCGCGCGGCCTCGGCCAGCATCTGGGCCTTGTGGTCCAGGAGGTTGGGCAGGGTGCCGCCCACAGCCTGCGGCCAGAAAAACTGCAGCTGGCGCAGCGCCGCGGCGTGGAAGGTGCGAGCCTGAACGTTGCCTGCTCCAAGGTCACGCAGCCGGCTGCGCATCTCGGCAGCAGCGCGGGCCGTGAAGGTCACGGCCAGCAGCCGCTGCGGCGAGTAGACGCCGGAATGGACGCCGTAGGCGATGCGGTGGGTGATGGCGCGGGTCTTGCCCGTCCCTGCCCCGGCCAGGACGCACAGCGGGCCGTTCAGGGTGCTGGCCACCTCCCGCTGTTCCGCGTCCAGGCCTCCCAGGATGCGGTCCTCAAGGGACGCTGCCCCGTCAAAATGTTCTGTAGTCACTTCTGCTGCTCTTTGTCTCGACTACCGCGTGCTGGAGTCTGGTGGATTCGTGGTGGGTCAGGCCTCGGCCCGGTCCTGGATGCGTCCGCCATACCAGTGCTCTATCAGCGAGCGGGCAATGGAAAGCCGGCTTGAAATGGTGATATCGCCGGCAAGCACAGCCTCCTGGAGTTCCTCCCGGCTGAACCAGCGCGCCCTGGTGACCTCAACGCCGTCGGGCCTTGCCTCGGCGTCTTCGGTGACGGCGGTAAATCCAAGCATAAGGGAGGCGGGGAACGGCCACGACTGCGATCCGAGGTACTGGCATGCAGTCACCCGGACTCCCACCTCCTCATAGATCTCGCGGACCACGGCCTGTTCGAGTGACTCCCCGGGCTCCACGAAGCCGGCCAGCGTGGAGTAGTTCCTGGCGTCCAGCGGACCGCCGCCGCCCAGCAGCAGCCGCCCGTCAGGGCCCACCACAGTCACGATGATGGCCGGGTCTGTCCGCGGGTAGTGCTCCGATGAGTCCGCAGGACACCGGCGGACCCAGCCGCCGGCCTCGACGTCGGTGGGGGTACCGCAGCGCGGGCAGTGCGTGTGCCCGGCGTGCCAGTTGGTGATGGCACTGGCCTCCACAAAGAGGGCAGTGTGCGTGGAGCTCAGCCCCGCTGCGACCTCGCGGAAGCCGGCCCAGCGGGCATCGGACGGGATACCGGCTGTACCCGGAGCAACCTGCTCAGGGAGGACATAAAGCAGGAGCCCGGTTCCAGCCGGCAGATCCGAATCCGGAAGCGCGGAGCCCAGGAAAACGACCAGTTCAGGCGCCGACCCGGCTGCAGTGAGCTCCTGGAGCAACGGCTGTGCGGCGGCTAAACACAGGCCGCCGCCCTGTACCAGGCCCTGCCGCCCGGACAGCACAACTGCCAGCGTTCCGGCCTTGGCCAATTGTTCGTCCACGATTCCGGGGGCTGTCCGGACAGCCGACCCGCGGTCCACCAGCGCCGGCCGGACAGGAAGGAGGGTGTCCATGAGGTGGTTCGCGGGCAGCGTTGCCGGCTGCCCCTGGTAGACCGGTGTAACAGACTCCGCATGGCTCATATATCCACCGTACTGACTGGGGCTGACAATTGACATTTCCAGCCTGGCCCACGGTGCCCCCAGCCCCCCCCTATTTGCAGGTATCTCAAGACTCGCCGCCGCCGGACCGGCCTCCCGGCCCGCAGGCAATCTACCGTTGAAAGGTGAGAAGAAATGCGATTGAACTGGCAGCCGTTGCAACCGCGGCAGTCCCCGGGCTGACCCCGACGGCCGTTAGCTCCGCCCCGGACGACCCCGCGGACTTCGACTCAGCGCTGCTCCTCGACTCGGAAGGGAAGCGCTGGCGGGTCAGGTCGCCGCGCCACGCCGAGGCCAGCGCCCGGCTCGAAACTGAATTCCTGGTGCTGCGCGCCTTCGCCCCGGCCATCCGCGCCGAGCTGCCTTTCCTGATGCCCACGGTCGCCGGCAGCGTGCGCCTGGGAAGCCTGAGCACCTTCGTCTACTCGCATCTGGGCGGCAGCACCCGCAGCGTTGAGGAACTGACGGCCGGGCCGGATGCTTTGGCACGGGAAATCGGCGTGGCGCTGGCAGCCATCCACGATCTGCCCCGCGCGATCGTCAGCAACGCCGACCTGCCCAGCTACACCCCCAACGAATTCCGCCAGCGCAGGCTGAACGAGCTGGACCAGGCCGCCACCACTGGAAAGATCCCTCCGTCCCTGCTGCTGCGCTGGGAGCACGCACTTGAGGACGTGTCCTTGTGGCGCTTCAATCCCTCCGTGGTGCACGGGGACCTGCATGAGGACAACCTGCTCGTGGAGGGCTCCCGGGTCACCGCCGTGACCGGCTGGACGGACCTCCGCATCGGCGACCCCGCGGACGACTTTGCCTGGCTGGTGGCGTCCAACGAGCAGGACTTCGTGAACGCCGTACTGGACGCTTACACCGCCGGCCGCCGCGACAAGCCCGACAAGCACCTGCTTCGGCGGGCAGCGCTGTCGGCCGAGTTCGCCCTGGCCCAGTACCTGGTCAAGGGCATCGCGGCCGGGGACGCCACCATGGTGGCGGAGGCGGAGGAGATGCTGTCCACCCTGGCCAGCGACATTGCAGAGCACGGCGGGCAGCCCATCAGCGTTGAGCCCCTTCCGTCCGCATCGCCTGCCACTGTCCCCGGCGCGGCTGCGCCGGTTGCCGTGGAACCTGCCGCGGGGGCAGGGGCTGGCCCCGGATTACGGGCGGCCGACGACGGTGTGCCGGCCGCGGTGCCTCCGGTCACTGTCTTTCCGGTACCGGCAGTCCAGCCGGCCGTGCATGTGACGCCTATTCCCGCTCCTGCACCTGCAACTCCCCCTGCCCGCACTGAAGGCGGCGCCGGCGGCGGAAGCAGCACCGGCACGGCCAACGGCACCAAGACCGGCGCCCCTGACGCACAAGGCGGTCCGGATGACACGTCGACGGCTGCCCTCACCATTGTTGACGCCAACAAGAACTAGCCGCGGGGCGGGTGTCAGCTAACCAACGTCCACGACGCGCCTATCAGGCAGAGGTGAAGGCAGCCGCCACCATCTCCTCCAGCTGGTCAGCGGATCCGAGGTCATGCGGCCGCACAATCTCGTTGTCCGCAACGTAGAAGAACGCCGCCCGGACATCCTCCAGGGGCACGCCTTTCAGCCGCGACCACGCCAGCCGGTACACGGCCAGCTGCACTGCCCGGGTCCGCAACTGGGTCCCGGACGGCCGCCGTCCGGTCTTCCAGTCCACCAGGTCCCAGCGGCCGTCCGCGTCCTGGAAGACGGCGTCGATACGTCCACGGACCACAACCTCCCCTACACGGGTTTCCACCGGGACCTCAACAAAGGCCGGGGAGCGGTGGGCCCATGGGGAGGACCTGAAGGTGGCCACCATGGCGTCGAGGTCGTAGGCCGCATCGATGTGGTCATCGGAGCCCGGTGCCTCGCCGAGGTCGAGCATGCCTGCACTCCCGAAGTACTCTTCCACCCAGGCGTGGAATGCTGTTCCCTTCCGTGCCGACATGCCCGGTTCCCGCGGCACCGGCCTGCGGAGCCGCCAGAGCACCGCCTCCGGGTCTTCATTGAGGTCCACAAGTGTGGATGCGGAAATATGGGTGGGAAGGTGGACTTCCTGGCCGGACGACTTCCTTGCCCGGCGTTCCAGCAGGAGTGCTGCTTCCCTCGCCCAGCCGGCAGCCGGGCCGCTGAGCTGCGGATCCGGGACCATCATGGTGTCCTGGCCGGACAAAGCATTCGCGGGCGCTCCGGTGTCCGGCAGGGGCAGGGCCGGCTCATGGGGCAGGGCCCGTCCATGGTGCATGGCCTCCAGGGCAGCCGCCACCCGGGTGGCCGCCCGTTCCATGGCATCCCTGCGGCCCCCGGCAAGGCGGAGGCGGCCACCCGTACGGGGATCCACCGGCCCCTCCAAGGGATCGTAGGGCCAGCCGGCCACCTCCACATCGAGGGTCAGTGGGCTGGCGTCCGGCAACGCAGCCTCCTCCACAGACCGTGGGTGGATGCCTGCCTGCACCGGAAGACCTTCGCGGGCCGGTGCGGCCATTGGCTCCAGCTCTGCCAGGAACGGTGACATGTCAGCCCGCCCGGACCTCGACCCCACCCAGGCTGCGCTGGACGCCCAGAGGACGTGCTTGGCCCGGGTGTAGGCCACGTAGGCCAGGCGGCGTTCCTCCGACTCCCCGTGCGCCTGGACGGCTGCCTTGAAGTCCTTTTCCGCGTCCAGCCATCCCTTCTGGTCCGGCTGGTCCAGGTCCCACTGGGGCAGGTCCGCCCGGTCACCGCGCAGCGGCCAGGGCAGGGCCGCGGATCCGCTGCTCCAGCGTGAGTCACGGTCGCTGGGAAAGTCCTTGGCATTCAGCCCCGGAACAAAGACAACATCCCATTCCAGGCCCTTGGAGGCATGCACGGTGAGCAGCTGGACGGCCTCGCGGTTGACATCGCTCGGCGGTGCTTCCAGGCCGTTTTCTTCAGCTGATGCCGCTTCCAGCCAGGACAGGAAGGCAAGGATGTCCACGCGCTGGGAGGTGCGCAGGAAGCCGGCGGCTGCATCCTGGAAGGCGTCAAGGTTCCGGCGGGCCTGGTGGATGCTGATGCCCGGCCTTGCGGCAACCTCGATATCAAGGAGCATGGCCCTTTCCACTTCCCCCAGCAGGGTGGTGAGGTCGTCTCCCAGGTAGCCCCGGAGCTGGCGCAGCTCCGCCGAAAGCCGGAGCATCCGCCCGCGCGCGGCCGGGGTGAGGGACCTGCCGTTCGATGAAATCCACCCCTCCCGCGGCAGCCAGTCCAAGGCTTCCACCAGGCTGGCGGCGTCTGTCAGGTCGCCTTCCAGGACGGCCGGTTCGGCATCCGGCACGGTGTCATCGGCCGCTCCGGCCTGGCCGCGTCGCCGGGCGAGCTGGCTGGACCAGTCCCTCAGCGCCATCAAATCTGCCGGGCCTATCCGCCAGCGGGCCCCCGCGAGCAGGCGCATCAGCGCGTCGGAGCGGCCGGGGTCGGCGAGGACGCGCAAGGTGGCCACCAGATCCACGATTTCCGGTGTATCGAGGAGGCCGCCGAGACCGACGATCTCATAGGCGATGCCGCGGGCCTCCAGCTGGCGCCGGATGGGTTCCATTTGCGCACGACGCCGGCACAGAACGGCGATAGCGGGCGGAACCGGGGAACCGTCAGGCTTGAGCTCAAAGTCCGTCACACGGTATTTCAGGATGTCTTCAGCGAGCGCGGCAGCTTCGTCCACGTCGCTGGCAAACCGGCCCAGCACCACGGATCCTGCCGCCGCGTGCGGACTGGGCTGCAGCGGTGGAACTTCGGGGGCCACGGATCCTCCCCCGCCGGCGGGGCCGCGCTGCGCGGCCGCCCGGCCCAGGGATTCGGACATGACGTTGGCCGCGGCCAGGATCGAGCGGCCGTTCCGCCAGGCCGTCGTCAGGTAGGACGTCGGCGCAGGAGCCCAGGGCCCGGTGTCCTCCGCGGCCCGCACCCCCGCGGCACCTTTCTCCGCTGCCGCCTGACCGGTGGTCCCCGTCCTCACCGGAAACTCCCGGACAAAATGGAAGAGCTGCCCGGCCGACGCTCCGCGGAATCCGTAAATCGACTGGTTGGGATCACCCACGGCCGTCACCGCATGTCCGCCGCCGAAGAGCCGCGAAAACAGCACGAGCTGGGCGTGGGACGTGTCCTGGAACTCGTCCAGCAGTACCACTTTGTAGCGCTGCCGCTCCATCTGGGCAGCCAGCGGGACTTCGCGTGCCACTCGGGCAGCGAGGGCCACCAGGTCGCCGAAGTCTAGTGCACCACGGGCCCGCTTGGCCGCTGCGTAGCGTCCCACCATGTCGGCCACGGATGCCCTGGTCCGCAGCATCCCGGCGAGATCGGCCGCTGCCTGCGGGGGGTTCTTCTTTTTGTCGGCAAGGTAAGGGAGTGACTCGAAGTCGGACAACCGCGCCATCAGCCAGGCTTCGACGTCCTCGGGCTCCTGGAGGTGCTCGGCGCATTCACCGGCCAGCTGGATGACTGCCTTGACCAGCGTGGACTTGGCAGCCCGGAAATGCCCGTATTCGCCGTCGTAGGCCTCCACGACCTCACTCGCCAGCTGCCAGGCCTGCGCACCGCCCAGCAGGACCACATCACGCTCCACCCCCAGCCGGAGCCCGTAGTCGGAGACAATGCCGCTGGCGAACGAGTGGTAGGTGGAAACTTTCGGTTCCAGGGCGTCGCTGCTGAGCAGTCCCTCCGGGAAAACCCCGTGACCGTTATCCCGCTCAGCCTTGTCCTGGGCCATCCTGTCCTGGGCAACCAGGCGCTGGAGGGCAGCCAGCTTCGCACGGATGCGCGACGCGAGTTCACCGGCTGCCTTCCGGGTGAAGGTCACGCCCAGGACTTCCTCCGGCCTGACCCACCCGTTGGCCACGAGCCACACCACGCGGTCCGCCATGGTGGCTGTCTTCCCCGATCCTGCCCCCGCAATGACCAGCCGCGGGGTCAGCGGCGACGCAATGATCGCCGACTGTTCCGGGGTGGGCATGTTCTTTTCACCCAGCAGCACGGAAAGCTCTTCCGGGCTGAACCGCGGCCGGGGCGGTGTGGCGGCAGCGGCCATCTCCCGGGCAGCCATGGCCGTGGCACCTGAAGGTCCGGCGGCAAGGGTAGCCTCCTGCTCTTGCACGTCCTGCATCATTCAGTCACTTGCCTTCCACGCACGCACAACGGACAGACCTCGGGGAGCCGGCAGCCGTGGCCGCCGTGGCTGCCTTTGGACGGATCGTGCCGTGCCTCGAAGGCCCTGCCGCCCATTACCGAAGCTGCATCCTTCACCATGTCCAGGGCCCAGTTGTCCTGCTGATCGATCGGGTCCTGCTGCTGGATGGCCGGATTTTTTGCTCCGGTTCCCAGCTGGGCGAGTACCGCCCCGCCGGGTACCGGGCCCGCGTGGCTGCCCGTACCGTCGTCGAACCCGCCGGCAAGCACCGCTGCCTGGTAGGCACCCAGCTGCGGATGCCGCGCCAGTTCCCCCTTGCCGGGCTGACGTTTTCCCGTCTTCAGGTCCACAATCACCAGACGGCCCTCGGCATCGATCTCCAGCCGGTCCACCTGGCCGCGCAGGACCGCGTCCCGGTCACGGGCATCATCAACGGGGACTGTTCCAAGCGCCACCTCGAAATCCTGCTCAACGCCAACGAGGCTCCTGCCCTCGCTCCGCATCAGGAGGACATACTGGGCCAGCTTTCGCACCATGGACTCGGCACGCTGGAAATCAAGCCTGCCCTCCCAATTGTCCTTCATGCCCAGCGCAGGCCAGCGCCGGACGAGTTCCGCGACGTACTCGGAGCCGGAGGCGTCAGGCAGTTCCTGGGCAATCGCGTGGACCAGGGTGCCCAGGCTTCGGGCGAAGTCGGTGGCAGCCTCACCCCCCGCGGCCTGGACGAACCAGTCGAGCGGTGATTTATGGACTGTCTCCACTTTTGACGGTGACACGAACACCGTGCCGCCGGGTGGAACCACCGCCGCTTCGGAGCTCAGCGGGGGAAGGCCCCACCAGCTCTGCGGATGCGCGCCCGGAACGGGCGGCTCCGCCCTGGCCAGTCGCGCAAGCACCGTGGCCGCTTCCTCCGCCTGCGGAGCGTCCGTTCCGTCCAGCTGGGCGTGCTGCCGCAGTTCGGCAACGAGCGCCCGGAGCGTCATGGGGCGCTCTACTGCAGTGAAGCCGCGGGTTTCCTGGCCAGGAGCCAAGGGCGCCACATAGTCGAGGAAGGAGGACGGCTGGTCGTCCTCGGAGGATACGGCGGTGCATACCAGCAGTTCGCGGGCACGGGACACTGCTGTGGAGAAGCTCCGGAGCTCGTCATACCGGATATCGCGAAGGCGGCTCAGGGGATCCCGTTGCAGGGCGTAGCCTGCGCCGTGCTCCACCGCATCGCTGTACAGGGTGCTTCCAAGAAGCTCGCCGCGGAGCCGGGTGTTGGGCCAGATGCCTTCCTGGAGGCCGGCAACAATCATCACCGGCCATTCACGTCCGGCTGCACTGGCAGGCGTCATCAGCTCCACGGCGTCATCCACCTGTGCGCGTGCGGCAAGGGTGTCCATGGGGAGCTCCTGGTTCAGGAGATATTCGAGGAACTGCTCGGGGCCTGCCCCGGGCATCTGGTCCACGTACCGCTCCGCGGTGTGGAAGAGCGCCATCATGGCGTCCAGGTCACGGTCCGCACGCGCCCCGTGGGGTCCGCCGGAGAGCGCCGTTTCGGTCCAGGCGCGGGCGAGCCCGGTGGAGTCCCAGAGGGCCCAGAGGACTGATTCAGCGTTGGCCCCCGGTTCAGCAGCCGCCCTGCTGCCTGCCTGGATCATGCGTGCCGCACGGCGTGCGGCACGGCCCTCGATGCCAAGGCTTGACAGCGCGTTAGGCTCCAGCAGCGCTTCGACCAGCAGTGCGTCGCTGGTCCGGCCTCCGCCTCCCAGGATTTCTTCCCTTCTCAGCGATTGCCGCAGCCGGCGGAGCTCGATGGACGTTGCCCCGCCGATCCGCGAGGTCAGCAGCGATACGGCGGCCTCGGGGGTGAGCAGTGCCGGGTCCAGCGCGATGGCGAAGGCATCAAGCAGCGGACGGACGGCCACCTCGTCCCGGACAGCGGACTCTGCCACGGGAACACGCACGGCGATTCCCTGTCCGGACAGATAACGCTGGAACTCGCTGACCTGGGCGCCGTTGCGCACAATGACCGCGACGTCGGCCAGGTCACGGCCGTGGTTGATGTGCTGGTCCAGGATCCGCTGGGCCACGTACCGCAGTTCGTGAACGGCGGATGGAACAAGGTGTGCTTCCACTGCCCCTTCCGGCTTGTCGCCGCCAGGCTGATCGAGGCGCCTGGCCAGCTGGCCGCCCGCCCGCTGGGAGATCCGTCCGGCGACACTTAGCCAGGCACCGGCAACCGCGGTAGCTTGCCGGTGGGCATGCCGCAGCGGACGCTCCACCACTGGCGCCCCCGGCGACAGCAGGTGCGGCAGCTCCGCGACGAGGTCCGGCCTTGCCCCACGGAAGCCCTGGACGACGGTGTCCGGGCAGAAGGTGACGAAGGAGTCCTTGCCGCCCGCTATATCGGCCAGCAGCTCAAAGACTGCGGGGTTGGCCTCCTGGATGTCGTCCACGAGGATGACCTGCAGCCGGTCCCGTTCCGCGGCCAGGAACGCAGGAAAATCCTGGAAGACCTGCCGGGCGGCCGTGATGATCCCGGCGGGGTCGAAAGCCTCAGGCATCCGCAGGTCCAGGATGTCCCGGTACTCCGAGTACAGCGCAGCAGCGGCAACCCAGTCCGGCCTGCCGCAGTCACGTCCGAGCCGCACCAGGTCCTCCGGGGTGCGCCCTGATTCGATGATCCGGTCAAACAACTGCCGGACTTCCTGCCGGAAGCCGCGCGTTTCCAGCGCCCCCTCCATATCGGCAGGCCAGGGCAGTTCCAGGCCCGGGAGCCGGTGTCCTTCAAGGAGTTCCTTGATGATGAGGTCCTGCTCCGGCCCGGAGAGGAGCCTCGGCGGCCTGGACAAGGACATGAGCCCTTCAGCTTTGGCGCGCCTGATGACATCGAAGGCGTAGGACGCCCAGGTACGCGCTGGCGTTGTGCTCAGGCTCCTGTCCAGCCGTGCGGTGAAGCGGTCACGAAGGGTGTCTGCTGCGAGCCGGCTTGGTGCCAGGATCAGCATGCGCTCTGGATCCACGCCGTCCCGGAACGCCCGGCGGACGGCGGCCTCGACGAGGGTGGTGGTCTTGCCGGTTCCCGGGGCACCGGGCATCAGTACTGGCCCGGCCCCCTGGGGAACATCAACCGCGGCCTGCTGGTCCGCCGACAGCAGGGGCTCTGCCGCATGGACGTGGCGGGGCGGCAACAGTCTTAGGCCTGTTACGGCCGGGCTTCCCTGACTGCGGTCCGTGCTGCCGGCTCCAGGGCCCGCCGTTGCGTCCGCATCAGGTGCAGGACCTTCCGGGGAGTCATCCCGGTACTCGTCACGTGGGCCGGTGAAGGGCGTTGTTACTGTCACACAGACATTCCATCATCAGCCACCGACAATCCGTGCAGCCGCCGCTCCAGCTCCTCGGCAACGGCATCAATCATGTCCAGTTCATCTTCGGCGGGCGCCCACCGGGCGGCCTGAAGATCCACACGCCAGCGTCCTTCCCCGGTCCGCTGGTATTCGAGATAGGCGCCCAGGAGGGGCGTCCCCTCGGCAAGGTAGTGGCGGAGGGCCTCAGCCTCGTGCCCGGCAGGTGCATGGCCGCTCGCCTTGAGGATCCGCCACCAGGGCACGCCGCTCCCGTAGTGGCTCATGACGGCGCCCACCTGCCTGGGGCCGCCGGAGCCCAGAAGCTCGGCAACGTCGCCGTACGCCACGGCGGATGCGGCGGGCACCAGTTCCACGATGGCCAGCACTGCCTCCACGTACTCAATCCGCATCGATCCAATCTAGCGGCAGTGGCGCTCCACGGAATTGTCAGTGGTGCCCTTTAGCGTTGGTATATGAGCACCTGGAACACCCTCCCCCGCGCAGCGTTCGACCTCGAAACCACGGGCCGCAACTCGCGGGCTGCACGTATTGTCACGGCCTCCGTAACGGTGGTGGACCACAACGGCGACGTCATCAGGGAACATGAGTGGCTGGCCGATCCCGGGGTGGAGATTCCCACGGAAGCCAGCGACGTACACGGTGTCACCACCGAAAAGGCCCGGCGGGAGGGCAGGCCCGCACACGAAGTAACGCAGGAACTTGCCGCCGTCCTGCAGGACCTTTTTGACACGAACATTCCCGTCATCGCTTTCAACGCAAGCTACGATTTCACTGTCCTGGCCGCGGAATCGGCGCGCTACGGCGTGCCCCAGCTGAGCCGCTTCCCGGTCCTGGACCCCTACATCATGAACAAGCAGGTGGACCGCTACCGGAAGGGCAAGCGCACCCTGACGGCGCTGTGTGAAGAGTATGGGGTGGTCCTGGACAACGCCCACACGTCTGCGGCCGATGCCCTGGCAACGCTGCGGGTCCTGGACGCCATGGCCGGGAAATTCCCAAAGCTGATGATGCCCGCGACCCAGCTGCACCAGCTCCAGGTGGACTGGGCCACCAGCCAGGCGGCTGACTTCCAGGGCTACCTCCGGAAAACCAAGCCGGCTGCCGTCATCGAGGGCGACTGGCCGGTACTCCCCCCGCAGGACGCGAGCCTCGGCGGCTTCTGACATCGTGCTGCCGCCCGGATGCGAGGCAAGTCACAGTAACAGGGCTTCACACAGGCGGGCAGTCAACCACCTCCCCCATTCGGCATACCCTTGCCCGGACCGTTCAGTCGGAGCGTATTTTCGCCGACCCATTGAATAGCATTTGCTCCTGACCGGATCAGGGGTGCTTTTGTTCGAATCACAACCGAAAAAGCGCAGGTGAGAGAATATAGTTTTGCGGTCACCCCTGCCCTGCCGTGCTTGAACAGCGCCGGGCAGGTGCCAGGCGCCACCAGCGCAGCCTCGCGGCCCGGTTGACTAATGACTCAGATGAAAGCGACAACTTGATGAAAATCAAAGCGATGAAGTGGCTCACCACGGCTCCCGTGGCACTCGCCTTGGCTGCCTCCCTCGCCGCGTGCGGCTCAGGCTCCGCCGAGCCGACAGGGACACCCACGGACGCCCTCGCCGGCAGCGACCAGCAGACGCTGGACAAGTACACCACCGCCGACGTCACCCCGGTCGACCAGATCGACACGACCAAGCTGGGCCTGAACACCGAAGGCAAGCTTGAGGTGGGCACCCTGTCCGACGCCCCGCCGAACATTTTCATCGACCCCTCGGGCAAGTTCACGGGCTACGACAACGAACTGCTGCGCGCGATCGCCGGCGAGCTCGGCCTTGAGGTCGAATTCGTGGCCACCGATTTCTCGGCGCTCCTGTCCCAAGTGCAGACCAAGCAGTTCGACGTCGGATCCTCCTCCATCTCCACCACGGACGCCCGCCGCCAGAACGTCGGCTTCACCAACGGTTACGACTTTGGCTTCATGGCCGTGGTTGCCAAGACCGACAGCGACGTCAAGGGCTTCGACGACCTCACCGGCGACCTTCGCATCGGCGTGGTCCAGGGCACCGTCCAGGACGATTACGTCACCAACACCCTCAAACTCGAGCCGATCCGCTTCCCGGACTACGCCACCGTGTACGCCAACGTGCGCAACGGCCAGGTGGACGCCTGGGTGGCGCCGTCCCAGCAGGCGACCGGCCAGGTCAAGGAAGGCGACGGCACCGTCATTGCCGAATCCGTCGTCAACACGCAGAACTTCACCGCCTACGCCGTGGCCAAGGACAACCAGCCGCTGATCGATGCGCTGAACTCCGGCCTTGACGCCGTGATCGCCGACGGAACCTGGTCCAAGCTGACCAAGGAGTGGTACCCGGACCGCGAGATGCCGGCCGACTGGAAGCCGGGCAGCAAGGCCGCCACGGTTCCGCAGAACTGATTGAGCCGGGACGTTTATGGATCTCTTGGACCAACTGGCTGACACTTTCTTCAACTGGGAGGAAATGGCCAAAGTCATTCCCGCCCTGCTCATGGTGGGCCTGCCCAACACGCTGATACTGGCTGTGGCTTCCGGCATCTTCGGTTCCCTGCTGGGACTCGCGCTGGCCATGATGGGCATTTCCCGCAACGCGGGGGCCCGGTGGGTGGCACGTATCTATACCGACATCTTCCGTGGCCTGCCCGCCATCCTGGTGATCCTGGTCATCGGCATCGGGCTCAGCCCCATCGCCAGGGAAATCACCGGGTCCCGGAACCCGTACCCCCTGGGCATCCTCGCCCTGACCCTGATCGCGGCTGCCTACATCGGTGAAATTTTCCGTTCGGGTATCCAAAGCGTTGAGAAGGGCCAGCTTGAGGCTTCCCGGGCGCTGGGATTCAGCTACGGCAGTTCCATGCGCCTGGTGGTGGTGCCGCAGGGAATCCGGCGGGTCCTGCCCGCACTGGTGAACCAGTTCATCTCGCTGCTGAAGGATTCGTCGCTGGTGTTCATGCTCGGACTCGCTGCTTCCGACCGGGAGATTTTCCGGATCGGAAATGACGCCATGGCCAATACCGGAAACCTGTCTCCGCTGGTGGCCGCCGGGGTGCTGTACCTGATCCTGACCGTCCCGCTGACGCACTTCGTGAACTTCATCGACAACCGGCTGCGCACCGGCAAGCCGGAAAAGAAGGAACCGGACGAGCTGGCAGCGCCTATCGGCAAGGGGGCACAGGCATGACGGAATTCGCTTCCGGAACCCTGACCGGAAAGAACCTGCACCTTTCCTTCGGCCACAACCATGTTCTCCGCGGCATTGACCTGCATGTGGAGAAGGGCACTACGGCCTCTGTGATCGGCCCGTCAGGATCCGGCAAGTCCACGCTGTTGCGCGTGATGAACCGGCTGATCGAACCCGACCAGGGTGACATTCTCCTGGACGGCCGTTCGGTACTGAAGGACAACCCTGACGAACTCCGCCAGCGGATCGGCATGGTGTTCCAGCAGTTCAACCTGTTCCCGCACAAAACGGTGGTGGACAATGTGTCCCTGGCGCTGCGGAAGCTGCGGAAGCTGTCCAAGGATCAGGCCCGCGCCGAAGCCCTGGAACAGCTGGACCTGGTGGGGCTGAAGCACAAGGCCGACTCCCGCCCGGCCAACCTTTCCGGCGGACAACAGCAGCGTGTGGCTATTGCCCGGGCCCTGGCCATGAAGCCTGAGGTGATGTTCTTCGATGAGGCGACCTCGGCCCTTGACCCGGAGCTCGTCAAAGGCGTCCTGGCGCTGATGGCCGACCTGGCGAAGGGCGGCATGACCATGGTGGTCGTAACCCACGAGATGGGATTCTCCCGCAACGTGTCGGACACCGTGACCTTCATGGATGCCGGCGTTGTGGTGGAATCCGGCCCGCCGGAGCAGATCTTCACCGCGCCCCGGACGGACCGGCTGAAGGGCTTCCTCTCGGACGTCCTATAAGTTCACAGGCAGGCACAGCCAGAAATCCCCGCCTCCTGGACTTTTCCCCCTTGCACGCAGGGGGGATTTGTCCGGAAGGCGGGGATTTCTTTGTGTTGAGAATGGGGAACGACGGCGGAGCTAGCCTTGCGCCGCGGCGGCGGCCTTCGCTGCGGCCGGCAGTGCGTCGAAGATCCGGTTCATGGCCGTGTCATCGTGCGCGGCGGAGAGGAACCAGGCCTCGAACACCGACGGCGGCAGGTATACCCCGGCCTCCAGCATCGAGTGGAAGAACGGCGCGTAGCGGAAGCTTTCCTGCGCCTGGGCGTCGGCGTAGTTGTGGACGCCGTTGGCCGAGGTGCCGAAAGCCACCGAGAAGAGGTTGCCGGCGAACTGGATGGAGTGGTCCACCCCGGCGGAGTCCAGGGCGCTGGACAGTGCCGAGGAAAGTTCCAGCGAGCGGACATCGATAAAGGAGTAGACGTCCCGGGTGGCATGGGTCAGGGTGGCCACACCGGCCGCCATCGCCACCGGGTTTCCGGAGAGCGTTCCGGCCTGGTAGACGGGACCCGTGGGGGCCAGGTAGTCCATGACGTCGGCACGCCCGCCGAGGGCCGCCGTCGGCATTCCTCCGCCGATGACCTTGCCGAAGGTGAGCAGGTCCGGGGTCCACGGCTCGGCGGCGTCCGGCGCTCCGCCGGTAAGCCCCCAGTAGCCTGAGTAGCCGGTACGGAAACCGGTGAGCACCTCGTCCACGATGAGCAGTGCCCCGTGTTCACGGGTGATGCGTGACAGGCCAAGGTTGAAGCCCTCCCCCGGGGTCACCACGCCCATGTTGGCGGGGGCGGCTTCCGTGATCACGGCCGCGATGTTCTGCCCGTGCGCGGCGAAGGCTTCCTTGACGGCGGTGAGGTCGTTGTAGGGAAGCACCAGGGTTTCTGCGGCGGTGGCCTCCGTGACACCTGCGGAGCCGGGCAGGGCGAGGGTGGCGACGCCGGAACCTGCAGCCGCGAGGAGGCCGTCCAGGTGGCCGTGGTAGCAGCCGGCGAACTTGATGATGAGGTTGCGTCCCGTGAAGCCGCGCGCCAGGCGGACGGCGGTCATGGTGGCCTCGGTGCCGGTGGACACCATCCGGAGGCGTTCGACGGCGGGAACGCGTTCCTTGACGATTTCGGCCAGGTTCGCCTCATCCGGGGTGGAGGCGCCGAAGGACAGTCCGCGGTCCACGGCCGCGTGGACCGCGTCCAGAACAGCGGGGTGGGCGTGGCCCAGCAACGCCGGACCCCAGGAGCAGACCAGGTCCACGTATTCCTTGCCGTCGGCGTCGGTCAGGTACGGACCCTTGGCTGAGACCATGAAACGCGGCGTTCCGCCCACGGACCCGAAGGCACGGACCGGCGAGTTGACCCCGCCCGGCATGAGCTGGCGGGCGCGGTCGAAAAGTTCCTCGTTGCGAGGCTTGCTGGAAGTCATGGTTCCTATTCTCTCAGGTGGCCGGCGCTGTCTTTTGCCGGATGCGTCAGGTGCCGAGCAGTTCTGCCACGCGCGGTGCCACCGCAGTGCCCATCAGCTCAATGGAGCGCATCATGGCGGAGTGCGGCAGCGGCCCATTGCTGTATTTGAGGTCGAATCGGTCGACGCCCAGGTTCTGCTTCAGCAGGACGATCTTCCGGGCCACCGTCTCGGGAGAGCCGACGTAGAGGGCGCCCTCGGGTGCGCACAGGGCGTCGAACTCGCCCCTCCCCGCCGGTCCCCAGCCCCGCTCCGCGCCAAGTTTGTTACGCAGCTTCAGCCAGTGCGGGAAGAGTTCCTCGCGGGCTTGCTCGTCGGTGTCCGCCACGTGTCCGGGTGAATGGGTGGCCACCTGCTGCATGGGGTGGCCGTACTTGGCCATGGCTTCCCGGTACAGGTCCACGAGTGGGCGGAAGGCGCGGGGTTGGCCGCCGATGATGGCGAAAATGATGGGGTAGCCGTACTGGGCGCACCGCAGCACGGATTCCGGCGTGCCGCCCACGCCAATCCAGGTGGGCAGCAGGTGGCGCTCCAGCGGCGGGTATACGCTCAGCCCGGACACGGCCGGCCTGGTGCGGCCTTCCCAGTGCACCGGTTTCTGCGCCCGGACCTTGTCGAACAGCTCGAGTTTCTCCTCGAACAGGACCTCGTAGTCGGCCAGGTCCAGTCCGAACAGCGGAAACGATTCGATGAAGGAGCCGCGGCCCAGCATGACTTCGGCACGGCCGTTGGAGATGGCGTCCACGGTGGAGAACCGCTGGAACACCCTGATGGGATCATCGGAGCTCAGGACGGTGACCGCCGAGCCCAGCCGGATCCGGGTGGTGCGGGCGGCAGCGGCGGCGAGGAAGACTTCCGGCGCGGACACCGCGTAGTCCTTGCGGTGGTGCTCGCCCACGCCAAAGGCATGGAGTCCGACGGCGTCCGCCAGTTGGGCCTCTTCGAGCAGCTGGCGCAGCACCCGGGCATGCGGCTGCGGGCTTCCGTCCGGGTTCTCACCGACATCGCCGAACGTGTTCAGGCCCAGGAGGATCCGGCCTGGTCCAACCGGGGTGGTGGGACCCTCGGGAACCGCTGCGGATCGGGGAGCCGGGGTGTCGCTCATCAGGACTCCTTCAGCCAGCCGGCCAGTTCGGCGGCCCAGTAGGTCAGGACCATGTGGGCGCCGGCGCGCCGGATGCCCAGCACGGACTCGGTGATGGCGGCGCGCCGGTCGATCCAGCCGTTGGCGGCAGCGGCCTCGATCATGGCGTATTCGCCGGAGATCTGGTACGCCGCCACCGGGACCGGACTCATGGCGGCGACATCGGCCACGATGTCCAGGTAGCTCATGGCGGGTTTGACCATCACGATGTCGGCCCCCTCAGCGAGGTCCAGTTCCACCTCGCGAAGGGCCTCCGTGCGGTTCCCGGCGTCCATCTGGTAGGTCCGCCGGTCGCCTTTCAGCTGGGAGTCGACAGCTTCGCGGAACGGGCCGTAGAAAGCGGAGGCGTATTTGGCGGAGTACGCGATAACGGATGTGCTGGTGTGGCCCGCACCGTCCAGGGCGGAACGGATGGCGGCGATTTGGCCGTCCATCATGCCGGAGGGGCCCAGCATGTGGGCGCCGGCGTCAGCCTGGGCCACGGCCATGCGTGCGTAAATCTCCACGGTGCGGTCGTTGTCCACGTATCCGTCGGCGTCGAGCACGCCGCAGTGGCCGTGGTCCGTGAATTCGTCCAGGCACACGTCGCTCATGACCACCAGGTCGTCTCCCACCTCGGCGCGCACGTCCCTGATGGCCTTGTTCAGGACGCCAGCCGGGTCAAGGGACGCCGTTCCCTCGGCGTCCCGGGTTTCCGGGATGCCGAACAGCATGATGCCGCCCAGACCGAGCTCCACCGCTTCAGCAGCAGCACGCTTCAGGGTTTCCGTGGTGTGCTGGACAACGCCCGGCATGGAGGTGATGGGGTTGGGTTCCGTGAGGCCTTCACGGATGAAGGCGGGAAGGATGAGTTCCGCCGGTGCCAGGCGGGTTTCGGCGGTCAGCCGGCGCATGGCGGGCGTGGTGCGCAGGCGGCGGGGGCGGTGGCTGGGAAAAGTCATGGTCCTGTCCTTGGCGTTGGTTCGGGCGGTGAGTGGGTGGCCGCTGGCGGGCGTCCCGCGCGTCAGGGTGGTTCTCCGCCTTCATCCTCCGGTGCGATGAGCGCTGCCGCGACGGCGGCTACAAGCCCTGCCGGCGACGGCTCAGCCGCGATGGCAGCCACCGGCATGCCAAGCGCGGCGGCCTGGTCCGCCGTCGAACGCCCGATGGCCACGAAGCGGCACCCGAGCAACGGGGACAGCGCATGGATGCGCCGGGCGGCGCTGGGGGAAGCTGCAATGACGGCGTCGAGGCGGCCGTCCGCCAGCTCAGCTGCGGCGTCTTCAGGCGTCAGCAGGGCGTACGACGGCGGCTGCCGGGGCGCTCCCCCGCCTTCCGCCGGGATGGCCAGCCTGCGCTCCGCCGCGGCGGGGTAGTCCACCGTGCGGTATGCGGTCACTGCCGTCACGGTGCTTCCGGCTGCCGACAAGCCTTCCGCCAGGCGCGGTGACGCGATGTCCGCCTGCGGCAGCAGGACCTTGCCGTCCCCTCCCGCCCACACAGCGAGCAAGCCTGCCGCGGACTGGTCATCCGCTGGTGTCAGGGCCACGGCAAGCCCCCGGTCCTCCAGGAGCCTGCGCGTCGCCGCCCCCACCGCGGCTATGCGGGTGGCAGCCGGGATCCACTGGGCAGGCACCAGTCCACGTTCGGCGGCTTTGGCCGTGAGCACATGGACTGTAGTGGCGCTGCTGACCACCAGCCAGTCGAATGCCCCGGCACCGAGGGCATCGCAGGCCACATCGAGGGAGTGCTGGTCCGGCGCACGCTCGAAGTCGATCAAGGGCAGCAGGAGTGCGCTGGCACCTGCATCCTGCAGCGCGTCCACGAGCGCCAGCGACCGCTCCGGGCTGCGCGTGATCAATACCCGCGCCCCGGCCAGTGGCCGCTCCCGCGGCCGATCCTTGTCCCGCATGTTTATCCGCGTCCCGGCCGGGCCTGCCGGACGCACTGGACAGGCAATCGCATGGCCGGAATCAGGAGGCCTGCAGGTCTGCGATGTCCGCGGCACCGGCGGCCAGCAGGACTTCGGCCAGTTCAATGCCCAGCAGCGTGGCACCCACCTCAGTGAGGCCGTCGGTTGCGCGCTTGTCCCGGACCGAGGCCGTGCCATCAACGGCGCACACCACGGCTTCCAGGTAAAGCATGCTGCCCTTGCGGAAGGCGTAGGCGCCAACCGGTGCCGCGCAGCCGGCCTCCAGCCGGGCCAGCAGGGCCCGTTCAGCCGTGACCGCGAGCCGCGTATCCGGATCGTCAAGTGCACTGAGCGCCTGGGCCAGGACGTCCCTGGAGCCCTCGGCAGAGCCGGGGCGGGGCGGGGCGTCAGCCGTGCGGCACTCGATGGCCAGCGACCCCTGCCCGGCGGCGGGAAGCATAACGTCCGTTTCGAGGAACTCGCTGACGGTTTCCAGCCTGCTGATGCGTTCCAGGCCTGCGGCGGCCAGCACCACGGCGTCCAGGTCGCAGGACTTGCCGGGCACCACGTCGGTGACGGCGTTGCCCGGCAGTCCGGGGACACGGCCCAGGCGGGTGTCCACGTTGCCGCGGATGTCGATGATCTCCAGGTCCGGCCGTGCTGCGCGGAGCTGGGCGGCGCGCCGGGGCGAGCCGGTACCCACCCGTGCGCCCTTGGGGAGGTCAGCCAGTTTCAGCCCGTCCCGGGCGCACAGGACGTCGCGGACATCCACCCGCCGCGGCGTGGCCGCGAGGCTGAGCCCGACGGCCGCGCCGGTGGGCAGGTCCTTGAGCGAGTGGATGGCCACGTCGCATTCGTTGCGCAGCAGCGCATCCCGCAGGGCGGCGACAAAAACGCCGGTGCCGCCCATCTGGGAGAGCGAGCCGGTCAGGACATCGCCGTCGGTCCGGATGTGGACGAGCTCCACCGGAAAGCCTCCGACGGCGGCCAGCTGGTCCGCGGTCTGCTGCGTCTGGGTAAGCGCCAGTTTGCTGGCGCGTGTGCCGATCCGGACCGTCACTGCTGCGGCGCTCCCCCGGCCGCCGCTGGCTGGCTGGCGCCGGCTTCGCCGGGATAGGCGTCATGCCCGGTGCCCACGGTGGTGTCCGCACCGGCAATGGTGGGCTTCTCGCCTCGGAAGTTCTGGCAGCACCCCGGCCGGCACACGTCGTACCAGGGACCGAGGTCCGTCAGTGCCGGGCGGTCAGCGATGCTGTTGGCCGCCGTCCGCTCCGAAATCAGGTCCACCATGCCGTTGACGAACTTGCGGTGCGTGCCGGGTGTGGGGACGCGCGTGGCGGTCATCCCCAGGTTGGCGCAGGTTTCCAGGGCTTCGGTGTCCAGGTCCCAGACAACTTCCATGTGGTCACTGACGAAGCCGAGCGGGACGATAACGATTCCCTTGACATCCTGGCCGGCCAGTTCCTCGATGGCGTCGTTGATGTCCGGTTCCAGCCAGGGCACGTGCGGTGCCCCGGACCGGGACTGGTACACCAGGGACCACGGTGCCGTCAGGCCTGATTCCTCTTCCACGCGCCGGATGACAGCGGCAGCCGTGGCGAGGTGCTGGGCCACGTAGGCGGACCCTTCCGCGAATTCGCGGGGTTCGCCTTCGGAGCGGCCCGCGGCCTCCGCATCCCGGGTGGGGATGGAGTGGGTGGCGAACAGGATCTGCACCTGCGCGTCGGGGGTGCCTGCGGCTGCAAGCTTTTCCCGGACTTCCGCGAGGCCGGCGGCGGTGCCCTCAACGAACGGCTCCACGAACCCGGGGTGGTCGAAGTACTGGCGCACCTTGTCCACTTCCAGCCGGCCGTCCAGCCCGGTTTCGGTCAGCGCCATGCCGATGTCCTCACGGTACTGGCGGCAGCTGGAGTAACAGGAGTAGGCACTCGTGGTGATCATCAGGAGGCGGCGGTGGCCGGCGTCGTACGCGTCCTGCAGGGTCTGCGGAATGTACGGCGCCCAGTTGCGGTTTCCCCAGAGGACCGGCAGTTCGATGCCGCGGGCAGCGAGTTCCGCTTCCAGGGCGGCCTTGAGCTCGCGGTTCTGCTGGTTGATGGGGCTGATGCCGCCGTTGGCGCGGTAGTGGTGCGAGACCTCTTCCAGCCGCTCATCCGGGATGCCACGCCCGCGGGTGACGTTGCGGAGGAACGGAATGACGTCCTCTTGGCCTTCCGGCCCGCCGAAGGAGGCGAGGAGGACGGCGTCGTAGTTCTTGGGTGCCATCCGCCCGGCCTCGGTGACAGGGTTGACGACGGCGGCGCCGCCGGCTTTTGTGGGGTCCAGCTGGCTCATGCGAGCACCTCCGCTACTTCTGCCGGGGAAATCCGGCGTCCGGTGTAGAACGGGACTTCCTCCCGGACGTGGTTGCGTGCCTCGGTGGCGCGCAGGTGGCGCATCAGGTCCACCAGGTCCACCAGTTCGGGGGCCTCGAGGCCCAGGATCCATTCCCAGTCGCCCAGGGCGAACGAGGAAACGGTGTTGGAGATGACCTGCGGGAACTCCCGGCCCAGGAGGCCGTGTTCCCGAAGCATTGCGCCCCGCTCTTCCTCAGGGAGGATGTACCACTCGTAGGAGCGGACGAACGGGTAGACGCACAGCCATTCCGCCGGTGCCACCCCGCGGGAGTATGCGGGCGTGTGGTTCTTGGCGAACTCTGCCTCACGGTGCACGCCCATGGCGGACCAGACAATCTCGGTGCCCGAAAACAGGGTGCTGCGGCGGATGTCGCGAATGGCCTGCTGCAGCGCTTCCGGCTTGGGGCCGTGGAGCCACACCATGACGTCAGCGTCTGCCCGCATGGCGGAGACGTCGTAGCTTCCGCGGTGCGTCACGCCGGCCCGGGCCAGCCGCTCCAGGAGGGCCCCGAAGTCAGCGGCGGCGTCGGCGCTGCGGATCAGGGTTTCGGAGCGCTTGAATACCGTCCAGAGGGTGAAAAACTGCTCGGCTGATTCTTCGGTTTTAGTGACAGATTCGGCAGAAGTGTGGCTCATGGTTACAAGTTTGCCCCTTCGTACCCGCCAAGTCGAAACCAACAACTTCTACAAGCCGTAGAAGTGCGCAACGTCACATCCGTTGAACGATGCCGTGGCTGAGGGAGCCGGCGAAGGCCGCCGAAAGAAGTGCCAGGGGATTTAGCGGTCCAGGTTCCGGATTTGTTCAATCGTGTCGGAGACCACAGCGGCCAGCCCGTTGCCGGCCACCCAGCCGCCAACGACGGCCAGGTTACCCACCGCGGCACAGGCCTTCCGGATTTCGGCCACGCGGGCGCGGTGCCCCACGGCGGCGAAGGGCAGGGACCCCCGCCACCGGACCACATCCCAGTCCATGACGTCCTCCGCGGCGATGGCCACGCCCAGCAGGGCCTGTGCATCCCGCAGGGACGCGGCAAAGAGTTCCTCGTCGGTGTCCGGGCCGCCGGGCTGCCCGCCGGCCCCGTCCACCCGGCCATACGAGAGCCTGACCACGTGCCGGCCAGGGCCGGCCGCGTCAGCCAGCCAATCCCATTTGCCGGTGGCGTGGGTCAGGGCCTTCGCTTCAATGCCGGGGGTCTGGGGCGCCACCAGGATGCCTGTGCCGCGCGGCCGGCGGTCCAGTTCGGGCTTGTTGACCACGAGTGTGACGAGTTTGACGTCCGGTCCAGCAGGGGGCCGGCGTCCCGCCAGCGCGGGTACTGCGGCTTCCAGGAGGTCGACGGCGGCCGGACCGTCCACGCCCACAACCAGCGTGCCGGCGTCGAACGTTGCTCCGTGGGAGCTGACCCGCCACCCTTCAGGCGTCCGGACCACCGCTGAGGCAGGCGTCCCGGACAGGAGCGTCACGCCCCGGTCGCGGAGGTCGCCCACCAACGCGGTGACCAGCGTGTGCATCCCGCGTTCAAGGCCGGCAACGGCCGAGCCCGCCTTTGCCTGCGCGGGGGCATCCTGCCTGGGGCCGTTGTTCCCAGGTGACCCTGCGCCGGCGCGCCGCTGGGCGGAAACCGCAGCGGCCAGGGATCCGTGCCGCCTGATTCCGGCGCGAAGCCCGGGGGCCACCATGTCGACGTCGAGCAGTCCGGGATCCGCGGAGTGGACGCCTCCTACCACCGGCGCCACCAGGCGCTCCAGGACCTTGCTCCCCATGCGTGCCGTCACCAGGGCGGAGACGCTGGTGACGGCCTCCGCCGTCCCCACCGACGCCGGCAGGAACCTGTCCAGCGCGGCCCTAAGGGTTCCCACGGGGCCCAACGACCTCCGGACTTCCGGGTCCCAGGGGTTGGCCGGGATGCCCAGGACGCCTGTCTTGGGAAGTTCGCGCGGGCCGTCCGGGAGCTGGACCCAGGCTCCTCCGGGCCGCGGCGGAACAATGCTGCCGGCAAGGCCAAGCTCCGCAGCAAGCCGCTCAACGGCGTCGGACCGGGTGGCGAAGGATTCCGCGCCGCTGTCCAGGGTCAGGCCGGCAACGGTGTGGCTGCCCACGCAACCGCCCCACTCCGTTCCGGCTTCCAGGACTGTGACCTGATAGCCGGCGGAAGCCAGCTCCCGGGCAGACAGCAGTCCGGACATGCCGCCGCCCAGCACCAGCGCGGTCCGGGCCTGTGCCGGCGTGCTGCCCATGGGACTACTCCGGGGAGATGGAGTGGATGAGTTCAACCACCCGCGTGAGGACGGCGGGATCAGTCTCCGGCGGGACGCCGTGCCCCAGGTTGACCACGTGTCCGGGGGCTGCCGAGCCTGCGGCTACGACGTCGCGGACGTGGGCCTCGAGGATTTCCCAGGGCGCCGGCAGCAGGGCGGGGTCGATGTTTCCCTGCAGCGGCACCGTGCCGCCCAGCCGGCGGTTGGCCTCATCGAGCGGAAGCCGGTAGTCAACGCCCACCACATCCACTCCCACGTCACGCATGGCCACCAGGAGCTCCGACGTGCCTGTGCCGAAGTGGATGAGCGGAGCGCCGAGGTGCCGTACATGGTCCAGGGCGCGGGCCGAGGCCGGCGCCACGTACCTGGTGTAGTCGGCCAGGCCCAGGGAACCTGCCCAGGAGTCAAACAGCTGGGCCGCGGAGGCGCCGGCCTCAAGCTGTGCCTGCAGGAACATGCCGGAGGCGTCTGCCGCCCAGTTGGCCAAGGCGTTCCAGGTTTCAGGATCGGCATGCATCATGGTGCGCGGGCCCAGGTGGTCACGGGACGGCCTGCCCTCCACCATGTAGGCAGCCAGCGTAAACGGTGCGCCGGCGAAGCCGATCAGGGGGGTGCTGCCGAGTTCGGCCACGGTGAGGCGCACCGCTTCACGGATGGGTTCCAGTGACTCCCAGGTGAGCTGCGGCAGCGCTGCCACGTCTGCGGCAGTGCGGACCGGAGTGTCCAGGACGGGTCCCACTCCAGGCACGATGTCCACGCCTACCCCGGCAAGCTTCAGGGGAATGACGATGTCGGAGAAGAAGATGCCCGCATCAACGTCGTGCCGGCGGACCGGCTGGAGCGTGATTTCGGAAGCCAGCTCGGGGCGCAGGCAGGAGTCCAGCATGGCGACGCCTTCGCGGACCTTGAGGTACTCGGGCAGTGAGCGTCCGGCCTGCCGCATGAACCAGACGGGGCGTCGGGACGGTTTGCCTCCGCGGTAGGCCGTGATCAGCGGGGAATCTGCGGTGCGGCCGTCCAGCAGCGGGTGGTCTGCGGCGAGGGCGCCGGCAGGGGACATGGCAGGGCTGGAAGTCATGCCTCTGATTGTGCCGAAAATCGGCTGCAAAAGATAACGACAAAGTGTCATCCAGAGGCACTCCGGCCGCGCCGTGGCAGGAATCACAGCTTCCGCGCGCGACGGTCCGCGCCTGGAGTTGTTCTACCGAGTAACGAAAAAGCTATGATTGTCCTGCTGTGGTTCTTTTTTCATTGGTGGCTACACACGCCGACATCGATCTTGAGACCGTTGCTCAGTTGAGCAGCGGTTCTTCGGGGATCGCCACATCCGCCCTCTCCGGATCGCCGGCAGTGACGGGTGCCATTGTCCTTGCCACCTGCAACCGCTACGAAATCTATGGCGAGGCCCCCCATCCGGACGATGTGGAGGCTGCCCGCGCCGCTTTGGTGGCCCAGATCAGCGAAGTCAGCGGGCTGAGCGAACCCCTCGTCTCACGCTCCTTCAGTACCCGCACCGGCCCGGAAGTCAGCCAGCACCTCTTTGCCGTGAGCGCAGGCCTGGACTCCGCCGTGGTCGGAGAACGCGAAATCGCCGGGCAGGTCAGGCGGGCCCTTATCACCGCCCAGCATGAAGGCACGGCAAGTTCCGGCCTCGTCCGGCTGTTCCAGGCGGCCTCCAAGACCGCCAAGGATGTCGGCGCGCAAACTGCCCTCGGCTCCCGGGGCCTGTCCATCGTGTCCGTCGCGTTGGATCTGGCAACGGACCTGTCCGAGAATCCGGACTGGTCCAGCAAGAAGGTGGTGGTCTTCGGCACGGGAGCCTACGCCGGGGCAACCATGGCCCTCCTGCGCGAACGCGGCTGCACCGACATCTCTGTTTTCTCCTCTTCCGGCCGCGCCGAAGGTTTTGTGGCAACCCGGGGCGGCACCGCCCTCGACGCCGAATCACTCCGGCCGGCCGTGGCGGCGGCGGACGTGATGATCGGCTGCAGCGGTTCCGACACCAGGGTGGAAGCTGATGAACTGGCTGACGTCCGGGCGGATTCCCCGCAGCCGCTGATTGCCATCGACCTCGCACTCACCCACGACTTCGACCCGGGGGTTGGCGAACTGGACGGCGTGGAGCTCCTCACCCTGGAGTCAGTCCGCCTTGCGGCGCCCCAGGAGCAGGCCGAGTCGCTGGCCCAGGCCAGCGGCATCGTCAGCGGCGCCGCCAAGGCCTTCGAGCACGAGCGCGAGGTCCGGTCCGTGGACTCCGCCATCGTTGCCCTGCGCCGGCACACCATGAGTGTCCTGGACGCGGAAATGGAAAAGGTCAGGGCCCGGCACGGCTGCACGGCCGCCGCAGAGGAAGTGGAATTCGCGCTCCGCCGTATGGTCAAGCAGCTCCTTCATGTACCTACGGTGCGCGCCCGCGAGCTTGCCGCCAACGGCCAGCAGGACGACTACGTTGCAGCCCTTGAAGCCCTTTACGGCATCACCGTGGAGCAGCCGGCCGCCGCCGCCCCGCAGGCCGAATGCCCGGTGGACCACCGGGGCCTCGAAACCGCCTGACGCGCCGCTCCCCCGGCGACGCTCTCTCACATCCTGCGCCCTTTTTGGCGACGCTCTCTCACTTGACGCGCTGTTCCCGGCGACCCTCTCTCACCCTCTGCTGGCAGGTGAGAGAAGGTTTCGGGTTTTCCCGCGGTAGGTGAGAGAGCGTTTCGATTTAACCGACATCAAGTGAGAGAGCGTCCTAATAGACGGGTTTGTTGGGTTCCACCTCGCGCACCCAGGCGAGGATCCCGCCGTCGAGGTGGCTGACCCGCTGGTAGCCCGCTTTCCTGGCCGCGGCCAGGACATTGGCCGACCGCGTGCCGGCCTTGCAGTGGAACACAATGTCCCGGTCCTGCGGGAGTTCCTTCCAGGCCTCCCCCGCGAGGATCCTGCCCTGCGGGATCAGCACAGCGCCGTCGATGCGGACAATTTCGTGCTCGCCCGGTTCCCGCACGTCCACCAGGTCAAAGTCCTTGAGGCCTGCCTTCCGCGAGGCCAGCATCGTGGCGAGCTGCGCGGCCGTGACGGAATGTTCGGTGTCCGCCTGTTCTGCCGGCGCAATCCCGCAAAAGGCCTCATAGTCCGTCAGCTCCGTGATCGGTTCCGCCGCCGGGTCCTTGGATACGCGGATCTCCCGCCAGCTACCGCCCAGCGCATCAAACAGCGCTACCCGCCCCAGCAGGGAACGGCCGACGCCGGTAATCAGTTTGACCGCTTCGGTCACCATCAGCGACCCCACGGCCGCGCACAGCATGCCGAACACGCCGCCCTCGCCGCAGGAGGGCACAGAGCCCGCAGGGGGAGCTTCAGGGTAGAGGTCCCGGTAGGTGGGCCCGTGCTTTTCCCAGAACACGCTGACCTGTCCGTCAAAGCGGAAAATGGAGCCCCAGACGTAGGGTTTGCCCAGGATGGCGGCAGCGTCATTTACCAGGTAGCGGGTGGCGAAATTGTCCGCGCCGTCGAGGATGAGGTCGTAGCCGGCGAAAAGCTCCAGGGCGTTGGAGGCATCCAGGCGGACATGGTGCAGCCGGACGTCCACCAGCGGGTTCAGCGCGGCGATGGCATCGCGTGCCGACTCGATCTTGGGGCGGCCAACGTCCGCCACCCCGTGGATGACCTGGCGCTGGAGGTTGCTGAGGTCAACGTCGTCGTCGTCGATGATTCCCAGCGTGCCCACGCCGGCGGCCGCAAGGTACAGGAGGGCAGGGGATCCGAGTCCCCCGGCGCCGATCACCAGCACCTTTGCGTTCTTGAGCCGCCGCTGCCCGAGGGCGCCGATCTCGGGGATGATGAGATGCCTCGAGTAGCGTTCCACCTCTGCGGCGGTGAGGTCGGCTGCCGGTTCCACCAGCGGATCCAGGGACACAGATGAAACATTTGCGCTGATTGTCGAAGCCATACTTCAATGTATGCCCCGGGATACCGCCCGGTCATATTACCCCGCAGTAAAGTGGAGGTAACTGCAACGAAAGAAGGACAACCGTGGTCCATGAAGCACGGGCTAACCGCCCGCCGGCCGCCGAACCGCAAGCTCCCTCGCGTCCTGCAGGCCAACGGTCAGCCAGGCTTCCCCGGGACGAGCGGCGCGCGCAGCTCCTCATGGCAGCCCAGGAAGTTTTTGTGGCCAACGGTTACCACGGTGCAGCCATGGATGAAATCGCGGAGACGGCCCACGTCAGCAAGCCGGTGCTCTACCAGCACTTTCCCTCAAAAAGGGAGCTGTACCTGGCCCTGCTGGAGAGCCACCTGGCGTCCCTGACGGACCTTATGCTGGGGGCCCTGAACTCCACCACGGACAATGACGAGCGTGTCCAGGCCGTCATGCGGGCCTACTTCCAGTTCATCGCCAACGATGACCAGGCGCACCGGCTGGTGTTTGAGTCGGACTTGGTCAATGACCCGGACGTCAGCGCACGGCTGGAAACCTTCAACAGGACGTTTGCCGACGCCATCGCGCGCGTCATTGCCGAGGACACCAAGCTCCCCCATCTGGAGGCGCAGCTCCTGGGCCGGGGACTCGCTGGAATGGCGCAGGTCAGTGCTCGCTACTGGCTTGAAACGGACGGCAACCTGGACCTCGATGTTGCCAGCGACCTCATCTACCGTTTAGCTTGGCGCGGAATCTCTCGCTTCCCCAAAGAGTCCTAGACTACAAATAATACATAACCAACGAACGTGAATGGCTGGGAGGCCCCTGTGGAAATTAAGATCGGCGTTCAGAATATCGGCCGCGAAATTGTCCTGGAATCAAACGAGGATGCGGATTCGGTAGCCAAGATTGTGGAGGCTGCCATCACCAAGGGCAGCGAACTCCGCCTGAAGGATGACAAGGGACGCCTGATCATTGTTCCCGGAAACGCCCTGGGCTACGTGGAGATCGGGGCCGAAGAGGCACGGCGCGTAGGTTTCGGCCAGTTCTAGGGCCTGCTGACGAACCACCCGTAGCCCAAGGAGGACCATGCTTTCGCTGACCATCGTTGTGCTGGCCGCCGCCGCCGCAGGCTTTATTGTCTGGGCAAACGACAAGCGGCATGCCAAGTACGGGGCTGGCGTGCCCGCCGGGGTTTCCGTGGCCGTGGCAGCCCTGGCATGGATCATCCTGATGGCCGCCGGATTCGGATACCTGCCGGGACGCACCTGGATCCCCTGGGTCCTGCCGATCGTGCTCGGAGCCGCGTCCGCAACGGCGGCCGCCATCTACCTGGGCCGTTCACGTGCGCGCCAGGATACAGAACGGCTCACGGCAATCCTTCGGGCCTGAGGCTTGCCGGGCACCTCGTGCAGCGCACTTCAAGCCCACCGGCAGTGGCCGCTATCCCCTTGGGGGTGGCGGCCACCGCCGGTTAAGGACACAGGGGCTGGTGGCGCGGACGCTCAGCGACCCGACTGTTCTGCTGGGGGCAACCAACGCTGTGCAGCCAGCTAATGCCCCTGCACGTACTTTGCGGGCTCTGCCTTGGCGCCCGCCGCTGCCCCTGCTTCACTTGCTGCCGCGGCTGCGGCGAGGTCCCGGCCGGTCACCTGTCCCCCGGCGTCGTGGGACGTGTAACGGATAAAGACGCGGTTGTAACGCCAGTCGAGGTCCGGATGGTGGTTCTGTTCCTCAGCCAGGCGTCCGACGGCGGCAATCAGCTCAAGTGCGGCAGCCGCCGTCGGCATCTTGAAGACAGTGACCAGCCCGCCGTTGCCGGCCCGCCAGTCAGGCAGTTCAGCCAGGGCTTCGTCGATCCGTTCCGGGGGAAGTGCATCTTTGCCGGCCACTGCTGCTCCTGGGATCAGGGCGCCGGCCGGCAGAAGGCGGGCCTACAGGAACTCGGCCCGGCCCTCCATTGCCGACGACGCCAGCGCATGTTCACGGCGGGGTATGCGACCAGCCGCTTTCGCCAGCCTACCGGCGATGACGGCGTGCTTGAAGGCCTCCCCCATCAGGGCAGGGTTCTGCGCCCGGGTCACCGCCGTGGCCAGGAGCACGGCGTCGCAGCCCAGTTCCATGGCGAGGGCTGCGTCGGAGGCCGTGCCGATGCCCGCGTCAAGCACCACCGGTACCGAGGCCCGGGACACGATGAGCTCGATGTTGTGCGGATTGAGGATGCCCAGGCCGGTGCCGATGGGCGAGCCAAGCGGCATCACAGCGGTGGCTCCGAGGTTCTCCAGCCGCAGGGCCAGCACGGGGTCGTCATTGGTGTACGCGAAGACCTTGAATCCCCTGTTGACCAGCTGCTCTGTGGCGTCCACGAGCTCCACGGCGTCCGGCAGGAGGGTGTGTTCGTCGGCGATGACCTCAAGCTTCACCCAGTCGGTTTCCAGGGCCTCCCGTGCGAGTTCAGCGGTCAGCACAGCATCACGCGCAGTAAAACACCCCGCGGTGTTGGGCAGGACCCGGATGCCGTGGTCCACCAGCAGCTGGAACAGCGAACCCGCCTCATCCGGCGAATAGCGGCGCATGGCCACGGTGGTCAGTGAGGTGCCGGAGGCCAGGAGTGCGGCGCCCAGGCCGTCCAGGCTGGGCGCGCCGCCGGTGCCCATGATGAGCCGGGATGACAGTGGGACGCCGTCGATCACCAGGGGGTCCTGGACACCGGAGAGCTGGCTGTTGGTAATGGTGGTTCCGGTCATGGTGGTCAGCCTCCCTGTACTGCCGTGACAAGTTCGACGTCGTCGCCCTCGGCGAGCGCCGTGGCGGACCACAGGCTCCGGGGCACCACCTGGGCGTTGCGGGCTACGGCCACACCCAGCTTCCGCCCGTCCGTGGCCCGGCCGTCCGCGGCCAGTGGACGGCCGGTGACCTCGCTGACGAGCGCGGTGATGGAAGCGTCGTTGGCCACGGTGTGGCCGCTTCCGTTCAGGGTGATATTCATGCTGTCTCCTGGGTGTTGGGTGGGGTTGCAGCCGCTTCAACCAGGTGGGAGGGAGCAGCGGGAAACCGGCCGGGGTTGAACGGGGCCCACCGGGGGTCCTCGATGCCGTCCATGAGTTCGCGGCAGATTGCGGCCGCAGCTGGGGTGAGCAGGATGCCGTGCCGGAAGAATCCGGTGGCAATGATGAGCCCTTGCACGTGGCGTGACCCTTGGGCGCCGGGCATTTCAGACGCCGTCTGCAGGTCCTCAGGTCCTCCGGGCAGCGGCACCCTTCCGAGCAGCGGGGCGTTGTCCGGTGTGCCGGGCCGGGCGCGGGCCGTGCACTCGAGCAGCTCCAGCTCAGCGACCGCGGGCACCAGCACCTGGGCATCGCGGAGAAGCTGGTATACGCCTCCTGCCGATACCGCCCCGGCGCTGGAGCCCGCCCCCCTGCCCAACGCGTCCTCACGCTGGGTTGCCCCGATCACCACTGTTCCGTCCTGCCGCGGAACGATATATACGGGGACACCGCGCACGAGTCCGCGGATGGTGGAGGTCACCAGGGGCCTGAGGTGCGCCGGTACCGCAAGTCGAAGGATGTCCCCATGGACCGGCCGCAGCGGCAGGTGCAGGCTCACTGGCAGTCCGGTGAGTCCCGGGGCGTGCAGTCCGTTGGCCACCACCGTCTCCCCGGCCAGCACGGTACCCCCGCCCTCCAGGGCTACCCCGGCTACGGCCCCGTCCTGCCAGAGCAGGCCGGCTGCCTTGTCCGGCACGGCGAATCCCTCTGCGGCGCGGGCAACGCCGCTTCCGGTCGCGCGGGCACCCCCCGCCAGGGCCCGGCGGAGGCAGGCCACCAGCAGCCGGGGGTCCACCTGGTGGTCCCCCGGCGTATCCAGCGCACAGGCAATGCCCGGACTCAAGAGGGGCTCGCGGCGCCGGGCCTCGCGGATGGTGAGCGGTTCAACCGTGAGGCCGTTGGCCTGCTGGACGGCACGCAGGTCCAGCAGCGCCCGCCTGTCCGCGGCATCGGCACCCACGGCGAGGGTCGGCGTCGTAAGATATCCGGGATTCGAGTCCGCGGCCGCAGCGAGGTCCGCAGCGAAACCGGGCCAGCGGGCGGAGGCTTCGAGCATGAGTTCCAGGAGGTCCTCCTCCTGGTAGTGCAGTTCGCTCACCGGCGCAAGCATCCCTGCGGCCGCCCAGCTGGCTCCGGAGCCGGGGGCGTCGTCGATCACCACCACCGAACGGCCCGACCGCCTCGCCTCCCAGGCGATGCCGTGGCCGATGGCTCCTCCGCCGATCACCGCAACGTCGGTTGTGATTGTGGAGCCGGAAGACGGGGGGCCGCTTACGGCATGCACGTCAGGCATCGGTAGTCTCCTTCCCTACGCCGGTATTAACCGGATCAGGTCAAGCGGTCGGCTCTGACGCCCTCTCAGCCCGGCGCTTTGTGACAGCTGCCGCGGCTCCCGCAGTACGAGCCCAGTGTAAAGGAATTAGGCTGGCTCCCATGAATGTGTCCCACCCCCCTGCCGCCGCTTCCCGTCCGTCCGGAACAGACGCCTTTATCAACGCGGAGGGCAGCGCCGGGCTGCACAGTGCGCGCCTTTACCTCTGCACGGACGCGCGCCGCAGCAGGGGCGACTTCGAACAGTTCGTGGATGCCGCATTCGCTGGCGGCGTGGACATCATCCAGCTCCGGGACAAGTCCATCGAAGCCGCCGAGGAGCTGGAACTTTTAGCGATCCTAAAGGAGGCGGCGGTCCGCCACGGCAGGCTATGGGCAGTCAACGACCGCGCCGACATTGCCGTGCTGTCAGGAGCGCCGGTGTTCCACATCGGGCAGAAAGACCTTCCCCTCAAGGCAGCCCGGACGCTGCTGAACGGGAACGCCGCCATCGGCCTGTCCAGCCACAGCCCTGAACAGGTGGATGCCGCCCTGGCCGCGGCCGCCGGCCCGGCGGCGCTCGACTACTTCTGCGTGGGCCCGCTGTGGGCAACACCCACCAAACCCGGCCGCGCCGCCGTCGGCCTGGACCTGGTGACGTATGCGGCCGCCGCTTCAGCGGCGCAGGGGCAGGGACAGTCCGACGGCGGCGTGCCCTGGTTCGCGATCGGCGGGATAGACCACGGCAACGTGGAACAGGTGGTGGAAGCCGGGGCCAGCAGGATCGTGGTGGTCCGGGCCATTACGGAAGCCGACGATCCGGCAGCCGCAGCCGCATCGCTGCTCGACGCGCTGGACGCCGCCCGCCCGTGACGCGGCGCCGGATCTGCGGCGCATCCCGCGGGCGGTTCCCTGCACTATTCGCGGAATTCGGGCTACGCTGATTTTCGTGTCACATCATCGGCTGGCCCCCAGTGTCCACGAGCACACCAACGCCCTCGAGGCTGCACTCAGCGCCCTGCGGACGGAGCTTGAGCTGCCGGGCGACTACCCGGAAGATGCCGTGGAGGACGCCGAGGCCGCGGTGTCGGCACTGCAGCTGCCGTCCCATGACCTGACGGGCATCGACTTCATCACCATCGATCCGGCGTCGTCCACGGACCTTGACCAGGCGCTCCACATTGAACGGGACGGCAGCAGCTACCGCGTGCTCTACGCCATCGCCGACGTGCCCTCATTCGTGGCTCCCGGCGGTCCCCTGGATGCCGAGACGCGGCGCCGCGGCCAGACTTTCTACACCCCGGACGGCCGCATTCCGCTGCACCCGGAGGTCATCAGCGAGGGCGCCGGAAGCCTCCTGCCGGGGCAGGACTGTTCCGCGTTCGTGTGGGACTTCCGCCTTGATGCCCGCGCCGAGGTCACAACCGTGACGGTCAGGCGGGCTCGGATGCGCAGCCGCGCCAAGCTCAGCTACAAGGGTGCCCAGGCGGAACTGGACGGCGGCAGCCCTTCAGACGTCCTGGTCCTCCTCAAAGAGGTGGGGCTCAAGCGCGTGGAGCTGGAGCGTGCCAGGGAGGGTGCCAGCCTGAACATGCCGGACCAGGAGATTGTCCAGCTTCCCGACGGCGGCTACCGGATTGCCGCGGCCCCGCAGCTTCCGGTGGAGGACTGGAACGCCCAGATCTCGCTCATGACGGGAATGGCGGCGGCGCAGCTCATGCTGGCCGGCAAAGTGGGCATCCTCCGCACCATGCCCTCACCGGACGAGCGTTCCCTGCACCATTTCCGGCTCCAGACGGAGGCACTTGGGAAGCCCTGGGACGGTGAGGTCAGCTACGGCGAATACCTCCGCAGCCTGGATCCCACCGATCCCCGCCAGCTGGCCATCATGCACTCAGCGGGAATGCTCTTCCGCGGTGCGGCGTATACGGCGTTCGACGGCACGGTCCCTGAGGACGCCGTGCAGTCAGCCATCGGGGCCGCCTACGCCCACACCACCGCACCGCTGCGCCGCCTGGTGGACCGCTTTGTCCTGGTGACCTGCGAGGCCCTGTGCAACGGCGGCGAGGTGCCCGGCTGGGTCCGTGAGGCGCTGCCGTCGCTTCCCGAGATCATGGCCAGCTCGGACCAGTTGGCGTCCCGGATGGAACGCTTGGCCCTGGACACAGTGGAGGCGGCGCTCCTCGTGAACCACATCGGACAGGAGTTCGACGCGATCGTGATCTCCGGATCCAAGCCCCAGAAGGAAAACGGGAACGGCGGCAACGGAAAGAACGGCAACGGCAACGGCGGCTCGGGCATCATCCAGATTGCCGAGCCTGCCGTCACGGCCCGTTGTGCCGGCGAACTGGTGGCCGGAACCAAGGTCCGGGTACGCCTGGTGTCCTCCGACATTGCCACCCGGGAAGTGCATTTCGAGCTGGTCCCGTCCTTGTCCTGAGAGGGGCGGTTCTTCCTGCGGGTAGGCAGGCACACCGGGCCAAAGCCGGGTTTCCGTCCCCGTGCGGCTAGACTGAAGAGGTAGAAATGGATGCCCGGTCGTTGATTTCCTTGATTTGAAACCAACAAGCCCGCCCCTACGCGATCTTGAGATACACCCGCTGGTCACCAGTGCCAGCATTTTAGATAGCCCGCGATCGGCTTCCACTGGAATTGCTTGCGCGCCTGAGCGTGCTCCGGAACGGCCTTGGGCCGGCCCGTTGAGCAGGCAGCGCCAATGCCCAAATGAATAAGGAAACTCCACGTGAGTGAATTGCATACCCACCAGCTCCTGACGGACGACTCCGGCACCGAAACGATCGAGCCGGAAGAGACCATCATCTCCGACGAGAAGCCGCACGAGATTGAGGAGAAGTCCTTCGCGGACTTCAACGTCCGCGCCGACATCGTGGAATCCCTCGCGGACGCCGGCATCACCCATCCCTTCCCCATCCAGGCCATGACCCTGCCGGTGGCCCTCTCCGGCCACGACATCATCGGCCAGGCGAAGACCGGCACCGGCAAGACCCTGGGCTTCGGCATCCCCGCCCTGCAGCGGGTGGTGGGCCGGGACGACGCCGGCTACGAAAAGCTCGCTGTCCCCGGCGCACCGCAGGCCCTGGTCATCGTTCCCACCCGTGAACTCGCGGTGCAGGTGGCCAACGACCTGCAGACGGCCTCCCGCAAGAGGAACGCACGCATCGCCACCATTTACGGCGGCCGGGCCTACGAGCCCCAGGTGGAAGCCCTGAAGAATGGCGTGGAGGTTGTGGTGGGAACCCCCGGGCGCCTCATCGACCTCTACAAGCAGAAGCACCTGAGCCTGAAAAACGTCAAGGTCGTCATCCTGGACGAGGCCGACGAAATGCTTGACCTCGGCTTCCTGCCCGACGTCGAAACCCTGATCGCGGCCACGCCGGCAGTCCGCCAGACCCTGCTGTTCTCCGCCACCATGCCCGGCCCCGTCATTGCCATGGCCCGCCGCTACATGACCCAGCCCACCCACATCCGTGCTGCTGATCCGGATGACGAAGGCCTCACCAAGCGGGATATCCGCCAGCTGATCTACCGTGCGCACAGCATGGACAAGATCGAAGTGGTGGCCCGCATCCTCCAGGCCAAGGGCCGCGGCCGGACCATCATCTTCACCAAGACCAAGCGCACCGCGGCCAAGGTCGCCGAGGAACTGGTGGACCGCGGTTTTGCCGCCGCCGCGATCCACGGCGACCTGGGGCAGGGCGCACGCGAGCAGGCGCTCCGGGCTTTCCGCAACAACAAGGTGGATGTCCTGGTGGCAACCGACGTCGCCGCCCGCGGCATCGACGTGGACGACGTCACCCACGTCATCAACTACCAGTGCGTGGAAGACGAAAAGATCTACCTGCACCGGGTGGGCCGCACCGGCCGTGCCGGCAACAAGGGCACCGCCGTGACCTTCGTGGACTGGGACGACATGCCGCGCTGGGGACTGATCAACAAAGCCCTGGGCCTGAGCGTGCCGGAGCCCATTGAAACCTACTCCTCTTCTCCGCATCTTTTTGAGGACCTGGACATTCCCGTAGGCACCAAGGGCCGGCTTCCGCGCGACAAGCGCACCCTGGCCGGTGTGGACGCCGAGGTGCTGGAGGACCTGGGCGAAACGGGCAAGAAGAACGCCCGCGGAGGCCGCGACGCCGGCAGTTCCCGCGACCGCGACGGCCGTGGCCGCGACAGCCGTGACCGCGGGGCCAAGCGCGAAGGCGGCCGCAGCGGCGACTCCGCTGCCCGCTCCGGCGAGCGCCGCCGTCGTACGCCCGAGGCAGCCGCAGCACCCGCAGCTGCCGGTGACGCTCCGGCAGCAACCGAGGCCGAGCAGCCCTCACGCACCCGGCGCCCCCGCACCCGCACCCGGCGCCGCAACGGTGAAGTGGTGGGCGGCGGGAACGCCGCACAATCCGGCAGCACCGAGGCCTAACACCCTTCATGACTGACACTGTCTGGGCGCCGGACGGCAGCAGCCTGGTGGTCCACGCGGACAACGCGGACTTCCTCCCCTCGCTGCCGGACGGCGCCTTCACACTTATCTACGTGGACCCCCCGTTCAACACGGGCCGGGCCCAGCGGCGGCAGCAGACCACCATGGTGGTCAACGCGGACGGCACCGGCGACCGCGTCGGCTTCAAGGGGCGCTCCTACGACACCATCAAAGGCGCGCTCCACCGCTACGACGATGCCTTCAGCGACTACTGGTCCTTCCTGGAGCCGCGGCTCGTGGAGGCGTGGCGGCTGCTGGCGGAGGACGGCACCCTGTACCTGCACCTCGATTACCGCGAGGTGCACTACGCCAAAGTGATGCTGGATGCGATCTTCGGCCGTGAATGCTTCCTGAACGAGATCATCTGGGCCTACGACTACGGCGCCCGGGCCAAGAACCGCTGGCCCACCAAGCACGACAACATCCTGGTGTACGTCAAGAATCCCGCGAAGTACCACTTCAACAGCGCCGAGGTGGACCGCGAACCGTATATGGCACCGGGCCTTGTCACGCCTGCCAAACGCGAACTGGGCAAACTGCCCACGGACGTCTGGTGGCATACCATCGTCTCGCCCACCGGCAAGGAAAAGACCGGGTACCCGACGCAAAAGCCGGAGGGCCTCATCCGCCGGGTGGTGGCGGCGTCCAGCCGGCCCGGTGACTGGTGCCTGGACTTCTTCGCCGGTTCCGGAACCCTGGGTGCGGTGGCCGCAAAGATGGACCGCAGGTTTGTGTGCGTGGACCAGAACCAGCCGGCCATCGACATCATGGCCCAGCGTCTGGGTGCCCACGCCGAGTTCACGGCCTACCCTCCCAACTAGGTAGCAGCACATGTCGGTTTGAGCCTCCAAAACGACATGTGCTGCTACCTGGTTGCCGTGATCAGGGACGGACGACGGCGGTCCCTGTCCCCAGCTCCTCGATCCTCGCCAGGACGTCCGGCTCGGTGAGGTTCTCCCCCAGCAGGTTCGGTTTGCCGGTGCCGTGGTAGTCCGATGATCCGGTAATCAGGAGGTCGTGCTTGCCGGCGAGCCGCCGCAGGAACCGGCGCCCTTCTTCCGGATTGTCACGATGGTTGATCTCCAGGCCCGCCAGGCCGGCGTCGATCATCTCCTGGTACACCCGCTCACCTACGATCCTGCCGCGGGAGGATGCCACGGGGTGGGCGAAGACAGGGACCCCGCCGGCAGCACGGACCAGTTCGACGGCGATGGCCGGCGCGGGTGCGTAGTGCTGGATGAAGTAGCGCGAGCGTGAGGTGAGGATGGAGGCAAAGGCCTCGGAGCGGTCCTCCACCACCCCGGCGGCCACGAGGGCGTCCGCAATGTGGGGGCGGCCGAGGGTTGCGCCGGGGGCCACATGGTGGATGACGTCGTCCCAGGTGAGGGGGTAGTCCTCCGCAAGCAGGGTGACCATGCGCTCGGCACGGGTATGCCGCGCGTCCTTGGCCTTGGTGATTTCCTCCAGTAGTCCCGGATGCTTCGGGTCGTGCAGATAGCTCAGGAGGTGGACGCTGATGCCCTCCTCTGTCCGGCAGGAAACCTCCATCCCGGGGACCAGGGCTACTCCGTGCTCAACGGCCGCAGCAGAGGCCTCATCCCAGCCTGCCGTGGAATCGTGGTCCGTCAGCGCTATGACGTCCAGGCCGGCGCGGGCGGCGGAAGCCATGACGTCTGCGGGATTCTCGGTGCCGTCCGAGACATTGGAGTGGGCATGCAGGTCGATCCTCACCTGTCCAGACTAGTTGACCCGGCGTTCACCCTGTGTATGCCCGGCCGCAACTCCCCCGTACCGGCCCCCGCCCACACGGGCTGCGCCTGTTCGCGCAGCCGCGACGCTGGTGAGACGATGGTGCGGTGAAAGATGCCGAAAACACCCCCACCTCTGCTTCCCAGCCGCTGGAGGAGCGCGTCAACAACCGCTCGCAGCGGCCCAGTTCCGACGCTTTCAGGGCCTTCATGGCCGGCAACTGGGCGCCCGCCAGCCAGGAGCTCCCGGCACGTGACGCCGTAGCCGGCCACGCCTCGGCCCGGCGCAGGGCAATCTCCGGACAGTTCAAGGGCGAACGCCTGGTGATCCCCGCCGGCCCGCTGAAAGTCCGCTCCAACGACTGCGACTACCGCTTCCGCCCCCACTCCGGATTCGCGCACCTCACCGGGCTCGGCCTCGACCACGAGCCTGACGCCGTCCTGATCCTTGAACCGGTCGGGGAAGGAAAGGGCGACGACGGCGGCCACCACCGGGCGACGCTCTACTTCCGGCCGCTGGCAGGGCGGGACACGGAACAGTTCTACGCGGACTCCCGGGCCGGCGAGTTCTGGATCGGCGCCCGTCCCACCCTGGCCGAGTTCGAGGCACGCCTTGGCATGGCAACGGCACACATCGACCAGCTCGAGACAGCCATCACCAAGGACGTGGGCGCCCCGGAAATCGGCGGCATCTCCATCCGACTGGTCCGCAAGGTGGATGAGAACATCGACGCGCTGGTGGACACCGCCCGATACAACACGGCCAAGGACCCGGACAACCTGGACCTCGCCGTCCTCGATGCCCTGGACGAAAAGCTGAGCGAAGCCCTCTCCGAACTGCGCCTGCTCAAGGACGACTGGGAGATCGAGCAAATGAAGCTCGCCGTGGCTGCCACCGTTGAAGGCTTCGAGGAGGTGGTGAAAGTCCTGCCGCGCGCCCTCACGCATGCCCGCGGCGAGCGCGTGGTGGAAGGCGCCTTCTTCGCCCGGGCACGCGAGGTGGGGAACGAACTGGGATACGACACCATCGCGGCCTCCGGTAACAACGCCACGGTGCTCCACTGGACCCGCAATACCGGAAAGATCCACGCCGGAGAGCTCCTCCTGCTGGACGCCGGCGTGGAAGCGGATTCCCTCTACACGGCGGACATTACCCGCACCCTTCCCGCCAGCGGCGTGTTCACCGACATCCAGCGCAAAGTGTACGAAGCGGTGCTCGACGCGGCCGACGCCGGGTTCGCCGCCGCGCAGCCCGGGGCGAAGTTCCGCGACATCCACACTGCAGCCACCACCGTCCTGGCCGAGCGGCTTGCGGAGTGGGGGCTCCTCCCGGTGACGGTGGAGGAGGCCATCAGTCCCGAGGGCCAGCAGCACCGCCGCTGGATGCCGCACGGCACCAGCCACCACCTGGGGCTGGACGTCCACGACTGCGCCCAGGCCAAACGGGAGCTCTACCTGGACGGCATCCTCACCGAAGGAATGGTCTTCACCATCGAACCCGGCCTGTACTTCAAGGCCGAGGACCTGGCGATCCCGGAGGAATACCGCGGAATCGGCGTCAGGATTGAGGACGATGTCCTGATGACCGCCGACGGCCCGGTCAACCTGAGCGCGGCCCTGCCGCGCAAGGCCGAGGACGTGCAGGACTGGATGGCGGGCATCTACCGTGAAGCTGACGGGGCCCAGGAAGCCTAGTCCCCGCGGGCCCCGGGTTTTGGGATGGCTACCGTATGAGCCTTCCATCCTCGGCAAACCTGCTGATTAAACCAACAAAGCGGGGCTGCCGGAACACATGTTCCGGCAGCCCCGCTTTTGTTTCCCCGTCAGGCCGCTGCGGGCTACTGCCGCGGCTCGCCCGGGTGCTGCTCAGGAGCGTGCCCCGGTGCGTCCGGCTGGCCGTCAACCCGCTGACCCTGCGTGGCCTGCTGACCGGCGTCCGGGTGGCCTGCGTCAGCGGTGGGCTCCTGCGGCAGCCGGACGCCGTACTGCGGCCGGCCGTCCGGCAGGTCCGGGTACCGTACGGCCCGGGCCGGGGCGGGCTGCTCCTGCTGCGGGGCAGCAGCCGGGCCCTGGTCCGCCTGGACAGGATGCGCCTGGGCGGAGGACCCGGAAGACTGCTGGCCATAAGGATCGTTCCAGCCCGAGGGACGGGCAGGACCCTGGCCGGGCTGGTTCTGCTGGTAGGGCTGGCTGTTGTAGTCGCGCTGGGTGTAGGGGCCACCGCCGGCGGCCGCATCCGAGCGGGTCATCGGCAGCTGCTGGAGCAGCCGCCGTGCCTCGTGGGCAGCCTCCGGCGACACCACGACGTCGTAGCTGGTGGCCACCACCTGGTTGGTGGAGGTGAAGTCACGCTTGCCGCGCTGCATGGCGTAGGTGACGATGCCGAAGAGCATAAAGAACGCTGCGCCCATCAGCACCGAGGTAAGTATGGAGAAGTATCCTGGCGACGGTGCGAAGAAGGACAGCATGACACCCACGAACAGGCCGAACCACATGCCGCTCAGCGCTCCGGAGAGTGCCACCCTGGGGTAGCTCAAGCGGCCGGTCACCCGCTCCACCATCTTCAGCTCGTTGCCTACGATGGACACCATGTGGACGGGAAACTGCTGGTCCGCAAGGTAGTCCACGGCCTTCTGGGCATCCAAGTAGGACGTGTAGGAACCCACGGTATCGCCGGTGGGAACGGCCCGGGCTTCATCCATTCCGCCGGGCCCGCCGGCCTTGGGAGCACCAAATATGTTTGCCATACCCCCATTCTTGCCCATGAGCATGTGTGCTGCCTGCAAATTCAGCTAAAAGAGAGCAGACTCGGTAGCCTGTAGGAGTGAGCACAACTCCTACCCGCGTCTTCGTGGCGCGCCTTTTGGGCCTCGACGTCTTCGACCCGCTGGGCGACCGGCTGGGCCGGCTGCGCGATGTTGTTGTGCTGTCCCGGGGAACGCAGGGCGCACCGCACGTGGTGGGCATCGTCGTCGAAGTCCCAGGCAAGAAGCGCGTCTTCGTGCCCATGACGCGCATTACCTCCATCGACCAGACCCAGATCATCTGCACCGGGCTGGTGAACCTGCGCCGCTTCGAGCAGCGCGGCGCCGAAACGCTGGTGGTGGCCGAGATGTTCGACCGCCGCGTCACCCTGCGGGACGGCAGCGGCGACGCCACCATCGAAGACATTGCCATGGACCAGCACCGCTCCCGCGACTGGTTCGTCAGCAAGCTCTTTGTCCGGCGCGGCCATTCCCTCTCCCCGCTCAGCCGGCTCCGCCGCAACGAAACCCTGATCATCGACTGGGCCGACGCCCTCCAGGGTCCGCGCACGGAGCCGCAGGCCGCCACCCAGTTCGTGGCCAACCATGAGGACCTCAAACCCGCAGACTTCGCAGAAGCACTGCAGGAAATGAGCGACAAACGCCGTTTCGAGGTGGCCAGCGAGCTGCAGGACGAACGCCTGGCCGACGTCCTCCAGGAGCTCCCGGAGGACGACCAGGTGGAGATCCTCTCCGCCCTTGACGTGCAGCGCGCAGCCGACGTGCTGGAGGAAATGGACCCCGACGACGCCGCCGACCTCCTCGGCGAGCTCCCCTCCGCCCAGGCGGAGGAGCTGCTTCAGCTGATGGAGCCGGAGGGCGCAGAGGACGTCCGGCGCCTGCTGGAATACGACGAGGACACCGCGGGCGGGCTCATGACCCCGGTGCCGGTGATCCTTCCTCCCGAGGCCACGGTTGCCGAAGCCCTGGCCCACGTGCGCCGCGAGGAACTCTCCCCCGCGCTTGCCTCCTCCATCTTCATCGCCAGGCCGCCGCTGGAAACGCCGACCGGCCGTTTCCTGGGTGTTGTCCACATCCAGCAGCTGCTCCGGTTCCCGCCGTTCGAGCCGCTCGGCAACCTGGTGGACAAGAACCTGGAACCGTTGTCGGACCAGGCACACATCAGCGAAGTGGCGAGGACGCTGGCTACCTACAATTTGAACTCCCTCCCCGTGGTCAATGACGCCGGCCGGCTTGTGGGGGCGGTGACTGTTGATGACGTTTTGGATCATCTGTTGCCGGATGATTGGCGCGCCCACGATGGCGAAGCCCCGATAAGAAGGCTTGGTGGCCGTATTGGCTGAGAGCAGCGCACCAAAAAATCCGAACCAGCGGACACCCGCCAGGAAGACGGCGGACAAGGGCAGCCTGGACACGCCGCTGAGCGGCCGCCAGCGGATCCTGCCCAAGTTCTCGCCGGATCCCGATGCCTTCGGCCACGCCACAGAGGGCTTTGCCCGTTTCATGGGTACGCCGCAGTTCCTGGTCTACATGACGGTCTTCGTGGTCATCTGGCTGGCGTGGAATACGTGGGCACCGCTCGAGTGGCAGTTCGATTCCCGCGCGCTCGGTTTCACCCTGCTGACGCTGATGCTGTCCCTGCAGGCTTCCTACGCGGCGCCGCTCCTGCTGCTGGCCCAGAACCGGCAGGACGACCGCGACCGCGTCTCGCTCCAGCAGGACCGCCAGCGCGCCGAGCGCAACCTGTCCGACACTGAGTACCTCACGCGGGAACTCGCCTCCCTGCGGATTGCGCTGCGCGAGGTTGCCACACGTGACTACGTCCGTGCCGAGCTCCGTTCGCTGCTTGAGGACATGCTGGAGGCCCAGGAGGAGCTCCGGACCCATGATCCCTCCGGGCAGGGGCAGCACGAATCCCCCCGCGACAAGGTCAAGGAAAAACTCAAGGAACAGCGCGACCGGCAACGGAACCCCCGCACCCAGCAGATCCCCCGGGTCAAGCCCGGCCATTCCACCCAGGACCGTTAATGAGCGAACCCATTGCCAACACTGCGTTGGCTGAGGCAGTCAACGCTGCCCTGGCCACGGTCATCGACCCCGAGCTCCGCCGCCCCATCACCGAACTGGGCATGGTGGAGTCTGTCGCCGTGGACGACGCCGGCCGGGCCAGCCTGGCAGTCCTGCTCACCATCTCCGGCTGCCCCCTGCGGGAGACCATTACGGCAGATGCCACGAACGCGCTGCTGGCAGTTCCGGGAGTGGCCGCCGTCGACGTTGAACTCAAGGTGATGACCCAGGAACAGCGCGATGCCCTCAAGGAGCTGCTCCGCGGCCAAGGAGGCCAGCGCGGCATCCCCTTCAACGAGCCTGGTTCCCTGACCAGGGTCTACGCGGTGGCAAGCGGCAAGGGCGGGGTCGGGAAGTCCTCGGTGACCGTCAACCTGGCCTGTGCCCTTGCAGCGCAGGGCCTGCGCGTCGGCATCGTGGACGCGGACGTCTACGGATTCTCCGTCCCGGGACTGATGGGCATCACGCAGCAGCCCACGCGGGTGGACGACATGATCCTGCCCCCGGTCGCCTACGGGGTGAAGGTAATCTCCATCGGGATGTTCGTCAGCGGAAACCAGCCTGTGGCCTGGCGCGGACCCATGCTGCACCGCGCCCTCGAACAGTTCCTTACCGACGTCTATTTTGGCGACCTGGATGCCCTGTTCCTCGACCTGCCGCCCGGCACCGGTGACATCGCGATCTCCGTGGCCCAGCTGCTTCCGAAGGCGGAAATCCTGGTGGTCACTACGCCGCAGGCTGCTGCCGCGGACGTCGCCGAGCGCGCGGGAGCCATCGCCACGCAAACGGGCCAGAAGGTGGCGGGCGTCATCGAGAACATGTCCTACCTGGAAATGCCCGACGGCGGCAGGATGGAATTGTTCGGCAGCGGCGGCGGGCAGGTCCTCGCCGAGCGGCTGACGGCAACGGTGGGGGCAGAGGTGCCGCTCCTGGGCCAGATTCCGCTGGACATCCAGTTGCGTGAAGGCGGGGACACCGGCGTGCCGATCGTCCTCGGCCAGGCCGGCACACCGGCCGCGGCGGCACTGTCAGGTATCGCCGGACAACTGGCGGCAAAACCGCGCGGACTCGCCGGAATGAAACTGGGCCTTCAGCCGCGCTGAGCCGCCGGCAAGGGTGCAGAAAAAGGCAACTGTCGGGGATTTGCTGTGCGCGCAGGCGCTTCTAGGTGGCTTCGGTGTCGAAGGGTGCTGCCTCGCCCGGCGGCAGTGACTGGAGCACCCGTTCCGGCCGCCCGGGCGCGGCATCCGCTGCCACGGCGGCGGCCCCGGAGACTGCGGCCACGGCGGCCGGCGCGCCGGCGCTGACGGGTTTGGAGTCGTCGTCGAGGAGCGCCTCTTTGATGATGCGGCGGGGATCGTACTGCCGGGGGTCGTATTTCTTCCAGTCGACATCATCGATGTCGATGCCGACTTCTTCCTTGATCTGCTCACGGGCACCGGACGCCATGCGCCGGACTTCCTTGACCAGGTTCGCCAGCTTCTGGGTGTATTCGGGCAGCCGCTGGGGGCCGATCACCAGAACGCCAATGATCAGCAGAAGAAAGAACTCCGGGCCGTTGATTCCAAACACTTTAGGAAGATTACCCTCTCCGGGCTGCCAGTGACGATTTCAACCCGGGGCCCGGGAGAACTGCCTGCGCTACGGGACGAAAAAGGCCACAATCCGGTTGGCCCCGCGCTGCAGCCGCGTCGTGAGCGGTTCCCCGCCCGCTTCCGCAGAAGGCGGGATTCCGGCGGCAACGCCTTCTTCAGCCCTGGTGCCCATGCTCTGCAGGATGGGGACGGCGTCATCGGCCCGTTCCGCCGGCAGGTCGGACTCGTAGGTAAAGCTGTGCCCCGGCGTCAGGTAGGTTGCCGACCACGGCGAAGACTCCCACACGCGAAGGTTGTTACCGGCCGTGCCGGCTTCCCGGTCCGCAGCACCCTTCTGTCCGCCGGGGTCCTGACTGTCACCGCCCTGCTTGGGGAGCCGCTGTTCAGTCACAGTGGCGTAGTGGGCCCCGTCGGACAGCCTCAGCTCAACCGCCGGCTGCCCGTTGAGCACGGTGGCCCTTGCCGACTCAAGGTGGAAGCCCATCGCTTCAAGTTCCGGGCAGGCCCAGCCTTCGGTGCGCAGCCGGGTGAGCTGTTCAGCGTTCAGCTGCCTGCCGTCCGCCGGCGTCTGGGATGACACCTGCGAGAAGGCTGCGGGGTTTCCGATGGCATCCCCGGGCAGGGGGTCCCCTGCAGCCGCAAAGGCACCTGCAGCCAGGACCGCCGCAGCGGCCGTGCTGCCGCCGGCGGCCAGCGCCAGGACCCGGACAGCCGTGCGCGGCGACGCGGGCCGCTGGGCGGGACGGTGCGGGACGGCAGCCAGTTCCTGCGTCCGTGCCAGCAGACGGGCCGTCAGGTCATCGCTGGCGGGAGGGATGGGGGCATCGCGGAGCCGCTCCAGGTACTGGCGTTCCCGCCGCAACGCTGCAGAGCATTCGTGGCAGGACTGGAGATGGCTGCGCGTGCGCTGGTGCCTGCGTCCGAATGGAGTCCGGGACCTCATGCGCCGTTCAGAGGATACCGGCGATACGCGGCATGGACAGTTTGCGGCGCGACTGCTGGGGACGCGGATCCCGGTGTGCCAGCTTCTCCCGAAGCATGGTCCGTCCGCGGTGGATCCGGGAGCGGACAGTGCCGAGCTTGACGCCCAGCGCTTCCGCCACTTCGTCGTAGGACAGGCCTTCGAGGTCGCAGAGGACGACGGCAGCGCGGAAGTCCGGCGGTAGTTCCTCCAGCGCAGCCTGGACATCCACGTCCAGGTTGTTGAGCTCGAAGCTCTGTTCCGGACCCGGTTCACGTCCGGGAAGCCGGGATTCGGCATCTTCGGCGAGGGCGTCGAACCTGATCCGGGTTTTCCGCCGTGCCTGGTCCAGGAAGAGGTTGGTCGTGATCCGGTGCAGCCAGCCGTCCAGCGTGCCCGGCTTGAAGTTCTCCAGCGAGCGGAAGACGCGGACAAACACCTCCTGGGTGAGGTCCTCGGCGTCGTACTTGTTGCCCGTCAGGCGGTAGGCCAGCCGGTAAACCTTCGCCGAGTGGTTGGTAACCACTTCTTCCCAGGTGGGACGCACCCACTCCGCCTCAGGATGGTTTGTTGCAGGGACAGGTGCCACAACTGAAGATGACATCGTCCACTCCCCTCGTGGAATACTAACGCCCGGATACTGTTGACATCTCTGATTCGGCGCCGGTCACCTTTTGGATGAGCGGATATTAATCATTTCAAACTTGTCTGGGAATTTCCTGATTGTGGAAAAGTTCAGCCATAGGCGCAACAGCCTGCCTTCCCTGCCGTTGCCATCGGACACAGTAGGCTGTAGAGGACATTCCCTGCCGCCCAGAAAGCGAAACCCATGAGCGCCGACAAGTCCACCAGCTGGTCCTATGCAGAAGATCTTCCTGCTGAGGATGAGGTCATGCTTCGGGCCAGGGAGCGCTCCTTCGAGCTCGGTGTGACGCCCGTTGGCCCGGGAGTGGGAGCAGTCCTCACCGTGCTGGCTGCCGCGTCCAAGGCCCAGACCGCCGTCGAGATCGGGACCGGAGCGGGCGTTTCAGGAGTGTGCCTGCTGCGCGGCCTCGGTCCCCAGTCCGTCCTCACCACCATCGACGTCGATGTCGAACACCTCCGGGCGGCGCGCGAGGCATTCTCCGAGGCGGGCAGCCCCGCCAACCGCACCAGGACCATTTCCGGACGGGCGGGCGACGTCCTGCCCCGGCTGACGGACCGTGCCTACGACCTCGTCTTCATTGACGCCGACAAGCCCGGACTTCCCGGATATGTGGAACAGGCAATCCGGCTCCTGAAGCCCGCAGGGCTGCTGATCGTGAATGACGCGCTGGACAAGGACAAGGTGGCCAACCCGGCAAGCCGGGACGCCACCACCGTGGTCCTGCGCCAGGTGGGCAAGGCAATACGCGACGACGACAGGCTTGCTTCGGCCATGCTTCCCACCGGCGATGGCCTGCTGGTGGCCGTGAAGAAGTAGGGATTCGAAAAAGGCAGGGCCCGCAGCCTGGCGGCTGCGGGCCCTGCCTTGTCACGATTTACTCGGTAACGCCGACCAGGCATTCCTTGAGGTTGGCTGCCTCAGCAGCGTTCAGCTCGACCACCAGTCGCCCGCCGCCTTCGAGCGGGACGCGCATGATCAGGCTGCGGCCCTCCTTGGTGACTTCCATTGGGCCGTCGCCGGTGCGTGGTTTCATAGCCGCCATGAGGAATTCCCCTCCATTTAGTCCCAGGACTGATCAGCCCGGGCGGGCTGTGTCCGCATGTAGATCAAGCTGCCGCGGCGGAGTGGTTGGACACCGCCCGGGCTGCGCGTATTCTGAATGCTTTTTGTCCTTGCTTACTTACTATTATCGCGGAATTACCCGCACGTAGCTAATCGATGGACATTTCCGGCGTCGTGGTATTTCAGCCCTGACCTGCGCGAAAGCCCCAAAGGCTAGGGTGGATAATCCCCGCCGCCGGGCAATTGCGCCCACGCCCACAACCACACGATCCAGACGATCTGCAGCAGCAGGAACATGAGGACCACCGTCCCCCGGTAAGCCCGCGACCTGGAGACCAGGGCAGCACCCAGTGCCAGCGGAAACAGCGGCAGCAGCATGCGGAAGGTACTGGTCTGCGGGTGCAGGAACACCACCAGGTACCCCATGTAGCAGGCGCACCACAGCCGGAGTTCGACGCCGATTTGCCGTACGGGGGGAAGGAAGAGCATGGCGGCGAAGAGGGCCACGAAAATGAAGGGCGCCAGCACCCCCAATACCGGTCCGAAAAGGTTGATGCCGGTGTCGAACCAGGGCTTGAACGGCACCAGGTCGTGGCCGCGCCAGGCTGTTTCGGTTTTTGTGTAGGCCTGGATGTCTCCGGTTGCCGCCCACGCCGCCGTGGGCCAGGCGAGCGCCATCGCGCCTCCGACGCCGGTCAGGACAGCAAGGGCCGCGAGGTCACGGGGTGAATGGGTTCCTTCCTGCGTCCCGGCACCCGATGTGACAGCACGGAATCTGGCATTACCGAACCGATCTTTGCCGAACCGCGCCCAGAGACGGTGCAGGAGGAGCAGCCCCAGCATGGCCGCAAAGGGAACGCCCACCGGACGGGACAGGCACAGGAGCACCACCACCGGAACGGCCCAGAGGTACTGTCTCCGGACCACCAGCAGCAACGCTGCCGCGAGGAGCAGCAGGGACAGGGGTTCGGCATACGGCACCTGCAGGACAGCAGCCACAGGGAAGGTAGCGAAGAAAACTACGCCCCAAAATGCCGGTGTGTGGGCAGCCTTGTGCCGGAACAGGACGTAGACAACCAGCGCCGCTCCCCAGCCCGCAAGCATGGCGATGAGGGTCAGGGCCGCCGCGGGGGCCATGCCGGTGAGTCCGCTGAGTCCTCCGGCCAACGCTGGAAACAAGGGATAGAAGGCCCACGTGTTTTCCTGGACGTTGCCTGCGGCATCCATCGGCAGCACGGAGGGGTAGCCCCCGGCAATCACCTGGGCGTACCAGCGCGCGTCCCAGATGTTGATGAAATTCCAGTAATCAGGCTTTGCCGGAAACCAGGGATTGGGACCCTGGTGGAGGGCAGCGGCCATGAAAATGCAGGCGCTGACAAGGCGGGCGGCCACATAGACGGCGGTGACCTGCAGCCACCACGGCCAGCCCCGGAGAACCGTTCCCGCCCGCCCGGCCACGCCTTGAAGCGACGGGAGCAGGCCTGAGCGGCGACGAGCCACTGTGCTCACAGCGTGTTCTTTCCAGCGGACGCGGTCCCGCCGGGTTCAGCAGTGCCGGCTTCCCGCAGGGCCCGCAACTCAGCCTGCAAGGCGTCAATCTCTTCCTGTTTGGAGGCGAACTGGTCCCGCAGCTCATCCAGGACCTGGTCCACCTGGTCCATCCTGTAGCCACGGAGGCCAAGGGAGAAGCGCACACGGTCCACATCCTCCGGCGCGGCCTGGGCGGGCAGCAGGACAGGGGGAAGGTTGGCAGGCGGCTGCTCGAAGCCGCCGTCGAGCAGGACAGGCAAAGGACCGTTGCCTGTCCTGCCGGAACGCAGGCCAAGGCCCACCCAGAAAACCGCCCCGACCAGCCCGATGGCCAGGAAAACCAGAAAGAAACTCACCATTCCATCGTGCCAGACCGGGTGGCTGCTGCCAGTCCGGACACCCGGGCGGGACCGGTTACTCCGGCCGCTGCTCTCCCTTGAAGGAGGGAGTAACGGCCCCGTGGAGCACGCGGTCCACGGCCTCGGCGGGATCGTCAACCACCTGGATCAGGTCCAGGTCCTTCTCGGAGACCATGCCCTCAGCCACGAGTGTGCCCCTGATCCACTCGATCATGGGACCCCAGAAGTCAACGCCGAGGAGGACGATCGGGAACGATGTCACCTTCCGCGTCTGGACCAGCACCATGGCCTCGAACAGCTCGTCGAGTGTTCCCAGCCCGCCAGGCAGGACGATGAAACCCTGGGCGTATTTGACGAACATGGTCTTGCGGGCGAAAAAATACCGGAAGTTGATGCCCAGGTCCACCCACTGGTTCAGGCCCTGCTCGAACGGCAGCTCGATCCCCAGGCCCACGGACACGCCGTTGCCTTCCACGGTGCCGCGGTTGGCAGCCTCCATGGATCCGGGACCGCCGCCGGTGATGACGGCAACGCCGGCCTCCGCCAGTTTCCGCCCCACCTCAACGCCCATCTCGTAGTAAGGGCTGCCGGGCTTGGTGCGTGCTGAACCGAAGACGCTCACGGCCTTGCCGATGTCCGCCAGGGCACCAAACCCTTCCACGAACTCGCTCTGGATGCGCAGGACCCGCCAGGGATCGGTGTGGACGAACTGCCCGGGGCCCTTGGTGTCGAGCAGATGCTGGTCCGACATCTCCACGGCCGCCTGTTTGCGGCGCAGCTCAAGGGGCCCCTTGCGGCGTGGCTGGGAATTTCTTGCCGGATCTGCACTGATGCTCATTCCCCTAGGCTAACCTGCCGGCGGGAGGTATCTCTTGAATCACGATCCGCAGGAAACATGGGGTGATTCGCGTCATAAGCCGGTGTTGTTCGCTAGATTCTTCCTATGACTACTCATGTGCCCGGCGATGCCCTCGTCTCCCTGAACGCCGTAAACAAGCATTACGGCCAGCTGCACGTACTGAAGGACATCAACCTCCAGGTCCGCAAGGGCGAGGTTGTTGTGGTCATCGGGCCTTCGGGCTCCGGTAAGTCCACCCTTTGCCGCGCCATCAACCGCCTGGAAACCATCGAGGGCGGGACCATCAGCATCGATGGAAAGGTCCTCCCCGAGGAAGGCAAGGAGCTGGCGCAGCTGCGTGCCGACGTCGGAATGGTCTTCCAGTCGTTCAACCTCTTCGCCCACAAAACCATCCTCGAAAACGTGACCCTGGGGCCCATTAAGGTCAAGAACGTCCCTAAGGCAACCGCGGACAAGGACGCAATGGCGCTCCTCGAACGCGTTGGCGTGGGCCACCAGGCCCCGAAGCTCCCGGCACAGCTGTCCGGCGGCCAGCAGCAGCGTGTCGCGATCGCCCGGGCGCTGGCCATGAAGCCCAAGGTCATGCTTTTCGACGAGCCCACCTCAGCACTCGACCCGGAAATGATCAATGAGGTGCTGGATGTCATGATCCAGCTGGCCAAGGAGGGCATGACCATGATCGTGGTCACCCACGAGATGGGCTTCGCCCGCAAGGCCGCGGACCGCGTCGTCTTCATGGCGGACGGCCAGATCGTTGAGGACGCCACCCCGGAGGAGTTCTTCACCAATCCCAAGAGCGACCGCGCCAAGGACTTCCTCTCCAAGCTCCTCACCCACTGATCCACCCGGACAAACATCCAAGTTCGCACCCAGGCCGTGACCCACGGCCGCAATGAAAGGAATGTCATGAAGGCATTTATGACCCGGCGGAAGTCATTCTTCGTGGCGGCTACCGCCGCCCTCGCCCTGTCCCTGAGCGCCTGCGGCGGAGGCGGCACCGACGCCGGGGGCGATCCCTCGGTTGCTGCAGAGCCCACGTTCGCTGCCGGAACCACGATGGAAAAGCTCGCCTCGGCCGGCACCATCAAGATCGGCACCAAGTTCGACCAGCCGCTCTTCGGCCAGGTGGGACTGGATGGTAAGCCCATCGGCTTCGATGTGGAGATCGGCAAGCTGATCGCGGCCAAGCTGGGCATCCCGGCCGACAAGATCGAATGGTCCGAGACCGTTTCGGCGAACCGCGAGCCCTTCATCGAGCAGGGCCGGGTTGACCTGGTCATCGCCACGTACACCATCAACGACAACCGCAAGCAGGTTGTCAGCTTCGCGGGCCCGTACTACGAGGCCGGCCAGGCGCTGATGGTCAACGCGGACAATGACACCATCAAGACTCCTGAGGACGTCAGGGGCAAGAAGGTATGCTCCGTGACGGGTTCGACGCCGGCAGCCACCATTGTGGAGCAGTACGGTGCAGAACTCGTTCCGGCGGCAACCTACTCGGCCTGCCTTGAGCCGCTGCGCAACAAGCAGGTGGAAGCCGTCACCACAGACAACGTGATCCTTGCCGGTTTTGTGGACAAGGAGCCGGAGGCTTTCAAGCTTGCTTCCGACGAGACGTTCACCAAGGAGCCTTACGGCATCGGCCTGAAGAAGGACGATACCGAGTTCCGCAACTGGATCAATGACCAGCTGGAGGCATTCGAGGAGGACGGTTCCTACGAGAAGGCCTGGGAAGCTACCGCAGGCGCAGTCATCAAGACTGCCCCCGAGCTGCCCGAGATTGACCGTTACTAAGAAACTCCCGTAGTTGCCGGGGCTGCTCCGCGGCCCCGGCAACCGCCGTCTTCGCTCCCGTCCGCGCCCACAGCCGAAGGATCCTATGGACGTCATACTTGAAAACCTCCCCCTGTACTGGGAAGGTTTTCTCCGCACACTTTTCCTGTCCGCCGTTTCCGGGGTCATCGCACTGGTACTCGGCACCCTGCTCGCGGCAGCCAGGGTCTCCCCGGTGGCAGCACTCCGCGGCTTCAGCATGGTTTACGTGGAAGTCCTGCGGAACACTCCGCTGACCATCGCGTTCTTCTTCGCCGCAATTGTCCTCCCCCGGCTCGGCGTGACATTCGAGCAGTTTGAGGTCGCTGCCATCATCGCCCTCAGCACCTACACCGCAGCGTTCATCGCCGAAGCTGTCCGCTCAGGTGTCAACAGCGTCCCGGTGGGCCAGGCCGAAGCCGCCCGCAGCATCGGCATGAACTTCGGGCAGGTCCTGAACCTCATCATCCTCCCGCAGGCCCTGCGGACAGTGGTTCCGCCGTTGATCAACATCCTGATCGCATTGGTCAAGAACTCCTCGGTGGCCGGCGCGTTTTTTGTCCTCGAACTGTTCGGCTACGGCCGCCAGCTCGCGAATGCCAACGGTGACGCCGTCATCGCCGTGTTGCTGGGCACTGCATTCTTCTATCTGCTCCTCACCGTTCCGCTGGGCATCCTGGCCAGCACGGTGGAACGAAAGGTGGCGATTGCCCGATGACCTCTGTCCTTTATGACGTTCCCGGCCCTAAAGCCCGGCGTATTTCCCTCATCGGATCCATCGTTGGTTCGCTGCTGATTCTGGGACTGCTGGCCTGGATCATCCTGACCCTTGCCCAGCAGGGCATCTTCGAAGGCCGCCGCTGGCAGATTTTCACCCGGGCCGACGTCTGGACGCTCCTGGCCAACGGCTTGGGGGCAACCCTCAGCGCGGCAGCCCTGGCGGCTGTGATCGCCTTCCCGCTGGGCCTGCTGCTCTGCCTGCTGCGCATTTCCGATGCGGCCTTTATCCGGATCCCCACCCGGGTGGTGCTGGAGTTCCTCCGCGGCATGCCGGTTGTCCTGATGATGCTGTTCGTCCTGCTGGGCTTTGGCACGTCGCCCTTCATTGCTGTTGTTACCGGCCTGGTGCTGTACAACTCGGCAGTGTTTGCCGAAATCATCCGCGCCGGCATCCAGTCGCTGCCCAAGGGGCAGCGTGAGGCCGGCCTTGCCATCGGCCTCACCAGTTTCAAGTCACGCATGCTGATCGAGCTTCCGCAGGCGGTCCGGCGCATGATGCCGTCCCTGGTGGCGCAGATGGTGGTGCTCCTCAAGGACACCTCGCTCGGCTACATCGTGGCGTACGGCGAGCTCCTGCGCGCCGTGCAGGTGATGGCTGACTTCCTGGGAACGCAGTTCCTGTTCCCGATCTTCTTCGTGGCGGCAGCCATCTACATCGCCATCAACATCCTCGTTTCGAGGATCGCGGTGTGGATCGAGCGGCGCGGATCCAAGAAGGCGGCCGGCGGTGTGGCCAAGGCCGAACCCGAAGCTGCCGAAGCAGCTGTTCCCTGATAGTCCTTCCTCAACGACGATGGCCCGGACCAACTGGTCCGGGCCATCGTTTTTTAGTTCAGGTTGCCAACCACTTCCGCAGCGCCGCCAGGCAGGTGCGGATGGCGTCTGCGTGCACGTGTTCGTTGTCCTTGTGTGCCAGCAAGGGATCACCCGGTCCGAAGTTCACCGCCGGGATGCCCAGTTCGCTGAAGCGGGCGACGTCGGTCCAGCCGTACTTCGGCTTGGGCTCGGCTCCGACTGCGGCAACGAAGGACGCGGCGGCCGGATGGTGCAGGCCGGGCCGGGCCCCGGCGGCAGCATCGGTGCGGACGACGTCGAAACCTGCCAGCAGGTCCCGAACGACGGCCTCGGCCTGGTCTGGGGTTTTGTCCGGGGCGAACCGATAGTTGATTTCCACCACGCACCGGTCCGGAATCACGTTGCCGGCCGTCCCGCCGTTGATCTTCACGGCATTGAGGCTCTCGCGGTACTCGAGTCCGTCCACGGTGATGGTCTGCGGTTCGTAGGCGGCCAGCCTGGCCAGGATCGGTGCCGCGGCGTGGATGGCGTTGCTGCCCATCCATGCACGGGCGGAGTGGGCTGCCTCCCCCACAGTGGTCACCTCAAACCTGCTGGTGCCGTTGCAGCCGCCTTCCACCGTGCCGTGCGTCGGTTCGAGCAGGATGGCGAAGTCGCCGTGGAGCAGGTGGCCGTGGTTGCGGACCAGGCGGCCCAGGCCGCTCTTGACGGCTTCCACTTCCTCGTGGTCGTAGAACACAAAGGTGACGTCCCGCTTTGGCGAGGCGCCGTCGTCGAACATTGTGGCCGCCAGGGCAAGCTGCACCGCAACGCCGCCCTTCATGTCGGTGGCGCCACGGCCGTACAGGATCCCCTCCCCCGGAACACCCGACTCCCAGCTGGAGGGAACGGTCCCTTTCGCATCACCTGCCAGGGGCAGCGGCACCGTGTCGAGGTGTCCTGCCAAAATGACGCGTTCGGGAAAGCCCAGTTCGGTGCGGGCGATGATCGAATCGCCGTCCCGGAGCACGCTCAGCTGGGGAACTGCCAACAGGGCCGCTTCAACGGCGTCCGCAAGTTCCTTTTCGTGGCCGGACACGCTGTTAATGTCCATAATGGCGGCGGTGAGGAGCGCAACATCCTGGCGGAGGTCGAGCTGCACGGTGGAAGGCTGGGGTGCGGTTTCGGCAGTCACGAAGCCAGTCTAGTTCGGCCCCTGTCCCCGCCCGTCGATAGACTGGGGCCATGACTGAGACTGCTTCTTCTGCCGTGCCCGAAACCTCGCATGCATCCACCGACCACCGCTCCGCCTACGGCTTCGGTGTGGCCACCGTTTCCACCGCTGACGCCAGCGTCCTGGATGTATGGTTTCCCGCTCCGGCGCTTGGTGTCGCCGCCGAAAACCTTCGTTCCGTCGAGAACGCGGATGCGTCGCTGACCAGCATCGCCGAGAATGGAGCGGACCAGGACCGCGGCACCGAGCAGAAGGTGGTTTTTGTCCAGATCCACCTCGATGAAGCCCCGGCCGACACCGCCGATGCCTACCTGCGCCTGCACCTCCTCTCGCACCGCCTGGTCCGGCCCAACACCATCAACCTTGACGGCATCTTCGGCAAGCTGCCCAACGTTGTGTGGACCAACTTCGGCCCCGCCGCAGTGGAAGGCTTTGAGCTCACCCGTGCGCGGCTGCGGCGCCGCGGTGCCGTGACCGTCTACGGCATCGACAAGTTCCCGCGCATGGTGGACTACGTTGTGCCTTCCGGAGTGAGGATTGCCGACGCCGACCGGGTGCGGCTGGGTGCGCACCTGGCCGAAGGAACCACCGTGATGCACGAAGGGTTCGTGAACTTCAACGCCGGCACCCTGGGTACGTCGATGGTGGAAGGCCGCATCTCAGCGGGCGTGGTGACCGGCGACGGCAGCGACGTTGGCGGCGGCGCCTCCATCATGGGCACGTTGTCCGGCGGCGGCAAGGAAAAGATCACCATCGGCGAGCGGGTGCTGCTGGGGGCGAACTCCGGCGTGGGCATCAGCATCGGTGACGACTCCGTGGTGGAGGCCGGCCTGTACGTCACGGCCGGAACCCGGGTCCGCGTGCCCGGGCCCAAGGACGAGGTGGGCGAGGACACCACAAAGATCGTTAAGGCTGCCGAACTGTCCGGTGTGCCCAACCTGCTGTTCCGCCGCAACTCCACCACGGGCGCAGTGGAGGTCCTCCCCCGCCAGGGCCAGACCGTGGAGCTGAACGACGCCCTCCACGCCAACTGATCATTCCATGGCACGAAGACGCGGACTGCGCCGCCTCACAGTACTGGTGCTGGCCCTGGCACTGGTGGCAGGCGGCGTTTACTCGGCCGTCTTTTTCCTGCAGCGCTCCGAAACGCTCGTTTCGGAGCGCTGCAGGGCCGTTATTGGCGAGCGAACCTCGGAACTTGCCCCGGACCAGGCCGTCAACGCTTCGCTGATCACCGCCGTGGCGGTGCAGCGGGGGCTTCCGCCGCGGGCTGCCAGCATCGCCCTCGCCACCGCCATGCAGGAGTCCAAACTCCGGAACATTGACCACGGGGACAAGGCCGGCCCGGACTCCCGCGGGCTGTTCCAGCAGCGCCCCTCCCAGGGATGGGGAACCGAAGCACAGATCATGGATCCCTACTACGCCGCCAACGCCTTCTACGACGCCCTGGTCAAGGTTCCAGGCTACGAGTCGCTGGAGATCACGGACGCGGCCCAGCGCGTCCAGCGCTCCGCCTACCCCACCGCCTATGCCCAGCACGAAGAGATGGGGCGAACCTTTGCTTCCGGGCTGACCGGCCAGACGCCCGAAGCCGTCCGGTGCACCCTCCGCGCGCCCGGCACCGGCGGTGATACCGCCGCGTTGTCAGCGGAACTCAGCCAGGCCTACGGGCCGCTGGGGACGGCTGTTGAGGGTGAAACGCTGGTGGTGGACGCTGGTGGCAGCCAGGCCTGGTCCGTGGCGCAATGGGCGGTTGCCAACGCCAAAGGCTTCGAGGTCACGCAGGTGGACGTCGCCGGCCGGAGCTGGAACCGGGAGGCCCGGGACGGATGGCAGGCCTCGGCGGCCACGGACGGACAGGTACGGATCACGGTGGCGGCGGAAGGGACCGGCAGCTGAACGGCTGCTGCAGAAATACTGCCCCCGTGGCTGCCGGCGGCCTGCTGGCGGGTGGAGGTCCCTAGACGAGGATCTCAACCACCGGCTGCACGTAACTGCGGAAGAGCTCAGGCTCGGCCATCAGCCGGTTGCTCATAATGATCTTGTCCGGCTCCAAGTACCAGGCCCGCTGCTCGTTCAACGGAAGCTCGATGATGGTCAGCTTGAAGTCACGGGAATCGCGGCCAACCTCCATCAGCCTGTCGTCCACCAAGTCCTCCAGCAGCTGGTCCGCGCCGCTGGCAGCCCGCTCCGCCTCAATTTCGGCGTATTCGCTCCTGCGCTCCCGGGCCCAGGTGAGGGCGGACCCGAAGTGGGCCTGAAGCACGCGCTGCAGGGCAGGAGAATTTCCAAAGGCTTCAAAGTCCGGCGGTGACAGCTCGGGAGACGTCTGGGGATGTGCCTTGAGCAGTTGCTCCCACCATGCCTCCCACTCTGTCTTGAGGGCACTCAGGCCGCCGACGTCCGCGGTCAAGTGTGAATGATCGGCGCTGCGTACCTTGGGCGCTGCGTGGGACAGCGCGGGGTGCCCTGCGCCGTCGAGCCCCGCAGTATCCCGGACGAACAGGGCTATCATCATTGGCCCCGACGTGTCCGCGGTGATTTGCCACCTGGTACCGCTTGTCTGATACATCCGACGTCCTTCCGTCGCGTGCCCTTGCCGGGAGGGGTGATCCGGTAGCGCCCCCGACTCCAAGTCTATTCCCCCTGATGCCCACGTTAGTGGCAGACATCACATCCCGTCGAGGTGCTGCTCCAGGACGTCCACGCACATTTCCCGGGTCATCCATCCGGGCTGCAGCAGGGCGTGCATGCACAGCCCGTCCAGGGTCGCGAGCAGCCGCTCGGCTTCCACCACCAGGCTGTCCTTCGGCTCGTCCTCGGGCCTTAGGGCGCTGATGACCCTGCCCACGATGACGGCCACCTCCCGGTGGCTACGGTCTGCCTCAGCGGCGAGGAACGGGCGGACTCTCGCGGCATTCCGGAACGCCATCCACGCACACACCTCAAGCGCCCGGGGCCCGTCCAGGGGCAGGAGCCCGCACAGGAGGGTTAATATGGCCGCGCGGTGCTCAGGGGTACCGGGGTCCGCCGCGTGCACGTCAGGCATGGATGCCTCCAGGCGGCGCACGATGCGGTCCACCACAGAGGCGAAGGCGAATGCCAGCAATTCCTCACTGCCCGCGAAATAGTGGCGGACAGAACCCACAGCCAGCCCGGCTTCGTCCGCCGTTTCCCTGAGGGAAGCCCGTTCCAGCCCGTCACCGGCGATGATGCGGAGAACTGCTTCAACAACGTCCTGGCGCCGGGCTTCGGCATCTACGATTTTTGGCACTCCTCCTATTTAGCACGGATGTGCTCCTTTGGACGGTCCGGCATGCCGCTCCGCCGCCGTGACCTGCTGCGCCCCACCGTGGCACAGGTGGGCGCTGCCCGGCATCCGGAACACGGCGGCGGCAGTCGCCGTCCTTGGGATAGCGTTAGAGGCATGAAAATTCTGGTCACCGGGGGCACCGGCTACATTGGTTCCCACACTGTTTTGTCCCTGCAGGAAGCCGGCCATGATGTGGTGGTCATCGACAACCTGGTCAATTCCAGCGAGGAATCGCTCCGGCGCGTTGCCGAGCTCAGCGGCAAGACCGCGGAGTTCCACCACGTCGACCTGGTGGATGAGGCCGCCGTGGAGCGTGTCTTCGCCGCCAGCCCCATTGACGCGGTGATCCACTTTGCCGGACTGAAAGCCGTTGGCGAATCCGTCCGTGAGCCGCTGAAGTATTACCACAACAACCTGGTGGGGACCCTGAACCTCATCCGGGTCATGGACCGCCACGACGTCCGGTCCATCGTCTTCAGTTCCTCGGCCACCGTCTACGGCGAGCACAACCCCATTCCCTATGTGGAGAAGATGGAGATCGGGGCCAACAACCCCTACGGCCGCACCAAGGAGCAGATCGAGGACATCCTCTCGGACCTGGGTGCCGCGGACACCCGCTGGCACATAGCGCTGCTGCGTTATTTCAACCCGGTGGGCGCCCACCCCTCCGGCCGGATCGGCGAGGACCCCCAGGGCATCCCCAACAACCTGGTTCCCTTCATCGCCCAGGTGGCCGTGGGCCGCCGCGAGAAGCTGATGGTCTTCGGCGGGGACTACGATACTCCGGACGGCACCTGCCTGCGCGACTACATCCACGTTGTGGACCTCGCCGAAGGCCATGTGGCCGCGCTGAACTACGTTGCGGACCGCACCGGCGTCTTCCGCTGGAACCTGGGCTCGGGCAAGGGCTCTTCCGTCCTGGAGGTGCTGCGGTCCTTCGAGAAGGCAGTCGGGCAGCCGATCCCCTACGAGATCACGGACCGCCGTGCCGGCGACCTACCTGCCTTCTGGGCTGACGCCACCTCCGCGCTGGCGGACCTCAGCTGGTCCACCACCAAAACCGTGGACCAGATGTGCGAGGACCACTGGCGCTGGCAGAAGAACAATCCGCAGGGCTACAGCTCCTGATCTCCCCCATCGGTTGCTCCGTAGTGGGAGTTTTGACTCCTCAAAACGACACGTACGGAGCAATGGATGGTGATTAACGACCGCCGGCCGCCCATCTCTCACGAGGTGGGCGGCCGGCGTCGTAATTTATCCGGTGGCTTGGGGGCCAGCGGGGATTTAGCGGACCGGGTAGTCCCGCTCCGGCTCGCCGATGTAGAGCTGGCGCGGGCGGCCGATCTTGGTGTTCGGGTCGCTGATCATTTCGCGCCACTGGGCGATCCAGCCGGGGAGGCGGCCGATGGCGAACAGTACCGTGAACATCTTCTCGGGGAAGCCCATGGCCTTGTAGATCAGGCCGGTGTAGAAGTCCACGTTCGGGTAGAGCTTGCGCTGGATGAAGTAGTCATCGTTGAGTGCCTTCTCTTCCAGGCGCAGGGCGATGTCCAGCAGTTCGTCGTTGCCGCCAAGCTTGCTGAGGATCTCGTGGGCCGTGGCCTTGACGATCTTCGCGCGCGGATCGTAGTTCTTGTAGACGCGGTGCCCGAAGCCCATGAGGCGGACGCCGTCTTCCTTGTTCTTCACCTTTTCCATGTAGTCCTCGGGCTTCGTGCCGTCGGCCTGGATCTGGCGGAGCATCTTGAGCACAGCCTCGTTGGCGCCACCGTGGGCGGGTCCGAAGAGCGCGTTGATGCCGGCGGACACCGACGCGAACAGGTTCGCGTTGGACGAGCCCACCAGGCGCACGGTGGACGTTGAACAGTTCTGTTCGTGGTCCGCGTGCAGGATCAGCAGCAGGTCCAGCGCTTTGGCAATGACCGGGTCCACCTCGTACTGCTCAGCCGGCAGGCCAAAGCTCAGGCGCATGAAGTTTTCCACGAGGTTGTGGGAGTTGTCCGGGTACAGCATGGGCTGGCCGATGGACTTCTTGTGCGCGTATGCCGCGATCACCGGCATCTTGGCCATCAGGCGGATGGTGGAAACTTCCACCTGCTCGGCGTTGAACGGATCCAGCGAGTCCTGGTAGAACGTGGACAGCGCGGACACTGCCGAGGACAGCACGGGCATGGGGTGCGCGTCCCTCGGGAAACCGCTGAAGAAGCCCTTGAGCTCTTCATGCAGCAGGGTGTGGCGGCGGATCTTCTGGTCGAACTCCTCCAGCTCCGTGGGGCTGGGCAGGTTGCCGTAGATCAAAAGGTAGGACACCTCGAGGAAGCTGGAGTGCTGGGCCAGCTGCTCGATGGGGTACCCGCGGTAGCGCAGGATGCCCGCATCGCCGTCGATGTAGGTGATCGCCGAGGTGGTTGCTGCCGTGTTCATGAAGCCGGGGTCGAAGGTGACTGCGCCCGTCTGCTTCAGCAGCTTGGAAACATCGTAGCCCTCGTTTCCTTCAACAACCTGGATGCGCGGCAGCTTGAGCTCGCCTCCTGCGTGGTGCAGGGTGGCCGCATTGTTGGTCTCAGTCATGGAGTCCCCTTCATGAGGCTTCTGGGCCTCTGTCGAAAGCTTGATCCAACATCAGGTGAGCCGCGCACGAAGCCTGAGAACACAGGTTCCAACACCCGGGCTGCCTTCTTGTAGAAAGCCACCATTGATAGTCACTTAAAAAGTACCGCCCCTTGGCGGGTGCCACTAATCCGAGACGGTCCGGAAGCCCCTAAAACCGGTCCGTTGTGGCGCGAGTCACAGTATTGTTACGGTGCCGCAACGAGCCGGGACACTGCTGCGTCGACACGCTCGTCCGTTCCGGTCAGCGCCACGCGGATATAACCGTTGCCCGCCTCGCCGTAGAAAACCCCGGGGCCCACCACAATGCCGCGGTCCGCCAGCCGGGCCACGGTGTCCCAGGTGCTTTCCCCGGCGGTGGACCACAGATACAGTCCGGCGTCGGAATCCTTGATCTCAAGTCCGAAGTCGAGCAGCGCCGGAACCAGCCGCTCACGCCGCCCCCGGTACAGGTCCTTCTGCGCCTCCACGTGGGCGTCGTCTCCGAGCGCCACGCGCATGGCCTCCTGCACCGGATAGGGCACGATCATACCCGCGTGCTTGCGGCTGTTCACCAGGTTGGGCATGAGGCCGGGGTCACCGGCCACGAATGCTGCCCGGTAGCCCGCCACGTTGGACTGCTTGCTCAGGGAGTAGACAGCCAGCAGGCCCTGATGGGATCCGCCGGCTACGCGCGGATCGAGGATGCTGGGAACGGCTTGGCCGCCTCGCTGGACATCCCAGTCGCCCCAGCCAAGTTCTGCGTAGCATTCGTCGGAGGCCACCACGGCACCCAGTTCCCTTGCCTGCTGCACCAGCGCCTTCAGGGATTCGACACCCCGGACGCTGCCGGTCGGGTTCCCCGGGGAATTAACCCAGATCAGCCGGACGCGCGCACGGGTGGCGTCATCCAGTTCGTCCAGATTGTCCGTTGCCACGGACGTTACGCCGGCAAGGGTGGCGCCGATGTCGTACGTGGGGTATGCAACCTTGGGGCGGACGACGACGTCTCCCGGCTTGAGTCCCAAGAGGAGCGGCAGCCAGGCCACCAGTTCCTTGGAGCCCACGGTGGGCATAACGTTGCGCGGATCCAGCCCAGCCACGCCGCGGCGCCGTTCAAACCACCCTGCGATGGCTTCACGCAGGGCCGGTGTGCCGTGCACCGTGGGGTATCCGGGGGCGTCCGCCGCGGCCTTGAGCGCGTCCTGGATCAGGGCCGGCGTAGGATCCACCGGGGTCCCAATGGAAAGATTGACGGCCCCGCCGGGGTGCTGCGCTGCCTTGGCGGCGTAAGGCGCCATGGCTTCCCACGGGTAGTCGGGCAGGTCCAGGCCGAACGTCCTCGCTGCTGCGGTCACGGTATCTTCCCGCGTCAGTGGTCTTGGTTCTGCGGCGGCAGTGCGGCGATCATCGGGTGGTCCTTGCCGGTGTTCCCGACCTTCGCTGCTCCGCCCGGCGAACCGAGGTCGTCGAAGAACTCGACATTGGCCTTGTAGTAGTCCGCCCATTCCTCCGGGGTGTCATCCTCGTAGTAAATGGCTTCAACAGGGCACACCGGTTCACAGGCACCGCAGTCCACGCACTCGTCCGGATGGATGTACAGCGAACGCTTACCCTCATAGATGCAGTCGACGGGGCATTCCTCAATACATGCCTTGTCCTTGACATCTACACACGGCTGCGCGATTACGTACGTCACGTCCCTGGCCTCTCCACGTTGGTTCCGGCAACCCGCCGGCACTTGCATCCGGCGCTGCGGCCGGACCCTTGACATCTGAGCCTATTATCTCCCAGCCCGTTCCCGCGAACCTAGCCGGACACCCTAGTATGAACTGGTGAGTCAGCCTCTTCCTACCCCCGCCGGGTTCCTCTCCGGAGCAACACCCGGAATGCGGGTGGTGGTGCGCTACCGCATCGAGGGCGGCCTGACCGACGCACTGGGCCATCTGGTGGCGTGCGACGGCGATGTGTGCACCATTCGGACGCGGAAGGCCGACGTCGTTATCCAACTGTCAGAGGTAGTGGCCGCCAAGGAAGTCCCGCCGGCACCCGAGAGGCGCCGGCCCGCACAGTAGGTGCGGCCCACCGCGCCCGCGTTGGCTGCGCAGGCGGGGCGGCCCCACGGGACAAAGAAAAAGCCGGTACGACGGCGGGAATCCCCACCGCCGTACCGGCACTTTCAGTTATGGGCTTTGGCGACTAGACCTTGGCGCGGGCGCGGTTGGCCTTGGCGCGCTCGTTGGTGTCCAGGATGACCTTGCGGATGCGGATGGATTCCGGGGTCACTTCCACGCACTCGTCCTCGCGGGCGAATTCGAGGGACTCTTCGAGGGTCAGGTCGCGCGGGGGCGTCAGGTTCTCGAAGGTGTCGGAGGAGGCTGCACGCATGTTGGTGAGCTTCTTTTCCTTGGTGATGTTGACGTCCATGTCGTCGGCGCGGGAGTTCTCGCCCACAATCATGCCTTCGTAGACCTCGGAGGTGGGCTTCACGAAGAACGAGCCGCGCTCCTGCAGGTTGATCATGGCGAACGGCGTGACAACACCGGCGCGGTCAGCGATCATCGAGCCGTTGGTGCGGTACTCGATGGGGCCGGCCCACGGCTCGTAACCCTCGGAGATGGACGCTGCGATGCCGGCGCCGCGGGTGTCCGTGAGGAACTTGGTGCGGAAGCCGATCAGGCCACGGGCGGGAACGATGAATTCCATCCGGCACCAGCCGGTGCCGTGGTTGGCCATGTTGGTCATGCGGCCCTTGCGGGCTGCCATCAGCTGGGTAACGGCGCCGAGGTACTCCTCGGGGACGTCGATGGTCATGTGCTCCATCGGCTCGTGGATCTTGCCGTCGATGGTCTTGGTGACAACCTGCGGCTTGCCCACAGTCAGTTCGAAGCCTTCGCGGCGCATCTGCTCCACCAGGATGGCCAGCGCCAGCTCGCCACGGCCCTGGACTTCCCAGGCGTCGGGACGCTCGGTGGGGAGAACCTTGATGGAGACGTTACCGATCAGTTCCTTGTCCAGGCGGTCCTTCACCTGGCGCGCGGTGACCTTGGCGCCCTTGACCTTGCCGGCCAGCGGCGAGGTGTTGATACCGATCGTCATGGAGATCGCGGGATCGTCAACGGTGATCAGCGGCAGCGGCTGCGGGTTCTCGGCGTCGGTCAGGGTCTCACCGATGGTGATCTCCTCGATGCCGGCGACGGCGACGATCTCACCCGGGCCTGCAGACTCCGCGGGAACGCGGTCCAGGGCTTTGGTGGCCAGGAGTTCGGTGATCTTCACGTTCTTGAGCTCACCGTTGGCGCGCGCCCAGGCAACGGTCTGGCCCTTACGCAGGGTGCCGTTGTAGATGCGGAGCAGGGCGAGGCGGCCCAGGAAGGGGGAAGCGTCCAGGTTGGTGACGTGCGCCTGCAGTACACCCTCCGGGTTGTAGGTGGGTGCCGGGATGTGCTCGATGATGGTCTTGAACAGCGGCTCCAGGTCTTCGTTCTCCGGAGCGGTGCCGTCAGCGGGCTGGTCAAGGGAAGCGCGGCCAACCTTGGCGGCTGCGTAGACAACGGGAACTTCGAGGATCTTGTCCAGGTCCAGGTCCGGAACTTCGTCCGCCAGGTCCGAGGCAAGGCCCAGGAGGAGGTCCATGGACTCGTGGACGACTTCCTCGATGCGGGCGTCGGGACGGTCGGTCTTGTTGACCAGCAGGATGACGGGCAGGTGCGCGGCAAGGGCCTTGCGCAGCACGAAGCGGGTCTGGGGCAGCGGGCCCTCGGAAGCGTCAACGAGGAGGACGACGCCGTCGACCATGGACAGGCCGCGCTCCACTTCGCCGCCGAAGTCGGCGTGGCCGGGGGTGTCGATGACGTTGATGGTGATGGTCTCGCCGTTGGAGGACGGTCCGTTGTAGGCCACGGTGGTGTTCTTGGCCAGGATGGTGATGCCCTTTTCGCGCTCCAGGTCACCGGAGTCCATCACGCGGTCTTCAAGGTGGTTGTGCTCGGCAAAGGAGTTGGTCTGCTTGAGCATGGCGTCGACCAGGGTGGTCTTGCCGTGGTCAACGTGGGCCACAATCGCGACGTTGCGGAGGTCACTGCGTGATGCAGTGGCGACCGCGGTGTTGGTGGTGGTTTCAGACATGCGTAATGGCTCGATTCAGTGGTGAAAGTCAGCTGTTGTATCGCGACATTTCCAACCGGAACGCACGACGGATCAGGCCCTTAGCACAGGGCGCCTTCCTCCATTCTAGCGCCAGTGCCATTTATTGGCCTAAATTCTCCGGCGGCGTGCGGGCATCGCGTGGCCCTGACCCTGCCCCGCCACGGAAAATTGTGCGCAAAATCACTGGCCATACAGGACGGCATGCAACATGATTGCTCTGACAGACCGTGCCAGCCCGAAAGACACCCGATGCGAAAAACCCTGGCCGCCAAGGCCTGGATCCGTTGTGCCGCGTCCGGCGTCGCTGCGGTTGTTGCCTTGTCTGCCGGCCTCTCCGGCTGCGGCATGCCCGCCCCGTCCCCCGGGAATGCTGAGCGTCCAGTTGCGGCGGCGGCTGCGGCGGGATCCCACGGGGCACAAGGGAATCCTGTTGGAGTAGCTGCCGGTTCCCGCGTCCTGAACCCGGCCAACGGGCGGCTCGAGGCCGTTGTCCCGGAGGTCAGCAGGACGGTCCTGCTGATCGGTGATTCACAGTCCGAACCCGTTGACGGCTGGCCGCGGCTGGGCCTGGCTGCGGCGGGCTACAAGGTGTACTTCTGCGGCCGGGGCGGGACCGGCTTTGTCTCCTCGAACGGTGCAACAGGCAACTACATCGATGCCCTGCTGCGCGGCGACTGGCTGCTCCCGTCCGGCACGCCGGCGCTCATTGTTATTCAGGGCGGCGGCAATGACGCCGCCGGTGCAGCGAGTGACAGGCAGATAACCGCCAATGCCGAACGCCTGATCGCGGAGCTGCGGGAGCGCTACCCCGGCACGCCCATGGCGATGATCGGTACGCTTGCCCGCGGGGAAGCCCACGGCGGCGGCCGGCGGACTGAAGTCGATGCCCTGTTGGGGTCGGTGGCAGCGTCCCATGCCCTCCCCTTCGTATCCGTGGGTGACTGGTTGACCCGGTACGGCCTGGCCAAGGACCTCGCGGACACAGTGCACATGAACCCTGCGGGACGCCAAAAATTGGGAGTCCTCCTCGGGGGCCGCCTCCGGGACCTGGGCCTGGACCGGAAGCCAACGGCGGACCAGCAGCCGCTGCGGGCCTCCGGCACCCTGGACGACGGCCCCGGCCAGGACTGAAACACAGACGGCCGGAGCCGGGGCCCGAAGGCCCCGGCTCCAGCCGTACTTGTTGCGCGGGCAGCCCGCTTATGCAACTTCCGGCGGAAGCATCAGCTTGGCCCCCGGGATGGCGTTGAGCAGCGCCTGTGTGTACTCCTGCTGCGGCGCGTCGAAGACGTCGTCCGTGGATCCTGTCTCCACCAGGCGCCCCTTCTCCATCACGCAGACGTGGTCTGCGATCTGGCGGACCACCGCGAGGTCGTGGGTGATAAAGAGGTAGGTCAGGCCGAGGTTGGACTGCAGGTCAGCCAGGAGGTTCAGCACCTGCGCCTGGACCAGGACGTCCAGGGCGGACACCGCCTCGTCACAAATGATGACTTCGGGATCCAAAGCCAGCGCACGGGCAATGGCAACACGTTGCCGCTGGCCGCCGGAGAGCTCGTTCGGGTACCGCTGCATGGTGGATTGCGGCAGCGCCACCTGGTCCAGCAGCTCGCGGACCTTCTTTTCGCGGCTGGCTTTGTTCCCGATCTTGTGGACCCGCAACGGCTCCTCAATGGTCCGGTAGATGTTGTACATCGGGTCCAGGGAGCCGTAGGGGTCCTGGAAGATGGGCTGCACCCGGCGCCGGAACTTGAACAGTTCCGAGGGCTTCAGCAGCTGGGTGTCCACGCCGTCGAAAAGTATCTTGCCGTCGGTCGGCTTCTCCAGCTGGAGCACCATCTTGGCCACTGTGGACTTGCCGGAGCCCGACTCCCCCACGATCGCCGTCGTGGTTCCGCGAAGGACGTCGAAGCTGACGCCGTCCACCGCCGCAAAGTCCGAGGATTTGCCCAGGCCCTGCCGAAGCTTGTACACCTTCCGCAGGTCCTGGATCTGCAGGACGTTGTCGGCGGTGAGCGCCTCGGCGGCCGGAGCCAGGAGGTCCGCCGCTTCCACGCCTTGTTCCTTGGCAACCTGGATGCGCCGGCTGGCCAGGGACGGTGCCGACTCCACGAGCCGCTTGGTGTAGGGATGCTGCGGGTTCTGCAGCAGCTCCAGAGACGGCCCTGATTCGACCACCTGACCCCGGTACATGACCACAACCTTGTCCGCGCGTTCAGCGGCAAGGCCGAGGTCGTGGGTGATCAGCAGGACAGCCGTGCCGAGCTCGGACGTCATGCCTTCGAGGTGGTCCAGGATCTGCCGCTGCACCGTGACATCCAGCGCTGACGTGGGCTCATCCGCAATCAGCAGCCGGGGCTGGCAGGACAGGCCAATGGCGATCAGGGCCCGCTGGCGCATGCCGCCGGAGAACTCGTGCGGGTACTGCTTCGCGCGGCGGTGCGCGTCCGGAAGGCCAGCCTCGGACAGGACCTTCGCGATGTCCTCCGGTCCGCTGGGCCTGCCGTTGGCGCGCAGGGTTTCCTTGACCTGGTAGCCGATCTTCCACACCGGGTTGAGGTTGGACATGGGGTCCTGGGGCACCATGCCGATGGTGTTGCCGCGCAGCTCAATCATCCGCTTTTCGGGCGCATGCGAGATGTCTTCGCCGTCCAGAAGGATCTGTCCGCCGGAGACCCGGCCGTTGGCAGGCAGCAGCCCGATTGCTGCGAGTGCGGTTGTAGATTTTCCCGAGCCGGACTCGCCCACGATCGCCACGGTCTCACCCGGCATGATGGTCAGGTGGGCATTCCGGACAGCGTTCACCTCACCGTTGCTGGTGTTGAACGTGATGGCCAGGTCCCGGATTTCCAGGAGCGGCCGGTTTGCGGGTGTTCCGGCTTCAGTAATGGTGACATCTGATGCAGTCACGTGTGCCTCCTTCATCGCTGGCGGCTCTTCGGGTCAAGAGCATCGCGCAGGGCGTCGCCCAGCATGATGAAGCTCAGGACGGTGATGGACAGTGCGGCAGCCGGGTAGAGGAGCACGGCGGGGTTGGTGCGGATGGACGATTGTGCGGCATTGATGTCGTTACCCCAGGACATGATGCTGCCTGGGAGCCCGATGCCAAGGAAGGACAACGTCGCCTCCAGCACGATGAACACACCGAGCTCCATGGTGGCCAGCACGATGATGGGGGCGAGGGCGTTAGGCAGCACATGCTTGATGAGGCTCTGGATCCTGGACACGCCGAGCGATCGGGCCGCCGTGATGAAGTCGGCGTTGCGGACTTCGATCACTGCGCCGCGGGTCAACCTTGCCATCTGGGGCCACGCAAGCAGCACGATGATCGTAATGACCGTCCACACACTCTTGTTCTCCCTGAAGTACGGGAGCTGGACAACGACCAAGGCGCCGAGTACCAGCGGCAGTGCAAAGAAGATGTCGCCGAGGCGGGCGATCACGGCATCGATCCAGCCGCCGTAGAAGCCGGCCAGTGCGCCCAGGGTTACCCCGATGATGAGCACGCCGATGACAGCGAACACGCCAACCATGACGGAGGCCTGTGTGCCGTAAATGACGCGGGCGTATACGTCGCAGCCCTGGAAGGTGAACCCGAACGGATGGCCGGCCGAAGGCGCGCCGTCGGAATTTGCCAGCTGGCAGTTCTCGTTGGGGGCAGTCTGGGTGAACAGGCCCGGGAAGAAGGCCACTACCAGGATGACCAGGATCATCACTGCCGAGACGATGAACAGCGGACGACGGCGGAGCTTCCGCCAGGCGTCAGCCCACAGGCTCAGCGGGGCCTGGTCAGTCTTCACCGCATCCGTTACCAGCAGAGGGGTCTCCTCGATGGGGGCAACGAAGTGCGTGGTGTCTTGGTTACTTTTCATAGCGAATCCTTGGATCAAGCCAGGCGTACAGCAAATCAACCAGGAGGTTGGCGATAACGAAGACGAGCACCAGCACACTCACGATCGCGACGACGGTGGGTCCTTCGCTGCGGAGAATCGCCTGGTAGAGCTTCTGCCCCACACCGGGGACGTTGAAAATGCCTTCGGTGACGATGGCACCGCCCATCAAACCGCCGAGGCTGGCGCCCAGGTAGGTGACAACGGGAATCATCGAGTTGCGGAGGATGTGCGCCATGACCACGCGGGGCCGGGACAGCCCCTTCGCAGTGGCGGTACGGACGTAATCGGCCGTTGAGTTTTCAATCACCGACGCGCGGGTGAGGCGAAGCACGTAGGCGAAAGAAACCAGCGCAAGCGCGAACGCCGGAAGCAGCAGCGTGCTCCAGGTGACGTCCGTACCCACTGTGGGTTTGGCCCAGCCAAGGTACACACCGAACACCAGCTGCAGGACGAAGCCGAGGACGAAGATGGGGATGGCGATGACGACGAGCGAGGCGAGCAGGACCGTCGAGTCGAAGATCTTTCCCTTGCGGAGGCCGGCGATGAGTCCGAAACCGATGCCGAACACTGCCTGGATGACGAGCGCTTCGACGGCCAGCATCACGGTGACGGGGAAGACGCGGCCGAGCGTGGCGGCGATGGGCTGGCCGGTGAAATCGACGCCCAGGTTGAACGTAAAGAGATTCTTGAGGAACAGGCCGTACTGGATCCAGAACGGCTGGTCCAGGTTGTACTGCTGGCGGAGCGCCGCGATGACGGCTTCGCTCGGCGGACGGTCTCCGAAGAGCGCCCTGATGGGGTCCCCGGGGAGGGCAAACACCATGAAGTAGACCAGCAGGGTGGTGCCCAGGAACACGGGAATGGCTTGGAGCAGGCGCCGGAGAATGAACTGGATCACAGCTGACCCTCCGGGGCTTGTGGAGATGGGGGGAATTTCATGTAGGACAGCTTCCTGCCGGTATCAAGGCTATGGGGGCCCGGCTGGTGCCGGACCCCCACTAGCTATTTGAGTTGGACGGTCTCAGGACTACTTTGCGGTGATGTTGTAGTACTGGATGACACCGTTCCAGCCGCTGTCCACGTTGGTGACGTTCTGGCTCCACACGACCTGGCGGGCGGAGTACCACAGCGGGAGGTTGGGCAGGTCCTGGAACAGGATTTCCTGGGCCTCGGTGAACTTCGCGTTGGCGTCGTCGGTGGACTTGGAGCCCAGGCCTTCGTCGAGCAGCTTGTCGAACTCAGGGTTCGAGTAGCCCTCGTAGTTGGCGCTGGCACCGGTCCGCAGCAGCGGGCCGAGGAAGTTGTACAGCGACGGGTAGTCTGCCTGCCAGCCGGCCCGGGCGAAGCCGGGAAGTGTCTGGGACTTGCGCAGGTCCAGAAGTTCAGCAAACTTGGCGAAGGGCTGGCCTTCAGCCTGGATGCCGAGGTTGTTCTTCAGGTTGTTGGCAACGGCGTCGATCCATTCCTTGTTGCCGCCATCGGTGTTGTAGCCGAGCTGGAGGGTCTTGTCTGCCGGCCACGGGCTGATGGCGTTGGCCTTTTCCCAGGTTTCCTTTGCCTTGGCGGCATCGAACTTCAGGACGTCGGATCCCTCGACGTTCTCGTTGTAGCCATCCACGGCCGGGGAGGTGAAGTCCTTGGCCGGGATGCGGGTGCCGCTGAAGATGACCTTGGTGATCTCGTCACGGTTGATGGCCATGGAGATGGCCTGGCGGCGCAGCTTGCCTGCTTCGCCCTGGAACTCGGGCAGGTAGCCCGGGATGTTCAGGGTGGAGTTGCCTGCGTACGGCTTGTTGAGGTGGTTGTCCGGGAAGTCCATGGTGTAGGTCTTCAGGGCGTTGGTGGGCAGGACATCCGTGACGTCCAGGTTGTTGGCCTGGATGTCGGTGTAGGCAGGAGCCGGGTCCGTGTAGAACTTGAAGGTCACACCGCCGTTCTTGGCTTCGCGGGTGCCGGCATAGTCCTCGTTCTTGACGAGTTCAATCTGGCTGTCGTGCTGCCAGGCGCCTTCCTTGGCCATCTTGTACGGGCCGTTGCCAACCGGGTTCTCGCCGTAAGCCTTGGGATCAGCGATGGCTTCGGAGGGAAGCGGCATGAAGGCGGTGTAGCCAAGGCGCAGCGGCCAGTCGGCCTCCGGCTGCGTCAGCTTGACCTCGATGGTGGAGTCATCCTTGAGGACCAGGCCGGAGAGGGTCTCTGCCGTAGGGGCGGGGACTTCCGTTTCGCCTTCCTTCTTGGTGGCGCTGACGGCGTCGTAGCCCTCAATGGATTCGAAGAAGCTGCTGTTCGCCTGGGCGTTGGTGCTCAGCGCGGCGAAGTTCCATGCGTCAACGAAGCTCTTGGCGGTGACTTCCTCGCCGTTGGTGAACTTGGTGCCGCTCTTGACCTTGATGGTGTAGTTCTGGCCATCCGGGGATTCGATGGACTCAGCCAGCGCGTTGACCGACTCGCCACTGGGGCTGTAGCTGGTCAAGCCTTCAAAGAGAAGCTCAACAACGCGGCCGCCATAGACCTCGTTGGTGTTTGCCGGCAGCAGCGGGTTCTGGGGTTCGTTGCTGTAAGCCGTGATGATCTTGGCCGGATCGCCTGCGGCGTCGCTTGCCCCTTCATTGCTGCCGCCTCCAGCGCCGCAGCCGGTCAGGGCGAGGGCGGCGATTGCCACCATGCCCAGTGCTTTGGAAGTGCGCGTAAAACGCATTCCGCCTCCTATGAGTTGTGGGAGATAACGAGGGGGGAATCTGGTGGTTCCCCGCAGGCGAGACGCAGCTTTCGACTGTGACGCAACCTACATATACGAGTAGCCTAACCGCACGAAGTCCAGATACTGGTACTCCGTTGCCAAACCGTGACCGGCTTGAACTGAACGCCTAGTCGGTCAACGGAAGTTGTGCAAGTCACATGCTACTCGCCGGTAGCCCGTACAGCGAATCGGGAAGGAGGAAAGGTTTTTGCCCCGGATTTCAGGACGACGCCGGCTGGGCCAGGCGCCAGTCCCACACGTTCCACCAGACACCCAGGGGGCCGGCGCTCGTCTTGACCCCGGCCACCCGGGCGCTGAAGGCTGTGGCGCCAATGGTCTGGTAGAGCGGGAGGCCATAGGCGTTTTCCCAGATCTGTTTGTCGATCTCGGCCAGGAGCTCATCCTGCTTGCCCAGGTCCGTGGTGCCGGCCAACTGTTCCATCAGCCTGTCGGCGTCGCCGTCGGAAAAGGCGTTGAAGTTACTGCCGGCGCCGGTACGGAAGATCTGGGGAACCCGGCTGACCCCCGCTGCGGTGCCAATCCACCCCAGCAACGCGGCGTCGTAGCCTCCGCCGCCGAGCGCCCGGGCCCAGTCAGCACTCCCCTGCCCCGCATCGACCACTTGGAAGCCGGCCTGCGCGGCGGAATCCCGAATCAGGGAAAATGCTGTGGCGCGGTTGGGGTTGTCCCGGTTGTAGAGGATCCGGATAGTCGGGGTGTCACCATCCAGGACCGCCTTTGCCCCGTCGATGTCCACCTCCGCATAGTCCGACGAGCCGTTGTTCTTGACGGTGTCGCCGTATTTGGGCTGGGCCGGCAGGAAGACGTGTGAATCCAGGGGCGCGGCATCGGGCTGCCGGTCCCCCACCACGGCGTCGATGATGGCTTGGCGGGGTACCGCCTTCAGGAATGCCTGGCGGACGTCCTCGTCAGCAAAAGGCCCGGAGAACGTGAGGTCCAGGTGGTCGTAGCCTGACTGGTTGTACCACTCAACGGTGTTGCCCTGGTCCGCCAGTCCAGCCAGGAGTTCCCCGGTTTCCGCCGAGGGCTGGGGGGAGATGATGTCGGCCTGGCCGTTGCGGAGCGCTTCGACTGCCGTGGGCACGGAGCCTGTGAAGCGGACGGTTATTTCATCCAGCCAGGGCTCCTGGCCCCACACGTAGTCGCGGTTCCGGACGAGGGTCATGGAGACTTCAGGGACGATATCGCGGACGATGTACGGGCCGTTGGAGAGATACACGGACGGGTCGTCGGGCAGGCTCTTGGAGTCGAACCCCGAGTTCCAGAAGTCGCTGACCCGCTTGAGGGGTTCGTTGACTGCGGGCTCTTCCCCATTGCCGCGGGGTGAGTCCCGGATCAGGTCGATCAGCTCTTCTTCGTCGTTCAGGCCGCTTTTCGCTGCCACCACGTGTGCCGGCAGGCCGACGTCGAAGGCCACTTCCCAGTCAGCGTAGGGCACGGCGTATTCCAGGGTGATGGAACGGCCGTCCGCCCCGATTTCCGGCAGCACGGTGCCGGCAAGGCCGCTGGTGTCGGAGGCGACCGCAAAGTATTTGTTGCCTGTCCCCGCCAGGGGGTCGGCGTCGTCAAAATACCCTGACCCGGCCGCCCAGCTCAGGAGGAGGTCGCCGGCGTCGACCGCCTCGCCGTCGGACCATTTGACGCCCTCGTTGACGGTGTACCTCACCTTCAGCGGCTGGTCCGAGACCTTCTCGTAGCGCCCGAATTTTTCGTTCCGCACCACTCTTGCGGCGTCATCCAGGTAGTAGAAACCCGAGTGGGTGACGTAACCGATCTTGGAGTTGATATCGGTGTTGCCGTCCGCGCTGTACGGGTTGAAGGACGAGAACGCGTTGACCTCCGCGACGCTCACGCTGCCGCCGCGCTCGGCCTCCCCCACCACCACAGGGGTGGTGCCGCCGTTGCCCGAGCACCCCGACAGGACCAGGGCGGCAGCCACCGCCGCGGTGATGTAGTGCACCAGACGCCTGAACGGCATGCCGCCTCCTTGTTTTCCTTCTGCGGGAGGGGCTCCTGGAATCGCCAGGATCACGCCCTGTACTCAGGATAAGGCGTGCGGGCCCTCGATTGGCGGTGCCGTCCGCAGCAGCCGTGTTGCTTCCCGTCCTGCGCCGAGCAGGGCTTCAGCACGACGGCGGTGCTCCCGCCGCTTGTCCGGGTCCATGTTGTCCAACAGCGAGACCACCATCCGCGAGCGGGGATTTCTTTCGAAGACCTCCCGGTGGTCGTCGATGAAGGTCCAGTACAGCCCGTCCCAGTCTTGGATCCATTCCCCTGCCGGCAGGTCGGACATCCTGCGGAGGTAATTGCTGCCCGAAACGTAGGGCTTCGTGGTGATCTCCTCCCCCGCCGCGAACTGGCTCATGGCGTACACGTTGGGGACCATCACCCAGTCGTATGCGTCGATGAACAGTTCCATGAACCACTCGTAGACGTCGTCGGGATGGATCCGCAGCAGGGACATGGCGTTGCCCAGGACCATCAGCCGCTCAATGTGGTGGGCGTATCCCGTGGCAAGGACCCGCGAGACCACCATGTCCACGGGAGCCAGCCCGGTGTCCGCGTCCCACCAACCGTCACCCAGCCCGTTCCGGTGGTTCAACCGGTTGGCTGTGCGCAGCTGCCTGCCGCGGGTCCGGTAGGTGGCGCGCATGTATTCCCGCCAGCCAATCACCTGCCGGACGAATCCCTCCAGGGAGGCGAGAGGAGTATGTGGGCCTGCACCCGCGAGCACGGCCTCAAGGACTTCCCGCGGGTCCAGCAGTCCGATGTTCAACGCCGGGGTGAGCAGGCCATGGGCGATGAACGGATGCGTGGTGGATATTGCGTCCTCGTAGGGACCGAAGTCGTCCAGCCGTTCGCGGACGAACTCGTGGAGGTGCTTGCGTGCCTCGTCCGCGCTCGTGGGCCATGCAAACAGGAAGGGATCACCCGGAGCGTCCGGGAACTCTTCCGCCACCCAGGCAATCGCCTGTTCGACGTCGTCCGAGGCCGCGTCTCCGGCAGCGGCTTCTTGTCCGGTGAGGGCTTCAAAGTCGAAGGTCCCCTGCAGCTGATGGATGGGGTGGCGCGCAAACCGGCCCACCGTGCGGGGTGTACCCCCGAGGGAGCTTTTTCCGGTTGTCCGCGTCGAAGGACCACTTCCCGCCTGCCGGCTGCCCGCCGCCGTCGACCAGGACGCCGAGGCGGCGGCGCTGCCACACGTAGAAGTCGTGCATGCGGGCTGGGTTGGCGGCAAACCAATCGTCAATCTGCCCGCGGTCGGTGAGGAAATTCGGCGTCTCCAGCACGTCTTCGCCGCGCATCCTGTAGCCGCCACCGGCCAGGCCGGAATACAGGTCCTGTTCAAGCCAGTCGTCCACCACGTCGAACCAGGTCACCTGCTCCGGGCGGCGGTGGCGCACAAGGTCTGCGAGCTGCTGGTGGGAGCTGCGGCCGGCCTCGCTGTGGAGGACGACAACCTCGTGGCCCTTCGCGCCAAGGCGGCGCGCAAACCGGCTCATGGACGCCCGGTGCAGGACCAGTTTGTGGGAGTGGAACGAGTACTGGCGAAAGAGCAGGTCATGCTCGATCAGCACAAACACCGTACCGTCTGCCGCATCGAGGTGTTCGCGGAACAACTGATGCGGCAGAACCAGTCGCAGGTGCGGGCCGTACGTCATTCCCCCACCCTAGGGGGCTTTGACGCCTCCGCCGCCAGCGGTAAACCAGCCTCGGGGTCCATTAGCTTCTGTGGCGCTGGGTTCAAAGACTTGGAACAGCCTGGAAGGCGGTGCTGGGCAGATCCTTCTCGCCATCGACGATCGCAGCGATGATCCGCGCTGCAACCAGGTCCGGATCCAGCCCCGCGCCGAACCGCGGCGCCGACCCGGCGATCGGATGATCGGACAGCGCGGTGGCAGTGTGCCCTGGGCGGGCGTCCACGATTCGGATGCCCGCACGGCGATACTCGCGCGCCGCCGCGACAACGAAGGCCGCGAGCCCTGCCTTCGACGCCGAGTATGCCGCCAGACCGGCGACGGGTGCCTCGGCCACAACGCCGCTCAGTGTGACAACGAAGGGCTCGCGGCCCTCACGTGCCGAGGCGGCGAGGTAGGGCTGGCTCTGCGTAATGAGCTGGATCGGACTGGTCGTGTTCACAGCGAAGAGTTCGTCCACCGTGGCGGGTTCAAGGTCTGATGCGGCGCCGAAGGCGACGACCCCGGACGCCACCACCAGCCCGTCGAGGCGTCCGTGCTGCGCATTCGTGTCTTCCAGGACTTCCCGGATCACGGAGGGTGCACGCAGATCGTGCCCGGCAGACTTTGACGACCGGGCGACGATAGCGCCGTTACTTTCCAGCTGGGCGGCCATGCGCGAACCGAGTCCGCCGGTGGCGCCGACTACCAGAACAACCGCACCCTGAAGAGTCGTCATGGGTAGATCCTAGGCCACGTGCCCGAAAATCCTGTGGGCTTAGACGTTGAAGCGGAACTCCACCACGTCGCCGTCGGCCATCACGTATTCCTTGCCCTCGATACGGACCTTGCCGCGGGATTTGGCCTCCGCCATGGACCCGGCTTCCACCAGGTCGTTGAAGGACACCACCTCGGCCTTGATGAAGCCACGCTGGAAGTCGGAGTGGATTACCCCCGCTGCCTGCGGCGCAGTATCGCCCTGCCGGATGGTCCAGGCACGGGTTTCCTTGGGGCCGGCGGTCAGGTAGGTCTGCAGCCCCAGCGTGTGGAAGCCGACGCGCGCCAGCTGGTCCAGCCCGGATTCGTCCTGGCCATTCATTTCCAGCATCTCGCGGGCTTCTTCCTCGTCCAGTTCCACGAGGTCGGCTTCGAGCTTGGCATCAAGGAAAACGGCATCCGCCGGGGCAACCATGGCCCGCAGTTCCTCCTGCTTTTCGGGACTGCCCAGGATGCCTTCGTCGGCGTTGAAGACGTAGATGAACGGCTTGGCCGTCAGGAGGCCGAGCTCCTTGAGGTGTTCCATTTCGAGCTTGTCGCTCTTGATGGAGGAGAAGATGGTGTCGCCGCGCTCCAGAACCGCCTGGGCTGCCTTGATGGCGGCAAGCTCCGCAGCTTCCCGCTTCTTGATCTTGACTTCCTTCTCGATCCGCGGGATGGCGTTCTCAATGGTCTGCAGGTCTGCCAGGATGAGCTCGGTGTTGATGGTTTCCATGTCGGACTGGGGGTCCACCTTGCCGTCGACGTGGATGACATCGGGGTCATCAAACACCCGCACCACCTGCGCAATGGCTTCGGCTTCGCGGATGTTGGCCAGGAACTTGTTGCCCAGGCCTTCTCCTTCAGAGGCCCCCTTGACGATGCCGGCGATGTCCACAAACGACACCGGCGCGGGCAGGAGGCGCTGCGATCCGAAGATCTCAGCCAGCTTCTGAAGCCGGGGGTCGGGCAGGTTCACGACGCCGACGTTGGGTTCGATGGTGGCGAACGGGTAGTTCGCGGCCAGGACCTGGTTGCGGGTGAGTGCGTTGAAGAGAGTTGATTTGCCGACGTTGGGCAGTCCGACGATGCCAATAGTAAGAGCCACGAGGATTTATTCTACCCGCAGCGGGCGGCCCGGGGTCCGGCGCCGGTCAGGGAAAATGTCGCTTCGGCAAAATGTCACAGCCCCATGCGACAGTGAGGGCATGGATGGTTTCGCGTTGATTCTTGCTTTGTTCATGCTGCTGCTGGGTGCCTTTGCGGGTGCTGCCGCCGTGTTCTTGGTGCTGCGGAAAAACACCCGCGGCCTGGAAGAGGACTTCGACGCCGTGTCGTCACGGCTTTCGGAGGTCAGCGCGCAGTTCGCCGCGGCCGACGCCGAGCGAAGGCTTTTGGCGGCACAGAACCGCGAGCTGGGTGAGGCAAGGACGCAGGACGGCAGCGTGCTGCGCGCACTTGCCCCGGTGGCGGAGAAACTGACGGCTGTCCAGCAGCAGGTGGCGCTGCTGGAACGGGACCGGGTGGAGCAGTACGGCCAGCTCGCCCAGCAACTGCAGGAAGCGCGGCTCTCCGATGAACAGCTCATCCGTTCCACCCACGCCCTGGAGTCTGCCCTGAGGTCCAACAGTGCCCGCGGCCAGTGGGGCGAAGTCCAGCTCCGCCGGGTGGTGGAAGCATCGGGAATGCTGCGGCACGTCGATTTCGTGGAGCAGGTCCACAGTGCCGGTCATGATTCGGGCATAAGGCCGGACCTGGTGGTGCAGCTGCCGGGCGAAAAGCAGCTGGTGGTGGACGCAAAAGTACCGCTGTCCTCCTACCTGGAAGCCCAGGAACCTGGTGCGGCGCAGGACCTCCGTCCGGATTCCGGCGCCCGGCACACCGGACCGCTGTCCGGGAGCGACCGCCGGAACCAGCAGGCGCTGCTGGCGGCCCATGCCAAGGCACTGCGGGCACACGTTGATTCCCTGAGCAGCAAGAAGTACTGGGACATTCCGGGCAACTCCCCCGAGCTGGTGATCTGCTTCATTCCTGCCGAGTCCATCCTGGCCGCCGCGCTCATGGCCGACGCCGGGCTCCTCGATCACGCGCTGTCGAAGAACGTGGTCCTGGCATCTCCCAGCACCCTGCTGGCTGTGCTCAAATCCGTGGCCTTCACCTGGCGGCAGGACGTCCTCACGGACAGCGCCCGGGAGTTGTTCGAACTGGCGCGGCAGCTGTACGACCGGATGGGGACCCTGGGCGAGAACGTCACCAAGCTGGGCTCGTCCCTGAAATCGTCAGTGGACCGCTACAACGCCATGGTGGGGACCCTGGAAGCCCGCGTCCTTCCCACGGCCCGGAAGCTGAACTCGCTTGAGGAATCCGGGCTTGCTGCCCCTCCGGTTGTTGAGGTCACCCCGCGGGCCCTGGCGGCGCCTGAGCTGCAAAGCGACCACGAAGCCGCCTGACAGCAACGGCAAGCGGCACCAAAAAAGTGGGCCCGGCAGGTACCGGGCCCACGTCCACAAAGATCAGATACGCGGTCACTGGCTGACGCACTGCGGGCTGCGCGGTCTCGGCCGTGTGCAGGTCAGTCGCGCGAGCGGCGTCCGCCCAGGGCACGGCTGACGTCGCCGGCCTGCTTGAGTGTTGCCCGGAGTTCCTTGGGCAGCGAGAAGAGCAGGTCCTCCTCGGCCGTAACAACTTCCTCCACGGTGCCGTAGCCGTACTCGGCCAGCAGGCGCAGGACGTCCTGGACCAGGACTTCCGGGACCGATGCCCCGGATGTCACGCCGACAGTGGCGACGCCTTCAAACCAGGCCTCATCAACCTCGTTCGCGAAATCCACGCGGTAGGACGCCTTCGCCCCGTACTCCAGTGCCACTTCCACCAGCCGGACAGAGTTGGAGGAGTTCGCTGAGCCCACCACGATCACCAAGTCTGCCTGCGGCGAAATCTTCTTGATGGCCACCTGGCGGTTGGTGGTGGCGTAGCAGATGTCGTCGCTGGGCGGATCCTGCAGGGTGGGGAACCGCTGCTTGAGCAGGCGGACCGTTTCCATGGTTTCGTCGACGCTGAGGGTGGTCTGGGAAAGCCAGATCACCTTCTCCGGGTCCCGGACGGTTACCTTGTCCACCTCATGCGGGCCGTTGATGATCTGGATGTGTTCCGGCGCTTCTCCCGCCGTGCCCTCGACTTCCTCATGGCCGTCGTGGCCGATCAGCAGGATGTCGAAATCGTCCTTGGCAAACCGGACGGCCTCCTTGTGGACCTTGGTCACCAGGGGGCACGTGGCGTCAATGGTGCGCAGGCCACGGTCCTCGGCGGACTGGACCACTGCAGGCGATACTCCGTGGGCCGAGAAGATGACCAGGGCACCTTCGGGCACTTCGTCCGTTTCGTCGACGAAGATGGCACCCTGTTCCTCCAGGGAGCTGACCACGTGCACGTTGTGGACGATCTGCTTCCGCACGTACACCGGAGGACCGTAGTGTTCCAGGGCCTTCTCGACGGCGATGACCGCACGGTCAACGCCGGCACAGTAACCGCGGGGAGCAGCGAGCAGCACCTTCTTGTTCCCGGAGACGGGGGCTGCGGCAGCTACTTCCTCAGGTGAGCGGCGCCTACGCGGGATGGTGGGCATCGAAAGGGAAACAGCTGAGGGGGTCATTACTCCATGCTACCGGCTTGCCCGGGCCCGCTTTCGCGTGGCGAACCCGGCCACCAGGCCCAGGAGCAACAGCGCACCGCCGCCGGCGGCCGCTGCCATGGTCCAGCCCCGGAAATCTGCTGCGGCCGCCGCCACCAACTCATCCCTGAACATGTTGGCAACCTCATTTCCGCTGTCCGCGGACACAGCGGCAGCGGAGGCAATCCCGGAGCCGAGGGTCCATGCAGCCGCCAGCAGCAGCGCGCCTGCTCCTGCGCCGGCAATTACTGTCCAGCGCCGGTTCGCCGCCACCAGGGCAAGGAGCAGAGCGATCGCCGACCCCCCGGCCAGAAGGTAGCCGGCGGGGGCATAGGTGGTGAGCCTCTCGGTCCATTCCTTGTGCTCAGGCTGGCCCACGTTGATGAGGGTCTGGTCCGGCGGATCCAGGGGCAACCCCGTGGTGCGTGAAATTTCCCCGGCCCCCAGCGACACCAAGGGAGCGACGTCAAGGGTGAGGGACGACGCCGGGGCTGATCCGCCGTCGTCCGTCGCCGGACTGGCAAAGCTCAGCCGGTGGCTGTTGCGCAGGGTTTCCTCCCATGCGGCCGGATACTCCGGCAGGGCGGTCAGCGCGGACGCGGCGTCCTCCAGCACCGGTTGGACCAGGTCCGAAAGGAACCCTGGAACGGCGCTGGTGTCGATGGTTGCCACCGCTGCCACGGCCAGCTGCTGCTGGAACCCGGGGTCCCTTCCGAGCGGAGCCGCCAGTTCAACGAAGCCCTGCTCCTGGACGATGTTGCGGTCCAGCCAGATGGCGGGGACTGCGACGGCGGCCAGCAGCACGGCCAGTACGGCGGCGGCAGCGGAAACAAAACTACGCACGGAGAATCCTTCATGTTGGCGGGGGTCACCCCATCCTAGGCGGGGCCCGGGGCGGCACCCTTGTCAGTCCGTGGTGGTAGAGCTTATGGATAAGGTTGAATGACCGCCGGCCACCACCGGCTTAGATTCCAACCGGCTCTTATTTCAAAGCGCTATTCCGACCAGCCCATTTCCAGCCAGCGACGAAACAACCAGCCGACCAACGGACGAAGGACCCCATGCCCGCAGCTACAGCCCGCCACGAGCGTCCGCATGTCTGAACAGGCGTCGCTTCCGGTCTCCGGCCAGCACCTCGCGGCGCCCTCCACGCTGCCTGCCACTGCTGCCGAAACCAGCCCGGACAACCCGTGGCCGCTCCAGCTGCTGTCACAGAAGCTCAAAGCCCATATCGACCGTACGCCGTCTGCGTGGGTTGAAGGGCAGGTTATTGAGCTGAACCGCCGGGGCACCAACGCCTACCTCACCCTGAGGGATGTCGACGCCGAGGTGTCGCTGCCCGCCTCCGTGTGGACCAAGGTGCTGGAACGCCAGAACCTGCCGCTGGAGCGGGGCTCCCGCGTGGTTGCCCTGCTGAAGCCGGAGTTCTGGCTCAAGACGGGCCGGCTGAACATGTTGGTCAGGGACATCAGGCCGGTGGGGCTGGGCGATCTCCTGGCCCGGATCGAGCGGCTGCGCCAGGCGCTCTCCGCCGAAGGGCTCTTCGCGGACTCCCGCAAGAAGCCCCTGCCCCTGCTGCCGCACCGCATCGGCCTCATCACCGGCCGCGATTCCGACGCCAAGAAGGATATCCTGCGCAACGCAGCCCTGCGCTGGCCGGCAGTCGAGTTCGAAATCCGGGAGGTGGCCGTGCAGGGGAACACCGCGGTGGCCCATGTGGTCCGCGCCCTCCGCGACCTGGACGCCCTGCCCGAAGTGGATGTCATCGTCATCGCCCGCGGCGGCGGCGCCCTGGAAGACCTCCTGCCCTTCAACAGCGAAGAACTGATCCGTGCCGTGGCCGCCGCCGCCACCCCGGTGGTCAGCGCCATCGGCCACGAGGCGGACCGTCCGCTGCTGGACGACGTCGCGGACCTGCGGGCTTCCACGCCCACGGACGCTGCCAAGCGGATTGTCCCGGAAGTGTCCGAGGAACTGGCAGGTGTGCGCCAGGCAAGGGTGCAGCTGCGCCGGTGCATGGAACGGCTGGTGGACAGGGAAGCGGACCGCCTGGCGTCCCTCCATTCACGGCCGGTGCTGGCAGCACCGGAAGGACTCGTGACCATCCGGTCCGAGGAAATTGAGCGGCTGCTCCGGAGGTCCTCCGCCGCCGTCAGCTCCTCCGTGGTCCGCGCGGCCGACCAGCTGGAGCACCTGAAAGCCCAGGTGCGGGCACTGTCGCCGCAGAAGACGCTGGACCGGGGGTACGCCGTCGTCGAACTCGCCGGTAAGCGGGCGGAAGAAGCCGGCACCGCCGGCCATGCCGTGGTGCGCCGCCCGGCCGAAGCTCCGCCCGGCTCGCCCCTGTCCATCCGCGTGGCTGAAGGCCGCTTCGGCGCAACCTCCACCGGGACACTTGAACAGCCCATTACCGAAACCGGAGAACTGAATGACTGAGCAGAAACCAGCGGCCGACATCCAGGCACTGAGCTATGAGGAAGCCCGTGAGCAGCTCATCGCTGTGGTGGGAAAGCTTGAGGCCGGCGGCGCCAGCCTTGAAGAATCCCTGGCCCTGTGGGAACGCGGCGAGGCCCTGGCTGCACGGTGCGAGGAATGGCTGGAAGGCGCCCGGAAGCGGCTGGCAGCTGCCCGCGACCAGCCGCTCTAGGCCCGCGGCCGCAGGCTGAAAGGAAGCGTCAGGACCGCACTACCAGCTCGCGTTCCAGGGCGACGTCGAACTCAGCCTTGGGCCATTGAAGGTCCATTCCGTTCAGTGCACCCAGCAGCAACTGCTGGACGGCGATCCGGGCAAACCACTTCTTGTTGGCGGGGACCACGTGCCAGGGCGCGTTCGCGGTGTTGGTTTCATCAATGGCCGCCTGGTAGGCATTCATGTAGTCCTCCCAGAAAGCCCGCTCGTCAAGGTCGCCACGGCTGTACTTCCAGTGCTTGGCCGGGTTGTCCAGCCGTGCCAGCAGCCGCTCCTTCTGCTCCTCTCCACTAATGTGGAGCATCACCTTCACCACCGTGGTTCCGGAGCCGCTGAGCCTGGCCTCGAACTCGTTGATGGCCACATAGCGGCGCTTGATCTCCTCCGGGCTGGCCCAGCGGTGGACGCGGTGGATCAGGACGTCCTCGTAGTGGGAACGGTCGAACACCCCCACCATCCCGGCGGCGGGTACTTCCTTTTCGATCCGCCACAGGAAATCGTAGGATTTTTCCTCATCCGTGGGAGCCTTGAAGGCCTTGAACTGCACACCCTGGGGATCCATGGCGGCCATCATATGGTTGACGATGCCGCCCTTGCCCGCGGTATCCATGGCCTGGAGGATCAGCAGGATGCGCTTGCGCCCGCCGAACCGGGACTCGGCGAACAGCTTTTCCTGCAGCTGCGCCAGTTCATCGTCGAGTTCCGCCAGCAGTGCCTGGCCGTCCTCTTTGGTGCCCTTGAAGCCCGGCGTGGAATCAGGGTCCACGTCGGCCAGCGAAAAACCCTTCCCTGCCCGCAGGGTCTCAGAAGGGTGCTGATCAAAGCCTGTGGCGCCGGACATGGGAAATCCTTTCGCGAAGTTCCACGGGACCGAAGCGCCCGTGAACACAGGCTAGTTGCCCTGGTACCTGCTGAGGAAGTCCCCCATCCGCCCCACCGCTTCTTCGATGTCCTTGACGTTGGGCAGGGTGACCATGCGGAAGTGGTCCGGGCGGACCCAGTTGAAGGCCCTGCCGTGGGACACCAGGATCTTTTGTTCCCTCAGCAGGTCCAGGACGAACTTCTCGTCGTCGCGGATGTGGTAGACCTCGGGGTCCAGCTTCGGGAAGAGGTAGAGTGCGCCCCGCGCCTGCTGGGTGCTCACGCCGGGGATGGCGTTGAGCATGTCGTAGGCCTTGTTGCGCTGCTCCAGCAGGCGCCCGCCGGGCAGGATCAGGTCGTTGATGCTCTGGTACCCGCCCAGCGCCGTCTGGATGGCATGCTGGGCCGGAACGTTTGCACACAGGCGCATGTTGGCCAGCAGGCTGATGCCTTCGAGGTAGTCCGCCGCATCCTTCTTGGGACCGGAGATGGCCATCCAGCCGGCCCGGTAGCCGCATACCCGGTACGCCTTGGACAGGCCGCTGAACGTCAGGCACAGGACGTCGTCGCCGGTCAGTTTGGCCAGGTTGATGTGGACCGCGTCCTCGTACAGGATCTTTTCGTAGATCTCGTCGGCGAAGACCACCAGGCCGTGCTTCTCAGCGAGGGCGACGATCTTCTTCAGCGTCTCTTCCGGGTAGACCGCGCCGGTGGGGTTGTTCGGATTGATGACCACGAGTCCCTTGGTGCGGGGCGTGATCTTGGCTTCCATGTCCTCCAGGTCCGGCTGCCAGCCCGTTTCCTCGTCGCAGAGGTAGTGGACGGGCCTGCCGCCGGCCAGCGCCACGGAAGCGGTCCACAGCGGGTAGTCCGGGGTGGGGATCAGGACCTCGTCACCGTCATTGAGCAGGGCCATCAGGGACATGGTGATGAGTTCGCTGACGCCGTTGCCCAGATAGATGTCATCCACGTGGATGTTCTGGATGTCCCGGGTCTGGTAGTACTGCGAGACGGCGGTCCGTGCGGAAAAGATGCCCCTGGAATCGCTGTAGCCCTGGGCGTGCGGCAGGTGGCGGATCATGTCCACGAGGATGGCGTCCGGCGCTTCAAAGCCAAACGGCGCGGGATTTCCGATGTTCAGCTTGAGGATCCGGTGCCCCTCCGCCTCCATCTGCTGGGCAGCCTGGAGGATTGGCCCACGAATGTCATAAAGGACGTTGTTGAGCTTGGTGGACTGCCTGAATTCTGCCATTCCTCAAATATGCCACAGGAAGGATGGACGGCCGTTGAGACGTCAGCCACAGGCTGCGCGCGCCGCCACCCGGAACGGACGACGGCGGCTGCCGGACTTCTGGAAGTCCGGCAGCCGCCGTCGTACTGCTTGTGGTCAGGTAGGTAGTCCTACTTGACGATGCCCTTTTCCTTGAGCCACGCGTCCGCCGCTTCCTTGGCACCCTGCTTCTGGCTGCCGCTGACGGCACGGTTCAGGTTGATGAGGTCCTCGGTGGTCAGGATGCGGGACACCGAGTTGAGGGCCTCCCTGGCCGTGTCGGTCATCTTCGCCTCGTTGTACAGCGGGACCACCTGCTGGGCGATGAAGTTGTTCTTGGGGTCTTCAAGGACCACAAGATCGTTGTCGGCAATGGACGGGGTTGTGGTGTAGATGTCCGCCACCTGCACCTGGTCTTCAAGGAGCGCCTTGAGCGTCACGGGACCGCCGCCGTCACTGAACGGCTCCAGTTTCTTCGGCTCGCAGTTGTAGTTCTCCTTCAGGCCGGGCAGCCCGTAGGCACGCTCGGCGAAGGTGGCGGGGGCGCCCACCACGATCTCGCTGCACACCTTGGCCAGGTCCTCGAGGGACTTCAGCTGGTACTTCTCGGCCGTGGCCTTGGTGACCACCATGGCGTCCTTGTTCTCGGCCTTGGAGGGTTCCAGCACCGCCAGTCCGTCCGGCAGCTTCTCCGGCAGGGCCGCCGCGATGTCGTCCGCCGACTCCTCGGACGCTTCCTTGTCCACGTGCAGCAGGAGGTTGCCCGTGTAGTCCGGAACCACGTCCACCGATCCGTCCTGGACGGCCTTGATGTACACCTCGCGGGAGCCGATGTTCGGCTTGGTGGTGGCGGTGATGCCGGCGGCGGTCAGGGCTCCTGCGTAGAGTTCCGCCACGATCTGGCTTTCCGGGAAGTCAGCCGAGCCGACGACGAGGGACGTTGCTTCCCCGGAGGCTGCTCCGGTGGTGGCCGGCGCGTTGCTCAGGGGATCGGAGGATCCTCCGCACGCGGACAATGCCATGGCCAGGCCTAGCCCGGCGGCGAGCCCGCTGAATGCCCGCCTGCCGAGGTGGTGTGGACGGCTTTCCTTCATGATTTACCTCCTTGTACCACAGCCTCCGTCAGGACGGGGTCTGTGAGATCGGCCGCAGCCTGCTGGCTGCGGCGGGACTGGCCAGAGGCGCCTGTTGCCAGGAACAGCCTCTGGAAAAGGGACAGGACGAGGTCGACGGCGATGGCGAGCGCTGCGATGAGCAGGGAGCCGCCGAGCATCTGCGGGAAGTCGCTGAGGACCAGGCCGTCGAAAAGGTAGCGGCCCAGGCCTCCCAGGTTGATGTAGGCCACCACGGAGACGGTGGCGATGACCTGAAGCACGCCGGTCCGGAAGCCGCCAAACATGACGGTCAGGGCGTTGGGCAGCTCTGCCCGGAACAGAACCTGCAGTTCGGTCATGCCCATGGCGCGGGCGGCATCCACCACGTTGCGGTCCACGCTGGAAATTCCGGCATAGGTGCCGGCCAGCAGCGGGGGGACCGTGAGGATAACGAGCGCCCAGATGGGCGGCATCAGCCCGATCCCGGCGAGCAGCACGAAGAGTGTCAGCAGCCCCAGGGTGGGCAGGGCGCGCAGCGCACCGGCGAGCGCCACCACGGCAACCCTTCCCCTGCCCGTGTGGCCGACGTACATGCCAACGGGGACGGCAATGGCAACAGCGATCAGCATGACCAGGCCGGTGTACTGGAGGTGCTCGCCCAGCCGGGCGGGTATTCCGGCGGCGCCGGTCCAGTGCAGCGGATCGGCCAGCCAGGCGAAGGTGTCGGTGAAAACGTTGCTCATGCGTTTCCGCCTCCGGTCTTAGGCATGGAGATACGCGCGGCCGCGTCAACTGCTTCTACCGCGCTACTGCCATCCTGCTGCCTGGTCCCCAGCCGCCCTGCCCGCTCCCACGGCGTGAGGAGCCGTTCCAGCAGGACAAGCAAAGCGTCCATCAGCAGGGCGAGGACAAGGATGGCAATAATCCCCACCACGATTTCCGTGATGAAGCCCCGCTGCAGTCCTGATGTGAACAGCATGCCCAGGTTTCCGATGCCAAGCAGCGCTGCCACGCTGACCAGGGAGATGTTGCTGACGGACACCACCCGGAGCCCGGCGAACATCACCGGCAGGGACAGCGGCAGGTCCACCCGCAGGAACCGGGCCAGCGGTTTGTATCCCATGGCCACAGCGGCCTGTCCCACGTCCTCGCTCACCGAGTCGAAGGCGTCCAGGGCGGCACGGACCAGGAGGGCCACCGCATAGATGGTCAGGGCCACCACCACGTTGAGCGGGTCCAGGATCCTGGTGCCCAGGATGGTGGGAAGGATGATGAAGAGTGCCAGTGAGGGAATGGTGTACAGCAGCGAGGAGGCCGTCAGCACCACCGAGCGGAGGGCCCGGTTCTGCCGGGCCAGCTGCGCCAGGGGAAGGGAGATGACCAGTCCCAGGACCATGGGGACGAGGGCAAGCACCAGGTGCTGGCCGGACCGTTCCAGGACCATGTCGATGTTGGCCAGGAACCACTCCATCAGAGTGCAGCCTGCCGGAGCTGGCGTGCTTCTTCAATGAGGGCCAGTACTTCTCCGCCCCGGATGACACCCTGCACCCGGCCCTCCGCATCCACTGCGACGCCGAGGCCCGACGGCGAGGACAGCGCCGCGTCCAGTGCGCGGCGCAGGCTTTCCCCGGGGCGGAACAGCGAACCTCCCGGAATGAGGCCGGTGGCGGTGCCGGGCGTGGACCATCCCAGCGGGCGCATCTCTTCGTCCACCACCAGCTGCCAGCCGCTTGTTGCGTCCGGATCGATTCCGGAGCCGCTGCGGCCGCGGACGATCGTCGGCACCGAGTGGAGGGTGACGCCGTCGGAAGAGGTGAAGCCAAGGTGCCGGAATCCCCGGTCCCGTCCCACGAAGGAGGCCACGAAGTCGTTTGCCGGGGCACGGAGGATTTCCTCCGGCGTGGCGTACTGGGCAAGCTTTCCGCCCACCGCGAAGACGGCCACCTTGTCGCCCAGGACTGTGGCTTCATCGATGTCGTGCGTGACAAAGACGATGGTCTTGGCCAGGTCCTTCTGGAGCCGCAGCAGCTCCTGCTGGAGCTCGTCGCGGACCACGGGATCCACGGCGCTGAACGGCTCATCCATGAGCAAAATGGGTGGATCGGCGGCAAGCGCACGGGCTACCCCCACGCGCTGCTGCTGGCCGCCGGACAGCTGGGACGGGTATCGCTTGGCGAGTGGCCGGGCCAGGCCCACCACGTCCAGGAGTTCCTCGGCGCGCCGGCGGGCGTCGGCCTTGGACACGCCGTTCAGCCGGGGCACGGTGGCAATGTTGTCCAGCACGGAGCGGTGCGGCAGCAGCCCGGCCGACTGCATCACATACCCCATCGAGCGGCGCAGTTCGGGCGCCGGCACGGAGGTGACGTCCCTGCCGTCCACCGTGATGGCCCCGGAGGTGGGTTCCACCATCCTGTTGATCATGCGCAACGAGGTGGTTTTGCCGCAGCCTGACGGGCCCACAAAGACGGTGATGGATCCCTTGGCGATGGACATGGAGAGGTTGTCCACGGCCGGTTGCCCGCCCTGGAACTGCTTGGTAACGCTCTGAAACTCGATCATCGCCTGGTCCATGGTGCGGACTCACCTGTTCTCTGGGACGGCCTCTGAAAGCACCGCGACATTGTCATCAGCACGCTGATAGTTACGGTAACCCAAACCGGGGCCGGCAACACCTGCAGCGCCCCGAATCCGGGCAAAGGAATCCCTACTGTAACCATTCGGAGCCGGGACCGCGCCGGATGGGAATGACCGTTCCGGCGAGGAACCGCTGTGGCCCGGGACGCTGTTCCGCCGCGGGCAGACCGGCCTTAAAGTGGTGGGGTGACCAACTTGGAAATAGCGCCGCAGCAGGAAGTCTGTCCGCCGGCAGCCCCTGAGGGGAGTTCCGGACCCTGCCTTCAGCTGTGGCCGCAACGCGAGGTACCGCTCGGCGGAGTACGCGCCATGAACGTCCAGCGGACTCTGCCGCAGCGTGGCCTGCCCACCATCGGGGCATGGTGTTTCCTGGACAGCTTTGGCCCGGACCGGACTGCGATGTCCGTACTCCCCCACCCCCACATTGGCCTGCAGACCGTAACCTGGCCCCTGGCCGGCCACATCCGCCACCGGGACAGCGTGGGCAGCGACGTTGTGGTCCGGCCGGGTGAACTGAACATCATGACGGCGGGCCACGGCGTCTCCCATTCCGAGTTCGCCGTGCTTCCGCCTGCCGGCGAAGCCCTGCCGGTGCAGCGCGGGCTGCAGCTCTGGGTGGCCCTGCCCGGCGGTGAACGGCACCGGGCACCGGCATTCGAGCAGCACCGTGAACTTCCCCGTTCCAGCGGGGAGGGCTTCACCGCCACGGTGATGGTGGGTGAATTTGCCGGTGTCACGTCACCGGCAACCATGTACTCACCGATCGTGGGTGCGGACGTCTCCTGCGGCGGGGCCGCCGTGCTGCCGCTCACTGCAGGGTTTGAGCACGGCATCCTTGTGCTCGACGGCGGCCTGGCGGTGGACGGCCAGGAGGTTCCACCGGGCCCGCTGGGCTACCTGGGCACGGGCCGCACGGAGCTGCAGGTGCAGGCACTCCCCGGAACGCGCTTCCTCCTCATCGGCGGCGAGCCCTTCCAGGAAGAGCTGCTGATGTGGTGGAACTTCGTGGGGCGCACCCACGAGGAAGTGGAACAGGCCAGGAGCGACTGGGAAGCCCAGGCCGGCCTGCAGGAAACGCAAACGGCTGTGGCACGGTACGGCCTGGTCCCCGGCCACGGTCCGGACGCGGGGCCCGAGGCGGGACGCATTCCCGCCCCTCCCCTCCCGGGCGTCCGGCTGACGCCCCGGAAACGGCTCTAAGGGACCGGACCGGATCAGGCCTGCTCTGCCACCAGTTGCAGCACACCGAAGACTGGTTCCTGGTCCAGCACGCGGATATCTGTCACGCCGGCATCCATCAGGTGGCGGCGGAAGGAGTGCTGCAGCGGTGCCACGTTCATGCCCAGGCCGCCGCCCAGGATCACGGGGCCGGTGATACCCAGCTGCTGCAGCACCTGCAGCGCCAGGCCGGCAAGGTCCTTCCCTGCCTGGTCCAGCAGCGCCTGGCTTTCAGGGTGGCCACCTGCCGCGGCCTCCACCACATACCGGGCCTGCTGGGCCCAGAAGCGCCGCCCGGTCTTCGGTGAATGGAACAGCGCGATGAGGCGGTTGGGGTCGCCCACCCCGCAGGACTGCAGCAGGGCCGTGGTGAGTTCGTCGGCGGGCAGTCCCCGGTTCATCCGGCCCAGGCTGTGCCGCACCGCTTCGCGGCCAAGCCAGTAACCGCTGCCTTCATCGCCCAGGAGGTAGCCCCAGCCGCCTGCCCTGGCCTCGCCGCCGTCGGCATTCCTGCCCCAGGCGGCCGAACCGGTGCCCGCTATCACCGCGACTCCCGTGCTCGCGTGCCCGGCGGCCAGCAGCAGGCGTGAATCATGCACCACTGTCACCCGGGCACCGGGCACGTGGGGCTGGATCAGGGACGCCAGGGCTGCGGCGTCGTCTTCGGTGTCGATGCCGCCCGAGCCCGCGTAGACCTGGGATACCTGCCCTCCCCCGATGCGCGAGAAGAGGTCGGCGAGGTTGGCGGCCGCCTCGTCGCGGCTGACGTTCTGCACGTTGGAGCTGCCGGCGGACTCATCCGCAACCGGCACCCCGTCCTCGAAGCGGACCCCGTGGGTCTTGGTGCCACCGATGTCCAGCCCGATGATGACACCGCCGGGCGGAGTTGATGCGGGAACCTGCGGGGCGGCGGGGAGGGCGGAGGAATTTTCGGTGTTGGTCACGTCACAAGGGTAATGGTGCGGGGGCGGCGGACGGCCCATCCCCGAGTCTTCCGGCCCAGTCAGCGGGACCGCTGCCGCACCAGCCCGGCCAGCAGTCCGGGCCCTTCCGTCACCACCATGTCCCGGAACAGCCGTACCGGCACCGGCTCCGAGCCAGGTTTCCGCCGCCGCCAGGACAGGCCAACTTCGCGGAACGCCAGGGCGGAGTCCAGGGGAACTTCGACCCAGCCCAGGTTCCCGGTTTCTGGGCTGACGGTACGGCCCGGGGCATCGCCTCCCGGCGGCAGGATGCTGACGCCCAGGCCGGCGGAGACCAGTCCCCGGACCGTGTGCGAGTCCTGGCTTTCGAACGCGATGCGCGGCCGGTAGCCGGCCTCGCGGAACAACGCATCGGTGAGCGAACGCATGCCGTACCCGGGCCCGAGCGCCACGAAGGGGTCTGCCCTGATATCGGCGAGCTTGGCGGAGGGCTGCGCGGCGAGGGGGTGGCTGTGGTGCACCACCAGGCGGAGCGGCTCGCGGTACAGCGGCGCCGAGGTCAGGTTCCGGCCGGCCGGCGCTACGGGAGCCGTCAGTGCCAGGTCCGACTCACCCGAGGCCAGTTCGTCAAGGCAGGCGTTCCGGGCGCCCTGGCTCAGCGTGAAGGCAGCGCCGGGATGACGGGTCCGGAAGGCACTGATCAGGAGCGGCAGGGCTGCCTCGCCGAACGTGTGCTGGAAGGAGAGGGAAATCCTTCCCCGCACCACGTCCGACTCGTCGCGGACGAGGTCCAGTCCCGCCTGGAACGCCGTGAGGGCCTGCTCGATGTACGGCAGCAGGGTGCGGGCGGCGGGTGTCAGCCGGACTCCCCTGCCGTCCCGGACCAGGAGTTCGGTACCGACGACGGCGCTCGCCCGGGCCAGGGCGCGGCTCACCGTGGACTGGGGTACTCCGAGCAGTTCCGCGGTTTCCGTGACGTGCTCGGTGCGCCCCAGCTCAGCGAGCACGGGCAGGAGCGGCAGCAGCTGCACGAGCTGTTTCTGGTCCGGTTCCACGGGCCGGCCTCCTTCCTGCTCGCCGCCGGCCCAACCAGGTAGCGCCAAGTGTCGTTTTGACGACCCATAACGACACTTGGCGCTACCTAGTTGGGAAAAAGCCGCCGGGTTTGGGAAAAGCATGCGATATTGCTATCAGTTTTACACAAAGCATGCATTGGATGCATGTATGTGGGAAAAGCTACGCTGGCCGCATGGCACATATCGTCCGCCCAAACAGCACTCCGTCCCCGCGCTGGAACGGGCATGCAAAGGGCTCGACGGCGTATGCCAGGATCCTCGCCGGCCTGTCCTTCGCGGGTGTGGCCACCTTCGCCCAGCTTTACTCCACCCAGGCCGTGCTGCCGATCCTGGCCTCAGACCTGCGGGTCAGCGCGGCGGAGGCCGCCCTGACCATCTCGCTGGCCACGGTGGGCCTTGCGGTGACGGTGATTCCCTGGTCTTTCCTGGCGGACCGGATCGGCCGGGTCCGGGCCATGGCGTGGGGCATTTCGATAGCCACAGTCCTTGGCCTGCTGGTTCCGCTGTCCACCAGCTTTGGCATGCTGCTTGCCCTGCGGCTCCTGGAAGGAATGGCGCTGGGCGGCATCCCGGCCATCGCCATTGCCTACCTCAACGAGGAAGTCACCAAAGCCCACGCGGCCCTGGCAGCCGGAAGCTACGTTGCCGGCACCACCCTGGGCGGGCTCGCCGGACGGCTGGTGGCCGGTCCGGCCGGCGAACTGTGGGGCTGGCGCGCGGCGGCACTGGCGGTGTCCATCCTTGCCACCCTCGCCGCCGTCGCCTTCCTCATCCTGGTGCCGAAGGCCCAGGGATTTGTCACCGCCCCCGCCGCCGGGCTGCGCGGGGCGTTCCGGACCCTCGGCGGCCACCTGCGGGACGTCCGGCTGCTGGTCCTTTATGGCCAGGCCTTCCTGATGATGGGCGGGTTCGTGGCGGTGTACAACTACCTGGGGTTCCGGCTTTCCGGCGAACCCTTCGGCCTTCCGGGAACACTGATCAGCCTGATCTTCCTGGCCTACCTGTCGGGGACCGTCACGTCGCGCTGGTCGGCGGGGCTGACCCTTCGCTTTGGCCGCCGGACTGTCCTGCTGGCAGGCCTGGCGTTGTCCACAGCGGGCCTTGCCCTGACGCTGACGCAGTCCCTTGCCTTGATCCTGGCCGGCCTGGTGGTGTTCACCGGCGGCTTCTTCGCCGCCCACAGCATCGGGGCCGGTTGGACCGGCGCCCTTGCCAGCACCGGCCGGGCCCAGGCCGCCTCGCTGTACAACCTGGCCTACTACCTCGGGTCCAGCATCATCGGCTGGGCCGGGGGCCTGGTGTTCCAGTCCCTTGGCTGGAATGCCCTGGCCGCGGCAGTCATGGTCCTTGCCTGCCTGACTGCGGCGGCTGTCGCCGTCGTCCATTCCGGTAAGGAACGCGCCGCGGCCTAGAAGCCGGCGGCACTGCGGTTCCGTCAACCAGGGTGCTTCCGTGAAGATTCTGCTCTCTGCCCGGGAAGCGGCAGCGCGAAATTCGGCGGCCAGCCTGCACATTACCTGGTACCGCAGCCGGGCGCGGCTAGGATGAAACCCAGGATCGTCACGAGGAGCTGCAGTGAGCACGAATGCCAGGAACGCCAGGCCGGGAGCGCATCTGGAACCGCTCGACGCGATTGACGAGCGGCTGCTGGCGGCCCTGGTGGCCGATGCCCGGATCTCCAACAAGCAGCTCGCGGAACTGGTGGGAATCGCCCCTTCCACCGCCCTGATGCGCACCCGCGCCCTGTCAGAGCGGGGAATCGTCCAGGGCTACGAGGCGAAGCTCAACCTGTCAGCAATCGGCCGGTCCGTACAGGCGCTGGTTGCCGTGCGGCTCCGTGCCCATGACCGCGACCAGATTGACCGTTTCACGGGCAGGGTGCCGCACCTGCCTGCCGTGCTGTCCACCTTCCACACCTCGGGCTCTGTGGACTACCTGCTGCATATTGCCGTCGCAACCACCGAGGACCTGCGGGACTGGGTGCTGGACAACCTGGCTACGGACCCCGTGGTGGGGCACACCGAGACAACGCTGGTGTTCGAACACATCCAGGGCAATCACGGTCCGTTGCCGGATTAGCAGGGCTGCCCCAACCTGCCTGCCGGAACGTGCCGGGGCAGGCTACCCGCGGCGCCCGATGAGCGCGAGCCGGAGCGTCACGGCCGACAGGATCAGTGCTGCACCGCCGCACAGCCCCACGAACCCGGCCACCGCAGCGGGCAGGCCGAAGACGCCGGCTGCCCAGCCTAGGCCGAGGACCGGCACCGCGCTGCCAAGGTAGGTGATGACGTAGACGGTGCTGACAATCTGTGCGTGCCGCGATGCCTCCACCCTGGCCGCAACGTTGTTGAAGACGGTGCGGAACGCGGTTCCCTGGCCCACACCGGCGGCAAGGGCTGCGGCGACCAGCAGCACGGGACTGTGCCACGCTCCCGCCGCCCCCAGGAGCACGACGGACACGCCCATGACTGCCAGTCCGGCCGGAACCGTGTAGCGGCCCCGGAGGGTCAGCAGCTGGCTCAGCGCGGAGGACGCCAGGGCCAGGCCGGCCAGGACGCCCACCAAGGGGCGGGAATCGGTGTGCAGCACCTGCGCAAAGTAGCCGGGGGCCAGCGACAGGCAGAATCCGAAGACCGCAAAGCTGAGGAATCCGACGCCGGCGGCAAGCCAGAAGGCTCCCCTCGCCTCGCGGGATACGGAAGGGCGGCGCGGCGCGAGGGCCTTCAGCGGCCGGGAGGGTGCGGGGAGGCTGATCGCGGGGCGGGCACGCAGCAGGAACAGCGGCACCAGGAGCCCGGCAAGGATCAGGGAATGGACATAGTACGGGGATGTGGTGGCGCCCGGGAGGAGTGACAGCAGTCCCCCAATGACCGGCCCCGCCGCCACTCCCCCGGATGAGGCCAGCAACGTGAAGCGGGAGGCCCACTCCGGGCGGGACGGAAGGAGTTCGCGCAGGGCCGCGGCACTGGCACCCGTGGCCAGCGCAACCGCTGTCCCCTGCAGGGCCCTGCCCGCGCACAGCGCAGCGAGCGTTTCTGCTTCAGCGAAGAGCCACCCGCCGGCCAGTCCTGCAAGGACGGCCAGGATGAGCGCAGCCCGCCGGCCGATGTGGTCAGACCAGTGCCCGGCCAGCATCAGCGTGGCAACCAGGGACAGGACGTAGCTGGCGAACGCGGCGGTGACTCCCAGCGTGGACAGCCCAAGTTCGGCCTGCAGGAGGGGATACAACGGTGTTGCCAGGTTGGCGCCCACCAGGAGGGTGAAAATTACGGTTCCCGCCATCACGAGCCGGGTTGTGGTGGATGCATCCCACCCGGCGGAGGCAGCAGCCGGGGCCGGGCGCATGCGGAGTTCACTGAAGACCGTCATCGTGTGCCGCCTCTGGTTCATACCGCGGTGGAGATCCTTGTGGGAGTCCGGCGCGGGGTGGATATCCGATGCCTTAAGAGTGCGTTAGTGCTGCTCCTTTGATCGGATTTTCATGGAAGAATTGCGCAGGATCATCAGTATTGCCGTTCGTGTGTGACTGAGAGTGACTATATGAACCAGTTGGACCCCACCGACCTCAAAATTCTCCTGGCAATGATCCGCGATCCCCGGATCCAGATCGGCGAACTGGCCGAATCGCTGGGCATTGCCCGGAACACGGCCCAGACCCGGGTCCGGCGCCTCCTCCGTGCGGGCGTGCTGCGGCCCGGCGGCCGCGAGGTGGACCTGGAGGCGGTGGGCTATGACGTGGTGGCCTTTGTGACCATCGAGGTCTCCCACCGCGAACTGGACGGCGTGGTCGCTGCGCTCCGGTTGATACCCCAGGTCCTGGAGGTCCACGAAATCTCGGGCCGTGGGGATGTCTGGTGCCGGGTGGTGGCCACAGACACCCACAACCTCCAGTCCTCCCTCCGGCAGGTCCTGAGGATCAAGGGCGTGATCCGGACCGAAACAGTCCTGGCGCTGCACACCCACATCCCCTACCGCACCGAGCCCCTCATCAGCGGCCTCGCCAGGGCGTCCAACACCTGACCACGGCCGGGCGGCTAGGATTTCCAGAATGGATTGGCTCTCATACGTTTCACAGATCAACTGGCTTGCCGTGCTGCTCGCCTTCGTCGCAAGCATGGCCATCGGCTTTGTCTGGTACATGCCTGCAGTGCTCGGCAACCGCTGGATGGCCGCGATCGGCAAGACGGAGGACGACCTGAAGAACATGGGCGGCGGCGCCGGCATCTGGCTGCCGATGATGGTGGCTGCGGCACTGACGGCGATCCTGCTGGCTGTCCTGATCGCCAGGCTTGGGCTGGACAACGCCCTGGCCGGCGGCTTGTTCGCCCTGGTTATGGGCCTGGTTTTCCGCGCAGGCGGCCACGTCATCCACAACGGCTTTGCAGGACGCCCCGCAGCCGTCACCCTCATCGATTCCGGCCACGACCTGGTGGCGATGGCGGTCTCCGGTGCGATCATCGGAGGAATGTCCTGATGGCTGCACGCCCCTCGCCCGGGGCCCGGCGCCCATGACCATCATCGACAATGCCGTCTATGTGGACGGCGTGCGCCACGTGGAACCCGAGAGCCTCGAACAGACCTTTGACATGCTTGCGCACCACGGCGGAATGGCCTGGATCGGGCTGTACCGGCCCACGCCGGAGGAAATGGCGGCGGTGGCAAGCGAGTTTGGCCTCCACGACCTTGCGGTGGAAGACGCCATCTCCGCGCACCAGCGCCCCAAACTGGAGCGCTACGACGACAGCCTGTTCACGGTCCTCCGGCCCGCCCGGTACATTGACGACTCCGAAAGCGTGGAATTCGGCGAACTCCACATCTTCACCGGCAAAAACTATGTGGTCACGGTCCGCCATGCAGAGATGGCCGGCGTGGCCCGGGTGCGGCGCCGCATGGAGGCCCGGCCCGACCTCCTGCGCCACGGGCCCGAAGCAGTCCTGTACGCACTGCTGGACCGCGTGGTGGATGACTACGCACCTGTGGTGGCCGGACTCGAAAACGATATCGACGAGATCGAGGACCAGCTTTTCAGCGGCGACACCACGGTGTCCCGCCGGATCTACGAACTGGCCCGGGAAGTCATCCAGTTCCAGCGGGCAATCCATCCACTGCCGGACATGTTGCACCAACTTGAACGCGGATTCGAGAAGTACGGCGTGGAAACGGACCTGCGGCACAGCCTCCGCGACGTCGAAGACCACGTAGAGCGCGTGATCTCCCGGGCGGATTCCTTCCGGGACCTGCTGCAGAACGCGCTCACCTTGGACGGCACCCTCACCGCAAACCGGCAGAACGAGGCCAGCGCCGAACAGAACGAACAGGTGAAGAAGATCTCCTCCTGGGCGGCGATCTTCTTCGCGCCGTCTTTCGTTGCCGGTGTGTACGGGATGAACTTTGACCACATGCCGGAGCTCCACTGGGAACTGGGCTACCCGCTGTCCATTGGCATCATGATCGCGATGGCGGCCCTCATGTACGGCATCTTCAAGAAGAAGGGCTGGCTGTAGGCCATGGCCGCCGAGCCGGAGCGGCCAGCCCTCCCCGAGGGCCGCATCCTGGTGCCCGGCAGCAGCCGGCAGCTGGCGGTATACGGCCTCTTCCCGCCGCCACCGGGCCGGCACCTGGCGGCACATGCCGGGTCCCGCGTCTTTGCCGCCAAGGCCTGCGAACCGGAACTGCTGTGGATCAGCTTCGACGAACTGTGCGCCCCGGGTACCTCCAGGGAAGACTATTCCCTCCTCGCAGCGGGGGCGGAGCTGTGGGTCATTGATGGTGTTCCGCCGCCTGAGCCATCGGATGCCGGTCCACAGGCGGAAGCATGGGAGCTCTTTGCTGGCGCACTTGGGGCAGCGGCGGCCCGCGGAACAACCCTGTTCGTGGTTGGTACCGCCCCGATGGACTGGGGTGCCGCGTCCGTGTCTGCGGATGACGCGCGGCTTCGGTCCGCATTGGCGGAGACCGCCCGGCTCCTTGCGAAGCTGAAGCGGGTGGAGTCCGATGAAACTGTTGCCGTGGAGGGCGTGTCAGGGAGTTAGTGTGCGGGCCTGGGCGCACCCTTCACCAGGTCGCGGCTGCCGGCGTAAGCGACCGCTGCCACGGCCAGGACGGCAACAACTCCGGCCAAAACCCACCACGCCACGAGGTAGGGGTACGGACTGCCCTGCAGGTCGGCGAGGAAAAACTTCGTGAAGCTGTTGAAGGCGGCATGGAACAGGACAACAACCGGCAGGCTCGCCTGAGTGCTGTTGTACAGCCAGGCAAGCAGCACCGACTGCGCAAGGATATACACCGCAAAGGGCGTCAAAGGACGCTGGCCCGGGTCCGACACCAGTTCCGGAAGGTGCCAGGGAAACCACGCCAGCCCAATGATCAGCGCGGCCCGCAACGCGCTGTAATCCCGTTGCAGCCGCGGCAGCAGAAACCCGCGCCAGCCGAGCTCCTCAAAGGTGCCGACAATAACGATCGTGACGACGATCGAACCGGCAACCTGCAGCAAGTCAGCCGGCTCCCAGCGCGGAACCGGTGCCCCTGCGGCCACTGCAGCCCACAGGGCAAGGCCGGGGGCAACCAGCGGCATACCCAGTGCCACGCCGTACCACGCAGGGTTGACCCGCCAGCGTCCGAGCTGGCGCAGAAGGCCCAGCAACTCGGGGCGGCCTCCCACGAGGAAAGCAACCAGGACCGCCGCCAGCCCCGGCCCGAAGGGCACCAGTGGACTGCTCTCCGGGTTCAGGAGCACCAGCGGCCAGATGGACCAGGAAATGACGTACGCCAGCCCAAGGTAAAGCGCAATGTCGTGCCGGGCCGCCCAATCCCGCAACCGGTGGCCGTGAACCGCCATCACAGACCTTCTTAGAGTCGTGCCTGAGTGAGGGTTAAGTCTGGCATTCAATGCTGCCGCCAGGCAGCCAACCATGCCCCCGATAAGACGTTAGGTAGGTCATTGGGGTTGGGGGTGGACCGCGTGGGACAACCGGTCATGAGGCTCGGCCGCGCAAACCGGTGGCTGAATAAAATGAAGTGGCCCATGGTGCCGGGGGTTCCAGGGCAACCCCGGAGATCATCAGGCCAATTGACGAACCGGATTTCAGATCACATCCCCTGCCCGGGGGCTGCGTTGTGTGGAGCTAAGGAGATTCGAACTCCTGACCTCTTCGATGCGAACGAAGCGCTCTACCAACTGAGCTATAGCCCCGGATGGATCCGCCCCTGCAGGAGCGGCACCGGTGACCCTAGGCTACAAATTTTTCCGGCTTAATGCCAAACTGCAGCCTCCAACCCCGCACCAGCGTGCCGGTGGGATACGTAGGGCTTCGCCTGACGGCGCCCACCAGTCAGGCGCGGCGGCGCTGCAGGACGTCGTCGAGGTTGCTGAGGGCACTCTGCGCCTTGGACAGTTCCTGGCCCTCGGCGGCTGCCGGCGGCGCGGCGGCAACGCCCTGCTTGAGGGACGGCTTGCCCGTGGCTTTCGGTGCCTCCGGGAGCTCCAGCGGCTCAGGCGCCGGGCGCTCGGCCTTGGCTGCCTCAACATAGACGGGTTTGGGAACCTCCACCGGTTCCCACGTGGACGGAGCAGCTGCACTGGCCGCGGAGCCGGCAGATGCCGCGCTTGAATCGCCCGCGGCAACCGCCACAGCAAGGGCGGCCTCACGCAGTTCCATGGCAGTCAGCGGCCTAATCCTGGGCTCGTGCGCCTCGGCGTCGAAAAGGGGGTTGTCCTGCTTCGCCGGAGCCGCTTCCGGCCGTGGCGGGAGGCTGGCAGCGGGTTTGGGCTGCCGGGCCGGTGCGGTCATGGCGGCCCGGAAGGCTGCGTTGACCTTTGCCCTCCTGTCCCGAACGGCCAGCCAGCGCAGGAGGATAACGGACCCGGCGGTGAGCGCCAGGCACGTCAGGGGAAGGACAGGAGCGCCCAGCCCGAAGAGCAAAAGCACACCGGAAACGAACGCGGTGACCAGCGACAGCAGCCCAACCAGGGCAATGCCGGTGCGGCCGTAGCGAATCCGGGACGTACCCCCGGTTGGGGAGCCGGCAGTGGCGGTCGCGGGTCCGGCACTCTTCCTGGTGTCCATGGCTTTCTCCTGCTGGGCGGCGACGTTCAATACCAAAGCGGCTGGCGGTTCCGGTGTTTCATCTGCTGCGGGCTCCGCCGCGAAATCGCCGGCGGGCTGGAACTGGTGCCTGCGGTTCCGGAGGACGTAGGGCGCAACCCACACAATCCAGAGCACGACGGCAACCACAAGGATCACTGAGCTGCTAAGGGGGAAGTCCACACTCAAAACCGTATGAGCATCCTGTCCGCTGCGGCAGCATTAGCTGCGGTGTGTCGTGGCGCAGCCGGCAAATCAATGGATTTATGACGGCCGTGAGGCGAGCCAGGGCCGGAGCAGCCCGTCCGGGACCTCTTCCGCGGTCAACGCGAACGACCGGTGGTCAGCCCACTCCCCGTTGATGTGCAGGTAGCGGGGCCGGTATCCCTCGTCCCGGAAGCCCAGCTTTTCCACCACGCGGAGGCTTGGTCCGTTCTCCGGCCTGATGTTGATTTCCATCCGGTGCAGGCCAAGTGTCCGGAAGCAGTGGTCCGTAACCATGGCCACGGCAGTGGGTGCAATGCCATGGCCTGCCCGGCCCCGGTCCACCCAGTAGCCAAGGGTCGCCATCATCGCTGATCCCCACACGATCGATGAAACGGTCAACTGGCCAATAATGGCGGGGCTCCCGGCGGTGGGAATCCGCTCGGTGATAACGAAAGGCAATGCAGTAGCCTGCGCTGCCTGCGTCTTCAATGACCGGACCATTTGCCGGTAGTCCGGGAGGCCTCCGGCAGGATCCGGGTTGGAAGCTTCCCACGGAGCAAGCCACTCACTGTTGCGGGACCTGACCTCAGTCCACTCCTTCTTGTCCCGGTACCGGATGGGCCGCAGGACCAGATCCCCGCACTCCAGGGTTACGGGCCAAATTGGACCAGCGCGCACGGCGCTACTTGGACAGGCCGGCGGTGAACCCCGGCAGCCACTCCCGCAAGCCCGGCCCCAGGTCCTCGCTGTCAATGGCGAGCTGAACGCAGGCCTTGAGATAGCTGAGCTTGTCCCCGGTGTCGTAGCGGCGCCCACGGAACACAACGCCGTACACTCCGTATCCCTCGCCTTCGCCGGTCGCCAGTTCCTGGAGGGCGTCCGTCAGCTGGATTTCGTCTCCGCGCCCGGGGGCGGTGCGTTCCAAGACCTCAAAGACGGCAGGGTGGAGGACGTAGCGGCCGATCAGCGCAAGGTTGGACGGCGCCTCTTCGGTGCTTGGCTTCTCCACCAGGCGGTTGACGCGAACGTAGGATTCGCCGTCGATCGGCTGGACGTCAGCGCAGCCGTAGGCGCTGATCTCGGACGGTTCCACTTCGATGAGCGCGATGACGGACCCTCCCGTTTCCGCCTGCACGTCGATCATGGTGCCCAGCAGTTCGTCCCGGGCATCGATGAGGTCATCGCCCAGCAGCACGGCAAAGGCTTCATTACCAACGTGCTGCTTCGCGCGCAGCACGGCGTGGCCCAGTCCGTGCGGGTCTCCCTGCCGGACGTAGTGGATATCGCCCAGCTTGCTGGCGGCCTGGACGGATGCGAGTTTCTCGGTGTCCCCCTTGCCCTCAAGGGTGGATTCGAGGGACGGCACGCGGTCGAAGTGGTCTTCCAGTGCCCGTTTGTTGCGCCCGGTGATCATGAGGAGGTCGTGGAGGCCGACGTTCACGGCTTCCTCAACCACGTACTGGATGGCAGGCTTGTCCACGACGGGGAGCATTTCCTTGGGCATCGCCTTGGTTGCCGGCAGGAACCTGGTACCGAGTCCGGCGGCAGGAATGACGGCTTTGCGAACTCTCGGGTTACTGGTAGTCACCGGACTAATCTAACGTCAGCGTCAAGCATTCAGTAAACAACGGAGCCAGCGGCCCCTGCAGGCACCCGACGGATTTACCACACGGATAACCGGCCGCCGGCGCGCGGCAGTATGGAGGAGACACATGACGCTTGAGGAAACGAAAGCAGCCAAGGACCTGATCCGTGCTGCCCACCGCCGCCGAAGGGCTGCGATGACATCCCTGGAACGGGAGGAGGCCGGAACCGCCCTGGCCAAGCATGGCGCGGCGTGGGCGGCTTCGGTGATGCCGGCAGAGGAGGCCACGGTGTGCGTCTACCTGGGCGTCGGCGCGGAACCGCCCACGCTGCCGCTGATTGCAGCACTGCACGACGACGGCCACAGGGTTCTGCTTCCCGTCTGCGAACCAGGGCGTGAACTGGGATGGGTCTTCTGGGCGCCGGGCATTGAGCTGGCACGCAGCAGGTTCGCCCCGATCCTGGAACCGGTCGGGACCCGGCACGAGATTGAGATTGCCGGCCAAGCCGCTGCGCTGTTCATCCCTGCCACGGCCGTCGATCTCGCAGGCAGCAGGATCGGCCAGGGCGGCGGCTACTATGACAAGTTCCTGGGCCACCTTGCGTCCGCCGGGAAGCATATTCCCCTTGCCGCAGTTCTTTATGACGGGGAATTACTGCCCGCCGGCGCGATTCCGGTGGAGGAATTCGACCGTCCCGTGCCTGGCGTCGTGCTTCCTTCCGGGTTCAGGGACCTGGCGAACGCCGCCTGACCGCAATATCCGGGCGCAGGGGAATGCTAGAATTGGCACTCAGGCCCTGTGACTGCTAATGGGACATCCAGTTGGATTAACAAGCGGCAGTCCGGGACCTCTCGTTTTGCCCAAGAGGAGGAGCACCAGTGCCAACGTATGCTTACGCCTGCAAGGATTGCGGCCATGCCTTTGACATCGTCCAGTCGTTCTCGGACAGCTCTCTGACGTCCTGCCCCGAGTGCCAGGGTGCCCTGCGCAAGAAGTTCAACAGCGTGGGTGTCGTCTTCAAGGGTTCCGGCTTCTACCGCACGGACTCCCGGGACGCCAAGGGCAGCACGGTTTCGGCTGCTCCCGCCGCTCCTGCCGCGGCACCGGCACCCGCGCCGGCCGCTTCGGCCCCCGCCGCTGCCAGCTGACGCACGGTCCTCGACTCAAAGCCCGCCTGGCGGTTGGGCAAGGTTGTCCACATACCCGCTCAGGGCACTGCCGCATCTCTTTGCGCCGCCCCTAGCGTAGGCACATGCCTTCATACCGCCAGTCCAGCCGGAACACCTCAAGCGCGCCACATCCCGGACTCTTCCGGAAACCGCGGCTGCGGCGACGCCCTGGCAGGGTCCGCGGCTCCGGCCGCGTTACAGGCAGGCGTCCTCCCGCGCGCTTCGCGGGCTGGCTGAGCCGCAACAGGCGCCTCGTTGTCGCGTTGCTGCTCTGCGTCGCGGCCGCCATCACAGTGCACCAGCTCACCCCCGCCCCGGTCTACACGGTGACGGCGCTGACCGCCGCGAGGGATCTCCCCGCCGGCGCCGCACTATCGGAGGCAGACCTCGCCGCTGCACAGGTTCCGCCCGGCATGATGGCCAGCGGATTCCTCAAGGAGCCGGGTGAGGCGGCAGGCAAGCAGCTCGCGGCGCCCCTTCGCAAGGGTCAGCTGCTCACGGATGCCCAGCTTGTCGGTCCAGGCCTCCTGGCTGGCACTCCCCCGGGATCCGCTGCCGTACCCCTACGCATGGCCGATCCGTCGTCCATCCAGCTGGTCTCCCCGGGGCAGCTGGTGGACGTGGTCCTCACCTCGGCCAACGGCTTCGACCAGCAGGACCCGCCCCAGATCCTGGCCTCCGGCGTGCCCGTGCTGTGGACCTCCGGCCAAGGCGGCCAGACTGGACAGTGGCTGGGTACTGCCGAGACAGACGGCCTGATAGTCGTGGCCGCCACCGCGGAACAGGCAGCCCGGCTCGCAGGCGCCTCCACCCAGGGCAAGCTGTTCTTCGTGCTGGTGGGGCCGTGAAGACCTCAGCCCCAGTGCGGCGGTTTCTGCTCCTTCAGCCAGGCGTCGTGGTCGTCGTCTTCCCGGTCGCCCCACGCGCGGGGGTCGTCCTCGGAGGCCTTGTTGGGCACGGCCGGCCCCGCGGGCAGCGCAGAACTGTTGGGCCCGGTGCCGGGTGTTCCGTCCTGGTCCTGTCCGGCATCAGTTTCGGCGGGCTGCCCGGCGTCTGGAGCGTTGTCTTCTTCGCGGTCCTGGGGCATGGTGCCCGCCTCCTTGCTGTCCTGGTCTTCGGCCTTTGTGGGATCATCGCTCAGCGCAGCGGGCCGGCTTTCAGGGGCTGGCCCGGAGTCGCCCTGGCCAGCATCAGCCATGGCCAGCCGTTCCCGCTCGCCCTGGCTTTCGGCGTCGATCCCGTTGAGCGCCTGGTCCACATCGTCGTCCAGGAAGGCGACGGACGCGGCGGCACGCCCGGAAAGGGCCATCTTCTCGAGTCCCAGGTACCCGGCAATCCTGTCGGCGCAGGCGGAGGGATCGGTGAACACCTCGATGGTCCACAGCGGCATGTAGCGCCATCCCAGGCGCTCCAGCAGCTGCGGGCGCAGCCGGCTCCGCTCCCGCACACTCATGGTCCGGTACTGCTCCGTGCCGTCCGATTCAATCGCAACCGGCCACGGCAGGTCCGCGTGCTCCTGACCCATGGTGCTGAGGGGATCAGCGGCGGCAACCACGTCGATGGCGCCGTCATACTGGTGCCACACCCGTGCGCCGCGGGCGCGCAGGCGGTCCCCGAGGTCGGCAACCAGGGGATCTGCCCCCAGCGCCTGCTCGCTGGCCGCAGCCCGTGATGCAGGAGTTCCGAGATCAGTATTCCCCGCAATTTCACGGTCCAGCAGGGAGTACAAGTCCACGGCGCCGTGGCTCAGCCGGGTGTGGTCCAGGTCCTCGGGCCGGAAACAGGTAAGGACGTGCAAGGACCGGCGTGCCCGCGTCATGGCCAGGGCAAACTTCTCACGGCCGCCCTCGGCGGAAAGCGGCCCGAAGTTGTGCAGGGCGCGGCCGTGCGGGGTGCGGCCAAAACCGGGCGAGAAGATGACGTGATCGCGCACCAGTCCCTGCGCCCGTTCCAGGTCAACCACCCGGAAGGACTCGGGGCCGGCGCCGAAGAACCCGGCCAGGCCAGGGTAGTTGGGCAGCTGCAGCCGGATGGACTCCCCGATCCGGGCCGCATGGCGGAGGCTGGCCGTGACCACGGCCAGGGACGTACGCGGGCGGAGCCGTGCGTGCTCGAAGACCAGCTGGACAACGCGGTTGACTTCCGCCACCACGGATTCGACGCCTTCGTGGTCGGCGCTCGGCAACCCGGTTCCGTCCGGAAGGTACTCAACGAGGAGGGAACGGTCCAGCCCGGTGGCGGACTGGCCTTCCGGCAGCCGCCGCAGGCCGCCGTCGTAAAAATTCTTGCTGAGCTGCAGCACAAGGTCCTCGTCCACCGCACGGTAGACGAAGTTGAGCCTCCACACAGGAAGCACCTGCGACAGTGCGCTAAAAGCACTGTCCACGCGGTGGTGCGCTGACTCTCCGGGTGCGAGCCTTTCCACTCCCACCGTGAAAGTCCGGGGGCTGGCGATCCGCGCGTCACCGAACGCGATGACCTGTTTGGCCCGGGCAACGGACGGCAGCACAGCCTGGAGGGACGTCGCTTCCGCGTCCAGGATGACCACCGCGTCGAAGTGCTGCTCCGCCGGCAGCAGGCCGGTCATCAGGTAGGGGCTGACGGACCAGACCGGGACCAGCGTGCCGATCAGTTCCGGCGCCTGGGCCGTGAGCGACGGCAGGGATACCCGGCCATCCTTGAGCAGGCTCCGAAGGAGATCCGCCTGGCGCGGATGGGTGGCGAGGGCACTGCGCCAGCGCTCTGCGAGGTCCCAGCGAAGGCGCGCGGCACCGCTGGCGATGTGGGCGTTGTCAGCCAGGCGGTACTCGGCCTCCAGCCTGCGGAGGGCGTCGCCGTCGGACATTGCCAGGTAGTCGTCGCCGCTGATCATTGCCTCGAGCGCCGACTGCCACCACGCGAGTTCAAGCTCGGCGGCAACCGAGCCGGCCGGAACTTCCCGCTCCGCGAGGTCGGCCAGGAGCTCGCCCAGGCCGTGCTCACGCATGTTCTCCACCAGCAGCGTGCGCTCCGGAAGTGTCTTCAGTGTGTCCGTGTCCGCCACCAGCCGTTCGAGGCGCTCCATCAGCTCTTCGTACCGGACCGTGGCGAGCGAGCCGCCGGCCGCCGTGTGCCGGAGGGCCTCCCCCAGGCGGGCAAGGTCGCTGTCCAGGGACCTGTACATGGCGTTCATTTCGGCGAGCCCCGACGGAACGGCGGGATGCCGCTGGGTGGTGGCATAGCCTGCCCACAGTGCCCGCTGCTCCTGGACCAGGAGCAGCGAGGTGTGAAGGTCGGCGATGTGGACTCCGGGCCTGACGTACTCCTTCGCCACCCTGCGCAGCCTTGAGCGCTGCATGGACGTCATGTCGATGCCGCGTTCCTTGCGCCAGGATGAGGGCGCGGTGGCGGAAATGAGGTCGGTGACCGGACGGTCGAAGATGTCCGGGGTGAACTTGTCCAGGCTTCCGCGTACCGCCACCAGGAGCTCGAGCTGCTCGCCCCACTCGGCGAAGGAGGCGCCGAGCCGGATTTCGGCGTGTTCGGCAACTGCCTTCATGCGGTCGCGGAGGGCGGGCAGGCTCTTCTCCACGGAGCGGACCAGATCCTGGGCTTCCTCGGTCTCCTTCCGCGTCAGCAGCCGGGCGCCATGCCAGGGGCTGGTGGTGGAGGCCTTGCTGAAGCTGCCCAGCTCCGCCGCACGCTTGAGCCTGCCTGCGAGCTCCTCGCGGTCCCGGATGTTGTCCAGGACGCTCCGCTTCAGCCGCACCGTGGTGGCCGGCGCAGGGTGGATTGACGTCAGCTCCGCCAGCGACTGCATGGCCTGGTACGGCGAGCATCCCCACCGCTGGCGGACGTTGTGGAGCGAGGCCACATGGTCCATCAGGGCGTGGCGGTGCTCGGTCAACGTGCTGTGGAGGTTTCCAAGCTGTGGTTCCAGCGACTTTTCGTTGCGGACAATCGCACGGACCAGCTGGGCCTTGAGCTGCTGGGCGGTGACGTTCCCGGACAGCTGGAACAGGATGGACTCCAGGCCCAAACCTTCCAGCTGACCGGACACTTCGTTGAGGCTGGCGCGGCGGTCCCCGACCACCAGCACAGTCTTTCCGGCATCCACCAGCGCACCGATGGTGTTGATGGCTGTCTGCGTTTGTCCGGTACCCGGCGGGCTGCTGACAACCAGGGAGTCGCCGGCACGGGCAGCATCAATGACGTACTGCTGGTCGGTGTCCGCGTCCAGCAGGAGCAGCTCGTCCTTGGGGTGCCTGCTGTCCAGGGAAGGGAAGCGGGAGGGGTCCGGCTGCTCCACGTCCACAATTTCGCCGCCGCCCGCAGTGGCCAGGGCGGAAATAAGCGGGTTGGAGTCGTTGATCCAGGGGTCGTCCAGGTTGCCGGAGAGGTCGGCGAAGGTGGAGACCAGCAGGTTGTGCTGCGCTTCGGCGCCATGGATGGGCCTGATCAGGGTGCCGAGCCGGTCCAGGACGGGCTGCGGATCGAAACGGGCGGTGCTGTAGGCCAGCCGGGTGACGGCATTGACGTCGAAGACGATGCCGTGGATGTTCTTCAGGTGCCGTACCAGCGCGGGGTTGATATGCGCCTGCTCCGTCAGCTGGAGTTCGTAGTCGTCCTCCCCGGGCCGGACCGTCAGCGAGATGGCGGTGAGCATGACCGGCGCCGAGATGCGCTGCGGTTTGCCGCCCACGGCGGACGTCCACACAACGGTGCCGGCAGAGAGGTAGCCGGCGTCGATGCCGCGGTCGTTGGCCAGCTCGAAGATCTTCGAGCGGATGTTCCGGGAGGCCCGGGCTGCCACCACGTACTGCTGCCGGTCCCGGATCAGGGTGGAGAGGCGCGTCTTGCGGCCGGCCATCAGCTGGGCCAGGCCGGAGGGGTGCGCGTGCGTCAGGTCGATGGAGCCTTCAGGCGTTTTGGTGAAGCGCAGCATCGTGTCTGCCCCGGTAACGGGTTTGAGCCCGGACAGCCATTTGCGGAGCTCCTCGGAGCCCTCCGGGTGGCCTTGACCAACTGACACTTCTGCCTTCTTTTCTGCGTTTGCACGTGACGTCCTGGACCATACCGGCATAGGTTCGAGCGTAGCCGCTAAGACGGCGGGACTGAGAGACCGCAACACGTGATGGGCCTAATTTGCGGAGGTTTTTGCCCCGGGAACACCAGTGGCCGGCTCCCTTGGCGGAAGCCGGCCACTCAGGATGCTATTCCCACTCGATGGTTCCCGGCGGCTTGCTGGTGACGTCCAGCACCACACGGTTCACGCCCTCCACCTCGTTGGTGATCCGGTTGGAGATCCGGGCCAGCAGTTCGTACGGGAGCCGTGACCAGTCCGCCGTCATGGCGTCCTCGGAGGAGACCGGACGGAGCACGATCGGGTGGCCATAGGTGCGGCCGTCACCCATGACGCCCACGCTGCGGACATCCGCCAGCAGGACGACCGGCATCTGCCAGACTTCGCTGTCCAGGCCGGCTGCGGTGAGCTCGGCGCGGGCGATTGCATCGGCCTTGCGCAGCAGGTCGAGCCGTTCCTTAGTGACCTCGCCGACGATGCGGATACCGAGGCCGGGGCCGGGGAAGGGCTGGCGGCCAACGATCTCCTGCGGCAGGCCAAGCTGGGCTCCGACGGCGCGGACCTCGTCCTTGAAGAGTGCACGCAGGGGTTCGACGAGTTCGAACTGCAGGTCTTCGGGAAGGCCGCCCACGTTGTGGTGGCTCTTGATGTTCGCCGCACCTTCGCCGCCGCCGGATTCGACGACGTCCGGGTAGAGGGTGCCCTGGACCAGGAACTTGATCTTCTCGCCGTGGGCTGCAGCCTCGGCGATGATGGCAAGTTCGGCTTCTTCGAAGGCGCGGATGAATTCGCGGCCGATGATCTTGCGCTTGGTTTCGGGATCGCTCACGCCGGCCAGGGCGGACAGGAAGCGTTCCTGTTCGTTGGCGACATACAGCTTCACGCCGGTGGCTGCGACGAAGTCGCGCTCCACTTGTTCGGCTTCGCCCTCGCGCAGCAGGCCGTGGTCCACGAACACACAGGTGAGCTGGTCCCCGACGGCGCGCTGGACAAGTGCGGCGGCGACGGCGGAGTCCACGCCGCCGGAGAGGCCGCAGATGACCCGGGCGTCGCCGACCTGCTTCCGGATCCGCTCCACCTGCTCGTCGAGGATGTTGCCCGTGGTCCAGTTGGGTTCCAGCTTGGCGCCCTTGAAGAGGAAGTTCTCCAGGACCTGCTGGCCGTAGGCGGAGTGCTTCACTTCGGGGTGCCACTGCACTCCGAACAGGCCTTTGTCCTCGTTAGCGAAGGCAGCCACTTCGGCGCCCGCCGTCGTCGCAAGGACCTCGAAGCCCTCCGGCGCCTCGTGGACGGAGTCGCCGTGGCTCATCCAGGTGTTCTGGTGCTGGGGCATGCCCTCCAGCACGGAACGGCCCTCGCCGAGGATGGTGGTTTCAGTGGAGCCGTACTCCCGCAGCCCGGTCTTGTCCACCTTGCCGCCGAGGGCGTTGGCCATTGCCTGGAAGCCGTAGCAGATGCCGAAGACGGGGACGCCGGCTTCGAAGAGGTCGGCACCGACGCGGGGGGCGCCGTCGGCGTAGACACTCGAGGGGCCGCCCGAAAGGATGATGGCGGCGGGATTCTTGGCCAGGAGCTGCTCGGTTGTGTAGGTATGCGGAACCACTTCCGAATACACATTCGCTTCCCGGACGCGGCGGGCAATAAGCTGCGCGTACTGGGCACCGTAGTCAACAACCAGCACCGGCTTCTGGGAAGTCTGGGATGCAGTGGGAGTAGTCACCGTACTAGCCTACTGGGCGCCGTTGCACCGGCGCATCTTGAGAAGCCGGGCTGTGACGGAGCGAACTGTCGGCGCCCGCATTGCCGCCTGGCAGCCGGTCAGTAGCGCTGGGGCGCCTGGGGGTTCGCCGCGAGCTCGGCTTCCACCTCGGCGTGGAACTTCTTTTCGACGATGAAGGAGAGGAACGGGACCACGCCGCCGAGGGCCAGCAGGATCAGCTTGAGGAACGGCCAGCGCATCAGCGCCCAGAGCCGGAAGTTGGACATCAGGTACACCACGTACATCCAGCCATGGACAATCAGGACTGTGACAGACAGGTTGACCCCGCCCTCAACCCCCTTTGGCTCGGCATCAGCGAAGCCGAACCCGAAGGGCTCGCCCGTGACGGCATTGGTTCCCCCGGCGAAGAGGGACTGCCCGAAGCCGTAACGGGCAACCAGTTCGGCGCACAGCAGCAGCAGCATGCCACCGGTGAGATAGGCGAGCACCTTGTAGAACTTCAGGGCCGAGCGGATCTGGGCTTCGGTTCCGCCAAAACGGCGCTTCCTGCCGCCTGCTTTAGGGCCTGCATTTATGCCTGTGTCAGTGCCTGAGGCAGACGCTGGGTTTGCCGGTTTAGGGTCAATCATGGTTGTACCTTTTGCTGGTTGTGGTCTGGGTGCTGGTTGTCTTCATCGCTGTCCTCGAGGCTTTCCTCAAGGTCGCGGTGGTAGTCGTCCTTCACGAGCCGCCACCAGATGAAGAGGGCAAAGCCGGCGAAGACCACCCACTCGAGCGAGTAGAAGAGGTTGAGCCAGTTGATCTGCTGCGCGGGCGGCTGCGGGCCGATGTCCAGGGGAAGAAGCTCACCCGGCACCGCGGCGGCGCTGAGGTCCACGCCGTCGGCTACTTCGGCGGTGGCGGCCACGAACCCGGGGTAGCTGCTGACCTCCCAGTAGTTGATCAGCTCTGCCACGGACACCGCCGTCGCCTCACCTGGTTCTGGTGCCGTCCCCGGGACGGGTGCCTCGGACGGCAGCAGCCGCCCGGTCAGTTCAAGGATGCCCGACGGCGGTGCGGGGGCGTCGCCGGGTTCCGCCACCCAGCCGCGGGCCACCGGGATCCAGGTCTGCGGTGAGGCTGCGGCGCCGGTCAGGGCGGGTGCCCCGTCGACGGCGAACGCGGACACCACCCAGTAGCCTGTCTTGCCGTCATGCAGCCGCCCCGGTACCAGGAGCTGTTTTGCGGGGTCGTAGGATCCCTGCGCCGAGACCATCTGGTCCGCGTCGGTTCCGTGGAAGAACTCGCCCGGCTGGAGGGTGTCCGTCAGCGGCTGGACCTGCTCGGTGGCCGGGTTGGTGGGCACTTCAGGCTGGGTGGAGCGCCCGAACTGCCACTGGCTCAGCAGCACGAAGACCCCGGACACAGCGATCGCGAAGACAAAACCGGCGATCCATCGGGGCTTAAGGGCTGTTTTCCACACGTCTTAACCGTACTTCGTAGCGCTGTAGAACAACTAAACGCGAGGCCAGGGGCGGGGTCCTGCCTCCTCGCCGGACCAGTGGCGCGGTCCGGTCAGTGATCGAAGAACACCAGGCTGGAGTTGATGAGTTCGGCGATCATGTCGGGATCGTAGGCCCGGCGCAGCGACTCCCGGAACGATTCCTTGGAGAGGGACCGGGCCAGCGTGGCCAGGACCTCGAGGTGGTCGGAGAACGAACTCGCCGGGGTGGCAATCAGCAGGATCACCGTGGCCGGACCGTCCGCGGCACCGAAATCGAGGGCGTGCCCGTATTTGGTGATTCCGACCGCGATCGAGGTGCGGGAGACGAACTCGCTGCGGGCGTGCGGCAGGCCGATGCCGCCCGGCAGTCCCGTAGCCAGCTGGTGTTCCCTGGCGTTCACATGCTTGAGGAAGCCGTCCAGGTCCGAGATCCGCCCGGCGGCGTGCAGCCGCTTGGCGAGCTGGGTGGCGGCGTCGACCTTGTCCTTAGCCTCCAACTCCAAAATCACCATATCGGGCGTGGTGAGCTCGGCATCGTACCGGTCAAGTGGTTCGGCCAAGGCGTATCCCTTCAGTCAGCGTTGCTGGTGCCGTGAATCCCTCAGCGCAGGGGCACGATGTCTTCCACGCCCAGGCGGGCGGCGTCTGCGGATTCGTCGTCCGGCTGTTGCTGGCTGAGGCGTTCGGCCTCCACCCGTGCGATGTAGTGCCGCACTTCGTTTTCACGCTGGGCGTCACTCCAGCCAAGGACGTCACCCATTAGTTTAGCGACAACAGGCACGGCGGACACTCCGCGGTCCCAGGCCTCGATGGAAATCCGTGTCCGTCGGGTCAGCACATCATGGACGTGGCGGGCACCTTCGTGGGTGGCGGCGTAGACGGCCTCGGCCTGAAGGTAGTCGTCGGCGCCCGGAAGGGGCTCCGCCAGGGCCGGATTCTCCCCGATGATGGACAGGACCTCGGAGGTCATGGATCCGTAGCGGTTCAGCAGGTGCTCAATCCGGGCAACATGCACGCCGGACTCCTCGGCGGTACGGTTGCGGCGGTTCCAGGCCGCCCTGTAACCCTGCGCGCCAAGCAGGGGGATCGTCTCCGTGCAGCTGGGCGGCACGCGCTCATCCATGGTGCGGGTGGCCTCGTCCACGGCGTCCTTGGCCATGACCCGGTAGGTGGTCCACTTTCCGCCGGCCACCACCACCAGGCCGGGAACGGGATGGGCCACCACGTGTTCACGGGACAGCTTGGCGGTGGAGTCGTTCTCCCCGGCGAGCAACGGGCGGAGGCCCGCGTAGACGCCCTCGACGTCCTCGCGGGTCAGCGGACGCTTGAGGACCTTGTTGACGTGTTCCAGGATGTAGTCGATGTCCTTGCTGGAGGCGGCCGGGTGGGCCTTGTCCAGGTTCCAGTCGGTGTCCGTGGTGCCGATGATCCAGTGCCGGCCCCACGGAATGACGAACAGCACGGACTTTTCGGTGCGCAGGATCAGGCCGACGGTCGACTGGAACCGGTCGCGCGGCACCACCAGGTGGATGCCCTTGGAGGCACGGACCTTCAACTGGCCGCGGTCGGTCACCATGGCCTGGGTCTCGTCCGTCCACACCCCGGTGGCGTTGATGACCTGCTTGGCGCGGATGTTGAACTGCGTCCCGTCCTCGTGGTTCACCACCTTGGCCCCCACCACCCGCTCACCTTCGCGGAGGAAGTCCACCACCTTCATCTGGTTGACGGCGTGGGCCCCGTAGTACGCGGCAGTCCGCACCAGGTTGGCGCAGTACTTGGCGTCATCCACCTGGCCGTCGTAGTACCGGATGGAGCCCACGAACGCGTCATTCTTGAGGCTGGGGGCAGCGCGCAGGGTGCCCCGGCGGCTGAGGTGCTTGTGGAACGGGACTCCCCTGCTGTGCCCGCTGGAGACGGACATGGCGTCATACAGCGCGATGCCGGCACCCACGTAGGGCCGCTCGATGAAGGGCTTGGTCAGCGGGTACAGGAAGGGCACGGGCCGGGCCAGGTGCGGCGCCAGTTCCGAGAGCAGCAGCCCCCGCTCCTGCAGCGCCTCTTTCACGAGGCCGAAATCGAGCATCTCCAGGTACCGGAGGCCGCCGTGGATGAGCTTCGAGGACCGGGAGGACGTACCGGCAGCCCAGTCGTTGGCTTCAACGATGCCGACGCTGAGGCCGCGGGTGACGGCGTCCAATGCTGCCCCGGTGCCAACGATGCCGCCGCCGACGATGAGGATGTCCAGTTCCTGGCCGGGGTCCGCCGTGGCGCGCAGCCGTTGGATGGATGCTTCCCTGGCGTCCGGGCCAAGGGCCCCGCCGTTAACAGGAAAATTCTTCATTGAACGCCTCCAGTGCCTCAAGTGCCGGTAGTAAAACCACCCTACTTGCTTGCGGCACGCTTGGGCAGGAGGGTGGCGGCGGGATACCGCCGCCACCCTCCCGGTTCCATGAGGAGTGTCAGTTTCCGGAGTACGGGGAAACCACGACGTCGACCCGCTGGAATTCCTTCAGGTCCGAGTAGCCGGTGGTCGCCATGGAGCGGCGCAGCGCGCCAATGAGGTTGGAGGTTCCGTTGGTGTGGTGGCCGGGCCCGAAGAGCACTTCCTCCAGGGGTCCCACGGTGCCCACGTTGGCGCGGTCGCCGCGGGGAAGTTCGAGGTGGTGGGCTTCCTGGCCCCAGTGCCATCCCTTGCCCGGTGCTTCTTCGGCCCGCGCCAGGGCGCTGCCGAGCATCACGGCGTCGGCTCCCATGGCGATTGCCTTGACGATGTCGCCCGAGGAGCCCATGCCGCCGTCGGCAATGACATGGACGTAACGGCCGCCGGACTCGTCCATGTAGTCGCGGCGGGCAGCGGCGACGTCGGAGATGGCGGATGCCATGGGCGAATGGATGCCCAGGGCCCGGCGGGTGGTGGTGGTGGCGCCCCCGCCGAAGCCCACCAGCACGCCGGCGGCACCGGTGCGCATGAGGTGCAGCGCGGGCGTGTAGCCGGCCGCGCCGCCCACGATCACGGGAACATCCAGCTCGTAGATGAACTGCTTGAGGTTCAGGGGTTCGTGGTCCTTGGAGACATGCTCGGCGGACACGGTGGTGCCACGGATGACAAAGATGTCGACGCCGGCGGCCACCACGGTCTTGTAGTGCTCCTGGGTGCGCTGCGGGGTCAGGGATCCCGCCACCGTCACGCCGGCCTCGCGGATTTCCGCCAGGCGGGATGTGATCAGCTCAGGCTGGATGGGCGCCTTGTACAGTTCCTGCATCCGTCCGGTCACGGCCGGGCTGTTGGTTTCATCCTCCAGCGCGCCGATCTCGTCCAGGATGGGCTGCGGGTCCTCGTACCGGGTCCACAGGCCTTCAAGGTCCAGGACGCCGAGGCCGCCGAGCCTGCCCAGTGCAATGGCGGTCTGCGGGGACATGGCCGAGTCCATGGGCGCCGCAATGACGGGCATGTCGAACTTGTAGGCGTCAATCTGCCAGGAGACGGAGACGTCCTTGGGGTCGCGGGTACGACGGTTAGGGACGATTGCAATGTCATCCAGGGAGTAGGCACGACGCCCACGCTTGCCACGGCCGATCTCGATCTCGTAAGTCACTGCTCTAGGTTATCCCAGCGGCCGTGATGTCCTTGTCTGTGCCGGACGGGCCGGCAGCGCAGGCTACGGGCCGCCCTGAACGCCGTGGGCGGCCTGCGATCCCGCCACCGCGGCCTGCAGGCACCGGCCGGAGCCCCGTTGGCTACAGTTGCCTTATGGGTTCACGGTGGGTATTCGACGGCCACATTGCCGGCATAGGCACGGCCTCCGGCCTTCGCGCCGTGGTGGGCATCTGGCAGGAGTCGCCCTTCGGGCCCTTTGCGGACGTGATGGTCCAGCAGCCCTCCGGCCACCGGCAGCTCCTGGCCCCCAGCCCGGAGGTGGCGGACTTCATCGCCGCCACGTACACGTTCGACGACGTCACGGAGGTGGACCTGTCGGCGCGGCTGGGCCACGGGACGCTGGAGGTCGACGCCGGTCCCCTGGCGATCAGCGCACGCCTCGGCGGGCGGGCCCTCCTGGGCAGGATGCTGCGGGCAGTCCCCCGGCGCCTTGCCGTGCACCCCGGCTGGCTGCACGCCATCAGTCCTGTCGCCGGGATCCTCAGCAGCGGCTCCCGGACCTCCGGCACCGCGGGCAGCGGCCGGCGGGAGTATTACGGGGTGAGCGACCTGCACACCATCACAGCCGCCGTCGTGAGCTGGAACGGCATTGACGCCGGCGCGCTGGCGCCGGTCCGCCCCGCGGTGACGTTCGGGTTCAGCAGTGTCCCGCCGCGTCCGGGCATTGCGCGGGTCCGCACAACGGTGGCGGAGTCCTAGACTCCGCCTGTTTCCGGGCTTGCTCCCGTGAGCTGGGATTCGAACATCCTGAAGTAGCGGCCGCGAAGCGCGACGAGTTCCTTGTGCGTCCCCTGCTCCACGATCCTGCCGTCCTCCAGCATGAACACGGTGTCCGCCTTCTCGATGGTGGCGAGCCGGTGGCTGATGGCGATGATGGTGCTGCTGCGGTCAGCGAAGAGGCGGGTGAAGATCCGGTGCTCGGCCAGGGCGTCGATGGCCGAGGTTGGCTCGTCCATCACCATGAACGAGGCATCCCGGTAGAAGTTCCGGGCCATGGCCAGACGCTGCCACTGCCCGCCCGAGAGTCCGCTGCCCTTACGCCCGCGCGGGTCCTCCATCCAGTTGCTGACATGGTTGTCCAGGCCGTTGGGCAGCTTGTTGATGAAGTCCAGCGCCTCGGCATCCGCTGCAGCCTTGCGGATGCGGGCGTCGTCGCGGGGCGAGTCGACGTCCCCGAAGTAGATGTTCTCCGCGGCCGTGGCGAACTCGTACTTGAGGAATTCCTGGCTCAGCACCGCGAGGTGCCGGTGCCACGAGGTGACGTCGACGGCGGCGAGGTCCACGCCGTCCAGCAGCACCTGCCCGGAATCCGGGCGGTAGAGCCCTGCCAGGATCCTGATCAGCGTGGACTTTCCGGCGCCGTTCTCCCCCACGATGGCGATGTGCTGGCCCTCGCGGATCGTCAGGCTGATCCCGCGGATCACCTCGATGTCGCTGCCCGTGTAGGTGAAGCGGATGTCCTTCAGCTCCACGGTCTTCGGTGCCTGCAGCAGCGGCGGGGCGTGCTCCGAATGCACGGGCATGGCCATGAACAGCTCGTAGTCCTTGAGGTTCGCCAGGTCCTCGTCGATGGAGCTGAGGGAGGACACCAGGTTGTTCGCCGTGGACAGCGCCCTGCTGACAATCTGCTGCACGTAGAGGAACTGGCCCACAGGCTGCGCGCGGGCGATGATCTGTCCCACCACCCAGACCAGGGACACCACTTCAGCGCCGTACTGGAGCGCATCGGCGGCGAGCTGCTTGGGGATGTACCGCTTCTGGTAGTCCAGCCGCCGGCGCTCGTCCGCGTCCCGCAGCCGGGACCTGAAATCCATCAGGTAGCCCACGATCCCGTACAGCCGCATCTCGGCGATGTGCTGCGGGCGGAGGAGGTTGGTCTCGATCATGCGGCGCTGCCGGCGTGAGTCCACCTGGGTGTTCCAGTGGGCGATCTGTTCCCGCGAAAGTTTGAACTGCAGGTAGACGCTGGGGACGATGGCGACAAGGACGATCACGGCAATCCACCAGCTCACCAGCAGCAGGGCGCCGACGGCGAGGATCACCGACACGAGCTGGGTGAAGATGGCGGCGATGCGGTCCAGGACGCGGGCGTAGGAGTCGGAGAACCGCTTGGCGCGGTCGTAGAGGTCTACGGTTTCTTTGTCGTCGTACCGCCAGAATTCCAGGCCCAGGAACCGCTCGTACATCTGGTCCCCCACGATGGCCCCCACCTTGAAGCTCATCAGCTGCTGGATGTAGCGGTCCACGCTGCTGAACGCGCCCCAGAAGAGCCCCAGGGCGGCGGTGATGATGACGTAGACGATCGCCCGCTGGCCGGCCTCGGCGTCACCGGCATAGGCAGCGGCCAGCGCCGTGGTGGTCAGGGCGGCGAAGTAGGTGGTGACCAGAGGAAGCACGGCCGAGATCAGCGAGCCGAGCACCTTCATGACCACGGCGCCAGGCGAGGCCCGGAAACTGACCCTCAGCACCTGGGCTACGGCCCGGGCATACGGACGAAGGGCCAGCCGCCGTGGCGGCTGGCCCTTCGTCGGGGTGTTCACCCGTTCAGGAGGCGTTGTCAGCGGGAACCGTAGTTCGGCGCTTCGACGGTCATCTGGATATCGTGCGGGTGCGATTCCTTCAGGCCGGCCGGGGTGATCCGGACGAACTTGCCGCGGGCCTTCAGCTCGGCCACGGTGGGCGCGCCGGTGTAGAACATGGTCTGGCGCAGGCCGCCCACCAGCTGGTAGGCCACCGAGGACAGCGGACCGCGGTAGGCCACACGTCCCTCGATGCCTTCGGGAATGAGCTTGTCATCGCCGGAGACGTCGGCCTGGAAGTACCGGTCCTTCGAGTAGGACGTGTTCTTGCCGCGGGACTGCATGGCGCCCAGGGAGCCCATCCCACGGTAGGACTTGAACTGCTTGCCGTTGACGAAGATCAGCTCGCCCGGCGATTCGTCGCAGCCGGCCAGCAGGGAGCCGAGCATCACGGTGTCGGCGCCGGCCACGAGGGCCTTGCCGATGTCGCCGGAGTACTGCAGGCCGCCGTCGGCAATCAGCGGCACGCCGGCGGGAATGGCTGCCTTGGCGGATTCGTAGATGGCGGTGATCTGCGGGACGCCCACACCGGCCACCACACGGGTGGTGCAGATGGATCCCGGTCCCACGCCCACCTTGATGCCGTCGGCGCCGGCGTCGATCAGGGCCTGGGCGCCTTCGCGGGTCGCGGCCTGGCCGCCGATGACGTCCACGTGCGCCGCCACGGGATCGGACTTGAGGCGTCGGATCATGTCCAGCACGCCCTGCGAGTGGCCGTTGGCGGTGTCCACGAACAGGGCATCGACCCCGGCGTCCACCAGTGCCATGGCGCGCTCCCAGCCGTCCCCGAAGAAGCCGATGGCTGCGCCCACGCGGAGGCGGCCTTCGTCGTCCTTGGTGGCCAGCGGGTACTGCTCGGCCTTGGTGAAGTCCTTGGTGGTGATCAGGCCCTTGAGCCGGCCCTGCTCATCCACCAGGGGAAGCTTCTCGATCTTGTTGGTGGCCAGCTTGTGCGAGGCTTCCTCGCGGCTGATCCCCACGTGCCCGGTGACCAGCGGCATCTTGGTCATGACGTCGCTGACCAGCCGCAACGGGAAGTCGGACTCGGGGACAAAGCGGGTGTCGCGGTTGGTGACGATGCCGAGCAGGCGCATGTCCTCGTCCACCACGGGCAGGCCGGAGACACGGTACTGCGAGCAGATCTCGTCCAGCTCAGCAAGCGTGGCCTGCGGGCCGATGGTCAGCGGGTTGGTGATCATCCCTGACTCGCTGCGCTTTACCCGGTCCACCTGGTCCGCCTGGTCCTGGATGGACAGGTTGCGGTGGATGACGCCCAGGCCGCCCTGGCGTGCCATGGCGATGGCCATCCGTGATTCGGTGACAGTGTCCATGGCCGCGGACAGCAGCGGCGTGTGAACCGAAATCCGCTTGGAAATCCGCGAGGACGTGTCAGCCTCCGACGGGATGACCTCGGTGTGTCCGGGCAGGAGCAGGACGTCGTCGTAGGTCAGGCCAATGAAGCCAAAGGGGTTGTGTTCGGGCTCGGTCATGAGTGCGCCTCTTACCTTGGTTGCTGGACGGGTAGGGGTTGCAGCCGATGACCAGCCCGTCATTACGGGACTGGCCTGTGCAGGAAATGCTCCAGGACCGCCGCGGCAGGCGGGGACCCGGAGGCCGGAAAGTATTGAGTAAATATTAGAACCTCAGCGCCCATCCCCCTATTCCACGCGTGGAATGTGAGCAACCGCACTCCCCACCCTGCCCCGCAGATGCTGGGGAACAGTCAGCTCCAGCCTGTGGCGGCCAGCAGCCGCTGCTCGAACATGGGGATCATGCTTTCCACGTAGGTCCGCGTGAGGTGGTTGTCGTCCTTGTAGACGTAGACGTTGCCCACCACCCCGGGACAGATGCCCCGCGCGCAGATGAAGTCGCTGAGATCCATCAGGTGCAGTCCGTCCAGTTTGCCCCGGTAGCTTTCCAGCGGGGACGGTTCCACCAGGGATTCCTCCAGGGACACACTGCACTCCGGCGCGTCCGGGCCGTTGCGCTGGATGCATTCCGGCATGTTGAACGTAAAGCGCGGGTTGTCCCGGATGCCGATGACCTCGATCCCGGCCTCCGCGAACGGCTGCACCCCTTCCAGGTAACCCGGGACCTCGGTCTCGAACGGGGCTTCCTCGTGGGTCAGCGACGCCACCGTGAACACTGCGTCCGGCTGATGTTCCAGGACGTAGGCGGCGCTGGCCTGGTTGTAGGCGTTGCACTCCGCATTCCGTTCCAGGGACTCCGCCCCGAAGCGGCACGCCGGCATCAGCAGCGTCACCAGTTCCCAGCCCCGCGCGGCGGCAATCGGCGCCAGCGCACCCAGGTACTGCTGGGAGTGGGAGTCGCCCAGGACCACGATGCGCTTGGTTACCTCACCGTCCGGAACCTCCTGCCTGCATCCTTCGAGGATGGGGTTGCTGGTGGCGTTGGCACCGGTGCAGGGCGCGTGGATTCCAGCCCAGTCGTTGTCCAGCGCCGAGGGGCCGGGGATGATCCTGGCCTCCGGGGCGGGCACGGCGGCGTTCTCCGGGTTGAGCGCGGCGGCCCCTGGCGTGAGCTCCCTCGGCTGGGCCGCCGTCGCGCTTTCCTCTGCGGTGAGCGTGGTCTGCCAGACGGCCACGGGTCCGGCCAACAGCGCACCGCAGGCAGCGATAACGACGGCGGTGCGCCAGGCCCGGCGCTGCGGCCAGTGCCAGTCGCGCAGCGGCTTTTCAACGAAGCGCGTGGTGAGGACGGCAAGCACGATGGAGGCGCCCACGATGCCCAGGCCCTGGACCAGGTTGGGTGCCTCCACGCCGGTGGCGGCAAGCGCAAGCACCAGGACCGGCCAGTGCCAGAGGTACAGGGCGTAGGAATTGTCTCCCAGCGCCACCAGGGGCTTGCTGCTGAGGAACCTGTCCACGCCGAAGCGGCTGCCGGATTGTCCCGCGACGATGATGGCGGCGGCTGCCAGGGTGGGCCACAGCGCCACGAAGCCGGGGAACGAGCGGTCCACCGTGAGCAGCAGGCCGCAGGAAACCATGGCCGCCAGGCCTGCCCAGCCCAGGACCACACGGAGCGCCCGGGCCGGTTTGACGTAGGGCAGGGCCAGCGCCAGGAGCGAGCCCAGCGCGAACTCCCAGAGCCGCGTCCGGGTGTCGAAGTAGGCGTACGCCTGGTTGCCGGCGGTCTGCTCCACGGAGTAGGCGAGGGACACGGCGAAGACTGTGCCGAAGACCAGGGCCAGCAGCCCGCGGTAGGTGACCCGGGTGAGCGCGGGGATCCGGTGCAGCAGCAACAGCAGTCCGGCGGTGCCGGCAAAGATGAGGGGCCAGAGGATGAACACCTGGCCTTGGATGGACAGCGACCAGAAGTGCTGGAGCGGGCTGGCTCCGGCGTGGTCCTGGGCATAGTAGTCAACGGCAGTGTCCGCGAGCAGCCAGTTCTGGCTGTACAGCAGGGATGCCCAGGCCTGGTCCAGCACCTGCGGCCAGCGGCTCTGGGGCAGGATCAGCCACGTTCCGGCGAGGACTCCCAGGATGACCACGACGGCGGCGGGCAGCAGCCGCTTGAACAGGTGCAACCAGTGCCCAAGGAGCCCGAAAGGCCGCCCTGCCTCGGCTTTCCGGACAAAGGACAGGGTCAGCAGGAACGCGGAGATGAGCAGGAAGATGTCCACTCCCCCGGACACCCTGCCCAGCCAGACGTGGTAGGCCACCACCATCAGCACGGCGAGCGCACGGAGCCCCTGGACCTCCGGCCGGAAGGTCGGCTTCCGGCTTTTGGCGGCTGCTTCGGGCACCGGGCGCGAGGCAGCCGCGGTTCTCGCTATCGACACAAAAGACCTTCCAGCGATGGACAAAACATCAATTCTACCGAGGCATGGCGGATTTTCCGGGAAAGGTAACGGGCATCACGGCCCGGTACAGGTGGCGAAGCCGGCGCGGCTCAGGCGGCGGCCACCGCGGATCCGTGAACGGCGGGGGCCGGAATCCTGGCCGCCAGGTAACGCGCGTCGCGGCCGAGGCCCGGAAGGGTGTCCGATACTTCCGCGTACAGGAACCGCTGCCCAAGGAAGAACAGGCCTGGAGAATCCAGAGCCACACCACGCCACTGCCGGGGCATTGCGCCGCCGTCGAGCAGGGCCGGATCGATCCAGCTGAAGTCCTCCCGGAATCCGGTGCACCAGACCACATTGGCGACTTCGAGGCGGGTCCCGTCCGCCAGCACAGGCATCCCGTCGGCCACCCCGGTGACCCTCGGCACGACGTGCACGCCGGCGGCCTCGAGGTCCCTCGTCTTCGTCCTGATCAGCGGTTCGGCGTGCGCTTTCATCGCCGGCGCCATTTTCCGGCCAATCGGTGAACCAAGCGTCAACACGTACAGGCCAAGGAAGCGCACCACCGGGAACGCGTAACGTGCCGCCGCTTTCCCGTGCTTCACCGGAATCTCACCCGTGGGCTTGCCGGCCACCAGCGCCGGCCGGGTCCCGGAAACTTCGAGGCCGATCTCCGCTCCCGAGTTCCCCAGCCCCACAACCAGGACCGGACCTTCCTGGAGCTGCTGCGGGTTCCGGTACTGGCTGGAATGCACTTGCCTGATGGAAGGGGCCAGTTCACCTGCAAAGCCTGGCACCTCGGGTGTCTGTGTGGAGCCTGTGGCCACCACAACGTTGCGCGCTTCCCACCGGCGGCCGTTGGCGGTGGCCACGTAGTGGTCCCCCTCCCGCCAGAGGTGCTCCACGCGGATGCCGTGGCTTACCGGCAGTTCAAATTCCGCGGCATACCATTCGAGGTAATCCGCCACTTGATCCTTGGTGGGGAAGGACAGCCGGTCCGCCGGGAACAGTGCGCCGGGCAGGCCGTCGTACTTGGCGGGCGTGAACACCCGGAGCGAGTCCCACCGCTGCCGCCAGGAATCGCCGGTTCTTTGGCACGCATCCAAAATCAGGAACTTCCGTTTCTGGCCTTTCATGAAATAACCCATGGCAAGTCCGGCCTGTCCGCCGCCGATGATGATGGCGTCCAGCATGCCGGCCCGATTGTTGTTGCTCATGGCCGCGCTCCTTTGATCGCAAGTGGATTCTTAAGGCTGAACCCTCCCGCTGGGCTGCCCGGCCGACGCACTCTCTGCTGTGATGCCGGCCGCTGCGGTGCTGGCTGCTGTTTCGTGCCCCGTTTCCCTGTAGCGCAGCCACCATGCCAGCATCAGGGCGGATGCCAGGACGTAGGCCAGGTGGAGGACCCAGATGGGACCTGCAGGAAGATTGAAAACGTAGATCGAGTGCACCGCGTTGGCCACGTTGCTCAGCACCAAATTGCCCAGGCTGTATGACGCAAGGTCCTTGGTGCGAGCAGCCTTCACAAGCATCGGCAGCATACCGACGGCAAAGAGCACTGTCGACACGGTTCCGGCGAGCACTGGAAGGTTCATGTTTCGAGGCTACGGGCGCAGCCTCCCCCTCCGCGTCGGCCGAATGATGTAACCCGTACTGGACGGGTCGTGGGTATTTATCTGCAGGCGGCCTACCCGGCCAGCCCGTGCTCATAGGCGTAGCTGGTGGCGGCCGCCCTGGAGGACAGGCCCAGCTTGAGGAAGATATTGCTGATGTGGCGCGCCACGGTCTTTTCACTGAGGTAGAGCTCCGCGGCTATGGCGCGGTTCCCTTTTCCTGACGCCACCAGCCGGAGCACTTCATTTTCCCTTGGGGTCAATGGCCCGGCGGCGCCTGCCCCTTCGTCGGCGCCTGCCCGCATCAGGGAGGCCGCCCAGGCGGCGGCGGGCGCTGCCCCCAGCTCCAGGAATTCCGCATGGGCAGCTTCGAAGTCCATCAGCGCCGAAGGCTCATCTCCCAGGTCGCGGCATGTACGCCCGATCAGTGCCCGGCAGCGGGCTGCCTCGTACGGAACGCCCAGCTTCTGCCACAGCCTCCACGCCTGCCGCAGGGATTGCGAGGCGCCGGCGGCATCACCTTCGGCGAGCCGGACCGCCCCGTCAGCCTGGCCGGCGACGGCTTGGAGCATGGGTTTGGGGTGGTCCCCGGCAATGGTTTCCAGCTCGTCCGCGCACCGCCGCGCCGCCCCGGGATCACCCGCGGCCAGCTCGATGTCCACCAGCGCCGGCAGCAAATGGCAGCGGGTGGCCGCATCCGCAATCCCCGCCGCCCGGCGGATCATCGACTGCGCCTGCCGCGCCTCTCCGCGGGCCAGCAGGAGGAGTGCCAGGCCTGGCTGCGGTTCCCACCCGCTTCGGGCAGCCTGCCGGTAGCATTCCTCCGCAGCGTCCAGCTTCCCGGCGAGGCGCTCCACTTCGCCCTGCTGGTAGAAACCGCCGAAAAGTGCTTGTGGATCACCCCTGGCGGCAAGTCCCTGGGCAGCGGCAGCTGCCTTGAGCGCTTCGGCCCATGCCCCGTGCAGCCGGAAGAGCTCGGCGCGGTGGGACTGGCACTGGCCGCTGAACGCCACCATGTCGGGCCGTGCCCTGCACCAGCGGTCCAGCGCCACCGTCCACTGAAGCGCCCTCTCCAGGTCAAAGGCAAGGTGGCAGTTGCCAATCACCGCACAGTAGATGATTCCTGAAGGGACCGGGGACAGCTCCCCCGCGGTAACGGCCACCATGACTTCATCGAACATCCCCAGGCCCTCCTCCGCACGCCCCAGCATCAGCGTTGCCTGTCCGGTTCCGAGAAGGGCCAGCGCCGCCAGGTCCCTGTCCTGGAACTGCCGCGCGACAGAGCCCGCTTCGGTGAAAAGCTGCAGCGCGCCTGCTGCGTCACCCCCGTAGAGTTTTCCCAGCGCGACGGGAAACAGCAGCAAGCCCGCCACCGGACCCGGTTCATCAAGCTCATCCACCAGCGTCTTGCCACGCGCAAACCAGCCCGCGCTCCTGGCCGTTTCGCCAAGGTTCAGCAGGTGCATACCCAACCACACCGCGCACCGCATCGCGCCGGTGATGTCGCCGACAATCAGGTATTCCTCGTGCGCGCGGGTGAGGGTGTCCAGGCCCGTTGTGGTGTTGCCGGTCAGGATTTCGGCCGTTGCCAGCCGCTCAAGGTCGGCTGCGGGGAGTCCGCCGCGCCTGTCCGCGTCGGCGTAGCTCCTGGAAGCGTCAGTCCAGCGATGTTCCCGGAACGCGGACCGTCCTTCGTCAATGCCCGTTTCAGTTGACACTCCGGCCTCCTCGGACACCACCCGTCCAGCTGTCCTTCTACGGCCGCGCGCTGGACGCTGAGGTACTTAAGCGTCACGGTACGCCCGCAGACGAACCGGCACAACTGCTAACGAAGCAGTCCGCGCAGCGTCTGTATGGTGTCCGCTTCCGCGGCCGTTTTGTCCTCGCGGTACCGCTTGACGCGGGCGAACCGGAGCGCGATCCCACCGGGGTAGCGCGGGGACTGCTGCACACCGTCGATGGCGATCTCCACCACGGTGACGGGTTCCATCCAGACCGTACCGGCCGTGCGCCGGACCTCAAGCACCTGGAACCTCTCCGTCTGCCAGCGCAGCAGCGCATCGGTGAGGCCCTTGAAGGTCTTGCCCACCATGACGTAGCCGCCGGGTTCACCGAACTCGCCGGCCGGATCGAGGGCTCCGAGATGCAGGTTGGAGAGCAGCCCTGTGCGGCGGCCCGACCCCCACTCGCAGGCAAGGACCACGAGATCGTAGGTCAGTACCGGCTTTACCTTGATCCAGTTGGAACCGCGCCTGCCGGCGGCGTAGGCCGATCCCACCGCCTTCACCACCACGCCCTCGTGGCCCGCGGCGAGCGCATCGCGCGAGACCCTTTCGGCAACACCTGGGTCCGCCGTGATCTTCCCCGGAATCCGGTGCTCCGGGGCGATCCGCTCCAGCACGCCGATGCGCGTGGACAGCGGTTCGTCCAGGAGGTCGCGCCCGTCGATGTGCAGCACGTCGAAGAACCAGGGATGCAGCACCGTGCTCCGTGCCGCGTCGGCCCCGAACCGGGACATGGTCTCCTGGAACGGCCGGGGGCCGCCGTCCTCGTCGAGGGCCAGGGTCTCGCCGTCCAGGATCACGTTACGCACCGGCAGCGCGCGCACCACCTCCACCACCTCGGGCAGCCGGTGGGTCACGTCGGCCAGGGTGCGTGTGTAGATGCCCACGTCGTCGCCGGAGCGGTGCACCTGGATGCGGGCGCCGTCGAGCTTGTATTCCACGGACGCCTCTCCCGTCGCCTCAAGCGCGGCGCGTGCGCTGGCCGCGGTGGAGGCTAGCATCGGCTGGACCGGCCGGCCCACCACGAGGCCGACGGCGTCGAGCTGGGCTGCCGTGCCCGTGATGGCCAGCAGGGCTGTTTCGCCGAGGTCTCCGGAGAGCATCGCGGCGCGGCGCACGGAGTCGACAGGCCGGTCAGAGGCCCGGGCAACGGCATCCGTCAGCACCCCCTCAAGCGCACCCGTGCGCAGCTCCCCGAGCATGACGCCGGCGATGAAAGCCTGCTCCCGTTCGGTGGCTGCCGCCGTGAGCGTCCGGAGGGTCGCGGCGCGCTCCGCCGCAGACCCGGCGCCGCCGGCGGCAAGCAGCCGGTCCAAAACCGCGTCGACGTCGGCAACGGTAAGGCGGGGTTCCGCGGCGGGCTCCCCCATGGCCGCGGACATGCCGCGCCAGCCCACCCCCACCCGGCCCTGGCGGGGCCTGGCGGTGAGCAAACCGACGGTGGTGGCGATCTCCCCTGGCTCCAGCCGGCGCAACAGGTCCGCCAGGGCGTCCACCTTCGCGAGCCGGGAACGGGTGGATGCGATCTTATCCGTAGTTTTCACGAGCTCGTCGAGCAGCATGGCATCAGTCTGCCACGCCCGCCTGCCCGGGCAGTTCCGGATTGCTGGACAGCGCCGGAGCACTGTCCCAGACTGGACGGGTGGGAATCATCGTGGCGAACCTGTTCCTTACCCTGGACGGCGTCTACCAGGGGCCCGGCGGCAGCGAAGAAGACACGGAGGGCGGCTTCGCCTTCGGTGGCTGGCAGGCGCCGGTCTCCGACGAGGAGGCTGAGGCGGCCATCGAGGCCGAAGTCGGCCACATGGACGCCCTGCTGCTCGGCCGGAAGACCTACGACATCTTCGCGGGCTACTGGCCGCACCAGTCCGGGGACATCGGCGGGATTCTCAACCGGGTGCCCAAGTTCGTCGTCTCGAGCAGCCTGGCGGATCCCGCCTGGGCAGGCACGTCGGTGCTGCCGGATGCCACGGCCGCGGGCAGTCTCCGCGACAGGTACGGGCAGGTGCACATGTTCGGCAGCGGCGTTCTCATCCGTTCGCTGCTCGCCGCAAACGTGCTCGACCGCCTCCACCTCTGGCTCTATCCGGTGGTCCTCGGCCAGGGCAAGCGCCTCTTCGGCGCCGGGACAGTCCCCGCCTCATACCGTCTCGCGGAGCCGGCCCGCAGCTTTCCGAAGGGGGCGGTGTCACTGGTCTACGAGCGTACGGGCGACGTGGAGACGCAGAACATGCCAGGAACCTAGTCTCCAAGGCACAAAAAACCGGTCCAGCGGATGCTGGACCGGTTCTTTGTTTGCACGGTTGCGTGCGGAACTGCAGGGTTAGTGGCTGTGGCCTGCGTGCTCGTCCTCTTCGGCCGGCTTCTCCACCACCAGGGTCTCGGTGGTGAGAACCAGGGCAGCGATGGAGGCCGCGTTGCGGAGGGCCGCACGGGTGACCTTGACGGGGTCGATGACACCGGCAGCGATCAGGTCCTCGTACTCGCCTGACTTGGCGTTGAAGCCGTTGTTGGTTTCCAGGTCGGCAACCTTGGACGTCACAACGTAGCCGTCGAAGCCCGCGTTCTGGGCGATCCAGCGCAGCGGCTGGACCAGGGCGCGGCGGACGATGCCCACGGCAGCAGCGGCGTCGCCTTCGAGTGCCTTGACGGAGGGGTCCTCATCCAGTGCCTTCAGGGCGTGGATCAGGGCCGAACCACCGCCGGCAACGATGCCTTCTTCAAGGGCAGCGCGGGTGGAGGACACAGCGTCCTCGATGCGGTGCTTCTTTTCCTTGAGCTCAACCTCGGTGGCGGCGCCAACCTTGATGACACCAATGCCGCCGGCCAGCTTGGCCAGGCGCTCCTGGAGCTTTTCACGGTCCCAGTCGGAATCGGTGCGGGTCAGCTCGGCGCGGAGCTGGGCTACGCGTGCTGCCACGTCTTCGGCCGAACCTGCGCCGTCAACGATGGTGGTGTTGTCCTTGGTGACCGTGATGCGGCGGGCGGTACCCAGCACCTCAAGGCCAACGGTGTCCAGGCTCAGGCCCAGTTCCGGGGAAACAACCTGTGCACCGGTGAGGGTGGCGATGTCCTGCAGCATGGCCTTGCGGCGGTCGCCGAAGCCCGGAGCCTTGACGGCAACAACGTTCAGGGTGCCGCGGATGCGGTTGACGATCAGCGTGGACAGGGCCTCGCCGTCAACGTCTTCGGCGATGATGAAGAGCGGCTTGGAGCTCTGCAGCGCCTTCTCAAGCAGCGGCAGGAATTCCTGGATGTTGGAGATCTTGCCCTGGTTGATCAGGATGAGGGCGTCCTCAAGGACTGCTTCCTGGCGTTCCGCGTCGGTGACGAAGTACGGGGACAGGTAGCCCTTGTCGAACTGCATGCCCTCGGTCAGGACCAGTTCGGTCTGCGTGGTGGAGGATTCCTCGATGGTGATCACACCATCCTTGCCAACCTTGCCGAAGGCCTCGGCGAGAAGTTCGCCAACCTCGTCGCTCTGGGCGGAAATCGCTGCAACGTTGGCCACCTGGGTGCCTTCAACGGGGCGGGCGTTCTCGAGCAGGCGGGCAGCGACGGCTTCAACGGAAACCTCGATGCCGCGCTTGATCTGGCCGGGGGCGGCGCCTGCCGCTACGTTGCGCAGGCCTTCCTTGACCAGCGCCTGCGCCAGGACGGTTGCGGTGGTGGTGCCGTCACCGGCAACATCGTTGGTCTTGGTGGCTACTTCCTTGGCCAGCTGCGCGCCAAGGTTCTCGTAGGGGTCGTCCAGTTCCACTTCGCGGGCGATGGTGACGCCGTCGTTCGTGATGGTGGGAGCGCCCCACTTCTTGTCCAGGACGACGTTGCGGCCGCGGGGGCCGAGCGTCACCTTGACGGTGTTGGCGAGCTTATCGATGCCGGCTTCAAGAGACCGGCGGGCAGCGTCGTTAAACGCAAGCTGCTTTGCCATGGTTTTGTCCTTTCAAGACAGAACCCCGCGCAGCTGACCAGCAGAGAGCATGACCAGCGGCACGGGGATCCGGAGAGTTACTTTACGACGATCGCCAGGACGTCGCGGGCGGAGAGCACGAGGTACTCGGTGCCGCCGGTCTTGACTTCAGTTCCGCCGTACTTGGAGTAGATGACGACGTCGCCAACGGCTACGTCGACGGGAACGCGGTTGCCGTCTTCGAAGCGGCCGGGGCCTACTGCAACAACTTCGCCTTCCTGCGGCTTCTCCTGTGCGGAGTCCGGGATCACCAGGCCGGAAGCCGTGGTCTGCTCGGCTTCGAGCGGGCGGACAACAATACGATCCTCAAGAGGCTTAATAGAGACCGACACTCGGACCTCTCCTTCTTCGTCAGCAAATTCGTGGACTGGAAAGCTTTCCGCCGTGGCTGGCAAACCGTCGTCGCGGTGCCGGCAGCAGCCTGGCTGGCAGCTCTTCATGTATTAGCACCCTCCTAGGGAGAGTGCTAATACAGACTGTATGCAAGGGTTAGCACTCGGTCAAGGCGAGTGCCAGAGTTTCGTCATGGGCGGAACACGGGGACGTGTAGATTTGCCGGGTGCGAGCCGCTGTTTACCTGATTCTTGCCACCCTCTTCTGGGCGGGAAACTTTGTTGTGGGACAGGCGGCCATGCAGACCATGCAGCCGCTCCAGCTGACGTTCTGGCGGTGGGCCCTGGCGGCTGTGCCGCTGCTGGTCCTGGCGCAGCTGGTGGAAAAACCGGACTGGCGCGCCGTCCTGCGCCACTGGCCGGCGCTGCTGGTCCTGAGCTGCCTGGGCATGAGCGCCTACACCCTGCTGCTGTACAGCGCGCTGGGGCACACCTCGGCCCTGAACGCTTCCCTGGTGACTGCTGCAAACCCTGCCCTGATCACGGTCCTGGCCGTGGTCCTGCTCCGGGACAGGCCGCGCCCGCTGGGTTGGGCAGGGATTGCGCTGGGCCTCTGCGGAGTCCTGCTGGTCCTTACCGGAGGCGACCTGCAGCGGCTGCTGACCTTCTCGATCAATGCCGGCGAGCTGCTGATCGTCGCGGCCATCACGGTGTGGGGCTTCTACACGATCACCGCCCGCAGGCTGTCCGTCCCGGCGATCACGTCCACCGCCGTGCAGGTGGCCATGGCGGCTGTTGTCCTGGTCCCCTTTGCAATGGCCACGGGGGCCGGGCTGCCGGCCACGGCCTCCGAAGGCTGGTCCCTGGCCTACATCGTCCTCTTCCCTTCGCTGGGTTCCTACCTGCTGTGGAACCTGGCGCTCAAACGCACCACCGCTGCAAACGCCGGGAACTACCTCAACCTCATCGCCGTGTTTACCGCCATCATCACGGTCGCACTGGGCCAGCCCGTCACGGTCCCCCAGGTCCTGGGCGGCATCCTGGTTATTTCAGGGGTCCTGCTGACCAGTACCGGCGGCACAGCACCTCAGCGGCCCAGGTCCTCGAAGTCGACGTCCTCGCCGCCGTCGCCCTCTCCGGCCGAGTTCCGCCCGCGGTAAAGCAGCACCGCGGCAGCCGCGGCCGTCATGAGCGATACAACCAGGAAGAAGATGCTGCCCGCGCGGGCTCCGGTGTACAGCCCGCGGATGTCCTGGGCCTCCTGCGTGTCGTCCTGGATGCTGCTGCCGCCCACCGAATAGACGGTGGCGTTGAAGGCATCCAGGAAGAAGATGATCACCAGAAGCGCGGTGCACACCACGGCAACCACGGCGCTGACAATCAGTGCCGGGCGGGCGAACCGCGCCAGGCCCCCGGGGTGGTGCTGGCGGGACTGCGGGGTACCTGCACTGTCTTTCATGGCTTCAACACTATCGGCCCGCCGGCATGCCGCTCCTCCACTAGGCTGGAACCCATGGCTCAAGCTCCCCAGGACCAGATTGCACCACTGCTCACCCCGGAAGGCTGGGAGCTTCTGGCGTCCCTGGGCCCTTACCAGGAGGAGAAATCCTTCGAGCTGAACTCGGCCCTCCGCAAGGCCGGCCACTCCCCTGAACTGGTCTCCGCCGTCCTGACCCAGTCCAGGCTCCGCACCAGGGCGGCCGCAAAGTTCGGCGAGTTTGCCCGCAGCATGCTGTTCACCCGGGCCGGACTGGAACAGGCAACCCGGCTCAACGTTGCCGCACGCCACGCCCAGCGGTTCGCGGAGGCCGGAATCAGCCACGTTGCAGACCTGGGCTGCGGGCTGGCGGCGGACTCCCTGGCGCTGGCGTCCATGGACATCAACGTCACCGCCGTGGAGATGGACGAGACCACGGCAGCCTGCGCCACCGTCAACCTGATCCCGTTCCCCAACGCCACCGTGGTCCATGCGGACGCCACGGCAGTGCCGCTGGACGGGGTCGACGGCGTCTGGCTGGACCCGGCGCGCCGTGTCACTTCCACGTCGGGCACCAAGCGGATCTGGGACCCCGAGGCTTTTTCCCCGCCCTTGTCCTTCGTTGAGGACCTGGCGGCCTCCGGCCTGGCCGTGGGGGTCAAGATGGGGCCGGGCATGCCGCACGATTCCGTTCCGGCAAGCTGCGAAGCGCAGTGGGTCTCCGTGGCCGGGGATGTGACGGAGGTGGCGCTGTGGTTCAACGCAGTGCGCCGGCCGGGAGTCCGCCGGGCTGCGCTGGTGCTCGGCGCCCAGGGGGCGGCTGAGCTGACCAGCGGAGAAGACTTCGGCGCCGGTCCTGCCGCTCCGGTGGGCCCGGTGGAGGGCTACCTCTACGAACCCGACGGCGCGGTGATCCGCGCCGGGCTGGTGGCGGACATCGCGCTGCAGCTTGGCGGACACCTGGTGGATGAGCACATCGCCTATGTGTGCGCGCCGGAGCTGGTGGATACACCGTTTGCGCGCGCCTACAAGGTCCTGGAGGTCATGCCCTACAACGTCAAGGCGCTCAAGGCCTGGGTGAAGGACAACGGCATCGGCGTGCTGGACATCAAGAAGCGCGGCACCGCCGTCACGCCCGAGGAGCTCCGCAAGCAGCTCCTCCCCGGGGGAAAGAGCGCAGCCGGCAAGAACGCCGGAATCAAAACAGCCACCCTGGTCCTGACCCGCATCGGGGAGGACCGGGTGGCCATCGTGGTGGAGCCGGCGCAGGGCGCTGCCCGAGAAGAAACTGCTACTGGGCCCGCATGAACTCCTCGGCGGCACGCACCTGCTCAGCGGTGGGCCGCACGCCGGTGTAGAGCACGAACTGCTCAAGGGCCTGGATGGTGGCCACTTCCGCACCGGTGATCACCGGCTTTCCCGCGGCCCGCGCGGCCTTGATCAGCGGGGTTTCGGCCGGCAGCGCCACGACGTCGAAAACCACCCGGGCGGCGCCGATGGCCTCCTGCGGGAAGGCGAGCGCGTCAGCTTCCGCCCCGCCTGCCTTACCCCCTGCCATACCGATAGGCGTCACGTTAATGATCAAGTCCGCCGTCCCGCCGTCGAGCGCTTCCTGCCACCTGAAGCCGTACTGGTCCGCGAGCGCACGCCCGGCAACCTCGTTCCGGGCGATGACCGTGACATCCGCGAAGCCGGCGTCGCGGAGCGCGGCAACGGTGGCCTTGGCCATGCCGCCCGCTCCCTGGACCAGGACCGAATAGCTGGTGGGCACCTTATTGGTGGCCAGGAGCTGCTCGATCGCGGTGTAGTCGGTGTTGTACGCCTTCAAGCGCCCGTCCGTGTTCACAATGGTGTTGACGGAGTCGATGGCCTTGGCCGAGGGGTCCATCTCGTCCACCAGCGCAATCACATCCTCCTTGTACGGCATGGAGATGGCGCAGCCGCGGATGCCCAGGCCGCGAACGCCCGCAATGGCCTGTTCCAGGTTCGTGGGGGCGAACGCCTTGTAGATCCAGTTGAGGTTCAGCTGCTCGTACAGGTGGTTGTGGAAACGGGTCCCGTTGTTGCTGGGCCGCGCCGAGAGCGAGATGCAGAGGGTCATGTCTTTATTAAGAATGGGCACCCGACCATTAAACGGGATTCCCAACCAGGTAGCAGCAGATGTCGGTATAGGGGTCCAAACGGACATCTGCTGCTACCTAGTTGGGATCAGGGGCAGCCGGTTCCCGCCGGGAAGTTTCCGACGGCGGCCGGCAGCTTACCCGGTGCGCCCGCCTTCCCCGCCAGGACAGCGGCGAGGGCATCGAAGGCGCCGTCGCTCCGCCCATAAAGGGCCACCTTCACCGGCGCCGTCGAGTCCCGCAGCGGCCAGGGAGCATCCAGTGCCACGGCAATGTCCCCTCCCGCACCCCGGCCGCCGTAGCCGATCAGGCTGACCAGAGGTCCGGAGCCTAAGGCCAGCCCCGCCCTGGCTGCGGCTGCCTCGAAGCGTGCCCTGTCCGCCGGCGAGCCGCCGTGCACCCGTACCGCGCCGGGAACCAGCGGGCCGGTGCAGGGTCCGGAGAGCATGGTGACCGCTGAGGCGGAGACGTGGGCTGACAGGGCTCCGCCGCTGCCTGCCGGGGCGCCGGCTGCCGCGGCTGTCCGGCCGTGCCAGGCCATCATGGTGGCCACTCGGCGGGCTGCCTCGTCCAGCCGCTCCGGGGGCAGGGCGCCGGAGGACACAGCCTGGACGATCGCGGCGTGGGCCTGGGCTACGTCGGCGGGCATCAGCAGGAGGTCCGCGCCGGCGGCGAGGGCCATCACCGCGGCGGCGCCGCCGGGGTACTGCTTGGTCACGGCGCCCATGTTCAGGGCATCCGTCACCGCCACCCCCTTGAACCCGAGCCCCCGCAGTGCCGCGTAGGCAGGGCCGGAGAGTGACGCCGGGACGCCGGGTTCCAGCGCCGGGACCGCAATGTGCCCGGTCATCACCATCGGAGATCCGGCGTCGATGGCGGCCCGGAACGGCCTCCAGTCGCGGGCGCCGAGCTCCGCCACCGTGGAGGGCTGCGCCGGGAGGTTGTGGTGGGAGTCGACCGTCACGGAGCCGTGCCCCGGAAAGTGCTTCACGGCCGGCAGCACCCCCGCGGCGAGCATTCCCTGCGAGAACGCCACGCCGAGCGCGGCGGCAGCGTCGGGGTCCGCGGACATGGACCTGGCGCCAATGGTGGGATCGGCGGGCCCGATGGTGACGTCGGTGCCGGGAGCGAAATCCAGGTTGAACCCGAGGGGTACCAGTTCCGCGGCCAGGCCCTGCCCCGCTTCCCGGGCCAGCGGCACGCTGCCGGCTGCGCCGTAGCTCATGGGGGTGGGCCATTCGGTCAGGGGCAGGCCCAGCCGGGCAACCTGGCCGCCTTCCTGGTCCACCGCGATGATCCCGGGCCACGGCCGTCCCCCGGCGGCGGCAGCCAACCGCTGGTTGATGGCAGCCATGCCCTGCACGTCCATCCTGCCCTGGGCGTCAAGGGGAACGTTGTCGCCCATGATGATGGACCCGGCAAGGTGCAGCCGCTCGATGGCCGCTGCGTGGGCCTCCACCTCCTTGCCCTTGAAGAAGGGAAGGAGGACCTGGCCGGCCTTCTCCTCGGTGCTCATCGCCGCCACCGCCGCAGCTGCCGCGTCCTGGTCGCGCTGTTGGGGCCCCCAGCCCAGTGGCCGGGTACCCGGATCAGGCGACGGGGAAGGTGTGGCGGGCGCCGTCGTCGTATGTGGCGTGGGGGTGGCAGAGGGGGCAGATGGGGCCGACGACGACGGGGCAGGGCCCGGCGCTGCCGTGCAGGACGCCAGGGCTACTGCGGCAGAGGCTGCCGCGATGAAGGGGAGGGATGTGTGAAGACTGTCACGCAGGGGTCGGAACAAGGCCATCAATACGATGCTACCCCTGCACTAGACTTGAACCACCCGTTCGCCTGCCGGCAGCAGACTGTCAGTGACGGCGTGAGCCAGCGGCAAACAGGACAGTTAGGACATGCGTGAAGATCGATTTCGCTACATCAAGGCAGTCAACCCTTGGTGTTGAATGGGAACTCGCGCTGGTGGACGGCCGGACGGGCGAACTCGCATCCGTGGCCAATGAGGTGCTCCGCGGCGTAGCGTCCCGCCACCCCGAGCTGAACGAAGACGACGAGCACCCGCACATCAAGCAGGAACTCCTGCTGAACACGGTGGAACTGGTCACGGGTATCTGCGAAACCGCGGCCGAAGCCAAGGAAGACCTCAGCCGTTCGCTGACCGCCGTGCGCGAGATCACCGATCCCATGGGCGTGGAACTGTTCTGCGCCGGAAGCCACCCGTTCAGCCCGCCGCAGCTGCAGCCGGTCACGGACAAGGCGCGCTACGCAAAACTCATTGACCGCACGCAGTGGTGGGGCCGGCAGATGGTCATCTATGGCGTGCACGTCCACGTGGGGCTGGACCGCCGGGACAAGGTGCTGCCCGTGCTGGACGGGCTGGTCAACTACTTCCCGCACTTCCAGGCGCTCTCCGCGTCCAGCCCGTTCTGGGGCGGTGAGGACACCGGCTACGCATCCCAGCGGGCCCTGATGTTCCAGCAGCTCCCCACGGCCGGCCTGCCTTTCCAGTTCCACTCCTGGGAGGAATACGAGTCCTATGTGCAGGACATGTTCACCACCGGGGTGATCGACACGCTCTCGGAGATCCGCTGGGACATCCGGCCGGTCCCAAACCTGGGCACCATCGAGATGCGGATTTGCGACGGCCTGGCCACCTTGGAGGAGGTGGGCGCCATCGCAGCCCTCACCCAGTGCCTGGTGGACGAGTTCTCCACCACCCTGGACAACGGCGGGACCATTCCCACGATGCCGCCCTGGCATGTCCAGGAAAACAAGTGGCGCGCTGCCCGCTACGGCATGGACGCCATCATCATCCTCGACGCCGCGGGCAAGGAGCAGCTGGTCACCGAGCACCTGCTGGAAACCCTCAACCGGCTCGAACCCGTGGCCGCCAAGCTGCGCTGCACGGACGAGCTTGCCGACGTCGAGAAGATCATCCGCCGCGGGGCGGGCTACCAGCGCCAGCGCCGCGTGGCAGCCGAACACGGCGGTGATCTCCAGGCCGTGGTGCTGGACCTGGTCAAGCAGATGCGCAACGGCCCCACCGCCTGACCCTGCCCGCCCGAAACGGGGCACTTCGGCACGGACACGCCCGCCGCCGTCGTGAATTACGACGGCGGCGCCCCCAAAGTGCCCCGCGACGGTTCGCTGGGCCTACTGTCGTTAGGCCGGCAGGGACACCGACGTGACCGGCATCGAGGAATCCGGGGCGAAGCGGATGCCGCTGGGTGCCACTCCGGCCATCACCAGCTGGGCACCCAGGGCGGCCACCATGGCGCCGTTGTCCGTGCACAGGTCCAGCGGCGGCACGTGCAGCCGGATCCCGGCCGAGGCACAGCGCTGCCCGGTCAGCTCGCGGAGCCGGGAGTTGGCCGCGACTCCGCCGCCCAGGAGCACGTCCTTGATGCCGTGTTCCCGGCAGGCCAGCACGGCCTTCGAGGAAATGATGTCCACTACGGCTTCCTGGAACGCCGCCGCAATGTCAGCCACCGGAATCTCCTCCCCGCGAGCCTCAAACTGCTCCACGCACCGGGCCACCGCGGTCTTGAGGCCGCTGAAGGACCAGTCATACCTGTGCTTGCCCGGTTCCTCGGCGGTCCCCATGTACTTGGGCTGGCTCAGGCCGCGGGGGAAGCGGATGGACTTCGGGTTGCCGGTGCGGGCCACTTTGTCGATGGCCGGCCCGCCCGGGTAGCCGAGGCCCAGGATGCGGGCCACCTTGTCGTAGGCTTCGCCGGCGGCGTCGTCGATGGTGGAGCCCAGGAGCTGCACGTCGTCTGTGATGCTGTTGATCCTCAGGATTTCGGTGTGGCCGCCGGAGACCAGCAGCGCACCGAGGTTCTCCGGGAGCTGCGGGCCTGCGCCATTGTGCCGGCCGCTGCCTGCCCCGTCCAGCAGCCCCACGCCGACGTGGGCCACGAGGTGGTTGATGGCGTACAGCGGCTTGCCGGTGGCCACGGCCAGGGCCTTGGCGGCGCAGACGCCCACCATGAGGGCTCCGGCCAGGCCCGGACCCGAGGTGACGGCGATGGCGTCCACGTCATCGAGGGCCACGCCTGCGTCGGACAATGCCTGCTCCAGCGTGGGGACGAAGGCGTCCAGGTGCGCGCGGGAGGCGATCTCGGGGATGACGCCGCCGAACCGGACGTGCTCGTCCATGGAGGATGACACGGTGTTGGTCAGCAGCGTGGTTCCGCGCACGATTCCCACTCCGGTCTCGTCGCAGGACGACTCGATGCCCAGCACCAGTGGCTGCGTGCGGTTCATGGCTGGGGTCCTTCCTGGGGATCCGCGGCTTCGGGATTCGCGTTGTGGGGGTTCGGGGCGCCTGTACTCCCGGACGTGCCGGCGAGCTGGAGGCGCATGATCAGGGCATCGACGCCGTCGCGGTAATACCGGGGGCGGACGTGGATCTGCTCAAAGCCAAACCGGACGTACAGCTGCTGCGCCCGCGGGTTGTCCGCCCGGACCTCCAGCAGGACGTCCGCAGCCCGCCTGCGCCGGGCCTCGTCAATGAGGGCGGTGAGCAGCGTGGTGCCGATGCCCCGGCCCTCATATTCGGGGACGACGGCGATGGTCTGGACATCCGCGATGGGCTCGATGCACATCAGGCCCGCATAGCCCACGATGCCGTCGCTGCCCTGCGCCACGAGGTAGCGGCGGGTTTCCGGCTGGGAGAGTTCGTCGAGGAACATCTGGAGGGGCCAGGCGTCCACCGGGAAAAGCCGCTGTTCCAGGGCGCTGACCGCGGGGACATCGTCCAGCGTCATATCGCGGACGGTCACGCCAGCGCCGGGGTGGCCGGGTGTGCGGTTCACAGGGCCCTCTTCCGCGGTCCGGGGACCTGGGCGTCGGACTCCCGGAGGTACAGCGGCGTGGAGTCGAGGAGGCCGCTGCCCGCTTCGAGCCGTGCCAGCGCGAACTTGCCCAGGTACAGGGCATCCGGCTGTTCCTGCGCAAAGTCGGGGTGGGCCTTCAGCGCATCAGCGTAAAGACCGGCACCGGCACCGAAGGCGGGCAGGTCCGGGAGGTCGGCGGCGAAGCTGACGTGCGGGCCGTCCTCCAGGACTGGAAGCCGGCCGTCCGCGAGGCTGTAGCGCGCCCAGTAGACCTCTTTGCGGCGCGCGTCCGTTGCCACCAGGAACTCGGGGACGGCCGCGGCGGATTCAGCCACTTCCAGGGCCATGGCGTCCAGGCTGACCAGCCCGTGGAGGGGTTTGCCCCAGACGAAAGCCAGGGTCCGCGCGGTGGCGATTCCGGACCGCAATCCGGTGAACGGTCCGGGACCCACCCCCACCACCAGGGCGTCGACGTCGTTTCCGGTCACGCCGGCGCCTGCGAGCATCTCCTCGATCCCGGGGGCAAGCACCTCGGCGTGGCTCCGGGTGTCCTCGGTGGAGAAGCTGGCCAGCACGGAGCCCGGCGCCTCAGAGGAAACCAGGGCGGCGCTGGCAACGGCGGAAGTGTCAATGGCCAGGATCAGCATCAGCGCACCCCTTCCCTGGCCGCGCCAAGTTCCGGGGCTTCGGGCCACCGCGGGCCGTAGCCGCGCATCACGATGGTGCGGGGTTCGTCCGCATCATCGGTGTCGAAGTCCAGGCCGGCGGAGGGCAGCCCGTCGTCAAGTCCAACTGCGCGGTGCAAATCGATCTCGAGCCTGCTCTCGCTGAGGTGCTCCACCCGGTCCCGGCCCCACTCCACCACCGTCACGGAGGAGTCCAGGGTGTTTTCCAGGTCGATGTCGTCAATCTCCGCGGCCGAGTCCAGCCGGTAGGCGTCCACGTGCACCAGGTCCGGGCCACCGGGCCGCGGCCCCGCAGGCAGGTTGGGGTGGATGCGGACCAGGACGAACGTCGGCGAGATAATGCCTTCCCGGACGCCCAGCCCCTCCCCCAGGCCCTGCGTGAATGTGGTCTTCCCGGCACCCAGCCCACCGCTGAGCACCAGTAGGTCCCCGGCCTGCAGGACCGCCGCGAGACGGAGGGCCAGCGCATGGGTCTGCTCCGCCGTCGTCGCTGTTAACGTCATTTCCCAGTTGGGCCGGGGAGCCTGGCCGTTGGTGGTCACGAGAGCTTCTCCTGGCTGGATGCGGAGGTCCGGTCCTCTTCGTTGATGAAGCGCCGCGGCACCCTGGGGCTGATCCTGGTGACGATCTCGTAGTTGATGGTTCCGGCGGCGCGGGCCCAGTCATCGGCGGTGGGGCCGCCGTCGGCTCCGTCCCCGAACAGTTCCGCCTCGGCACCCAGCAGGTCCGCACCCGCTCCGCCGATGCCGCCGAGGTCGATGACCATCTGGTCCATGGCAATCCGGCCCACCACCGGGTAGGTCCGGCCGGCCACCCGTACGGGACCGCCGGTGGCGGACCGCGGCACCCCGTCCGCGTAACCCACCGGGATCAGGCCCAGCGTGCTGTCTCCCCGGGTGCGGTAGTGGAGGCCGTAGGAGACGCCCTGCCCGTCCGGCACCTCCTTGCACTGGGACACCAGGGTCCGCAGGGTCATGGCCGGGCGGAGCCCCAGTTCGGCGGAGCTCTGGCCGGCGAACGGGGACAGCCCGTAAATGCCCAGGCCAACGCGGACCAGGTCGAAGTGGGTATCGGGCCGGGACAGCGTGGCGGGAGTGTTGGCCAGGTGGCGGACCTCCGGGTCCACGCCGGCGTCCTCCGCCACGGCCAGGACTTCGCGGAACGTGGCCAGCTGCTGGTCGGTTTCGGGACGTTCCGGCTCATCGGCGACGGCGAGGTGGGAGAAAATGCCCACCACGCGCAGCAGGCCCTGGTCCTGGTAGTCCATCGCTTCGCCCACCAGCTGGTCCCAGCTGTCCAGGGCCGCGCCGTTGCGTCCCAGTCCGGTGTCCACTTTCAGGTGGACGCGGGCCGGGCGCTCCTGTTCCCGGGCTGCGGCCACAATGCGGTCCAGTTCCCAGCCGGAGCAGCCAATGTCCACGCCGGCAGCCACGGCGGCTCCGAAGTTGCTTTCCGTGGTGTGCAGCCAGGCCAGCAGCGGCGCGTCAATGCCGGCAGCCCGGAGCGCCAGGGCCTCCGAAATGTGGGCCACGCCCAGCCAGGACGCTCCTGCCTCCAGGGCTGCCCGCGCCACCGGCACGGCACCGTGCCCGTAGGCATCTGCCTTGACCACGGCCATGACTTTCGCCGGGGATGCGGCAGCGGCGAGGCGGCGGACGTTGTGCCGGATGGCGTCCAGGTCAATCACGGCGGACCGTTCATAGCGGGAGCCGTGTCCCGGGGCAGCACTGAATTCGCCGGTTGTTGCGGGGTAAGTCACCCTAGTGATTCTAGTGCTGGCGCTTCCGGCCGAATAATCGTCAGGCGTCCGAGAGGTGTGCGATGGTGGCTGCGGCCCTGCGCTGCGCGGCGAGCGGGACGTCCTGGATGATGTCGGCCAGGAAACCGAAGCGCCGCAGCCACTGGCTCATCTGCCGCTCCGGCCGTGCGTTGGCGCGCTTCCACCAGTCGGCAATGTCCCCCCACCCGGGGGCCGCCAGGGAACCGCCCACCTCCTGCACCGCCAGCGAGGCGCAAAGGTTCGCAAAGCGGAGCCTGTCCCCCAGCGGCCAGCCGGCCAGGCTGCCAACGATGAACGCGGCGTCGAAACAGTCACCTGCGCCCGTGGGGTCGTAGGCCTTCACCGGAAGCGAGGGCACCCATTCCTCCTCCCCCGTCTCAGAGTCCACGGCCATGGCCCCCTGCGCGCCGAGCGTCACCACGGCCACCGGAACGCGGTCTGCCAGCGCATACAGGGCAGTCCAGGGATCGTCCTTCCCCGTGAAGGCCATGGCCTCGCGCTGGTTGGGGAGGAAGGCATGGAAGTACTGCAGGTTGTCCAGCCGGGCAGGCGCCCATTCTCCGCTGGGGTCCCAGCCAACATCGCCGAACAGCTTGACCCCCGCGTGGTGCGCAGCCTTCGCCCACGGCTCGATCTCCCTGCCCACTTCCGCGATGCCTGCGAGCGCGGGCGGCGGGTCCCCGATCAACTCGGAGGATGAGATGGGCGCGGCGTGGCCGTGGGTCACCATGGACCGGTCCTTCTCCACGCAGAGGGAGACGGTAACGGGTGAGTGCCAGCCGGGCACTTTCTGCGACAGCGAGAGGTCCACGTGCTCCTGGCCGGACAGGATCTTCCAGTTGAAGTCCCCGTAGCCGTCGTCGCCGAACGCGGCGGCGAGTCCTGTCTTCAGCCCCAGCCGCGCCGCGGCGATGGCCTGGTTGGCGACCCCGCCCGGGCAGCTGCCCATGCCGTCGCTCCAGATTTCTGTGCCTGGCTCCGGCGCGTGCGGAAGCCCTGTGAAAATGATGTCCTGGAAAACCGTTCCGGCCAGCAGCAGGTCGAATCCGGGAGTGGAGGGCGGGCGGACGGCTGCCAGGGGATCGTAGGGGCGGGCTGGGATCGCGTCCATGTCCGCACACTACGCCCTGCCGCGGACATGCGGTAGGGGCCCGCCGGGCGCGGGCCTAGACTGCTGGTTATGCGCCTTCTCATTGCCGGCGGCGGGGGTTTCCGGGTGCCGCTGATCTACCGGGCGCTGGCCTCCGGGCGCTTTGCGGGGATGGTCAGCGAGCTGGTGCTGTACGACGTCGACCCCGCCCGCCTCCAGGCCGTCACGGCTGTCCTGCACAGCATGCCGGGCGGTCCGGATGCCCGGGTTCCGGTGCACGCCACCACCAACCTGCCGCAGGCGCTGGCGGATGCCGGGATGGTGTTCGCGGCCATCCGGCCCGGCGGAACGTCAGGACGGGTGGCGGACGAAAAGGTGGCGCAGGACCTTGGCCTGCTGGGTCAGGAAACAACCGGCGCGGGCGGGATCTCCTACGCCCTGCGGACCATCCCGCACATGCTCAACCTGGCACAGCTCATGAAGCAACACTGCCCGGACGCCTGGCTGGTCAACTTCACCAATCCTGCGGGCATGGTCACCGAGGCGCTGCTGCCCGTGCTGGGCCGGAAAGTGATCGGGATCTGCGACTCGGCCGGCGGCCTGGTGCAGCGGGCGGCGCGGGCGGCCGGGGCGCCGCTGCCGGAGGGAAGGCTCGACGGCGTGGGCTACTACGGCCTGAACCACCTGGGCTGGCTGTACCGGCTGGCATCCAACGGGCAGGACCTTCTACCGCGGCTGCTCGCCGATCCGCTGGCCCTGGCCGCGTTCGAGGAGGGCCGGCTCTTCCCCCAGCCGTTCCTGGCGGAGCTCGGCGCGCTGCCCAACGAATACCTCTATTACTACTACCAGCGGGACGCCGCCCGTGAGGCTATGCGCACCATGGCCCGGACCCGCGGCGAGACCATCCACAGCCAGCAGGAGGAGCTGTATCCGCGGCTGGCCGCGGGCGGCGCCGATGCGTTCCGGCTCTGGGAGGAGGCGCGCCGGTCCCGCGAGGAGGGCTACCTGGCTGAGGCACGCACCCAGGGCGCGCAGCGGGACGAGGCCGACCTGGCCGGCGGCGGCTACGAGCGGGTGGCCCTCGCCGCCATGCGTGCCCTGTCCGGAACCGGTGACACACAGCTGATCCTGAACACCCGCAACTCCCCCGTACCGGACACAGCCGCCGCCCAAACCACGGCCCGGCCGGCCGCCCCTGAACCGGCCATTCCGGGGCTGCCGGCGGACGCCGTCGTCGAAGTTCCCTGCACGGTGACGGCCGACGGCGCGCTGCCGCTTCCTCAGCAGGCTCCGCCGGAACCGCAGCTGGGACTGCTGCGGCAGGTCAAGGAGGTGGAGCGGCTGACCGTGCGGGCCGCCGTCGAGGGTGACCGCGAAGCCGCCCTCGCGGCGTTCGCCGGGCATCCGCTGGTGGACTCGGAGGCCCTGGCGCAGGCCCTGCTGGACGGCTACGAGCGGGAGTTCCCCGCGCTCCGGGATCTGTGGCGCCCAGGTGTCCTGTGAGGGAGGAGTAGTGTTTTATCGGATGCGCACTCTACCGGCGCTGCCCATACACGCCGGTAGCCGGAAGGAGGTCCCATGGCACTGATCCGCAGGGTTGCTTTGCTCTCCCTCCACACCTCCCCCATGGAGCAGCCCGGTTCCGGTGACGCAGGCGGGATGAACGTGTACATCCGCGAACTGGCATCGGCGCTGGCGGAAGCGGGCGTCGAGGTGGAGATCTTCACCCGGTCCACCGCGGCCAACCAGCCCGCCGTCGAACACCCCGATCCCGGCGTCTGCGTGCACAACGTCCTGGCCGGGCCGCTGAAGAAGATTCCCAAGGAAGAGCTGCCGGGCCTGCTGCACAGTATGGTGGCGGAAATCGAGCAGATCCGCCGCCGGCAACCGCACGGCCGCTACGACGTGATCCATTCCCACTACTGGGTGTCCGGCATTGCGGGACTGGAGCTATCCGAGCTCTGGGGCGTCCCGCTGGTCCACACCATGCACACCATGGCCAAGGTCAAGAACCTGCTGTTGGAATCCGGTGAACAGCCGGAGCCGCGGCGGCGTGAACTGGGCGAGCACCGCATTGTGGACGGCGCCGCCCGGCTCATCGCCAACACCAGTGCCGAGGCCGCCGAACTTGTCTCGCACTACGGCGCCACGTACGACCGGATCGACATCGCCCCGCCCGGCGTGGACCTGGGCACCTTCACGCCTGCCTTCCGGGCACGGTCCAGGGCAGAGCGGGGCATCACCCCCGGGACGTTCCACCTGGTCTTCGCCGGGCGCATCCAGCGGCTGAAGGGGCCGCAGGTCCTGGTCAAGGCGGCGGCCCTGCTGCGGAAACGGCGGCCGGACATCGACCTCCAGGTCACCATCCTGGGCTCGCTGAGCGGCAACAAGGAATTCAACCTCCGGCGGCTGATTTCGGAAGCGGACATGGACGACGTCGTCACGCAGCTTCCCCCGGTCAAGGCACCTGAGCTTGCGGCGTGGTTCCGCGCGGCGGACGTGGTGGTGATGCCCTCCTTCAGCGAGTCCTTTGGGCTGGTGGCGCTCGAAGCCCAGGCCTGCGGCACACCGGTGGTGGCCACGCGTGTTGGCGGGCTGTCGCGGGCCATCTTCCACGGCAGGACCGGTCTGCTGGTGGACGGCCACCACGCCGCCGACTGGGCCGACGCGCTCGAAGCCCTGCACGACGACCCCGCCACCCGCGAGGACATGGGACGGGCCGCCGCCATCAGGGCCCAGAACTCGGGATGGGCCCGCACTGCTGCGATCACGCTCGAAAGCTACCACGCCGCCGTCGACAACCATGTGGGAACCCGGCTGGTGCAGGCCTTTCCCGCGTCCTGACTGTCCCTCCACGGAAACCTGACCCCACCCGCCAATCACCAATCACCAATCAAAGGACAACGATGTCTTCCACCCCCAGTGACCTTGAGATTGCCCGAGCGGCACGGATCCGGCCCATCGAGGAGATTGCGGCGGCTGCGGGCATCAATGCGGACGCCCTCGAGCAGTATGGGCGGTACAAAGCCAAGATCGATCCCGCCCGGCTGCAGGCCCCTGCCCCTGCCGGGAAGGTGGTGCTGGTCTCGGCAATGTCCCCCACGCCTGCCGGCGAGGGAAAGTCCACCACCACCGTAGGGCTCGCCGATTCCCTGGCACGGGCAGGCCACAAGGTGATGATCGCCCTGCGTGAGCCCTCGCTGGGCCCGGTCCTGGGCATGAAGGGCGGCGCCACCGGCGGCGGCTACTCCCAGGTGCTGCCCATGGACGAGATCAACCTCCACTTCACCGGCGACTTCCACGCCGTCACAGCCGCCAACAACGCGCTGATGGCCCTGGTGGACAACCACATCTACCAGGGCAACCAGCTCAACATCGACCCCCGGCGCATGACGTTCAAGCGGGTGCTGGACATGAACGACCGCGCCCTGCGGGAGGTGGTCATCGGTTTGGGCGGGCCCACCCAAGGCGTCCCGCGGCAGGACGGCTTCGACATCACCGTCGCGTCGGAAATCATGGCGGTCTTCTGCCTGGCCACGGACCTGGCCGACCTCCGCTCCCGCCTCGGCCGGATCACGTTCGGCTACACCTTTGACCGGACGCCTGTGACCGTGGCGGACCTCGGCGTGCAGGGGGCGCTCACGCTGCTGCTGAAGGAGGCCGTCAAGCCCAACCTGGTGCAGACCATCGCCGGCACCCCGGCAATGGTTCACGGCGGCCCGTTCGCCAACATCGCCCACGGCTGCAATTCGCTCATTGCCACCCAGACGGCCCGGCGGCTGGCGGACATTGTGGTCACGGAGGCGGGCTTCGGCGCCGACCTGGGCGCCGAGAAGTTCATGGACATCAAGGCTCGGACCGGCGGCCTGGCGCCCTCGGCGGTGGTGGTGGTGGCAACGGTGAGGGCACTGAAGATGCAGGGCGGGGTGGCGAAGAACCAGCTCACCGAACCGAACATCGCCGCCCTCGAGGCGGGCGTGGCCAACCTGCACCGGCACGTCCGGAACGTGGAGAAGTTCGGGGTGCCGCCCGTGGTGGCGATCAACAGGTTCTCCTCCGACTCGGCCGAGGAACTCGACTGGCTGCTGGCGTGGTGTGCGGCGGAGGGAGTTCCGGCCGCCGTCGCCGATGTGTGGGGACGCGGCGGCGGTGGTCACGGCGGGGATGACCTTGCGGCCCTCGTGGCCAAGACGGTGGCGGGGCCAAACAATTTCCGGCACCTGTACGCGCTGGGACTGCCGGTGGAGGACAAGATCCGGACCATCGCCCAGGAAATCTACGGGGCGGACGGGGTGGACTTCTCCGTACCGGCCCTGAAGCGGCTGGCCGATATCGAGCGGAACGGCTGGGGCGGCCTCCCTGTGTGCATGGCCAAGACCCAGTACTCGTTCACGGACGACGCCTCACGCCTGGGCGCCCCGAAGGGATTCACCATCCACGTCCGCGACCTCCTGCCCAAAACTGGGGCCGGATTCATCGTGGCGTTGACCGGAGCGGTGATGACCATGCCCGGGCTGCCCGTTGCACCGGCCGCGATGCGCATGGACGTGGACGGCGACGGCAACCCGGTGGGCCTCGCCTGACCCCTGCAACGCTCTCTCACCTGATGCGGCCTTTCTACGGACGCTCTCTCACTTGATGCGGCCTTTCTACGGACGCTCTCTCACCTGATGTCGGCTTTCCGGCGATCCTCTCGCACTTCCCGCGAGTCAGGGACCCGTGCGGACGCCGCTTTTACGGTCACAACGGTCCGCGACCTCCCGCCCACGCGGCCTCCCCGCTTCACTGAAACGAAGATCACCGCCGTGCTCAGCACCACGAGTCCGCAGACGAACGCCGCGGAGGAGGGGTCGGTGGCGAGCAGATCAGGAATGGCACGGCCCGGCACAGTCACTGCGAAGATGAAGGCCACGGCGATGCCGACGTAGCTGCCAATCATGTTTCCCCTATGCGAGGCGATGTTGCCGCGAACGGCACTGACCAGGCCCAGGGTTACGGTCACGATGGTGAAGGCCGAGAGCCCGTGCAGCCAGCTGAAATGCCCGTCGGACACAATCCAGAAACTGCTGAAGCAGACGTAGTACGTGGCAGCCACCCAGAAGTAGCCCATGGTGCGGTGGATACGGTCTCGCCGTCGGCGCAGTATCTGCAAGGGCCCGATGGCCAGCACAAAAAGAGCGCCAACCACGTGGCTGGCAAGTAGAACATTCCAAGGCTCCATAGCCTTAGGATAGAGCCACTATCCATGCGTGTACATCAGGATAGCCGGGCTCGAATTCACTATCCATTGACACGGGCAGGTAAGGAGATCGGGATGCAGCTCAATGAACTGAGTCAGCGGTCAGGAGTCACACCCGCAAGCATCAAGTACTACCTGCGCGAAGGTCTGCTGCCACCGGGAGAGGCCGTTCACGCAACCCGTGCCGAGTATTCAGCCAGGCATCTCGACCGGCTCGAATTAATCCAGGCGCTCCGCCAGATCGTGGGCCTCAACATCGGGCAGATTCGCGGCCTCGTGAAAATAGCCGACGACGGCGTGCCCCGCCTCGATCTCCTTGCTGCGGTCCAGCGGGTGGTTCTGGATCTTGGAAACTACACCACGTCGATCGGCGGGGAAGCGGCAGAGGCGGCTGACGCCGTCATGCGTCTCCGCGGTTGGCCGGATTCCGCAAGTGACGCCCGGAACGCCCTCACTGCCCACCTGGAGCTGATGGCGGGCCTCAAGATTCCTGTATCTGAGACAGTGCTGGAGGCGTACAGCAAGGCGATGGACGACGTGGCCGGACTCGACATTGCCGCAACGACCGCCCCGGAGAGCACCGACAGGCTCATCCTCACTGCCGCCGTCGGCATGCATATGCACAGCCAGCTTCTCCTTAAACTCCTGGCACTCGCCCAGGCCAGCCACGCCATCCGCCGCTACCACGGTTAAAGGGGCGGCGCTCCCCCACCGAAGTGAGAGAGCGCCGCGTGAAAACCCACATCATGTGAGAGAGGATCGTCCAGAAACCGCAATTAAGTGAGAGAGCGTCCCAGGGGTGGGCAGCCGGACTGAAGGCTTAGCGCTCCAGGTCGCCGCGGATAAAGGCTTCCACCTTTTCGCGGGCGAGGTCGTCGTTGAACTGCTCCGGCGGGGACTTCATGAAGTAGCTCGATGCGGAGAGCAGCGGGCCGCCGATGCCGCGGTCCAGGCCGATCTTGGCGGCACGGATCGCGTCGATGATCACGCCCGCGGAGTTCGGGGAATCCCAGACTTCCAGCTTGTACTCGAGCGAGACGGGGGCGTCGCCGAAGTTGCGGCCCTCGAGGCGGACGAACGCCCACTTGCGGTCGTCAAGCCACTGGACGTAGTCGGACGGGCCAATGTGGACGTCCTTCGCGGCCAGTTCGGCCTCGACGTTGGAGGTGACGGCCTGTGTCTTGGAGATCTTCTTGGACTCCAGGCGGTCGCGCTCCAGCATGTTCTTGAAGTCCATGTTGCCGCCGACGTTCAGCTGGTACGTGCGGTCCAGGGTCACGCCGCGGTCTTCGAAGAGCTTGGCCATGACGCGGTGCGTGATGGTGGCGCCGATCTGGCTCTTGATGTCGTCGCCCACGATCGGGACGCCGGCGGCGGTGAACTTGTCAGCCCATTCCTTGGTGCCGGCGATGAACACAGGCAGGGCGTTCACGAAGGCCACGCCGGCGTCAATCGCTGCCTGGGCGTAGAACTCGGCTGCTTCCTGCGATCCAACGGGCAGGTAGCAGACCATCACGTCAACCTTGGCATCCTTGAGCGCCTGCACAACATCAACGGGCTCTTCGGTGGACTGCTCGATGGTCTCGAGGTAGTACTTGCCGAGGCCGTCGAGGGTGTGGCCGCGCTGGACGGTGACGCCGGTGGGCGGCACGTCGGCGATCTTGATGGTGTTGTTTTCGCTCGCCAGGATGGCATCGGAAAGGTCAACGCCGACCTTCTTGCCATCCACGTCAAACGCGGCGACGAACTCAACGTCACCCACGTGGTACTGACCGAACTCAACGTGCATCAGGCCCGGGATCGTGGCCTTGGGGTCGGCATCCTTGTAGTAGTGGACGCCCTGGACCAGCGAAGCGGCGCAGTTGCCTACGCCGACGATTGCAACACGAATCGGATGTGAAGACACGGAACTCCTTTGAGGACAAACGTCAGCCCGCCGGCGTCGCGTCCAAGAGAGGACGACGGCGGCGCGGCAGGCTCTGCGCCAAAACGGCGCCTTTTCATAGTAACCAACAGAGTGGGACGCGGGGTTGTTCCCTTGTCCCACTCTGCGGAATCACCGTAACGGAATCAGGCCGGCTGCTTCCAAAGGTTAATGTCGGATTCCACCGCGAACTCGTCGATGGCGTTCAACTCATCGGCGGTGAACGCGAGGTTGTTGATGGCGGACAGGGTGTCCTCCAGCTGGGTGACGCTGGACGCACCCACCAGGGCCGACGTGACGGGCGAACCCTTGGGCTGGTCCCGCAGGATCCATGCAATGGCCATCTGGGCGAGGGACTGTCCGCGCCCGGCGGCGATGGCGTGCAGGCCGCGGATCCGGTCCAGCTTCTCCTCGGTGATCGCATCCTCGGAGAGGAAGCGGGCCTTGGCTGCCCGGGAATCTGCGGGGATGCCGTTGAGGTACCGGTCGGTGAGCATGCCCTGTGCGAGCGGGGAGAAGGCGATGGAGCCTGCCCCCACCTGGTCCAGCGCTTCGTAGAGGTTGGGCGAACCGTTCTCCGTCCACCGGTTGAGCATCGAGTAGCTGGGCTGGTGGATGAGCAGCGGCGTCCCGAGGTCCTTCAGGATGCGCGCGGCCTCAATGGTCTGCTCCGGGGTGTAGGAGGAGATGCCCGCGTACAGTGCCTTGCCTGAGCGGACGGCGTAGTCCAGGGCGCCCATGGTCTCTTCCATCGGCGTTTCCGGATCCGGCCTGTGGCTGTAGAAGATGTCCACGTAGTCCAGGCCCATGCGCTGCAGCGACTGGTCCAGGCTGGAGATGAGGTACTTGCGGGAGCCCCATTCGCCGTACGGGCCGGGCCACATGTAGTAGCCGGCCTTGGTGGAGATGACGAGTTCGTCCCGGTAGGGCTTGAAGTCGTCCTGGAGGTGCCGGCCGAAGTTCGTTTCGGCGGACCCGTCGGGCGGGCCGTAGTTGTTGGCGAGATCGAAGTGGTTGACGCCGAGGTCGAACGCGCGGCGCAGGATGGCGCGCTGTTCGTCGAAGCGCTTGTCATCGCCGAAGTTGTGCCACAGGCCAAGCGAGATGGCGGGGAGCTTAAGTCCGCTGCGGCCGACGCGGCGGTAGGGCATGGATTCGTAGCGGTCTTCCGCCGCGGAATAAGTCATGTGTTCCATCCTGCCAGCTGTGACCCGCGCAACAGGCCAGGGCGGGAAAGTTACGCCGCGGGCTGACATCAGCCCGCGGCGCAACACTGCCCACATGGGGCGTCAGGACTTGACGATTGCCGCACTCCAGGGCGCCAGGGCGAGGGCCTCGCCGTCAAGGTCGGTCCCCTCGTCCGTTGCAAGCAGCACAGCCCCGGAAACGTCCTCCAGCCGCACCTTGGCGTCTGAGAGGTTCAGCAGTACCTCAACGCTTCCGCGGCGGAACCGCAGCCAGCCGGCGTCGTCGTCGAACGTCACTTCCGTCTCGGTGAAGCCGAGACCGGCAAGCTCCGGGTGCTCACGCCGCAGCGCTGTGAGGGCACGGTAGAGCTCCAGCAGCCGGGCGTGGTCCCCGGCGGAGGCTTCATCCCAGTTCAGCTTGGACCGGCGGAAGGTTTCGGGATCCTGGGGGTCGGGCACGACGGCGGGATCCCACCCCATGCGCTCGAACTCCTTGATCCGGCCTTCCGCGGTGGCCTTGCCCAACTCCGGCTCCGGGTGGGAGGTGAAGAACTGCCAGGGGGTACTCGCCGCGAACTCCTCGCCCATAAACAGCATGGGCGTGAACGGGGACGTCAGCGTGAGCACTGCGGCCATCGCCAACTGTCCGTGGGACAGCGACTGCGAAAGCCTGTCCCCCGTGGCGCGGTTGCCGATCTGGTCGTGGTTCTGGTTGCAGACCACCAGCGCCGCAGGGTGCACCAGCGAGGCATTGATGGGCCGGCCATGGTGCCGTCCGCGGAAGCTAGAGTAGCTGCCGTCGTGCAGGAAGCCGTCCTTCAGGACCTTTGCCAGCACCGCCAGGGACTGGAAGTCCTCGTAGTACCCGGTGGTCTCACCGCTGACGCTGACGTGGACCGCGTGGTGGAAGTCGTCGCTCCACTGCCCGGCCAGCCCGTACCCGTTGACGTCCCGTGGGTACAGCAGGCGGGGGTTGTTCAGGTCCGATTCCGCGATCAGGGTCTTCGGCAGCCCGGTCTCCGCCGAGACGGCGTCGCCCAGGGCACCGAACTCCTCGAGGATGTGCACGGCGCGCTCGTCCTTCAGCGCGTGCACGGCGTCCAGGCGGAGGCCGTCCACGTGGTAATCCCGGAGCCAGAGGGCAAGGTTGTCCAGGATGTATTCCCGCACCACGTCGGAGCCGGGACCGTCCAGGTTCACCGAGTCGCCCCAGGTGTTGGCATCCCCCTGTTTCAGGTACGGGCCGAACTTGGACAGGTAGTTCCCGCTCGGGCCGAGGTGGTTGTACACCACGTCCTGGATGACGCCCAGGCCGGCGGCGTGGGCAGCGTCCACAAAGCGCTGGTAGGCCGCAGGCCCGCCGTAGCCTTCATGGACCGCGTACCACTGGACGCCGTCGTAGCCCCAGTTGTGGGTCCCGTTGAAGCCGTTGACCGGGAGCAGCTCGACGAAGTCGATGCCCAGGTCCGCAAGGTAACCGAGCTTTTCGGCTGCAGCATCCAGGGTTCCCTCGGGGGTAAAGGTGCCGATGTGGAGCTCGTAGATCACCGAACCCTTCAGCTCCTTGCCCTTCCAGCCGGAGTCCTGCCAGGCGTGGGCTGCGGGGTCGAACGTCCTGGAGAGCTCATGGACGCCGGCGGGCAGGCGGCGCGACCGCGGATCGGGAACAGGATGGCTGTCCCCGTCCAGCAGGTAGCCGTAGTCCACCTCGCCGTCAGCCGGAGCGTCCGGGGCTGTCCACCAGCCTTCAGAGCCCGGCGCCGTCTCCTTCTCCACCATAGGGTACTGCTGCCCGCCGGCCAGCAGGACAACGGACGTGGCATCAGGAGCCCAGACGTCGAAACGCGCGGGCCCGCCATTGACGAGGGTCATGCCTTTTCTCCATCCACAGGTACGAGCAAAGCCACGGGGTAGGTGCCCAGGACGTCGGCCACCGGAACGGACCCGGATCCGTAGCTGTTGCCGGTGAGTTCGTCGCGCACCGCAACGGAAAGTTCGACGGCGGTGTCCCGCCATCCGCCGTCGGCCGCCAGTCCGGCGGGAAGCCGGGTGGCAAGGGTCAGGGCACCCAGGGCGCCGTCACCGCCGCGGTGGAACGCGAGGACATGATCCGCCGCAGGACCCTTGGCTGTCACGGGACTGTAGCCCTGGAACAGTTCGGGCCGGTCGCGGCGGAGCCGGAGTGCGCGGGAGGTGACCAGGAGCTTGCTGGTTTCCGTGCCCGCGGCGGGAAGGGTGCCGGCGTCGAGCTTTGCAAGCTCCTGCCGGCGGACCTCAAAGTCCACCGGCCGCCGATTGTCGGGGTCGGTCAGGGACCGTTCCCAGAACTCGCTGCCCTGATAAACGTCCGGGACGCCGGGCATGGTCAGCTGGACCAGTTTCGCGGACACGGAGTTGGACGCGGCGTACGAATCGATCCGTGCCACGAAGTCCTCCACCGCTTTGGTGACCCGGCCGTCGTCGAACGCTGCATCCACCGCGGCCTTGACGGAGGATTCGAAGTCCTCGTCAGGGCTTGTCCAGGTGGTGGAGTTGCCGGCTTCCCGGGCAGCCTTCTCGGCGTATCCCTGCAACCGTTCCCTGCTCGCGGGCCACGCCCCCACCACAGCCTGCCACAGCAGGTTCTCGTAGGGGCCGTCCGGAATCGGGGCGAGTCCGCGGAGCGTGGCCAGGGTATCCGCCCACTCCTCCGGCAGCTCGGCGATGACCGAGATCCGGGCCCGCGCGTCCTCGCTGCGCTTGGTGTCATGCGTGGACATTGCGGTCATGGACAGGGGCAGTTCCTGCTGGCGCCGGGCCATCCGCTGGTGGAACTCGGCCGTGGAAACAGAGAACTCTGTGGGTTCGGCCCCCACCTCCGTCAAAGTGCCCAGTCGGGTGTAGCGGTAGAACGCCGTATCCTCGACGCCCTTGGCCATCACCATGCCGGAGGTCTGCTGGAAGCGGACGGCGATGGGGTTGGCGGGATCAAGGAGCAGCGGCAGCAGTGTGCCCACGGCAACCTCAAGGTCGGGCCGGTGCGCCGCTGCTGATTCGCACGCCTCCTTGAGGATCTCGGCGCCGGTGGGCAGGTACGTCCGGTAGACCGGGAACGCAGCGATGATCTCGGCAATGGCATCCGCTGCCTGCTCCACCGAAAGCCCATAGGACTCCGGCACCAGGCGGGCCAGGCGCAGGACCTCGGACCGCAGGATGCCGTCCGCGATCATTCGCTTGGTGCCCCGGATCATCTCTGCGTAGTCCGCAGGGGTGTCGGAGCCGCGAAGCTTCGCGTCCAGCTCGTCCAGCTCCTGCTGGCCTGCGGGGTCCACGAACACCCGGTCCACGTCCGCGAGGGCGTCGTATCCGGTGGTTCCCTCGGTGGCGAAGTCCTGGGGCAGGGTTTCGCCCGGCTCCAGGATCTTTTCCACCAGGAGGTAGGCTCCGCCGCTGAGGTCCTTCAGCCAGCGCAGGTAGCCGGCGGGGTCGGCCAGGCCGTCCGGGTGGTCAACCCGCAGGCCGTCCACCAGGCCTTCCTTGAACCAGCGGCCCACCTCGGCGTGTGCCTCCTCGAAGACCCTGGGCGTTTCCACCCGGATCCCGGCGAGCGTGGTCACTGCGAAGAAGCGCCGGTAGTTCAGTTCCGCGTCCGCCCGGCGCCAGTCCATCAGCTCATAATGCTGGCGACTGTGGACCTCCTGGGGGGAATCGCCCTCAGAGTAGCTTCCGGAAGCGAGCGGGAACCGGTGGTCGTAGTAGCGGAGCTCGCCGTCCTTGATCTCCAGCTTGTCCAGGTCCTCGTCCGAGCCAAGCATGGGCAGCCGGATCTTCCCACCTGCCAGGTCCCAGTCGACGTCGAAGGCGTCGGCGTAGGGCGAGCCCTGCCCTTCCTTCAGCAGGGACCACCACCAGGGGTTCTGCGCGGGCGTGGCGACGCCCACGTGGTTGGGCACGATGTCCACCAGGACACCCATGCCGTGCTCGCGGGCAGCCTTGGACAGGGCCAGCAGGCCCTCGGGGCCGCCCCGCTCCGGGTCCACCGCGGAGGGGTCGGTCACGTCATAGCCGTGGTCCGAGCCCTGCTCCGCGGTGAGGATGGGCGAGAGGTAGACCCAGTCAACACCGAGATCCTTCAAATACGGGACCTTCTCGGCGGCATCAAACAGGGTGAAGCTGCTGCGGATCTGCAGGCGGTAGGTCGAAGCCGGGACCCTCATGCCTCGGTAGCCCTTGCCTCGCTCGCTTCCGCTGCCTTTGTCTGGGCATCCACCATCTCCCCTTGGGCTTCCTCCTGCTCGACCATGGAAGCCAGGGAAGCGGCTGCGGAATAATCAACCTCCATCTCAGGTCCGGAGTAGGCGCGCAGGACCACCATGGACTTCGCGTCGAGCGTCAGCGTTGCTCCCGCCTTGAGCGGCTCGTAGGCCTCCGCCTGGGCGGCCGTGTCAAACAGGACCTCCCAGTTCGGGGAGTACTCCTCGGAGGGAAGGCAAAAGTCCACGGCGGCGTCGTGGGCGTTGAATGCCATCAGGAAGCTGTCGTCGGTGATCCGCCGGCCCCGTGAATCCTGTTCCTGGATCCCATGGCCGTTATAGAAGACGCCGATGGTCCGGCCGAAGCCGCTCCCCCAGTCTTCCGGCAGCATTTCGGTACCGTCGGTCTTCAGCCACACGATGTCCGGCAACTTTTCGCCTTCACCGCGGCGCACCGGCCGGCCATCGAAGAACCGGCTGCGGCGGAATGTGGGATGGTCGTGCCGCAGCTTGTTCACGAAGGCGGTGAACTCCACCAGCGGCTGGTCCATGGCTTCCCAATGGATCCAGCTCAGCTCGGAGTCCTGGCAGTACGTGTTGTTGTTGCCCTGCTGCGTGCGGCCCAGCTCGTCGCCGTGCAGCAGCATCGGCACGCCCTGGGAGAGCAGCAGTGTGGCAATGAAGTTACGCTGCTGGCGCGCCCGGAGGGTCAGCACCTTGTCGTCGTCCGTGTCACCTTCTACGCCGCAGTTCCAGGACCGGTTGTGCGATTCGCCGTCGTTGTTGCCCTCGCCGTTGGCATTGTTGTGCTTCTCGTTGTAGGAGACCAGGTCCCGCATGGTGAAGCCGTCGTGGGCTGTGACGAAGTTGATCGAGGCCACCGGACGCCGCGCCGAGCTTTCGTACAGATCAGCGGATCCGGTCAGCCGGGAGGCGAATTCGCCCAGGGTCGACGGCTCACCGCGCCAGAAGTCGCGGACGGTGTCGCGGTACTTGCCGTTCCACTCCGTCCACTGCGGCGGGAAGTTACCCACCTGGTATCCGCCGGGGCCCACGTCCCACGGCTCAGCGATGAGCTTTACCTGGGAAACCACCGGATCCTGCTGGATAAGTTCGAAGAAGGTGGACAGCTTGTCCACGTCATAGAACTCACGGGCCAAGGTGGAGGCGAGGTCGAAGCGGAAGCCGTCCACGTGCATTTCCGTGACCCAGTACCGGAGGGAGTCCATGAGCAACTGCAGCGAGTGCGGATGCCGCACGTTGAGGGAGTTGCCGGTGCCGGTGTAATCCATGTAGTGCTTGAGGTCGCCGTCCACCAGGCGGTAATAGGCCTGGTTGTCGATGCCCTTGAAGGACAACGTGGGGCCGAGGTGATTGCCTTCCGCAGTGTGGTTGTAGACGACGTCGAGGATCACCTCGATGCCGGCCCGGTGCAGGTCGCGCACCATGGCTTTGAATTCCTGGACCTGCTGGCCGGTTTCACCGGTGGAGCTGTAGGTGTTCTGCGGGGCGAAGAAACCGATGGTGTTGTAGCCCCAGTAGTTGTTGAGCCCTTTTTCCATCAGGGTGCCGTCGTTGACGAACTGGTGGACGGGCATGAGCTCGATGGCGGTGACACCGAGCTTCTTCAGGTGATCGATCACTGCCGGGTGGGCCACACCGGCGTACGTGCCGCGCTGGTCCTCAGGGATTTCAGGGTGCAGCTGGGTGAGGCCCTTGACATGCGCCTCGTAGATGACCGACTCGTGGTACGGGATCCGCAGCTGGCGGTCGCCGTCCCACTCGAAGAACGGGTTGATGACTACGCCGTGCATCGTGTGCGGCGCCGAGTCGGCGTCGTTGCGGGAATCAGGGTCCCCGAATTCGTAGGAGAAGAGCGCGGGGTCCCAGTCGATCTGGCCCTGGACAGCCTTCGCGTACGGGTCCATCAGCAACTTGTTCGCGTTGAACCGGTTCCCGTTCTCCGGATCATACGGTCCGTGGACCCGGTATCCGTACTTCTGTCCGGGCTGGATGTGTGGAAGGTAGCAGTGCCAGACGTAGCCATCGACTTCGGTCAGTTCGATCCGCGTCTCGTTCAGGTCATCGTCCAGGAGGCAGAGTTCAACCCGCTCCGCGAGTTCGCTGAACAGGGCAAAGTTGGTGCCGGTTCCGTTATAGGTGGCGCCAAGGGGATAAGCCGATCCGGGCCAGACTTCCATAATGCTCCTCTTTGTGATTCGGCAGCAGAAGAGCAGGAGCGCCCTGCTGCCGGTACGAACTAATGCCTACCGTAACGGTTGGGTGTGACTATTACGTTTCCGCAGCCCTGAGTTACTAAGCGTGCTTACTTTACCCCAAGTCTGGGGTAGGGAGTCCGCGATACCCCCCGCGGTGACCGGTCCCCCGGCGTTGGAGTCCGACGCCGACCTTCCGGCTTTGCCGTGCAGGGCGGCTCCCAGCGCGGCAATGGCGGCCCAGCGCACGTCCGGTTCCACGCCCTCTTTGCTGAAACGTCCGACGTCGTTCCCCGCCTGGGCGAGCAGCGCACCGATGACGCCGGCCAGGACGTCCCCGCTGCCGGCAGTCGCCAGCCAGGGGGTGCCGTCTGCCTGGCTGAAAACGTCACCGGAGGGTGCGGCGACCAGGGTGGTGGCACCCTTGAGGAGCACCGTGCCGCCGGTCAGTTCAGAGGCGCGGCGTACCGCGGCCAGGGTTCCGGCTTCCACCGCGTCCCGGTCCTCTGAGCGGCCCAGGCGTTGCAGCAGCGAGGCCAGCTCGCCGGTGTGGGGGGTGAGGACCACGTGCGGGCCGAGGGTTTCGGGAAGAGCGGGAAGGGCACCCGCGTCCGCAACGACCGGCAGGCCCGATCCGACAGCGTCGCGGGCCCGCTGGAGCTGCTCGTGGTGTTCGGGACCCATGCCGGAGCCCACCAGCCATGCCTGCACGCGGTTGTCCGCTACAGAGCCGGTACTGCAGACCACCTCAGGGCACGCCTGCCTCACCAGGTCCGCGACTTGTGGCGGGCCGAGGTACCGGACCATCCCCACGCCCGCTGCCAGGGCGCCCCGGCAGGCCAGGACGGCGGCGCCGGGATAGTCCACGGAGCCGGCAACCACCCCCAGCACGCCGCGGGAGTACTTGTGGGCACGCCGGGCAGGGTGCGGCAGCAGCCGGGCCAGGTCCGCCTCGTCGAGCCGGCTAACCGAAGGCTGCGGCAGGTGCTCCTCAATACCGATGGGCACCACCAGCACCCGGCCGGCGTAGTCGGCGCCGGGGTCCGCGAGGAGGCCGTTCTTGGCACCGCCAAAGGTGACGGTCAGGTCCGCCGGCAGCACCGGCTCGAAAACTTCGCCGGTATCAGCGTCAACACCGCTGGGAAGGTCGCAGGCCACCACGAAGGTCTGTCCGCCGCTGCCTGCCAGAAGCTCGGCCACGGCAGCAACCAGTACGGCAGCACTCCCCCGCAGCCCGCCTTTGGCGCCTGTGCCCAGCACAGCATCGATGACGACGTCGGCACGCGCCGCTTCTGCGGCAAGTGCGGCGGGTGCCGTCCCGTCGAGCCGGTGCACCCGGCCGCCGGCGCGCTCAAAAGCAGCCAGCGCCTGCGGGTGGGCAGTGTCTCCGGTGAGCACCGCCGTCGTACGCATGCCGCGTGCCGCCAGGAAGGAAGCGGCGTATAGGCCGTCACCGCCGTTGTTGCCCTTGCCGGTGAGGACGGAAACGCTGGCGCCGTAGGTGCCCAGGCCACGGGAACGGCGTTCCCTGATGACGGCGTTGGCCAGGCCGTGGGCTGCGCGCTGCATGAGGACGTCCCCCAGTCCGGAGGCGAGGAGCGGCTCCTCAGCCTGCCGTACCTGGGTTCCGGTGTAGGCGCTGATCACGGCGTCAGTTCCCGTGGGTGCCGGAGCAGGTTCAGCCTTCGGCCAGGACGGTGGCGGTGGCGATCCCGCCGTCGTGGCTCATGGAGAGGTGCCAGCGCTTGACGCCCTTGGCCTCGGCCACAGCCAGCACGGTGCCCTTGACCTGGACGGTGGGTCCGTTCTGGTCAAGGCCGATCCAGCAGTCCTGCCAGTTCATGCCGGCGGGCGCACCGAGGACCTTGGCAACAGCTTCCTTGGCGGCAAAGCGTGCAGCCAGTGACCGGGTGTTCAGCTCGCGCTCAGCCGGAACGAACAGCCGGTCCCGGAGGCCGGGGGTGCGTTCAAGCTGGCGGCCGAACCGCTCGATGTCTACAACGTCTACGCCAATGCCAACAATCATGTCACTACTCTACGTGGACGGTCCCGGCCCGCTGTGCGCAGCACGCGCGTGGCAGCCGGCAGAGACGAAGGAGGCCCCGGGCACCTGGCCCAGGGCTCCTTCATGAATCAGTACCGGATCGGCCCGTTTACTCGACGGTGACGCTCTTGGCGAGGTTGCGGGGCTGGTCCACGTCGTAGCCCTTGGCCTGGGCCAGTTCCGCGGCGAAGATCTGCAGCGGGACCGTGGTCAGCAGGGGCATGAGCAGCGTGGGGGTTTCGGGAACGTAGAAGACGTACTCGGCGTAGGCCTTCACTGCTTCGTCCCCTTCCTCGGCGATGACCAGGGTGCGGGCGCCGCGGGCGCGGACTTCCTGGATGTTGGAGACCACCTTGGCGTGCAGGGAATCCCGGCCGCGCGGGGACGGGACCACCACGAACACCGGCTGGCCGTCGTCGATCAGGGCGATCGGGCCGTGCTTGAGCTCGCCGGCGGCGAAGCCCTCGGCGTGGATGTACGCGATTTCCTTCAGCTTCAGCGCGCCCTCCAGCGCCACCGGGAAGCCCACGTGGCGGCCCAGGAACAGCACCGACTTCTCGTTGGCCATGGACCGGGCCAGTTCGCGCAAGGGTCCTGCGTTGTCCAGGATTTTCTGGATCTTGGCCGGGATCTTGTTCAGGTCCGCGAGGACGTCCTTGATCTGGCCGGAGAAGATGTTTCCGCGCAGCTGTGCCAAATACAGGCCCAGCAGGTACGCGGCGGTGATCTGCGCCAGGAACGCCTTGGTGGAGGCCACCGCGATCTCCGGGCCCGCGTGGGTGTAGAGCACGGCGTCGGATTCACGCGGGATGGTGGAGCCGTTGGTGTTGCAGATGGAGATGGTCTTGGCGCCCTGTTCACGGGCGTAGCGGACGGCCATCAGGGTGTCCATGGTCTCCCCGGACTGGCTGATGGACACCACCAGGGTGTTCGCGTCCAGGATCGGGTCCCGGTAGCGGAACTCGTGCGCCAGCTCCACCTCGGTGGGGATCCGGCACCAGTTCTCGATCGCATACTTCGCCACCATGCCCGCGTACGCGGCGGTCCCGCAGGCCAGCACAATGATCTTGTTGACCTGTTTCAGCAGCTCAGGGTCGATCCGGAGCTCGTCCAGGGTCAGTTTTCCGTTGATGTCGGAGCGGCCCAGCAGGGTCTGCGCCACGGCGTCGGGCTGGTCATGGATTTCCTTCTCCATGAAGGAGCTGAAGCCGCCCTTTTCCGCCGAGGCCGGGTCCCAGTCCACGTGGTATTCCTTGCCGGCGGCCGGGTTGCCGAAGAAATCGGTGATCTCCACGGTGTCCGCGGTGATGGTGACGATCTGGTCCTGGCCCAGCTCCACGGCGCGGCGGGTGTAGTCGATAAACCCGGACACGTCCGAGCCCAGGAAGTTCTCGCCCTCGCCCAGGCCCACCACCAGGGGTGAGTTGCGGCGGGCGGCCACTACGACGTCGGGCTGGTCGGCGTGGACGGCCAGGAGCGTGAAGGCTCCCTCCAAGCGCTGGCAGGCCAGTTCCATGGCGCGGGTCAGCCGGCCCTCAGCGGTGTCCCCGGCGAGCTTATTCCGGTAGATGTCCGCCAGCAGCGCCGCGGCCACCTCGGTGTCCGTCTCGGAGAGGAAGGTCACGCCCTTGTCCAGCAGCTCAAGCTTGAGTTCGGCGAAGTTTTCGATGATGCCGTTGTGGATCACGGCGAGCTTGCCGCCGTCGGCCAGGTGGGGGTGCGCGTTGCGGTCCGTCGGCCCGCCGTGCGTGGCCCACCGGGTGTGGCCGATGCCCGTCACCGTCTCCGGCAGCGGGTGCGCCTCCAGCTCGGCGATCAGGTTGCTCAGCTTCCCGGACTTCTTCCGCGATTCGATCGCGCCCTTGGACACCACAGCGACCCCGGCGGAGTCGTAGCCCCGGTACTCCAGGCGGCGCAGTCCCTCAAGAACAACATCCAGCGCGCTGTGACCGGCAATTCCGCCGTCGACTGAACGGCCCACATATCCCACGATTCCACACATAGCCTCAAGACTATCGGCAGGGGCACCCCAGATCTAAACCGGCAGCGCCCCCGCAGGAGCAGAATATTGCGGCTGCCGCCGCGCGCAGGCCGTGCTCCATTTCGCTATGTGCCGGGCGCGGGGCAGAATCTCTAGAGTGACTTTGCAACGCAACGAGGCGAACGGGGAGGGTGTCTCCCCGTTCGTTGAGCTGGACCGGCAGACCTGGTCCAGGCTCGCAGACGAGATGGAGCAGCCTCTCAACCAAGAGGACATCATCCGTCTCCGTGGCCTCGGGGACCCCCTGGACATGAGGGAGATCCGCGAGGTCTACCTTCCGCTCTCCAGGCTCTTGCACCTGTATGTGGAGGCCGCCGGGCAGCTGCACGCCGCCACCACCACGTTCCTGGGTGAACACACCCAGCGCACGCCGTTTGTGATCGGCGTGGCGGGGTCTGTTGCCGTGGGCAAGTCCACCATTGCCCGTGTGCTCCGTGAAATGCTGCGGCGCTGGCCCGGCACCCCCAATGTGGAACTCATCACCACGGACGGCTTCCTCTATCCCCTGGCTGAGCTCAAGCGGCGCCAGCTGCTGGAGCGCAAAGGTTTTCCGGAGTCCTATGACCGCCGGGCGCTGCTCCGTTTCGTAAGCGAGATCAAGAGCGGCGCCGAGGAAGTGCGCGCCCCCTGGTACTCCCACGTGACGTATGACATCGTTCCCGGCAAGGAAGTGGTGGTCCGCCGGCCTGACGTTTTGATCGTTGAGGGGCTGAACGTGCTGGCTCCGGCGCGTCCCCGGCACGACGGCCGGCAGGGCCTGGCGCTGAGTGACTTCTTCGACTTCTCCATCTACGTGGATGCCAAGACCTCCTACATCGAGGAGTGGTATGTGGACCGGTTCCGCAAGCTGCGGAGCACCGCGTTCGCGCAGCCGGAGTCCTACTTCCACCGGTACGCCACCCTGTCCGACGAAGAGGCGGAGACCACGGCGCGGGACATCTGGAAGCGCATCAACGAGCCCAACCTTGAGGAGAACGTCCTTCCCACCCGGGGGCGTGCGCAGCTGGTGCTCACCAAGGAGGCGGACCATTCGATCCGCCGCATGCTCCTCCGGAAGGTTTAACACAGGTGTGCCAGGACTGCTCCCCTGCTTCCGGGCAGACGCCGAGCCGGCGCAGCTTCACGCGCTTCCTCGCGGCGGGCGCCGGACTCACTGTCCTAACAGCCTGCACGCCGGAGGCACCCGACGCCGCGACGCCGTCGTCGGCCCCTGCCTCCGCTTCCTCACCGGCAGCGGTGACCGCCACGCCCACGCCGGAAATTACGACGGCGGCGCCCACCACGGAGGCTGCGGCACCGGCCGCGCCGTCCCCCACGCCGTCGCCGTCGGCTGCGCTGCCGCGGCAGTTCTCCCTCAGTGATCCGGCCAGCCCCTGGCTGATCGTGAACAAGCACCGGCCGCTGGTGCCGGCGGACTACGTCCCGGCCGACCTGGTGCGTCCCTCGATCGCCATGACGGCTTCCGGCGAGGCGTCGCTGTTGAACAGCACCACGGCAGCTGCTGCGGAGGCGATGTTCGCGGCGGCCGCGCGGGACGGCGTGACAATGGTTTTGGCCAGCGGGTACCGCTCGTACACCACCCAGGTGGCCACCTACAACGGGTATGTTGCGGCCCGCGGCCAGGCCGACGCGGATACGGCCAGCGCCAGGCCCGGCTATTCGGAGCACCAGACGGGGTGGGCGTTCGACATCGCCGACGGCAACGGCGCCTGCGGGTTCCAGCCGTGCTTCGCGGACCAGCCCTCGGCCGTCTGGGCCAAGGCGAACGGGCACCGGTTCGGGTTCGTGGTGCGGTACCCGTGGATGTTCCACCCCATCACGGGGTACTACTACGAGCCCTGGCACCTGCGCTACATCGGGGTGGAGGCGGCCACGGACATGGTGAACCGGGGGATCTTTACGCTGGAGGAATACTTCGGCGTGGAGGCAGCTCCGGGGCATCCGTAGGGCTGCTTGGCTGATTCGCGTTTTCGCCTGGACCCATCCCCCTAAGCTGGTTTCATGACGGACCGCAACCGCATTCTGGCGGAGCTGGCTGACCGCGCGCGGCGAGACCTGCAACTGCGCCATGACCACTTCGACCGCGAGGAGGCAGCGCGGACCGCGGCCATTTCGGACGAGCGCAAGAAACAGCTCAACCTGACTCCTGAACACTTCCGCAAAGCGTGGGAATTTATCGAGGGCCGGCGCGTGCAGGAGCGAGCCCAGTTGGAGAAGGGGATAGCGTTTTTCGGCACTTTCTCATCCGACGTACTGGCCGCGTTGGACGACGATCTGCGGAACGAAGGCCCGTTCTCCAATGCCCACGGGATCAGCCTGCGCGACGGTACGCCTGGCCGCCACACTTCCCGACATAGTGGAACGGCGAGTTTCCTAAGCGAATTCAAGTCCCGACACTCTGGCGAACGCTACATCAGGGACTTTTTTACCTTTCTGCCCACAGACCCCTCCATCATTCACGACGCCTGGGCCGCGCTGGGGCTTGAGGAGCCGACTGGTCTGACCGAGGTTGCTGACGAGCAGAATTCAAAGCAGGCCATTGGCGATATTCTCCTGGTCACCCGGGCGCTCCGCTCAGCCCAGGAGGCATATCAAGGCCAGTTCGTGAAGTCGACCGGCTACGGCTGGGGAGACGAGTTCGCCTACAGAACCGAGCACTTGAGGCACTTCACACGGGCCTTCGCCGAGTACTACCTCGAACGTGTCCCCGCTGACGAGGCTCTTGCATACGAGTTGGGGAACGCAACAGAAGACAGGTACGGACTAACTTTGGAGGGCGTCACCGAACACAACTTCCTGCAGATACTTCAGCGGTACCGCGGTTCGATCGGCAGGATGGCTTAGTTCCCGACACGGGCAGGTAATTTACTTGGGCGTCATGTGGGGCTCACCTGGGTGCGCTAGCTTGGTCGGTATGTTGACAGGATTCAAGAATTTCATCATGAAGGGCAACGTCGTTGACCTTGCCGTCGCCGTCGTGATGGGTGCCGCCTTCGGCGCCGTCGTGACCTCCATTGTCGAGGGCCTGCTGACGCCGCTGATCGGGCTTCTCTTCCAGGCAAAGGGCATCGAGGAGATGCAGTGGGAGGGCTTCCTGTATGGACAGGTCATCTCGTCCATTATTTCGTTCCTGCTGATCGCCGCCGCGATCTACTTCGTGGTCATCATGCCGATGAACCACATGATTGAGCGCCGCAACCGCAGGCTCGGCATCGGCCAGGACGTGAAGGAGGAGTCCGCCGAGGATCCCCAGATCGCCCTGCTCACCGAGATCCGGGACGCGCTGAAGACCCGATCTTCCTAGCGCCCGACTTACACAAAACAGTGGCCCATTTCCTTTCCGGAAACGGGCCACTTTTCGTTGTGCCGGGCTGTCTCATGGTGCTTTCGACGACGATTGCCCCACAAGGCGCATCCCAGACAAAATACGATCGGGGGCAGCCCACGCAAACAATATATAACCGGTCGCCATTAGTAACCCAAAGCCGATAAGGGGTGCGGGCGAGTCCAGTAGAACCACAATTCCAATATGTAGGCCAGCCCCCACAACGAACGCGAGCTTCCTCAGCCTAGGTATCCATAGGGCTATTGCAAGGAAGGCCTCAGCCGCAATGCTGGAAACAGCCGCAACGGGCAGCAACTGCTCCGGGATGGGCACCCAACCTTGGAGGAAAGTCGAGAGGACCTCCCCGGACAGATACTGCGGGTTCACCTTCGATAGGGCAGTCCACGCATACAGCGTGGTGACTAAAACCTGGATTAGGAATGCGGGCCAGTACGAGACGGATGTCGCGCGAGGCGAGCGCGAAAAGCGCCAAGCACTCGCGGAGCCGCTCACTCCTAGGAATGCAGCCAACATCATGAGAAGAACCATGTGGTTGCTATAGGTCTGTTGCTCAATGAGGAGGACTACAGCGGCCGTAGTGGCCACCATGATCGCAGGCAGTCTGCCCGCAACTCCAAGAATCATCGCAACCGCGGCGACGATCGAGACAACAAATAGCGCTCGAACAAAATCTGGGCTAAGCAACGGCAAAGCTTCGAGTACTGGAAGCGCCAAATATTGCCCCGAGGAGGCCCTGGCGAGCACCCGCACCCATTCGAAGGAGAACCACACAGCGACCACGCCGACCAAAATCCGGCAGAGCGCCAGTGGCCGGGGATCTATAACATCAGTCAAAAACTTGTGCATGAATACACCGCCCGATGTTGCGGTGCAGAACGCGTCAGCTGCACTGAATCCACGTTAGGTTCCCGCTCGCAAATGTGCTTGGCCACGGGAAGAAAGTAGTCAATTTCTGGCCTAAACCCGGACGCAATGTCGCCTATATTGCGCTCCTCGATAGAACCGTCAGAGAGTCTGATTTCAATATCGGGCAGGTGCACCGCCGCTGCATACATATGCCAGCCGAATTTGGCGGGCCTCGGTTCATCGACGGAGGCAAGAGGCACCAAGAGCATCAAGCCAAGCGCTACAGCGACAAACCCGCCGCGAAGAAGAAAGACCATTCGCTCCACAGTCGTGTCAACTGTGGGAAATAAATTTGTTGTCCCCATAGTCAGATGCTAGTTCAAGAACTAACTCAACTCGAGGTGAATTTAGTCAGCTATAAGCTGCAGGGCAAGTTCGGCGCGGACCACCTGGGCCAGGTGCTCAGCGATGGAGTGGGCGGTTTCTTCGTCCGCGGCCTCCACCATTACGCGCACCACGGGTTCCGTGCCGGAGGGGCGGAGCAGCACCCGGCCGGTATCGCCGAGCGCGGCTTCCGCTGCCGCCACGGCCTGCGCAAGGACCTCGTTACTGCCCACCCTGGTGCGGTCCACGCCCTTGACGTTGATGAGGACCTGGGGAAGTTTGGTCATCACCGTGGCGAGCTCCTTGAGCGGCTTTCCGGACAGGGCGATCTGGGCAGCGAGCTGCAGTCCTGTGAGGACGCCGTCGCCCGTGGTGGCGTAGTCGGCGAAGATCACGTGTCCCGACTGTTCGCCGCCAAGGTTGAAGCCGCCGTCGCGCATCTCTTCCAGGACGTAGCGGTCCCCTACTGCCGTCTCGCGGATGCTGATGCCGGCCTGGCGGAGGGCGATCTTGAGGCCGAGGTTGCTCATGACGGTGGCTACCAGGACGTCGTCCTTGAGCTTTCCGGACTCTTTCAGGGCAACGGCGAGGATGGCCATGATCTGGTCGCCGTCCACCACGTTGCCCTCGTGGTCCACGGCGAGGCAGCGGTCGGCGTCGCCGTCGTGGGCGATTCCCAGGTTGGCGCCGTACTTCAGCACAGCGTCCTTGAGCGGACCAAGGTGGGTGGAGCCGACGCCGTCGTTGATGTTGTGACCGTCCGGTTCCGCGCCAATGACGATCACCTCCGCGCCCGCGTCCTTGAACACCTGGGGCGAGCAGCCGCTGGCCGCACCGTGGGCGCAGTCCAGAACCACTTTGATGCCCTCCAGGTTGTGCGGGAGGGTGCCCAGGAGGTGGACGATGTAGCGGTCCTCGGCGTCGGAGAAGCGCTGGATGCGGCCGACGTCGGCGCCGATGGGGCGCACAGCTTCCTTGGTCATCTGGGCTTCAATGGCGTCCTCGACGTCGTCCGGGAGTTTCTGGCCCCCGCGGGCGAAGAACTTGATGCCGTTGTCCGGGGCAGGGTTGTGGGAGGCGGAGATCATCACGCCGAAATCTGCATCCAGGTCAGCCACCAAGTAGGCGGCCGCAGGTGTGGGGAGAACGCCGGCGTCGTAGACGTCAATGCCTGAGCTGGAGAGCCCGGCCTCCACCGCAGCAGCGATGAACTCGCCGCTGGCGCGCGGGTCACGGGCCACCACGGCGCGCGGCCGTGTTCCGTTGGAGTTGCGGTCGTGGCCGAGCACGACGGCGGCCGCCTGGGCCAGCTGCATCGCCAGCTCCGCAGTCAACAGACCGTTCGCCAGGCCCCGGACACCATCAGTTCCAAATAATCTAGACACCGGTCAAGTCTAGAGGATGGGGGTGCTCGGGCTTGAAACGGCAGGTCAGCTCGACCGCGATGCCACCTTTTGCTGACCGGCCGCGGCAGACGTCGGTTGGAATCTCTTCCACGCCCTACCAACCGGCTGGGATGTCAGGTGCCACCCATTGCACTCACTGCAGGGGTAGACGCTGGCTTCACGCCTTCCACGATGACTCGAGCGCTGGATGGCTTGGAGAGCACGCCCGGCACTATTCCGGCTTGGATAGATGACTTTGGCGCAATGAGCCACGGGCGAAGTCCAGCTCAGGAAGTCGCGTGGCCCATTTCCACATTGATCGGCCGGTTAGTACAGACCGACCCGGATCCACTCGAAGTGGCTGGCCTAGTACAGAGCAGTGCGGTTTTGGCGTCACCGTCAATCTCAAATTAGCAGGAGTTCTTGCTCGATTCTGGCTTTAACGGCAGAAGCCCGCCCCGCTGATAGCGGGACGGACTTCTGTGCAAGCGTGTTTAGCGCTTGGAGTACTGCTGGGCCTTGCGGGCCTTCTTGAGACCGGCCTTCTTACGCTCGATGACGCGGGCGTCGCGAGAGAGGTAACCGGCCTTCTTCAGGGTGGCGCGGTTGTTTTCGACGTCGATCTCGTTCAGTGAACGGGCGATGCCGAGGCGCAGTGCTCCGGCCTGGCCGGAGATGCCCCCGCCGTGGATGCGGGCGATGACGTCGTAGGCGCCTTCGAGATCAAGGATCTTGAAGGGCTCGTTGACGTCCTGCTGGTGCAGCTTGTTCGGGAAGTAGTTGTCCAGCGCACGGCCGTTGATGGTCCACTTGCCTGAGCCGGGGACAACGCGAACGCGTGCAACGGCTTCCTTGCGGCGGCCAACAGCTGCGCCGGCAACGGTCAGGGCCGGGCGCTCCTTCTTCGGCGCAGCGGCGTCAGCAGCTGAGCTTTCAGAGGTGTAGCTGGTCAGGGTTTCCTCAGCCTCAACGGCTTCGGTGGTCTCTTCGTTCTGAGCCACGATTCTCCTTGTATAGATAAGTTGTTTGGTGGCCAGGACTACTGGGCGACCTGGGTGATTTCGAAAGTCTTGGGCTGCTGGGCGGCGTGCGGGTGCTCAGCACCGCGATAGACCTTCAGCTTGCCCAGCTGCTGGGCAGCGAGGGAGTTCTTGGGGAGCATGCCCTTGATGGCCTTCTCCACGGCGCGGACCGGGTTGGATTCCAGGAGTTCCGCGTAGTTGACGGAGGTCAGGCCGCCCGGGTAGCCGGAGTGGCGGTATGCGCGCTTCTGCTCCAGCTTGGCGCCGGTGAGGGCAACCTTTTCGGCGTTGATGATGATGACGAAGTCGCCCATGTCCATGTGGGACGCAAAGGTGGCCTTGTGCTTGCCGCGCAGCAGGATTGCGGTCTGGCTCGCGAGACGACCAAGGACAACGTCTGTGGCGTCAATGACGTGCCACTGGCGGTTGATATCGCCGGGCTTCGGGGTGTACGTACGCACGGTGTTTGCCTCGTTCTTGTTCTGGCGTTCTTTTTTAGGTGTCACTAGCTCGTGCACCTACTATCTGCGCGCTACCGGAACAGAGGTGAGGGCTCTATGTAACCAGTCATCCTGTGGTTCCGAATGTGCACGTTGAGTAGTTATCCTGCAACCGGATTCTCAAGCGGGCACGCACCATCGGAATAGGACACGCACAACGACTCCCAAGATTAGCGCGTTAAGGGCTTCAGGGTCAAAATGGGGTAGCCGGAGGCTGCCCAAGCACCTGCCGGCCTGACGAACGCAGGGGGTCGCGTGTTTGCATCGGGTATAGACGGCTCCATCACGTGGCTGCTGGTCGCCGCAGCCGCTCTCTTAGGGCTAGTGCTTTCCCCCCTCGCCGAGACCCTCATTGCCAAGCGCCTTCCCCGCCTGGGCGGCCTTCCTGCTGTCCCCGTCAGAATTGCGACGGCGGCAATTACCGCCGTTCTTTGCGTCGCCTTTAGTTTGCGGTTTGGCTTAGGATTTGCCCTGCCAGCTTTCCTGTTCCTGGCAATTCTCGGCGTGCAGTTGTCCCGGATTGATATCGCGTTGCATTTGCTGCCCAACGCGCTCGTGTTCATGCTGCTTGCCGGCGGTTTCCTGCTGTTGCTAATTCCGGGGTTTCTTAATACGCAGGCCGATGACCTGCTTCGCGCGGCACTCGGAGCCCTGATTCTGTTTGCTGGCTACCTCATTTTGGGCCTTATCTCCCCGGGCGCCATCGGAATGGGTGATGTGAAGCTCGCCGCTCCCGTCGGCCTGTACCTCGGGTACCTAGGTTGGAGCCAGCTGCTCTACGGGGGCCTGCTTGCGTTCATTCTCAACGGTGTGGTCACGGCGCTGCTTCTCAGCAGAAAAGGCCGGAACAAGACGTCAGAAGTGGCACACGGTCCCTCCATGCTCGGTGCTCTCGCGGGGGTCAGCCTCTTCATTCTGTAGCCCTTTATTCAGCGCAGGTCCGGGCCTTTAGTACTCCGGGACACCTCCGTCCAAGTAGTGGGCCACTGTACTCGCCGTCCTACCTGAGTACCGCCCCCACTTTTCGAGTACGTACTTTTGACGCCCCCAGAAAAAGTCGAGTACCACTACGCATTGTTGCCCTAGCCAGCCAACTGACAATCTCTTCTTAGCGAAGTCCAGCCGCTGAGGATTTATGGGGGCAGCTGGAAATTCGTTGAAATAAAATGAAACCCATTTCACCGAATTAAAGGAATTTACAATGACTTCTCTCATGGTCTCAATGACTGCTTACATCGCCGGCGTCAAGGATCGCTTCACTCGCGAAGAAAAGGGCGCGACGATGGTTGAGTACGGCATCATGGTTGCTTTTATCGCGGTTCTGGTTCTCGCGGTTGTTATCGTCCTCGGCCCTCAGATCGCAAACATGTTCCAGCAGGTTTCAAACGAACTCCCTGCTGTACCGCCAACCTAATTCCGCAGCTGGGCATTGGTGGCGGAACATCCGTCACCAATGCCCACTTTCATATCAACGTTCAGCGGGTGGGAGTAGAGATGATAAAGCCGCAGAAAGAGCGAGGCGCAGTAGCCGTAGAAATGGCCATTGTCCTCCCCCTTCTACTGATGTTACTTATTGGCATCATCGAATTTGGCCGGGTTTTCAACGTCCAAATCTCGCTCAGCCAAGCTGCGCGAGAAGGGGCCAGGCACGCGGCCGTTCACTTCAACGATGATGATCTCGACGTTGACGCAGCGGCCCTTGGCGCCGCTCCCTCCCTGAATGAGCTTCCTGTCACGGTTGATGATAACGCAGACGAGTGTGCGCTCGGTGCTGATGTTCGCGTCACGGCAACGGTCGCTCTTGATTCCCTCACTGGCCTTTTCGACGCTGAATTGCTCGGGATGCCCGTGATATTTCCAATGGAACTTACAGGAGTTGGAGTAATGCGATGTGGGGGCTGAAACCGAGGTATCCAGAATTGTCACCAAAAGGTGCAAACAAAAACGCGGGAAATGAGGACGGAGCCGCATCTGTTTTCGTCGCTATCCTCTTGGTTGTGCTGCTAGGCGTCACTGCCTTGGTCGTTGACGTAGGAGCAGCCTACGCCGAAAAATCCCAACTCCAGAATGGTGCAGATGCTGCTGCGCTTGCCATAGCACGCGATTGTGCCGAGGGTGATTGCGGCGCGTTTGAGGCCACTGGAAGTGCGCTGGCCAGCGGCAATGCAAATGACGCCACAAGCGGTTCAACCGTGACATTTCCTGGGGAGGCAACGGTAAGGGTGGTAGCGGTCGCCCGCGAGCCTGGATCCGCAACCGACGGTTTTTCACTCTTTTTCGCCCAAGTCTTTGGTATTAATGCGGCCAACATTGGTGCAGCCGCCGAGGCGTCCTGGGGTCCGCCGTCCGAGGCCAATACCCTTCCCTGGACGGCGCACCAATGCGTGTTCAAGAACAGCCTCAGCGCAAGTCAACTTACAGAATTCAACTCCACTGGGACATTTTCAGGTGACCCATCCACGGAACTCATGCTCCTGCGCTATGACACCAATGCCTCGGCTCCTGACGGATGCCCGGCAGACGGCTACCAACCCGGCGGTTTTGGGTGGCTGGAAACGACCGGTGACGGGTGCTCGGCAGATATCGACCTTGATGCGACCACGGATGGACAACCTGGCAATCATTTTCCAAATGACCCCGATTGCGACACCGTTCTGGCGACCATCATGGATGAGCCCGCACTCATACCCCTCTACAGCGCGGTAGACGGCACCGGCGAAAATGCTGAATACACACTGATTGGGTTCGGTGCCTTTCAGGTCACCGGCTACAAGTTCAGCGGCGGTGCCGGCGTTAACATATCGCCCACCTCAGCCTGCACCGGCAATTGCCGGGCCTTGCAGGGCTACTTTGCTCGATTCGTATCGCTGGAAGAAGGCATCATCTCGACCGACGACGGCCCAAATTTCGGTGGCTCTCTTGTGGCGCTCACGGAATAGCTGCCAAAGGTCTGTTCAAAAAGTTCTATTGACACACTCTAAGGAGCACTGAAGTGAAATCTCGCCTACTGGGAGGCATAGCGGCGCTGGTATTGGCCGTGGTCGGAGCCATTCTCCTATTCGTTTACGTACAGGGCGCTTCAGCTCGCGCCCAAGCAGGGCTCGAGCCCGTGAACGTCCTGATTGTCAAGCAGCAAATTCCTGCAGGGACGAAAGCTGCCGATCTGGGTTCCAGTGTCCAAGCCCAGTCCATCCCGAAGTCGGCAGTCCCTCAAGGCGCCTTGACAAGCCTTGCCGAGCAGGCCGGCAAGGTCACTGCTGTTGATTTGGAGCCTGGAGAGCAATTGCTGGCCGCTCGCCTTATTGACCCCAGAGATCTGGTTCCCGGAACCGTTCCGGTTCCAGATGGTTTGGAGGAGGTCACGTTCCTCCTTGGACCCGAACGACTTTTGGGAGGCCGCATAGAAGCTGGTGACTCAGTGACCGTATTTACATCATTTGAATCTCAGGAAGGAATGCCCGCTGATGCTCCTGTTTCTGCTGAAATCAAAGGCTGGAAGCAGTCAACCGGGATCCTGTTTCACGACGTTCTTGTCACGGCAGTACAAAAGGCAGCCCCCAAGACTGAGTCATCCACTTCGTCCGAGGAAGGCGTGGAAATGCCGAATGGATCAGCCTTCGTAACCGTAGCACGGAGCGATGTGGACGCGGCCAAGATGATCTTCAGTGCGGAGTACGGGAGCATCTGGCTGGCCAAGCAAACAGATAGTACGGCCAAATCTGACCCACCGCTCACGACATTTGGAGGGCTGTACTGATGAGTCGTTTCGTAGCCATCACCGCAGTTCGCGATTTTGAAGGACGAATCCGCCAGGCAATTACGGGCGCTCTGCACGGGGAACTGCAGACGCTGCCTCCCGAGGTCTTGAAAGGCGGACCGGACGACGTCCTTCGGCAGCTCGATGGCGCGCCTCCTGAAGTCCTTATCCTGGGCCCCGGAGTCGCTCCTGATGATGCACTGAAACTGGCAACAGTTTTTGATCTGCAGTACCCCGAGATCAGCGTCCTTTTGATCGCCGAGCCCAGTCCTGATCTGGTATTGCGGGCGATGCACGCCGGTATCCGTGACGTGGTTGCGTCCGAAATCGGCGCAAGTGACCTAAGGATACTGCTGGAGCGGGCCTGTCTAGCCTCTGCCAGCCGACGCCGCGGCATGGCTCCCGCAGCAGAGGGGATGCAGGACCGCGGCCGGGTCATCGCCGTGATGTCACCGAAGGGAGGCGTCGGCAAAACGACGGTGGCTACCAATTTGGCCATAGGTCTAGGCAAGGTTGCACCTATGGGTGTTGTGCTCGTTGACCTTGATTTGCAGTTTGGGGATGTTGCGTCCGGCCTGCTGCTTGAGCCCGAACATTCGATTACCGATGCTGTTCACGGTGCGGCATCCCAAGACTCCATGGTTTTGAAAGCATTCCTTACGGTCCACCCGGCCGGTATCTACGCCCTTTGCGGACCGAAGACTCCAGCTGAATCTGATTTCATTACCGCTGAGCATGTCAGTCGGCTCATCAATCAACTGGCCAGTGAGTTCAAATACGTTGTCGTGGACACTGCACCAGGCCTGGGCGAACACGTCTTGGCAACTCTGGAACAGGCTACCGACGGCGTCTGGGTCTGTGGGATGGATGTTCCCAGCATTCGTGGGCTTCATAAGTGCTTGGCAGTTCTTCGGGAGCTCCAACTGCTTCCCCAGGGGAGGCATACTGTTCTGAATTTTGCCGATCGTAAGAGCGGAATCACCGTACAAGATGTGGAGGCAACCATTGGTGTCCCTATCGACACGGTAGTTCCCCGTTCTAAGACGCTGCCTTTTTCCACGAATCGCGGCATACCAATCCTGCAGAGCAACGCCAGGGACTCCGCGACCAAGGGGCTAAAAAGGCTCGTAGACCGTTTTGACCCTCAATGGCTGGCTTCCTCTCAAACCAAACTTCACCGACGGGTGGTAGTGTCGTGAAACTCTCAGACCGACTGTCAAGAAGCAACGGCAATTCCGGGGAACCACGGCAGACTGGCCCCTTCCCGGTCGCTCCGCCCGAAATACAGGCAACCGCGATTGTCACGTCGTCAGCAGCTTCCCCTCCCACGCTGTCCGGAGGCTCATCACCTGTGGTCGCAACAACGGCCGCTGCAGTGGATGCCTTGGCAGGCCTCAAGCAGAGGGCCGCCCAAGCCCTCTTCGAACGCATGGGAACCCGGTTCGGTGACAGCGCGTCATCTGAAGAGTCCCTTCGCTCCTCGGCAGTCGAAGAACTTTCTGCGGTGATTGATCAGGAACAGGTGCCACTGTCACCCGAGGAACGCCGCCGGCTAATTCGCGAAATCGCCGACGAGGTGATGGGCTTCGGTCCTCTGCAACGGCTCTTGGAGGACCCCTCTGTCACCGAGATTATGGTCAACCGGTTCGACCAGATTTACATTGAGCGTCACGGGCGACTGACTTTGACCGGTACGCGATTCAGCTCGGATGACCACCTTCGAACCGTCATAGAACGCATCGTGTCCAAGGTTGGTCGCCGCATTGACGAATCATCTCCCCTTGTGGACGCCCGTTTGGAAGATGGTTCCCGCGTCAATGCAATCATTCCGCCGTTGGCAGTCAACGGACCGTCGCTCACCATCCGAAAATTCAGCCAGGTGCCTCTGACGGTTCAAAACCTAATCGATTGGGGTTCCCTGACTCCGGAGATGGCTGAATTGCTGAGCGCCTGTGTGCGCGCCCGTCTCAACATCATAGTTTCAGGTGGCACCGGTACTGGGAAGACAACGCTGCTCAATGTCCTGTCCTCGTTCATTCCGCCGGACGACCGCATTGTCACCATCGAGGACGCGGTGGAGTTGCAGCTCCAACAGGAGCACGTTGTCCGGCTGGAGAGCCGGCCGCCAAACATCGAAGGCAAAGGAGCCGTAACCATCCGTGAACTCGTCCGGAATTCCCTCCGAATGAGACCGGACCGAATCATTGTCGGTGAAGTTCGTAGCGGGGAGTCTCTCGACATGCTCCAGGCAATGAACACCGGCCACGACGGCTCCCTGTCAACAGTCCACGCCAATTCCCCCCGAGACGCCGTAGCACGTCTTGAGACATTGGTCCTTATGGCAGGAATGGACCTCCCACTGCGGGCAATCCGTGAGCAGGTGTCCTCAGCCGTTGACCTCATCATCCAGGTTACCCGGCTCCGCGACGGCAGCCGACGCGTAACTCACGTGACAGAAGTCCAAGGCATGGAAGGCGATATCGTCACGCTGCAGGATGCGTTCCTGTTCGACTATTCAGCTGGCATGGATGCTCAAGGGCGTTTCCTAGGTAAGCCGGTGGCCACGGGTATCCGCCCCCGATTCCTGGATAAGTTCGCGGAACTCGGTATTGCCGTATCGCCATCGGTCTTTGGTACCGGTGTGGTACCAATTGGAAGGCGATAGCAATGGAGTCCCCCATGGTGTTCATCGTGGCGATCGCACTCTGCCTATCGGCAATGATCTTGGTGGTTTTCGTCGTATTCAAACCTCAATTCGGTTCGATTCCTCTTGAACGCCGACGCCCTGGTGTTCGCAACGACAGATCAGCAGTGTCTCGGGTTTCGCAGTCCACTGTTAGCGCTGTGGAAAATATCATCGGCGAATCCGGCGGCCTATACAACCGTGAAGTGCTCTACAACGCCGGCGTAAAGATGGCGCCGGCTGATTTCACCGTAGGGGTTGCAGTCGCTTCGATCCTTGTCGGCGCCTTCGCGGCTCTTCTCACCAATCCGTGGTTGGGCCTTTTGATTGCAACCGCCACGCCGTTCTTGGCCAAGGTTGTGCTAACGATTCGGAGGGACAAGCGACGCACAAAGTTTGAAGCTCAGTTGACGGACACGATTCAGATGCTTATAGGTGGCCTGCGTGTTGGCCACAGCGTTATGCGATCGGTAGAGGCCGCAGCCCAGGAAGCGGACGCCCCAACGTCAGAGGAACTGCTTCGGATTGTCAATGAGACTCGAATTGGCAAAGACCCACGATTGGCTTTCGAAGACGTGGCGGACCGCATGAACAGCGAGGACTTCCGCTGGATCTCACAGGCAATTCAAATAAATCGTGAAGTTGGCGGCGATCTTGCAGAAGTACTCGATCAAGTCGCCGGGACGATACGTGAGCGAAGTGAGATAAAGGGCCAGATACGCTCTCTCAGTGCCGAGGGCAAGATGTCAGCCTACGTCCTCATGGCGCTCCCCATAGGGGTGGCAGTGATCCTCGCCTTTATCAATCCGGGCTACCTGGACGTCTTCGTCGAAAAGCCACTTGGCATCGCAATGCTGGTCGGGGGGCTGTTGATGTTTGTTGTCGGAGGTTTCTGGATGAGCCGCACCGTGAAAATTAAGTTTTAGGGGGACAACGTGACGCCAATAGCTTGGCTGCTAATCTCGCTGGTAGTATTGCCGACCGCTTACTTGGTCTGGGCTTTAGTGGGCTCCGACCGAAGAGCGATACTTGCCGTCCAATCGAATCTGACCCAGGGCTTTACTCAAGAGGGTGGAGCGCCTATTCAGCGCACTCCTGCCCTGCTAGATTTGTCCAAGCGTTTCATGCCCACGGGCTACGAGGCTAAGTTGGACCGCTGGTTGTCGCTCGCCGGTCGTCCTGCATCCCTGCCACTCGACCGCTTGATCGTTGCAAAGCCCCTGCTTGCCCTGGCCGGAGCCCTTTTAGGGTTACTCATGTATGCAGGCTCCTCCACCAGCCAGGTCATCGCTTTAGGTCTCTTTCTGACGGCATTGCTTTACTTCCTTCCGGATCTGCTGATTTACAACAAAGGCATCAAACGCCAGCAGGAAATTGAGCTTGAATTGCCGAATACCGTGGACCAACTGCTCATTTCAGTAGAGGCCGGCCTCGGGTTCGAATCTGCAATGGCCAGAGCAGGTGGATACGGAGGCGGCGCTCTTGCCCAAGAACTCATGCGTACATTGCAGGACATCCAGGTTGGTCGCCCCAGACAAGAAGCATACGAGGCCCTGGCTCAGCGATCCTCTGTGGAAGACCTTCGCAGTTTTGTCCGGGCGATTGTTCAGGCAGACAAGTACGGCATTGGTATTGCCAAAGTCCTCCGAACTCAAGCAAAACAAGCCCGGACCAAGCGACGCCAGAGAGCGGAGGAGAAGGCAATGAAGCTCCCGGTCAAAGTACTCTTTCCACTGCTTCTCTGCATTTTTCCTGTGCTGTTCATTGTTTTGCTTGGGCCAGCCATGATCAACATCTTCGAAGCCTTCACATAAACCCCCGGCGGCAATCAATAGCGCCATCGGCGCCCCATAGACCGGACCCCCTCGGCACCCAGAACCGAGGGGGTCCGCTTGTGTGTGCGTGGCCACGAAATCCAGCGTTAGCGCAGCGAAGGCCCAGTAACAGCGCAGGAGAAATACAGCGTGTAAAGCCTTTGCGCAGGATGCTCCAAGATCCGGAATTAGCGGTTGATCTTCTTGCTAACTTCGTTTCAGTGCTGGTGCAGGGCCAGCCATCCGTCTCGCTCAGGAGTACAGAATGCTTTCTCTTTACACCAACCTCATGATCCGCCTCCGCAACGAAGAAAAGGGCGCAACCGCCGTCGAATACGGCATCATGGTCGCTCTCATCGCGGTCGTCATCATCATTGCAGTCAGCACCCTCGGTGGTACGCTGACCGGTCTCTTCGAGGACGTCAACGCGGATATCATCACTCCCCCGGCTCCCGCCGCCGAGTAGCAGTCCGGTTCCGGCCCCCCATATCGGAACCGCACCGCCTCAAAGAAGCAGGCACAGAACAAGAGTCGTCCAAGAGGAGGTGCAGCAGGTGTCACACGATTCGGAACGCGGTGCAGCCGCCGTCGAATTCGCGATCCTGCTGCCCCTCCTCTTAATGCTTGTCCTGGGAACCATCGAGTTCGGCCGCGCTTACAACGCCCAGATCACCCTCACCAACGCAGCCCGCGACGGCGTTCGGGTCATGGCCATCGGCAACGATCCGGCTGGAGCCAAGACCGCCGCCCAGAACGCGGCAGCATCCGTCAGCAGCACCATCCCCACCTCGGACATCACGCTCAGCACCAACGCGTGCAGCACGGGCGCCCAGGTGACCCTCACCATCAAGTACAACCTGTCCACCATCACCGGCATTGCCGGCCCCTTCCCGATGACCGGCAAAGGGGTCATGCTGTGCGGCGGCTGACCCTAAACAAAGCAAACGAAAAAGGCGCCATCAGCGTCATCGTCGCCATCCTCATGGTGACCCTCCTCGGCTTCGTGGCCATCGCCGTGGACGTCGGGGTGATCTACTCGGAGCGTGCACAGCTGCAGAATGGGGCCGACGCCTCCGCTATTGCCCTGGCGCAGAAGTGCGCACGGAATGCAGCGGATCCGGTGTGTTCCACAACGTCCCCCCTCGCCACCAGCCTGGCCAACCAGAACGCGCTGGACGGCATGAGCAAGGTGCACACCATCGAGCTCGACAAAACCGCCCGGAAAGTCAGCGTCACCACCTCCGCCAAGGAAGCAGGCGGCACCGACAACTCCGTCTCCCTCTTCTTCGCGGACGTCCTCGGCGTTCCAACCAAAGAAGTGGGCGCCCGGGCATCGGCCATCTGGGGAAGCCCCAAGGCCGGCCGCACCGCATTCCCCCTCGCATTCTCCGTCTGCCAGGTCAAGGACAACATCGGCGGCAGCCTCCAGCTCCTCCAGGAACACGGAAAAAACGCCAACGCCGACTGCAACTACGGCCCGTCCGGGGCGGCAGTACAGGGCGGCTTCGGCTGGCTGGTCCAGGACGCCGGAAAGTGCGGCGGCACCATCGACCTCGCCGTCAGCGAAGGCGGCAGCGACCCCGGCAACAATGCTCCCGGCAACTGCACCACCGAACTCAACCGCTGGGCCAGCGACATCACCGCAGGCCGCGACGTCATCGTCCTCCTCCCAGTGTTCAACAAGGTCACCGGAACCGGCGCTGGCGCCATCTACGGGCTCGTCTCCTTCGCAGCTTTCAAAGTCACCGGCTGGAAGTTCAGCGGCGGCACCGGCCTACCGTACGAATTCCGAAGTGAAAAATCCACGACGACGGGCGTCACCACCGCCACCGAATGTAAAGGTGAGTGCCGCGGCGTCATCGGCAGCTTTGTCAAGTACGTCTCCCTCGCCGACGGCTACACCCTAGGACCCGTGGACGAATACGGCGCCACCATCGCACGCCCCACCCTCTAGTCACCACCCCAGATATTCAGGAGCTGAAAGTGAAGTCTCGCCTGCTCGCCGGAACGGCCGCGGTTGCCCTGGCGCTCGTGGGAGCCCTCCTCATCATCTTCTACGCGAACGGCGCCGACCAGCGCGCCCTCGCCTCCACCGAGCCCGTGGACGTCCTGGTGGTCAAGACCGCCATCCCGGCAGGCACCCCGGTCAACGACATGGCCGCCTCCCTGGTTGTCGAGAAGGTCCCGGCAGCAGGAAAATCCGACAGCGCCCTCAGCACTCTCGACGGCAAAGCCAACACCGTCAGCGCAGTGGACCTTATCCCAGGCGAACAGCTCCTGAACGAGCGGCTTGTGGCCCCCGAAGAGGGTGAGGACAAGAGCACTACGACCGTGCCGGCAGGTTTCCAGGAGGTCTCGTTCCAACTGGAGCCGCAAAGGGTAGCTGGGGGACGCATCGCCGTAGGCGACCACGTGGGCATTTTCTTGTCCTTTGAGGATGGTGCTTACAAACCAAAGCTTGAGGATGCAACAACCCAGCTCACACTACGCAAGGTCCTTGTAACTGCCGTTCAGAGGGCGGCCGTCGTAGAAGAACCCGCCGAGGGCGAAGCCAACCCCCAAGACACGACACTCCCGGCAGGCTCGCTCATGCTCACCGTTGCAGTCACTGACGTCGACGCCGGCAAGATCGTTTTTGCTTCCGAGTTCGGAAGGCTGTGGCTCACCAAGGAACCCCTGGACGCCCAGGACAACGGACCCCGGATCGAACGCAAGGAAGTGGTCTACAAGTGAGCCGGTTCGTCCTCCTCTCCCCCAGCGGCGAGTTCGACCAGAAGCTGCGCGCCGCCGTCGCCCACGGCCTCCGCGGCTCCGTCCAGACCATCGCCTCGGACATCCTCCCGGCTGGCCCCGCGGAACTGTTCGCCCTCCTCAACCAGGAGCAGCCCGAAGTCCTCATCATCGGCCCGGACGTCCCCTACGAGGAGGCCCTGCGTTTCGCCAAGGTCTTCGACGTCCAGCTCCCGGGCCTCAGCCTGGTGCTGGTCAGCGACATCGAGCCGTCCTTCCTGGTTCACGCCATGCGCGCCGGCATCCGGGACATCCTCAGCCCGCAGGCGGACGCCGCCGAGATCCGTGTGCTGCTGGAGCGTGCCTGCCAGTCCTTCGCCACCCGGCACCGGAGCCCCGAAACGCAGGCGGCGGACAACGGCGGCAAGGGCCTGGTGATCGGCGTCTTCTCGCCCAAGGGTGGCGTGGGCAAAACCACCCTCGCCACGAACATCGCCATCGGCCTGGGCCAGATCGCGCCCATGAGCGTAGTCATCGTGGACCTGGACTTGCAGTTCGGTGACGTAGCCTCAGGCCTCTACCTCAACCCCGAGCACACGGTCACGGATGCCGTCACCCCCGCCGCTGCCCAGGACTCCCTGGTCCTCAAGGCCTTCCTCACGGTGCACCCCGCCGGGATCTACGCGCTGTGCGCGCCGCCGAACCCGGTGGACGCGGACCACATCACGCCGGACCAGATCACCCGCCTGCTGGAACAGCTTGCCCAGGAATTCCAGTACGTCGTCCTGGACACGGCCCCCGGCATGCCCGAAATCGGCCTGGCCGCCATGGAACAGTGCACGGACGTGGTCTGGGTCAGCGCCATGGACATCCCCAGCCTCCGCGGCCTGCGCTCGGGCCTTGAGGTGCTCCGCCAGCTGGAGATCATGCCCGAGTCCCGGCACGTGGTCCTGAACATGGCCGACGCCAAAGCCGGCCTCAACGTCCGGGACGTCGAGTCCACCATCGGTGCCCCGGTGGACGTCAGCGTTCCCCGGTCCCGCGCCGTGGCCCTGTCCACCAACCGCGGCATCCCTGTCCTCCAGGAATCCAAAAAGGACCCCGCCGTCAAAAGCCTCCGCCAGCTGGTGGAGCGCTTCAACCCGGCGTGGCGTACCCAGACCCAGCGGAAGCTGCACCGAAGGGTGGTCATCTGATGAAACTCTCCGAACGGATCAGCGCGGTCCAGGACCGCAACCAGTCCGCCGGCAGCAGCGTTGCCGTGCTCGAACCACCGCGTCCCGCGGCTGCCCCGGCCAGGACCGGGGAGAGCGAGCCGCGGCACCTTCCCGCCGCTCCCGCCGTCGCGGTTCCAACGTCCGACGCCGGTGCCTCCCCGGTGCCTTCAGCTCCGTCAGTGCCCAAGGCACAGTCCGTGGATGTCTTCGCCGCCATGAAACACCGTGCGGCCACCGCACTTTTCGAGCGGATGGGCGCGCGCTTCAACGACGCGACGGCCACCGAGCACGAGCTGCGGAGCACGGCCAGGGAGGAACTGAGCCGGATCATCGACGCCGAACAGGTTCCGCTGACGCCCGAGGAACGTACCCGGCTTGTCCAGGATATTTCTGACGACGTCCTGGGTTTCGGGCCCCTCCAGCGCCTGCTGGATGATCCCGCCGTCACCGAAATCATGGTCAACCGGATGGACCAGATCTACGTTGAGCGGAAGGGCAAGCTGACCCTGACGGAGTCCCGCTTCAGCTCCGAGGAGCACCTGCGCAAGGTCATCGAGCGGATCGTGTCCAAGGTGGGCCGCCGCATCGACGAGTCCTCCCCGCTGGTGGACGCCCGCCTCGAGGACGGCTCACGCGTCAACGCCGTCATCCCGCCGCTGGCCGTGGGCGGCTCCTCACTGACCATCCGTAAATTCAGCAAGGTCCCCCTGACCGTCCGCAACCTGATCGATTTCGGCACCCTCACCCCCGAGATGGCCGAGCTGCTCAACGCCTGCGTCAAGGCCAAGCTCAACATCATCGTCTCCGGCGGTACAGGCACCGGCAAGACCACCCTCCTGAACGTGCTGTCCTCCTTCCTGCCGGCGGACGAACGGATCGTGACCATCGAGGACGCCGTGGAACTGCAGATCCAGCAGCAGCACGTGGTCCGGCTCGAAAGCCGCCCGCCGAACACCGAGGGCAAGGGCGAAGTGACCATCCGCGAACTGCTGAGGAATTCGCTGCGCATGCGCCCGGACCGGATCGTGGTGGGCGAGGTCCGCGGCGGGGAATCGCTGGACATGCTCCAGGCCATGAACACCGGCCACGACGGCTCCCTCTCAACGGTCCACTCCAACTCCCCCCGGGACGCGGTGGCCAGGCTTGAGACCCTGGTGCTGATGGCCGGCATGGACCTGCCGCTGCGCGCCATCCGCGAACAGATTGCCTCCGCCGTCAACCTCATCGTCCAGATCTCCCGGCTCCGTGACGGCTCCCGCCGCATCACCCACGTCACCGAAGTCCAGGGCATGGAAGGGGACATTGTCACCCTCCAGGACGCCTTCGTCTTCGACTACTCCGCCGGCGTGGACGCCCACGGCCGCTTCCTCGGCAAGCCCGTGGCCACCGGAATCCGGCCCCGGTTCATCGACCGGTTCGAGGACCTGGGCATCCACGTCTCCCCCGGCGTCTTCGCCGGACCCCAGGCGGCGGTGGGCCAGCCCCCGGCGGGCCAGAACCACGGCGGACGGTGACGGCCGCCATGATTCTTGCTGCCGGAACCGCCATCCTCCTCATAGCCGTAACCCTGTTCGGCGCCGCGGTGCTGCTGCCGAGCGCGCCGGACGTGCCGCTGGACCGCCGTCGTCCTTTTGATCCCGAACCTTCCTCTTCCCTGACGCGTTTGGCGCTCTCCGCCGTCCGGTCCTTCGAGCGGCTCCTCGCCGGCCGGAACATCTCCCTCTTTGCCCGGCCCGAGCTTGAGAACGCCGGACTCCGGCTCAGCCAGGCCGAGTTCTTCCTGCTGGTGGGAATCGGCGCCGGCGTGGGGATGCTGGTGGGCACCGTCACCGTGGGACCCCTCGTGGGGCTCCTCCTGGCGCTGCTGGCGCCCTTCATCGGAAAACTCGTCCTGGGATTCCTTGCCGGTAAACGGCGGGCCACCTTCGACGGCCAGCTGGGCGACACCCTCCAGCTCCTGTCCGGCGGCCTCCGCGCCGGGCACAGCATCCTGCGCGCCATCGATGCTGCGGCGGCAGAATCACAGAAGCCAACGTCGGAGGAAATGCGGCGCGTGATCACGGAAACCAGCCTGGGCCGGGACCTGCTCGCCGCCCTCAACGACACCGCGGACCGGATGAAGAACGAAGATTTCGTCTGGATCTCCCAAGCCATCCAGATCAACCGCGAGGTGGGCGGCAACCTGGCCGACGTCCTGGACCAGGTCAACGAAACCATCCGCGAGCGCGCAGAGATCAAGGGCCATATCAAGGCACTGGCGGCCGAGGGCAAGTTCTCCGCCTACATCCTCATCGCCATGCCGTTCGGCATCGTGGCCATGCTGTTGGCGGTGAGCCCGAACTACATGAACTCCATGTTCACCCACCCCCTGGGCTGGGCCATGATCGGGGCCTCGTTTGTCCTCATGACCATCGGTGCGCTGTGGATGCGCAAGATCATCGACCTGAAGTTCTGAGGAAGCCATGAACCTGACCGTTCTCCTCTCTATCCTGCTGGTCTGCGTCCCCCTGGCCGGCCTGGCATGGTCCGTCCTGACGGTGGACAAGCAGGGCCGCGTCGCCGTCAACGATCTCCTGTCCCGCGGTGCCGCACCCGTGGCTGTTACCGCCTCCGGCAAACCCGGGATGTTCGAAGGCATCGGCCGGCGCCTCACCCCCCCGGCGTATGTGGCCTTCCTTGACCGGCTGCTGGCCCTCGCCGGCCGGCCCGCCTCGATGCCGCTGGGCAAGGTCCTCGGCTCCAAGCTGGCGATAGGCCTGGCGGGCATCACGGTGGGCATCTACCTGACGGCCATCGGAAGTACCCCGCTGATGAAGCTCTCCGGCCTCTTTGTCCTGTTCCTGGGCTACTTCATCCCGGACCTCCTGCTCTACAGCAAGGGGCAGGAACGCCAGAAGGCCATGCAGCTGGAACTGGCCAACACCCTGGACCAGATGCTGATTTCCGTGGAGGCGGGACTCGGTTTCGAAGGCGCCATGGCCCGCGCAGGGGAAAACGGCAAGGGCCCGCTGGCTGAAGAACTGGTCCGGACCCTGCAGGATATGCAGGTGGGCCGCAGCCGCCGTGAGTCATATACCGCCCTGGCCGAACGGACCAGCATTCCGGAGCTGCGCAGCTTTGTGCAGGCCGTGGTGCAGGCGGACACCTACGGCATCGCCATCAGCCGCGTGCTGCGGGTGCAGGCCAAGGTCATGCGGGTAAAGCGGCGCCAGCGGGCCGAGGAGAAGGCGATGAAACTCCCGGTGATGATTCTGTTTCCGCTGCTTTTCTTCATATTCCCGGTTCTCTTTATCGCCATTCTTGGACCGGCCGTCATCAATACCGTGGTGACTTTCAGCGGACAGTAAAGCCAACGCAGTACCGCCTGAAAGATCGCTCAAGGTTTCCACAGGATCCCCCGAAATAGGACAACGGAAGAATTTCAGGAAGTAGCCTTGAACAATGCACAGTCAAGATCCCGGCACCAGCCGCGAGGCCGCCGCTGCGGGCTCCCTGCCGCCAGGGATCGCTTCAGCTGCCGGGACCGCGCTGCCACAGGAAGCGGCCGGTCACTTGCCGCTCGTTGACGCGGCCGTCCTTGAAGAGCTGGAAGACGAGCTGGCCGGCTCCGGCCTCGCCCAGCGGTTCGCCCGCGACTATGCCGCCATGTGGGACCAGCGCTACGCCCGGCTGGCTGCGGCGGTGGACGAGCAGGACAGCGCCTCCGCCCTGGACGCCGTCATCAGCCTCAAGATCACATCCGCCATGGTGGGCGGCTTGCGGCTGGCGAAACTCGCGGAACTGCTGGAGTCCGTGATCCGGCTGGGCGACTTCGGCCAGGGCCAGGCGCTCATGGAACGCGTGGCCCAGGACGGCGGGCAGACGGTCACCGAGCTCCAGGCCACCTACATCCTGGAAAACGATTGAGCCCGCCTACTCTTCGAACGGCCTGCTGGGGGCCAGCCGGTAGCCCACGCCGCGGACTGTCTGCAGCCAGCGCGGGGACAGCTGGTCCTCCTTGAGCTTGCGCCGCAGGTTGCCCACATGGACTTCGACGGCGCGCTCGTCAGCTTCGCTGATGTACGTGTCATGCTCGTAGAACTCGCCGCGCACCGCCCGCACAAGGTCAGCCCGGGTGCACACCGCACCGCCGCCCCGGAGCAGCACTTGGAGCAGGTCGAATTCGCTCCGGGTCAGCCCAAGCGGTTCGCCTTTGATCTCCACTGTCCGGGTTCGGTGGTTCAGGGTCAGGCCGTTGTGCTGCAGGACAGCCGAATCGTGGCTGACCGGCGCTGGGGCCGCCGTGGCAGGTGTTCCCCATGCTGGCGCGGGCCTTTGCCCATTAATTTCATGCCGCGGCCGGCGCATCATGGCGGCCACCCGTGCCCGGAGCTCCCTGGGCCGGAAAGGTTTGGCGATGTAGTCGTCCGCCCCCGCGTTGAGGGCAGACAACAGGTCCGGCTCCTCTGTCCGGCCGGTCAGCATCACCACGTAGGCGTTGCTAAAATGGCGGATCCGCCGTAACACTTCAAACCCGTCGATGTCCGGAAGGCCGATATCCAGCGTGACAACATTGGCCTGTTTGCTGCGGACCACTTCCACGCCGGCACGTCCGTCCACCGCTGTATGCACTTCGAATCCCGCCTGGGTCAGCACCCCCTCAAGGAGGTTGCGGACATCGGCATCGTCTTCAATTACTACAGCCACACCAAGTTCATCCATTGATATCCCTGTGCCAGGCGAACATGGCCCCCCATCAGCCCAGCGCCAATGCCATACCCGCTCCAACCATTTATACGCTACTAGTAAGCCCTGCTGATCACATCCTTTTCGGCAGTCATTTTGGAAAGTCAATTACTATGACAAGACATGTGGATTATGAGACGAAAGGATGTGCCCGGGAGTGGCCAGCAGGAATTCGAGCGCAAGCGCTGACCGGCTGTCCGGTCCAGGCCGCGAGGACCTGAATCCCGCCAATGGCTGAGCACCTGTTCCAGCGCGGACCTGCCCGCTTATTCCGTAGCCTCGGACCACGGGCGCAGGTGGCCTTGTGCCAGCTGCCGCTGACGTTGATCGTGGCGGCGCTGGCCGTGGCCACTCCCTTCGCCTGGCCAACCCTGCTGCACAGCCCCGTTTACCTGTCCGGCATCCTCCTTCACGGCGCCCTGTTCCTCGGCTGCCTCCTGGTGCCCTGGGAGCGCCTGGCCCACCGGCCCTACCTGCTGGTCCCGGTCCTGGATTTCCTGGCCATCGGGCTGCTCAGGAACGGCGCCGCACCCCTGCTCCCGGGACTGGCAGTCCTGGCGGTCTTCCCGGTGATCTGGCTCTCGGCTTCGGGCATGCTGGCCCGCAGCAGCCTGGTCCTGAGCTTCTTCGGCACCATGCTCATCATGGTCCCGTCCCTGGCCGGCCGTTTCCCCACCCTGACAGCCTCGGACATCACCACTGTGCTCCTCTTTCCCCTCATGATGCTCTCCGTCTCCCTCGCCATCCGCTTCGCCAGCGTGCACCTCCGGCTCCAGCAGCAGGAACTGGCCAAGAAGGACGGGGAGCTCCGGAAGCTGCTGCACGAAAGCCGGGAACGGGAAAAGCTGCTCCAGACGGTCCTTGACGCAACAGACGTCGGTATTGCCGCCGTCGACCGTTCCGGGCATTTCCTGGTCTCCAACAGCCGGCAGCGGCATTTCCGCCAGGCCACCGGCGCGGCAGGCGCCGTCCCCGGCCAGGGGCACCAGCTGATCTTCGGGCAGGACCGGCGGACCCTGCTGCCGCCCGAGAAACGCCCCATCAGCCGGGCCATAGCCGGCGAATCCTTCGCGGACTACCTGGTGTGGGCAGGCGAGGGAGCGGAACAGCGGGCCGTGTCCACGGCGGCCCGGCCCCTGGTGGGCGAGGACGGCAGCTTCAACGGCGCCGTAGTGGTGTACAGCGACGTCACCGGCTGGGTGGAGGCACTGGCCGCCAACCAGGAGCTCGTCTCGAATGTGTCCCACGAATTCAAGACGCCGCTGAATTCCATCATCGGCAACATAGACCTCGTGCTGGACGACGCCAGCACCCTGCCGCCGCAGGTGGCCCACCGATTGCTGGTGGTCCAGCGGAACGCGGAACGGCTGCTGGCCCTGGTTGCGGACCTGACGGCGTCGGCGTCGGCGGCCCTGAATGTGCACCCGAAACGGACGGACCTCGCCAGCCTGGTGGAGACGAGCCTGGGGTCGGCCCAGGCGGAGGCCGAGCGGGCCCACATCCGGCTCAGCGCCGATGTGCCCTCGCCCCTGTGGGCCTACGCGGATCCGCTCCGGATCGGGCAGGCGCTGGACAATCTGGTGTCCAACGCCATCAAGTACTCCCCCGACGGCGGCACGGTGAGCATCAGCGCCCGAGCGGGCAAGGACTGGGTCCAGCTCAGCGTCAGCGATACCGGAATGGGGATGTCCCGGGAGGACAGCGCCAGGGTCTTCAAACGCTTCTTCCGCACGGAATCCGCCCAGCGGGCCTCAATTTCGGGGGCCGGGCTGGGCCTCTCCATCACCAAGATGATCGTAGAGGGCCACGGCGGCACCATCAGCTGCGAGAGCGGCCAGGGAAAGGGCAGCACGTTCACGGTGACCCTGCCCGCGGACGGCCCTCCGCCGTCGTTCTAGTATTCGCGCCGCGCCCTGGTCAGCTCCGCCCGGGCCAGCAGCTCGTCGTCGGACGGGTAGGCAACCTCTTCCAGCACCAGCGGATGCGGCGCGGCAAGGACCGACTTCGCGTCCCGCTTCTTGGCCAAGAGCCGCTCGTGCAGCCAGCCGGGTTCCTCCACGCCCTCCCCCACGTACAGGGCAGACCCGATCAGTGCCCGGACCATGTTGTGGCAGAACGCGTCAGCCTGCACCGTGGCAACAATGACGCCGTCCTCGCCCCGCGCAAACTCGAAACGCTGCAGCTCACGGATGGTGGTGGCGCCCTCGCGGGGCTTGCAGAAGGACAGGAAGTTCTGGAGCCCCAGCAGCTTGGACGCGCCCTCGTTGAGCAGCACAACGTCCAGCGGGTTCTTGTGCCACAGGGTGAAGTAGCGTTCCAGCGGGTCCCACAGGGCGGGCCCGTCCGCGATGCGGTAGCTGTACCGGCGCCAGAGGGCGGAGAAGCGGGCGTCAAAGCCTTCCGGTGCCAGCGAGATCCGGTGCACCTCTACGGCGCCTGTCAGGTCGCCGAGGATCCGGCTCAGCGCACCGCGGACGCGGCGCAGCATGGCGACGGCGGGATCGAGTTCGTGCCCCCGCGGCAGTCCCTGCCACTCGGCTTCCGTCAGGTCCAGGTGGACCACCTGGCCGCGGGCGTGCACGCCGGCATCGGTGCGCCCGGCCACGGTCACGCGGACAGGCCGGCGGACCAGCAGGTGCAGGGCTTCCTCCAGGACGCCCTGGACAGTCCTGCGGCCCGGCTGCAGCGCCCACCCGCTGAAGGGGCCGCCGTCGTACGACACATCAAGCCGGATACGCAAAAACCCGCCGCCCCCCAATACGGGGGCCGCGGGTTTTTGGTCGTTCATAGACTCAAGTCTATGCGAAGAACATCAGCGAATTACTTCGCGTCCTTTTCCTCGGCTGCGGGAGCCTCGGGTGCTTCCTCAGCGGCCGGAGCCTCTTCGGTTGCAGCTTCTTCAGCAGAAGGTGCCTCAGCAGCAGGTGCCTCAGCAGCTTCGTCAGCGGCGGGAGCCTCAGCGGCCTCAGCCTCGGGAGCCTCTTCTGCAACCGGAGCAGCAGCGGCTTCCTTCTTGTCGGCGTCGCGCTTCGCAGCGGAGGTAGCCTCGGCTACAACGGCCTGCTTGGCGGAAACGGGCTCGAGAACCAGTTCGATGACAGCCATAGGAGCGTTGTCGCCCTTGCGGTTGCCGATCTTGGTGATGCGGGTGTAGCCGCCATCGCGGTTCTCCACTGCCTGGGCGATGTCGGTGAACAGCTCGTGGACGACGCCCTTGTTGCTGATCAGGCCGAGAACGCGGCGGCGGGAAGCGAGGTCGCCACGCTTGGCGAAGGTCACCAGGCGCTCTGCGTACGGCTTCAGGCGCTTGGCCTTGGTCACCGTGGTGGTGATCCGCTTGTGCTCGAACAGGGATGCTGCCAGGTTCGCGAGCATGAGGCGCTCGTGAGCCGGGCCGCCTCCGAGGCGCGGACCCTTAGTGGGGGTAGGCATAATTGTTTCTCCTCAAATGGAAGCCGTGGGCTGTGCACACCATGGTGCCTGCCCGCCGGCCAAGGTCTGGTTTAGAGTTCGTCGTCGCCGAAGGCGGCGTCGTCCTCTTCGATTGCTGCGGCGCGTGCTGCGAGGTCAAAACCGGGAGGCGAGTCCTTGAGGGACAGGCCCAGTTCAACCAGCTTTGCCTTGACCTCGTCAATGGACTTTGCACCGAAGTTGCGGATGTCCATCAGGTCAGCCTCTGAGCGGGCAACGAGTTCACCCACGGTGTGGATGCCCTCACGCTTGAGGCAGTTGTAGGAACGGACGGTGAGGTCCAGATCCTCGATCGGCAGTGCCATGTCGGCTGCCAGGGCAGCGTCGGTGGGCGACGGGCCGATCTCGATACCTTCAGCTGCGGTGTTCAGCTCACGGGCCAGACCGAACAGTTCCACCAGGGTGGTGCCTGCGGAAGCGACGGCATCGCGCGGGGCGATGGCCTGCTTGGTCTCGACGTCGACAATCAGCTTGTCGAAGTCGGTGCGCTGCTCAACACGGGTTGCTTCCACGCGGAAAGTAACCTTCAGCACCGGCGAGTAGATGGAGTCGACCGGGATACGGCCGATCTCTGCGTCGCCGGACTTGTTCTGAGCTGCCGAAACGTAGCCGCGGCCGCGCTCGATGGTCAGTTCGAGTTCGAACTTGCCCTTCGAGTTCAGCGTGGCGATGTGCAGATCCGGGTTGTGGAATTCGACGCCGGCCGGCGGCGCGATGTCCGCGGCGGTGACGACTCCGGGGCCCTGCTTGCGCAGGTAGGCAACAACAGGCTCATCGTGCTCGGAGGAAACCGAGAGGCTCTTGATGTTCAGGATGATCTCAGTGACATCTTCCTTGACACCCGGAACCGTGGTGAACTCGTGCAGCACGCCATCGATCCGGATGCTGGTTACAGCAGCACCGGGGATGGAGGAGAGCAGGGTACGGCGGAGGGAGTTTCCGAGGGTGTAGCCGAAGCCCGGTTCCAGCGGTTCAATGATGAAACGCGAACGGTTTTCGGAGACTACCTCTTCGGAGAGGGTGGGGCGCTGTGCAATGAGCACTTAGGTTTCCTTTCGGCGAGCATCCGCTATATGACGCAACACAGGTGGTGGAAATTCGGTCTGAAGACTTAACGCGCTGGGCTTGCCCGGGCCATCAACGGTCCGGGCAAGCTTATGCGGCGTGGAAAGCCTTAGACGCGGCGGCGCTTCGGCGGGCGGCAGCCGTTGTGCGCAGCGGGGGTGACGTCCTGAATGGAGCCAACCTCGAGGCCTGCGGCCTGCAGCGAACGGATCGCGGTCTCGCGTCCGGAACCCGGTCCCTTGACGAAAACGTCAACCTTGCGCATGCCGTGCTCCTGGGCACGCTTGGCAGCAGCCTCGGCAGCCATCTGGGCTGCGAACGGGGTGGACTTACGCGAGCCCTTGAAGCCAACCTCACCTGAGGAAGCCCAAGAGATAACAGCGCCGTTCGGATCCGTGATGGAAACGATGGTGTTGTTGAACGTGCTCTTGATGTGCGCCTGGCCAAGCGCGATATTCTTCTTGTCCTTCTTACGCGGCTTGCGAACCGCGCCACGAGTCTTCGGGGGCATTATTTCTCCTACAGAAAGTTATTGGGGAAAAGTCCGTTAATCCCGGCGGGGATTTTAACGGGCCTTCTTCTTGCCGGCGACGGTGCGCTTCGGGCCCTTGCGGGTACGGGCGTTGGTCTTCGTACGCTGTCCGCGTACGGGCAGGCCCTTGCGGTGGCGCAGGCCTTCGTAGCTGCCGATTTCAACCTTGCGGCGGATATCTGCTGCTACTTCGCGGCGAAGGTCACCCTCAACCTTGTAGTTGCCTTCAATGTAGTCACGCAGCTCAACCAGCTGTGCATCAGTCAGGTCCTTGACGCGGACGTCGGCGCTGATGCCAGTGGCAGCCAGGGTTTCGTGTGCACGGGTCTTGCCCACGCCGTAGATGTAAGTAAGCGCAATTTCCAGCCGCTTTTCGCGGGGAATGTCTACGCCAGCGAGACGAGCCATAGTGGCAGTACTCCTTGAATAAACCGGAGGTCGTAGGCAGTACACCCGCACGTTCTGTGCGGCCCCAGCCTCCGACCGGGGGTTAGCTGTCCGGACTCTTTCGAGCTAAATGTTCCAGATCAGCTTGTGCTGCCTTTATTTACTTGCGTGGGTTAGCAACCCAGGATTTCCCGATGAAGGGAATTAGCCCTGGCGCTGCTTGTGGCGCGGGTTCTCGCAGATCACCATGACCCGGCCATTACGGCGGATCACTTTGCACTTTTCGCAGATCTGCTTGACGCTCGGCTTGACCTTCATGGCATTCCTTTGCGTGTAACAGTTGGTCAACTGGAGCGGCAGCCAGCTTGCACTGGAGCCGCCCAGCAATTTACTTGTAGCGGTAGACGATACGACCACGGGTGAGGTCGTACGGGCTCAGCTCCACCACTACGCGGTCCTCAGGGAGGATTCGGATGTAGTGCTGACGCATCTTTCCAGAGATGTGTGCCAGAACGATGTGCTTGTTGGTGAGCTCAACGCGAAACATCGCGTTAGGCAGCGCCTCGGTCACAACGCCTTCGATCTCAATGACCCCGTCCTTCTTGGCCATACCCTCCGCTAACTGTTGTTGCCGCAGCCCCGCCGGATTGCACCGGACATGGCCACGAACGTTTTGGTTGGATCGATTGCCGGCTCCAGACCCAAAAGGGCGTGGCAGTCCAGACAACCAACAAGCAACACTACTCTGTATCGCTGAAAAAGTTAAATCGGCAATGGTAACCTACCGGGCGCCGAACACACCATAATCGCCGGCGGCAGTGCTGACGGCTTCCGCGCTGGCCACGCCGTCAAGGATGGCCAACCGGACGACGTCGGCTGCCGCACTTTGGAGGGTGATGAGGCTGTGCCGGCGGGCGGCTTCGTCCGAACGGTCGAGTGCCACGGCTTGGGTAGACAGACAGAAAACCGTGTCTCCGTCAGCCAACGTGTGCGAAGGATTCAGAGCCCTCGCAATACCAGCATGTGATGCAGCTGCAGTCCGCTTGCACTCGGCCACATCAAGGACAGCATTGGTAGCCACCACAACAAGGGTGGTATTAAGGGGTGGCGGGGCCGCACCCCCTGAAGGGGAGTCGGGAACCCGGATGCGCGCGTCTAAGGTGGGCCCACGCGAGCCGGGTTCCCTGGCCGAGCTTGCGAGGTTAGGGGGCTCGTGGGGCGGAACGACCGAGCGCGCGGAGGGTTCGCGATTTCCCGGCGGAGTCAATGGCAGTCCGAGAGCATTGACGACCGCAATAGCCCCCACCACCACGCCGTTCTCAAGCGTCACAGAGGCAGTCCCGACGCCGCCCTTGTATGTGCGGGCCATGACGGCGCCGGTGCCGGCACCCACGTTGCCGCGTCCGACGTCGTGCCCTTCCGTTTGCGCCGCAGCGGCGGCGGTTGCCGCATAACCCATGTCCGGCGTCGGACGTGCCGAGAAGTCCCCGCCCCTGCCGAGGTCGAAGATCGCGGCTGCCGGCACGATAGGGACCACTCCCCCGGGGACCGCGAACCCGCGGCCGTTCTCCTCGCACCAGCGCTGGGCGCCGGCGGCCGAGGCGAGGCCGTAGGCGCTGCCTCCGGTGAGGACAACGGCGTCCACGGCGCTCACGAGCGTGGTGGGATCCAGGGCATCGGTTTCATGGGTGGCAGGTCCGCCGCCCTGGACATCCACGGACCCGCAGGTCCCCGGTGGCGGCAGGACAACCGTGACGCCAGTCAGCCAGCCGTCACCGGACTTCTGTTGGTGCCCCACCCGGACTCCCGGCACGTCAGTGATTGCTCCCATGGCACCCATTCTGCCCTTTTAACCAGCAAACGGATGAATACGGGCGGGTCCCTGCCTTTCAAACAAACTTTGTGCAAGACTGCAGGCAACACAGCGTTAACGGGCAACGAAGCCTCGGATAACAGTCCTTTGGCGAGGACACTTGCGGCTTTCTGCCTACTGACCATGTGGTGAAGTAATGGCTAGACTCCCCCGACCACGGCCGGCCACGAGCAGGCACGAATCCCGTGAGAGACCGCATGACCCGTCAACTCGCACCCCATCCGTCCACCCAGCCCACGAAGCCCGGACCGGCCGCCGCCCCAAAACGCCGGCGCTGGACGCAGAGAACCCGGCGGGACTTCTTCGTGTTCCTTGCCCTCGCTCTGCCCAACCTGGTGCTGATCGCCGTCTTCACGTACCGGCCACTGGTCAGCAACATCTACTACTCCACGCTGGACTGGACCCTGGGGTCACCGTCAGCCACGGTGGTGGGCATCAACAACTACGTCACCTTCTTCACCAGCGACGACGCCTCCAAGGTACTGGGCACCACGGCGATCTTCACGGTGGTCACCGTGGGTGGATCCATGATCCTGGGACTGCTCATCGCCCTGGCGCTGAATGCGAAAGTCCGGGGAACCACGTTCGCCCGCTCGGCGGTGTTCGCCCCCTACGTCCTGTCCGGCGTCGGCGTGGGCCTGGTGTGGCTCTTCATCTTCGATCCCGGCTACGGCGTCCTCGCCTGGCTGCTCCGGGGCATCGGCCAGCAGAGCCCGCAGTGGATCAACGACCCCCAGCTTTCCCTGGTCATGGTCATCCTGGTGTACGTCTGGAAAAACCTGGGGTACTGCGCGGTGGTGTACCTGGCAGGGCTCCAGTCCCTGCCGCAGGATGTCATGGAGGCAGCCTCCCTTGACGGCGCCAACGGATTCCGGCGGTTCATCACCATGTCCCTGCCGCTCCTGTCCCCCACCACGTTCTTCCTGCTGATCACCAGCTTGCTCAGTTCACTGCAGGCCTTTGACCTGATCAGGATCATGACGCCGCTGGGAACCGGCACCAGCACCCTGATCTACGAGGCCTACCTCCAGGCCTTCGGCGCCTTCAACCGGGCCGGCTATTCCGCGGCCATCTCGGTGATCCTGTTCGCGATCCTCCTGGTGATCACCGTGTTCCAACTGCGGTTCGTGGAACGGAAGGTGCACTACTCGTGAGCTCCGTGTCACCGGTCAACCCGGACCCCACAGCCCCGCCCACGCAGGCCCCGGACCCAGTAATCCCGCGGGACCGGCCGTTCTCCCGGCGGAACCTGGTGCAGGCCGTCCTGGGCGGGTACGTCCCCCTGATCCTGGCAACCTTGGTGGTTTTCCTGCCGCTGCTGTGGATGGTGCTCAGCTCGTTCAAGCAGCCCGGTGAAATCATCACCATGGATCTGGAGATCCTGCCGGAAGGCCTCAACCTGCAGAACTACCAGATCGCCATGACCACCGTGCCCTTCGGCCAGTTCTTCCTTAACAGCGCCATCGTCACGGCCGCGGGCGCCAGCGTCAAGGTGGTCCTTGCCATCCTCACGGCCTATGCCCTGGTGTTCGTCCGGTTCCCATTCAAGAACGTCATTTTCATGCTCATCCTGGTGGCACTGATGGTGCCGCCCCAGGTGTCCATCCTGCCCAACTACATCCTGATTTCGGGGATGGGCGGGAAGAACACCCTGTGGGGCATCATCCTGCCGGGCCTCGGAACCGCCTTCGGCACCTTCCTCCTGCGGCAGCACTTCCTCACCCTGCCCAACTCCATCCTCGAGTCGGCGGAAATTGATGGCGCAGGCCACTGGCGGCGGCTGTGGCGCATCGTCGTTCCCATCTCCGTTCCCTCCATTGCCACGGTGGCGCTGGTGACCATCGTCAGCGAGTGGAACGAGTACATCTGGCCGCTGATCATCACGGACCGTCCCGACACCATGACCCTGCCGGTGGGCCTGACGCTGCTCCAGAATTCCGAGAGCAACGCCTCCGGTTGGGGCATCCTCATGGCCGGCGCCGTCCTGGTGATCGTCCCCATCCTGATCGTCTTCGCAGCCCTCCAGCGTTACATCGTCGCCGGGCTCACCCAGGGCAGCGTCACCGGGTAAGCCCGTGCCGCCGTCGTTCATCACAGAAGAAGCACCCAACTCCTCAATGTGGTACCCAACGAAAGGACCTGCAATGACACAGCACCTCGATCGGAGGCACTTCCTGGGACTCGCCGGGGTCACGGCGTCGGCCGCTGCCCTGGCAGCCTGCGGCGGCCCGTCCACGAGCGGCACCCCCGTGGCCGGCGAAGCGGCGGAACTCGACTTCAGTGGAGTGAAGCCGGCCGCGAAAATCGACTTCTGGTCCAATCACCCCGGCAAGTCGCAGGACGTCGAAAAGGCCATTATTGAGAAGTTCCACGCCAAGTTCCCGGACATCAGGGTCAACCTGGTCACGGCCGGCGCGAACTACGAGGAAATCGCGCAGAAGTTCCAGACCTCGCAGGCGGCAAAATCGGGCCTCCCGGGCGTCGTGGTCCTCTCGGATGTGTGGTGGTTCCGCTACTTCACCAACGGCAGCATCATCCCGGTGGACGCCCTCGTCAAGCAGCTGGACATCAAGCTGGACGATTTCCGGAAGTCACTCGTGGACGACTACAAGTACAACGACAAGCAATGGGCCCTGCCCTACGGGCGCTCAACTCCCCTGTTCTACTACAACAAGGACCACTTCCAGGCCGCCGGGCTGCCAGACCGGGCACCCAAAACCTGGCAGGAGTTCGGCGAGTGGGCGCCCAAGCTGAAGGCCAGTTCAGGCGCGCAGTACGCCTACATCTACCCGGCGTTGGCGGGCTACGCGGGCTGGACCCTGCAAAACAACCTGTGGGGCTGGGGCGGCTCCTGGTCCAAGGAGTGGGAGATCACCTGCGATTCGCCCGAATCCATTGAGGCGCTGCAGTGGGCCCAGGACTCGATCTACAAGAACGGCTGGGCCGGCGTCTCCTCCAAGGAAGCTGCCGACGACTTCTCCGCAGGGCTGACCTCGTCCACGATCTCCTCCACAGGGTCCCTCCTTGGCGTGCTGAAGTCCGCACCGTTCAATGTGGGCGTGGGCTTCCTGCCCGGCGGACCGAAGGCCGAGACCAACGTCTGCCCCACCGGCGGCGCCGGGCTGGGCATCCCCAGCGGCATCACCAAGGAGGAGCAGCTGGCGGCCGGCACGTTCCTGAAGTTCATGACGGAGCCGGAAAACAGCGCAGCCTTCTCGGCTGCCACCGGCTACATGCCCACCCGCGAGTCGGCGGACATGAAGGCGGTCCTGGCCCAGACCCCACAAATCCAGACCGCCGTGGACCAGCTGGCCGTGACACGGGTCCAGGACAATGCCCGGGTGTTCCTCCCGGGCGCCGACCAGGAACTGGCCAAGGCCGCCGCGGCCATCCTCACCCAGCAGGCGGACGTGAAGTCCACCATGACCAGCCTGAAGAAAACGCTGGAGGGCATCTACGAGAAGGACGTCAAGCCGAAACTCGGCTGAGTTTCTCCCTAAGGAAGAAGCGCCCGCTGCCGTTGCGGGATCACAACGGCAGCTGGCGCTTCTGCTTAGGCCTTCGGGCCGCGGACTGGAGGTCCTTGGGCCCGCGGGCCCGGCGCTACGGGATAGGTACGGGTGTCACGCCCAGCGGCACCAGGTGCTCCGCGCCGCCGTCGGGCGCTGACAGCACCCAGATACCTTTCTCGTGGACCGCAACGGAGTGCTCCCACTGGCACGACCGCTTCCCGTCGGTGGTGACGACGGTCCAGTCGTCTTCCAGGACCGCTGTTTCGATGCCGCCGCGCACCAGCATGGGCTCGATCGCCAGGCACAGTCCCGGCTTGATCTTGGGGCCGCGGTGGGTGGTGCGGTAGTTCAGCACGTCAGGGGCCATGTGCATTTCGGAACCGATGCCGTGGCCCACGTAGTCCTCGAGGATCCCCAGCGGCTTACCGGGAACGGACGAGACGTAATCGTCGATCGCGGCCCCGATGTCGCCCACGTGCTTTCCGGTGGCCAGCGCGGCAATGCCATGCCACATCGCTGCGCGGGTCACGTCCGAGAGGCGCTGGTCCTCCGGGTCGGCCGTGCCTACGATGACGGTCCTCGCCGAGTCGGAGTGCCAGCCGTCCACGATCGCGCCGCCGTCGATCGAGATGATGTCCCCGTCGTTGAGGACGCGGCTGCCCGGGATGCCGTGGACCACTTCCTCGTTGACCGAGGTGCAGATGGTGGCCGGAAAGCCGTGGTAGCCAAGGAAGTTGGACTTTGCGCCCGCTTCGTTCAGGACAGCGGCGAAGACGTCGTCGAGGTGCTTGGTGGTGGTTCCAGGCACTGCGGCGGCGACGGCTGCGTCCAGTGCACGGCTCAGGACCAGTCCTGCCTCGTGCATGGTGCGCATCTGGGCGTTGGTCTTGTATTCGATGCGGGGCTGGCCAAAGGCCATGGGATTCCTTCTTTCAAATGGCTGAGGCTCCTCCCGGTTGCCGGGAGGAGCCTCGGAATACGTTCGCCTGGATCAGGCTGCCTGTGCCGCCTTGATGGCCTGCATGACGCGGTCGGTGACTTCGTCGATGCCGCCGATACCGTCAACCTGGGTCAGGATGCCGCGCTCTGCGTACTTCGCCACCACGGCTTCGGTCTGCTCGTGGTAGAGGTCAAGGCGGTGGCGGATGACGGCTTCATTGTCGTCGCTCCGGCCCGTTTCCTTGGCGCGGCCGAGCAGCCGGTGGACCAGTTCCTCATCGTCGGCAGTCAGCTGCAGGACGACGTCGAGCTTTTCCTCACCCTTGGCAAGGATTTCGTCCAGGTAGTCCACCTGGGCGGTGGTGCGGGGGTAGCCGTCCAGCAGGAAGCCGGTCTCGACGTCGGACTCGCTGAGCCGGTCCCGCACCATCTTGTTGGTGACGCTGTCCGGAACAAAGTCGCCGTTGTCCATGTACTTCTTGGCTTCAATGCCAAGCGGCGTCTCGCCCTTCACGTTGGCGCGGAAGATGTCGCCGGTGGAGATCGCCACAACGCCGAGGCGCTCTGAAATCCGCTCCGCCTGCGTTCCTTTTCCGGAACCGGGAGGTCCAATAATCAGCATTCTCGTCATCGCAAAAGCCCTTCGTAGTGACGTTGTTGTAGCTGCGCATCAATCTGCTTGACGGTCTCCAGGCCAACGCCCACCATGATCAGGATCGAGGTGCCACCGAACGGGAAGTTCTGGTTGGCGTTGATCAGCACCAGTGCAACCAGCGGGATCAGCGCCACGAAGCCCAGGTACAGGGCACCGGGGAGGGTGATCCTGGAGAGCACGTACTGCAGATAGTCAGCGGTCGGCTTACCCGCGCGGATACCCGGGATGAAGCCGCCGTACTTCTTCATGTTGTCCGAGACCTCTTCAGGGTTGAAGGTGATCGCGACATAGAAGTAGGTAAAGAACACGATCATGGCAAAGTACAGCACCATATAGATCGGCTGGTCGCCGCGGACCAGGTTGTTGTTGATCCATTCGACCCACGGCTGGAGCTGCTCGCCCTGCCTGGGCTGGTTGAACTGCGCAATCAGGCCGGGCAGGTAGAGCATTGAGGAAGCGAAGATCACCGGGATAACGCCGGCCATGTTCACCTTGATGGGGATGTAGGTGCTCGTGCCGCCCACAGTGCGGCGGCCAATCATCCGCTTGGCGTACTGCACCGGGACCCTGCGCTGCGACTGCTCAACGAAGACAACCAGGGCCACTGTGAGCAGGCCGACGGCGAGGACAATGAAGAAGGTTCCGGGACCCTGTGCGCTCCAGATGGCACCAAGGGAGGTGGGGAACGTAGCGGCGATGGACGTGAAGATGAGCAGGGACATACCGTTGCCCACGCCCTTCTCGGTCACGAGCTCGCCCATCCACATGATCAGGCCGGTGCCGGCCGTCAGGGTGATGATGAGCAGGATGGTGGTGATAACGCTGCTGTCAGGAATGATCGGCAGGTTACAGCCCGGAAGCAACTGCCCGGAGCGCGCAAGGGATACCAGCGTGGTGGCATTGAGCAGGCCCAGCGCGATGGTGAGGTACCGGGTGTACTGGGTCAGTTTGGACTGGCCCGAAGCGCCTTCTTCGTAGAGCTGCTGGAACCGGGGAATGACCACCCGGAGCAGCTGGACGATGATGCTGGCCGTGATGTACGGCATGATGCCCAGCGCGAAGATGGACACCTGGAGCAACGCCCCGCCGCTGAACAGGTTAACGAGCTGGTACAGCCCCTCTGCCGTCTGACCGTTCTGCAAGCATTGCTGGACATTCTGGTAGTTCACACCAGGCGAGGGAATGAAAGCACCCAAGCGGAAAATGGTGATGATTCCCAGCGTGAACAACAACTTGCGTCGCAGATCAGGCGTGCGAAAGGCCCGGCCAAATGCGCTAAGCAAGCGTCCTCCTGTGGTGTGAAGAGTGGTGTGATGGGGATCTATGAATCCCGACAACCGAGTCTAACGGGTGTATGCGCCCTGCGAACAATCCGCAGTGGCGCCGCTGCGCCGGATGGCGGCGAAAAAACGGCGGGCGGATGGAAAAAACTCCCGGCCCCGGGGCGGTAGCCCCAGGACCGGGAGTTCAACAACGGGCTTGGCGCCCACCGGCTCTAGAGAGCGGTGGTGCTTCCGCCTGCTGCGGCAATCTTTTCAGCGGCGCTGGCCGAGAATGCGTGGGCGGTGACGTCAACCTTGACGGTGATGTCGCCGGTGCCCAGCACCTTGACGGGCTGGTTCTTGCGAACGGCACCCTTTTCGACCAGGTTCTCCACGGTTACTGCGCCACCTTCGGGGAACAGCTCGTTGAGCTTGTCCAGGTTTACAACCTGGAACTCAACCCGGAACGGGTTCTTGAAGCCGCGCAGCTTCGGCAGGCGCATGTGCAGCGGCAGCTGGCCGCCGGCAAAGCCAGCCTTGATCTGGTAACGGGCTGCAGTACCCTTCGTGCCACGGCCAGCGGTCTTACCCTTGGAACCTTCACCACGACCAACACGGGTCTTGGCGGTCTTGGCACCCGGGGCGGGACGCAGGTGGTGAACCTTCAGGGCGTTCTGCTTCTCAGCAGCCTGTGCCTTATCAGCAGTGTTCTCTGCCATTTACTTCGCCTCCTCTACCTTTACCAGGTGCGGAACCGTGTTGAGCATCCCAACAGTCACGGCATCGGCGGTGCGGACAACAGTCTGTCCGATACGCTTCAGGCCGAGGGACCGCAGGGTGTCGCGCTGGTTCTGCTTGCCGCCAATGGCGGACTTGATCTGAGTGATCTCCAACTGGGCGTCGGAGGGAACCAGGTTCTTAGCCATAACTAGGCACCTGCCTTCGTGTTCAGAAGGGCCTTCACCAGTGCCGGCGGAGCAATCTCGTCGAGGGGCAGGCCGCGGCGTGCTGCCACTGCTGCCGGCTCTTCGAGGCGCTTCAGGGCATCAACGGTCGCGTGAACGATGTTGATGGCGTTGGAGGAACCGAGCGACTTGGAGAGGATGTCGTGGATGCCCACGCACTCCAGTACTGCACGGACCGGGCCACCGGCGATAACACCGGTACCGGCGGAAGCCGGACGCAGCATTACGACGCCGGCAGCAGCCTCACCCTGAACGCGGTGCGGGATGGTGCTGCCAACGCGGGGAACGCGGAAGAAGGACTTCTTAGCTTCTTCAACGCCCTTCGCGATTGCGGCAGGAACTTCCTTAGCCTTGCCGTAGCCAACGCCGACCATACCGTTACCGTCACCGACGACGACCAGGGCGGTGAAGCTGAAGCGACGACCACCCTTGACCACCTTGGAAACGCGGTTGATGGTGACGACGCGCTCTACGAACTGGCTCTTCTCGGCTTCACGGCCGCCGTCGCGGCCGCCACGGCCACCACGGTCGCCGCGGCCCTGGCCACGGTCGCCACGCTCGCCGCGACGAGCGCCGCCACGGCGGTCGTCGGCAGCTGCGGGGGCAGTGGTCTCAGCGGCAGCTGTGGCTTCAGTAGCCTTCTGATCTGCAGACACAGTGTCCTTTTCCTTGTTTGCTTCCGTCACAGTGACAGCCCACCTTCACGTGCACCGTCAGCGACGGCGGCGATCCGGCCGTGGTACTTGTTACCACCGCGGTCGAAGACAACAGCTTCGATACCGGCAGCCTTGGCACGCTCGGCAACCAGTTCGCCAACGCGCTTGGCCTTGGCGGTCTTGTCGCCGTCGAATACACGAAGGTCGGCTTCCAGAGTGGAGGCGCTCGCTACGGTCAGGCCCTTGGTGTCATCGACAACCTGGACGAATACGTGGCGTGCTGAACGGTTGACGACCAGACGCGGACGTACAGCCGTACCGGAGATGCGCTTACGGATACGAAGCTGGCGGCGGCTGCGCGAAGCAGACTTGCTCTTGTTCGTACGCTTCTTGTTAATTGAGATGGCCATGGTTACTTACCAGCCTTTCCGACCTTGCGGCGGATGACTTCGCCGGCGTAACGGATGCCCTTGCCCTTATAGGGGTCCGGCTTCCGCAGCTTGCGAATGTTGGCAGCAACCTCGCCGACCTGCTGCTTGTTGATACCTGAAACAGAGAGCTTGGTCGGGGTCTCAACTGCAAAGGTGATGCCGTCCGGGGCGGTGACGCTGACCGGGTGGCTGTAACCAAGAGCGAACTCCAGGTCGGATCCCTTCGCCTGAACGCGGTAACCGGTACCAACGATTTCAAGCTTCTTCTCGTAGCCCTTGGTAACGCCCTCGATCATGTTGGAGATCAGGGTGCGGGTCAGGCCGTGGAGTGAACGGGAGGCGCGCTCGTCGTTCGGGCGGGCGACAGTCAGGGTGTCTGCATCCAGGGTTACCTCGATCGGGCTGGCCACAGTGTGGTTCAGCTCGCCCTTGGTGCCCTTGACGCTGACGACAGAGCCGTCAACCTTGACCTCAACGCCGGCAGGAACGGTGATGGGGAGACGTCCAATACGTGACATTATTCTCTTCCTTTCCCGTTACCAGACGTACGCGAGGACTTCGCCGCCCACGCCCTTCTTGCCGGCCTGCTTGTCAGTCAGGAGGCCGGAAGAGGTGGACAGGATTGCGACACCCAGGCCACCGAGCACGTGCGGCAGGTTGGTGGACTTTGCGTAAACACGCAGGCCCGGCTTGGAAATACGGCGAACACCAGCGATTGAACGCTCGCGGTTCGGTCCGAACTTGAGCTCGATGGTCAGCTTCTTGCCAACCTCAGCGTCCTCTTCCTTCCAGCCGGCAATGAAGCCTTCAGCCTTGAGGATGTCGGCAACGCGTGCCTTGAGCTTGCTGTACGGCATGGTCACGGTGTCGTGGTATGCCGAGTTTGCATTGCGCAGACGCGTAAGCATGTCTGCGACAGGATCTGTCATTGTCATGGTGGGCTCGTGCCCTTCCTCGTAACGGTTTCCGCGGTGCTGCTTTCCTGACCGGAGTCAGAAGCCATGCCGCCGGACCTTTTACGTAGTTAGATTAGTCTTCGGCCTTGAACGGGAAACCAAGCGCCTTGAGCAGCGCACGGCCTTCGTCATCGGTCTTGGCAGTGGTAACAACCGTGATGTCCATACCGCGGACGCGGTCGATCTTGTCCTGGTCGATTTCGTGGAACATAACCTGCTCGGTCAGACCGAAGGTGTAGTTGCCGTTGCCATCGAACTGCTTGCCGGAGAGTCCGCGGAAGTCGCGGATACGGGGCAGTGCCAGGGTGACAAGACGATCCAGGAATTCCCACATGCGGTCGCCACGCAGGGTAGCGTGTGCACCGATGGGCATGCCTTCGCGCAGCTTGAACTGTGCGATCGACTTGCGGGCCTTGGTTACCTGCGGCTTCTGGCCGGTGATCTGGGTGAGGTCGCGGACAGCGCCGTCGATCAGCTTGGAGTCCTTGGCGGCATCTCCAACACCCATGTTCACAACGACCTTCACGAGGCGGGGAACCTGGTTGACGTTCTGGTACTTGAATTCCTCAATGAGCGTGCTCTTGATGGATTCTGCGTACTTGGTCTTCAGACGAGGAACGATCTTCGTTGCCGGAGTCTCGAGAGTCTCAGTCATTAGATGTCCTTCCCTGAGCTCTTGGCCACGCGGATGCGGACTTCGCGCTGCTTGCCGTTACGCTCAACGGTTTCAGTGCGGAAGCCGACGCGGGTGGGCTTCTTGGTGGACGGGTCAACCAGAGCCACGTTGGAGATGTGGATCGGGGCTTCAACAACCTCGATGCCACCGGTCTTGGTGCCGCGCTGCGACTGACCGACCTTGGTGTGCTTAGTTACGCGGTTGACGCCTTCAACCAACACGCGGTTGGTGTCGGTGAACACGCGCAGGACCTTGCCCTGCTTGCCGCGGTCGCCGCCGCGCTCAGCCTTGGCACCAGTGATGACCTGAACGAGGTCACCCTTCTTGATCTTAGAAGCCATGGACTAGAGCACCTCCGGAGCCAGAGAAACGATCTTCATGAACTTCTTGTCACGGAGTTCACGACCAACCGGTCCGAAGATACGGGTACCGCGGGGGTCACCGTCGCCCTTCAGGATCACAGCTGCGTTCTCGTCAAACTTGATGTAGGAACCATCCGCACGGCGGCGTTCCTTCTTGGTACGGACGATGACTGCCTTGACAACATCGCCCTTCTTTACGTTGCCGCCCGGGATTGCATCCTTGACGGTGGCGACAATGACGTCACCGATGCCTGCGTAGCGACGGCCAGATCCACCGAGAACGCGAATGGTAAGGATTTCCTTAGCACCCGTGTTGTCGGCGACCTTGAGTCGCGACTCCTGCTGAATCACTATTTACTCCTTGCGTCGCGCCGGTTCTCAGACCGAAAATCTTCCTACGGAATGAGCCTTGCGGAACGGTTGATCGGGGTGTCTCTTGACCTGCCTGGATTTTGCCAGACCAGGCCTAAACTCCCGTGCCAGAAGCAGTTGCTCCCATCCGGTCCAGGACTGCTCCTGGGCGCAAGGGGGCACTATGCCGTGGCACGCTTGTTTACGAGGTTGATGACGGCGCACGAAAGGCGCCATACAAACTCAATATCCTAGCACAGTTCGGCCCAGTCCCCATATCACCGGCAGCGCTCCCCCGCAACACCGCCAGGCCTCTCCCACTCCCTGCACCTTTTGGGCAAACCATCTCTCACTCCCGTTTGCCGCTCGTCGTGAAGGTGAGAGAGCGTACGGGAAAAGCCGACGTTAGGTGAGAGAGCGTCCTGAAAAAGCCGACGTTAGGTGAGAGAGCGTCTGGGGGCGGACGACGGCGTCACGCACGGCAGCCTGTCGGCGCCCCAAGGGTGCCTCCCCCGCAAAGAAGCGGCGCCGCCGTCGTGCCTTCTGCACAAGCCTTTCCGGCGTGACGGACCCAGGACGGCACCCCCACGGCGCACTCCCCCGGTTAACGCGGAAACCCCCGCTCCCATTGGGAGCGGGGGTTTCCGGTTACCGAAGCAGCAGGTGCTACTTGGCCTTCTCGAGGATTTCCACGAGCCGCCAGTTCTTGGTGGCGGACAGCGGACGGGTCTCGGCGATGACAACCAGGTCGCCGATGCCGGCGGTGTTGTTCTCATCGTGTGCCTTGACCTTGGAGGTACGGCGGATGACCTTGCCGTACAGGGCGTGCTTCACGCGGTCCTCAACCTGAACAACGATGGTCTTTTCCATCTTGTCAGAGACCACGTAGCCGCGACGCGTCTTGCGGTAACCGCGCTGCTCAGCCGTGGCTGCGGTAGCAGTTTCCGTCACGTTCTCGTCCTTTTCACTCACTTGGCATCCTCCTCGGTCTCAACCGTTTCAGCCTTGGGGGCCTCAGCCTTAGGGGCCTTCTTGGTTGCTGCCTTCTTGGACTTCTTTTCTTCCTTGGCTTCCACAACCGGTGCGGCAACCTCGGCACGAATGCCCAGCTCGCGCTCACGGAGAACGGTGTAGATGCGGGCGATGTCCTTCTTTACCGCGCGCAGACGACCGTGGTTCTCCAGCTGTCCGGTGGCGGACTGGAAACGCAGGTTGAACAGCTCTTCCTTGGCCTTGCGGAGTTCTTCAACGAGACGCTCGTTGTCGAAACCGTCCAGCTGTGCGGGGGCCAGATCCTTGGATCCTACTGCCATTTCTATTCACCACCTTCGCGACGCAGAATGCGTGCCTTCAACGGGAGCTTGTGGATTGCCAGGCGCAGTGCCTCGCGGGCTACCGATTCCTCGACACCGGAGATCTCGAAGAGAACCCGGCCCGGCTTGACGTTTGCGACCCACCATTCCGGTGAACCCTTACCGGAACCCATGCGGGTTTCGGCAGGCTTCTTGGTCAGGGGACGGTCCGGGTAGATGTTGATCCAGACCTTACCGCCACGCTTGATGTGGCGGGTCATCGCGATACGGGCAGACTCGATCTGACGGTTGGTGACGTATGCCGGGCTCAGGGCCTGGATGCCGTACTCACCGAAGGAGACCTTGGTGCCGCCCGTAGCAGCGCCGGAACGACCCGGGTGGTGCTGCTTACGGTGCTTGACTCGACGTGGGATAAGCATTTAAGCCTGTCCTCCTTCTACAGCTGCAGCAGGTGCAGCCTCAGCTGCCGGTGCTTCGGCAGCAGGAGCTGCGTCAGCGGCCGGGCGGTCGTTGCGACGGCGGCGGTCACCACGGTCAGCGCCACCCGGGCGGCCCGGACGGTCGCTGGGACCGCGGCCACGGGACGGGGCGGAAGCGGCCTGCTGGGCCAGTTCCTTGGCGGTGACGTCACCCTTGTAGATCCAGACCTTCACGCCGATGCGGCCGAAGGTGGTCTTGGCTTCGTAGAAGCCGTAGTCGATGTTCGCACGGAGGGTGTGCAGGGGCACACGGCCTTCGCGGTAGAACTCCGAGCGGGACATTTCAGCGCCGCCCAGTCGACCCGAGCAGGCGATACGGATGCCCTTGGCACCTGCACGCTGCGCGGACTGCATGGCCTTCTTCATGGCGCGGCGGAATGCCACACGTGAAGTCAGCTGCTCAGCAACGCCCTGGGCAACAAGCTGTGCTTCCATCTCGGGGTTCTTGACCTCGAGGATGTTCAGCTGGACCTGCTTGCCGGTGAGCTTTTCGAGCTCGCCGCGGATGCGGTCTGCTTCTGCTCCGCGGCGGCCGATGACGATGCCGGGGCGGGCCGTGTGGATGTCCACGCGGACGCGGTCACGGGTGCGCTCGATCTCAACCTTGGCGATACCGGCGCGCTCCATGCCCGTGGACATGAGCTGGCGGATGCGGATGTCTTCGCGAACGAAGTCCTTGTACCGCTGGCCTGCCTTGGTGCTGTCAGCGAACCAGTGCGATACGTGATCGGTGGTGATGCCGAGTCGGAACCCGTGCGGGTTTACTTTCTGTCCCACTTAGCGAGCCTCCTCTTTCTCCGGGGTAGCGACTACCACGGTGATGTGGCTGGTGCGCTTCTTGATCTGAAATGCGCGACCCTGGGCACGCGGCTGGAACCGCTTCATGGTCGGGCCTTCATCAACAAACGCTTCGCTGATGATGAGGTCACCTTCGTCAAACGCAACGCCGTCGCGGTCCGCGAGGACCCGGGCGTTGGAGATTGCCGACTGTACTACCTTGAATACCGGCTCTGAAGCTGCCTGGGGGGCAAACTTCAGAATTGCCAGAGCCTCATTCGCTTGCAATCCACGAACAAGGTTGACGACGCGCCGGGCCTTCATAGGCGTTACGCGGATGTGGCGCGCAATTGCCTTGGCTTCCATTGCTTTCCTTCTCTCGTCTTTGACGTAAGTGCAGGCGCCTAGCGGCGCTTGCCCTTACGGTCGTCCTTGACATGGCCGCGGAATGTCCGCGTGGGAGCGAATTCGCCGAGCTTGTGCCCGACCATCGACTCAGTGACAAACACCGGGATGTGCTTGCGTCCGTCGTGTACGGCGATCGTGTGTCCGAGCATGTCGGGGATGATCATCGAACGGCGGGACCAGGTCTTGATGACGTTCTTGGTGCCCTTTTCGTTTTCCCTGGCTACCTTCACAAAGAGGTGCTGGTCGACGAAAGGACCTTTTTTCAGGCTGCGTGGCATGTGTCCAGGCTCCTATCGCTTGTTCTTGCCAGTACGACGGCGACGAACAATAAGCTTGTCGCTCTCTTTGTTGGGGCGGCGGGTGCGGCCTTCCCGCTGACCGTTGGGGTTGACGGGGTTACGTCCACCGGACGTCTTACCCTCACCACCACCGTGCGGGTGGTCAACCGGGTTCATGGCGACACCACGGACGGTCGGGCGGACGCCCTTCCAGCGCATGCGGCCGGCCTTGCCCCAGTTGATGTTCGACTGCTCGGCGTTGCCGACCTCGCCGACGGTTGCGCGGCAGCGCACGTCAACGTTGCGGATTTCGCCGGAAGGCAGACGCAGCTGGGCGAAACGGCCTTCCTTTGCAACGAGCTGGATCGATGCGCCGGCGGAGCGGCCCATCTTGGCGCCGCCACCCGGACGCAGTTCAACTGCGTGGATAACGGTACCCACGGGGATGTTGCGCAGGGGCAGGTTGTTGCCAGGCTTGATGTCAGCGTTGGCGCCGGCCTCTACGAAGTCACCCTGGGACAGCTTGTTCGGGGCGATGATGTAACGCTTGGTGCCATCAACGTAGTGCAGGAGGGCGATGCGAGCCGTACGGTTCGGATCGTACTCAATTTCAGCAACGCGGGCGTCAACGCCGTCCTTGTCGTGGCGACGGAAGTCGATCAGACGGTACTGGCGCTTGTGTCCGCCACCCTTGTGACGGGTGGTGATCTTACCGGTGTTGTTACGGCCGCCCTTTTTGGGCAGCGGACGTACCAACGACTTTTCCGGCGTCGACCGCGTGATTTCGGTGAAGTCCGCTACGCTCGAGCCACGACGGCCCGGGGTAGTCGGCTTGTATTTACGGATTCCCATAATTTATTTCCTCGTTAAAGTGGTCTCCGCTACGAGAGCGGACCGCCGAAGATGTCGATGGTGCCTTCTTTGAGGGTGACAATCGCACGCTTGGTGTTCTTGCGGGTACCCCATCCGAATTTGGTGCGCTTGCGCTTACCGGCACGGTTGATGGTGTTGATCGAGTCGACCTTGACGGAGAAGATTTTCTCCACGGCCAGCTTGATCTCGGTCTTGTTCGAACGGGGGTCCACCAGGAAGGTGTACTTGCCCTCGTCGATCAGGCCGTAGCTCTTTTCCGACACGACGGGTGCAAGCACAACGTCGCGGGGATCCTTGATGGTGGCTGCACTCACTTGGCATCCTCCTCGTTCTTTGCCACTGCCTTGCCGGCAACGAATGCGTCGTAGGCAGCCTTGGTGAAGACAACGTCATCGGAGACGAGAACGTCGTAGGTGTTCAGCTGGTCTGCGTACAGAACGTGAACACCGGCGAGGTTGCGCACGGACAGTGCGGCAACATCGTTGGCGCGCTCGATGACGACCAGCAGGTTCTTGCGGTCGGAAACACCGCGCAGCGCTGCCAGTGCGGCCTTGGCGGAGGGCTTGGTGCCTTCAACCAGTTCGGCGACAACGTGGATGCGTCCGTTGCGTGCCCGGTCAGACAGTGCGCCGCGCAATGCAGCAGCAATCATCTTCTTGGGGGTGCGCTGGCTGTAGTCACGCGGGGTGGGACCGTGGACAACGCCACCACCGGTCATGTGAGGAGCACGGATGGAACCCTGACGGGCGCGGCCGGTGCCCTTCTGCTTGAACGGCTTGCGTCCTGCACCGGAAACTTCAGCGCGGGTCTTGGTCTTGTGGGTACCCTGGCGAGCAGCAGCGAGCTGGGCAACGACAACCTGGTGCAGCAGCGGCACGTTGGTCTGAACGTCGAAGATCTCTGCAGGCAGGTCAACCTGGACAGTGTTAGCCATTGAACTAGGCTCCCTTCACGGCGGTGCGTACGAGAACGACCTGGCCGCGGGCGCCGGGGACGGCACCCTTGATAAGGAGCAGCGACTTCTCGACGTCAACCGCGTGGACCGTGAGGTTCAGCGTGGTGTGACGAACGGCGCCCATGCGGCCGGCCATTTTCATGCCCTTGAAGACGCGGCTCGGGGTGGATGCGCCACCGATTGAACCGGGCTTACGGTGGTTCTTGTGGGCACCGTGGGAAGCTCCAACGCCGTGGAAGCCGTGACGCTTCATAACACCGGCGAAGCCCTTACCCTTGGTGGTGCCGATGACGTCGATCTTCTGGCCGGCTTCGAAGACCTCTACGGAGAGCTCCTGGCCCAGCTCGTACTCAGCAGCATCTGCGGTACGGAGTTCGACGACGTGGCGGCGAGGCGTGACGCCTGCCTTTTCAAAGTGACCAGCCAGCGGCTTGGTGACCTTGCGGGGATCGATCTGGCCGTAGCCGATCTGAACGGCGACGTAGCCATCAGCTTCTGCGTTGCGCAGCTGGGTGATGACGTTCGAATCTGCCTGGACCACAGTGACGGGGATGAGCTTGTTGTTCTCGTCCCAGACCTGGGTCATGCCGAGCTTCGTGCCCAGCAGGCCCTTTACGTTACGGGTTGCGGTCATAGTTTCTCAGCACCTCCCTACAGCTTGATTTCGATGTTCACGTCAGCCGGCAGGTCGAGACGCATAAGCGAGTCAACAGCCTTCGGCGTGGGATCGATGATGTCGATAAGACGCTTGTGCGTGCGCATTTCAAAGTGCTCGCGGCTGTCCTTGTACTTGTGCGGAGAGCGGATCACGCAGTACACGTTCTTCTCCGTAGGCAGCGGCACGGGGCCCACTACCGTTGCGCCTGCGCGCGTGACCGTCTCAACGATCTTCCGTGCTGAAACGTCAATGACCTCGTGGTCGTATGACTTCAGCCGGATGCGGATTTTTTGTCCCGCCATGTCGCCTGACTCTCTTTCAGTCTGTGCTTCCCCTGGTTAGGGCTGCCCTGTTCATTTCTCGTTGTATGGCTGCCGAAGCATTTGAAGTCGTAACTACCACCCGCCGCACAAACTGAATCCGGATGAATCCGGGTTCCTCACCTTGCCGGCGCAACCGACCCCCGCGGTCGGGCGTGTCGCGCTTTTCACGCATACAAATCCGCTATCCATGGGGAGTGGGTTATGTTTGGTCTTCCACTTGGACCCTGACACCCGGCATTATCCGGATCGGGACACGAAGAAGCGCTTGAACAACTCATCTAGTATGCCGGAATTTATGGCCAGAAGCGAATCGGTCCCTTCTGAAACGTCCTGCCCATTGTCCTGCCAGCACCATTGCCCACGGTCATTTCCGAATGGATGATAGGGGAATGACTCTGGAAAGCACCGAATCGGCGACCGAACTGGCGAACCGCATGCCGCCGTCGTTCACCCTGGGGGTTGCGGCAGCGGCCTTCCAGATTGAAGGAGCACTGACCGACGGCGGCCGCGGCCCCTCTGGCTGGGACGCCTTCGCCGAGAAGCCCGGGACCATCATGGACGGGCACTCCCCCGCCGTGGCGTGCGACCACTACAACAGGTTGCCGGAGGACGTTGCGCTGCTCCAGGACCTCGGCGTGGACTCCTACCGCTTTTCGCTGTCCTGGCCGCGGATCCAGCCCGACGGGCGGGGGGCCTTCAACAAGGAGGGCCTGGACTTCTATGACAGGCTGCTCGATCAGCTCCTCGCGGCCGGGGTCTCCCCCATGGCCACTCTTTACCATTGGGACACGCCGCTGCCGCTGGAACACCGGGGCGGCTGGCTGAACCGGGAGACGGCCGAGCGCTTTGGCGAATACGCCAGTGCCGCGGGCGAGCGTTTCGGGGACCGCGTTGCGCAGTGGGTCACGCTGAATGAACCGGTCTCCGTGACCCTGAACGGCTATGCCCTGGGCGTCCATGCTCCCGGGCATGCGCTGATGTTCGATGCCCTCCCCTCCATCCACCACCAGCTGCTGGCACACGGACTGGGCGCGCAGGCCCTGCGCGCCGCCGGGGTGTCCGGCGGTATCGGCGTCACCAACCTGCATGCCCCCGTCCGGCCGGCAACCCGAAAGATCGGCGACCGGCTGGTGGCGCACCTCTATGACCTGCTCATGAACAGAATCTATGCAGATCCGGTGCTCCTGGGGCGGTACCCTGCCCTCCCCCTGTATGCCAAACCCTGGCTTCGGTCCATCGGGAAAATCTCCGACGCCGACCTGCGCACCATCCACCAGCCCCTGGATTTCTACGGCCTTAACTACTATTTCCCGGTGAAGGTAGCCCTCGGTCGAGGGTCTGCGTCAATTCCCGCGGATGTGCATAAAGCCGTGGCAAGGCTGCCGTTCCATGAGGTGGGCTATCCCGAATACAGCAGCACCGGGTTCGGGTGGCCGGTGGCCCCGGACCATCTGGGCGTCCTGCTGAAGGAACTTCACGACCGCTACGGCCAGGCACTCCCCCCGGTGTACATCACGGAGGGCGGCGCCAGCTTCCCTGAACCGGACACCGTTTCGGGAACCCTGGCGGACGAGGAACGGGTAACCTACCTGGCCACCCATCTGGGCGCTGCCCTTGACGCAACAGCCCCCGGCGGGATTGCCGCCGGCGTTGACCTGCGCGGATACTACGTGTGGACCCTGATGGACAACTTCGAATGGGCAGCCGGCTACTCCCAAAGATTCGGGTTGGTCCATGTCGACTTTCAGACGCAGGAAAGAACCCCAAAAAAGTCTTTCTACTGGTACCAGGCACTCAGCCGGGCGCGGAAAGCCAAGGGCGCGTAGCCCGTGTGTTCCAGCCTGCCCCGGTAGTGGCTACAGGTTCTTGTTTGCCCGGTTGATCCGCTTGGCGCGGTCGATCTCGTTGCGGAAGTGCTTCTTGGCCCAGAACACGCCCGCGGCGACGGCAACTGCGATGATCAGGAAAATAAGCCAGCCCATGATGAACTCCTTTCGGTCCAGCAACAGTATCAGGGACACGTTAACCGAAAAAAACAGCCCCGCTGCAGTAGCAGCGGGGCTGTTCTTCAGTTCAACAAGAATTACTTGATGATCTTGGTAACGCGTCCTGAACCAACGGTGCGGCCGCCTTCGCGGATTGCGAAGCCGAGGCCCTCTTCCATTGCGATCGGCTGGATGAGCGCAACGGTCATCTCAGTGTTGTCGCCAGGCATAACCATTTCCGTGCCCTCGGGCAGGGTGATAACACCGGTTACGTCCGTGGTACGGAAGTAGAACTGCGGGCGGTAGTTGGAGTAGAACGGGTTGTGACGTCCGCCTTCGTCCTTGGAGAGGATGTAGACGTTGGCCTCGAAGTCGGTGTGCGGGGTGATGGAACCCGGCTTGACGACAACCTGGCCACGCTCGACATCGTCGCGCTTCAGACCGCGGAGCAGGAGGCCACAGTTCTCGCCGGCCCATGCTTCGTCGAGCTGCTTGTGGAACATCTCGATACCGGTAACCGTGGTCTTCTGGACCGGGCGGATGCCGACGATCTCGACCTCGGAGTTGATGGCGAGGGTTCCACGCTCGGCGCGGCCCGTAACAACGGTGCCACGGCCGGTGATGGTGAAGACGTCCTCGATCGGCATCAGGAACGGCTTGTCGCGGTCGCGTACGGGGTCCGGAACGGACTCGTCAACAGCGGCCATCAGGTCCTCAACGGACTTGACCCACTCGGGGTCGCCTTCCAGGGCCTTGAGGCCGGAAACGCGAACCACGGGTGCTTCGTCGCCATCGAAGCCCTGCGAGCTCAGGAGCTCACGAACTTCCATTTCAACGAGGTCCAGCAGTTCCTCATCGTCAACCATGTCGGCCTTGTTCAGCGCGACCAGCAGGTAGGGAACACCAACCTGGCGGGCGAGCAGAACGTGCTCGCGGGTCTGAGCCATGGGGCCGTCAGTAGCGGCGACCACGAGGATAGCGCCGTCCATCTGGGCAGCACCGGTGATCATGTTCTTGATGTAGTCAGCGTGACCCGGGGCGTCTACGTGTGCGTAGTGGCGCTTTTCGGTCTGGTACTCCACGTGGGAGATGTTGATGGTAATGCCACGCTGACGCTCTTCGGGAGCAGAGTCGATTGACGCGAAGTCGCGCTTCTCGTTGAGATCCGGGTACTTGTCGTACAGCACCTTGGAAATCGCGGCCGTCAACGTCGTCTTACCGTGGTCAACGTGACCAATGGTGCCGATGTTAACGTGCGGCTTAGTCCGCTCGAACTTTGCCTTTGCCACAGGTTCCTCCTAGAACGTTTTCAAATGACATACCCTTCAGCCGCGCTTGTCGCGGCGGAAACTCAGGTAAGTCTACTTGGGGGGCTTTGGATTGGTGAAATTGCAGATTCAGGAACTAATACTAGTCTCTTGAGCCTGTTCGTGCAGACGGCCAAGCCAGCTTGACCGGATGAATCCGACCGGCCTGGCCACCTGCACCGGCTGTGCTTTCCGGAATCGAAAAGCGCACCCGAGGTTGTTCGCCGCGAACGTCCGAAAGACTATTCGCCGCGGGTCTTCTGGATGATCTCGTCGGCAACTGCCTTCGGGACCTCGGCGTAGCTGTTGAACGTCATGGAGTACACAGCGCGGCCCTGGGTCTTCGAGCGCAGGTCACCGATGTAGCCGAACATGCCGGACAGCGGAACGTGCGCACGGATGACCTTGACGCCCTGTGCATCTTCCATGGACTGCATCTGGCCACGGCGGGAGTTGAGGTCACCGATAACTTCACCCATGTATTCCTCAGGGGTGCGGACCTCGACATCCATCAGCGGTTCGAGCAGAACCGGGTTCGCCTTGCGTGCAGCTTCCTTGAAAGCCATACGGCCGGCGATCTTGAACGCCATTTCCGAGGAGTCAACATCGTGGTACGCGCCGTCTACCAGCGTGGCCTTGATGCCGACGACCGGGTAACCGGCCAGGACGCCGTCGTTCAGCGCGTCCTGGATACCAGCGTCAACCGACGGGATGTACTCGCGGGGAACGCGGCCACCGGTGACCTTGTTCTCGAACTCGTACAGCTCGCCCTCTGCGGTGTCCAGCGGCTCGATGGCAATCTGGATCTTTGCGAACTGGCCCGAACCACCGGTCTGCTTCTTGTGCGTGTAGTCGTGACGCTCTACAGCACGCTTGATGGTCTCGCGGTAGGCAACCTGCGGCTTGCCAACGTTGGCCTCGACCTTGAATTCGCGGCGCATGCGGTCCACCAGGATGTCCAGGTGGAGCTCGCCCATGCCGGCGATGATGGTCTGGCCGGTGTCTTCGTTGAGGGACACCTGGAAGGTGGGGTCCTCAGCGGAGAGCTTCTGGATGGCCGTGGAGAGCTTCTCCTGGTCACCCTTGGTGTTGGGCTCGATGGCAACCGAGATCACGGGCTCGGGGAAGCTCATGGACTCCAGGACGATCTGGTTGGCGGAGTCGCACAGGGTGTCACCCGTTGTGGTGTCCTTCAGACCGATGGCTGCGTAGATGTGGCCGGCGGTAGCGCCCTCAACGGGCATTTCCTTGTTGGCGTGCATCTGGAACAGCTTGCCGATGCGCTCCTTCTTGCCCTTGGTGGAGTTGACCACCTGGGCGCCTGCTTCCACGTGACCGGAGTACACGCGGATGAAGGTGAGCTGGCCGAAGAACGGGTGCGCTGCAATCTTGAACGCGAGGGCCGAGAACGGCTCTTCCGAGGACGGCTTGCGGGTCAGTTCCTTTTCTTCGTCGCGAGGATCGTGACCGATCATCGGCGGGACGTCGAGCGGGTTCGGCAGGTAGTCCACGACCGCGTCGAGCATCGGCTGAACACCACGGTTCTTGAAGGCTGAACCACAGAAGATGGGGTACAGCTCAGAGTTGATCGTCATCTTGCGGATGCCGGCCTTGAGCTCATCGATCGAGATCTCTTCGCCTTCAAGGTACTTGTCCATGAGCTCTTCGGAGGACTCTGCAACGGCCTCAACGAGGGCTGCGCGGTACTCCTCAGCCTTTTCCTGGAGGTCAGCCGGGATCTCACGGATCTCGTACTTCGCACCCATGGTCACGTCACCCTTGGCGTCGCCGGGCCACACGAGGGCACGCATGTAGAGGAGGTCCACTACGCCGATGAAGTCGTTCTCTGCACCAATGGGCAGCTGCATGACCAGCGGTTTGGCGCCCAGGCGGCTGATGATGGTGTCCACGGTGAAGTAGAAGTCAGCGCCCAGCTTGTCCATCTTGTTGACGAAGCAGATACGCGGAACGTTGTACTTGTCAGCCTGGCGCCATACGGTCTCGGACTGAGGCTCGACGCCTTCCTTGCCATCGAAGACGGCGACGGCACCGTCGAGGACGCGCAGTGAGCGCTCAACCTCAACGGTGAAGTCAACGTGGCCGGGGGTGTCGATGATGTTGATCTGGTTGTTTTCCCAGAAGCAGGTCACGGCGGCAGACGTGATGGTGATGCCGCGTTCCTTTTCCTGTTCCATCCAGTCAGTGGTCGAAGCGCCGTCGTGCGTTTCGCCGATCTTGTGGTTCACACCCGTGTAGAACAGGATGCGCTCGGTTGTGGTGGTCTTGCCGGCATCAATGTGGGCCATGATGCCAATGTTGCGGACCTTACTAAGGTCGGTAAGCACGTCCTGTGCCACGGGGTCTCCTTTTGGGATTGACTACGCGTTCGCCGCCGGCTCGGTTGAGCCGGCGGCGCCCGGGAGTATTACCAGCGGTAGTGTGCGAAGGCCTTGTTGGACTCGGCCATCTTGTGGGTGTCTTCGCGACGCTTCACAGCGGCACCGAGACCGTTGGATGCATCCAGGATTTCGTTCTGGAGGCGCTCGGTCATCGTCTTTTCGCGGCGGGCCTTTGAGTAGCCAACCAGCCAGCGCAGTGCGAGGGCGGTGGAGCGGCCCGGCTTGACCTCAACCGGAACCTGGTAGGTGGCGCCACCGACGCGGCGTGAGCGGACCTCGAGGGAAGGCTTGACATTGTCCATGGCCTTCTTGAGGGCTGCTACGGGGTCGCCGCCGGACTTGGCGCGGGCGCCTTCGAGGGCACCGTAGACGATGCGCTCTGCCGTGGACTTCTTGCCGTCAACGAGCACCTTGTTAATGAGCTGGGTGACCAGCGGGGAGCCGTAAACGGGATCTAGTACGAGCGGCCGCTTGGGGGCCGGACCCTTGCGAGGCATATTACTTCTTCTCCATCTTTGCGCCGTAGCGGCTGCGCGCCTGCTTACGGTTCTTGACACCCTGGGTATCGAGGGCGCCACGGACGATCTTGTAGCGGACGCCCGGGAGGTCCTTCACGCGACCACCGCGGACGAGCACAATGGAGTGCTCCTGCAGGTTGTGGCCAACACCGGGGATGTAGGCGGTAACTTCAATGCCACCATTGAGGCGTACACGCGCCACCTTACGGAGAGCCGAGTTCGGCTTCTTCGGGGTGGTGGTGTAAACGCGGGTGCAAACACCGCGGCGCATGGGGCTGCCGTTAAGCGCGGGAGCCTTGGTCTTTTTGACCTTCGGCGTGCGGCCCTTGCGGACCAGCTGGTTAATCGTAGGCACTCTCGTGTTCTCCGTTTTATCCGGAGTGGCCGCTTCCAGCCACTCTCCTTTGCGTTGCCCCGCCGCCTGGGCCTTGAAGAAGATCTCCATGGCAGCGAAGGCGAAGCCTTAATAGTCGGATCGCATACGCAGGGCATGACCTGACTCGCGTCTTCAATGGCCCCTAGGCATGCAAAAATGTGGCATACGTTGCACAAGAACCCTGCAAACCGGAAACGTCGCTCTGGTTCAGCTCTTCAGCCCAACCGGCGCACTCATCCACTGCCACAATAACAATTGGTAACAAGTCTAGCATGGACGGCCCCTACCCCTTAATCGGCGGGGTTAAACGGGGATGGTCCCCCACCTTGCGGTGAAGGACCATCCTTGCGTCAGGCGTTTCCGGCTAGCGGAAGTCGTTGCCCAGATCGTAGTCATCCAGCGGGATGGCGTGGAACTCGGGAGCTCCGTCCCCACCCAGGGTGTCGTACGAGAAGTCACTGAACGCGCTGGGGCCGGTGAACAGGTTGGCCTTTGCTTCCTCAGTGGGCTCGACGGTGACCTCGGTGTAGCGCGGGAGGCCCGTGCCGGCCGGGATCAGCTTACCGATGATGACGTTCTCCTTGAGGCCGAGCAGCGGGTCGCTCTTGCCTTCCATGGCCGCCTGCGTCAGGACGCGGGTGGTCTCCTGGAAGGATGCTGCGGACAGCCAGGACTCGGTTGCCAGGGACGCCTTGGTGATGCCCATGAGCTCGGGACGTCCGGAAGCCGGAGTCTTGCCTTCGGACACAACGCGGCGGTTGGCATCCTCGAAACGGCTGCGCTCGGCGAGCTCGCCGGGCAGCAGGTCCGATTCGCCGGACTCGATGACCGTGACGCGGCGCAGCATCTGGCGGACGATAACCTCGACGTGCTTGTCGTGGATACCGATGCCCTGGCTGCGGTACACGCCCTGGACTTCGTCCACCAGGAACTTCTGTGCCGCACGCGGACCCATGATGCGCAGGACCTGCTTGGGATCCACCGGACCGTTGATCAGCTTCTGGCCGACGGTGACGTGGTCGCCATCCTCGATCAGCAGGCGTGAACGGCGCAGGACCGGGTAGGCGATCTCTTCGGTTCCGTCATCGGGGGTGATGACCAGGCGCATCTGGCGCTCGGACTCTTCGATGGTGATGCGGCCGGCTGCTTCAGCAATCGGTGCGACACCCTTCGGAGTACGGGCTTCGAAGAGCTCCTGGATACGGGGCAGACCCTGGGTGATGTCGTCGCCACCGCTGGCGGAAACAGCACCACCGGTGTGGAACGTACGCATGGTCAGCTGGGTACCGGGCTCACCGATGGACTGTGCGGCGATAATGCCGACGGCCTCGCCGATGTCCACGGTCTTGCCGGTGGCCAGCGAACGGCCGTAGCACAGTGCGCAGGTTCCGACGCTGGACTCACAGGTGAGTACGGAGCGGACCTTGACCTCGGTGATGCCTGCCTTGAACAGCTCATCGATCACCACGTCACCGCAGTCGGTGCCGGCGGCTGCGAGGACCTTGCCCTCGGAGTCCACGACGTCGACGGCGAGCGTACGTGCGTATGCACTGTTCTCGACGTTCTCGTCCAGGACAAGCTCACCGTTGGAATCGGCGACGGCGATGGGCGTGACCAGGCCACGCTCGGTGCCGCAGTCCTCTTCGCGGACGATGACATCCTGGGAGACGTCCACCAGGCGACGCGTCAGGTAACCCGAGTTGGCGGTACGCAGTGCGGTGTCAGCCAGGCCCTTACGGGCACCGTGCGTGGCGATGAAGTATTCCAGAACCGACAGGCCCTCGCGGTAGGAGGACTTGATGGGACGGGGAATAATTTCACCCTTCGGGTTGGCCACCAGGCCACGGATACCCGCGATCTGGCGGACCTGCATCCAGTTACCACGTGCACCGGAGGACACCATGCGGTTGATGGTGTTCATCGGTGACAGGCTGTCGCGCATTGCCTGGGCGATCTCGTTGGTTGCCTTGTTCCAGATCTCGATGAGTTCCTGGCGACGCTCGTCGTCGTCGATCAGGCCCTTGTCGTACTGGCCCTGGATCTTGGCGGCCCGCTCCTCGTAACCGGCGAGGATCGCCGGCTTCGCAGCCGGAACCTCGATGTCCGAGATGGCGACGGTGACGCCTGAACGCGTGGCCCAGTAGAAACCGGCATCCTTCAGGTTGTCCAGCGTTGCCGCGGTGACCACCTTCGGGTAGCGCTCGGCGAGGTCGTTGACGATTCGGGACAGTTCGCCCTTGTCGGCAACGGCTTCCACCCAGGGGTAGTCCTCGGGCAGGGTCTCGTTGAAGAGGACCTGGCCCAGGGAGGTCTGGACGAGTGCGGGCTGACCCTGCTCCCAGCCTTCCGGAGCTTCCCATCCTGCGTAGGGCACGAAGCCTTCAAGGCGGATCTTGACCTGCGAGTTCAGGTGCAGCTCGCGGGCATCGAACGCCATGATGGCTTCCGAAACCGAGCCGAAGATACGGCCTTCGCCAGCCGAACCCTTGCGCTTGGTGGTCAGGTGGTAGAGGCCGATGATCATATCCTGCGAGGGCAGGGTGACCGGACGTCCGTCGGAGGGCTTCAGGATGTTGTTGGAGGACAGCATCAGGATGCGGGCTTCAGCCTGGGCTTCGGGGCTCAGCGGCAGGTGGACTGCCATCTGGTCGCCGTCGAAGTCGGCGTTGAACGCGCCACAAACCAGCGGGTGGAGCTGGATGGCCTTGCCTTCAACAAGCTGCGGCTCGAACGCCTGGATGCCGAGGCGGTGCAGGGTAGGTGCACGGTTGAGCAGCACCGGGTGTTCGGTGATGATTTCTTCCAGCACGTCCCAGACCTGCGGACGGTAGCGCTCGACCATGCGCTTGGCCGACTTGATGTTCTGGGCGTGGTTGAGGTCAACCAGGCGCTTCATCACGAACGGCTTGAAGAGCTCCAGGGCCATCTGCTTGGGCAGGCCGCACTGGTGCAGCTTCAGCTGCGGGCCGACGACGATGACCGAACGGCCGGAGTAGTCCACGCGCTTGCCGAGGAGGTTCTGGCGGAAACGGCCCTGCTTGCCCTTGAGCATGTCGCTCAGGGACTTCAGCGGACGGTTGCCCGGTCCGGTGACCGGACGGCCGCGGCGGCCGTTGTCGAAGAGGCTGTCAACAGCTTCCTGAAGCATGCGCTTCTCGTTGTTGACGATGATCTCCGGAGCACCCAGGTCAAGCAGGCGCTTGAGGCGGTTGTTGCGGTTGATCACGCGGCGGTACAGGTCGTTGAGGTCGGAGGTCGCGAAGCGGCCACCGTCCAGCTGGACCATGGGGCGCAGTTCCGGCGGGATCACCGGGACGGCGTCGAGGACCATGCCAAGCGGGCTGTTGTTGGTGGTCAGGAACGCGTTGACCACCTTCAGGCGCTTGAGGGCACGGGTCTTGCGCTGGCCCTTGCCGTTGGCGATGATGTCGCGCAGCAGGTCGGACTCGGCCTGCATGTCGAAGCTTTCAAGGCGCTTCTTGATGGCTTCGGCGCCCATGGAGCCTTCGAAGTACATGCCGTAGCGGTCGCGCAGCTCGCGGTACAGTCCTTCGTCACCTTCGAGGTCGGCGACCTTAAGGTTCTTGAAGCGGTCCCAGACCTGCTCGAGGCGCTCGATGTCGGCGTCGGCGCGCTTACGCACGTTGGCCATCTGGCGGTCGGCGGAGTCGCGGGCCTTCTTCTTGTCGGCAGCCTTTGCACCTTCACCCTCAAGGCGGGCAATCTCGCCTTCGAGGTCGCGGGCGATCGCCGCGATGTCGGAGTCGCGGTTGTCGATCAGCTGCTTCTTCTCGATGTCGTGCTCAACCTGCAGGTTGGGCAGTTCCTCGTGGCGCGCGGCTTCGTCAACGCTGGTGATCATGTAGGCAGCGAAGTAGATGACCTTTTCGAGGTCCTTCGGTGCCAGGTCAAGGAGGTAGCCCAGGCGTGAGGGAACACCCTTGAAGTACCAGATGTGCGTGACGGGAGCGGCCAGTTCGATGTGGCCCATGCGCTCACGGCGGACCTTTGCGCGGGTGACCTCAACGCCACAACGCTCACAAATGATGCCCTTGAAGCGCACGCGCTTGTACTTGCCGCAGTAGCATTCCCAGTCCCGGGACGGGCCGAAGATCTTCTCGCAGAAGAGTCCGTCCTTCTCGGGCTTGAGCGTGCGGTAGTTGATGGTTTCCGGCTTCTTAACCTCGCCGTAAGACCAGCCGCGGATGTCTTCCGCGGTGGCGAGGCCGATCTGCATGAGGCCGAAGGAGGATTCGCTGGACATATGGTCCCTGTTCTCTCTTGTTCTCTAAATTCTGAAGTCTTGGGTGCGGAATGAGGGAGGGAGCGTACCGGAATAAGACAGCGCGGGTGGCGCCGCTTTTCCCGGTACGCCCGCCTGCTAGACCTCTTCTACGGAACTGGGCTCTGCACGAGACAGATCGATGCCCAGTTCTTCCGCAGCCGTGAAGACTGCGTCATCAGAGTCACGCATTTCAATTGTGGTTCCGTCCGTGGAAAGAACTTCCACGTTCAGGCACAGCGACTGCATTTCCTTGATCAAGACCTTGAAGGACTCGGGAACGCCCGGCTCGGGGATGTTCTCGCCCTTGACGATGGCTTCGTAGACCTTCACGCGGCCATGGATGTCATCAGACTTGATGGTGAGGAGTTCCTGGAGCGTGTAGGCGGCGCCGTAGGCCTCGAGCGCCCACACTTCCATTTCACCGAAGCGCTGGCCACCGAACTGTGCCTTACCACCCAGCGGCTGCTGCGTGATCATGGAGTACGGGCCGGTGGAGCGCGCGTGGATCTTGTCGTCCACCAGGTGGTGGAGCTTCAGGATGTACATGTAGCCGACCGAGATCGGATCCGGGAACGGCTCGCCGGAACGGCCGTCGAACAGGCGGGTCTTGCCGGAGGAGTTGATCAGGCGTTCGCCGTCGCGGGTCACGTTGGTGGAGTCCAGCAGGCCCGTGATTTCCTCTTCGCGGGCACCATCGAACACCGGCGTTGCAACAGTGGTCTGGCCACTTTCGCGCGGCAGGTTCGGCAGCTGCTTGACCCACTCGGGCTCGCCTTCGATCTTCCAGCCGGTCTTGGCAACCCAGCCGAGGTGCGTTTCGAGCACCTGGCCCACGTTCATACGGCCCGGGACACCCAGCGGGTTCAGGACGATATCAACGGGGGTGCCGTCGGCAAGGAAGGGCATGTCCTCAACGGGGAGGATCTTGGAAATAACACCCTTGTTGCCGTGGCGGCCGGCGAGCTTGTCGCCGTCGGTGATCTTGCGCTTGGCAGCGACGTAGACGCGGACCAGCTGGTTCACGCCCGGGGGAAGCTCGTCGTCGTTGTCGCGGTCGAAGACGCGCACGCCGATGACGGTGCCGGACTCGCCGTGGGGAACCTTCAGCGAGGTGTCGCGGACTTCGCGGGACTTCTCACCGAAGATGGCGCGCAGCAGGCGCTCTTCCGGGGTCAGCTCGGTTTCACCCTTCGGGGTGACCTTTCCGACCAGGATGTCCCCTGCTTCAACCTCGGCACCGATGTGGATGATGCCGCGCTCGTCCAGGCCTGCCAGGACTTCCTCGGACACGTTGGGGATGTCACGGGTGATTTCCTCGGCACCAAGCTTGGTGTCGCGGGCATCGATCTCGTGCTCCTCGATGTGGATGGAGGAAAGAACGTCCTCGGCAACAATGCGCTGCGAGAGGATGATGGCGTCCTCGAAGTTGTGGCCTTCCCATGACATGAATGCCACGAGCAGGTTCTTGCCGAGGGCGAGCTCGCCCTGGTCCGTTGCCGGGCCGTCGGCGATGATGCCGCCAACTTCCAGGCGCTGGCCTTCGTTCACCAGGACGCGGTGGTTGTAGCAGTTGCCCTGGTTGGAGCGGGCGAACTTGTTGATGCGGTAGTTGGTCTCCGTGCCGTCGTCGTTGAGCATGATGACGAGCTCGGCTGAAACCTCGGTGACCACACCGGCCTTCTTGGCGATGACAACGTCACCGGCGTCGACGGCTGCGGCGCGCTCCATGCCGGTACCCACGAAGGGGGCCTCGGAACGGACCAGCGGCACGGCCTGGCGCTGCATGTTGGCACCCATGAGTGCGCGGTTTGCGTCGTCGTGCTCCAGGAACGGGATCAGGGCGGTAGCCACGGACACCATCTGGCGCGGGGAAACGTCCATGAACTCGACGTCCTCGGCGGGAACGAGGACGGGCTCGCCTCCACCACCGCGGGCACGGACCAGGACGGTCTCTTCGGCGAACTTCTTGTTCTCGTCCAGCGGCGCGTTGGCCTGGGCGATCAGGACTTCAGCCTCGTCGTCGGCCGTCAGGTACTGGACGTCGTCGGAAACGACGCCGTTCTTGACCAGGCGGTACGGCGTCTCAATGAAGCCGAACGGGTTGATGCGCCCGTAGGATGCCAGCGAACCGATCAGGCCAATGTTCGGGCCTTCAGGGGTTTCGATGGGGCACATACGTCCGTAGTGGGACGGGTGCACGTCACGGACTTCCATGCCGGCGCGGTCACGGGACAGACCACCCGGGCCAAGGGCCGACAGGCGGCGCTTGTGGGTCAAACCCGAGAGCGGGTTGTTCTGGTCCATGAACTGGGACAGCTGGGAGGTTCCGAAGAACTCCTTGATGGCCGCAACCACGGGGCGGATGTTGATCAGGGTCTGCGGCGTGATGGCCTCGACGTCCTGGGTGGTCATACGCTCGCGGACAACGCGCTCCATGCGGGACAGGCCGGTGCGGACCTGGTTCTCGATGAGCTCGCCGACGGCGCGGATGCGGCGGTTGCCGAAGTGGTCGATGTCGTCGATTTCGACGCGCAGGTCCACTTCCTGGCCGTCACGGGTGCCCTTGATGGTCTTCTCGCCGGCGTGCAGCGCAACGAGGAACTTGATCATGGCAACGATGTCTTCAACGTGCAGGACCGAGGCTTCCTTGTCGCCAAGGGAGCGGTCGATGCCAAGCTTGCGGTTGATCTTGTAGCGGCCAACCTTGGCCAGATCGTAGCGCTTGGAGTTGAAGTACAGGTTGTCCAGCAGGGACTGGGCAGCCTCGACGGTGGGCGGCTCGCCCGGTCGCAGCTTCCGGTAGATGTCCAGCAACGCGTCTTCGCGGGTCTCGGTGGCGTCCTTCTCCAGCGTTGCGCGCATGGAGTCGTACTGGCCGAACTCTTCGAGGATCTGGCCTTCGGTCCAGCCGAGGGCCTTCAGCAGGACCGTGACGGACTGCTTGCGCTTGCGGTCGAGGCGAACGCCGACCTGGTCGCGCTTGTCGATTTCGAGCTCGAACCAGGCGCCGCGGGACGGGATGATCTTCGCGGTGAAGATGTCCTTGTCGCTGGTCTTGTCGGCGGCACGCTCAAAGTAGGCGCCCGGGGAACGGACCAGCTGGGAGACGACGACACGCTCCGTGCCGTTGACCACGAAGGTGCCCTTCTCGGTCATCAGCGGGAAGTCGCCCATGAACACGGTCTGCTGCTTGATTTCGCCCGTGTTGTTGTTCATGAACTCGGCCTTGACGTACAGCGGAGCGGAGTACGTAGCGTCCCGGTCCTTGCACTCGGCCATGGTGTACTTGGGGTCAGCGAACTCCGGATCGGAGAAGCTCAGGGACATGGTGCCCTGGAAGTCCTCGATCGGGGAGATCTCTTCGAAGATGTCCGACAGGCCGGACGTGGTGGCGACGCTGAGATCGTTTTCTTCGACAGCCTTCGCTACGCGTGCCTGCCAGCGTTCGTTGCCGACCAGCCAGTCAAAGCTGTCCGTCTGCAGGGCAAGCAGATTCGGAACGTCAAGAGGTTCGTGAATCTTTGCGAATGAGAGCCGGCGAGTGGCACCATCAGTGCTGTCGGCAGTGTTAGCGGTTTCGTTATTAGAGGTGCTCGAGGCGACCAAGAGGGATCCTTCCACAGACCTTCAGGCGTTTTCAGATCTCCCCCGCTGTGCACCCTGCGGAATGCTCCGCAGTGCTACCATCCGGTTCCGCTATATGACCCGGGGCCCGCGCTGACCATGCTGTGACGTGGTTGACGGCACGTTGATTGTCAGCTGCTAGGCAAAGCCCACCGCTATATGAAGGCTGAAGGTAAACAGGGAAGACGCAAATATCTACGATACGGCAAAATAACCTACATGTCTACCCCATGTCCGGCCGGAATGCAAGCACCGGTTTTCGCGCCTCTTCGGGACTACAGCCGCAGCGTGACCCCGGCGTCCGTGCAGGTCCCGGCGTTGGCAAAGACGGCGTCCCGGACAGCGTCTTCCGACTCCTGCGCCGGCCCACTTCCGGATCCGGCGGCACCCGAACGGTCAATAGCCAGCAGGCTCAGTGATGCGAACAGGCCGCGAAGGTCGCCGGACACCGTGCCCTTTGCCTCTTCAGCCTGCAGGTAGATGTCCTCGTAGCCCCTGGAATCTCCGGAAGGAACAGCCGCGTAGCGTTCAAAGAGGGAGTTGAAAAGCTCGCACGCCGCCTTGGTGCCACTTGCAGGGGACGACGACGGCGTCCCGGCACTGCCGCCGACGGCGCCGCTGGTGCGGGTGGGGCCTGGCTCCGGCTGGGATGGGGGCGCGGAGGAGGCTTCCTGGTCGGGCACAGATACGGAACAGGCGGTGAGCGCCGCGAGGGCGGCGGCTGCCGCCGTGGCGAGTAGTCTTTTCACGCTGCTGCTCCAACCGTCCCCGGGGCAGGACCCGGTGTTCCCCCTGCATAACTGTCCGCGCTCCACCCTACGCACGCCGCCGCCGTCGTGCACGTTCAGGGGATGGGGACCTCTCCCCTGCCGGGAAGCCGAAGCGGACTTGTGCCCGCAGCGCGCTGCGCCGGGGCGGAATGCCCATACGGCTCCGGGCGTTTGAATACTTAGGTGACCAGGGTCACGATAGCCTTGGTGGCTTACACCGGAAAACGGATCGGAAGAGATAACCATGGGCAACTCCCGTGACAACACTGACGTTGTCATCCTCGCAGCAGCGCGCACCCCGCAGGGCCGGATCAATGGGCAGCTGGCAAGCTTCACCGCCGTGGAATTGGGTTCCCGCGCCATCAAGGCCGCCCTGGACGCCAGTGGCGTGGATGCCGGCGACGTGGAAGCCGTCATCATGGGCCAGGTGCTGCAGGCCGGTGCCGGCCAGAACCCCGCCCGGCAAAGTTCAATCGGTGCCGGCATCGGCTGGGACGTCCCTGCCGTGACCATCAACAAAGTTTGCCTGTCAGGACTTACTGCGGTGATCGACGCCGCCCGGATGATCCGCGGCGGCGAGGCGGCAGTGGTGGTGGCCGGCGGCCAGGAATCCATGACCCGGGCCCCGCACCTGCTTCCCGGCTCGCGGCAGGGCTGGACCTACGGTTCAATCCAGGCCCTGGACGCCGCCGCGCACGATGGCCTGACGGACGCTTTCGACGGGCAGTCCATGGGCCTGTCCACCGAGACCCGCAACCTGGCCCTGGGCATTGACCGCACATCGCAGGACAAAGTGGCCGCCCAGTCCCACCAGCGGGCTGCCCTGGCCGCCAAGAATGGAACGTTCGACGATGAAATCGTCCCGGTCAGCATCAAGCAGCGCAAGGGCGATCCACTCGTGGTCTCCGTTGACGAGGGCGTCCGCCCCAACACCTCCGTGGATTCGCTCGCCGGGCTGCGCGCAGCTTTCGTGACGGACGGGACCATCACCGCAGGGAACTCCTCTCCCCTCTCGGACGGGGCCGCAGCCCTGGTGCTGGCCTCCCGCGGCTATGCCGAGGAACACGGCCTGGAATATCTGGCCGTCGTCGGAAAACCCGGGCAGGTTGCCGGACCGGACAACTCGTTGCACTCACAGCCGTCCAATGCCATCCGGGATGCCCTGGGACGGGCAGGCTGGACCACAGCCGAACTGGACTTCATTGAGATCAATGAAGCCTTCGGATCCGTGGCCGTCCAGTCGCTCAAGGACCTGGACTACCCGCTCGAGAAGTGCAACATCCACGGCGGCGCCATTGCGCTGGGCCACCCCATCGGCGCCTCGGGCGCACGGCTGGCCGTCCATGCTGCGCATGAGCTAAAGCGCCGCGGAACGGGTAAAGCCGCCGTGTCCCTGTGCGGCGGCGGCGGGCAGGGCGAAGCGCTCCTGCTCTACCGCGACTGATGGCGGGCCCGGTTTTGAGCGGGGCGGACGGCGCCGGGCACGGACGGTTCCTGGCCGACGCCTCCGCCCGCGGGCTGGCGGTGGACATCGTGGAACGGCCGGCCGCCAGGAACCTCGAAGAGGCGGCCGGCATCCTGGGAATCAGCCCTGCGGACATCGTCAAGTCGCTGGTGGTCAAGCACAAGGACGGTACTTTCCTGTTTGCGCTGATCCCCGGCGACCGCCAGATCTCGTGGCCCAAACTGCGAACCCTGGTGGGTGTCAACAAGCTGTCGCTGCCTCCCGCGGACATGGCCCTGGAGGCGACGGGGTATGAGCGCGGCACCATTACGCCGCTGGGCAGCACCACCAGCTGGCCGGTCTACGCGGACGCCACCATCACCGGGCGCCGGATTTCGATGGGCGCGGGCGCCCACGGCTACAGCGCCTTCGTGGACGCGGATGCCCTGACCGCAGCCCTGGACGCTGTTGTAGCGGATATCTCCGATCCCGCTTAAAGCAGGAAGCCCCGCTTTAAAGCAGGAAGCCCCGCCCACAAATGTGGACGGGGCTTCCTGAGGAAAAGGCGCGTTACTACTTGAGGGTAACGGTTGCGCCTGCAGCCTCGAGCTGCTCCTTGGCCTTCTCGGCAGCTTCCTTGGTTGCACCTTCGAGGACAGCCTTGGGAGCGCTGTCAACCAGGTCCTTGGCTTCCTTGAGGCCCAGGGAAGTGATGGCGCGAACTTCCTTGATCACTGCGATCTTCTTGTCGCCGGCAGCTTCGAGGACGACGTCGAAGTCAGTCTTCTCTTCAACCTCTTCAGCAGCAGCGCCGGCGGGGCCAGCAACAGCAACAGCAGCAGCGGTAACTTCGAAGGTCTCTTCGAAGAGCTTGACGAACTCGGAGAGCTCGATGATGGTCAGTTCCTTGAAAGCTTCAATGAGCTCTTCGTTGGTGAGCTTCGCCATGGTAGGCGTCCTTCCTGTTGTGGTGTTCAGCGGCACGCGGCCGTGCTTCACACCGGAGTCTTGTGAGGTAAAGAGAGTTAGTTCTCTTCAGCTGCGGGAGCTTCGGCTGCAGGAGCCTCTGCTTCTGCGGCGGGAGCTTCTTCAGCGGCGGGCGCCTCGGCAGCTGCCGGTGCACCGTTCTCTTCTTCAAGCTTGAGGCGCAGAGCGTCAATGATGCGTGCAGCGGCGGCAGCAGGGGCCTTGAGGACGCCTGCAACCTTGGCGAGCTGCAGCTCGCGGGACTCGAGAGCTGCCAGTGCGGCAACCTCGCTGGCGTTCAGTGCCTTGCCCTCGAAGTAACCGGTCTTGATGACCAGCTGCTTGTTGGTCTTGGCAAAATCCGTCAGGCTCTTGGCAGCGGCAACTGCGTCACCCTTGATGAACGCGATTGCAGTGGGGCCGGCAAGCTGGCCGTCGAATGCTTCGACACCGGCTTCCTTGGCTGCAATGGCGGTCAGGGTGTTCTTGACGACCGTGAACTTGGTGTCCTGGCCGAGAGAAACACGCAGCTGCTTGAGCTGTGCAACGGTGAGCCCACGGTATTCGGTCAGGACAGCGGCGTTCGATTCCTTGAAATCGTTAGTGATCTCAGCTACTGCTGAAACCTTGGTAGGCGTTGCCATAACCCTCCTTCCGGGGATAGTGCCGGTATTCGACGGTCCCCGCTCGGATGAGCTAAAACTAAAAACGCCCCGCGCAGATGCACGGGGCTTGGCTCAACACAGGTATTCCGTGGAGCTTTGCTTCGTTCACCTGCGCCGGCCGCCCTGCGTTGAGGGTCCTTCGTCCGGAAAACCACTTCTATCCCCCGCGCAGAACTGCAGAGTTGAGCCATGCTCAGGGGAGTGGATTTCCAACAACCGACGGTCTTTGGTCATCCCAGTCTAAGGTAGGGCCCGCCGCTCCGCCAAATCGGCAGTCAGCTGTTGCTGGTGCGAAGGTGCGGAAGCTCCTTCTGCCAGATTCCCGTCACGCCCGCGGTCCGGAATCCCAGTTGCTGGTTGACGGTCAGGAGGTATCGGTTCTCCGGCGCATTCCAGGTGTAGATGACCCGGGCATCAGGAAACTGCTCCGTCAGCCGCTCCATGTTTGCCACCTTGATCAGGAGTCCCAGCTTGTTCCCGCGGTGCTCCTGCAGGACGAGGGTATCGTCCTGGAAAACCACGTCCGCGCGGTGGGCCAGCACCGTGATGGTGGTCAGGCCCACCAGTGCCCCGCTGGCGAGGTGCTCGACGGCGGTGACCACCGTACGCCGGCCCTGCGCAATGGCAACGTCTTCGGCCTCCCGGAGGATGGCGCCGTCGAACACCATGTCCTGCTCCACTGGCACCTGCAGCGAGGGATCGACGTCGGCCCCGGCCTGGTTTTCGAGGACGGCGACGGCCTCCAGCCAGCGGTCCGGGCACCGGTCCGTCCAATGATGCAGCCGGTACCGTCCGTTGTTGGCGTCCTCCGCTTCGGCCTGCAGGTCCGCTACCAGCTTCGAGTCCAGCGGCAGCAGGCACGAACTGAACTGCTCAATGTGCTGCAGGGTGTATCCGGTGCGTTGGGCGAACTCCACCTCGCGGCTCTCCAGCGGCACAAAGCCCTGACCCGATCCGGGGACCAGCTGGGCACGTTCGAATTCGTGCAGGGACGCCCCCGGATGGTTGGTGTCCACCAGGATCATGGTGCGGCCTTCATTGCGGGCCAGCTGCTCGGCGGCCTGGAGCAGCCTTCTCCCGACGCCCTGGCGCTGGAACTCGGGCAGGATGTCCAGGGTGAACTCCGCCAGGTCAAGGTTGTCCGTGAGGGGAAGGGCAATGTCAACGGTGCCCACGATCTCCCCGTCCACCTTGGCGACGAGGATCAGCTGCCGCTCATAGGGATCGGCGAACTCAAGGAGCTTTTCCAGGGGGCCGTAGGCGAGGTCGTCGCTGCCCCAGGTCTGCATGCGGACTTTGCGTCCCACTTCGACGGCGGCCAGAAAGTCCGCAGCGTCCGGCGCCTCGAGCGAGTCAGGGATCCAGAGCTGCTCGATCTTCACGTCTTTTGCCATAGGCGAATCATCCCAGCCGTTTCTGCCACTCACCTTCATAACCAGCCGGCCTGAATCCAAGGGCAATATTTATGGCCAGCATATGTTGGTTTTCACTGGCGTTCCACGTCAACACAGAACGCGCCGCCGGCCATCTGCCCTGGGCACGCCGTAGATTTGCCACCTTGATGAGCATGCCCAGGCGGCGGCCGCGGTGTTTCGCCGTGACCAAGGTGTCCTGCTGGGCAATGGAGGCAGGCACACCGGGCCGCCAGTTGAGCACCGTGTAGGCAACCAGCTCCCCCGTGGCGCTGTGCAGTGCGGCAGTCACCGCGGACTGGACGCCGCCGCGGGCCATCGTGTGCTCCTCCTCCCGCACCCTGGCCGCATCCCAGTCCTCGCCCTCCCAGTCCATCCCGGCGATGGGAACATCCGTGCTCATCCGTGCTTTGAGAAGCGCGTAGGCCTGCACCAGGTCGTCGGGGCAGGTGTCGTCCCAGCCCGTGATGCTGTAGCCGCCTGCTCGTGCTGCTGCGTCTGCCTCCAGCCGGTCCAGCAGCTCAGGCGCGACGGGAAGGTCCAGCCGGCTGGACCGTTCCACCTGTTCCAGCTCATAGCCGGAAGCGGCGGCGAACGCCACTGCAGGTTCAGTGACCGGCAGGCCCCCGGCACCGGACTTGGCGGGGAGCAGGGTTTTCCCGTCCGCCGCGGCCAGCGGAACCTCGTGGTACCCGTAGAGGGATGTCCGGCCCCGTGTCGTGGCAATCGACTCTGCGTGTAACAGCAGCGTCGTGCCCAGCCCCCGGCGCCGGTGGGCGGGCGCGATCAGGACATCGACACCGGCGGTGTGGGTGTTCTCGCGGAGCGGCAGTTCCACGGAGCACATACCAACGGTCTCCCCATTCAGCCTTGCCAGGAAGAGCTGCCGCTCCTCGTACTCATTGCCCCGCCAGAACTCGGCAGTTTCCTGGAGTGTGGGGCATCGGTCCAGGTTGCCCCACAGTGCGAGCTCGTGCTCCACCCGCAGGGCGTGGCATTCCCTGAGATCCGCTGTGGGCCCTGCAGAAGCGGCATTGATGCCGGGTTCCGGCATCACCTTAACGGCTTTGATAACGGGAGCAGCGGGGGCCCCTGTGAAGGTATCCGACTCTGGGTCAGCCATTCCTACAGCTTAGGCAAAAGGTGCCGGCGCCGGGATAGTTCCACAGCTTAAACAAAACCGCCCGGCACGGGTGCCGGGCGGTTTTGTTGCGGCGGAGAGGTTCCGCTGCAGGAGTTTCAGACGAGGATTTAGGCCTCGGTCAGAACCTTGGTGACGTTCGGGTCGACGGAGATGCCGGGACCGAAGGTGGTGGCAACCGTGGCCTTCTGGATGTAGCGGCCCTTGGAAGCGGACGGCTTCAGGCGAAGCACCTCTTCCAGTGCTGCTGCGTAGTTCTCGGCCAGCTTGACGGCGTCGAAGGAGACCTTGCCGATGATGAAGTGCAGGTTGGAGTGCTTGTCGACGCGGAAGTCGATCTTTCCACCCTTGATGTCGTTGACGGCCTTGGTGACGTCGGGGGTCACGGTGCCCGTCTTCGGGTTCGGCATCAGGTTACGCGGGCCCAGGACCTTACCGAGGCGGCCAACCTTACCCATGAGGTCAGGGGTGGCGACGGCGGCGTCGAAGTCGGTCCAGCCGGCTGCGATCTTTTCGATCAGGTCATCGGAACCAACGAAGTCGGCGCCGGCTGCGATTGCTGCCTCAGCCTTGTCGCCGGTAGCGAAGACCAGGACGCGGGAAACCTTACCGGTGCCGTGGGGCAGGTTGACGGTGCCGCGGACCATCTGGTCAGCCTTGCGGGGGTCGACGCCGAGGCGGAATGCAACCTCAACGGTGGCGTCGAACTTGGACGGGTTGGTGTCCTTGGCGAGGGTCACTGCCTCGAACGGCGCGTAGAACTTCTCCGCGTCGATCTTGGCGGCTGCTGCCTCATATGCTTTGCTGCGCTTTGCCATGCTGCTTATTTCTCCTTGTGCAGTTGTGGTCTGCGGACCGCGCTGGGCCCTGCCACAGTTGGTGGGCGGGCTCGTTATCCGTGCCCGTTTCCCAACATTTCAGTTTTGGTGGTGCCGGTGTCCCGGCGGTGCCGCCCGTCGTCGTACCCGTATTCCCGGGCACAACTCTAAAGCGGCGGAAGCGGCTAGCCTTCGACGGTGATGCCCATGGAGCGGGCGGTGCCGGCGATGATCTTTGCTGCGCCTTCGAGGCTCGTGGCGTTGAGGTCTTCCATCTTGGTGGAGGCGATCTCGTTGACCTGGGCCTGGGTCAGCTTGGCAACCTTGACGGTGTGCGGGGTTGCTGAACCCTTGGCGACGCCTGCAGCCTTCTTGATGAGCTCTGCAGCCGGCGGGGTCTTGGTGATGAACGTGAAGGAACGGTCCTCGTAGACCGTGATTTCCACGGGGATGACGTTTCCGCGCTGGGCTTCCGTCGCAGCGTTGTACGCCTTGCAGAATTCCATGATGTTGACACCGTGCTGGCCAAGCGCAGGACCGATCGGCGGGGCCGGGTTAGCGGCACCTGCCTGGATCTGCAGCTTGATGAGGCCGGTGACCTTCTTCTTGGGAGCCAATGTAGGGTCCTTCTCTCAATAACGTCCTGGGGCACAGGAGCGTGCCTCAGGTTTGTGGCCGCCATGGCAAGGCGGCCGGCCGTTCCGGTGCTGCTAAGCGGGCAGCCCCGGGACGAAATCTTGGGTGGCTAGATCTTGGTGACCTGGTTGAACGCCAGGGTAACCGGCGTTTCGCGCTCGAAGATGGACACGAGCACCACGAGGGTCTGGGATTCGACCTTGATCTCGGAGATCGTGGCGGGAAGGGTCTCGAACGGGCCTTCCTTGACGATGACGGACTCGCCAACCTCGAAGTCAACGTCCACGGGGGCCTGGTTCTGCTTGTTGACCGGTTTGCCCTTCTCGGCCTGCTCTTCCTCGAAGACGGGAGCAAGCATGGAGAAGACCTCGTCCAGGCGAAGCGGCACGGGGTTGTGGGCGTTGCCCACGAAGCCGGTGACACCCGGGGTGTGGCGGACGGCGCCCCACGAGGCGTCCGTGAGGTCCATGCGGACCAGCACGTAGCCGGGGATGCGGACGCGGTTGATGACCTTGCGCTGAGCATTCTTGATCTCAACGACTTCTTCCATGGGCACCTGGATTTCGAAGATGTAATCTTCCATGTCCAGGGTCTGGATGCGGGTTTCCAGGTTGGCCTTCACGCGGTTTTCGTAACCGGCGTAGGAGTGGATGACGTACCAGTCACCTTCCTGGCGGCGCAGCTTGGCCTTGAACTCCTCGGCGGGGTCAACGTCTGCTTTAGCGGCGGCAGCGGCGAGGGCGTCAGCGGACTCCTCTTCGGAGCCGGCGTCTGCCTCGGCGTCAAAGTCGGAACCGGCATCCTCGGATTCGGGCGCGGAGGAATCAACCTCAGACTCGTCACCGGCTTCTGCCGTGACGTCCGCGGACTCTTCCAGCTCAGTCTCGGTTACCTCGAGCTCCTGCTCAGACACTTGGTCTCCTGCTTCCTCATTGCCTAACATGCCTATTTAAATGGCTCAATTCCGCACACCGGCGTTCCGTCCGGGAATCCCGGAGGAATACGCGGCCTGCGGACCGTGCAGCGTTAGCTGTCCGTGGTGCCGGTCCCGCCGAAGACCCAGCCGACGGCGGTTCCAAAACCGATGTCCAGCAGGCTGACGATGACCATCATGATGCCCACGAACACCAGCACCACGAGCGTGTAATTGATCAGTTCCTTGCGGGTGGGTGCAACAACCTTCTTCAGTTCGCCGATGATCTGGCGGACGAAGAGTGCAATGCGGGCGAAGAAGTTTGCCTTGGCGTCCTTCTTAGCTGGGCGGCCCTTGGAGCTGCTGGCAGCTGTTTCGGTCACCTGGTCCTCGCTCATCTTTGCAATGTTGGATTACCCGGCCCTGAACAGAACCATGGTTGCTGCGCTTGCCCCGGATTTTCGCCCGGGGCGCTTGCGCAGGGCAGACAGGACTCGAACCTGCAACCTGCGGTTTTGGAGACCGCTGCGCTACCAATTGCGCCACTACCCTATGGAGTGAATTCCACTCTCTGACAACGAGCCGCCTGTTTGAACTGGGGCGCACGTCATCATCCGTGTTTCAACACCGGTGAACCAGTCTACGCAACAACTTCGCGTTCGTCGAACCGGCCCATTTCCGGCCCTCACCTGATGGCCTGCCTGACATTTGACCGGGAAACAGTCACAAATCAAAACCGGCAACCCGGAGGGTCCGGTGAACAGCATAGAGTAGAACTCGTCGAATCCCACATTCCAGCCCCAGGCTGCAAGCGAAGAACGGACCTGCCATGTCTGCCGCCCGCGTTTCCCAGCGCATTTCCGCAATTGCCGAATCCGCAACCCTCGCCGTTGACGCCAAGGCGAAGGCGCTGAAGGCAGCGGGCCGGCCGGTTATTGGGTTTGGTGCGGGCGAGCCGGACTTCCCCACGCCGGACTACATCGTCCAGGCGGCCATTGAAGCTGCCGGCCAGCCGAAGTACCACCGCTACTCCCCTGCCGGCGGATTGCCGGAACTGAAGAAGGCCATCGCCGAGAAGACGCTGCGCGATTCCGGCTATGCAGTGGACGCCTCCCAGGTCCTGGTAACTAACGGCGGCAAGCAGGCCGTGTACAACACCTTCGCCACCCTGGTTGATCCGGGCGATGAGGTTATTGTCCCCACCCCGTTCTGGACCACCTACCCGGAGGCCATCCGCCTGGCCGGCGGTGTGCCCGTGGAGGTCTTTGCGGGCCCTGAGCAGGACTACCTGGTGACTGTGGAACAGCTCGAAGCAGCCGTTACGGACAGGACGAAGATCCTGTTGTTCGTGTCGCCGTCCAACCCCACCGGCTCTGTCTACTCGCCGGAGCAGGTGGCGGAGATCGGCAAGTGGGCAGCGTCCAAGGGCCTCTGGGTGGTCACGGACGAGATCTACGAGCACCTGACATACGACGGCGTTCCCTTCACCTCGATCGCCACCGCGGCGCCGGAACTGGGCGACAAAGTGGTCATCCTGAACGGTGTTGCCAAGACCTATGCCATGACGGGCTGGCGGGTGGGCTGGATGATCGGTCCGGCCGACGTCATCAAGGCCGCCACCAACCTTCAGTCTCATGCCACGTCCAACGTCTCCAACATCATGCAGATCGCCGCCCTCGCCGCGGTCTCCGGCCCGCTGACGGCTGTTGATGAGATGAAGGTGGCCTTCGACCGCCGCCGCAAGGCGATCGTTGCGGGCCTGAACGCCATCGACGGCGTGGAATGCCCGACGCCGAAGGGCGCCTTTTACGTCTACGCGGACGTCCGCGCGCTGCTGGGCAAGGAATTCCCGACGGCGTCCGGCACCGCCACTCCGCAGACCTCCGCTGAACTGGCTGCACTGATCCTGGACGAGGTTGAGGTGGCCGTGGTTCCGGGTGAGGCCTTTGGCCCGTCCGGCTACCTGCGCCTTTCCTACGCCCTCGGCGACGAGGACCTGGCGACCGGCGTGCAGCGGCTGCAGGACTTCCTGGGCAACGCCCAGTAGGACGCTCTCTCACCTAACGCAGGAATTCCCTAAACGCTCTATCACTCCCTTCACGGTGAGTGATAGAGCGTTTGGCGTTAAGGCGCATCAAGTGAGAGAGCGTTTGGCGTTAAGGCGCATCAAGTGATAGAGCGTTTGAGTTTAAGGCGCATCAAGTGAGAGAGCGTTTGGGGTGCCGGGTCAGAGGAGGCGGCGTTCGGCGGCCCACTTGGTCAGCTCGTGGCGGCTGGAAAGCTGCAGCTTCCGCAGCACCGCTGATACATGGGTTTCCACCGTCTTGATGCTGATGAACAGCTCCTTGGCCACTTCCTTGTAGCTGTAGCCGCGGGCGATGAGGCGCATGACCTCGAGTTCCCGCGCGGACAGCCTGTCCAGTTCGTCGTCGGCGATGTCCGCGGGGGCGGTACCAAAAGCGTCCAGGACAAAGCCTGCAAGCCGGGGCGAGAAGACCGCGTCCCCGCCGGCAACCCGGTACACGGCGTCCGTGATTTCCGCCCCCGAGATGGTCTTGGTGACGTAGCCGCGTGCTCCCGCCCGGATTACCGCCACAACGTCCTCGGCCGCGTCCGAGACGCTGAGGGCCAGGAACTTGGTGGCAGGGAGCAGGGCTGCGGAACCGGCGATGACCTCACGGCCCCCGCCGCCCAGGCCGCCGGGCAGGTGGACGTCCAGCAGGACCACGTCCGGGCGCTGCTGTGCTATGACGGCGATGGCCTGTTCCACCGTGGCCGCTTCGCCCACCACATGGATACTGGGGTCCAGGTCCGCTTTCAGGCCCGAGCGGAAGATCGCGTGGTCGTCGACAATGACCACCCTGGCGGACCTGGCGGCCGGATCCGAACCCGGTCCCTGCGTTGTGTTCATGGCTTGCCTTCCGTGCTGTCCTGTGGGGCGGCGGGAAAGCCCAGCCGCACCTCCGTGCCTTCGCTGCTGCTGGTGATTGCCGCTGTACCGCCGTGGCGGTTCATGCGGCCGATGATGGATTCCCTGACCCCGAGCCTGTCCTCCGGCACATGCTGCAGGTCGAAGCCGGGGCCGCGGTCCTTGATGAACACCTCGGCACGGCCGCCGGATGCCTCCAGGTAGACCGAAACGGTCCCGCCACCGTGGCGGGAGGCGTTGAGCATGGCTTCCCGGCTGGCCTGGATCAGCGCTTCATGGCCCTCCGTGACGGCAGTGTCCCCCACGCAGACCACCTCGACGGCGTTGCCCAGCAGGTCCTCCACCTCGGCGGCCACGGCCTTGATCCGGTCCGACAGCTGCCCGGCGTCCTTGCCGGGATCCGCGAAAAGCCAGCCCCGCAGCTCCCGTTCCTGGGCGCGGGCCAGCCGGACGACGTCGTGCTCGCTGGCCGCCCGACGCTGGATCAGGGCCAGCGTCTGCAGCACCGAGTCATGGAGGTGGGCGGCAATCTCGGCCCGTTCAGTCTCCCGGATCCTGCCGGCCCGTTCCGCCTCCAGGTCGCGCCAGAACTTCAGCGCCCACGGCAGCAGGACCAGCACCACGCCGCCGAGGACAGCAACCGAGGCCAGCAGCGCCAGCCAGGTCTGCTCCCAGGACCCGGAGCCGGACACCATCACCAGGACACCGGCCACCACCAGCGCCAGGCCCGCAGCAAGCCGGGCCCAGCCCCCTGCCTGGTCCGCCTTGGTTTTGTCCACGAGCCCCGCCCGCCGGGTCTCATCCAGTTGCATCCAGGCAATGGAGGCGCCGCCGAGCACTGCCGCTGCGGGTATCAGTGTCCCCAGTGGCACATCCACGCCCAGCAGTTGGGCGATCAGGATGCCCGCCACGAGCAGCAGCCCGGCCCCGAGCAGGATTTCCTTGCCGTAGCGCATCTCCCGGAACCGGAACCAGGGCGGCCGGACGGGCTCGGACACGGACGCTGCGGCGTCCCCCTGGGCCGGGTATCCAAGGCCGCGTGGCGAGGCAGTATCCGTCCGAAGGCCGCCATAGGGCGCGTTGGGCGAAACGATCCCGCCGCCTGCCGGCGCCACTGTCCAGGGCACGGCGGCCGGCGCAGTCTCCCGGCTGACAGCCGGTGCAATGGGCGACGACGGCCGGCGCGCCTGGCGCCGGGCGCTCTCGTCAGCCGTGGGGACCATGATCCACAACCAGGCATAGAAGACGACGCCGGCCCCGCCGGCCAGCGAGGCAAGGACCATTGCCACCCGCACGTGGACCACGGGCACGCCCAGGTGGGCGGCGAGGCCGGAGCACACGCCTGCGATGAAGCGGTCGCTGCTGCGGACCAGCGGGAGGCGTGTGGGGACGGTTGTCATGGATCAATCCAAGCACGGATCAGGGTTTAACCGCCCGCAATCCGGCCGGATCCGGGGTCCTCTCAGGGGCTGTTCAGGGTGTCCCCCAGTAGAGCCGAGGATCCTCAAGCGGAAGGATTGAAGCATGAACTCGCAAACCCCCACCCCTGACGACGGCCACCCGACGGAGCCCCTCCCCAAACGGGAAAACGAAAACCCCACCAAGCCCCTCCCGCCGGCTGACTCCCCATCGGCGCCTTCCCCCTCACCTGCTCCCCCGTCGGCGTCGGACCGGAATCCGGAGCACGAAGACGAGGACGGCCCCGCTCCCGGATCCATGCGGGATGACGCGGCGTACGACGGCGCCGGCTCGGCTCATGCCGGGCAGCCGGCCGGAGCGTACCCGGGCCAGGGCAGCCCCGGCCCGGGCAGCGCAAGCCAGGGGGCAGGCAGCTACCCCTATGCCGGAGCACCCAACCAGCAGACCGACTTCTTCGGCTGGGTGCGCAGCCATGGGATCACCCGCGGCCAGGACCGCTGGATCGGCGGCGTCTCCAGCGGCATTGCCCGGCGCCTGGGCATCGACCCGCTGATCGTCCGCGGCGTCTTCATCGTGATGACCCTTTTCGCCGGCATAGGTGTACTTTTCTACGGTCTGGCATGGGCCTTCCTGCCAGAGCCCGATGGAAGGATCCATGTCCAGGAAGCCGGCGCAGGCCGGTGGACCAGCGGCATGACCGGTTCCCTGATCGCCGTCATCCTGGGCTTCAGCGGACTGGGCGGCGACTTCTGGGGCTGGAGCAACCACGGTTTCGGCGCCTTCCTCTGGACCCTCTTCTGGGTTGGCGGCGCCATCTACCTGGTCTACTACCTCGCGCAGCGTAACAAAGCAGCGGTGGGCACGCCGGCGGGTGCAGCCGCACCCGGCGCCACCTCCTACCCGGGCAACCCATACCCCGGCACCACCATGCACTCTGGCGCAGCCTCCACGGCAACGGCGCCCCCGTACTCGGACGTTGCAGGGACCGGCCCATTTACCGGCAGCCCCTACGGCGCCGGCGGCTCCGGCAGCGGCGGCTGGGACAACAAAGGCGCCGGCAGCACCTGGCAGCCGCAGGGTCCTCCGCCGGCACCCAAGGTGCGCCCCTCAGGTCCCGGTGCCCCCGCCGTCGCGATCGCTGCCGGCAGCGCACTGATTGTCGGCGCGGGTTTGAAAGCCCTGGACGTCACCAACATCATCGACCTCGGTGACTCCACGAACGCCATCGCCTGGGCCAGCGCGGCGGCGGTCCTGGGCCTCGCAATCCTCATTCTGGGCTTCCGCGGCCGCACCTCGGGCATCCTGTCGTTCTTTGCGGTGGCAGCCCTCATCACGGGAGGAATCTTCAACGTGGTGGGCAACAACGGCGAGCGCGTCCGATTCCAGGAAGTTGACTGGGCACCCACGAGCATCCAGCAGGCAAGCGAGGGGCTGAACATCACGGCGGGACGCGGAACCGTTGACCTCACCGGGCTCGCCCTGGACGCCCCCCTCGAGTCCGAGGTGCTTGTCCCCCTCGATTTCACCGCCAGCAACGTCACGGTGGTGATCCCCGACTCCGTGCCCGTGGACATCCGCGCCGATATGACCCTGGGCAACCTCACGGAAGGCGGAAGCCAGCGCGGCGGGACAACCACACGCGAAAGCAGCTACAACACCGACAAGCCCGGCAGCCCACTGATCATCGAGATCGACGGCACCGTCAGCAACGTCACCATCAAGGAAGGTAACTGACATGAGCAGCCAGACACCGGCGCCGGACCCGTACATCCCCGGGAGCTCCGCGGCGGCACGCACCGACACCGTCCCTCCCTCCGGGGCGCGGGTGGGAACCATCGTATGGGGCCTGCTCGTGCTCGCCCTGGCAGCCCTGATCATCATCGCCCAGCTCGGAATCGTCACCCTCAACGGGACCTACGTCCTGATCGGACTCATGATCGGGGCGGGAGCGGCCCTGGTGGTCGGAGGTCTCCTCTCCGCCAGGAAAAGTGACAACGACACCACAACACGGAAGTCTTGAACCATGGATAAATTCTTCAGCATCGTCAGGGGCCTGGGCCTGAAACGCGGACCCCAGCGCATCCTGGGAGGCGTCCTGGGAGGGATCGCGGCAAAACTGAACGTGGACGTGGCCTACGTCCGCATTGCCTTCCTCCTCTTTGCCCTCCTTCCCGGCCCCGCCTTCGTTTTCTACCTCGTGGCCTGGGTAATCCTGCCGGACCAGCGGAACGTCATCCCGCTGCAGTCGTTCCTCGACAGGCGTTCACTGAACCGCCCATGAGAAACGGCCACACCGGGCCCCGCTCCCTCGGAGCGGGGCCCTTCGTGTAACCAGTTTGTGTCGTACCGCACACACCACACTAGACTCTATGTGAGCTCAGCGTGGCGCTCTGCCTGTAAACCCTCTCCCCAGGATTTGAGCGAGACATGAAAATTGGAATCCTTACCAGCGGTGGCGACTGCCCCGGACTGAATGCGGTGATCCGCGGAGCAGTCCTCAAGGGAATTGCCATCCACGGCCACGAGTTCGTCGGTTTCCTCGACGGCTGGCGCGGCGTTGTTGAGGGCGACATCATCGACATCCCCCGGACCATGGTCCGCGGCATTGCCAAGCAGGGCGGCACCATCCTGGGTACCTCCCGCACCAACCCGTTCGAAAACGGCGGCGGCCCCGAGGTCATCAAGGCCCACATGGAGCGCCTGGGCATCGATGCCATCATCGCGATCGGCGGTGAGGGCACGCTGGCGGCAGCCAAGCGGCTTACCGACGCCGGGCTGAAGATCGTCGGTGTCCCCAAGACCGTTGACAACGACCTCGACGCCACCGACTACACCTTCGGTTTCGACACCGCCGTGCAGATCGCCACCGAGGCCATCGACCGGCTCCGGACTACCGGAGAATCGCACCACCGCTGCATGATCGCCGAAGTCATGGGCCGGCACGTCGGCTGGATCGCCCTGCACGCCGGTATGGCTGCAGGTGCCCACGCCATCCTCATTCCGGAACAGAAAGTCAGCATCGAGCAGATCACCGAGTGGGTAAACGAGGCCCATGCCCGTGGCCGTGCGCCGCTGGTGGTCGTGGCTGAGGGGTTCGTTCCCGAGCACATGGAAACCCCGCATTCCGAGCGCGGCCTGGACACCTTCGGCCGGCCCCGCCTGGGCGGCATCGCAGACCAGCTGGCCCCTGAACTGGAAGCCCGGACCGGCATTGAAACCCGGGCCACCATCCTGGGCCACATCCAGCGCGGCGGCGTGCCGTCCGCCTTCGACCGTGTCCTGGCCACCCGGCTGGGCATGGCGGCCATCGACTCGGTGGTTGAGGGCTACTGGGGCACCATGGTGGCGCTCAAGGGAACGGACATTGAGCACGTGGGCTTTCAGGAAGCGCTGGGCAAGCTGAAGACCGTCCCGCAGAACCGCTACGACGAAGCTGCCGTCCTGTTCGGCTGAGCCGACCTACACCCCTGAAGTGCCGGCGGCCGATGTGTCCTGTCCAACGGGACCGGTTGCCCGTCCTAGGCTGGGAGCATGACACTCGACCCCGGTTCGGCCGCCATCATCCAGCTTGCGTGGGCCCGGCGCCTGGGGCTGGATGATGACGCCTTCAGCTCCGCCCTGGCCTCCGGGGAACGCATAGTCCGTGCAGACGAGTCGGCGCGGACCGTCGAGTTCGTCCGGCTGTTCGGCAGCTCGGCGCTGGTGGGACCGCAATGGGTCATTGATGCCGCGGCCGCCCTCCCGGACGAGGAAATGGCGCAGCACGTCACCCTGCTGACCCTCACCAGGTCGCACGGCGGGCACGGTCTGGGGGCAGCCGCACTTTTTTTTGCGGACGACCTGCCCCTGAGGCAGCCGCCGGAGGAAATGACCGTCTCGCACGGCAACGCCGAAGCGATCGAGCTTGAGGGCCGGTGCCCGCCCGACGACGTCAACGAAGTGGGCCTTTCAGACCTGGAGAACCGCTACACCATCGTCCATGAACTGGAGGGGCGCCGGGTGCCCCTGGCCTGCGGGGCATACACGGAGTGGGAAGGTCTACTGGCGCATCTTGGCGTCCTGGTGGACCCTGAGTGGCGCCGGCGCGGACTGGGCTCCCTGGCAGCCTCGATCGCCGCCCACGAGGCCCTTGCGGCGGGGCTGACCCTCCAGTGGCGGACGGACGTCAGCAATACCGGTTCCCTGGCGCTGGCCCGGAAGCTGGGCTTGTCAGCCGGCGGAATCCAGACCAGCGTCCAACTTGGCTGACCCCGGCACGCCCCAGCCCTGAACCGGCTGCGGCTTGGCGAAGAACAGCGCCACCGCCGCGCCTGCCAGGATGACCCCGGCAGGCAGGAGCATGGACTGGCCCATCGCCGTCGAAAAACCGCCGTGGAGGGCCTCAGGCAGGCCTCCGGACAGGGCCAGGCCCTCGGCCGCTGCCCCGCCGGGGCCACCGGCCGGAAGCTCCACGGCCAGCCGCGCCTGGATCAGCACCGCAATGGCTGCGCTGCCCAGCACGGCGCCGATCTGCCGCGTGGTGTTGTAGACGCCGGACCCGGCCCCGGCCTGCCGCGGGGGAAGGTTGCGGGTGGCGGTGGTGCTCAGCGGAGCCCAGATGCCTGCGTTGGCGAATCCCATGATGGCGCTGGGCAGGAGGAACAGCAGGATGGGGGTGTCCGGCTGCATCAGGGCCGAGTTCCAGAGCAGGGCCACGGCCATCAGCACCAGGCCGGCGGCGGCGATGAACTTCGGGTTGACCCTGTCGATGATCTTCCCCACCACCGGCGCCAGGCCGCCCGAGATCAGTGCCATAGGCACCATCATCAGCGCCGACTGGGTGGGCGTGAGGCCGCGGACCAGCTGGTAGTAGAAGATGAGCGGCAGGCTGAACGCGGTCACGGTGAAGCCAACGGTGGTGATTCCGATGTTGGCCAGTGAGAAGTTGCGGTCCCGGAAGAGCGCCAGCGGCAGCAGCGGCTCGCCTTTGTTGAACCGTTGCCAGACCACAAAAAGCCCCAGCACGGCAAGGCCCGCGATGATCAGGCCCCACACCGTGACAGGCCCGGCGATGGTGCCCCAGTTGTAGCTTTCGCCCTCCTGGATGCCGAACACCAGAAGGAAAAGTCCGACGGCGCTCAGCACCACGCCGGGAATGTCGAACCGGTGCGGGTGGGTGCTCAGGGCCGGTACGTTGCGCAGGGCGAGGATAAAGCCGGCGATTCCGATGGGGACGTTGATGAAGAAGATCCATTCCCAGCCGAGTCCGTCCACCAGGACGCCGCCCAGGATGGGGCCCACGAGGGTGGCCAGGCCGGCGGTGGCACCCCAGATCGCCATGGCCGCGCCCCGCCTGTCCGGCGGAAAAATGCGGGTGATGACTGCCATGGTCTGCGGCGTCATCATGGCGGCGCCGAGCCCCTGCAGCACCCGGGCCGCGATGAGTGTCTCCACGTCGCCGGACAGCCCGCACCACAGCGATGCCATGGTGAAGACCACCAGGCCTGAGAGGTACAGCTTCTTGGGGCCGAAGCGGTCGCCCAGCCTGCCGGTGATGAGCAGGGGGACCGCATAGGCCAGGAGGTAGGCGCTGGTGACCCAGATGACCGAGTTGATGTCCGCGTCAAGGCCCTCCATAATCCGCGGGTTCGCCACGGACACAATGGTGGTGTCGACCAGGATCATAAAGAACCCGATCACCAGGGACCACAGGGCCGGCCAGGGTTTTGCGACGTTTTCCACGGTCATCCTTCGTCAGGTGGTTGCTGCCGGGCGGGACCGGGTGAACGGCTGGGTCCCGCCTAGGCCAGAAGGTCCAGGATCTCCTGGCGGGCGAACATCTGGGCAGCGGCTCGGGCCGACGGCGCGCCGGCGTCCGGGTCGGCGCCGGCATCCAGCAGGACCCGGGCCACATCGGTGTAGCCCTTGAACGCCGCTCCCGCGAGCGGAGTCTGGCCGCGGTCATTGGCGGTGCCGGGCTCGGCGCCGCGTTCCAGGATGAGCTGCACGGTCTCCGCGTGCCCGTGGTAGGCGGCCAGCATGAGGAGGGAATCCCCTGCCGAATTGGTCAGGGTGGCGGGAGCGCCGGCGTCCAGGTAGGCACGGAGCAGCGCCGTGTCCCCCTCCCGGGCAGCTTGGAAGAGCGTGTGCGCCAAAGCAAGCGCGTCGTCGTCGGGCACTGGATCAGGCTGTACGTTGTCCGTCATGGTCGTGGCCCCCTGAGGAATCCGGTCTGGCGCCCCACCACCTGGCCGGCGTCGGGGGCAACGATGAGTTCCTGCACGGCAGGGTATGGCTCGTCGCCGTCCAGGACCGTCAGTATTTCATCCGGGGCGACCGAACGTTTTATGACTGCCAGTGCAACCGGGCCCATCTCGAAATGCTGGACCACGGACGTCACCGCCCCCACTTTGCGTTCCCCCGCCAGGACCGGGCTGCCGGCCTCGGGCAGGGTGTGCTGGGATCCGTCCAGCTGGAGGAACACGAGGCGGCGGGGCGGGTGGCCGAGGTTGTGCACCCGCGCTATGGTTTCCTGGCCCTTGTAGCAGCCCTTGGCCAGGTGCACCGCGGTCCGGAGCAGGTCAAGTTCGTGCGGGATGGTCTTGTCGTCCGTTTCCGCCCCGATCCGGGGGCGCCAGGCTGCCACGCGCAGCGCTTCGGCGGCAAGGACGCCCGCAAGGGGACGCCCCGCAACCGTCTCCTCCAGGTCGTCGGCCGGAACGAGGTATTCGAACCACGGGCGGTCAAGCCCGGGGTGGTTGGCCTCAGGGACGGTCGCATAAGAGTAGCCGCCTGCTCCCACGTGCGGCCACGGGTCCTGCCAAGCCAGCAGGCTGGACCACTCCGGGACAGCTTTGGTGCTGCCAACAACGGCCCAGTCCGCGGAAACATCGGCGATCTCCACCCGCAGCATGAACTTCATCCTGTTAAGGAACTCCGCGAGGGGTGCGGCCTCGGCAGCTTCGACGATCAGCCACGTGGTGGCGCCGTCGTCAATGACCCGCGCGTCGAAATCAATCCTGCCCTGCACGCTCAGGAGGAGGAGTTCACTGGATTCATTCGGCTGCAGGCCGGCGACCTGCTGCGAGGAAAGGGTGTTGAGCCAGCCCAGGCGGTCCGGACCGGTCACGGAGACAACGCCGCGGTGGGAGAGGTCGACGACGGCGGTTCCGGCCGCGAGGGCGCGCTGCTCGCGCAGGGGCTCACCGTAGTGGGCGGCAACGCCGGCGTCCGCGCCGGCCGCCTCAACGGCGCCAGGGCGCGACAGCAGGGGGCTGGGAGTAGTCATATGTAGTAGAAGTCCTTGGGGCTCGGCGGTATTCCGGATTTTCATGGCCGGAGTGGATCCGGGCCGCCTGCGTCTTTCATGCCGAAGGACCGGGAGGAGTCAGGAAACCTTTTTCAGGAAGGCCGAGGCATGCGCTTCCAGGCCTTTGCCTTCCTTGCCGCCAACAGCAACATCCCAGCGCCACAGGAGGTTGCCGTCCACCAGGCCGAAGATGCGGGTGGCGGCGCTGTAGTCCTTGGAATGGCTGCCGCGCATCACCATATCCGTGGTGAGCTGGATCTGCGGGCCCTTGATCTGCCCGTAGTACAGCTCGGAAATGCCCCCGGGGTGGGAGATGGACACCGAGATGTCGAACCCGCCCTCGCTGTTGCGCAGGGCCTCTACCTCGTCCGCGCTCTTCAGCGCCGGAACGATGTCCGCGGGGATCAGGCCGGGGCCGCCGTCGGCATCAAGCTGTTTACGCTCCAGCGCCCAAAAGCCTGTCTCGACAGTGAGCGGCCGCAGGCGCGTGCCGTCGTCGTCCGTCAGCCAGCTTTCCGCACGGTACTGAAGGTACGGCAGCCCGTTGTGCGTGAAGGACACATGCTGCAGGAAGTGCTCCGAGTCCTCGTCACCGCTGCCGAGGCGGCCGCGGCCCTCCCACTCACCAATGAGCCAGGAAAGCGGGACGAGTTCTGGAGTCAGGTCTGTAGGAATCTCAATGGGCACAGCGACTACCTCTGGACATCGGCTAGCTCCGGAAAAAGGCGTCTACTTCTGGCCCTTGAAGAGGCGGTAGACCACGAATCCGGCAAACCAGGCCATGGCGAGGCTGGCGATGCCGAGCAGGACAAGGAAGAAGATTTCAAAAGCAAGTACGGACATGATGCCATCCTAACGCGTTAGTAGATGAGGAGTTTGTCTATGAAGTAGGCAAGGGAACCCACCGCCGAGACAGGGGCAAGGCCCATGCTAAGCGCAGCGGGGATGTTCAGGGGCGCACCCCGCAGGGTGGCCAGTCGCCGGAAGCTCGCCAGCACCGCGCCCACCACCACGCCGAAGATGGCTGCCGGCAGGACGGCGATATCCGAGAGCACCAGCCCGGCGAGCGGTCCCGCAAGGCCTGCCATCACAATGCCCAGGGGCGCCACGACGCTGTCCGGCCAGCGGATCAGCCCGGCCAGCAGCGCAACTGCGGCGCTGATGGCCGCCACCAGGAGCATCTCCCGGACGCCGTTGAACCGTGCCCCGGCTATCCAGCCGGAACCCAGGCAGGCGAGCAGCACACCCGCGCAGCAGCCCAGGGTGGATTCCAGTCGCTGGGCCTGCCCTGTTCCGCGGAGCAGCTGCACGATGAACACGGCCATCATGCCCAGGGCAATGAACGCCGGGGTCCAGTCCAGGTAGCCGGGGGCAGGGGCCAGGCCGGCAGCAACCGCTGCCCCGGCCCCTGGCACGGCAATCACGGCGGCCAGGGTCTTCTTGGCGGGAATCCGAAGGAAGTGCGGCCACCCGATGCCGACGGCGGCGGCCATGGCAACAGCAACGGCCACGAGGACTTCACGGGAGGTGTAGACGCCGGCGATGATCGCAGCGAGGCCGGCCATCCCCACGACGCCGATAGTCCATGAGCCCAACGACCGCGCCGGTGCCTGCAGCTCCGCGGTCATGCGGAGCCCGGCCTGGATTTAGTTTCTGCACTCACTGCGCTGCAATCCCATCCTGGCGTCGACCTGGAAGGGCGGGGCCGCCCTTCGCGGAGGGCGTCGGGGCCCTGGCTCAATCCTGCCTTATGTGAACGGGATATGTCGCAAAACGTCCCTTTATCCGGGCCGGATCCGTGGCTCCGGAGAGGCCTGCGGGTATACTCAAAGCTCAGCTAAGCTCACTGCTGAGGTGGCAGGCCGGCTCTTTTCCGCTGGCCCAACGCCGGAGCAGGAAGCCAGTACCGGCCGGTGAAAACCCGGTTCAGTCGCCCAATGATGCGCGGACGGCCCATGGAGGAACAATGTCGCACATCCTGCTCTTGACGAACAGCACTGGCTCTTCGGTGGACATCCTGCCTGCCCTGGAATTGCTGAACCACCGGGTCCACATCCTTCCCGCCGAGCCCACTGCCCTGCTGGAGACCGATCCGTGCGACATTGTGCTGCTGGATGCCCGGAAAGACCTGGTGGGCGCCCGTTCGCTCACCCAGCTGCTCAAAGCCACCGGCCTCAGCGCGCCCCTGGTCCTGATCCTGACCGAGGGCGGCATGGCGGCCGTTTCCTCCGCATGGGCCGTGGATGACATCGTGCTCGACTCGGCAGGCCCGGCCGAGGTGGAGGCCCGCATCAGGCTGTCCGTTGCCCGGGCCGTCCCGGACCATGAGGACGCGCCGACGGAGATCCGCGCTGCCGGCGTCGTCATCGACGAGGCAAGCTACACCGCCCGCGTGAACGGTGCACCGCTGAACCTGACCTTCAAGGAATTCGAGCTGCTCAAGTACCTGGCGCAGCACCCCGGCCGCGTTTTCACCCGGCAGCAGCTGCTCACCGAGGTGTGGGGCTATGACTACTACGGAGGCACCCGCACCGTGGACGTCCACGTCAGGCGCCTGCGGGCGAAGCTCGGTGCCGACCATGAGAACCTCATCAGCACCGTGCGCAACGTTGGCTACCGCCTTACCCTGGTCCGCCAGCAGGAAGACGAGCTCACCGAGGCCTGAGCACCCTTGCGGCTTCCCGTATAGCCTTGCCTCATGACTCCAGCGCATCCTGAGAAGTGGCCCGTCCATACAGAACGGGGCGCTGTTGACCAGCAGCTCCTGAGGGACTGCCGGAACCTCCTGGCAGCGGCAGAAGAATCTGACGGCAACCCCTCCATTTCTGAACAGACCCTGGTGACCATGCGCACCGGCGGATCGGCCGGGCAGTCACCGCTGACCCTGGCGCTGTATGCCCCGGACGAGGACTCCGACCCGGCCACCGGCCAGGACCTGGCCGGATTCGCTGTGGTGGTGGAGGAACCCGACGGCACCGGCGTGCTTGAGATCGCTGTCCATCCCAGCTACCGGAACCAGGGTGTGGCGGACCGCCTGGTGGGTGCGCTCAATGGCAGCCGCGGGCTGGAGGGGCTGAAGGCGTGGTCCCACGGCAACCATGAGGCCGCAGCAGACCTGGCCGCCCGGTATGGGTTCGGCCCGGTCCGTGAACTGTGGAAGATGAGGATGACGACGGCGGGGGCGGACCTTCCCGAGGCCGCCCTTCCGGAGGGCGTGTCCCTCCGGACCTTCGTGCCCGGCCAGGATGAGGACGCGTGGCTGGCGGCGAACCGGGCCGCTTTTGCGCACCATCCTGAACAGGGCAGCCTCACCCGGGCCGATCTCGAGGCGCGGATGGCCGAGGACTGGTTCGACCCCTCGGGTTTCCTCCTGGCCGAGGACGGGCAGGGCCGGCTGTTGGGCTTCCATTGGACCAAAGTCCATCCGAAGCACGGCCCGCACCCGGCCATCGGCGAGGTCTACGCGGTGGGCGTGGCGCCGGAAGCCCAGGGCATGGGACTGGGCAAGGCCCTCACGGTTGCCGGTATCCGGCACCTCCAGGAGCTGGGGCTGCACGCCGTCATGCTGTACACCGACGCCGACAACGCAGCTGCTGTGTCGCTGTACCGGAGCCTGGGCTTCACCCGCTGGGACATGGACGTCATGTACGGACAGGTGGCTGCTGTTTAGTCCAGCAGGCTGACATACGGTCTCCCGTGCGGGAAATGCACGGCCTTCGGCGTACTGATTGCTTGTAAGGTTGAAGCAGAACCCGCGCAGGCCGGAAGCGCCAGCATCAACCGCCAGGTAAAGGAGATGCCATGAACCCGGAACCTTCCGGAGCAGTCACGTCCCAGGACGTCGCAGTGCCGGTCCGCGCCCGCTTCGGCTCCTCGGAAGTCCCCGCCTCGCGCGCCACCCAGGACCGTATCGATATCCCGGAGTTTGCGCCAAACCTGCAGCCGGAGGGCGACATCCGCCCGGACCGGTTCCTGGACCGTGAACTGAGCTGGCTCAGCTTCAACTCCCGCGTCCTGGAACTGGCGGAGGACCCCACACTCCACTTGCTTGAGCGCGTCAGCTTCCTGTCGATCTTTGCTTCCAACCTGGACGAGTTCTTCATGGTCCGGGTGGCTGGCCTGAAACGGCGCATCGCCACCGGCCTCGCAGTTCCCTCCCCCGCGGGCCTGAGCCCTGTTGAGGTGCTGGAGAGGATCAGCGGCGAAGCACACCGGCTCCAGCAGCGGCACGCGCAGGTCTGGGCCGAGCAGATCCGTCCGGCGCTGGCCTACGAACACATCCACCTCATGCACTGGGACGAGCTGGACGACGCGGCGCAGGAACAGCTGAGCGTGATCTTCCGCGAGAAGGTGTTCCCCATCCTCACGCCCCTGGCGGTGGACCCGGCGCACCCCTTCCCCTACATTTCCGGCCTCTCGCTGAACCTTGCCGTGGTGGTACGCAACCCTGTGAGCGACAAGGAACTCTTCGCCCGCGTCAAGGTGCCGGACCAGCTGCCGCGCCTGATGTCCATCGACGGTCCGCGCGCCGGCGCCGTGGCCGGACGGGTGGCGCGCTTCATTGCGCTTGAGGAAGTCATCGCCGTCCATCTGGACAAGCTGTTCCCCGGGATGGAGGTCCTGGAGCACCACAGCTTCCGCGTCACCCGGAACGAGGACGTGGAGGTGGAAGAGGACGACGCCGAAAACCTCCTCCAGGCCCTCGAGAAGGAGCTCCTGCGCCGCCGGTTCGGCCCGCCCGTCCGGCTGGAGGTCACCAACGACATCAACCCGAACATCCGCGCGCTGCTGATCCGCGAGCTCGGCGTCGAGGAATCCGAGGTCTATTCCGTCCCGGCCCCCCTGGACCTCCGGGGACTCTCCGTGATCGCCGGCATTGACCGCGCCGACCTTCACTACCCGAAGCACGTTCCGCATACGTCGCGGTACCTGAACGAGTCTGAGACGTCCAAGGCCGCCAACGTGTTCGCCGCCATGCGCCGCCGGGACATCCTGCTCCACCACCCCTATGACTCGTTTTCCACCTCTGTGCAGGCGTTCCTGGAACAGGCCGCCGCCGACCCCAAGGTCCAGGCCATCAAGCAGACCCTGTACCGCACGTCCGGCGACTCCCCCATCGTCGACGCCCTGATCGACGCAGCCGAGGCCGGAAAGCAGGTCCTGGCCCTGGTGGAGATCAAGGCCCGGTTCGATGAGCAGGCGAACATCTCCTGGGCCCGGAAGCTGGAACAGGCCGGCGTGCACGTGGTGTACGGCATTGTTGGCCTCAAGACGCACTGCAAGCTCTCGCTCGTGGTGCGCCAGGAGGTTGACGGGCTGCGGCGCTACTGCCACATCGGCACAGGCAACTACCACCCCCGCACCGCCCGCTACTACGAGGACCTGGGCCTCCTGACCGCCAACGAGCAGGTGGGCGAGGACCTGTCCAAGCTCTTCAACCAGCTCTCCGGCTACGCGCCCAAGTCCACGTTCAAGAGACTGCTGGTGGCGCCGCGTTCCGTCCGTTCAGGGCTGATCGACCGGATTGAGACCGAAATCCGCAATGCCCGCGCGGGAATCCCCGGCCTTGTGCAGATCAAGGTCAACTCCATGGTGGACGAGGCCATCATCGATTCCCTCTACCGCGCCTCGCAGGCGGGAGTAAAGGTTGACGTGGTGGTCCGCGGTATCTGCTCGCTCCGCCCCGGGGTGCCCGGGCTCAGCGACAACATCACCGTCCGGTCCATCCTGGGCAGGTTCTTGGAGCACTCCCGGGTGTTCGCCTTCGCCAACGGCGGGGATCCCGTGGTGTACATCGGCTCGGCGGACATGATGCACCGCAACCTTGACCGCAGGGTGGAGGCCCTGGTCCAGCTGTCCAGCATCGACGACATCAACTACGTCCTTGACCTGCTGCGGCGCTACATGGCCCCCGAAGCCTCCAGCTGGCACCTGGACAAGGAAGGCGTCTGGACCCGGCACCACCTCTCCGACGACGGCAAGCCCCTTGAGGATGTCCAGTCCTGGCTGCTGGCGTCCCGCCCCCGGCAGCGCAGCCTGAGCCGGCGTTAAGGGCTCCTGTTTTGTCGAGCGATGCACTCGTAGCAGACCAGACAGACCACCCGGGGGAACCAGTAGCCGTTACGGCTGCCGGCGCCGTGCCGTGGCGCGTGGTCAAGGACAAGCTTGAAGTCCTGCTGATCCACCGGCCGCGCTACGACGACTGGTCCTGGCCCAAGGGCAAGATCGACGACGGCGAAACCATCCCCGAGTGCGCGGTCAGGGAGGTCCAGGAGGAAATCGGGCTCACCGCCCAACTGGGCATTCCGCTGCCGCCCATCCACTACCACGTGGCCTCCGGCCTCAAAGTGGTCTATTACTGGGCCGTCAAGGCTAACGGGGCAAGGCTCCTTCCCGACGGCAAGGAGGTGGACAGCATCATGTGGTGCGCCCCCGAAAAGGCCGCTTCGCTGCTGTCCAACCCCTCCGACGTCGTGCCGCTGCAGTACCTGCAGGAAGCCCACGGGCGCGGGCACCTGGACACGTGGCCGCTCCTGGTGCTCCGCCATGCCAAGGCAAAACCGCGCTCCTCCTGGAGCAAGGCCGAAGGCGAGCGGCCCCTGGCCGCCACGGGGACACGGCAGGCGCAGGCGGTAAGCCGGCTCCTGCACGCCTGGAAACCGCTTCGGGTGGTGACCAGCCCCTGGCTGCGGTGCGCCGCAACCGTCGCACCGTACGCCAAGGTGGTTGGTGCCAAGGTGAAGCTCGCCGAGGCGCTGACCGAGCACCGGCACGCCCGCAGCCCGAAGAAGACGGCCGCCGTCATTGAAGCCCTTTTCGACAAGCAGCGCGCGGTGGCTGTCTGCACGCACCGCCCGGCACTGCCCACCGTGTTCGGGCAGCTCGCGGAGCACATGCCGCAGCACCTGAGGGCACTCCTGCCGGGGAAGGAGCCCTACCTGTCCCCCGGCGAGCTGGTGGTGTGCCATGTGGCTCCCGGCGGTAAGCGGCGGATCGTGGCGGTGGAGCAGTTCAAGCCTTTTGACGACTAGGAACGGCCCTGCCGTTGCGCTTGACCCCCGGCGCTTTGTATCAAAGACTTAGTACATTGATGCACAATTCTGGGGGATGACGTGCCGTTTACCGATGCAGCTCTTTTCAGCAATGTTCCGCCCATGGCCGTGGTGTGGCCCTTTCTGCTGGCGGCCGGCAGCTACCTCCTGCTTCGGTGGGTCATCTGGGGACCGGGCAGCGGGTCCGCTGCCACTGCCTCCCAGCACGCATTCTGGGTGGGGATCATGGGGTGGCTGGCCAGCTCCCTCCAACCGGCCGGAAACGCCGGCATCCTTCACGTCAATCCGGTCTCGCAGCCGCTTATCAGCACCGCAGCCATCGTGCCCGCCCTAGCCTGGCCGGTACTCGGGTGCCTGGCCGTGCACGCCATCGGCCAGCTGAGTTATCCCGGCCCCCGGCTCCGCCGGCGCCAGGCGGACCTGGAAGTGCGGCGGGTCCGGGACTTCCTGCCCCGGCCACTCGCCTGGACCGTCCTTGCGGTGTTTGCAGGGACCGCCCTGCAGATCGGCTGGATGGCCACGCTTCCCGGCTACGATCCGGTCCCCTACCGCTCCCTCCCCGACCCCGTCCACACCTATGTGACGTCTGGCGGCGACGGCCGGGTCCCCGGCATCGAACTGGCTTCCTACCTCGGCCCTGCCCTCCTTGTCCTGGCAGTGGGAACCTGGCTGGTGCTGGTGCTGATCACGCGGCGCCGCCGGCTTGAGGCGCTGGACACCGAGGAGAACAACCTCCTCAGGACCATTGCCATGAACAGGTTGCTCCGGACCGTGGCCACCATAGCCTCGGGCCTGGCGGCCATCGCGGGCAACCACGCAGCACGGCCCGATCCTTCCCTTGTTGCCGGCGGATGGATCAACGCGGCCGGGGCGGTAAACCTCGCAATCCTGCTGGCCATGTGGTGGTGGGCGCCGCCCAAGCTCCCCGCGGTCCAGGCAGACGGCGGCGGGCCGGAACCCCGTGAACCGGCAGCGGCCTCCCACCCCGCCGCCCGGCTCTGCATGTCCCTGGGCGCAGCCCTGGGGCTTGCCGCTTTTGTCCCCGTCCTGGTGGCGGTGATCATTCCGGGGGCCGTGACGGGGCATCCCGCCCTGGTGGTGGCCATGGCCGCCGCGCCCGTCCTGCTGGTCACGGCCGCAGGGGAACTGCTGATCCAGCGCAACTACGGAACCCACGAAGCGCCGCGGGAGTGGCCGCGGCAGCCCGTCAGCCCGGCCCTGCTCACCACCGGCATCGCAGCCCTCACCATACTGGCCGCAGCCGTCGTCGTGACTGCCTCCGTCCAACCGGACCTTGGCATCCTGCCGACGTGGGCTCCAACCCTGTGGGCGTGCGCTGCCGTGGCGCTCCTCGCAGGCGTCCCCCTGGCTGCCGCGAAAAGCCGGGAAGGCATTCCGACGACGGTCCCCGGGCTGGACGCCGCGCTTCGCGCCATCACCGTGCACAGGGTGGTCCGGACGCTTGCGGCCTGTTTCATGGTGCAGGCCGGGGTGCTGCTGCTGTCAGCGGGGCCGGACATACAGCGGGCACTGGACCTGGAACCTGCCTCCTGGGCTTGGGCCTGGGATGCGGCCCCCTTCACCGGTGTGCTGTTGTGCACTGCGGGGATCGTCATTGCCGTGATTCCCGTGCGCAGCTTCGCCCGCACCACAGCCTCAGGCCGCACTTCTGCGAAGGAACCGGCCACTTGAGTGCCGGGATTACCGTGGACCTGCGCTCCCCAACACCTCCCTACGAACAAATACGCTCGCAAATCAGCTCCCTGATCGCGTTGGGTGCACTCGCCCCAGGGAGCCGCCTGCCTACTGTCCGCAGCCTCGCGGCCGACCTTGGCATCGCAGCGGGCACCGTTGCCCGGGCCTACAAGGAGCTGGAGGCTGCCGGGCTCGTGGATTCCCGGCGGCGGGGCGGGACAGTCGTTGCCGCACCAGCCGCCGGAAGGCCGGGCAGCCGCGGGACGGTGCCCGTCCCTGCATCGGTGCAGGCCGCCGTCGACCATTACATCGCAGCCGGCCGGGCAGCCCACCTGAGCGACGAAGTTCTGCTGGATGTGTTGCGCGGCAAGCTGGGAAGGGACGCAACGTAATGCAAACACGCAGCCGCCCGGTGATGTCCCAGTAGACTTGAGCCGTGAGCATCCCAACGCCTTATGAAGACCTCCTGCGCGATGTCCTGGCCTCCGGCACGCACAAATCGGACCGCACGGGCACCGGAACCACCAGCGTTTTCGGACGCCAGATCCGCTTTGACCTGGCCAAGGGTTTCCCGCTGATCACCACCAAGCGGGTCCACTTCAAGTCCGTGGCCGTGGAGCTCCTGTGGTTCCTGCGCGGTGAGACCAACGTGAAATGGATGCAGGACCAGGGCGTCACCATCTGGAACGAATGGGCCGATGCCGACGGCGACCTCGGGCCGGTCTACGGCGTCCAGTGGCGCAGCTGGCCCACCCCGGATGGCGGCCACATCGACCAGATCGCGGAGCTGATCGAGAACCTCAAGTCCAACCCGGACTCACGCCGGCACGTGGTGTCCGCCTGGAATGTCTCCGAACTGCAGGACATGGCGCTGCCCCCGTGCCACGCCTTCTTCCAGTTCTACGTGGCGGACGGCAAGCTGTCCTGCCAGCTGTACCAGCGCTCCGCGGACATGTTCCTGGGCGTGCCGTTCAACATTGCCTCCTACGCACTGCTCACCTGCATGGTGGCCCAGCAGGTGGGGCTGGAGCCCGGTGAGTTCATCTGGACCGGCGGAGACGTCCACATCTACGAAAACCACATGGACCAGGTCCTCAAGCAGCTGGAGCGCGAGCCCTACGAGTACCCGCAGCTGAAAATCACGCGGAAACCCGACTCGATCTTCGACTACACGCTGGAAGACTTCGACGTGGTGGGTTACAAGCACCACCCCACCATCAAGGCGCCGATCGCCGTATGAGCACCGAAAACTCCACGGATCCACAGTCTTTCACCGAAGAACTTGCCGCCTCGATCACCGGCGTGGGCCTCATTTGGGCGCAGACCCCGGACGGCGTCATCGGCAAGGACGGGGACATGCCCTGGCACCTTCCCGAAGACCTCAGGCACTTCACCCGGCTGACCACCGGGCACCCGGTCATCATGGGCCGGAAGACGTGGCTGTCCTTCCCGGACAAATACCGTCCTCTCCCCGGGCGCACCAATATCGTCATCACCCGCCAGAAAAGCTGGGCCGATACACCTGAGGCGGAGGGCGCCGTCGTGGTTCCTTCCCTGGACGACGCCCTGCTGGAATCGCAGTTCGTGGACGGCGGCGACACTGTCTGGATCCTCGGCGGCGGCGAGATTTTCCGCCAGTCAACGGAGCTGGCCAACGTCGCGGTGGTCACCACCATCGACGTGGAGGCCGACGGCGACACATTCGCCCCCGAGCTTGGCACCAGTTGGGAGGCGGCTGCGTCCGTCCCTCCGGACGGCTGGCTGACGGCAGGGAACGGCACGCGCTACAGATTCACCAAATGGTCAAGGACTGAGGGCTAGGAATGTTGAAGAAACCGGAAACCCTCTTTGTGCTGGGCTACATGCTGCTCCCGCTCCTGGCCCTCCTGTCCGCAATTGTTGGGCTCACCATGATTCTGGGCGGCAACAAGATCGCAGGAGCCATCGTGCTGGTGGTGGTTACGCAGGTCTTCGCGTTCGGCGCCTTCTTCGCGCTGCGTGCACGCAAGGCCGCCGTGCTGGAGGACTCCGACCGCAGGTAGCGCCTGCGATGGGGAGACCACCCCATCGCGCCCGTCCCGGGTTGTTACTAGGCTGGGCCTGCAGCGTCAGGGACCGCTGTAAAAAAGATTGGGGGATGCCTGGTGGCAGGAAATTTGTGGGGCGCCGATGTTGACCAGCTGCGCACATTGGCACGGCAGTTCAGCAAGACCGCTGACCTGCTGCTGCAGCAGTCCACGCAGCTGAGCGGTCAGATCAACAACACCCCGGCCTGGAAGGGCCAGGACGCCGAGCACTTCCGTTCAGACTGGAACGGCAGCCACCGGGCACTCCTGCAGAAGACTGCGGCGCGCCTGAAGCAGGAATCAAAGCTCCTGCTCACCAACGCCGAGGAACAGGACAAGGCGAGCAGCGCCGCCGGGCCTGGCGGGACCGGCGTGCCGGGACCGGGCGGACCCGCCACGGGTGTGCCGGGCAGCGTCGGCAGCCAGGGCACAGGCCGCCCAGGGGGGGCTAATCCGTGGGGACCGGACTGGCTCGCGGACCCGGATTCCGCGTTCCGCGACGGCTGGGACATCTACAACCTGACCAAGGCCTTCCCCAACCTGCGTGCCGGCCTGTTCGATCTTGGCGCTTTTATCGGCAAAGCGGACTCTGTCGCCGAATTCTTCTCCAAGGACTTCCGCGAGGTCGCCAGGGCATTCCAGGATTCGAACCTCCTGAGCCAGTACTTCAACACGTCCTCGGAATTGTTTGACGGCAGGTGGGACACGGCCCTGAACCTTGTCGACGGCGGCAAGGCCGCCACGTTCTTCGAGGTGGGCGGAAAAGTCCTCGGAGGAGTCGGTGTTGGCCTTGACCTGCTGGACACGGTCAACAACATCAGCGAAGGGGACGCCGGAGGGGCCGTTTACTCGGGCATCAAGGCAGGACTGGGCGTGGCAAGTTTCGCTCCGCCACCGGTGGGAACGGCAGCCATGGTGGCCTCCGGCGCCCTCGCCATTTATGACAACGTTCCGGTCGTCAAGGAAACAGTGAACGCCATCGGAGGATCCATCGCCGACGGCGCCGAGGCAGCCTGGGAAGGCGCCGGAGACGCGGCCGACAAGGTTGGTGACTTCTTTGGGTTCTGAGTACACAACGAGAGGCATTGACGATGACTGAAACCCCAACGGAACCAACAGCCGTACCGGACGCGCTCGGTTTTGGTTTTGCTGAGATCGCCACCCTGGCCAGCCTCCGCCGCGGGGAAGCCTCCGTGTTGAGTGCTGAGGCGCTGCGGGTGGACAGCTATCTGGACAATACCGACATGATCAGCGCCGGTGCCTCGTCGCTGGTGGCCCGTGGCCTTGCTACAGCCGAGACGGATGGGAAGCTCGCCGTAGCAGGTCCCACCGCAGCCGTCGCCACGGCGCTCTCTTCCGCTACGCGCCGGATGGAGATCTCGTTGCTCACCGCGGAAGGCGGTGACAGCGTCATCGGAGTGGAAAGCCCGGACATCCAGCTGCTCTTCCAGCCTCGCGCTTACTTCACGTGGTGGGCCATGGCACAGCGCCCTGATGTTAGCGCCGCCGAAGCCAACCTGATGGTCATCAAGCAGCACCTGCGCGAGAACCCCCAGGGCGGCGCCACGGTGCGCCGCCGCGAGGACGCCACCGGCCAAACCCTCTATGTAAAGAAGGGGGACGGCTCGTGGACCGTCGGCACCTCCAACCGCGGGCAGGAAGACATCTCCGAAACCACGGGGCTCGATGACGCCGCGCTCCTTGCCCAGATCCGCACCATCCGTCAGGACTGATATGACATTCGACCGTGACCGCGAACGCCGCAACGACGACGTATATGCCGAACACAAGGCAGCCATCGCCCGGGGCGAAAAACGCGTCCTGCGAAAGACGGATACCGGTGAGCTGCACAGTTACCCCAGCGATGAAATCGGCTTTTCGCCTGGCCGCGGACAGGTCCAGGTGAGGTCCTGGTGGGGCATGGGAATCCTTACAGCCGTTCTGGGGCTTTTGTTCCTTGCCTCCTGGGTAATACTGCTCATGCCCTTGGCGCAGGGTGAGCCGCCGTTTTGGGCGGCACTTATCCTTTCTGCCTTGGCGGGGCTGGGCGGCTGGTACACCTTTGGGCTGGCCCGTGACGAGCACCGTGCCGCCCAGGTGCGTCAACAGCGGGGCGCCCCCGAACCGGGTGCAGGCCACGTGTCCCAATGACCACGGGCCAGTAGCCAAAGGTGCGGAGAAGGTACTCCAGCCGGCAGTGACGTAACCGACTGCGCGCTGCCGGAACGGAAGTCTAAACTGGACGAATGACTACAGCAGCTACCCCTTCCGTCGGCCTGGTCGGATGGCGCGGCATGGTCGGTTCCGTCCTCATGCAGCGCATGCAGGATGAGGGCGACTTCGCCAACATCAACCCGGTGTTCTTCTCCACTTCCAACGCGGGAGGTGCCGCGCCGTCTTTCGCTGGAACAGCAGGAGGCAGCGCCGGCAAGCTCGAGGACGCGTTCGACGTCGATACCCTGGCGAAGCTGCCCATCATCGTCACCGCCCAGGGCGGGGACTACACCAAGCGCGTGCACACCGAGCTCCGCAGCCGCGGCTGGGACGGCCTCTGGATCGATGCCGCCTCCACCCTGCGCATGAATGACGATTCCATCATCGTGCTGGACCCGATCAACCGCGATGTCATCGATAAGGGCCTGGTCAACGGGACCAAGGACTTCATCGGCGGCAACTGCACCGTCTCCTGCATGCTCATGGGCCTCGGCGGCCTGTTCAAGAACAACCTCGTGGAGTGGGGCACCTCCATGACCTACCAGGCGGCCTCCGGCGGCGGGGCACGGCACATGCGCGAGCTGCTCAGCCAGTTCGGCACGCTCAACGCCGAGGTCAGCACGGAACTGGACGATCCGGCGTCGGCCATCCTGGACATCGACCGCAAGGTCCTGGCCCACCAGCGCACCGACATCGACGCCACCCAGTTCGGCGTTCCGCTGGCCGGATCGCTGATCCCCTGGATCGACGCGGACCTGGGCAACGGGCAGTCCAAGGAGGAATGGAAGGCCGGGGTCGAAACCAACAAGATCCTGGGCACCTCCGAGGACAACCACGTGGTCATGGACGGGTTGTGCGTGCGCATCGGTGCCATGCGGTCCCACTCCCAGGCTCTGACGCTCAAGCTGCGCGAGGACCTCCCGGTCGCCGAGATCGAGAAGCTCCTCGCCGAGGACAACCAGTGGGCCAAGGTGGTTCCCAATACCAAGGAAGCCTCCATGGCGGACCTGACCCCGGTGGCGGCCTCCGGCACGCTGGACATCCCCGTGGGCCGCATCCGCAAGATGGAGATGGGTCCGGAGTACATCAGCGCCTTCACCGTGGGCGACCAGCTCCTTTGGGGCGCTGCCGAGCCGCTGCGCCGCATGCTCAACATCGCCACCGGGAACCTGTAACCCGTCTCAGCAGCGCTCACGAACGGCCCTGCCCCGCATGAACGGTCCTGCCCAGCACCGTTCGTGCGGGGCAGGGCCGTTCTGCTGTCAGGTTGACATTCTCCGGGAGCGCTCCGCCATGGCCATGATGCGGCGGTTGAGCTCCACGGGCCGGTCAAGGTGCTTCCATCCGAGCCGAAGGACCAACCAGCCCCCTTCGATCAGCGCATTTTCCCGCTGGCGTTCGGCGATGAGGGCCTCATCTGTGGGCCGGTAGTCCGTGTACTTCCCGATGCCGTCGAACTCGACGACGATCCTCGATCCAGGGTCAGCAAAATCAGCGCGGAAGAGCCCTGTGGGTGTTGGAATCTCGACTTGGGGCGTGAAGTTTCGTTGACCCAGGGAATACAGCAGAAGCCTGGTTCGTGTCTCACCTGCCGACTCTGAGCGTCCGTCAAGCGAGTCGAGGAGGAGACGCGCCCGCCGGCTCCCCCGTTTTTCCAGCCCTTCCTCAAGCAACCGGCGCAGCCCAGCCGCATCAACCCCTTTCCGGAGAGCGTGATCACCTATGACGGCAGCCTGCTCAAGCGGCAGGATACGGGCACAATCCAGCACGGTCCTCGCCAGGCTGGTCGCCAGCATCTCCCTTCCGTCACTGGCCAGGAACGAGGTGCAGTCCCTTTCATCCAGGTGTGCCCGATGTGTCCTGACGTCCTCCCCGGCGCTTCTTCGCGAGTTGGCGTAGTCCGTAGTGACGTGTATCCGTGGTCCTGCGCCCCAGGCCTGGCATTCATGGAGCCTGGCTGCGCTTATGTGGCTGTACCGTGCTGCCCCGCCTGTGGACAGGTGGTGGGCATGCACTAACAGGCCATCCCGCACCCACGGTTTCAGGCCGTGCCAGTAGGAGCTCCGGGCGTACGCGCCCCGCCGCAGTCTGATGACCAGACCTATGCGCACTGCCGCCGTCAAGACCCTGTCCCCGAGACCCTCGTGCGCCAGCTGCAGGGTTGATGCCACCGGGAAGTCGGGCCAGCGCTCGTCCAACATGTCGCGGATCGTGTCAGGCTTCATCACTACAGGGTGGCCTGCCGCAGGGCGCTCCCGGAAGCGTCTCGGACCTGGATGTGGACAGCCAGGATTCAAAAACGCAACAGCGGCCCTGCCCCGCACGAACGGTGCTGGGCCCCTGTGTGTCAGGCTCTTATGTGACAGGTTTTCCTGTTGATGCGAGCCCGTCGCACGGGACGGGGAAGGTCCATCATGGATTTTGTTATCCCAGTCCGGCAGTCGAATCGGCACTTTACCGTCAGGGAAAAGAACGCAATTCTGGACGAGCATGAGAAGTGTCTGGAGCTAGGCTCCAAGGCCGCCCTGGCAAGGGCAGTCGGCGTCAAGGCCGAGACTATACGACATTGGGCCAGCGCCCGGGAGTCGGGCCAACTGCCCCTTGAAGAGGATGCGCAGAAGGAGGACCAGCGATTGAATGCAGGCGATAAACGACAACTCAAAAGGGCTTTGAAAGAAAACGAGATCCTCAAAGCCAAACTGGCACGGTCCGAAGCTGCGGTGGACATTTTGGGAAAAGCTTCCGCGCTCTTGGACGCGATGGCCAAGAGCGCGGCAGCGACCGACCCGCAATTGGAAGAACCGGAGCCGGGCCAGCCCGAGTGGTTGATGCCAAAACCTGGAAAAACATCGCCCTGACCTTCACCGGGAAACTGGTGGCGGCCGGCTGGTCAGCGGTCAAGGCCTGCGCTTTGGTGGGGCTGCACCGCACCGCGTGGTACCGGCATCTGAGCCCCTCCGTTCCGGCCGGGATCCGCGTGCACCACGCCGACAGGGATTACCCGAACCGAATCACCGGGGCCGAAGCAGACGAGTTCATGGGACTGCTCAATGCTGAGGAATACGCCAACCTTTCGGTCACGCAGGCGTACTACCGGATGCTCGACGCGGGGCACTGCAATTTCTCGATCGCGGCCGCCCACCGGATCGTGAAACGGCACGGGCAAAACGGCGACCGCCGGACCCAACGCCCGGCGGGCAGCGGCCCCAAGAGAGCCAAACCCGTCCTGCACGCCAACGCCTCGAATCAGCTCTGGAGCTGGGACATCACAATGCTTCACGGCCCTGGCAAACACACTTACCGGCTCTACACCGTCATGGACGTGTTCTCCCGCAAAGTCGTCGGTCACCGCGTCGAATACACCGAAACAGCCGCTCACGCCGCTGCACTAATCCGCAGCGCCGTAGCCGACAACCACCACAGCCCGGCCGTGCTCCATGCCGACAACGGCGCACCTATGCGGGCGGGAACCACACTGGAACTGGCACACTCCTTGGGCATCACCCTGTCCTACTCCCGGCCACGGGTCTCGGACGACAACCCGTACTCAGAGTCGCTCTTCAAGACCGTCAAATACGACCTGGACTTTCCCCACCGGTTCCAGGACCTGCAGCACGCCCGGACCCACATGGCGGCGTTCTTCTCGAACTACAACACTCACCACCGGCACAGCGGATTGAACTACTACACCCCCAACACCGTCCACCACGGACTGACGCATCACGCACGCCTGCAGCGCCAAGTAACCCTCGATGCCTGCTACGCCCGGAACCCACACAGGTACCGCCGCAGACCGGTCGCACCAACTGCCCCGCTCACGGCCGGAATAAACAACAACAACGAAACCACCCCGCTGTCACAAACAGCTTGATAAATACCGGGGCAGCACCGTTCGTGCGGGGCAGGGCCGTTCCTGTTTGATCCGGACGCGGCGCGGGGTGCCGTCAGCTATCCAGGAAGCTGAGGTAGCGCTTGGCTGCCCGGGCGAAGGCGGCCTGCGCGGCGGGGCCAAGGCGCCTGGTGTGGTCGAAGGGTTCGGGCACGACGGCGGCATCCCGGCTGGTGCCGTCCCGGGCCCAGGTGCCGATCACTTCGCCCCCGGCCACGAGGGTCTTCTTGAAAACGCCGTTCCCGCCGGGCACGATCCTGTCAAAGTGCTCCGGGGGAAGGACGGCTGTCCGGTCCTTGTATCCCAGCAGGAACTCATCAAATCCGGGCAGCAGCAGGACGGACCGTGCTCCAGGGACCCCAGCATCCAGCAGGGCGGCGGTCCCGGCTGACATCCAGTGCACGGCGTCCCCGAACCTGCGTTCCACAAGGAGCCCGCGGACTGGTTCGAACGCGGCCCGCACTTCCGTCAGCGGGAGCTGGGTCCACCACGCGAAATCCACCAGGGTTGCCGGTCCGTGGCTGCGGAAGTACCGCAGCGCGAACTCCGCCAAGGCCTCCTGGCGCTCCATGTTCCGCGACACCGGGATCCAGTCATCGAAGGCCACCAGCAGCTGTTGGTTTTTGGCCAGCGGCCCCTGCACCAGCCACGCGTGCCGGCACAGTGTCCCCAATAGGTGGATGCCCCGCTGTCCCTGCGTGGGCTGCCCGGCGGCGTCGAACACCTGGAACAGTCCGGCACGGCTGGCGGGACCGCCGGCGGCGATGTGCTCCAGCGCAATATCCCGGCACTTCTCAACGTCTGCCCATGTGATGCCCAGCTCCCGGTGGCGGGCCGCGATGCTTTTGGTGAGCCGTTCAGCCGTGAGGTCCAGCATCCAGCGCAGGTCCTCCGGGGCTACGAGATGCAGCGTGCCACGCATGGGCCACGACCGGACCACGGCACCGGTGTCCAGGGCGGACCGGACGTCGCTGAGGCCGCATCCCGGCACCCGCACGCCCACGGCCCACATCGCGGCCTGCAGGTCCTGGGCCTGCATCGCCGTCATCCAGCGCACAGTGTCCGCAACCGATCCGACGCCGTCCGTTCCAGCCGCGAGCCTTTGGGAGGCAAGCCTCAGCCTGCCTACGATCCTGCCGTCGGGACGGCCCATGCCAGCAGCCATGGCCCTATCTTAAGGCGCGCCACTGCCCGCCGGTCATAGACCGCTAGGGTAGAACCATGACTTTGGGGAGTTTGTGGCAGTTGCTCGCGCTTAAAACGAGGTGGTGGATGGCCGGCGGCACGGCCTGCGTCCTGGCAGGATCCGGCCTGGGGCTGCTCCAGTTCTCCACCTTCCTCGGAGATGGCCGGTCCGATCCCCTGCTGCTGCTCCCCTCGCTCGTGCTGAGCCTCGGCGGCGGCTATGCGGTGCTTTTCCCGGGCATCAGCGTCAGCCGGCAGGGAGTGAAGCTGTACCGGGACTGGCGGCACCACCCGCCCGCGGCAAAGGTCCTCTGGGTCCTGTCCCTCGCCGTCGCCCTCGGCGGACTCGTGGCCTGCATCCTGTCAGGCCTCGCAAACCCGCTGTTGCCGGGCCAGCTGGTATGGCTTTTCACGGGAATCTACCTGGTGCTCGCCGGCTGGTCGTCCGCCCTGCTGGGCCAGGCGGCGGTGGTCCGCGCCAATGCCCCGGGCGTGGCGGGCGATCCTGCCGGTGCTACAGCTCCAGGCCGATAAGCAGCGGTTCCGGGTGCAGTTGAATGCCAAAGCGCTGTTCGACGCCGGCACGCACCTCGCGTGCCACCGCCACCACGTCCTGGGCGGTGGCTGAGCCGCGGTTGGTAATGGCAAGTGTGTGCTTGGTGGACAGGGAGGCCCGTCCGCCGCTGACGCTGCCGGGTTCCAGCCCGAAACCCTTGGCAAAGCCGGCCTGGTCGATCAGCCACGCGGCGGACAGCTTCACCAGCCCGTCCTGACCGGCAGGGTACCGGGGTGCGCCGTCCGGCAGGGCCGCAGCCACCTCGGCCGGAACGATGGGGTTGGTGAAGAAGGAGCCCGTGGAGTACGTGTCCCGGTCCTGGGGGTCCCACACCATGCCCTTGGAGGCACGCAGCCGGAGCACCTCGCGGCGCACATCGTTCGAGTACGCGCGCTTGCCCACCTCGACGCCAAGGGCACGGGCAAGTTCCGCGTAACGGATCGGCGCGCTCATCCGGCCCAGGGGCAGCTGGAACTCCACGGTCAGCACCACGTACCGGGGTGAGCCGTTGACGGTGGTCTGCTTGAGGATGGAGTCCCGGTAGCCGAACTGCAGCTCCGAGTTCGTGAAGGTCTTTACCGCGTTCCGCTCCCGGTCCCACGTGCGCACTGCCGCGATGGTCTGGGACACGTCGGCACCGTAGGCACCCACGTTCTGCACCGGCGTCGCACCCGTTGACCCGGGAATGCCGGCCAGGGCCTCCACCCCGGACCAGGCATGGCGGACCGCGTGCTCCACCAGCTTGTCCCAGTTGTGCCCGGCCTGCACCACCACGGCCACGCCGCCGCAGGAGTCCTCCGCGTTGACGGTGAACCCCTGCGAGGCGACCTGGACCACGGTTCCGGGGAACCCGTTGTCGGAAATCAGCAGGTTTGAGCCGCCGGCGATGATCAGCAGCTGCTCCCCCGCGGCGTCCGCGGCACGGACGGCGTCGATGATCTCAGCTTCGGTTCCGGCCTTGATGAACTTGTGGGCGGGGCCCCCGACGGCGGCCGTGGTCAGCTGGGAAAGCAGGGTGGAAGTCACCTGTCCACCCTATCGGGAAAGTGTTCCCACCTTTCCGGGCTATGCCAGTTTGACGACTGCCTGGGCCTTCATCAGGACCTTCTGGCCGGCGGCCATGACGGTGAGGTCCACCCGCGCGGTGTTCGCCTCGGCGTCGAGCTTTCCAATGATGCCGCTGACCTCAATGGTGGCGCCGGCGTCGGACGTGCCCGTGGTGTCGGTGACCAGGACGGGCTTGGTGAACCTGGTCTGGAAGTCGACGACGGCGGCCGGGTCACCCGCCCAGTCGGTCACCAGCTGGACGGCGGAGCCCATGGTGAACATGCCGTGGGCGATGACGCCGGGCAGTTCCACACTGGTGGCAAAAGCCTCGTTCCAGTGGATGGGGTTGAAGTCACCGGAGGCACCGGCGTACTTGACCAAATCGGTGCGCGTGACCTCGATGGTGCGGCTTCCGATCTCCTGGCCGGCGCTGAGTTCGTGGATGCTGAGGCTCATGGTTACTGTCCCCCTCCGCGGACCAGGATGGACGACGACGTGGTGGTGACGGGTTCGCGGGAATCATCCGCGCCGAGAGCGAAGATTTCCGACCGGGTGGTGATCATCGCACCACCGCCCATGGCCCGGACACCGTCCACGTGGAGCTCCGCGACGAGGCGGTCCCCCGCGAAAATCGGCCGGTGGTGGATGAAGCGCTGGTCTGCATGCACCACGCGGGAGAAGTCGATGCCGGCTTCCGGATCCTCGATGAGCTGGGCGTCGGCACGCTGGGCGACGATGATGGCGAAGGTCGGTGGAGCCACCAGGTCGCCGTGGCCCAGGGCGTGGGCGGCGTCGACGTCGAAGTGCGCGGGATGTGTGGCCTTCACGGCGCGGGCGAACTCGCGGATCTTCTCACGGCCAACGTCGTACACCTCTGCGGCAGGGTAGCTTCGGCCCTGCAGGTCCGGATTGATAGTCATGGACTCAAGCCTATCGTTGCCGCACCTGGCAGGGGGTTGCATGACGTTGATATGATGAATCCATCAATCCATCAATCCACAGTGCTTTGATTCACCCTGACTAAGTCCACACGTCACTGTCACGTTGAGGAGCTTCCCATGCTGCCTTCCGCCCAGGCTCCGCTGTACGAAATCAAGGCCAACCTCTTCAAGGGGCTGGCGCACCCTGCAAGGATCCGCATCCTTGAGCTGCTGGCAGCGGCGCCACAGGAAACCGCAGCAGTGAGCTACCTCCTGGCGGAGACCGGGCTGGAAGCCTCGCACCTCTCCCAGCACCTGGCCACGTTGCGAAAGCACAAGGTGGTGACCTCTGTGCGCACTGCCAATGCCGTGACCTACCGGCTGGCGCACCCCGGGATTTCCCAACTGCTTGCCATCGCGCGGACGTTCCTCCTGGACACCCTTGCCGATTCGAACGAACAGCTCCGGCTGGCGCAGCAGCTGCCCGCAGATCACCTGGCTGGCGGGGCCGCCTCGTGAACGCGGGCGTCAGCACCGCCAGGCGGCGCCCCAACCGGTTCCTGCCCTCGACACTGGATTACGCGGGACTGGGAACATCGTGGCGGACCGACCTGCTGGCCGGCATCACGGTGGGCATTGTGGCCCTGCCGCTGGCCCTCGCGTTCGGCGTCAGCTCGGGTGTGGGTGCGGAGGCCGGGCTCATCACCGCGATCGTCGCCGGCCTGGTGGCAGCCGTGATGGGCGGATCACCCGTCCAGGTCTCCGGCCCCACCGGTGCCATGGTTGTGGTGCTGGCGCCGGTGGTGGCAGTCCACGGCGCCGGCAGCGTGGCCCCGTTGTCACTGATGGCGGGGCTGCTGGTCTGTGTCCTGGGATTCAGCGGCCTGGGCCGGGCGGTCGCCTTCATCCCATGGCCCGTGGTGGAAGGCTTCACCCTGGGGATCGCCGCCATTATCTTCCTCCAGCAGGTTCCGCCCGCCGTCGGAACATCCGGCATCCCGGGCCACAACACCCTCATCGCTGCAGTGGAAGCCGCGTCCGCCGCAACCGTCCCGACGGCCTTGCTGACCCTTGCAGTCGTGGCGGGAGTCGCCGTCGTGATGGTCCTGGTGCAGAAGCTGCTCAGGGCATTGCCGGCCAGCCTGATCGCGGTGCTCCTCGCCACGGCGGCCGCCGAGCTGTTCCGGCTGGACATCCCCAGGATCGGCCCCCTGCCGCATTCCCTGCCCGCTCCGGCGGTTCCCGCCTTTGACCTGGATCTGCTGGGCAGCCTGGCCATGCCCGCGGTGGCCATCGCCTGCCTTGCGGCCATCGAGTCGTTGCTGTCCGCCCGGGTTGCGGCAGGAATGACCGGGCCGGACGGCAGACCGAGTGGACCGTACAGCCCGGACCGGGAGCTGACGGGCCAGGGCCTTGCGTCAATCGCCGCGGGCCTCTTCGGCGGCATGCCCGCCACGGGGGGCCTCGCGCGGACGGCCGTGAACGTCCGGTCCGGTGCAAAAACCCGCCTGGCTGCCGCTGTCCACGCCGTGGTGCTGCTGGCGATCGTTTACCTCGCCTCGGGCATGGTCAGCCGGATTCCGCTGGCAGCCCTCGGCGGGGTCCTGATGGTCACTGCGGCGCGGATGGTGTCCCGGCGGACCGTCGCGGCGATCCTCCGCTCCACCAGGTCCGACGCCGCCGTTTTCATCCTGACGGCGATCATCACGGTGGCGTTCGACCTGATCATTGCCATCCAAATAGGGCTCGCGGCGGCGGCCCTCTTTGCCCTGCGCACGTTCGCGTCGCTGAGCAGCGTGCAGCGGGAGGAGATCCCCGGCCCGCGCGCCGAGGGTGACGAGCACATAGCCGTCCTCCGGCTTGACGGGGCCATGTTCTTCGGCGCGGCCGAACGGATCCTGCAGGAGATCAGCCAGGTTAAGGATATCCAGGTGGCCATCATCAGGCTTTCCCAGCTGCGGATGCTCGACGCCACGGGCGCGCATGCACTGGTGGACGTGGTCTCCGCGCTTGAGCTCCGGGGCATCACCGTATTACTCAAGGGTGTCCGGCCGGACCACCTGCAGCTGGTGACGAACGTGGGAGTGATCCGGTCCCTGCGGCACCACAAGCACCTCTTCGAGCACCTCGGGGATGCCGTGGAACACGCCCGCAGCCACGTCCGCCGAAACGCCGCCTACCGCTTGTAGCCCTTCCGGATCGCCTGGCCGCGGACCACAATCCCTGCGATGTGCAGGACCAGGCCCAGGCCGATCACCGGAAGGGACACGGTGGCGAGGCCGGAGTTGCCGCTGGTTTTACCTACCAGGTTGAGGATAATTCCGACGGCGATCAGTCCCATCGCACTGAAAACCAGGACTTTATAGCGGGTTGGCGCGGTGGCCCAGAATTCGTTCAGCACCCGGACAGTCTACCGGGGGCCGCGCCGCTGGTTGCAGAAGCGCAGGCTCAGAACAGCGCCTCCTGGACGGCCGGCACCTCGGAACTGTACTGCCCCAGTTCGATGTTCCGGCCCTTGAGCCGGCCGAGATCCACCACGAATTCCAGCTCGGTCCCATCAATGGCTGCCAGGGCGAAGCTGCCGCACAGTGAAGTAATGGTGAAGCCGTGGGAGCCTGCCGCGAGGGTGTGCGGATAGGGGTGCCGGCGGCTCACGGAGCACAGCGGGCCGGCCAGCTCCGGCCTGCTCCAGGACTCCTCCACCACTTCGAAGCCCTCCGCGCCTGACCGGGAAACCACGCCGCGGGCGGAAGCGGCGACGGCCGCGTTATGGCCGCTGAGCCAACCAGCCGGGGCCGGGGAAGCCAGTGCGGCAGCCTTGGCTGCCGACCGGACCTGCTGCGGAAGCCCGGCCTCGCGCGTGACAAGGTCCTCGAGGATCCGCACCACGCGTCCATCGGCGGCGTGGGCAACGAAGCTGGCCGCCACGGCTCCCTGCTCCGCGAGGCGTTGCCACTTTCGGAGCTCCGCAGCCGTGCCCACCTTGCTGGCGCCGTTGGCGAAGGTGGCAACGTAGAGCCAGTGTGGCTGCATCAGGTAGCTGCGCAGCCCGGGCGGGACCCGGCCGCCCCGGTGGAAGTCGTGGATGAGCCGGGAGTCGTCCACCACGAAACACCGCTCGCACTGGTGTCCGCGGACTGCGGGGGCCCGCCTGGCGCAGAGGACGTGGTCCCGGTGGGCGGGGCCGTGCACCACATGGTGGCCGAGGCAATGCTTCCCCTCGGCGGCGAGCCGGAAGCCCAGGTGCGTCCCGGCGTCGAGCGTTACCTCGCGGAAGGTGCCGTCCGGCGCCTGGAGGCGGAGGTACGGGCTCGGACCAACACCTCCGCCCGCTGCCGCCTCCGGAGGCGGAGGCCAAAAGACCCCGTGGACCAGATAACGGGTACCGGTCACGGGGTCTCCTGCAGCGAAGGCTGTGGGGCTAGAGCGCGGGCTGCACGCCGAAGGCCACTGCGAGCTTCATGATCTTCTCGGCGCGGCCCAGGCGGGGCAGGTCGGAGCCGTCACGGATGACGCGGCCGTTAGCCTCGAAGTCCGCCATGAAGTCCGTGGCCCAGGCGACATCCGAGGGCGTGGGGCTGATGACCTCGTTGATGACGGGGGTCTGGTCGATGGCCAGGCAGAGCTTGCCGGTCATGCCCATCATCACGGTGATGCCGGTCTGCTCGCGCAGGATGGGGTGGTTGGTGCCCACGGTGGGGCCGTCGATGGGGCCGGGAAGGTTGCCCACGCGGCTGGCGACGACGAGCTTGGCGCGGGGGTAGGCCATGGCTTCGGGCGTGGCTGCCATGCCCGTGTCGCGGCGGAAGTCGCCGGAACCGAACGCCAGGCGGAAGGCGCCCTGTGCCTTGGCGATGTTGTTCGCTTCCTCGATGCCCAGCGCGGACTCCACCAGCGGGATGACCGGCGTCTTGCCGTCCATGCGGTGGAAGCTCTCCGTCACCTGGTCTGCTGACTCGGTCTTGGCCAGCATGACGCCCAGGAGCCCCGGCGTGCCGCGGAGGCCCGCCAGGTCATCAGCCCAGAAGCGGCTGGTGGCATCATTAATGCGGACCCAGGCCTTGCCGCCGGCGGTCAGCCAGTCCACAACGTTGTTCCGTGCGTGGTCCTTCTGCGACGGGTCCACGGCATCTTCAATATCCAGGATGATCGAGTCAGCACGCGAGACGGCGGACTGGTCGAACAGCTCTGTCTTCATGGCATTGACCAGAAGCCAGGAACGGGCGATTTCTGCTGGGATATTGCGTTCCGGCCTTACGGTCTCGGTGGCGATGGTAGACGTCATGTATCTACCGTATCCGCCCCGCAACCCCGACGCCGAAGAAAATGGCCTCCTTGTGGGGATCAATACGAACTAAACCCCAAATGACCGGACGTTGCCGGAAAGCAGGTAGCAGCAGGTGTCGTTTTGAGCCCTCAAATCGACACCTGCTGCCACCTAGTTGGGGTGGGTCAGGGGATGTTGCTGCCCCGCGCCGTCACCCAGAGCCCGTACCAGTCAGCCCGGGTCATCTCCCGGGCCACGCGGGCAGCGTCGGCACACGCACGGATCCGTTCCGGGTTGACGGTCCCGATCACCGGCGCGATGCCCGCCGGATGCTTCATCAGCCACCCGAGCAGGACGGCTTCGCCGGTGCTGCCGTACTCCCCCGCCAGCCGGGCCACGAGCTCAGCGGTGGCGGCATCTGCTGACGCGGGACTTTCCGGTTCCGCCCCGGTGTACAGGCCGCGCGCCAGCGAACCGTAGGCCTGCAGCGTGATGGAGTTGCGCATGCAGTACTCAAGGGTGCCGTGCGGGAAGCTGTAGTCCAGGTGCTCGGCGTGGTTGACCAGCACCTGGCTCTCCAGCCAGGCCCGCTTGAGCAGGCTCATCTCCAGCTGGTTCGCCACCACCGGGGTTTCCAACCGGTCCTGCAGCGCCTCGATCTGCGCCCCGGACATGTTGGACACGCCCAGCTGCCGGACCTTGCCCTCCGCCATCAGCTGCCCGACGGCGGCAGCCACCTCCGCCGGGTCCGCCAACGGGTCCGGCCGGTGGAGCAGGAGGATGTCCACATAGTCCGTCCGCAGCCGCTGCAAGCTTCCGTTGACCCGCTCCAGGATGGCATCCCGGCTGAGGTCGTAGTGTGTCTGCAGCCCGCGCTCGTTCAGCCGGATACCGCATTTGGTCTGCAGCCTGATGCGGCCGCGGAGCCCCGGCTCAGCGGCCAGGACTTCACCAAACACGGCCTCCGACTTGCCGCTGCGGTAGATGTCCGCATGGTCGAACAAGGTGATCCCGGCATCCAGCGCGGCCTCGACGGCGGCGGCGGCCTGGTCCACATGTTCAGCCCCATGCGGCTCGCCGGACCAGCTGCCGCCCAGGCCCATGCAGCCATAAATGAGTTCCTGCATCAGGCAGGCCGCCCTTCCGGGACAGGCACAGGCATCAGCGCAGCCATGCGGTGGTGTTGCCGGGCAGCTTGCCGTCTTCCAGCGGTGCGCTGCTGACAAGCACGGTCCCCTCGGGGAGGTCGACGGCGGTGTCCCCGAAGTTGGTCACGGACTGCCAGCCGCCCGGGCGGCGGAAGTGCAGGATCTCAGGGTTGGCGTTCTCCACCCATTCCAGGTCCTCATCCGCCTGGAGCTCATGGCGCAGCCTCAGGGCGGTGCGGTACAGCTCGAGGGTGGAGCCCTCGGTGCCGTCCTGCGCCTCCACGGCGTACTTGCTGAACCAGTCCGGCTGCGGCAGGTGCGCGCCGCCGTCGCCAAAGCCGAAGGAGGTGCCTTCCACCTTCCAGGGCAGGGGCACACGGCAGCCGTCCCGGCCGATCTCCACTCCCCTGTTCCGGAAGAAGGAGGGATCCTGGCGTTCGGATTCGGGGATCTCCGCCACTTCCTGCAGGCCCAGTTCCTCACCCTGGTACAGGTAGGCGGAGCCCGGCACCGCCAGCATCAGGAGGGTTGCGGCGCGGGCACGGCGTTCACCGAGCTCCACGTCCAGCTGTTCCTTGGGGCCGCCGGCAAGCAGCCACTCCTTGCCGTCTTGGCCCTTGGCGCCCGCCTCGCTCTTGGAGACCTGCGGCAGGCCGTAGCGGGTGGCGTGCCGGACAACGTCGTGGTTGGAGAACACCCAGGTGGAGGAGGCACCGGTTGCGGCGGCCTCGGCCAGGTTGCGGGTGATGATCTCGCGGAATTCGTCGGCGTCGAAATCGGCCTGCAGGAGGTCGAAGTTGAAGGCCTGGCCGAGCCCCTGCGGGCTTGCGTAGCGGGCGCGGCGGGTGGCGTGCACCCAGGCCTCGGCCACGGCGGTGCGCGGCGGGTTGTACTCGTTGAAGACCTCACGCCACTCGGCGTACACCTCGTGGACCTCGTCGCGGTCCCAGAAGGGGTGCGTGCCGTCGTCGAAACCGTCCACGCCGGTGTTGGCGGCGCTCAGTTCAAGCTTGGACAGCAGCGGCTCGGTGAGGTCCTTGGTGAGGGCGTGCGCCACGTCCACACGGAAGCCGTCCACTCCGCGGTCGGACCAGAAGCGCAGGGTCTTGAGGAAGTCGTCGCGGACCTCGCGGTTGGACCAGTTCAGGTCCGGCTGCTCCTTGGCGAAAATGTGCATGTACCACTGCCCGGGGGTGCCGTCCGGTTCGGTAATGCGCTCCCAGGCGGGGCCGCCGAACACCGAGTCCCAGTCCGACGGCGGGAACTCGCCGTTGGGGCCCTTGCCGTCACGGAAGATGTACCGCTCCCGGGCCGGCGAGCCCTTGGGCGAGGCCAACGCTTCCTTGAACCACTCGTGGCGGTTCGAGGAGTGGTTGGGAACGATGTCCGCGATGAGCTTGATGCCGGCCCCGTGCAGCGCCTTGGCCATCTCGTCGAAATCCTCGAGGGTGCCGAGCTTGGGATCGACGTCGCGGTAGTCATCCACGTCGTAGCCGCCGTCTGCGAGCGCCGAGGGGTAGAACGGGCTCAGCCACACGGCGTCGATCCCCAGGGACTTCAGGTACGGGACCTTGGAGGTGATGCCCCTGAGGTCGCCAATGCCATCGCCGTTGGAGTCGGCAAAACTGCGGGGGTAGATCTGGTAGACAGCAGCCTGGCGCCACCAGTTCGGATCGGACAGGGGGCCGGAATCGGACAGGGTTGCCAGGGTGGCGGTGGTGCTCACAACACTCCTTTTATTTAGTATCTAAATTTTCTAGTGACAAGTATGTGCCGACCGGGCGGGCATGGTCAACAGCTCGCTGCCTGCCCCCTCCGGACGCCGCTTTAGGCCCTGAGCCAGGCGGTTGATTCTCCTGGGAGCATGCCGCCTTTGATCCCGCCGCTGGAGATCAGGACCTCGCCGTCAGGAAGTTCGACGGCGGCCGTACCGAAGTTCGCCACAACGTGCCAGCCGCCCGGGCGCACGAAGTGCAGCACCTGCCCGTCTCCGCTGTGGTGCCATTCCAGGGTCTCCGCACCTTGGAGTTCGTGGCGCAGCGCCAATGCCTGGCGGTAGAACTGCAGGGTTGAGGGGTTGTCGGTTTCCTGGGTGCTGGCTGCGTAGCCGGCGAACCAGTCCGGCTGGGGCAGGTGGGCGCCGTTTGTGCCGAAGCCGAAGGATGGTCCCGAGGGTTCCCAGGGCAAAGGCACGCGGCAGCCGTCCCGGCCCAGGCCGTCGTACTCCGCTCCCCGGAAGAATGACGGGTCCTGGCGCCGGTCAGCGGGGATGTCCGCCACCTCGTGCAGGCCCAGTTCCTCCCCCTGGTAGAGGTACGCGGAGCCGGGAAGGGCGAGCATCAGCAGCGTAGCGGCCTTGGCGCGGCGGAGGCCCCCTTCCACGTCCAGCGCTTCGCGGGGACCGCCCGCTTTGACCCAGTCCACCCCCGGCTTCCCAGGCCGCCCGTTGAGCGGTTCGAGACCGTAACGGGTGGCATGGCGGGTGACGTCGTGGTTCGAAAATACCCAGGTGGTCGTGGACCCGGTGAGGCGCGCCTGTGCGAGGTTGTCCGTGATGATGGTGCGGAACTGGGCGGCGTTGAAGTCGGCCAGGAGCAGGTCGAAGCTGAAAGCCTGGCCCAGCCCTTCAGGGGAGGCGTATTTGGCGCGCCGCTCGGCGGTTTCCACCCATGCCTCCGCCACGGCAAACCGCGGCGGATCATACTCGTTGAAGACCTTGCGCCATTCCGCATAGATCTCATGGACTTCGTCGCGGTCCATGAGCGGATGCGTCCCCACGGTACGGTCCATCGCGTCCAGTTCCTGCTTGCTGGGAAGCTCGGCGGGGAGGTCCTTGACCAGAAGGTTGGCCACGTCCACGCGGAACCCGTCAACGCCCCGGTCAGCCCAGAAGCGCAACGTCCTGAGGAAGTCCGCACGGACCTCGGGGTTGTCCCAGTTCCAGTCCGGCTGTTCGGGGGTGAAGGTGTGCAGGTACCATTGGCCGTCGTCCACCCGGGACCAGGCCGGGCCGCCGAAAGCGGCTGTCCAGTCCGACGGCGGCAGTTCGCCGTGCTCGCCCTTCCCGTCCCTGAAGTGGTACCGCTGCCGGGCCGCTGAACCCTTGCTGGCGGCCAGGGCTTCCAGGAACCAGGCGTGCCGGTTGGAGGAGTGGTTCGGGACGATGTCCACGATCACTTTGATACCGGCGGCGTGCAGGGCCGCGGCCATTGCATCGAAATCTGCCAGGCTGCCGATCTTGGGATCGACGTCGCGGTAATCATCAACGTCGTAACCGCCGTCAGCCAGGGCCGAGGGATAAAACGGGCTCAGCCAGACGGCGTCGATCCCCAGGCTCTTCAAATACGGCACCTTCGAAGTAATGCCCTTGAGGTCCCCAATCCCGTCACCGTTCGAGTCGGCGAAACTGCGCGGATAGATCTGGTACACCGCGGCCTGGCGCCACCAGGTGGTGGCGGCCTCGGGTCCCTTGTCGGCATGGTGCGTCTGGCTGGCGAGGATGGACAAGCGTTTTCCCCTTTCCGGGGGTTTAGTGGTGGCTTACAGTCTGGCTGTACTTAGCCCTTGACGGCACCCTGTGTGACGCCGGCCATGACCCACCGCTGGGTAAAGAGGTAAGCCACGATGGCCGGCGCCATGGCCATCAGATAAGACGCAAAGGACACGTGATAGTTGTTGCTGAACTGGGTCTGGAACAGGTTCTGCCGCACTGGAAGGGTTTGCAGCGCCGGGTCGGAGATGATCAGCGAAGGCATCATGAAGTCATTCCAGGCGTAAAGGAAGGCAAAAATTCCGACTGTGGCGCTCATCGGCGCCAGCAGGGGAAAGATCAGTTGCCAGAAGGTCTGCCAGGTGGTGGCACCGTCAATGCGGGCGCTCTCTTCCAGTTCGAGCGGGATGGACCGCAGGAACGCCGTGAACAGCAGCACACTGAAGCTCAGCTGGAACATTGTGGCGAGCAGGATAACGCCCAGCGGGTTGTCCAGGCCCAGGCGGCCGGTCATCTGGATCTGCGGCAGGGCTACGACCGGAAACGGGATGAACATCGCTGCGAGCAGGTAGTAGAAGGAGTACCGGAACAGCCTGCGTTCCCAGTTGCGCACAATCGCATACGAGGCGAATGCGGCCAGCACGATCGTCGCTACGACGGTCCCGGCCGTGACCAGCAGCGACATTGCTGCGCCGACGGGGAAGTTCGTCAACGTCCACGCCTGGACGAAGCCGTCGATGCTGAACGGCGCGGGGAATGAGAACGCATTGCCGTCCACAGCCTGCGCCTGGGTTTTGAAAGCCATGGACACGGTCACGTAAAGCGGGAGCAGAACCGTGACGGCGCAGAGGACAAGGATGGTGGTACCCGGCCAGTTCACCCGCTCGACCTTCAGGCCCGGGCGTCGCCGTCCGTTCCCGGCCGGGGTTGCTTCGGTGTGGTGGAGTTCCTGGGCGGTGAGGGTTGATGGTGTGGTCATTAGAGTGTGTTCCGTCCGCGAGTCAGCGACAGCTGCAGGAGAGAGATGAGGACAGCGACGACGAAGAAGATCGTGGCGTTGGCCATCTGGTAGGCATAGTCGCCGCCGTTGAAGCCGGCGATGACGGTCATCGCGATGCTTCTTGTTGAGGTTCCCGGGCCGCCGTTCGTGAGTCCGACGATGATGTCGTACGCATTAAGGAAGCCCTTGAAGCCGAGGATGATGTTGATCACCACATAGCCGGCCACGAGCGGAGCGGTGATCTTCAGGAGCTGCTGGAACTTGCTGGCGCCGTCGATCTCCGCGGCCTCGTACACGTCCCCCGGGATTGAGACGAGACCGGCGATATAGATCAGCAGCGCCCCGGGCACGGCCTGCCAGGCGGTTACCACCACAATGGCGGTCCAGGCAAGGTCCGGGTTTGCCAGGAGGCTCGTCTCCAGCCAGGAGATGCCTGCCGCCGCACCTGCAGCGGGCAGCGAGTTGGAGAACAGGAAATTGAAAACGTAGGCGATGATGATGCCGGAGACCACCATGGGGATAACAAAGATGGTTCGCAGCGCTGTCTTCATGCGGATCTGCGAAGTGAGCCCCACGGCGAGGAGGAAGGCGATCACGTTCACCACCAGCACGGTGACGATTGAGAAGCCGAAGGTGAACAGATAGCTCTGCAGGATGGCGGGATCGCTGAAAATTGCTATGTAGTTGGTCAGGCCTGCGAACTCCCAGTCACCGATTCCGATGGAGTCCGTGAAGCTGAAGAAGATGCCAACGAGGCCTGGAACCGTGATCGCCAGCGTAAAGAGTACAAGGCTTGGCAGGAGGAAAAGGTAGAAGATCGGTTCGACCCTCCGCCGGCTGCGGCTTTCGGGGCGTCCCTGCCCGCGTCTGGTTGCTGTGGTGGTGGACATGTGTCTGGCTCCCTTGTTCTGGGCTACTGGCGAAACGCCAGGCGCGCCCAGTCTGCGTCGAGTGTGCGGAACGTGGCTGCAGGATCTGCGCCCAACACGAGCGCCTGGGTGTAGTTCATGATGGGGATGGTGCGCGGCACGAGCACCGATGGTCCCTGGTAGACAGAGCCCTTGTCGTAGTACTCGACCATCCCCTCGATACGCGGGTCCGGGGCCGCGTCCGCATCGATGGTGGGCGTGAAGCCCAGCTGCGACTTGTTGTACGCCTCAATGATTTCCGGCCGGTAGAGATACTCCAGGAAGTCGCGCGCCGCCTCCTTGTGCTTGGATTCCTCCGGAATCCACGCCGCGAGATCGACGTTGACCCGCACACGCAGGTCATCGGGGTTCTCCGTCATCGGCAGTGGAAAGGTTCCGAGCTGGAGATCGGGCGCAGTCTTGGCGATCTCGCTGAACGCCCACGGGCCCTGCAGGTACATGGCTGCCTTGCCCTGGGAAAACGCGAGGTTCCCGTCGCCGTAGCCGCGGCTCGCGGCGTCCTTGTTCACGTAGGTGCCCGCCAGTTTCAGCATCTTCTCGACAGGCTGTTGAAAGTCCTTTTGAAAGGACGCCGGCGAGTCAGGTCCGACGTCCGTGCCGGCTTCGGCAAGCTTGTCAAAGAAGTCGAGGGTGTCCAGCTGGCCGCCCACAGAGTAGTCAAACCATCCCTGGGCCACCGTCCAGTCGTCCTTCCACGTGGCGTAGAACGGCGTCACACCCGCGGCTTTCAACGCGTCGCACGCTGCGAGCAGCTCACTCCAGGTCCTGGGCACCTCAATGCCGTGGGCGGCGAAGATCTCCTTGTTGTAAATCACGGAGGACGCCATGACCGAGTACGGCAGGGCGCTGGTCCGGTCCGGGTACGAACCGTACTGGTCCATCAGTGGCTGCAGGTCCTTCCGGACCCGGGTGGCGGCCTGGGTTCCGGACAGGTCACTCAGCGCACCGCGCTGCACGAACCTGGCCGTTTCCATGTTGTAGTTCGCGAGCGCGATGTCCGGCGGGTTGCCCCGGACAAAGCTCGCTGAAACGACGTCGACCCCGGAAGTATCCAGGATGACCTCCGTGCTGTCCTGCGAGGCGTTGTAGTCGGCGACCAGCTTGGTCATGAAGCCGATCGCCTCCCGCTTGCTGAACGTGAACCGGATGGTCTCCTTGCCGGAGTCTCCCGTGCAGCCTGAGAGGAGGCCGGCGAGCAGTGCCAGGCACAGGCCCAGCACTGCGGTAGGTAGTGTGCGCGTCAATTTCAAAGACACCCTCGTCCTTTCGTGGTGCGGCAGAACGCCGCATGGCGGCGGGGACGGCTGTTAATTCGCCGCAGAGTTTATATAGGGCGTAAATTTAGCTCCTATCGTTAGTATGCGGTGACGCCGGGCACACCGTCAAGCACTGGGGCGAATGTTTCCTCGGCTATATTTATGACCTAAATTTAGAATCGCCTTTACGTCCTGTGAGCAGGCCAGAATGGGAGCGCCCAATGAGGACTGAGACTGCACCGTCAACGCAGCTGGTGCGGAGGGTCAATGCCAGTGCGATGCTCAAGGCAATGCGCGGGGCCGGCATCATGACAGGCACGGACCTCATGGCTGCCACCGGGCTTTCCCGGGCCACGGTGATCTCGATTTGTGATGAGCTGGTCCGGCTCGGTTGGCTCCGGGAAATGGAAACCCAACGCGGCGCCGAGGGATATACCAAAGGCAGGCCGGCGCGCAGGTTCGTTTTCGACGACCGTGCGGCCAGCGTCCTGGGCATCGATATTGGGGCCAACAAGATCACCACCATCGTCGCCGACATGGGGGGAAACGCCCTCGCCAGGGTAACCACGCCCTTCCGGGCCTTCAACGTACGCGCTGACGAGCGCGCCGATGTGCTGGACCGGATCGCCGCGGAGGCCTTGGAGAAGGCGGCAGTGTCCGCGGACTCTGTCCTGGCTGTAACTGTGGGAGTCGCCGCCCCGGTGAGTCGCGATGGCGAAGTCCTCACGGTGCAGGAATTCTGGAAGTCGTTCGATGTCCGCCGGCTTGTCTCCGAGCGGCACGGCTGGCACGTGCTCCTGGAGAACGATGCCAATCTGGCTGCACTGGCTGAACGCTGGCGGGGCACGGCCCAGGGCGTCGACAACCTCGTCGTTATGCTCACCGGGGACCGTCTTGGCGCCGGCATCCTGGAGTCCGGCCGCCTGCTGCACGGGCAGCTTGGCGGCTTTGGCGAGCTGGGATACCTGGACAATGTCGAAGGTGTCGGCGACACCCTCGGCATCGCGCACTATGTAGCGCTTTTGGGCCAGGAGGCGCTCGCCTCAAGCGCCGACACGCAGCTGCATGAGCTGTGCGGCAACGCTCCGTCCGGCCTCACGGCCGAGATGGTGTTTGCCGCAGCCGGGGGCGGCGACCACGTCGCTCAGGACGTCCTCAACCGGGTGGCACAGCGCATGGCCCGTGTGATTGGCTCCGTGAGCACGCTGGTAAACCCGGAGCTCGTCGTCCTCGCGGGAGGCGTTGCAGCCTCAGCGCACGCGCTCATTCCCGTCATCGAGGAGCAACTGCCGAAGTTCACATTCACTCCGCCCCGGGTGGAGGCCTCCTCCCTTGGCGACGGCATCGTTTCCATCGGAGCCATCCGCCTTGCCCTGGATTACGTCGAAGAGCACGCACTGGACCTTTACCCTGCTTCGTTCCCGAAGCCTGCCCAACCCGTTTCCTAGACGAGGTCCACGCTACGCGGGCGGCTGCAGTGCGGCGGCGATAGGCAGGCTGCCGTCACAGAACTCGATGGTCCTGCCCGCGGTCTCCGGCATTTCCAGGACTGCCACGGCGACGCTTGCGGTGTTGCTGCGGGAGGTTTCGCGGCTGCCCTCCGGGGAGGGGGCGACGTCGATCAGGCCGCTCCCAGGCTTGTCCGTCAGGGCTCCGGGGCCCAGGATGGTCCATGTGAGGCCTGTTGAGCGCAGGTAATCGTCGGCAGCGGCCTTCGCTTCGGCATAGGCAAAGAAGCTGTTGCTTTCCGGCACGCCGTGGTTCTTGCCGGCTCCGAGGTAGGAAACCATTACGTAGCGTCCCGCGCCGGCCTCCGCTGCGGCATCCATCGACCGGATGGCGGCGTCCCGGTCCACCGCATAGGTGCGCGCCGGGTCCCCGCCGCCTGCGCCTGCGGACCAGACCACGGCGTCGTGGCCTTTCAGCGCAACGGCGATCTCCGCCGTCGTCGCATTCTCCACGTCAAGTACCGACGGCGTTGCGCCGGACTCCGCAACGTCGCCGGCATGGTCCGGGTTGCGGATGAACGAGGTGACGCTGTGCCCCTCGTCTGTGAGGAGGCTGGACAGGTGCAGGGCCACTTTGCCGTGGCCGCCGATGATTGCGATTCGGGTCATGGCCCTATTCTGCTCCCCCGGCCCGCCGATGCCACGCCACCGGCGCGTCGTCGTCAGCCGGTATCAGCCGCGGATGCGGTAGCGCAGGTACATAACGCCGTTTCCGAACCGCCGCTCGTCCAGGAGTTCGAGCCGGAGGTTCAGGTTGTCCGGCAGGAAACGCAGGCCGCCGCCCACGGCGACCGGGTTGAGGAAGATCCGGCATTCGTCCACCAGCCCGGCCCGGAGCGCAGCGGCGGCAAGGGTCGCGCCACCCACGCCGATACTGCCGCTGGCCTCCGCTTTCAAATCCCTGACCAGGGCGGGATCAAAGGAGCGCCGGACTGTCGTCCGCGGAGCGGGTGGTTCCTCCAGGGTTTCCGAGAAGACAATCTTCTCGGCCGCCCGCCAGATCCGTCCGTAGTCCTGGATCACAGGCGGATCGTCCGGCCCTCCCAGCGTTTCCCACACGGACATGACGTCGTACATGCGCCTCCCGAGAAGGTAGGTCCCGGCGTCGCGCTCCAGGTCGTTGACGAAGGCGTGGACTTCCTCATCGGGCGCACTCCAGTCGAAGTTGCCGTCGCTGTCCGCCAGGTAGCCGTCCAAGGATGCGATTCCGGTGTAGATCAGGTCAGCCATTGGCCCATTCTGCCTGCGCCTGCGGCATTGCGTAAGAGCTGCCACGCTGGATCCGGGCGGGGCTAGGCAGTGCCGGATGTCCGCCGGTCACGGACGAGGAGCTGCTGGGCCATTGTCCAGAGGTTGGTGACCGTCCAATAGACGAGCACCCCGATTGGAAAAAGGATGCCGCCCAGGCCAAACACAACCGGCAGGATGTACAGGATCAGCTTTTGCTGCCTCATAAACGGGCTTTCCGGGGCGCCGGCGGCAGCGCTTCTGGCCATAGTCCTCTTTTGCGCGATGAACTGGGCCGCGATCATCACCAGGATCATCAGGAGGGTCAGGACAGCCACGGCAGTCTGGTTGCCATCGCTTCCGTGCAGCACCGACGCGGACAGGGGTGCGTCGAAGATCCTGGACTGATCGAACTGCAGCACCTGGGCGTGGGACATCGCGCCGATCCCCTGCTCCTGCCGGGCGCTCGTGCTGATACCGGAGAGGACCTGGAACAGGGCCAGGAAGAACGGCACCTGGATCAGCACTGGAAGGCAGGCCGAGAGCGGGTTGGTGCCGTGCTTCCCGTACAACGCCATCTGCTCCTCGGCCATGGCCTGGCGGGATAACGCGTCAGTTTTACCCTTGTACTTTTCCTGAAGGTCCTTCAGGTCCGGCTGCAGTAGCCGCAACCGGCGCTGGGCATCGAGCTGTTTCAGGAACACCGGGATCATGGCCGCCCGGATCACCAGCACCAGCCCAATAATGGACATCGTCCAGGTCCAGCCGTCCGCTGGGGGCATTCCGATGGCACCCAGGGCATCGTGGAAGCCAACCATAACCACGGACACGAGCCATCTGAACGGAACCATGATTTCGTCAAGAATGTCCACGCACTTTCCCCCAACCTCCGTTGCCGCAAAGCTACGGCGAAACGGGGAAGTTGTCACGCACGTGAGGGCGGGGCCGGCCAAGGCCGCCGGCCCCGCTCAGGACCTTCAGCTGATTCCAGCCCCGTGCTCTAGGACGGAAACAACAGGAACGCTATGGGCGTCACAAGGATCAGCGTCAAGACAACCCGCTGGAACCAGATGACCACCAGCTTCCAGACCGGAATCGGGATGTCCGTGGCCATGATGCACGGGACCAGCGCGGAGAAGAAAATGATCCCTGATACCGAAACAACACCCACAACAAACTTGACCACCGGGACCGCTTCCGCCGCGAGGAGCGCGGGAAGGAACATCTCGGCAACACCCACGGCGCTGGCTTTGGCCACCAGCATGGGTTCCGGCAGCTGCAGCGCCCAGGTGAAGGGATAGAAGAGGAAGCCCAGCCAGTCGAACACGGGAGTGTAGGTGGCAAGGACCAGTCCCAGCAGGCCGATGGAAAGGATTGAGGGGAGAATGGCCATGGCCATCAGCACGCCGTCCCGGACGTTGGTCCATACGTTGACAGCAAGTGACGGCGCTGCTTCCACAGTTTGCCGGGCCTCACGCCAGGCGACCGACAGCCGGCGCCCGGTAACGTCCTCCTCCGGCTGCGGCACGGCCTCCGGGTGGTACTCGTCGGGGATGCTGTTCAGCGGCCAGATCCTGACGGTGATGGCGGTGACAACGAACGTGACCAGGAACGTGATCCAGAAGTAGGCGGTCCACTGGCCCATCAGGTCCAGCGTCTTGGCCACGATCACCATGAACGTGGCGGACACGGTGGAGAACCCGGTGGCAATGATGGCAGACTCGCGGGCGGTGTATTTGCCTTCCTTGTAGACCCTGTTGGTGATGAGCAAGCCCAGGGAGTAGCTGCCCACAAAGGAGGCGACGGCGTCGATGGCGGACCGCCCGGGGGTTCGCCAGATGGGGCGCATCACGCGCTGGACCATGACACCGATGAATTCCAGCAGGCCATAGCTGACCAGGAGCGCCAGGAACACCGCGCCGATGGGGACAAGCAGCCCTACGGGAATGACGAGCTTTTCAAACAGGAACGGCCCCATGCCCGGTTCAAACAACCATGCGGGCCCAACCTTGAAGACCATCATGAAGCCCACCACCATCCCCACCACTTTCAGCAGTGAGAAGGCCACCTCAACCGCGGACCTTTTCCAGGTTCCTGCGATGAAGGGGTATGCGGCGCCGGCGATAATCACGGCCAGCGCGTAGTAGGGCAGGACAGGGGCGATGCCCGCCTGGAGGAACGAGACGATGTGGTCCAGCATGATGGTGTTTTTTCCAGCGATTGTCACCGGCACAAAGAACATGAATGCGCCGATGCCGCTGTAAACAAACAGCTTCCACATGTGCCGCGAGGCTGTGCGCGGGGCTTCCGAGGTGATGGCCAACGGTCTATCTCCTGACTACGTGGCGGCCCCCCCGAGCCGGCATTTTTGTGTATAGAACCATGGCACCGTGGATCCCGGGCAGGAACAATGGAATGCACGGCAAAGCAGTCTTGGATAAGAGACTCGGCTCAAGGAGGCCTTGGTTAAACCAAAAAAGGCCCCCGGATTCTTAACGAATCCGGGGGCTTGACCTGTAGCGGTGGGGAGGCTCGATCTCCCGACCTCACGATTATGAGTCGTAAAGTATTCCGCTACTGCTGCAGGCGTTTGCCCCATCTAGTAGCCATTTTGTAGCCATGATTACTCTCGTAGCCAGCAGCTTGACTACGTACCCTTTCCGTTCAACAACGCATCAACAGCCCTAGCGGAGGACTGCGCGTCATGGGCGAAGAGCTGCGCGTACACGTCAAGGGTGGTAACAGCCGAGCTATGTCCCGCGATCTGCTGGACCAGCTTCACATTGGCACCGGCGCTGATAGCCAATGTAACTGCGGTGCGCCGTAGATCATGAAAAACGATCTCAGGAAAAGTCGAGTCCGTTTCACGACACCGCTCAACCGCCGGGTGGAATACTCGGCGCGCGAAGTTTGATGACCGCAGCTCTGTCCCGGACGGGGACGTAAACACCAACTCGCTGGAAGCCAGTCCCTTTGCGTGCACCTCAAGCTCCTCTGCAACCGAGCCCGGAATTGGCACGATCCGGGGTTTGCGCCCCTTGGTTGTCTCCCGAAACTCCAGGCGGCCATCTACGGGCACAAGGGTAGACCGGACGACAACTTGGGGGCGGTCGCCGAAGGTGAGGGCACCCGCCTTGAGGCCCGAGACTTCCGACCATCTCAACCCGGTGGTTCCCGCAAACAAGATCAGGAGCCTGTACGCCTCGTGAGATTTTCCCGCATACCGCCCGCCCTCCGCCGACTGCTCCGCCAGCGCCATCAGTTGCGCAGCAGTAAGAGCAGCAGGCTCGCGAACGGGAGCAGGAGTCGGCACGTTATTGATGGTCGCGTTACGTGCGGGATTTGCGGCCAAGTAGCCGCTATCAACCGCATACTGCAACATCCGGCCCAACTGGCGGTACGCACGGCGTCGTGCATCGTCTGTGGAAAAGGTAACCAGCCACTCGTTGATAACAGTGAGTGTCACACCCGCCAAGGTGCGGTTTTCAAAGTGCTTCTGCATGTGTTGCGCGTAGACACGACGGTATCCGGCCACTGTCACTGGGGAAGCGGGCCGTTGGCCTTTTGCACCCACCCGCTCAATACGGTCGAGCCACTCCAGATACAGATCGTGGAACCTGATCTTGCCACCCTTCCGGGTGTCAATCAGCGTACCGCCAGACTTCGCGGTGTTGATCTGCAACTCATGCGCCAAAGCCTCAGCTTTGGTCCTGAACTGCTTGTATCGACGAATCCCGCCCACGCGGTAGTCGTGGCGCCACTTCCCGTTGTCCAGCTTGTTGATGGCCATGACTACAACAATAGCCATCCAGTCGTACATTCGCGATAGGCACAGAACAGGAAACGACGCGTCAACAAGAATTGCGCAGTTGCACGCAAGCGCAAGTATTCGGGTTTTGTGCCTATGAAAAAAACTTGCATTGCCGAACACAATTAAGTCAAGGCAATGCTCTGGTGTTCTCGGTGATACACCGGCCAACTTCCTGGCTCCCTGCCTTGCAACGAGACGACGACATCAAAGGGTAAGCACCGGGGCATGTGCACACCCACAACTACCCACCGAGGAGATACCCCTGCATAAAAATCATGATGACCGCGCTGGCGATTCCACTGTCCGGACTGCCCAGGGACTCTCGAATTCTGTGTACATGAACCGCCGGGAAACGGCGGCATTCATGGGCGTCAGTGAAAAGTTTCTTGCCACTCACCTACTGGACGGCCCGAAGCGCCTGAAGGTCGGCACGAAGGTCCTGTACCGCCTCTCCGATGTGGAGGACTGGATGAAACACCAGGAAGTCTCGCGTTAGCGCGCTCGGAACCGGACAAATCAGCTTCACCTTTTGGTCCGGGAACCGGAGTCGCCTGGATCGATACCTGGAATCAAGAAAGGAATGCAAGCATCCCCCATCAGCCCGAATCACTCAGCCAGGCTGTTGAGTTCAACAAGACAAGAAATCACTACCTCCGTTGCGGCCTCTGTTCCGTTTGCGCAGCACAGGCTGGATGGGGGCACCAGAACGGCTTTTCCAGCATCAGTGCCCCCTGCCTTAGTTGCGCCGAAATCATTGCGACCTTTCCCACCGAACAGCCGGGGCCTTGGCGGAGCCTCAGTCGGCGCCATGGCCGCAGCTTCTCCTGGCACCTGCCCAGCAGCCCTACGCGCTGATTCCAGGGTGGAGGGAAAGGTGGCTGATCCAATTGGGCTACTGCCGCCAGGACCACCCTCAAAACGGCTCTGAACCCCTTTGTGAGCCTGAACCGAAGCTACACAGGGGGTCGGGGAACCGATGACAGGGCCACCTCTAAGGAGAGGCCCTGAGTCAGGAGCTGTCGTCGTGCCGAGGCGCATGAAGGAAACCAACAGTAATGACTACCGGCTGGCCGAGCTGATTCAGACGCTGCCTGTCCCTGCAGCCAGTAGGGAGACGGGACGTTTCCGCCGATCCACTGATGCACCAAAAACACCTCACCGATGAAAGGAGTTCGATACTGCCGCTTACGCGAACCCGGTCCTGCAACGCAGTATCTTGCACGCGATCTGCCTACGCCTTCCGCCACTGCAAAATGCATTACGAACAGGAGCGGCGCCGCCGCACTCCTTGCGCCGAACCGGGGTGCCCAACAAAAGCCGAGAAGTTGTCCTATTGCCGCCGACACGAGCGCCGGGCGCTCGAAAAAATCGACAAAGGCACCATGGGCAGTCCCGTGATGGACTCCGAGTTGGATCGCTTAGCGCGGTTTCTTCTTGTGGACGAAGTCACGGGATGCTGGATTTGGAATGGCCCCCGGAACGGAGATTATGCCTCGGTGATTGTGGGCGACCGGGAATGGCTTGGCCACAGATTGATGTACGTGTGGTTTGTCGGCGGGCACGCTCCGCGACGAGAACTGGACCACGTTTGCAATACGACCCTTTGCATGCGGCCGAATCACCTGCAGCCAGTGACACACAGGGTCAACGCGGCCCGTCGCGCACGCAGGTCGAAGAGCCCCGATGCCTTTTTTTGGACTGACGACTACCTCTGCAAAACAACAATTCCCCTGCTCCTATGGGCTGGGAAGCACGGGCTTCCCGCAGCTCCGAGCCACTGGGACTCACCGGAGCGGAGCAACAGGCAGTCCACAAATGACAGCCCAAACACATGACCAAACGAAAGGAATAACAGTGCCCAAAAGGACGATCACCGCCATGCCATACAGCCAGGAGATTTTGGAGCCTTGGCCGGGAGTGTGGCAGTTCGACTGGAAGCTGTACTACTCGCTCGACGCAGCTTGCTTGGCTCGGGCTGAAGCCAACAGGACCAACAACATTTACAACCATGAAGATGCCATCTACAACTATGAGGAAGCTAACAACGATGACTGACCATAACTACGACCACTTCGGTTACCGCAAGTCTGTGGCTGAGCACCTCGCCGATGCCGAAGCCGCAGTCGGCGATGCCGCGCCGCCGCCCGACCCAACTGCCCTCAACTTCAACCCGGTGGAGGTGAGCCCGGGTATGTGGCAGCTCCCCAACGAAACCAACCCCAACCGCTTCTTCCGCACGGAAGTGGAAGCCCGGCGGGAAGGCATCACAGCTGCGGCAAACGCGCAGCGCAAGTATGCCAACTACATGAACGCGCTTCCGACTGAGACCAAATCAGTCGGGCAGGAGGTCAACGCGACTTACGAGGCCGGACGGGCCGCAGCCATGAGCGAAGGCATCACGCCGGAAGCTTGGGCCGTCTCAGCCGAGATCAGGGCAGCATACCTGCCTGAAACCAAGACGGGTGCCGAACTCTGGCAGGAGCATAAGCGCAACCGCCACTAACTAAGTACGGGAGCGGGTGGGCCTCATAACCCACCCGCTCCCAGCTACTAAACCCGTACGCGACCTCGGGCGCTATGACAGCCGGGCAGTATGCCGCATGTGTTGTGGGTCCTCCCCCCACCCTCAACTACGCTCACGATATGACCAATGAACCATCGCCTGGTGAACTGCTCCTGATGTTCGAATCCTTGGCAATCGAGTACGAAGCTTTCGATGACATGCTGCCGGAATCCGCGCAGTTCGAGTTCGGCGCCAGCAGGGACCCCGCAACGTTCCGGAGTAACCAGCTTCGCGCAATGCTGCTGCGTAAATTCATCACAAAGAAGGACGCGGTCTACCTGCCCAAGGTTTACGACGCAATGGTGAGTTCTGCTGCGCCGGAATTTCTCGAGAACTGCAAGCTGAACGTTGCAACCCGCAAAGCTGACTTCAAGAGGGCCGGGCAGAGCATGACGGAATTCGGCGTAGGCCATGGCGACGAGCAAACGATCCATGGCGAGCACGACATCTACTACGACCTCAACTATGGGCGCCTTCTCCACGCCGACTTTGACAGGTGGGGGCGGCTTGAGCGAATGCCCGACCTATACCTTGAGCTTGCGGTTTGGGAGGTTCATAGCAACTACGCCTGGCTCGTCAAAGAGGCTCGAATAGTTGTGACTGAAGGACGATCAACTGGACGTCTCAACGTGCCAGAGCGTTCGCATGCTCCACAGTTCCCAGTCGACTAAGTTGTTCCAAACGCGAGCCGAACAACCACACGCCGGACCCATTGGCCCACCATGCCTGAATTCTCAAAAACGATCGTTGGATGAGTGCCAGTCGTGAGTTTGTACCGCTTTCTAGTCCAGCCACGCGTACATGAAGAACGAGGCAATGCCAACCAGACATAGTGCGATAAAGAGTGAGTACTGCCCGCGAGAGAGGGACTTCTTCTCCCGTGCGAGTTGTCGAAGGCCAACGCCGAGGACGGCCATGGCACAGAGGGCCAATGCAATTCCCAGGTACAGAAACAAAGTGGCCATCGTTCTCCTCTTGCGGTGGGCGTTGTCGCCAACGCTACAGTCCGATTCTTAAAAACGATCGTTTGCTGAGACTAGCAATAACAGCCGCCGGGACCGGCTGTCCTCAGTGATTGCAAGGGAGTTGTATTCTCATAACCCATTCGCATATTCTAATTCCCATTACCGCTTTATTGCATGAGTAAGTGAGAACGGAGCAGAGCGTGGCACTGATCGGCTACATGAGGGTTAGCACGGCGGAGCAGAAGACAGACGGACAGAGGGACGCCCTGCTGGCGGCAGGCGTCAAGGATGATGCGCGGCACCTGTTCAAGGACCAGGGCGTGAGCGGTGCCAAGGCCAGCCGCCCTGGCTTTGATAAGTGCCTTGCGGCGCTGCGGGATGGGGACACGTTGGTGGTGGCCAAGCTGGATCGCTTGGGGCGGTCCTTGGGGAACCTGATTCATTTGTTCCAAGAGCTGGCAGAGCGGGGCGTGAGTGTGCGGGTACTGGATAACCCCATGCTCAGCACCGACGGCAACAAAGCCCAGGCAAAGCTCATGCTGGGCATCTTCGGAACGCTGGCTGAGTATGAGCGGGACTTGCTCAGGGAGCGGACCAACGTAGGGCTGGCGGCGGCACGCGCACGCGGCCGCAATGGTGGCAGGCCTGCCTTGCTGGACAGCCCCAAGATCAGCAGGGCAAAGGAGCTGCACGCCGCTGGCGTGCTGAGTCCAAAGGAGATTGCTGATGCCGTAGGAGTATCCGTTGCGACGCTGTATCGCTACCTAGCGAAAACTCCCTGAGTGGGAGGATTGCCCCCGCCAAGACACGGGGGCATTCCTGCGCCCGGACTGCGTACCGGCCATTACGTGGACTGTTGGTGATCGAGGTGGAGAACTTCAGGTAGACCGCACTCAAGTATCTGCTCGTACCCGTCCAAGACGAGTCCGCAGACATGGCACTGAAACGCCCACACGTCCATGTCTGCCCCCGTCATCGCCTCAAGGCTTCCCGGCTCCAAGGCTCGGTCAACGCGGCTAAACCCGATAGCCCAACCTGAATAGGCACAGACAGGGCAAGGGAGGCGTCCGGCGAGTTCAGCCAACAGCGATGGCTCCTCTTCTGCTTTGGAGCTCAAGATGGCGTCCTGAAGGTCAGCGGACAGGCCCTCCTCCCGATGTCGCGCAAGAACCTGTCGAGCTGTGCTGAACTTACCAGCAACAAGCAAGGCTAAACGCTTCTCCGCACCCGCCAACATCTTGGTGGCAATGTCGATGTTCGCCACCCCCCACCACGCTATTTCGCCCTTGCCGAAGTACTCACGGGCCTTGTCACAGAACCCCACCATTGCCACCACCGCGACTTGGACCATCTCCGGGCTAACGAGACCCATGTGTGTTGCTGCGTTCCGAACATCGAAAACCACGTCGTCAGTCTTATCCCACTTAACGAGTCCTAGGTCGGTAAGCCTGTTGACTGCCTTTGTTGCGGATATGGACTTGACCGTGAGCGGGTTTGGGTTGATGCCCTTGGGATGCGCGGCCTCGCCGGAAAGAAGCATCAAAGACTTCCTGTCCTCTTGTCGATCTAACAGTAGGACCGGATCCACATCAGACAGAATTGCCTTAGCCAGCAACTCCACAGCCGACCCGATTGCCACTGCGGCGTCGAGCAATTGAAGGTCATCCCAGGCGGAGTACTGCTCCAAGGCTCTATGAGCGTAGTGGAGGCCTGTGTCGCGCAAATGCCCTGGGAGCATATCCAACGTCATGTTTCCTAAACCAGTGGGCCACACATACGATTCGTCGTCGTCAGATGCACTCATGGACCGAGGTTACAGCCAGGAGGCCTTGTATCTACGTCCCCATGGCTGGCCGCCACGTAGCCATTTTGTAGCCACCCCTCAGAGAGATGGCGACCAATTGAAGGAATGCAGGAGATTGGACATTTGTCAAGGGTTAATTCTCATTAACCAGAAAACCCCCGGAATCCTAAGGAAACCGGGGGTCTTTCTATGTAGCGGTGGGGAGGCTCGATCTCCCGACCTCACGATTATGAGTCGTGCGCTCTAACCAACTGAGCTACACCGCCACGAATGAGAAAAACCTGCGTCAAGCCGGTCAAAACCGCCTTGACACAGGCCCTCATCCAGAGCCCCCCACCGGAATCGATCCGGTGACCTCGTTCTTACCAAGAACGCGCTCTACCACTGAGCTAGGGGGGCAACGAGTAAATACTCTACCGGAAGATTTACCCACCAACAAATCGGCGTTCGGTCAGGCGGAGCGAGACTGGAACAGGTGTCCAATGAACGCCCTGTCAGCCGAAAAACGCCGGAAAATCAGGGAAACAGGACCCCTGCAACCAGCGCAGGCCGGCCGGGCCGGAGCCTTTTCCCAGAGGCCCGCACCAAGAATGTGTCGATCCCCACACTCCCCCGCCGCTGTCCGCCGTCGGACATTCACTACTGCACGCCTTAAACGCCTGTGGGCCGGCTCGAAAGCCGGCCCACAGGCGCCTTGTCAGCTAGCTGACGGATTTACCACTTGCCCTTGCGGTTGAAGTCCCGCTGGCCGCCCTCGTTGCCGTGGCGAGGCTTGCGGGAGCCGTCACCGTGGCCGCCGAAGCGGGAGTCGCTGGCCTGGCCGCGGTTGGCACCGCTGTCGGCGCTGTAAGAACGCTCGCTGTACGAACGGCCACCACGGTCAGCCGAGGAACGCTCGCCGTCGGACTTCCGGAATTCCTTCTTGAACCCGCCGTTGCCCTTGAAGTTGCCTCCCCGGTCACCGCCACGGTTGCCCTGGTAGGCGCCGCGCTCGCCGGAGGGCTTGCGGCCGTTGTCCAGCTCAAGGTTGATCAGCTCGCCGCCGATCCGGGTGCGGGACAGGGCACGCAACTGCTCGGGGCTCAGGTCTGCCGGAAGCTCCACGAGGGAGTGGTCCGAGCGGATGTCGATGCCGCCGATTTGGGCTGAGGAGATGCCGCCTTCGTTGGCGATGGCGCCCACAATGGAACCCGGCATGACGCGCTGGCGGCGTCCCACGGCGATCCGGTAGGTGGCGTTGCCCTCGGTGAGCGTACGGGTCGGTCCACGCGAGCCGAAACCGTCCTTGGAGCGCTCGCGCTTCTGGAACTCGGGAGCTGCAGGCAGTTCCTTCACCAGCAGCGGCTGGCCGCCCTGTGCCATGACGGCAAGGGCAGCAGCGATTTCCGCAGCCGGAACGTTGTGCTCTTCCTCGTAGGACGCGATGAGGTCGCGGAACGCCGAGACGTCCTCTGACGCCAGCGTTTCGGTGATCTTCTCGGCGAACTTGCCCAGGCGCAGCGTGTTCACGGTCTCGGCCGTGGGCAGGTGCATCTGCTCCACCGGCTGCCGGGTGGCCTTCTCGATGGAACGCAGCAGGTACTTCTCGCGCGGCGTCATGAACAGGATCGCGTCGCCCGAGCGGCCTGCACGCCCGGTGCGGCCGATGCGGTGGACGTAGGACTCGGTGTCGTGCGGGATGTCGTAGTTGATGACGTGGCTGATGCGCTCCACGTCAAGGCCACGGGCCGCGACGTCGGTGGCCACGAGGATGTCGATGCGGCCTTCCTTCAGTGCGTCCACAGTGCGCTCGCGCTGCTGCTGCGGAATGTCGCCGTTGATGGCGGCGGCCTGGAAACCGCGGGACTTCAGCTTGTCAGCCAGGTCCTCGGTAGCCATCTTGGTCCGCACGAAGGCGATGACGCCGTCGAACTCTTCGACCTCAAGGATGCGGGTCAGAGCATCGAGCTTGTGCGGGCCCATGACCTGCAGGTACCGCTGGCGGGTGTTGGCACCGGTGGTGGTCTTGGACTTCACGGAGATCTCGGCCGGGTTGTTCAGGTACTGCTTGGACATGCGGCGGATCTGGCTCGGCATGGTGGCCGAGAACAGGGCCACCTGGCGGTCCGACGGGGTCTGCTGGAAGATCTGCTCCACGTCTTCGGCGAAGCCCATGCGCAGCATCTCGTCGGCCTCGTCCAGCACCAGGTACTGGAGCTCGGACAGGTCCAGGGAACCCTTGGAGATGTGGTCGATCACACGGCCGGGAGTACCGACAACAACCTGGGCACCGCGGCGCAGGCCGGCGAGCTGGGGGCCGTAAGCGGAGCCGCCGTAAACCGGGAGGACCGTGAAGTCATCGATGTGCTTGGCGTACGAGGTGAAGGCCTCGGCAACCTGGAGGGCCAACTCGCGGGTCGGGGCGAGCACCAGGGCCTGGGTCTTGCGGGAGGGGCCATTGAGGTCGTGGAGCTCGGCCAGGCGGGACAGTGCCGGTACTGCGAATGCTGCAGTCTTACCGGTGCCGGTCTGGGCGAGGCCCACGACGTCGCGGCCTTCGAGCAGCAGCGGGATGGTTGCTGCCTGGATGGGGGAAGGCTTTTCGTAGCCAACATCCTGCAGGGCAGCGAGGACGCGGCCGTCGATGCCGAGGTCGGCGAACTTGATGCCTTCTTCTTCGTCTTCCTCAGCCTTGGCGGCGGGAGCTTCCACAGAGGGAGCGGCCGGAGCTTCCTCAGCCTTGGCGGCGGGGGCTTCTTCGGGGGCTTCGGCGGGTGCCGGTGCGGCCTCGGCTGCGTGGGCAGCGGGCTCAGTGAATTCGATGCTGGCAGTCGCTGCTTCAGCGGTGGCGTCGTTGTGATTTTCGGGCATAGGGAAGTATTCCTCATCCATAGGGGGCCAGGCGGCACTACCCGAGGTGAGCGGAGCCGCAGTACGTGTGCCGTGGATGCCGGGCAAACATTGACCGGCCGGTCACAGAAGTCCGGCGCTTTCGCAATCCCGTGGCAGGACTTCCCGCTGCATCTCTTGGCTGCTATCCCAGCAGTCTGTACAGCGTTTTCTTTAGCCGGCTCTCCCTATGAAAATGCCCGCATCGCTTGCGCGGGCCCCAACACTTGCCAGTCCTGCCTCAAAAATTGGGCAGGAATAAGGGATTTCCGGAGTGGGGGATGTTTCAAGTGTAAGGTACGCACCTGCCGCAGCGGAAATTGAACGTACGACGACGGCGGTGAGCTTGCGCACACCCCTCCCCTTCCAGCCGCTGCAGCCTGTGGCTACCGCCCCAGCTGCCGTTCCAGCGCCTCGAACTTTTTCGTGAACTCCGGCTGCTGCAGGCGGATCTCGCCGTCGGCGTCGGCGTCGCGCAACGCTTCCATCGACTCCGCGTCCGGTTCGCTGAACCACCTGCCCACGGTAATGCCGTGCTTCGGAACATACAGCCGGTGGATATGGTCCCCGGCCTGGATGGTGCCGGTCCTGATGACGCGCAGGTAGGTGCCCACGCGGCCCTCCTCGGTGAACCTCTTGACGAAGTGCGGCTCCCGCATCCGGCGCTGGAAGGTGGCGCAGGGCGTTCGCGGCGAGGTGACTTCGACTTCGAGGCTGAGGCCGATCTTCCACCGTTCGCCAATCACCGCTCCCGTGGCGTCGATGCCCGCTACCCGGAGGTTCTCGCCAAAGATTCCAGGCGGGAGGTCCCGCTGCAACTCCCCGGCCCAGTAGTCCGCGTCCTGCTGCGAATAGGCATACAGGGCCTGGTCCGGACCGCCGTGGTGTACCCGGTTCGCCTGGATGTCGCCCTGGAGGCCCAGGCGGTGAACCTTGACCGGCCCCTCGGCCGGACGCTTGTCGATGGCCGTCACGCCCACGTTGGATGTATCCGGCAGGAGCTGGTGGACACGGCAGACGGCAACTACGGAGGCGGTTTCCATGGCACCAGTGTAGGGTCCGCGACCCCCTGCAGGCCTCAGCTGCCGGCATGGGGACTTCTCCCCCATCCGCTATCCGCTGCGCTGCTCGCAGCCGGCACCGGCAGGGACTACGCTGAGTTCAGGATTGCAATTGGGGGTGCAGCGCTGTGCCCAATTCACGTGGACTACTGAAGGGGACGCCATGGACCCGAACAAAAACCCGGAGCGCGGGCGGGCAAGCGGCAACCAGCCTGACGGTGACGGCCGGGCAGGCGCGAAGCCTCCGCCCTGGCAGGTACCCAAACCGGAGCTCCGCCCTGAACTGCTCAACGAGCCTGTTACTCCCGTGGACCCGTTTGCCCGCGACCGGGAGAGGCAGCTCAACGAGGCGGCGGCCAGGAAGAAACGCTCGCAGCGGCGCACCGTGGTGGTGGGCCTGGGCGTGACGGCGCTGCTCGCCGGCACCATCACGGCTGTGGTGGCCAGCAACCAGGATGATCCCGAGTACGCCCAGGTGTGTTTCAACGACGAAACCGGCGAGCGCGTGGAGGACACCAACTGCAACAGCTCTGCCGGCCGAAGCGGCGGCATCTACGCCTGGTATTTCTTCTCCCGCGGGGCGTTCGTTCCCGCCGTCGGGCAGAACCGCTCAACCGCCCCCACCTACACCAGAACCGTTCCCAGCGGCGCAAAAGCCTCCACCGGGTACAGCACGCAGGGCGGCACGGTCAGCCGCGGCGGCTTCGGTACCACCGCCAAGAGCGGTACCAGCGGCGGCAGCAGCAAAGTGGGGGGCTGAGCGTGAAGCGGCTGGTGTCTGTGCCCAGGCCCGACTGGAAGCAGAAGATCCAGGAACAGGGCCTGGTCTTTTCCACCACCACCATGGAGGACGGGCGGCGGATCGAGTACTGGAACGAGTCCGCGTACTACGAATTCACCACGGACGAGGTGGAGGAGCTAGAGCTGGCGGCCGAGGACATGCACAGGATGTGCGTGGAAGCGGCCAAGTTCCTGGCCACCGGCGCCATGGGCGATATCGGCATCGGCCCGCAGGCTTTGGAACTGGCTGCAGAGTCCCTGCAGGCCGGGGACGTGGACGTCTACGGCCGCTTCGACTTCATCTATGACGGCCAGGGCGGGCCCGCCAAGATGCTCGAATACAACGCGGACACCCCCACCGGGCTCATCGAGGCGGCAGTGGCGCAGTGGTTCTGGCTGCAGGACGTCTTCCCGGAAAAGGACCAGTGGAACGGGATCCACGAGGCCCTGATCCGGCAGTGGAAAAAGGTCCAGTACCGCACCGGCATGAGCACCCTGCACGTTGCCCACTCGGAGGTGGAGGAATCCGGCGAGGACTGGATGACGGCTGCCTACATGCGGGACGTGGCCAGCCAGGCAGGCTGGACCACCATCGGCATCAACATGTCGGACATCGGCTGGGACCCCAACCTGAACCGGTTCGTGGACCTGGACAATTTCATGATCAGCACCATCTTCAAGCTCTACCCCTGGGAGCTGATGATGAAGGAACCCTTCGGGCACCGTCTTCTGGAACGGGCCCACAACCCGCGCTGGGTTGAACCGGCCTGGAAAATGCTCCTCTCCAACAAGGCGCTCCTGGCCGCCCTCTGGCACCTGTACCCGCAGCACCCCAACCTGCTTCCGGCCTACCTTAACGAGCCGGGCCCCCTTAAGGAATGGGTGGCCAAGCCCCTGCACGGCCGCGAAGGGGACAACATCAAGATCCACGCCCGGGGCATCAGCCTTGAGCAACCCGGCGGCTACGGCCGCGAGGGCTGGTGCTACCAGCAGTACCAGGAACTGCCCGACTTCGACGGCAACCATCCCGTCCTGGGCCTGTGGGTGGTGGACGGCGAGTCCGTAGGCTGCGGCATCCGGGAATCGGATGGGCCGGTCACTGACTACTTCTGCCGTTTTGTGCCCAACACCATTGACGCGCCGGCGCCGCTCTCGGCCGAGGCCTCCTCCAACAAAGCAGGTATCGCACTATGAACCCGGTGACAGCATGAGCACAGGAACCACGACGACGGGCGGCCCGGGCGGCGCGCCGGGCGCCACCGTCCCGGCCAAGGGGCTCCGCGCCGGGATCCTCGACCTCGGCGACTCCGTGATGCTGGGGCTGGCCTCCACGGCACCGGTCTACTCGCTGGCCGCAACACTGGGCCTCATCGTGGCCGTAAACGGCAACTACACTCCCCTGATCCTGCTGCTCGGCTTCATCCCCGTGCTCTTCATCGCGTATGCGTTCCGCGAACTGAACAGCGCCATTCCGGACTGCGGCACCACCTTCACCTGGTCCAGGCGTGCGTTCGGCCCCTGGGCGGGCTGGCTGGGCGGCTGGGGCGTGGCGCTCGCCGGCATCGTGGTCCTGGCCAACCTGGCGCAGGTGGCGGGCCAGTACCTGTGGCTCCTGGTGGGTGACGGCTCCCTGGCGGACAACAAGGCAGTGGTGACTGCAACGGGCGTCCTGTTCATCGCCGTAATGACGCTGGTCAACTACTGGGGCATCCGACTGGGCGAACACGTCCAGCGGGTGCTGACCTATGTGCAATACATCTCCCTGGGGATCTTTTCCCTGGCCATCGTGGTGCGGATCGTTGCGGGTTCCGCCGCGGGAGACACCTCTATCCAGGCCTTCGACCTTGAATGGTTCAACCCGGTGGGTGCCTTTGCGGATCCCGGGGCCGTGGTGCACGGCGCGCTCCTGGCGCTCTTCATCTATTGGGGCTGGGACACCTGCCTCGCGGTCAATGAGGAAACAGAGAACCCTTCAACCACCCCCGGCCGCGGCGCGGTGATCTCCGCCTTCATCCTCGTGGCCATCTATGTCTCCGTGGCGCTCCTGGTGATGATGTACGCCACGGTGGGCACGGAGGGCATTGGCCTGGGCAACGAGGCCAACCAGGACGACGTCTTCCTGGCCATGCGGGACGTGGTGCTGGGCCCCTGGGGATGGCTGATCGTCGTCGCCGTCCTTGCCTCCGTCCTGTCCTCCACCCAGACCACCATCCTCCCCACGGCACGCGGCACCCTGTCCATGGGCGTCCACGGCGCCCTGCCGGCCAGGTTCGGCCAGGTGCACCCGAAGAACCAGACTCCAGGGTTCTCCACCCAGGTCATGGGGGCGGCCGCCATCGCCTATTACGTGGCCATGAGTTTCATGAGCGAGAACCTGCTCTCCGATTCCATCAGCGCCATCAGCCTGTTCATCGCCTTCTACTACGCGCTCACCGGTTTCGCGTGCTTCTGGTACTTCCGCGGCACCCTCCGGCATTCGGCGCGCAACCTGTGGTTCCGGGGCATCCTGCCGCTCGTGGGTGCGCTCCTGCTGACGGCCGCCTTCTTCATCTCGGCTGTCCAGATGTGGGACCCGGCCTACGGCGACACCCAGATCTTCGGGGTCGGCGGGGCCTTCGTCAGCGGCGTGCTGCTGCTGGCCCTGGGCGTGGTGCTGGCTGTGGCGTGCCGGTTCCTGCCCGCCACCCGCGGTTACTTCCTGGCGAAGCCGTGAACCCGGACCCCTCGGACGTCCTTGCCCTGGATGCCCTGCTGACCCCCGGCGAGCAGGAAATCCAGCAGAAAGTCCGGGACTTCACGGCCCAGCGGATCAGGCCAAACATCGCCCGGTGGTACGAGGACGCCGTCTTTCCCCTGGAGCTCGCGCCGGAACTGGGCGAACTCGGGGTGCTGGGAATGCACCTGGAGGGCTACGGCTGCCCGGGCCGCTCCGCCGTCGAATACGGCCTGGCCGCAATGGAACTCGAGGCCGGCGATTCCGGGATCCGCACCTTTGTCTCGGTGCAGGGCTCATTGGCCATGACCGCCATCCACACGTGGGGCTCCGAGGACCAGAAACAGGAGTGGCTCCCCCGGATGGCCGCCGGGGAAGTGATCGGGTGCTTTGCGCTGACCGAGCCTTCAGCCGGCTCCGATCCTTCCTCCATGGCCACGTTCGCCCGGCGGGACGGTGCCGGGGACAACGCCGGCTGGGTGCTGAACGGCGCCAAACGCTGGATCGGCCTCGCTTCGGTGGCCGGGGTGATGGTGGTCTGGGCCATGACCGACGACGGCGTGCACGGCTTCCTGGTGCCGGCGGGGACCCCCGGCGTCGCCGCCGTCCCCATCACGCAGAAACTGTCGATGCGCGCGTCCATCCAGTGCGATGTGGTGTTCGACGACGTCAGGCTGGGTCCGGAGGCGCTGTTGCCGGCGGCGCGTGGCCTGCGCGGCCCGTTTACCTGCCTGAACGAGGCCCGGTACGGCATCGCCTGGGGCGCCATGGGTGCCGCCCGGGATTCCTACCAGTCAGCACTGGCCTACTCGCAGGAGCGGCTGCAGTTCGGCAAGCCGCTGGCCGCCTACCAGCTGACCCAGGAGAAGCTGGTCAACATGCTGGTGGAGATCCAGAAGGGGACCCTGCTGGCGCTGCACCTGGGACGGCTCAAGGACGCCGGCGTCCTGCGGCCCGAGCAAATCTCACTGGGCAAGCTCAACAACGTCAGGGAAGCCCTCACGGTGGCCAGGGAGGCACGCTCCATCCTCGGCGGAAACGGCATCACCCTGGACTACTCCCCACTGCGCCATGCGGCCAACCTGGAATCGGTGCGCACCTATGAAGGCACCGACGAAGTCCACACCCTGGTCCTTGGCCAGCACATCACCGGCATCAACGCGTTCCGCTGACCCTGGTTTTCCGGCGCAACCAGGTAGCAGGTGATGTCGTTTTGGCGGCTCATAACAGCATCTGCTGCTACCTGGTTGGGCTACGCCGAGAAGCCGCCGTCAGACTTGATGAGCTGGCCGGAGACCCAGCGGCCGGCGGGTGAGAGCAGGAACCCCACGGTTCCTGCGACGTCGGCGGGTGTTCCCAGCCGTCCGGTGGGCTGTTGGGCCGTCAGCGCTGCCCGGACCTCGTCGTCCATCCAGCCGGTATCCACTGGGCCCGGGTTCAGCACGTTCGCCGAAATGCCCTGCGGTCCAAGCTCCCGCGCGGCGGCAATGACGATCCTGTCCAGCGCGCCCTTCGAGGCACCGTAGGGAAGGTTGAACGCTGTGTGGTCACTGGTCAGCGCAACGATTGCGCCGCCGTCGTCCGTTGCCTGCCGCGCGAACGCGGCAATCAGCTGCCAGCTGGCCCGGGTATTCACGGCAAAATGCCGCTCAAACGATTCCACGCTGGTGTCCAGGATCCCCGAGTCCACGGACTCGGCATGGCTCAGGACCATGCCCTGCAGCGGGCCCGCCAGCTGCACGGACTCCGCCACCAGCTGGTCGGGCACGGCGGGGTCCTGGAGGTCCGCGGACAGCACGTGGACCTGGGCGCCGATGGCTTCGAGCTCGGCAGTCAAACGCACGACGTCGTCCGGCTCAGTCCCCCACGGCATCCGGGCGTCGTAGTCCTGCCAGTAGGCCAGCACCAGGTCCCAGCCTTCGGCGGCGAGGTGCCGGGCGATGCCGGCGCCGATGCCCGCGAGCCGGCCCGCCCCGGTGATGAGGGCGGCGGGGCGGACGGCTGCGGGGGAAGAATCCATGGGATCAGCCTAGCGGCGCCAATGGAAGTGCCCCGGCTGAAGCACGCTCCGGGTCCTCCTCAGGCAGCAGGACCAGGTCCAGGTAAGCGCGGAGACAGCCGGCCATGTCCACACTCCCGGGCGCCAGGAGCCACTGCGTCTGGATGCCGTCCCACAGAGCGATCAATGAGGCAGCGGCAGTGTCCGGATCCACACCAGGGCGCAGCCGGCCTTCCCCGGCCAGCTGCGCAAGCTGGCGCGCGTAGCTCCGCCGCAGCCGCTCAAAGCGCTGCGTAAAGTAGTCCCGCCCGGGATGCCCCTCCGTGACCGCTTCTCCGCACAGGACGGTGTAGAGCTCAAGGACTCCCGGGACATCTTCATTGAAGCGCGCCTGCCGGAGGACGGCATCAGAAAGTGATTCCTCCGGGTCCGGCGGCGCGGTACCGTCTCCCGTGATGGAATCCCGCCAATTGAGTACTGCCAGGAGCAGATCGCTTTTGGAGGGGAAGTAGTGGAGGAGGCTCGTCTGGCTCATGCCCGCGTGGTTGGCCACGTCCTGCAGCGAGCTGCCGCGATACCCGTGGGCGGCGAAGACGGCGTGGGCTGCGGTCAGGATGGCCCGGCGCCGCTCCGCCGACTTCGCGTAGGGTCCCCGGCGGGACGTTTGAGGGCCCTCCTTGGTGCTCATGGCAAGCCAGTGTACCCGCCGTAACTCCCGCTAAACCAAAACTCGAGCGACCACTCGAGTTTTCGTGTTAGCCTTTCTCGAACCGAACAAAAAGTGCCATGCTTCACACTTTTAGGCACATATCCGACACAATGAGGTGAAGGCAAATGTCCCAATTCACGCGAAGACAACTCCTGAGTGCGGGCCTGGGCACCGCAGCGGTGGGGCTCCTGTCCGGCTGTGCCACGCCAGGCATACGCTCCGTCAACACAGCACCGGTGCTCGCTCCCGCCGCCAGCGGGGAAAAGATCACCCTGACGTACTGGTGCTGGCTCAAGGACGCCCAAAAAGTGGCCGATATCTGGAACGCCTCCCATCCGCAAGTCCAGGTGGAGGTCGTGTGGATTCCCGGCGGCAACGCCGGCGGGTACCAAAAGCTCTATTCGGCCCTGGCTGCCGGCGGCGGACCCGACCTTGCCCAGGTGGAGATGCGGTCCCTCCCCGAATTCATGCTGGTCAACGGCCTGGTGGACGTTGCCCGGTACGGCGCCCAGGACTACGCGCACCTGTACGACCAGACCCTGTGGGGCCAGGTCAGCTTCTCCGGCGGCGTGTACGGCATCCCCCAGGACTCCGGCCCCATGGCCATGTTCTACCAGCCGGCAGTCCTGAACCAGGTGGGCGGCACAAACCCCGGCACGTGGGACGAATGGGCAGCCCTGGCACGCGAACTGCGCCAAAAGGATGTCTACCTGGACTGCTTCCCGCTGGGTGACGCCTCCGTGTTCACAGCCTTCGCGGCCCAGGCCGGTGCCAGCTGGCTCCGGCCTGAGGAGGACGGCTGGGTCATTAACATGACCGACGACGCCACCATGAAGGTTGCCCGCTTCTTCGACCAGGCCATCGATGAGGACCTTGTGCAGACGGCGTTCGGCGCCTATTCCCCCGGCTGGTTCGCTGCAGCCGCCAAGGGAACCATCGCCTCCGTGGTGTCCGGCAGCTGGGGAGACGCCCTCATTGAAGGCGTCAGCGGCGGCAGCGGCAAATGGCGGGTGGCACCCATGCCCACCTGGGGCGGGAGCGGATTCGGGTCAAGCTACCTTGGCGGTTCCACCGCAGCGGTCCTGGCCAACAGCAAACACCCCCGCGAAGCACTCGAGTTCGCGGTCTGGATGACCACGTCCAGGGAAGGCATCGACGCCGAAATCACCAACAGCGGCATTGGCTGGTCGCCGTCGCCGGACTTCATCGGCACTCCGCGGCAGGCGCCGTCGGAGTTCTTTGGCGGCCAAAGCTACCACCAGGAAATCTTCGTGCCGGCGGCCCAGCAGCAGAACAAGGACTGGTCCTGGTGGCCCGTCACGCAGCAGTCCTTCAACATCCTGAGCGACGGCTTCCGGAAGAAGGCGTCAGGAACCAGCCTGGTGGATTCGGTGGCGACGGCCGAACAGCAGATCATGACCGTCTTCAGGAACAAGGGCCTCAGCATTCGAAAGGAAGCGTCATGACAGCGACATCACCCACCGCGCGGACGGGGCAGGTTCCATCCGCGCAGCCTTCCGCCCGGCCGGGCAAACGCGGCGACCGGACAGGCGCTGCGTCCCGCGCGCCCTGGCTCCTGCTGGCGCCCTTCCTGGCGTTGTTCATCCTGACGTTTATCCTTCCGATCTTCGTTGCCGTTGGCTCGAGCTTTACCAAAGTGACCCGGAGCGGGCTCTTTGGGGAGGCAGGGGTCACCAGTGAATTCGCCGGGTTCAGCAACTACGCCCAGGCCCTGGCTGACGGCAGCTTCGTGGCGTCGATCGGACGCATGCTCCTCTTCGGCGTGGTGCAGGTACCGGTGATGATCGTCCTCTGCACGGTGCTTGCCCTCATGCTCGAATCAGCGTCCGCCAAGTGGCCGGGCTTCTTCCGTGCCGCGTACTTCCTCCCCTACGGCGTTCCGGGGGTCATTGCCACCATCCTCTGGTCGTTCCTCTACGTCCCCGGGCTGAGTCCGCTGTTCGACGTCGCGGCCCTGGTGGGACTGACTCCGGATTTCCTGGGTGCCAACACCGTTCTATGGTCGATTGCGAACATCGTCACCTGGAGCTACACCGGCTACAACATGCTGATCATCGTGGCCCAGCTGAAGGCCATACCCGGGGAGCTGTATGAGGCCGCGAAGGTGGACGGCGCCTCCACCTGGCGGGTGGCCCTCAGCATCCAGCTTCCGCTGATCCGGCCCGCCCTCGTCCTGACAACTGTCTTCTCCATTATCGGCACCCTGCAGCTCTTCGCCGAGGCGCAGGTCCTGAAGACCGTGGCCCCCGCCATCGACAGCCAGTACACGCCCAACCTCAGCGCCTACACCACCGCGTTCGCCTACAACGACTACAACGTGGCCGCTGCGCAGGCCGTGCTGATAGCCGTGGCCGCCTTCGTCCTGTCCTTCGCCTTCCTCAAATTCACGAACAGGAAGTCCTCATGACCGCTACCGTGACCCCGACGTCGACATCGGCTTCCCCGGCCCGCCCATCCGCGGCAGGGACCAGGCGTTCCGGAAGCAAGGGCCGTCCGTCCACCATCATCGTCACAGCGGTGCTCGTGGTGGTTGCCCTGTACTTCCTCATTCCCGTCTACTGGGTGGTGGTCGCTGCCACCAAGTCCACGGAGGACCTGTTCTCCACCAACGGGTTCTGGTTCGCCCCCACCGTTGCGCTGTGGGACAACCTTGCGCAGGTGCTCAGCTATGACAACGGCATCTTCATCCGGTGGTTCCTGAACTCAGTGCTGTACGCCGGCATCGGCGCCCTCCTGGCCACCTACTTCGCGGCGGCGGGCGGTTACGCGCTGGCGAAGTACGAGTTCCGCGGGCGGAACCTGGTCTTTGGAACCATCCTGGGCGGAGTACTGGTACCCGGCACGGCCACAGCCCTGCCGCTCTTCCTGCTTTTCAGCCAGCTGGGCCTGGCCAACACGTACTGGAGCGTGCTGCTGCCGTCCCTCGTCTCGCCGTTTGGACTGTTCCTGTGCCGGATCTATTCGCAGGCCACGGTGGACACCTCACTCATCGAGGCGGCCAGGCTGGACGGCGCGGGCGAACTGAGGATCTTCCACACCATCGGGCTGCGTGTGCTCACCCCCGCCCTGGTCACCGTGTTCCTCTTCCAGCTGGTGGGAATCTGGAACAACTACTTCCTGCCGCTCGTGATGCTGTCCGACTCCGGGCTGTACCCGATCACGCTCGGCCTGAACAACTGGCTGAGCCAGGTGGACCGGCTGCCTGAGTTCTACGAGCTGACCACCGGCGGCGTGCTGCTCTCGATCATCCCGCTCAGCATCGCCATGGTGGTCCTACAGCGCTTCTGGCGCGGCGGGCTCACCGAGGGTTCCGTAAAGTAGGAAATTTCCCACCGCGGGACGGCACGTCGCAGCAACCCCCACCCCGGGAACTGCCGCGACGTGCCGTCCCGGTTTAACCGGCGGGTCTAGGGGATGGCGGCGAACGCCTGGTCCAGGTCCGCGAGCAGGTCCTCCACGTCCTCAATGCCGCAGGACAGGCGGAGGAGGTTCACCGGAACCGCCAGCTCGGTGCCTTTGACCGAGGCGTGCGTCATCTCGGACGGGTAGTTCATCAGCGATTCGATGCCGCCCAGGGACTCGGCCAGGGTGAACACCGACGTCGATTCCGCCACCTTCCGGGCAGCAGTCTCGCCGCCCTTGAACTGTACCGAAACCATGCCCCCAAAGCTCCGCATCTGCTTCCTGGCGAGCTCGTGGCCCGGGTGGGACGGCAGGCCCGGATACAGGACGGCCTCCACCTCGGGCCGCTCGAGCAGCCACTCGGCCACGGCCTGGCCGTTGAGGCTGTGCCGGTCCATGCGGACCCCCAGGGTCTTCAGCCCGCGCGTGGTGAGGAACGCGTCCATGGGTCCGGAGACGGCGCCCACGGCGAACTGGACGAAGCCGATCTTCTCCGCGAGCTCCGCATCCTTGACTACCACGGCGCCGCCCACAACGTCCGAATGCCCACCGATGTACTTCGTGGTGGAGTGGACCACGACGTCGGCACCCAAGGCGAGCGGGTTCTGCAGGTAGGGGGAAGCGAAGGTGTTGTCCACCACGAGGAGGGCACCGGCGTCGTGCGCTATTGCTGCGAGCGCCGCGATGTCGGTGATCTTCATCAGCGGGTTGGACGGCGTCTCCACCCAGACGAACCGGGTCTTGCTGGCGGCGACTGCCGCCCGGACGGCGTCGAGGTCTGCCATGTCCACCGGGGTGTTGCCGATCCCCCAGCCGCCCAGTACCCGGCTGATGAGGCGGTAGGTGCCGCCGTAGGCGTCGTTGCCCAGCACAATGTGGTCGCCGGGGCGGGTCAGGGCGCGGATGAGCGAATCCTCGGCGGCCAGCCCGGAGCTGAAGCTGTAGGCGTGGGTGCCGCCTTCCAGCGCCGCGAGCTGTTCCTGCAGGGCGTCCCTGGTGGGGTTGCCGCCGCGGCCGTACTCGTAGCCCTCGCGGAGCCCGCCGATGCCGTCCTGGGCGTACGTGGAACTGAAGTGCAGGGGCGGAACCACAGCGCCGGTGCGGGGCTCGAAGGCCTGGCCGGCGTGGACGGCGCGGGTGTTGAAACCTTGGTTTCCGGGAACGGACATGATGCTCCTTGTCTGGGTGAAGCAGTATCAGGGTGAAGCAGTTTAGTTGCTGAGGTAGGCCAGGAGGTCGTGCCGGGTGAGGATGCCCACCGGCGCGCCGACGAACGTGACCATCACGGTGTCCACGTCCGAGAGCAGTTCCCTGGCTGCGGAAATGGTTTCCAGCGATCCGATGACGGGCAGCTTGGGGCCCATGTGCTCGGAAATCTTGTCCGTCAGTTTGGCTTCGCCGCGGAACAGCTTAGCGGTCAGGGTGCGTTCGTCCACGGCACCGAGCACCTCGCCCATGACCACCGGCGGCTCCTGGGACAGAACCGGGATGTGGCTGACGCCGAACTCGTTCATGATGTTGATGACGTCGCGCACGGACTCGTTGGGATGGATGTGCACCAGGTCCGGCAGTTCGCCGTTCTTGGAGCTGATGACCTCCCCCACGGAGGTTTCCTCGCCGCCGGAGAGGAAACCGTAGGAGCGCATCCACTGATCGTTGAAGATCTTCGCCAGGTACCCCCGGCCGGAATCCGGCAGGATCACGACGACGACGGCGGACTCGGGCAGGTCCCGCGCCGCCTTCAGCGCAGCCACCACGGCCATGCCCGAGGATCCGCCCACCAGGAGGCCCTCCTCACGGGCGAGGCGCCTGGTCATGGCGAAGGAATCGGCATCGCTGACCGCGATCACCTGGTCCGGGACGGACTTGTCGTAGTTCGCCGGCCACATGTCCTCGCCCACCCCTTCGACGAAGTACGGGCGTCCAGTGCCGCCGGAGTACACCGAGCCTTCCGGGTCAGCGGCGATGATCCGGACCACGCCGCCATCGGACGCCGGCCGGCCCGCCGATGCTTCCTTCAGGTAGCGGCCGGTGCCGGTGATGGTTCCGCCGGTTCCTGCGCCGATGACGCAGTGGGTGATCTTGCCCTCCGTATCGCGCCAGATCTCCGGGCCGGTGGTCTGGTAGTGGCTTCCGGGCGCTGCGGGGTTGGAGAACTGATCCGGCTTGTACGCACCGGGGGTCTCCCGGACAATCCTGTCCGAGACGCCGTAGTAGCTTTGGGGGCTGTCCGGCGGCACGGCAGTGGGCGTCACCACGACCTCAGCGCCGTACGCCTGCAGGACGGCGCGCTTGTCCTCACCCACCTTGTCCGGCACCACAAAGACGCACTTGTAGCCTTTTTGCTGGGCCACCAGGGCCAGGCCCACCCCGGTGTTGCCGGACGTGGGCTCAACAATGGTCCCGCCGGGCTGCAGTTTGCCGTCCCGCTCGGCGTCCTCGATCATCTTCACCGCAATGCGGTCCTTGATGGACCCGCCCGGGTTCAGGTACTCCAGTTTGACCAGGACGGTGGCTTTGATGCCCTCCGTCACGTGGTTGAGTTTGATGAGCGGGGTATTGCCGATGAGGTCCAGGATGGACTGGGCGTACTTCATGGATACAAAGCTACCGCTTCCCTGCCGCGTGCACCTTCCGCGCCCTGTGCCCCCCCGACGGCACACCACGCGGGTTCAGCCGTTTCCAACAGGTTCCACGCAGGCACGGGTGGGATCATGGGCCAGTGCAGCAGTTCGCCTGGTTGATGAAAGTCCGGAGCTACCTCCTTCCCGGAGCGATGCTCCTGGCCGGTGTTGCATCCCTCGTCTCCGGGGCACTGCCCCTGCCCGCTTTCGACGCACTGGCGGGCCGCACCGTTCCCATCCTCGCGTTTGTGCTCGCGATGTCCCTGCTGACTGAACTGCTGGACGAAGCTGGGCTCTTCAAGGTTGTTACAGACCGGCTCGCAGGGCTGGGCCGGGGCCGCGTGTTCCTGTTGTGGCTCCTTGTCGTGGCGCTGGCCACGGTTACAACTGTTTTCCTGTCGCTCGACACCACTGCCGTGCTGGTGACACCGGTGGTGGTCCTCCTTGCAGTCCATGCCGGCATCCAGCCGCTCCCCTTCGCTTTGACCACCATCTGGCTCGCCAACACCGCCTCCCTCCTGCTGCCTGTGTCAAACCTGACGAACCTGCTGGCCCAGGACGCGCTGGGGCTCAGCCCCCTGGGCTTTGCAGGGACCGTCTGGGCACCCGCACTGGTGGGGGTTGTTGTTCCGCTGGCCCTGTTGTGGCTGGCGTTCCGCAAGGACCTGCGGGGACGGTACCGGCCGCAACGGTCCCCCGCCGTGCGGGACCGCCCGCTGCTGGTCATTGCAGCGGCCACCCTGCTGGTCCTGCTGCCCGCCCTGGTGTCCGGCGTACCCGTGCAGTATCCGGCCATCGTGGCGGCGGCCTTCCTGCTGATGGTCTTCCTCTGGCGGCGGCCCTCCGTGCTGCGGTGGTCCATGGTTCCGTGGCGTCCGCTGATGCTCACGGTTGGACTGTTCATGGTCGTTGAAGCACTGCATGCCAACGGGTTGACGGCGCTCCTGGCCGGCACAGCCGGCCAGGGCGAGAGCCTGCCCGCCCTCCTTCACCTGGCCGCGCTGGGAGCCGGTGCGGCCAACGCAGCCAACAACCTGCCCGCCTATCTGGCCCTTGAGCCGGTGGCCGGGTCTCCGGCCCGGGTGGCCGCCCTGCTGATCGGTGTCAACCTGGGCCCGCTGGTCACCCCGTGGGCGTCCCTGGCCACCCTTCTCTGGCATGAGCGGTTGCGGGCGCTGAACGTCCGGATCAAGTGGAGCGGCTTTGCCCTGGCCGGGCTGGTGGTCGCAGCCCTGACGGTCCCGCTTGCGGTGGTGGCCCTCTGGGTGGCGTCCGGGATGCCCTGACGCTACCCGGCGGACTGCGACTGCTGGTCGGAGGGCAGGTTCTCCCACAGGCCCATGACGTTGTCCTCAGGATCCTTGAAGTAGGCGAAATAGCCCATCCCGGGGATCTCGTTCTTGGGCATAACAACAGAACCGCCCAGCTCCTCGACCGTTTTCAGCGTGGCATCGATATCCGGCACGTCCACCGTGATGACGGGGTTGGCGATCTTTTCCTCCCGGGCCATCATGCCGCCGTTGATCGCACCCGCGGTTGTCGGCTGCCCGGTTGCCTCGTCCATGGGGGTGGTGATCACCATGTTGTAGTCCATTCCAGGGACGGGTTCTATCCGCCAGCCCAGGGCCTGCTGGTAAAACTTCTTGGCCCGCTCCTGATCGTCCGCGGGGATTTCGAAATGCACTACTCCACCCATTGCGCTCACCTGGAATCTCTGGAATCTCGAAGGGACGGGCGCGGACGCCCCGCGCCACACCTGGGATTCTAGTCCTCCATCCGCTCCCCGATAAGGGCCGGGAACAAGCCGGGGTTCTGTCCACATATGCAGGCTTCCGGGCCGCGCAACCCGGCATGCTTGCACAAAAACTCCGGCCCCGGAACCGGCACGGCGGAGCTGGCGGGGCAAACTGTCGGGGCACCGTGGGACGATGGTTCAATGACGATCGCAGAGGTTCCTGCACGGCTGGCGGCCGCCGCGGACGCCTCCCTCCGGTGGTATCCGGGCGGCCCCTACGACCTGGCGCGGACCCTCCGCCCGCTCCTGCGCGGCACCAGTGATCCCTCCTTCGCGGTGGACGGCGGCGTCATCTGGAACGCCTTCACTACAGCCGAGGGCCCCGCTACCATCCGGCTCAGCCCGGCAGGCAGCGCGGAGACGGAGCACCGGGTGGACGTCCAGGCCTGGGGTCCGGGCGCCGCGGCGGCGGCAGCGGCAGTGCCGCGCCTCCTGGGTGCGCACGACGATTGGTCGGCATTCGACGAACCGGTGTTCCATGCCACGCTCCCCCGCATGGTCAGGGAAGCGCGGCGGAGAAGCCTGGCCGTCCGGCTTCCCTCCAGCGGCCGCATGGTGGACCAGCTCGTGCCCATCATCCTGGAACAGAAAGTCACGGTCATCGAGGCCCGCCGCGGCTACCGGTACCTCCTTCACCGCTACGGGTCCCCCGCGCCGATGGCTGGATCGCTGGCTCCCGCCGGCCTGGTGCTGGCACCCACGGCGGCGCAGTGGCTGCAGGTCCCCAGCTGGGAGTGGCACAAGGCCGGGGTGGGCCCGCAGCGCTCCGCAACGGTGATGCGGGCGCTGCGCTCCGCCGTCGCGCTTGAACGGCTGGCGGAGCTGCCGGCGCTGGAGGCGGCCGCAAAAATGCAGACCATCCCCGGCATCGGCATCTGGACGGCCGCGGAAGTGGTGCAGCGAACGCACGGCTGCCCTGACTCCATCTCGGTGGGCGACTACCACCTGGCCGCGTACGTCGGGGCTGCGCTGACCGGACGGCGGACTGATGACGCCGGCATGCTCCGGCTCCTGGAACCCTGGACGGGACACCGCCAGCGGGTGGTGCGGATGATCCAAAGCAGCGGTTTCCGCAAACCCACGTTCGGCCCGCGGATGACCATCCAGGACCACCGCCGGCACTGACGCCCGCCGGGCACACGGCCCCCAACGCACGAGCACGATTTTTCCGTGGACTCGTGCCGGGTATAGGTATAGCGTGGCGCCAGGGAGCCCGTTCCAGAGCCCCGGCACGCCGCATCCTCTGGAGTCACGCATGATCCACACGGACAAACTGGCAAAGACGTTCACGGTCAAGAAAGAAACAGTGGAAGCCGTCAAGGGCGTCGACATCGACGTCGCGCCGGGCGAGCTCGTGGCCTTCCTTGGCCCGAACGGGGCAGGCAAGTCCACCACCTTGCGCATGCTCACCACGCTGCTGACGCCCACCTCGGGGACGGCCAGGGTTGCCGGCGTGGACGTCACCGCGGATCCGGCGGGAGTGCGGGCAAAGATTGGCTACATCGGCCAGGGCAACGGCGGCGGCCACAGTTTCCGGGTGATCGATGAGCTGGTGATGCAGGGCCGCTTCTACGGCATGAACTCCGCGGACGCCCTTGACCGGGCCCGGGAGCTCCTGCAATCCCTGGACCTCGCGGACCTCGCCAAGCGGACAGTCATCAAGCTCTCCGGCGGGCAGCGGCGAAGGATGGACGTGGCGCTGGGGCTGATGCACTCGCCGCGGCTGCTCTTCCTGGACGAGCCGTCCACCGGGATGGACCCGCAAAACCGTGCCAACCTGTGGGAGCACATCATGCGGATGCGCGAGGAACACGGCACCACCATTGTGCTGACCACGCACTACATGGACGAGGCCGACTCCATGTCCGAGCGGGTCATCATCATCGACCACGGCAGGATCATCGCCGATGACACCGCCGCGCGGCTGAAGGCAAACCTCGCCGGCGACCTGCTGGCCGTCGAAGTGGCGGCGGCCTCCGCGGCCGGGGTGCGGGGTCTGCTGGGGCGCGCCGCGGCGGGCGGAGAGGTCAGCGAGAATTCGTACGACGGCGTTGTCCGCTTCCGCCTCCGGCTTCCCGAAGGTGCCCGGCTGGCGCCTGCGCTGCTGCTGGAGATGCACGACGCCGGTGCTCCCGCCCAGTCCCTGGAGCTGAAGCCGCCCACCCTGGACGATGTGTTCCTGGAGCTGACCGGGCGCAACCTGCGGGAAGGGGCGAACCGCTGATGGCCACGCACGGCACCACCGCCGGCGCCCGGGAAAGGCCCGGGCTGGGCAGGGTCCTGCATGACACCAGGTACGTGTTCTGGCGGGAAATGCTGCTGCCGCTCAGGGACCCGTTCTCGCTGGTGTTCTCGCTGCTCCAGCCGCTGGTCTTCCTGGGACTGTTCGGCCCGCTGCTGGGGGCGGCCGTGGGCGCGCCGGCGTTCGGCGGACAATCCACGCTCCAGTGGTTCCTCCCGGGTGTGGTGGTGATGATCGCCCTCTTCGGAACGTCCATGACCGGTTCAAACCTGCAGTACGAGCTCATGACGGGCTCCTATGAGCGCATCCTGGCAACGCCGCTGTCCCGGTCCTCGCTGATGATCGGGCGGGCATTGAAGGAGTGGGCGCCGCTGGTGGTCCAAGGGCTCCTCATCGCTCTGGTCTGCATCCCCTTCGGCTTCGTCTTCTACCCGCTGCACGTGCTGGCCGGGCTGGTCATCCTGGGGATCTTCGGCATAGGACTCGGAGCCCTGTCGTATGCGCTGGCTCTCGTCTCCCAAAACAAGGAGTGGATCTTCTGGGGAGTCCAGCAGACACTGCTGTTCCCACTGATGATCCTCTCGGGCATCATGCTTCCCATCGAGGCGGGACCCGGCTGGATGAGGACGGCCAGCTTGTTCAACCCCCTTACCTACCTGGTGAACGCCGAGCGCGAACTCTTCGCGGGAAGTGTCGGGACGGACACTCTCCTGGGCCTGCTTGCAGCCTCGGTGACAGCCGCCGTCGGCCTGGCCGTGGGTGTGAAAGCCATCAGCCGCAACATCAACTAAGAGAGCCGAGGCGCGCGCCGTAGGCGGCAGCTTCTGCGCGGTTGCGCAAGCCCAGCTTATCCAGGAGGCTGCTGACGTGGTGTGCCGCCGTTTTGCGGCTGATGAACAGATGCCCGGCGATCTCCTGGTTTGAATACCCCCGGACCAGGAGCCCCAGTATTTCCTGCTCACGCCTCGTGAGCACCCCGGGCCCCCGGGGAACGGAGCGCCCGCCCGCACCCCAGGACCTCAACAGCGCTGCCGCAACATCGGCATCGTGCGTTGCCCCCAAACGGTCCAGTGCTGTGAGGGCCGCACGTGCTTCGGATACGGCGAGCACCGGCTGGTCCGCGGCCAGGACGCGCGCCAGCTCCAACCGCGCGCGCCCGGCCTCCAGCGAAAGATCAAGGCGCCCAAACAGGGTCAGGGCGTCTTCAAAACATGCCGCCGCAGCTTCAGCCACACCCTGGGCAGCCGAAATCCGGCCTCCGGCCAGGACCGCATAGGCGGACAGCAACGCTGCGCCGCCGGGGCCCCCGGCGCGTTCCCCAAGGGAAACGGCTACTCGTTGGGCACCGTCAAGATCTCCGGCTGCCAGCCGCGCTTCCACCAGCAGGCTCAGTGCCGCCGCCGTTTCAAGGGAGCTCCGCTGCCCGCCTGCGTGCAGCGGAGGCACGAGGCTGCCGCTGCCGCTGCCGTCCTGTTCCGAGCGAAGCCACCGTTCCGCCAGGGCTACTGCTGTCAGCGGTTCATGACTGACAAGAGCCAGGGCTGCCGCCACCAGGCTGCTTTCCACCGGTGCGCCGATACCCTCAATCACGGCCCGCGCCTCGTCGAAGCGCCCTTGGCGGACGCGGAGGTCCGCGAGGCTGGTGATGGCCCGGTGGTACATGCCGGGGAATACTCCCTTAGTGCTTTCAGCTGCGCGCCCCAACTCGTCTTCGGCTTCCGCCCAATGGCCGGTGAGCAACAGCACCCGGCCATGGACCAAGCGGCACTGGGCGTACAGATAGGGACAGCCGTAGACCTTCATCCAATCGCCTGCAGCCTGGGTCCACTGGGCGGCGCGTCCGAGGTCGCCCAGCAGGTCGCAGACCGTCAGCATGGAACATCCCGCCATCACCACTGTGTAAGAAGATGTTCCGTCACCGCCCAGGGCGCTTGCCATGGCCTCGTCTACACAGCGAAGCCCGGCCTGGACGTCCCCGTCCTTAACCAGGACAACGCCCCGTTCGGCAAGGGCACACACGGCAAGGTCGGGGTCGCCCATTTCCTGGGACGTTGCCAGCGCCCGCTCAATCAGGGTGCGGCAGCGGCGCGCATCCGTGGCAAGGAGCGCCGCGCAGAAGTCAACCCAGGCAAGGGACAGACCGTCGTCGGGCGCGGCCATGCTCTCTGCCCTTGCCAGCCACCCTTTCGCGGCAGCCTGGTTGCCGAGGGACATGCCGTACACAAGGCAAAGCCAGACCGCCGAATCAACCGCTTCGGCAACGTTGCCTGCCCGGCGGCTCGCGGCGTAGGCCCGCTCCCGGCAGCGGACACTTTCCCCGATTTCCCCCAGGAAGAAGAGGGCGTCGCTGAGGCCTGCGAGTGCTGCGGGCGAACGGGTGGCAGCAAGGAGTTCCCGGAAAGCGTCGCGGGCTTCTGCCCACTGCCCCGCTTCCATGGCCGCGGTGCCTCGCGCTGTCAGTTCCTCCAGCGTCACGGTTCAATTACATCACTTTCGTGGCGGTGTCCACAGAGCCACCACAACCGCACGCCGGCCGTCAGTCACCTTGCCAGCCGAAACGTGAAACGCGCCGCGGAATGGGTCAGTTGACCCATCCGCCCAAGGATCGATGGGGGGGAGTCTGGTGTTGTCCCGTGACGGGATAAACAGGACCGTTTGAGGAGAGAACGATGAGCGCAAGCAATTTTGCCAAGGCAGTGGAGGCCGTGAATGCCCATGACCCAAAGGGCTTCGCTGCAACGTATGCCGCGGATGCGGTGGTCCATGATCCCCTTTACCCGCAACCGCTCAAGGGGCGGGACGCCGTGGAGCAGGACATGGTGGAACTCCTGAGGGCATTCCCGGATGCCCGTTTCAGCCTGGGGCCGCTGCTTCAGGACGGTGCGATGTTCGCGGCAGAGTTCACGCTGCGCGGTACTCACCAAGGGCCGCTGGCGTCGCAGGAGGGCGAGATTCCGGCCACCGGCAGGACCATAGAGAACAATGGGGCTGTCTTCTCCAAGTTTAATGCCGACGGGGAAGTCGCCGAGGAACACCGCTACTACGATGTGGCCGGCCTGCTGGCGCAGCTGGGGCCGACTCCCGGGGCGTGACCTGCCCGGCAGCTGTAACGGGCAGCGGCACTGCGGGACGCCGTGTCAGGGCTGCAGCCTTGCCACGGCCTCCTGGCGCATCTCCACTTTGCGGACCTTCCCGGACACGGTCATGGGGAACCGATCACGGACCTCGACGTAGCGGGGAATCTTGTAGTGGGCCAGCTTCCCCCGGCAGTACGCGGCAAGCGAACCCGCGTCCAGCGGCTGGGCGCCGGGCTTGAGGATGATGCACGCCATCAGCTCCTCGCCGTACCTGGCATCCGGCACCCCGATGACCTGCACATCCTGGATGGACGGGTGGGTGAAGAGGAACTCCTCAATCTCCCGCGGATAGATGTTTTCGCCGCCCCTGATCACCATGTCCTTGATCCTGCCCTCGATGACGACGTACCCGTCGTCGTCCATCCGGGCAAGGTCGCCGGTATGCATCCAGCCCTCGGCATCGATGGCCTCGGCGGTCTTGTCCGGCTGGTTCCAGTACCCCTCCATCACGGCATATCCCCGGGTGCAGAGCTCCCCGATCCGGCCCCGCTCCAGCACTTCCCCCGATACGGGATCGATGATCCTGCTTTCCAGGTGGGGCATGGTGCGTCCCACCGTCTCGGTGCGCTGCCGCAGGCTGTCCCCCAGCCGGGTCATGGTGGACACCGGCGACGTTTCGGTCATGCCGTAGCAGATGGCCACATCCACCATGTTCATCTCCGACATCACCCGGTTCATCACCTCGACGGGGCACAGCGAGCCGGCCATGACACCCGTGCGCAGGGTGGACAGGTCGTAGGAAGCAAAGTCCGGCAGCGCCAGCTCGGCGATGAACATGGTGGGCACCCCGTACAGGGAGGTCCCGCCGAAATCCTGGACGGCCTCCAAGGCGGCGGCCGGACTGAAGCCCCGGCCCGGGATGATGGTGGCAGCGCCGTGGCTGAGGGCGTTCAGGTTGCCGATCACCATCCCGAAGCAGTGGTAGAACGGCACCGGGATCACCACCCTGTCGTGCTCTGTGTACCCAAGCAGTTCGCCGATCGAGAACCCGTTGTTGAGGATGTTGTGGTGCGTGAGCGTTGCCCCTTTGGGGAAGCCCGTGGTCCCGGAGGTGTATTGCAGGTTGATGGGATCGTGCGGGTCAAGTTCATCCATCCGGGCCTGCAGTCCGGCATGGCCGACGTCGTCCGCCCGCCGAAGCAGCTCGGCGTACGTCAGCTCCGCATCACCGAGGGGGACGCCGGCGTCGAACCCGTCCTCCGCGGGCGCGGGCAGGAAGACCAGCTCGCGCAGGTCCGGGCACTCCGCGAGCGCTTTCCGGGCCATCCCCACGTAGTCGCTGTTCGTATCCGACGGGGCAGTGACCAGCATCCGCATGCCGTTCTGCCGCACCACGAATTCCAGTTCGTGGCTGCGGTAGGCAGGGTTGACGTTGACCAGGATGGCCCCGGCCTTGGCGGTGGCGTACTGGAGGAGGGTCCATTCGGCGCAGTTGGGACTCCAGATTCCCACCCGGTCACCCTTGGCGACGCCCAGGGCGAGGAGCGCACGCGCGAGCCGGTCGACGTCGTCGTTCATCTTGGTGTAACTCCAGCGGCGGGCGTCGGCGCCCGGAACAGGTGCCGCCTCGATCAGCGCGTCGTGGAAGGGAAAACGGGCCGCCACCCGCTCAAAGTTCCGGCCGATGGTTTCATGGAGCAGCGGGACGTCAGTGTCCCCGGCTGTGTAGGCGCGCATGCTGGCACGCTACCAAGTGGCTTCCGGCAATGAAAGCACCAGCGGAAGCGGTGTCCGGCGCAACAGAACGAAAGCCGTCCGCAGGTGCCGGTATTGTGAAATCCATGACTTCTCCCATTGACCTGCAGGCAACGTTCATCCCCAACGACGGCGAGTTCCACCGCGTCAAGCTGGCCCTCGAAATCGCCATCGACGAGGTGGTGAATGAGCCCGGCTGCATCCGGTACGAGCTGACGGAAGCCACCGAGGAGAAGCTGGTCCTGACGGAGCAGTGGGCGTCGGAGGAGGACCTGGCCAAGCACTCCAAGGGCATCGCCGTGCAGGACCTGAACGAATCACTGAGCGCGCTCCTGGCCGAGCCCGTCAAGGTGGAGCGGATCTAACTGCCTTAACTAAAATGCGGGACCTCCCAGTGGGAGGTCCCGCATTTTGCGTTATACAAGCCTTAGGCGTCCGGGATCTGCGTGCCGTCCTGCGGACCGGCCGGTTTGCCGGCTGCGGCGGCAGCCTCTTCCCGCTGCCGTGCCACGTGGGCGTGGACTTCTTCCATGTCCAGCGCCTTCACGGCGTCCACCACCTGTTCAAGCTGCTGGGCGTTCAGCGCACCGGGCTGGGAGAACACCAGCACCTTTTCGCGGAAGGCCATCAGGGTGGGGATGGACGAGATGCCTGCCTCGGCGGCGAGCTGCTGCTCCGCCTCGGTGTCCACCTTGGTGAAGAGGACATCCGGGTGCTTCTCCGAGACGGCCGAGTACGTGGGACCGAACTGCTTGCAGGGCCCGCACCATTCCGCCCAGAAATCCACCAGGACAATGTCGTTGCCTTCGATGGTGGATGCGAACTGTTCACCTGTGATGTCAAGGGTAGCCATGGGTCAACGGTACGCGCCGCTCCCCCGGCCTGTCCCGCCCGCGGCCCCTTGTTCGCTCCCCGCGTCATCGGGAATAACACGGGCAGCCGCAATGTACAGGGCAGCCGGCGGCGCCTAGTCTTGGGTCATCGCCCCGCGTGCGTACCCAGGAGGTCTGATGGCGTCCGCTATCTCAGCGAAGTCCCTCACCAAGAAATTCGGGCGCCGCGAAGTGCTCCACGGCGTTGATTTCGAGGTGGAGGCCGGCTCCGTCTTTGGTGTGATCGGCCCGAACGGTGCCGGAAAGACCACCACCATGCGCTGCCTGCTGGACATCATCCGCCCCACCAGCGGGACCATCCGGGTGCTGGGGACGGATCCGCGGGCCGGGGGCCCGGAACTGCGGCGCCGCATGGGCTACCTTCCCGGGGAGCTTTTCCTGGCGGGCCGGGTAACGGGGCGCGCGCTGCTGGCCCACTATGAGGCAATCAGCGGGCCGGTGCCGCCGGGCCGGGTGGACCAGCTGGCGGAGCGGCTGGGACTGGACCTCACCCGCCATATCCGCAAGCTGTCCAAGGGCAACAAGCAGAAACTGGGCCTGGTGCAGGCCTTCATGCACCAGCCCGAGCTGCTGGTCCTCGATGAGCCCACCAGCGGCCTGGACCCCCTGGTCCAGCAGGAGTTCCACACCATGGTGCGCGAGGCGAGGCACCGCGGCCAGACCATCTTCCTCAGTTCGCACGTCCTAAGCGAGGTCCAGCAGACAGCGGACACGGTGGCCATCCTCCGGGACGGCAGGATCATCGCCGTCGAATCCGTCAGCGGACTCCGCGAAGGTGCCGTGCGCCGCGTCCGCTTCACCACGTCCGGCATTGCAGCGCACGACGCCGTTGCGCTGCTCAGTGGGGTGCCCGGCGTCGGACACGTGGAGGTGCTGGAGGCCGACGGCACGGCGACGCTGTCCGCCACCATTGGCGGGGACATCCAGCCGCTGGTGAGGATGCTGGCTTCCCTCCGCCTGACCGACCTCGTCCTGGAAGAGCCGGACCTGGAAGAAGCAGTGCTGACGATGTACGCCGCCCCGCAGGAGGAGGCACGGTGACGGCTCTTCCACTGTTCCGCCGGGCCTTCTTTGACACCTGGCGCTCCACCCTGGGCTGGGCGCTGGGCCTGGCCGCCGCCATCTTCCTCTATCTGCCGCTGTACCCGTCCATCGGGGGCAGCGCGCAAATGCAGGACATGATCGATGCCCTCCCTCCGGAGATGACCAAGGCGCTGAACTATGACCAGATAGCCACCGGCCCGGGCTACACGCAGGCCACGCTGTTCGGGCTCCTCGGCTTCCTCCTGATGACCATCGCGTCGGTCTCCTGGGGCGCCGCGGCCGTGGGCGGGGACGAGGAGTCGGGCCAGCTGGAACTGACCCTGGCGCACGGGGTGCGCAGGGTGCAGGTGGTCCTGGAACGCGCCCTTGCCCTGCTGCTGCGCGTGGTGCTGCTGGCGGCCGTGGTCTGCTCCCTGGTGTGGCTGCTGAACGGGCCGGCGCAACTGGGCATTGGGCTGGGCAACCTGCTGGGCGCCACGGTGCTGTTCGCCGGGCTGGCACTGCTGAGCGGAACAACTGCCCTCTGTGTTGGCGCTGTCACCGGCCGCCGTACGCACGGGCTGGCAGCCGGCGCCGCCGTCGGGGTGCTCGGGTACGTGTTCAACGCGGTGGGACGGCAAAGCAAGGACGTGGAGTGGCTGCTGAACCTCAGCCCCTACCACTGGGCCTACGGAAACTCACCGGTGGCGAACGGGGCGGACTGGCCGGCAGCGGCATGGCTGTGGGCCATCTCGGCCGCGCTGGTGGTACTCGCCGGCGTCGCCCTGGAGCGGCGGGACGTGGGCGCGTAGGCCACTACGCTTTCCAGCTGTGCGGTGCTGGTGTCCGGCTCCCGGGCAGCGTGCTGGACGCCCGCCATTCGTGGATCCAGTCGGGAAGCTCCAGGTCCGCAGGCGGTTCGCCGAACTCCTTCAGGATGTCCGCCTGGCTGACGGGCCGCCCCTTGTGGACCAGCCGGGTGGCGATGTACGCGCGGGCGTACACCTCGCCGTCCGCCACCATGCGCTGTTCAAAGAAGATGGCTTTGGCATCCAGCCCGATGATGCGGGTCTCGATGGAGTAGTGCTGCCACAGCTGGAGGGACTTCCGGAAGGCGATGGTCTCCGCCGCCACCACCGGGCCCCAGCCGCGCCGTCGCATCCGCTTCCAGACTCCGCTGCGCACCATCAAGTCGAACCGGCCCAGGTCCATGAGGGACAGGTACATGCCGTTGTTCACGTGCATGGCAATGTCGATGTCCGTCGGCAGGACCCGCAGCGGCAGTGAGGAACTGTCCCAGACGGTCAGGGGCGGGCGGCGCGACGAACGGACCAGCATCAGCAGGGTTCTTAGGAGGAGGTGCATCCCCCAATGCTACCCGCCAGTAACATTGCGTTCGCAGCGCACCATGGCGCTGCCAGTAGGATTTCGTGCATGACGCAACAACGCTACCGGGACCTGGCGGACTGGCCGCTCACGGTGACGGCGCTCGTCTTCCTGGGGGCCTACGCGTGGCAGGTGATTGGCCGGATCGAAGGCAGTGCAGCCCTCCTCCTAGAGGCTGTCATGTGGGCCACCTGGGGCATCTTTGCCGTGGATTACCTGGCCAACCTGTGGCTGGCAGCCAACCGCGGAAGCTGGTTTGTCCGGAACCTGCACGAACTGGTGATTGTGGCGCTGCCGTTCTTCCGGCCGCTGCGCCTCCTGCGGCTCGTGACACTGTTGTCCGTGCTGCACCGGACACTGGGCGACACCCTGAGGGGCCGGGTGGTGACCTATGTGGTGGGCTCAGCCACCATGCTGGTGTTTGTGGGCGCCCTGGCGGTCCTGGACGTGGAGCAGTCGGCCCCGGACGCGAAGATCGTCACCTTTGGCGATGCCTTGTGGTGGGCCATGACCACCATCACCACCGTGGGTTACGGCGACATGTACCCGGTGACGCCGATCGGGCGGATGGTTGCCGCTGCCCTGATGATGAGCGGCATTGCCGTGCTGGGTGTGGTCACGGCGTCCATCGCCTCCTGGCTGGTCCAGCGGGTGGAGGATACAGCTGAGGCAGTCTCCGAGGCCGAGGAACCGGTCCGTGCGGAAGTAGCGGACCTCGCGGCCGAAATTGCCGCGCTGCGGCGTGAGATCGCTGCCCTCCAGGAACGGCGCACGCCCTAGGCCAGGGCTGTCCGGAAAACACTGCTGCCCGGCAAGTACCGGGGCTTCGGCGTTTGAGTAGCATGTTCCCCGCCACCAAGTACCGCACTCAAATATTCGGGTATTTCCTACTGGTGCCGCCTTCGGTGCGCCCTTCCTAGACTCGGGATTCCTAGGACCGAACACAGTGCCGGCGGTCCCCCGGAATTGCTTCCCGGGGTCCCGCCCCTCGCGGAGCCTCCGTATTTTCTGGGTATGCGGATGCCTCCATCCCGCGCCTTTCCTGCGGCCCCGCATCAACGGAGGCTGCCGGCGCGTTCCCCTCGATCCGTCCCGCCCGCCGAAGCGCACGTCTCCGGCCCGGCTGGACCGAGCCTGGACGGGCTACCCATGAACCAGCCATACCTTTCCACCCCCGAAGGTCCCAGCAGGAGCTTCGCCACGGATGAACCCCGCACCGAGATCACCACTGGACGGCCGGCCATCAGCAACAGGCTGTGGGCCGGCATGGCAACGGCCGCCGTGGTGGCGGCCGTTGGCGTAGGCGCCCTGGCGGCGCCTCCCGCGTCAGTGGACCAGGGCACGACGACGGTGGGCCAAGTTGCCGAGGCCGCGTTGCCGGAAGCGCCCAACGCCGCAGCAGCCGCCGAAGCCCCGCCCGCGGCCGTGGCCGCCGCCGAGGCTGTTTCCGAGGCTCCCGCCCCCGCGGCGGCGGCCGAACCGGCGCCACCGCCACCGCCGGCGCCGGAGCCAGCACCTGCGCCCGCTCCTGCTCCTGCTCCTGAACCCGCACCTGCTCCGGCGGGTGACCCAAACCTGTACACCGTGGTTCCGGGCGATACGGTCGGAGCCATTGCCGCCAGGCACGGCGTGGACATGAATGCCATGCTCGCAGCGAACGGACTGGGCCACTACAGCATCATCGTTCCGGGCCAGACGCTGGTGCTGACCGGACCGCCCGTTGCGGTCGCTTCAGCTGCGCCCGCCCCTGCGCCGGCACCGGCACCGGCACCGGCGCCCGCACCGGCGCCCGCCGCACCCGCAGCAGCTCCCGCCCCTGCCCCTGCCTTCGTCCCGGCCGCCCCGGCCATCCGCACCATCTACGTGGCCGGCGCCGGCGGGCAGTCCATGGTGGACGCCTGCATCGGGCCCATCCACTACACGCCCAACGACGGCTACTCGCTCTTTATCACTGAGCACGATTTTTGTGGCGGCTGGGCCCGGTTCTCCGGCATAGGCGTAGGGGAAACCGTCAGCATCCCGGGCTACGGAACCTATACCGTCTCAGCACGGGGACAGGTGCCCAACCCGGGTACCACCAACGACGTCCTTGCTGTCTTCGGCGGCTTCCCGCGGGCGATCCTCCAGACCTGCATCCCCGGCACCAGCCAGATGCTTCTGATTGCGCTGAACTGATTTGCACTGAACTGACGGGAATGCCTCACTGGCACCCTGGCCCGTGCGGTTGAAGATCCCCAATTTTCCCAAGCTTGTCCGCGGTTCCTAGCCTTGACGGCGGGGAGCCGCGGGCAAGGCCATGGCCGGACACAAAGAAACGCCACGGAGGGGACCCCGTGGCGTTGGTAGCGGGAAACCCTAACGGGGAGATCCCACCTATGCGTTCATCCGTTTGCGCTCCGAGATGTGCTCCACGAGCTCACCCACGCGCTGCTCGGAGTAGTTCCGGGCAATGTCGCCCTGGCTGATGATGCCCACCAGCTTGTGGTCGGCGATCACCGGGAGCCGGCGGACCTGGTGGGTTTCCATCATCTCGATCGCCTCGTCAACGTTCGCGTCCGCGTCGACCCAGTGCGGCCTGCCCGAGGCGAGGTCGCGGGCCATCATTTCGCGGGGATCGCGTCCTGCTGCCACGCACTTGAGCACGATGTCGCGGTCGGTGATCATGCCCTTCAGCTTGCCGTCGTCACCGCAGATGGGCAGCGACCCGCAGTCAAGGTCCATCATCATCTTGGCGGCATCCACCAGGGACTGGTTTTCCTTAATACACTGCGCGTCCGTCGTCATGAACTCACGTACGGCACTCATTGGTCCTCCTTCATCGATGGGGATATCGACGCAGGGTACCGGGGCACATGCGCCGATGCTGCCAGCCTACGCCGGGCCCCTGCTGATGTCGACGGCGGTTTTCCACGGTTCCGAAAGGGGACTTCCGCCCCCGGCGCCGGCTCGTTTCCCGGCTTCCCGGCCTTCCTCGCAGGCCAAGACCTTTCATGGGCTGGACTCGCGAACAAGCCCGTGACTCAGGCGCTGGATCCGGCGGCGGGCACAAAAAAGCCTCCGGAACCATTCGGTTCCGGAGGCTTTTCCTTGGGTGGCAGATGAGGGATTCGAACCCCCGTAGGCGTTGCCAGCTGATTTACAGTCAGCCCCCTTTGGCCGCTCGGGTAATCTGCCGAACTTCAAAAGAAGTACCCGCCGATGCAGTCTGCGAACCGTCCGTTTCCGGGCCGTTCCGCTTCCAGTAACCGCGGGCAAGACAACTTTACAGAACTTCCGCCGAAGAATCGAATCGGGCCGCAGAGGCCTCCAAAACCCTTGCAATACCAGGGGAAAGGGACGGAATCAGGCCCCGCCCAGGATCCTGCCGGCGAGGCGCGCTTCGAACTTCACGGCCTGATCCTCTGTGATCTGGTTCAGCTGGACAGCCCTGAGCAGGTCCTCGTGGACACCTTCCATCCGGGCTGAGGCGTCCGGCACGGGACTGAAGATGATGGCCGCAGCAACTGCCGCGGCCGCAACGGAACTGGCGGCCCCTGCAACCGCTCCGGCAGCTGCTGTGGTGGTTCGCGTGGCGTACCGGACGGCCTTGCGGTGCATGGTGTTCCCTTCGTGCAACTTCCCAACTCGTTCAACTCTGCGGCGGCCTCCTTCGTTCCCTCCGGGTGTCCGCTGAGAGGGAACTGTAAACCCGGCTTCCCCACGCTCCCTCACCAACACCAGCATCCGTATTAGGCTTTTAGGCAGCGATCAAGCCCTGTCCGCGCACAGGGTTCCCACCAGCACAAGGAGAGTCATGGCAGGCGAGTCAACGTTCGACGTCGTAAGCAAAGTGGACAAGCAGGAAGTGGCCAACGCGCTGAACCAGGCACAGAAGGAACTGGCCCAGCGCTACGACTTCAAGGGCGTGGGAGCCGAGGTGGACTTCAGCGGCGACAAGATCCTGATGAAGGCCAACTCGGAGGAACGCGTACTGGCGGTGCTGGACGTCCTCCAGTCCAAGCTGATCCGCCGCGGCATCTCGCTGAAGTCCCTGGACACCGGCGAACCGTACGCCTCCGGCAAGGAGTTCCGGCTCGAGGCCTCCATCAAGGAGGGAATCGCGCAGGACCTGGCGAAGAAAATCAACAAGCTCATCCGCGACGAGGCCCCCAAGTCCGTCAAGTCCCAGATCCAGGGCGACGAACTGCGCGTGACGTCAAAGTCCCGTGACGACCTGCAGGCAACCATGGCCCTGCTGAAGGACTTCGACGAAGCCGACCTGCAGTTTGTGAACTTCCGCAGCTAGTCCTTGCCGTCGGTTTTCGACGGCAGGATCCAGGCCGCCAGCCGTACGTCAGGCTGGCGGCCGGCCCGCCATCCGCTCCAGCCGCGCAATCCGGTCCCGCATGGGCGGATGGGTAGCGAACAGTTTGTTCATCGCCCCGCCGCGGAACGGATTGGCGATCATCAGGTGCGAGGCGTTCACAAGGCGCTGGTCCTGGGGCAGCGGGGCGATACTGACGCCGCGCTCGATCTTGCCCAGGGCTGAGGCGAGGGCCAATGGATCGCCGGTCAGCTGCGAACCGTCCTCGTCGGCGTCGTACTCCCGGGTCCGGGAAATAGCGAGCTGGATCAGGGAGGCCGCGAAGGGGGCCAGCAGCGCCATGGCGATCATGGCCAGCGGATTCGCATTGCGCCGGTCGCCGCCGAAGAAGAGGAGCATCTGCCCTACCGAAGTGATCACGCCGGCCACGGCGGCCGCCACCGACGAGGTGAGGATGTCCCGGTTGTAGACGTGCATCAGCTCGTGTCCCAGGACCCCGCGAAGTTCCCGGGCGTCCAGCAGCTGCAGGATGCCCTGGGTTACGCAGACCGCGGCATTGCGCGGATTCCGGCCGGTGGCGAAGGCGTTGGGGTTCATGGTGGGCGAAAGATAGATGCGCGGCATGGGCTGGTTGGCCCGGGCCGACAGCTCGCGGACCATCTGGTAGAGCTGCGGGGCCTGCGCCTCGGCCACGGGAATGGCCTGCATGGACCGGATGGCGATCTTGTCGCTGTTCCAGTATCCGTAGGCGGTGGTAAACACCCCCACCAGGGCCATAATCCAGATGGGCGCGGAGCTGCGGGTGCTGGTGCCGATTACCGCCCCGAGTCCGAGGAGCACCGCCCACAGCACCCCGAAGAGCGCCGCCGTCTTGAGGCCGTTGTGATGTTTGTGCACGTCTCCTCCTTACTCACTAAGGAAACGGCTGTCTAGGGAACAGGGTTCCGGGCGTCGTATTCCCTGAAGCCGGGCTGCAACTTTGCGGCCGCCCACGCGCCGGCGACGCAGAGGAAGCCGCCAATCAGCAGGACCCAGCCCTCTGCCACGACTTTAGTTGCGCCGCCTGCCAGGAGGTCACCGATCCTGGGGCCGCCCGCCACCACCACGATGAACACACCCTGGAGGCGCCCGCGGAGGTGGTCCGGCGTTGCTGCCTGCAGGATGGTGTGGCGGAAGACGCCGCTGATGGAATCGGCAATCCCGGCCAGCGCGCAGCACAGTGCCGCAGGCAGCAGCCACGGCGTCACCGCCCCGTCCGGCGCGCGCCCGGCCAGCAGCACCACCAGCCCGAACCCGGCAATTGAGGCGCCCCACCCCATCACCGAGAAGACCACGGCGCTCCCCTGCCGGCGGACATTCCCGAGCGGTCCGGAGAACAGCCCGGCCAGGAAGGCGCCGATGGCGGTGGAGGCGAGGAGGATGCCCACGGTGGCCTCGCCGCCGCCGATCATGACCGCGCCGATGGCCGGCATGAGCGCCCGCGGCTGGGCCAGGATCATGGCGATCAGGTCAATGACGAAGGTCATGCGCAGGTTGGGCCGGGTGCCCAGGAAGCGGAAGCCCTCGACGACGGAGCGGAGCCCTGGCCGGCGCGGAGTTCCCGACGGCGGGAGGGGCGGCAACCGGTACACCGCCCACAGCACGAATGCGAAGCTGATGAAGTCGAGCGTGTAGGTCCAGGCGAACCCTATCCAGGCGACCAGCACGCCGGCCAGCAGGGGACCTGCCGTCATGGCAAGGCCGAAGGACATCATGCTGAGCGCGTTGGCTGCGGGCAGGAGTTCCTTGCGGACCAGCATGGGGAGGATGGCGCTGCGGGCCGGCTGGTTGATGGCCTGGGCTCCGCTCTGCGCCGCCACCAACAGGTACAGGAGCCACACATTATCCAGCTGCAGCCAGGACTGCAGGGCAATCACGCCTGTCGTGAGCCACAGGACAGACGAGGCGAGCAGGGCCACCTTGCGGCGGTCGTGGGCGTCGGCGATGGAACCGCCCAGCAGCCCGCCAATGACCAGCGGCACCAGGGCGAAAACGGCCAGCAACCCCACGTAGAAGCTGTCCTGGGTCAGGCGGTAGACCTGCAGGCTGACTGCCACCAGCGTGAGCTGGCTCCCGACGGCGGACACGGCGGATCCCAGCCAGAGCCTGCGGAACGCCGGGCTCTCCCGGAGCGGCGTAATGTCAGCGAGCAGTTTCCCCACCCTGCAACCCTAGTGGTGCGGATGTGGCTGCTGGTTCCCGCGAGGTTAGTCCAGCCTTATTGTGAGATGTTCATAATAAGTGCTTCAATGGTGTCATGACGGAACACTTTGACGGCCACGAAGCATGGGCTGCCGCCCTGCGCGCCCACGGCCGCAGGGTGACCAAACAGCGGCTGGCGGTCCTGTCCGCCGTCGAACGCCATCCCCATTCCCCCGCCGAAAGCATCCTGAGCGCCGCCCGTGCCGAGCTTCCCGAGCTGACGGCCCAGTCCGTGTATGTGGTGCTGGGCGACCTGACGGACCTGCATATGCTCCGCAGGTTTGAGCCCCCGCACTCCCCCGCCCTGTACGAAACACGGGTGGGAGACAACCACCACCACGCCATCTGCATCAGCTGCGGCCGCGTGGAGGACGTCGACTGCGCAGTGGGCCACGCGCCCTGCCTCACCCCCCACTGGGACGAGGAAACCAAGCCGATGACCATCCAGATCGCCGATGTCATGTACCAGGGCATCTGCCAGGACTGCCAGCAGTCCCAACAACTTCCTTCCAATCGTCCCTCTGAAGAACCACAGAAATAAGAGAAATAGGAGAACAATGACTGCCATTTCAACAACCCAGTCAGGTGCCCCAGTTACGTCCGACGCGCACTCCAAGTCAACCGGTGCCGACGGTGCCATCATCCTGACTGACCACTACCTGGTGGAAAAGCTCGCCCAGTTCAACCGCGAGCGGGTTCCGGAGCGCGTAGTGCACGCCAAGGGCGGCGGCGCATTCGGCACGTTCAAGGCCACCGAGGACGTGTCCAGGTACACCAAGGCAGCCTTCCTGCAGCCGGGCGTCGAAACCGAGATGCTGATCCGCTTCTCCTCCGTGGCCGGCGAAAGCGGCTCCCCGGACACCTGGCGCGATCCCCGCGGCTTCGCCGTGAAGTTCTACACCTCCGAGGGCAACTACGACCTCGTGGGCAACAACACCCCCGTCTTCTTCATCCGCGACGGCATCAAGTTCCCGGACTTCATCCACTCCCAGAAGCGCCTCCCCGGCACCCACCTGCGCGACGCAGACATGCAGTGGGACTTCTGGACCCTGTCCCCCGAGTCCGCCCACCAGGTCACCTGGCTGATGGGCGACCGCGGCCTGCCCGCCTCCTGGCGTGAAATGCAGGGCTACGGCTCGCACACCTACCAGTGGATCAACGCCGAGGGCGAGCGCTTCTGGGTCAAGTACCACTTCAAGTCCAACCAGGGCGTGAACTCCATGGGCAGCGAGCAGGCAGAGCAGCTGGCCGGCTCGGACGCGGACTACTACATCCGCGACCTGTCCGAGAACATCGAAGCCGGCAACTTCCCGTCCTGGGACCTGCACGTCCAGGTCATGCCGTACGAGGACGCCAAGACCTACCGCTTCAACCCGTTCGACCTGACCAAGGTGTGGCCGCACGGCGACTACCCGCTGATCAAGGTGGGCACCATGGAGCTGAACCGGAACCCGGAGAACTACTTCGCACAGATCGAGCAGGCCACTTTCGCGCCGTCGAACTTCGTTCCGGGCATCGCCGCTTCGCCGGACAAGATGCTGCAGGCCCGCATCTTCTCCTACGCGGACGCGCACCGCTACCGCGTGGGCACCAACCACGCCCAGATCCCGGTGAACCAGCCCAAGAACCAGGTCAACAACTACAGCCAGGACGGCGCCGGGCGGTACCACTTCAACGCCCCGTCCGTTCCGGTGTACGCCCCCAACTCCGTGGGCGGCCCGGCTGCCGTGGAGCCGCAGAACCCGGCCGGCGGCTGGGAGAACGACGGCGAGCTGACGCTGGCTGCGCACTCCCTCCACGCTGAGGACAGCGACTTTGTCCAGGCCGGCACGCTGTACCGCGAGGTTTTCGACGACGGCGCCAAGGCCCGCCTGCTCGAGACCATCACCGGTGCCGTGGGCGGCGTGAAGAGCCCCGGCATCAAGGAACGCGCCATCCAGTACTGGACGAACGTTGACGCCGACCTCGGCGCCAAGCTGCGCGCCAACCTCGGTGCCGCAGACGCCCCGTCAGCGCCGGCTTCGGACGCAGAATCAGCCAACAAGATCGGCTAATCCAGCCTTTCCTGAGGTTGCTCCAGGGGCCACCCCGTCACGGATTCCGTGGCGGGGTGGCCCCTTTTCCACATAGGGCAGCATGTGCACATAGCGGATCCGGGCACTGTCCTCCGGTGCGGGGCGCCCCTAGGCTCGCACCATGACAACTTTCCAGGGCATCCCGGCCGGCGCTTTTGGGTTCTACGAAGAGCTTCAGGACAACAACAACCGGGAGTGGTGGCAGGAACACCGGGCGGGGTACCAGTCGCTGGTCAAGGAACCGCTGGCATCACTGCTCGCAGAGCTGGAGCCCCGGTTCGGTCCGGCGAAGCTTTTCCGGCCCAACAGGGATATCCGGTTCTCCGAGGACAAGTCCCCGTACAAGACGGCCCAAGGTGCGGTGGCGTCCGTCCAGGAGGGTGTTGGCTACTACCTGCAGATCAGCGCTGACGGCCTGCTGGTGGGCGGGGGCTGCCACTCGCACACCCCTGCGCAGCTGGCCCGCTACCGCAACTCGGTGGACGCCTCAGGCACCGGTGAGGCTCTCCGCCACATTGTGGAGGCCGTTGCCGCAACCGGCTTCTCTGTTGAGGGCGAGAAGCTGAAAACAGTGCCGCGGGGGTACGCCCGCGAGCATCCGCGGGCGGAACTCCTGAAGCACAAATCCCTCTCAGCCAGCGTCAGCCTGGGCCGGCCGGACTGGCTTGCCACCCCCGGCGCGGTCCATGAAATCGCGGAGCTGTGGGATGACCTGCGCCCGTTGGTGGACTGGGTCAGCCGGCACGCTGCCCCTTGAGCGGTGTACCCCCTTGTGCGAATTCCCTATTCGGTGCCTGCTCCCCCGGAGGTAGCCGCCGCCGGCCGGTGTCCCTTCTTGGCCAGCTGGATCTGCTCGTAGACGTGGTGGCGCAGCTCGGTGAAGCGCGGCAGGGAACGGGTGTTCAGCTGGTCACGGTCCGCCGGGAGGTCGATCTGGATGTCCTCCTGGATCACCGTGGGAGAGCTCGACAGGATGATGACCCGCTCGCCAAGGTAGACGGATTCGTCAATGTCGTGGGTCACGAACAGCACCGTCACGCCGAGCTTCTTCCAGACAACCCGGATCAGGTCCTCAAGGTCGGCGCGGGTCTGCGCATCCACCGCGGCGAACGGCTCGTCCATGAGCAGGACCTCGGGCTGGTAGGCGATGGCCCGGGCGATGGCGACGCGCTGCTGCATACCGCCGGAGAGCTGCCAGGGGTAGGACCGCGGGACGTGGGAGAGGCCCACGGCTTCGAGGGCGTCGTCCACCAGCCGGTCGCGTTCGCCCTTGGGGACACCCTGGTTCTTCAGTGGCAGTTCCACGTTGTCCCGCACCCGCATCCACGGGAACAGCGAACGCCCGTACTCCTGGAAGACCACCGCCATCTTCTTGGGCGGGCCGGTCACGCGCTTGCCGTCAAGGAGCACCTCGCCCTCGGTGGGCGCCATGAGCCCGGAGATGCACTTGAGCAGTGTGGTCTTGCCGGACCCGGAAGGCCCCACCAGGCAGGCCAGCTCCCCGGCGCGCAGGTCGAAGGTGAGGTTGCGGACAGCTTCGACGTCGCCGCCGTCGGTCTGGTAGACCTTCTTCAGCCCCCGTACGGAAAGCGTGGCCTCCGTGTTTGCTTCAGTGGCGTCAGGCTGCATTTTCTACCTCTTTCTGGCCGTGGTACCAGCGCAGGATGTTGCGTTCGGCCCACTGGAAGATGAAGGACATGGCCACGCCCAGCAGGCCCAGGACCACGATGCCGGACCACATTTCGGGGATGGCGAAGGAGCGCTGGAACTGGACGATCGTAAAGCCCAGCCCGGAGGACGAGGCAAACATTTCGGAGATCACCATCAGGATCAGCCCGAGGGACAGCGACTGGCGGACGCCGGCCATGATCTGCGGGCTCGCGGAGGGCAGCACCAGGTACCGGACCCGCGCCCAGCCGCTAATGCCGTAGGTGTGGGCGGAGTCGGAAAGGACAGGGTCCACGGCCCGGACGCCTTCGATGGTGTTCAGCAGCACCGGCCAGACGCAGCCGGAGATGATCACCATGACCTTCATGGAATCGGTTATTCCCATGAGCAGCATGAGGACCGGCACCAGGACCGGAGGCGGGATGGCGCGGAAGAACTCCAGCGTTGGCTCCAGGAGGGCCCGCAGCCAGCGGACGGATCCGATCAGGACACCGCCCACCACCCCGATGAGGATGGCAGCGGCGACGCCCACCACAAGCCGGCCCAGGCTGGGCAGGACATCCGAAAAGAAGCGCTCACCGAACCAGACCTCGCCAAACGTCTCCACGAGATCTGCCGGTTTGGGGACAAAAAAGTTGACTGAACCCAGGGTGGACAACCACCAGACCAGGACCAGCAGCACGGGCAGCCCCAGGATGTAGCCGATGTTCCTGGCCGTCCTCATACGATCACCTCCGACCGGATGGACGAGTGCCAGCCCAGGATCCTTTTTTCAATCTGGCGCATCAGCATGTTGATGAGGACGCCGATCAGGCCCGTGGCCAGCACCAGGGCGTACATGCCGGAGATGGCGCCGCCGGACTGGGCCAGGGCGATCTCCCTGCCAAGTCCCGGTGATCCGATGACGAGTTCCGCGGTGATGGCCAGGACCAGCGCCACGGCGGCGGCGAGCCGCACCCCCGTCATCAGGTAGGGCAGGGCGGTGGGAAAGACCACGTACCGGATCCGGGCCAGCCTGCCCAGGCCGTACGTCTTCGCGGTGTTGTTGGCAACCATGTCCACATCGGCCACTCCGTACAGCACCTGGATCAGGACCTGCCAGAAGGAGGCGTACACAATCAGGAGCAGGGACGACTCGATTTTCACGCCGAAGAGCAGCACGGCCAACGGGATGAGGGCAACCGACGGGATGGGGCGAAGGAATTCGATGGTGGAGTTGGTGGCCTTCCGCAGGAAATCGCTGGAGCCGATGATGAAGCCCAGCAGGACGGCGGCCGCCACTGCCATCAGCAGGCCGAGGAACCACGCCTTCATGGTCTCGCCCACCGCAACCCAGAAGGCCGTCAGTCCGAAGTCGACAACCAGGGCGGCTATGACCTCGCTGGCGGGCGGGAGGAACCGTTCATCGATCAGGCCGAGCCGGGGAATGAGCTCCCACGTTCCCAGGAATCCGATAATGCCCAGGATCCCCAGCAGCTGCTTCGACGCCCCCTTGCCCGCCTTCCGGCGCTGCCGCTCCACGGGTGGAGCGGCACCGCCGGCGGCCAGGGTTCCAGGGCTCACGGGAGGAGGTCGTCCGCACTGGGGGCTGTGGAGAGCGTGCCGTACTTGGCTGCCGCGTCGCCCAGCGTCTTGAACGCGCCCTCGTCGAACTCAACTCGGTAGCGCGGGAGGATCATCTTCGCCCGCGTGGCCTCGTCGATCTTGGTGTACGTGCCCACGATCTCGCGGACTTCGTCCGGGTGCTCCTGGGCGTATTCCAGGGACTTGTTCATGGCGCGAGTGAACTTCTCCGTCAGGTCGGCTTTACCGCTGATGGTGTCGCCCTTGGTGAAGTAGCCGGCGATATCGAGTTCCGGGCTCATCTCCACGAAGTTCGACGACACCACCGTTCCGCCTTCATCTACGGCCTTGGACAGGAACGGCTCGAGGATCCATGCTGCATCCACCTGCTTGTTGGCCAGCGCCGCAGGGGCGTCCGGGAAGGCTACTTCCACGAACTTCACCCCGCTGGGATCGCCGCCGTCCTTCTCGATGACCGATTTGATGGTGGTGTCGCCGATATTGGAGAGGTTGTTCACGGAAACAGTTTTCCCGGCGAGGTCCTTGGCGGACTGGATGTCCGATCCGGCCGGGACAACGACACCGCCGATGTCCTTGCCCTCTTCACCCGTGGTGGAGGCGCCGTTTGCCACGAACTTCAGGTCCAGACCCTTGTCCTTGGCCACCATGACCGAGATCAGGTTGGAGAAGGCGAAGTCGAAGCTGCCGCTCACCACGCCGGGGACAATCGCCGCGCCGCCGGTGGCTGTCTGGATATCCAGCTCAAGGCCCTCTTCCTTGAAGAATCCCTGCTTGTCACCGAGATAGATGGGCGCGCAGTCGACAATGGGGATGACGCCCACGCTGACCTTGGTCAAACCTTCTTCCCCGCCCCCGGTGGCGGGTGCGGTTCCGCCTCCCGTGGAACTGGGCGAACCGCTTCCGCAGGCCGCCAGTCCAAGGATGGAGGCTGCTGCGAGGACGGAAATAAGACGACGTTTCATGTTCACTCCTTCGTGCACATGACTGGGAACTTCTGCGTTCCCTAGCCCTGGTGTTCGCCATTCGAACAATCGTTCGATTACTCTGATTCAATCATGGTACGACGGTCAGGCCACCCATATACGGCTCATTGTTACAGCTCTGAGACGGCGGCGTAAGGGACACGCAGCGGCAGGGTGCTGCCGCCGTCGAGGGGCCAGCGAGTCCGAAGGGCAGGGCTGCTCAGCCGTCCTGTCCGCCTGCCGCCAGCCGGGTCTCAAGGTTGTTGAAGAAGACCGTGAGCATCAGTTCGAAGGCCTTCGTGGCTGCCTCCGGCTCGTTCATGACCACGAAGTCGAACTGGAGTCCATAAAAGGTGGAGGTGAAGAGCCGCGCGTCCGTATCGGCGAATTCCTCCGGTATCCCCTGGACCATCAGCCAGTCGCGGGTCTTGTGGTGGAGCATCCGGAAGTGTTCCTGCGACGTTCCCCGTGGCTCGGCGGCCACGATGTCCTGCGCCGTCGCTTCAAATTCGAGCCGCGTGAGGTGCCGGTTGCGCTGCGCCATGGTCCACTGCCAGGAATCCAGCAGGAAGTCCCGCCAGGCGGCGCGGTCGATGTCCCGCACGTCGGTGTTGCGCATCCGGTCCAGCCGGGACTCGATGGAAACAACGATGTCGTTGATGAGCTGGTCGCGGCTTCCGAAGTGGTACACCAGCACGTAGGCGCTCATCCCCAGGCCCTCGGCCAGGCTCCGGAAGGTGAGCTCGGCCAGCGTCTTGTCCATCAAATAGTCAAGGATGGCGGCGAGGAGTTCGGCCTTGCGTTCGTGTCGTGTGGGGCGGGCCATAAGTCCAATCCTAGGTGGCGGCTCCATCCTGGAAGCCGGGCATGCGAATGCCCGCCCGGGCGGCCAGGGCGGGCATTCGGGGAAGGGGATCAGACGCGGGTGAGCTCGTCGCCGTCGCGCACCTCGCCTGAAGCCGTTCCGTTGACCGCACTGCTGGCGTCGCCGAACCGCTCGTTGAGGCGGGAGTGGCGCTGGCCGTAGGCGAAGTAGATCGCCATGCCGATGACCAGCCAGATGGCAAAGAAGATCCACGTCTCCACCGCAAGGTTGGTCATGAGGTAGAGGCACAGCACCGCGGACACGATGGGCAGGACCTTTCCGAAGGGGACGCGGAAGGCGGGCTTCAGGTCAGGGCGCTTCTTGCGGAGCACCAGGATGCCGAGGCTTACCACCACGAACGCGGACAGCGTTCCGATGTTGATCATTTCCTCCAGCAGGTCCACGTTGGTCAGGCCGGCCACCAGTGCGACGCCGGCGCCGCAGATGACCTGGAGGCGTACCGGCGTCGAACGCTTCTCGCTGGTCCTGGACAGCGCCCGGGGCAGGAGGCCGTCGCGGCTCATGGCCAGAACCACGCGGGACAGGCCCATGAGGAGAACCATGATCACGGTGGTCAGGCCCACCAGCGAGCCGAAGGCGATGACCTTGGCGGCTGACGTGTCGCCTACGGCTTCGAAGGCGGTGGTGAGGGTGGGGTTCTCAGCTTCGGCCAGCTGCGTGTAGGACACCATGCCGGTCAGGGCCAGCGAGACCAGGATGTAGAGCAGGGTCACCAGGGCCAGTCCGCCGAAGATGCCGCGCGGCAGGGTCTTCTGCGGGTTCTTCACTTCCTCGGCGGAGGTGGCCACCACGTCAAATCCGATGAACGCGAAGAACACCAGCGCGGCACCGGCAAAGATGCCCAAGGTGCCGTACTGGGCCGGCGCGGCCCCGGTCAGGAAGCCGAAGAACGACTGCTTGAGGACGTCGGCGGTGCCCGTGCCGCCGGTGGGCTCAGCGGCGGGAACGAACGGGGCGTAGTTTTCGAACTTCACGTAGGTGAAGCCCACCACGATCACGAAGAGGACGACGCCGATCTTGATCAGGGTGAAGATGTTGCCTACGCGGGCGGACAGCTTGGTGCCAAGGACCAGCAGCACGGTGAAGACGGCGACGATCAGGAAGGCGCCCCAGTAAAGGTCAACCCCGCCCAGGGAGACCGCCGGCGGAATGTCGGCCCCCATGAGGGCGAACACCTTGCTGAGGTAAATGCCCCAGTACTTGGCGATGACTGCTGCGGCGGTGAAGAGTTCCAGGATCAGGTTCCAGCCGATGATCCAGGCGAGGAGTTCGCCCATGGTGGCGTAAGTGAAGACGTAGGCGGAGCCTGCCACCGGGATGGCGGTGGCGAACTCGGCGTAGCACATGATGGCCAGCGCGCACGTGACCGCGGCAACGGCAAAGGACAGCGTCACGGCCGGTCCCGAGAAGTTGGCTGCCGCTTTGGCGCCCACGGAGAAGATGCCGGCGCCGACAGCCACCGCGACGCCCATGATCATCAGGTCCCAGGTGCTGAGGGAGCGCTTGAGCTTGCGTCCGGGCTCATCGGCGTCGGCCATCGACTGCTCGATGGATTTGGTCCGGAGAAGGTTCATAGGGGAATCACAATCCTGGTTTCGGCTGGAAACAGACCTCCTAACGCTAGTGTCCATCCACTGGACGGGCCGAATTGTCCCGAATGGTGAGATGCGCGATGTGCCAAACTTTGTTCCGGTGAATGCACGTGGGACCCACCGGTTGGAGGGTCCCACGTGTGCTTCGGCCGAATTATTAGGCAGGCCAGTCCATGAGGGTGGAACGGATCAGGAACCGTTTGCCCTCCGGCGCTTCCACGGAAAACCCGCTTCCCCGCCCCGCAACCACATCCACGGTCAGGTGGGTATGGCTCCAGTAACTGAATTGTTCCCGTGACATCCAGAATTCCAGCGGCCGCGGTTCCAGTCCGTCGGAGAGGTCGAAGAGGCCCAGCAGGACGTCTGCTTCCGCGGTGATGAAGTCGCCCGCCGGATAGCACATGGGCGAGGACCCGTCGCAGCAGCCGCCGGACTGGTGAAACATGAGCGGCCCGTGCTGGAGCCACAGCTTCCGCAGCAGCTGCACGGCGGCCGGGGTGAGCGCCACCCGGGAGAAGTCTTCCCCGGGCAGCGTCACCGCGGCCTTCAGCGTGTCCGGCATCAGAACCTCAGGACCACGCGGCCGTCGATCTTGGCGTGCTTCATCTCATCGAGCACCGCGTTGATTTCCGAGAGCTCCCGCACTGACACGGTGGGGTGGATCTTGCCCTGCGAGTAGAAGTCCAGCGCTTCCTCCATGTCCTGCCGGGTTCCCACGATCGAACCGCGGACTGTCAGGCCCTTGAGCACAATCTCGAAGATCGGTGCGGGAAAGTCGCCGGGCGGCAGCCCGTTGAACACGATCGTCCCGCCACGGCGTGCCATGCCGATGGCCTGGCCGAACGCCGACGGGTGCACGGCCGTGACCAGGACACCATGGCAACCTCCGGTTTCGCGCTGGATGACTTCCACCGGGTCCTCGTGCAGGGCGTTGACCGTCAGTTCGGCGCCGTGGGCCTTCGCCAGGGCGAGCTTGTCGTCGGCGATGTCCACCGCCGCAACCCGGAGGCCCATGGCCACCGCGTACTGGACGGCGATGTGGCCCAGGCCGCCGATGCCGGAGATGGTGACCCACTGGCCGGGCTTGGCCTCGGTCATCTTCAGGCCCTTGTAGACGGTGACGCCGGCGCACAGCACCGGCGCCACCTCGACGGGGTCGGATCCCGCCGGTATGCGGGCGGCGAACCGCGAGTCCACCAGCATGTACTCGCCGAATGAGCCGTCCACGCTGTAGCCGGCGTTCTTCTGCACTTCGCAGAGCGTCTCCCAGCCGGTGCGGCAGTACTGGCAGTCGCCGCAGGCGGACCAGAGCCAGGCGTTGCCAACCAGGTCACCGACGGCCAGGTCCGTGACGCCCTCGCCGAGGGCCACCACTTCTCCCACGCCCTCGTGGCCGGGGATGAAGGGCGGTGAGGGCTTGACGGGCCAGTCACCTTCTGCTGCGTGGAGGTCGGTGTGGCAGACGCCGGTGGTCAGGACCTTGACCAGGGCCTGTCCCGGACCGGGGGTGGGAATCTCGAGGTCCTGGACCTGGAGGTCCTTGCCGAACTCGGTTACTACTGCTGCTTGCATTCTCGTCGTCATTGGCGAAATCCTTGCGTCGTTGTAGCTGGGTTGGAGCGGGGGTGCAGCGGCGGCTCCTAGAAGAAGCCGAGCTTGTTTTCGTTGTAGCTGACCAGCAGGTTCTTGGTCTGCTGGTAGTGGTCCAGCATCATGGAGTGGTTCTCACGCCCGATGCCTGAGGACTTGTAGCCGCCAAACGCGGCCCCGGCCGGGTAGGCGTGGTAGTTGTTCACCCAGACACGGCCGGCCTGGATTTCCCGGCCCGCCCGGTACGCGACGTTGCCGTTGCGCGACCAGACTCCGGCGCCGAGGCCGTACAGGGTGTCGTTGGCAAGGCCCATGGCGTCGTTGTAGTCGCTGAACTTCGTCACGGCGACCACCGGGCCAAAGATCTCCTCCTGGAAGATCCGCATCTTGTTGTGGCCCTCAAAGACCGTGGGCTGGACGTAGAAACCGCCGGCGAGGTCGCCGGGCAGTTCGGCCCGGGCGCCGCCGGTCAGGACCTTGGCGCCTTCCTGCTTTCCGATATCGATGTAGGACAGGATCTTCTCGAGCTGGTCGTTGGAGGCCTGGGCGCCCACCTGCGTCTCGGTGTCCAGCGGGTTGCCCTGCACCATCTTCTCCACCCGGGCAACGGCGTCGGCCATGAAGGACTCGTAGATGTCTTCCTGGACCAGGGCGCGGGACGGGCAGGTGCACACCTCGCCCTGGTTGAAGGCGAACAGCGCGAAGCCTTCCTGTGCCTTGTCGTAGAAGGCGTCGTTTTCCTGGGCGACATCGTTGAAGAAGATGTTGGGGCTCTTGCCGCCGAGTTCAAGGGTGACAGGAATCAGGTTCTGGCTGGCGTACTGGCTGATCAGCCGGCCCGTGGTGGTCTCGCCCGTGAAGGCGATCTTGCGGATGCGGGGGCTGGACGCGAGCGGCTTTCCGGCCTCGACGCCGAAACCGTTGACCACGTTCAGGACGCCGGCGGGGAGCAGGTCGCCGATGAGCTCCATCAGGACCAGGATGGACGACGGCGTCTGCTCGGCAGGCTTGAGCACCACGGCGTTGCCGGCGGCGAGCGCGGGAGCGAGCTTCCAGACGGCCATCAGGATGGGGAAGTTCCAGGGGATGATCTGGCCGACGACGCCGAGCGGCTCGTGGTAGTGGTAGGCGGTGGTGTCGTCGTCGAGCTGCGAGAGCCGGCCCTCCTGGGCGCGGACGGCGGAGGCGAAGTAGCGGAAGTGGTCTGCGGCCAGGGGCATGTCGGCGTTGAGGGTTTCGCGGATGGGCTTGCCGTTGTCCCAGGACTCGGCGACGGCCAGCATTTCCAGGTTCTCGTCGATCCGGTCAGCGATTTTGTTCAGGATCGCGGCGCGCTCGGCCACGGAGGTTTTGCCCCAGGACGGTGCAACCTTGTGCGCGGCGTCGAGTGCCAGTTCAATGTCCTCGGCTGTTCCGCGGGCCACCTCGCAGAAGACCTTGCCCGTGACGGGGGTGACGTTTTCGAAGTACTGGCCCTTGACGGGGGCCACCCACTCGCCGCCGATCCAGTTCTCGTAGCGGTCCTTGAAGGTGACCTTCGAACCCTCGGTACCGGGCTGGGCGTAAACAGTCATTGCTAGCTCCTTTGCTGTGCATGGGGCGGAGGCCGGGTCATGGCGTCCGCCGTTGCACTCAGCGTAGGAGGGCAAAGGTTGCAGTCAGGTTGCACCGGAGTGGTCCAGCTCACAGAAAGGTCGCCGGATGGAACGACGGCGGCAGGGGCCTAGGCGCTGAGTTCGGCTTCCAGCCGCTCGAGGTCGGCGACGACGGCGGCACGCTTGGGCGAGCGGGCAGGCAGCAGTTTCAGGGCGGCACGGCGGACCCCGACGTCGTCCCTCGCCTCCGGCAGCTCCGCGTACCTGAGCAGCGTTTCGGCGCTGCCGTCGGTGAGGACGGCTTCCCGCATCAGGGATGAGACCCTGTCCCGAAGGTCGATGATGCCGGGCGCCTCGGACTTGGGCAGTACGGCGCCGCGGTAGATCTCGAGCGCGATCCGGTGGGCGCCGCGCTGAAGGCAGTTCAGGACCTGGCCGCTGTCCGGCACAAGGTCCATGCTGAGCTTGTACGGCCGGGACTCCGGCACGGCGGCAGGGTTGAGCTGCTGCAGGACCTTGCGCAGCCTGACCATTTCGGCGCGCAGGGTCATGGTGGAGCCGTCGCCCGGGTACAGGAGGACGCTGAGTTCCTCGGCGCTCAGTCCTTCAGGGTGCGAGCTCAGCAGGGCGAGGATTTCGCTGTGCCGGGCGGACAGCACCACGGTTTTGCCTTCGATGCTGAGGAGGGCCTGGTCGCGGCCCAGCAGCTGGAGGCTGTTGCGGTACAGGCTGCCTTCCTTCGCCCCTGCCCCCGGAGACCGGGAAGCGCTGCCCTGGCTCCGCCGTCGTGCGGGCCTGCTGGCCAGCGACGCCGCCAGCTGCAGCCGTTCAACCCGCAGCTGCGCCTGCGCGGCGGCCACGGTCGCCTCGACGAGCGACAACGTGTGGGGTGCTACCGCCGTGGCCGTACCCGTAATGTCCACCACGCCCAGGACGGCTCCGGAATCCGGATCGTGGAAAGGAACAGCGGTGCAGCTCCACGGGTGGACCGTCCGCTGGTAGTGCTCGGCACCGGATATCTGGATGCCCCGGCCCAGGGCCAGCGCGGTTCCGGGCGCGCTGGTGCCAACGGTGGCTTCGGACCAGTCGGCGCCCGGGACGAACATCATGCCCTCGGCCCGGCGCTGCAGCGCGGGGTCCCCGTCAACCCACAGCAGCCTGCCCACTTCGTCGCCCACTGCCACCAGCAGGCCGCTGTCATGGCTGGGCTGCACCAGGAGTTTGTTGATCACCGGCATGATGGCGGCCAGGGGGTGCTGCCTGCGGTAGTCGTCCAGTTCGTCCAGGTCCATGGCCAGCGGGGCCGCCGGATTGTCCGGGTTCGCTTTGAAACCTGCCGACCGCTGCCAGGATTCGCGGATCAGGGCACGCAGGCCCGGCAACTCAGGCGCATCGGCGAACGTACCGCCGTCGAGCTGCTCATGCGCGGCCAGGGCGTGGAGCTGCAGCGACTCGCCGGCGCCGGGCTGGGTGAGGTTCGTCATCGAACTCCTGGTTGCGCAATCCGTCTGCAAGGGGGCACGGCCGCAGGCTGCCGGCCAAGGGGTGGTGGCCATTGTAGCGCGGCCCCTCTCCCCCACCTAGCCTCGGAGCCGGGAACGCGGGGTGGGTCAGCCGCGGGAGATGCGGATCATCTCCTCGCGGGGCACCACCTTGATGCGTTCGCGGACCACGTGGTCCAGGCCCTCCGGACCGGTCCAGGCCGCACCAAGCCCTGCCTCGTGGGCGTCCAGCCTGTTCCAGCCCTCCCACGTGGTGTATTCGATGCCACGCTCTTCCAGCAGGTCGATGATGGCCTGGGGGTCGGGGTTCTGGGCCGGCGGCAGGGTAAGCCTGTCCTCGAGCAGGAAGCCGATGGTCTCCAGGGCGTCGCCCTTGGTGTGGCCGATCAGGCCCACCGGTCCGCGCTTGATCCAGCCGGTGGCGTAGATGCCCGGCACCGGGTCGCCCGCGGCGTCGAGCACGCGGCCGCCTTCGTTGGGGATGACGCCACGTTTGGCGTCGTACTCAAGTTCGTCCAGGGCGGACCCGTGGTAGCCGATGGCCCGGTAGACCGCCTGGACGGGGTATTCGATGTACTCCCCGGTGCCTTTCACGTTGCCGGTGCCGTCGAGCTGCATGCGCTCGAACTTGATGCCGCCCACTTTACCCGTGCCGCCTTCGCCGAGTATTTCAACCGGGCTGTGCAGGAAGTGCAGGTGCAGCCGCCGGGACGAGGGGTTCTCCGACTCGGTGTGTTCCTCCACCAGCCAGTTGGTGAGGGTGTTCACCATGGTCTTGATCTGGTTGTTGCTGCGGATGGCTTCATCGGAGGCTTCGTCGAATTCGAAGTCTTCGGGGTAGAGCACAATGTCCACGTCGTTCATGTGGCTCAGTTCGCGGAGCTCCAGCGGCGTGAACTTCACCTGGGCAGGGCCGCGCCGGCCGAACACGTGCACGTCCGTGACCGGGGAAGACTTGAGGCCGGCGTACACGTTGTCCGGGATCTCGGTGCTCAGCAGCTCTTCGGGGTGCTTGACCAGCATCCGCGCCACGTCCAAGGCCACGTTGCCGTTGCCGATCACGGCGATTTCCCTGGCGTCCAGCGGCCATTCGCGGGGCACGTCCGGGTGGCCGTCGTACCAGGAGACGAAGTCCGCGCCGCCGAACGAGCCCTGCAGGTCGATGCCGGGGATGTCCAGGTCCGCGTCCTTGACGGCCCCGGTGGAGAAGATCACGGCGTCGTAGAAGGCGCGGAAGTCGTGGAGGGTGAGGTCACGGCCGTAGGTCACGTTGCCGAGGAACCGGATGTCGCCGCGGTCCAGGACCTTGTGCAGGGCATTGACGATGCCCTTGATGCGGGGGTGGTCCGGGGCCACGCCATAACGGATCAGGCCGTACGGCGCCGGGTAGGCCTCGAAGAGGTCGATGCTGACCTCGAAGTCGCCGTCCTTGACCCCGCTGGACTTGGTCAGGATGTCCGCAGCGTAGACGCCCGCCGGTCCCGCGCCCACAATGGCAACGCGGAGGGGACGGGAAGAGGTGGTTTCGCTGTGGTTGGACACCGGAAGCCCTTCTGAACTGATCATCTGATGCATGACGTCGCGCCGAACAGGTAGCGCACAGTCCCCTATTCTAGGCCTCAGCCGCTTTTCGCCAGCGGAACCACGTCGCCTTCCCGGTACAGCAGCGCCCGGAGCTCGGCCTCGGCGGAGTCCGGGCGTTTGGGGTCGATGGTTTCGCCCTCGTGGTAATGGTCCAGCACGCGCGGGTCCACGTAGCTCTTGCGGGCGATGGACGGAGTGTTGCCCAGCACCTCGGACGCGTCAATCATGGCCCGGCTGATGGCGCGTTTGCGCTTGGCGGCCGTCCGCTGCGGGCCGGTCCGGGCCAGGCTGGCAGCGGCAGCCGCGGTTCCGCGCAGGGTCCGGAAGTCCTTGGCGGTGAAGTCCGAGCCGGTCCGCTCCTTCACGTAGGCGTTGATGTCCGCGCTGGTGACGGGACGCCAGCGCCGGCCCTCCTTGTATGCCAGGAGCCTGGCGTTCCCGCCGCGGCGCTTGAGCAGGCGCAGCAGGGCGGCGAGGTCGGCGTCGCGGATTTCCGATTCCCAGTCCTTGCCGCTCTTGGCCGGGAAACTCAGGTGGACCCGGTCCTTGCGCACCTGCACATGGGCACACAGCAGGGTGGCGAGCCCGTGGCTGCCGTTCTCGTTCGTGTACCGTTCGGACCCCACCCGCAGGGACCCGCTGTCCAGCATCCTGAAAGCGCCGGCGAGGACGCGCTCGCGCGGGAACCCCTCCCCGCGCAGGTCCATGGTGACCCGGCGCCGGGCAGCGGGCAGGGACTCGGCCAACTGCAGGGCGCGGTCGAACTTGACCCGGTCCTTCCGTTCCCGCCATTCCGGATGGTAGATGTACTGGCGCCGGCCCACGGCGTCCAGCCCGGTGGCCTGGATGTGCCCGTTTTCAAACGGGGCAATCCAGACGTCGGTCCAGGCCGGCGGGATGCCAATGCTCTCCAGCCGGTCCCGGACAGGGCCGGCCGGCAGTGTTGAACCGTCGAGGTCCCGGAAGCTGAAGCCCTTGCCGGCGGCGACACGGCGGTAGCCCCGGCCTGAGGCGTTGCTGCGGCGGAGCCTCACAGGGCCGTGCCCGGCCGCTTCGCGAATGTCATGAAAGCAAGCCTACTGACTATTTCCCGGATTGCATGTCCTGCCTGCTGGAATACCTGCCAATGAGGTGGTGTTATGGGTTTCGTGCCCTCTCCCGACGGATCGTCCTCCCCCAGCGCCCCGGCTCCCGCGGCTGCCGCCGGCCCTCCTTCCCCGGCAGCGGGCCCCAAGGCAGTGGGTCCCAAGGCAGTGGACAAGGAGACGACGGCGGGAGTCCTCTTTGGTATCGCCGCCTACGGGCTGTGGGGGCTGCTCCCGCTGTACTTCTTTGTGCTCATGCCGGCCGGCGCCGTCGAGATCGTGGCCAACCGGGTGGTGTGGTCGCTGCTGTTCTGCGCCCTCCTCATCACGGTGACCCGCGCCTGGTCAGCCCTGGCCCAGGCCCTTCGGAACCGCGCCGTGTTCGGTTCCCTGGCCCTGGCCGCATTGCTGATCGCCGTCAACTGGCTCACCTACACCTATGGGGTCACCACCGGGCAGGCTGTTGAGGCGTCCCTGGGCTACTTCATCAACCCGCTGGTGTCCGTGCTGCTTGGCGTGTTTGTCCTGAAGGAGAAGCTGCGGCCGCTGCAGTGGGCCGCCGTCGGCATCGGGTTTGTGGCGGTGGGCGTCCTGACCTATTCCTACGGCAAGCTCCCGTGGATCGCCCTGACCCTGGCGTTCAGCTTTGGCCTGTACGGGTTCGTCAAGAAACGGGTGGGTCCACGGGTGGACGCCGTCACGAGCCTCAGCGTGGAAACCATGGTGCTGGCCCCCTTTGCAGCGGCCACCATGATCTTCCTGGCCGCCACCGGAACCGACACGCTCACCACGCAGGGTCCCGGCCATTTCTGGCTCCTGGTGGCGTCCGGGGTGATCACCGCGGTTCCGCTGCTGTTCTTCGGCGCTTCCGCCCGCAGGCTTCCCATGACCACCATCGGCCTGCTCCAGTACTGCGCTCCCGTCCTGCAGTTCATCATTGCCCTCGTGGTGTTCAGGGAAGCGATGACCGTGGACCGCTGGATCGGGTTCGGCGTGGTATGGCTGGCCCTGGCCGTCCTCACCGCGGACATGCTGGGGACGGCACGCAGGAACTCGGTGGCCAAACGCGCAAAGCGGGGCACATGACATCTCCTGCCGCGGGAAACACCAGGCGTACCCGCATCCGGATCGCCGTCGCCGCGCTCCTCGCGCTTGCAGTCCTTGCGGCGCTGGTGCTGATCACCAACCTCCCGTCCGGGGACCAGCCGCCCGGACCTGCCAGCCCTGAACCTTCTCCGCCCACCACATCGGCACCGGCCCCGGCGGCCGGGGGACCCACCGTGGAGACGTCCAGCTTTTCGGGGTCAGGAGACGTGGCGGATGACGCGGCCATCTGGGTGGACCCCGCCAATCCGGCCAACAGCGTGGTAATCGCGGACAACAAGGCAGACACGGGCGGGGGAATCGGCGTCTTTGGGATGGACGGCAAACTGATCCACTTCCGTCCGGACGGAAAGATCGGCAACGTCGACCTGAGGACAGGGTTCCCGCTGTCCGGGGAATCGGCCGTGCTGGTGGGCGGGAACAACCGGACGGAAGACACCCTGGCCCTGTGGACCCTGGACCCAAAGACCCGGGAGCTCACACCCGTTGCGGCGGGCAGCATCAGGACGTTCGCGCCCAACTACGGCTTCTGCATGTACCGCAGCAGCACCAGCGGCAAGTTCTACGCCTTTGTCACCCCGAACGAGGAAGGGCCCATCCAACAGTTCGAGTTGGTTGACGACGGCGAAAGCCGGGTGGAGGCGGAGCTCGTCAGGGAGCTCCCGGTCAGCAGCATCACGGAAAGCTGCGTGGCGGACGACGAGCTGGGGCACCTCTACATCGCGCAGGAGGACGTCGGTGTGTGGAAGTACAGCGCCGAACCCGACGCCGGCAAGGAACGGACCGCCGTGGACAAAACCGGCGCAGGGCGGCTCGTGGCAGACGTGGAGGGGCTGGGCATCAGCTACGGCCCCGGCGGATCAGGGCACCTTTTCGTGTCCAGCCAGGGCGACTCCACCATTGCCATCTATGAGCGGTCCGGCAGCAACGCTTTTGTCAGGAAGTTCAGTGTGGGCGGAAACGGGGATATCGACGGCGTGTCCGGAACCGACGGCCTGGACGTGACGGCACTGGACGCCGGGCCGCAGTTCGAAGAGGGACTTCTGGTGGTCCACGACGAAGAGAACAGCGGCGGGACAACGTCCAACCTGAAGTACATTCCGCTGGCCTCCATCCTTCGCTGATCCGGACCGCCCCGGCAGGGGTTCCCCGGGCATCCCCTGCCGAAGCAGGAAAGCCCCAGGTCCCGGGAAGCATGCGCTCCGGGGCCTGGGGCTGCGTGCGCCCTCGCGGGGTGTTGGTTATAGGTAGGTGTTACGCGTTGGCCCGGATGGCGGCGGCGAGGACGTCCAGGCCGTCGTTGAGCAGCTCATCGGTGATGACCAGCGGCGGCAGCAGACGGATCACGTTGCCGTAGGTTCCGCAGGTCAGGATGATGACGCCTTCCTTGAGGCAGGCAGCGGCAACGGCCTTGGTCAGTTCCGGGTTGGGGTCTTTGGAGCCGGCCTGGACCAGTTCAATGGCCAGCATGGCGCCGCGGCCGCGGATGTCACCGATGACGGCAGTCCCGGCGGCGGCGAGCTCGGACTGGAGCTCGCGGAGCCGGCCGGTGGCGAGTTCCTCGATGTGGCGGGCACGCCCGTTGAGGTTGTACTCCTCCATGGAGCCGATGGACGCAAGGGCAGCGGCGCAGGCAACCGGGTTGCCGCCGTAGGTGCCGCCCAGGCCGCCCGGGTGGACGGCGTCCAGCAGGTCTGCCCGGCCGGTGATGGCGGACAGCGGCATGCCGCCGGCGATGCCCTTGGCCATGGTCAGGATGTCCGGGACAACGCCTTCGTGGTTGACGGCGAACCATTCACCGGTGCGGCAGAAGCCGGACTGGACCTCGTCCGCGATGAAGACGATGCCCTTTTCCTTGGCCCACGCGGCCAGTGCCGGGAGGAAGCCCTCGGCCGGGACGATGAAGCCGCCCTCGCCCTGGATGGGTTCGATGATGATCGCGGCAACCTGGTCCCCGCCGATCTGCTTTTCGATCATGGTGATGGCGCGCTTGGCGGCCTCGGCACCGGTGATCTCCGGGTTTTCCTCGCGGTAGGGGTAGCTCATGGGCATGCGGTAGACCTCGGGCGCGAACGGGCCGAAGTTGGTCTTGTACGGCATGGCCTTGGCGGTGAGCGCCATGGTGAGGTTGGTCCGGCCGTGGTAGGCGTGGTCGAAAGCCACGACGGCGTCGCGTCCGGTGGCGAGGCGGGCCACCTTGACGGCGTTCTCCACGGCCTCGGCGCCGGAGTTGAAGAGGACGGTGCGCTTCTCGTGGCTGCCCGGGGTGAGGCGGTTCAGCTGTTCGGCCACTGCCACGTAGCCCTCGTAGGGGGTCACCATGAAGCAGGTGTGGGTGAAGTGCTCCACGGCTTCCTTGACGGCCCCGACGACGGCGGGATCGGACGCGCCGACGCTCGTCACGGCGATGCCCGAGCCGAGGTCGATGAAGGAGTTGCCGTCGACGTCGTGGATGATCCCGCCGTCGGCGTCGGCAACGTAGACGGGGACGCTGGAGGCGACGCCGGCGGCGACGACTGCCTTGCGGCGTTCCGTCAGCGCCACGGACTTGGGGCCGGGGAAGTCAGCCTGGACCCGGCGCTTCTGCTCCAGGCGGAAGGTGATGTCTGATGCTGTGGTGGTCATGGGGAGGCCTTTCTTTGAAGCCTGGGATTTGGTGCGGTCGAAATGGAAGGCGCGGTTACGCGTCGAGGGCGGACATGACGTGCTTGATGCGCGTGTAGTCCTCCACGCCGTACATGGAGAGGTCCTTGCCGTAGCCGGACTGCTTGAAACCGCCATGGGGCATCTCGGCTGTAAGGAGGATGTGGGTGTTGATCCAGACGGCACCGAAATCGAGGTCCCGGCTGAGCCGCATGGCCGTGCCGTGGTTGCTGGTCCAGACGCTCGAGGCCAGGGCGTAGTCAACGTCGTTCGCCAGCTCAACGGCCTCTTCCTCGGTGCTGAACTTCTGCACCGTGATGACGGGTCCAAAGGTTTCCTTCTGGACAATGTCGTCGGTCTGTTTGGCACCGGTGACGATGGTGGGTTCGAAGAAGTAGCCCTTCTCCCCCGCCCGGTGGCCGCCAGTGACAATCTTGCAGTTCTCCGGCAGGTTTTCCACCACGGAGCTGACGGCATTGAAGTGGTTGATGTTGTTGAGCGGGCCGAAGTAGTTGTCCTCGTCGTTCTGCGAGCCCGTGTGCAGGGTCCTGGTGTGCTCCACCATGGCCGCCACGACGTCGTCGTGCACGGAATCCTCCACCAGCACCCGCGTGATGGCCGTGCAGTCCTGCCCGGCGTTGAAGAACGCGAATTCGGCAATCGCCGCCGCGCTCTTCTTGATGTCGGCGTCCTTGAACACAATGGCGGGAGCCTTGCCGCCAAGCTCCAGGTGCGCACGCTTGAGGCCCTTGGCCGCACCCGAGGCCACCGCGATGCCGGCGCGGACGGAGCCGGTGATGGACACCAGGCCGGGGACCTTGTGGTCAACCATCATGGCGCCGGTCTCGCCGGTGCCCAGCACCACGTTCAGGACGCCGGCCGGGAAGATCTCACCGGCCAGGCGGGCCAGGACCAGGGTGGATTCAGGCGTGGTGTCCGAGGGCTTCAGCACCACGGTGTTGCCGGCCGCCAGTGCGGGACCGATCTTCCAGATGGCCATCAGGAACGGGTAGTTCCAGGGTGCCACCTGCGCCACGACGCCAATGGGCTCGCGGCGCACGTAGGAGGTGTGGCCCTCGAAGTATTCACCGGCGGACTTGCCCTCGAGGATGCGCGCCGCGCCGGCAAAGAAGCGGAGCTGGTCGGCGCCGGCGGCCACTTCCTCCGAGGCGATCAGCGAACGCACCTGGCCGGTGTTGCGGTGCTGGGCTTCCACGAGTTCATTGCTGTTGGCCTCGACGGCGTCGGCGAGCTTGAGGAGCATGAGCTGGCGCTGGCCCGGGGTGGCGTGCTTCCAGGTTGTGAAGGCGTCCTTGGCCGCGGTCATGGCAGCGTCCACATCGGCCTGCACCGAGACGGGCGACTGCGCCACGACCTCGCCGTTGGTGGGGTTCACGATGTCCAGCAGGGCAGTGCCGGCAGGAGTGACGAACTTCCCGTTGATGAAGTTCTGCAAGGTTTGGACCACGGTGTGCAACCTCTTTCGTAGGGGCCGTCCGCGCCCGGGCGGAATTCAGGGCGGAGGGATGGAACTGCCTAGAGCCTATGCCAGCGACCCTGCGCAGTGAATAGCCACCTGCACACCCTTCCTGAACGTGTTTAGTGCGGTTGCCCAGCGCCCCTTTATCCTTGATCCATGGCCATTTCCCTCGCCGCCCTCTTGGGTGTGAACTCCCTGAAGCTGACCAAAGCCGGGCTCGCGGAAACCACCTGGCACCAGGACATCAACTGGGTGGCAGTGACCGAGCTGGAGGATCCGCACCGCTTCATCAACGGCGGTGAACTCATCCTCACCACCGGCCTGCGCCTGCGGTCCGCCCCGGAACAGCGGCGGTTTGTCCGGCAGGTGCAGCGGGCCGGCGCGGTGGGCATTGGCTTCGGCGTAGGGCTCTCTCACGAGGCAGTCCCCCCGGCCCTGCTGGCGGAAGCCAACCGCTGGGGACTGCCCGTGGTGGAGGTCCCCTACGAGACGCCCTTCATCGCCATCGGCAAGCTGGTGGCCGATGCCCAGTCCGCAGACCACTACGCGAAGCTTGAACGGCTGATCGCCGGGCACCAGGTGCTGGCACGGGCACTGCTCACCGGCGGCGGGCTCTCCGAGCTGCTCAAGCACCTGGGCGGTATGCTGCGCACCGATGTTGCCCTGACCCAGTTCACGGCCCAGCTCTACAACAGCAGCAGCGAACCTCCCTCGGCGGACACCTGGTCCTCCTACCCCGTCCCCACCGGCCGGCGGGACGCCTGTACTTTGTGGGTCCGCCAGCCCTTCGAGGATTCAGGCATCATTGGCTACGCCCAGAACCTGATCAGCGTGGAGCTGAACAACATGGTCAAGCAGCGGCAGGCCCAGCGGGCATTGTGCGGCCAGGTCCTCGAGGACGTGATCCACGGGGCCCTGGAAACCAGCGAAGCCCAGCGGCGCCTGGCGGGCGTGGGCGTGAACAGCACCCGCAAGAACGTGGTGCTGCTGGCCGTCTCTGCCGCACACAACAAAGCCCTGGTGAGCACCTCCGTGCCGCGCGAGCTGGAGAACGCCGTGGCCGCCGTTGTGGGCAAGGACCTGGTGCTGGTGATTAATGACGACGGCGGCGGCGCACCTGCGCTGGCCCGCAAGCTGAGCGACCACCTCGCCGAGGCTGGCCTCCATGCGACCATCGGGATCGGCGGGGCGTACACCAAGCCGAACGGCCTGCGCTGGAGCTACTTCGAGGCCCGGGATGCCGCCAGCCACGGTTTGCCCGTCAACGAACCGGAGCGGCTGAGCCTCACGTCGCTGCTGCTGGCCAGCGAGGACGTGCCGCTGGCTGACATGGCCAACGAGTCCCTGAACCCGTTACGGACCTTCGATGCCGCGCACGGTTCGGAACTGATGACCACCTTGGAGAGCTACCTCAACAACAACGGCTCGGTGGCCGCGGTGGCGGAGGAGCTCACACTGCACCGGAACACGGTCCGCTACCGGCTGGCGCAGATCACCGAGCTGACCGGGTACGACCCCGCCGTCACCACGGACCGGGTCCAGCTCTGGCTGGCCCTGGCGGTGGCCCGGCTGGGCGCACGGCAGGGCAAGTAGCCGGCCCTGGCGTCAAAGGACGCCGCGGCGCAGCAGCTCGCGGGATTTCCTGCGGGCTTTCCGGTACTTGGCTTCGGCGTCCTTCATCAGCTCGTCCTGCCGGTTCTCCAGCTCAGCGAAGACCGCGGCCGCAGCTGTCTGCTCCTGGCGCGAGCCCACGGTGATCAGCAGGTCGCGGGCTATCACGGCGTCATGGAAGTCGCCCAAGATCTTCTGCTGCCGTTGCGCCGCCTTGGCCACTTTGCGGGCGCGCTTGCCGCGCACCAGGGCTGCCGTTTCCGCCACGTGCCGGAGCCGCTTGGCATCCTTGCGTACCTGGTGGAGGGCGTTTTCGTGGTCCGTCCCACGCCTGGCACGCGTTGCCGCCTTGTGCGAGCGCCGCAGCCGCCTGGCGGACTTGTCCACTGCTTTCGCGGACTCCCGGCGGCCCCGCGCCACGGCCTCCGACCGGACCGGCGGGGCGTTCCGAAAGGCCTCGAGGTCGTCCAGGAGCCGGAAGTAGCGGTCCGAACGCAGTGCCTCCTGCAGCTGCCGGTACCCGTCGTCGAACGCGCCGCCCACCTTGCGCTCCACCCGGTCACTGGCGGCGGCAACCCCCTGGGACGGCGGCAGTTCACCCAGGTGCCCGCGGAGCCTGTCCAGCAGGACCTCGGCGTCCCGCGGGCCGCCCAGCACCTGGCCCAGCCACTTCAGTTCGTCCCGCACATGCCGCACCGGGCGGGCGGAGTAGAGCTTGCGGTAGGCCGCGAGCGCGGAACGGATCCGCCGGACCGCTGACCGCATATTGTGCACGGACTCGGGTTCCTCCAGCCGAACCCCCGGATCCTGGGCCAGGATTTCCTGGATCTGCGCGGCGACATACACGGTGACGACGGCGGCCGCTGGCGCTTTCCTGCCGGCAGCAAGGTCCGGGGTGCTTCCGTCGTGAACGCTTTCGCCGCCCGCTTCGCCGCCGAGGGCGCGGGCCAGCTTCGAGGCGTGGCCCGCGGGGCGTGCGCCGGCCTGCACCAGCAGTTCCTCAGCCGGGGCAAAGAGCTCGGGCCCGCCATGGACAAGTTCCAGTTCCCACTCGCGCCACTGCTGCTGCCCGCCGGGCCCTGCGCCTTCTCCTTGTCCCGGGTGCAGGCGCTCCGCCGTCACGCGGTCATCGGCCAGGTCCGCCAGGTGCACGCCGTCCCCGCCGTAGAGGGCGTGGGTGGTGCGCCTGGTCTCGAGCCGGACCACCGGCGCCACGGCCGCTCCGCGGAGGTACGCCTGGATGTGGACCAGCAGGCTGTCCGGCACCACGCCGGGCTGTCCCAGCGGGGCGTGCAGTTCCCGCCGCTGCTGGGGTTCTGTTGAGGTCCCGCCGGATTCCAGCGGCGGCAGCTTCAAGTGCCAGCCTGCGTCGGATCCGCCCGTGCGGCGGCGAAGGGTGATCCGGCGGGACGCGAGGATGTGCCGGGCGGTATCGAAGTAGACGGCTTCCAGGACGGCGATGTGGGGTGCCCCCGCCCTGGCCACGCCGGGAAGGCTGTCCAGCGCGGGCACGGCGGCGTCGTCGTCGACGTCGTACTTCTTTTCGATCTCAAGTCCCTGCGAAGCCTTCACAAGCTGTCCCTTCCGCATCCGCGCACGGGTCCGGACCATGGCGTCCGGGCTCCCGCTGGCAGTCTATTGCCCTCCGCCGCGAAGCCGGGAGAGCTTGGCCATAGAACCGCAAACATCAAACGTCTAACCTTTAGACTTGTGGGATGTCCGCCCCGCACCCTCCCGCCGCCCAAGCGCCGCCGGCCCCTGCTCCGGCCGCCGCAGCCCCCGTCCCCACCCCGGCGCCGACAACGGGAACGGCGACCGGAATCGCAACGGCAACGGCAACGGGCCAGGCCAAGCCCCGGTCCGCCGTCGTGTTCGGTGTCATTGCGCTGGTGCTCATCGGACTGAACCTGCGGGCGGGCATCACCGGAGCATCGGCACTGCTGCACGACCTGCAGTCGGTGCTGGGTTACGGCACGCTGGTGGCTGCCATCATCCCGTCCATTCCAACGCTGTGCTTCGCGCTTGCCGGGGCAGGCACGTCCTGGCTGACGGGCCGGCTGGGTGTGGAGAAGGCGATCCTGGTGGCCCTGGCCATGCTGGCAGGCGGACTGCTCCTGCGCGGCATTCCCGCCACCGGCATGCTGGTGGCCGGCAGCGTGCTGGGCATGTCCGGCCTGGCCGTCTGCAACGTTGCCATGCCCTCCTTCATCCGGGAACACTTTGCCCACCGGACGTCCCTGATGACCGCCGTCTACACGGTGACCATGACCACGGGCGCCACAGTCACCGCCGTCGCGGTGGTGCCGCTGGCGCAGGCACTCGGCTCGCCCTCGGCCGCCGTCGGCGCCATTGGCATCACCGCCGTGGCGGCACTCCTGGGCTTCCTTCCCGTGGCCCTGCATGCGCACCGGCACAGTCCCCGGGCAACTGGGCGCCGGATCTCCCCCTGGCCGCTGCTGCGGACCCGCAAAGGGCTGCTCCTCACCTCGATCTTCACGCTCCAGGCCCTGCTCGCCTACGCCCTGCTGAGCTGGTTCCCGTACATGCTGACCACCATGGGCCTGAGCGCTGCGGACAGCGGACTCATGTTCGGGCTGATGCAGCTTGTCTCCGTCCCGGCGGGTATGGTGCTGATCGCCATCGGTTCCCGGCCGCGGATGCTGCGGCCTGCGTTCTACCTGGTCAGCATCACCATGGTGGCCGGGCTGGCATCGCTGCTGGTCCTGCCGGTGGGGCTGGCCGCTGTTCCTGCCGCCCTGCTGGGGTTCGGCCTGGGCATCTTCCCGCTGGTGATGGTGATGATCAGCCGCAGCGGGGTGAGCACCGCCGAAACCACGGCGCTGTCCACGCTGGCGCAGTCCACGGGCTACCTGCTGGCCACCCTGGGGCCGTTCGGCATGGGGCTGCTGCACAGTGCCACCGGCGGCTGGACCCTTCCCCTCCTGCTCCTCCTTGCCCTGGCGCTGGCCCAGATCGTGGTGGCGCACCTGATCACGGGCAAGGCCATGACCAACGCGGTTGGAAGGAAGTAGCAGCCATGGCACTGAGTCCTTCCGCCCGCCCCCCGCTCGCTGACGAGGTCACTGCCAAACTGCGCGCCATGGTGCAGTCCGGCGAATGGCCCCTTCACCAGCGCATCCCGTCCGAGCCTGAGCTGATGGCCAGCCTGGGGGTCTCGCGCGGCACCCTCCGCGAAGGCATCAAGGCCCTCGCCCACAGCGGGATGCTGGAGGTGCGGCGCGGCGACGGCACCTATGTCCGCGCCACCAGCGAACTGTCCGGCGCTGCCCGGCGCATGTACCAGGACCACACCGAGCAGCACATCCTTGAAGTCCGGCTGGGCCTGGACACCCAGGCTGCCCGACTGGCGGCCCGCCATGCAACGGCCGACGACGTCACGGCCCTGCGTGCCCTCCTCGCCGCCCGGGACCAGGCCTGGACGCGGGGAGACTACGAGGCGTGGGCGCGGGCGGACTGGGGGTTCCACGAACGGGTGGCGCAGGCCTCCGGCAATCCCCTGCTGCACGAGCTGTACCTCAGTTTCGGCAGCGCATTCCACCAGGACCTCCTCAAGCAGCAGCGGCGCCCCGGCTTCGACGGCCGCCCGCACGAGGGCCACGACCTCCTGGCGGATGCCATCGAAGCGCGCGACGAGGACGCCGCCGTCGCCACCGTTGACCGGAACCTGAACTCCTGCGCGGAGTGGCTGGCCGGATAGTGCGGCAATGGGGTTTCTTCAGGCCTTAATCGGTCAGTAGGCTTACTATCTGAAGAAGGTAGTCCTGCGCGCCCCCCCATCACGGCGCTGCAGGCACCGCTGACGATGAGGAGTTTCCATGGCGCGATCATCACGCCTGACCAACCACCAGGTGGGCAAAGAGCCCGCGCAACCGGCAGGGACGGATTCACCCGGGACGGACTTGGCAGCGACGCCGCAGGCGCAGCGCCCGGCCACAAGGGTCCCCCGGGACATCAAGTCCCCCTCCCAGCTGTGGGGTGACGGCCTGGGCAGGGTGGGCATCCGTTCGGCCCAGCTACTGCTGATCCTCACCGTGGCGGTGGTCTCCATTTACGCCTTGATGCAGATCAAGCTCCTGGTGATTCCCATCCTGATAGCGCTGATCCTGGCCGCCGCGATCGGCCCGTTCGTGAACATGCTCCGCCGCCGGGGAATGCGCGGCGGACTGGCCACGGGCATCGCGTTCATCGGGCTTTTGCTGGTGCTGGGAGGCGTTGGCACGGTGATCTACTTCTCGGTCCGCAGCCAGTGGGGCGAACTGGCGCAGCAGGCGTCGTCGGGACTGGACGAGTTCGAACGGTTCCTGCTGACAGGCCCGATTCCCATCGACCAGCAGCAGCTTGCCGAGGCGCGGCAGGGAATCATCGACTTTGCCACCAGCAGCCAGGTGCGCTCCGGTGCCATCACCGGCCTGTCCATGGTCACGGAGTTCATTGCGGGCGCCAGCCTCATGGTCATCATCCTGTTCTTCTTCCTCAAGGACGGGGCCAAGATCTGGAACTTCTTCCTGCGCCCCTTCAACGGGGCCCGCGAAGCGAAGCTGCGCCGGGTGGGCAGCCGCACCCTTGAGGTCCTGGGCGGCTACGTCCGCGGCACCGCCATCGTGGCCCTGGTGGATACCGTTGCCATTGGCACGGCACTGCTGATCATGCAGGTGCCGCTGGCCTTCCCGCTGGCCATCATCGTTTTCCTCGGCGCCTTTATTCCGCTGGTGGGTGCAACGGTGGCGGGCATCCTCGCCGCCCTCGTGGCCCTGGTAGCCAACGGGCCCGTGGTGGCCCTGATCGTGGTGGCCGTGGTCATCGCGGTCAACCAGCTGGAGGGCGACCTCCTCCAGCCGGTGGTCATGGGCAAGTCGCTCCAGCTCCACGCCCTGGTAATCCTGATGGCCCTGACGGCCGGCACCATCCTGGCGGGTATCGTCGGCGCGGTCCTGTCCGTGCCGCTGGCGGCCGTCACCTGGGCCATCATCCAGGTGTGGACGGCCGAAGACCCGCACCTTGAAGACATGAACCCAGACCTCCCGCCGGCCGGCACGAAACCGATCTAACCCCCTAGCGCGGGGCACACGCACGACGACGGTCCGGCACTCGGGTGCCGGACCGTCGTCGTGCGTGTGTTGCTTCAGCTGCGGGACAGCCCTGCTGCGTCAGGAGCGGAGGCCCGCGAACACATTCTTGGGCCGCTGCATCTCGCCGTGCTTGGCGCCAAGGACGATCACGGCGCCTGCGAAGGCCGGGATGGCCCACTGGAGCATCTTCAGCTGCTGCTGGGCGGCCTTCAGTTCGTCAGAGGCGTCCGGCCGGGGTTCGGTGGCCCCCTGGGCGCCTTCGGCAGCGAGTTTCTCCACCTTCTTGCCCAGGATGCCGGAGTACAGGGTCACCGCGGCGCCCACCACGGTGACCGCGGTCTTGATGACGGTGTCCCTCGCCACGCCGTCCTGCTTGGCGATGCGGCCCTTGTTCTCCCAGGCGATGGCGAGGTCCGCCACCAGGTGCGAGGCAAATGCTGCCGTCTGGAACGGCGCCCACTTCATCCAGCCGGCGCTGGAGAGCCGCGTCCGCTCGGACGGGTCCTTCGCCTCGGCTGCCGCACCGTTCAAGCCGATGGCGCCCATGAGGGATCCGCCGAACCAGGCCGCTGCCGTGAGATCGTGAACTGAACGGGCAATAAGATTTCCTGCCATGGTGTGCATTCCTATCGTTGAGCTGCCTAAGGTGCCGCGCCTGCGGACTTCACTTGCCGTGTCCCATCAAGGTCATGGTCCGCCCATGGTAAGCACACTTACTAATGTTACGAAAGCCCGTCTTCCGCGGGCGGAACGCGTAATATCGTGGCCATGGGAAACACAGGGACGCTGTTCGGCTGGGCATTTGGTGATCCGGCGCGGGAACAAGAGGACGCATACGTAGGAAAACTGCAGGACGAGGCCTTGGCCAATGCCCGGGAAACCGCAAAGGCCAAAGGGGTTTCCGTCGTGGCTGACTCCCAGGTGTTTACGGTCCTCAGTGCCGATGACTCCCTCGTGGAACTGGACAACGCGCCGGGCAAGCTTGTGGTCCGCTGCACCGTGCACGTGGAGGGACCGGGTGCTGACAAGCTGCGTGCCGAAGGGCCAATGAACGGCTGACGGATGTCGGACGGGGAATCCACCATCAGCCAGGCCGCCGACGCCGTCGAGCAGGCCTCCAACCACCCCGCCCTGGACGTCCTGGCCCGGGCCGGCTTCGCCGTCATGGCCCTGCTGCACGTGATCATTGGCTTCATCGCCATCGCCGTAGCGTTTGGACAGCCCGGGGAAGCGGAGCCTACGGGCGCGATCGAGCAGCTGGCCGCGAACCCGTGGGGTCCGGCGGTGATGTGGTCCTGCGTGCTGGCATGCTTCGGCCTGGGGTTGTGGCAGGCGAGCGAGGCAACGCTGCGGGCACGCCCCCTGCCGCGGAAGGAGCGGCTGTCCAAGCTGATCTCCTCGGGCTTCCTGGCCATCGCCTACACCAGCGTGGGGCTCAGCTTCGCGGGCTTCGCCGTGGGGATGCGCGGGGACTCCGGCGAAAGCACCCGGGATTTCAGCGCCTCGTTAATGACCACACCGGTGGGGCTGTGGGCACTCGTTGCCCTGGGCCTGACAATCATCGGCATCGGGATCTACTTCGTGGTCAAGGGCGTCCGGCGCGGATTCAAGGAAGAGCTCTTCCACTTTGACGGCACCCGGCGCGGCAGGCTGATCGACACCCTTGGCGTTGCCGGCCACATCGCCAAAGGGGTAGCCCTGTTCCTCACCGGGCTGCTCTTCGTCATCGCCGCCGCCAAGCACAACGCCGAGGAGTCTACCGGGCTGGACGGCAGCCTCAAGGCTTTGCGGGACCACCCGTTCGGCCCGACCCTGCTGGTGGCCATCGGCGCCGGATTCATCGCTTACGGAATTTTCGCCCTGGTCCGGTCACGGTTCGGCCGAATGTAGTTCCGGCCGGATTCGGGGTACGAAGGAACCATGACGCACTCCGCAGCGCACGACCAAACCCCCGGCGGCCACAGTGCCGCACCGGGAGACGCCACCCCCGCCGTCACGGAGGCGGCCGGCCGCGCCTTCGCCGGCATGTTCCGGATGCTGAAGCTGGCCCGGCCGGACCGGCCCATCCACCCGCAGGGCATCGGCCTGGCAGGACACCTGGCCAGGACCGGCAGCACCGGGGCTACAAGCGGGCTGGAGTGGCTCGATACGCCCGGCGTTGACCCCGTCCGGGCCCGGTTTTCGCGATCCGTTGGGCTGCCCCAGCAGCTTCCGGACATCCTGGGCCTGGCCCTGCGCGTCACACCATCCCCGGACGGCATCACGGACGTACTCTTCGCCTCCACCGGCTGGCGCCTTCCGGGCAGGTTCCTGCTCCAGCCGAAACTGGGCGTTGCCAGCGCCACCTTCACAACACTCATGCCGTACCGGGGCAGCAAAGGGCCGGTGCTGCTGGGGCTGCGGACCAGCGAGCTGCCGGCCGGCCCACTGACATCCGGGGAATGGGTGCTGCACCTTTATTGGGCCAAACCCACGGGGCCCTGGCACGAATGCGGCGAACTCCGCCTGCGGGCAGAACCGGAACCGGCGGATACTCCCCTGCGCTTCAATCCCCTCGAGAACCAGCCGCCGGGAGCCCAGACCTACGCCTGGACCCGCCGCCTAAGGGAACACTCCTACCGGGCAGCGCAGCGGCCGGCACCTCCCGCCGTCGCACCTTCCGCCTCCGCATCATCCGCATCATCCCCACCCGCAGGCCATACGCCGGGCGGGACGAGCCTCGCCGCTACAGAAAGGAACACCATGTCCACCGTGTCCCAGCTGTTCAACTCCCCCGCCGCCGATGTCTGGAGGGTCATCGCCGACGGCTGGCTCTACTCCGGCTGGGTGGTGGGCACCTCCCGGATCCGTGCCGTGGACGACCGGTGGCCGGAAGCAGGATCACGCCTCCATCACTCCGTGGGCGGCTGGCCGCTGGTGATCGACGACAGCTCCCAGGTGACCGCCGTCGAGCCGGGCCGCCGGCTGGAAGTGGTCGCCCGCGGCTGGCCCATGGGCGAGGCGAAGGTCGTCATCACGCTGGAGGACCGTGGCGGGCAATGCCAGGTCACCATCTCCGAGGACGCCGTCCGCGGTCCGGGCAAGATGGTGCCCAAGTTCCTGCGCGACCCCTTGATCGCTGTGCGGAACCGGGAAACCCTGCGGCGGCTCGAGCTGATGGCCGCGGGCGGCGCCGGTAAATAGCCCGGCAGGGTTAACGAAGCCCCAGTGTCAAAGCACACCCCAGGGTTTAAAGAACTCCGGGGCCCTGCATGCCGGTCCATCAAAGGACTGGCACGCAGGGCCCCGGGGTGGTGAGTCTGCCTAGACCTGCGCGGCCACGCCGTCGCGGGAGATGTTCACCATGTCCTCGCGCGGCACCACCTTGATGCGCTCACGCTTGACCTCAACGCCGTGCGAGCCGCCGGCCTCGGTGGCGGCTGCGCCGAGGGCCAGTTCGTGGGCATCCAGCGCCAGCCAGCCTTCCCAGCTGGTGAACTGCACGCCGCGGGCGTCGAGGAGTTCCACCACGGCGTCGGCGTCGGGAACAGCGGCAACCGGCAGGTCTTCGCGGTCCTCCAGCAGGTAGGTCACCGTCTCCAGGGCGTCGCCCTTGGTGTGGCCGATCAGGCCCACGGGGCCGCGCTTGATCCAGCCCGTTGCGTAGATGCCCGGCACATGGCTGCCGGCGGCGTCCAGGACGCGGCCGCCGTCGTTCGGGATGACACCCTTGGTGTGGTCGAACTCGATCTCCGGCAGGGCCGAACCGAAGTAGCCGATGGCTCGGTACACGGCCTGGACCGGGTAGTCCACGAACTCGCCGGTGCCGCGGGCGTTGCCCGTGCCATCCAGCTCAGTGCGCTCAAACCGCATGCCGGCCACCTTGCCCGGCGTCTCGGCGTCGTCATAGATCTCCACCGGGCTGTGCAGGAAGTGCAGGTGCAGGCGGCGGGAAGCCTTCAGCTCGGAGAGGTCCTCAGGCTGCTCGGCGATCCAGTTGGTGAGCGTGCCCACCATGGTCTTGGTCTGGTTGTTGCTCTGGATCTGGCGGTCCGATTCCTCGTCGAACTCGAAGTCCTCCGGGTACAGGATGATGTCCACGTCCTTGGAGTGGGACAGCTCGCGCAGCTCCAGCGGGGTGAACTTCACCTGGGCGGGGCCGCGGCGGCCGAAGACGTGGACGTCCGTGACCGGGGAAGCCTTCAGGCCGGCGTAGACGTTGTCCGGGATTTCGGAGACCAGCAGGTCGTCGGCGTGCTTGGAGAGGACACGGGCCACGTCCAGGGCCACGTTGCCGTTGCCGATCACGGCGATTTCCTTGGCGTCCAGCGGCCATTCGCGCGGAACGTCCGGGTGGCCGTCGTACCAGGAGACGAAGTCGGCGCCGCCGAAGGAGCCTTCCAGCTCGATGCCGGGGATGTTCAGGTCCGCGTCCTTGATGGCGCCGGTGGCGAAGATGACGGCGTCGTAGTGGGTGCGGAGGTCCTCGATGGTGAGGTCTGTGCCGTAGTCCACGTTGCCGAAGAACCGGATGTCGCCGCGGTCCAGGACCTTGTGCAGGGCGTTGACGATGCCCTTGATGCGGGGGTGGTCCGGGGCCACGCCGTAGCGGATCAGGCCGTAGGGTGCCGGGTAGCGGTCAAAGAGGTCGATGCTCACGGTCAGCTCGCCGCTCTTGACGGCTTCGCTCTTGGTGAGGATGTCGGCGGCGTAGACGCCTGCCGGGCCGGAGCCCACGACGGCGACGCGCAGCGGACGATCGGCAGAACCTACGGTGGTGCTTGATGACACGGCTGTGTTCCTTTTTCTTCGATCCGGCCCAACTAAGTAGCAGTTGATGTCGTTTTGAGGGCTCATAACGACATCTGCTGCTACCTAGTTGGGTGGTGGCTAGGTGGTGAGGACTCGGGGCTTGCTGGTGCGGGGGCTGTTCGGGGTGGTGGTGCTGTAGTCAGCGGTTTTGAAGTGCGACGGCGCGAAGGGGCTCACGCGCACAACGTCGCCGATGACAATGACTGCGGGATTTGCGACGCCGGCGGCTTCCGCCTGGTCCGCAATGGAACCAAGCGTGCCAATGGTCACGCGCTGGTCCGGCAAATAGCCGTTTTCCACGATACCAACTGGCGTCCCCGCCGGCAGGCCGGCTTTGCCCAGGGCGGACGCGGATTCGCGCAGCTGGCCCACGCCCATCAGCAGGACGATGGTGTGGTCGGCCCGGGCGGGAACCTCGGAGAGCTCCTCGTGCCCGGTCACCACGCTGAAGCCCTTGGCGAGGCCCCGGTGCGTGACGGGGATTCCCGCGGCCGCCGGAACGGAGATTGCGGACGTGACACCGGAAACCACTTCGACCTCGACGCCGTGCTGCCGGCAGTACTCCGCCTCTTCGCCGCCGCGGCCCAGGACGTAGGGATCCCCGCCCTTCAGCCGGACCACGCGGTGACCTTTGAGGGCCTCCTCGACGAGGATGCGGTTGATGTCCATCTGCGGCACGGGATGGTGGCCGGGGGTCTTGCCCACCTCGATGACGCGGACGTCCGGGGCAAGTTCGTTGAGGAGTTCGCGGGGGCCCAGGCGGTCTGCCACCACAACGTCGGCCTGGCCCAGCAGGCGTCGGCCGCGGACGGTGATCAGCCCGGTGTCGCCGGGTCCGCCGCCCACCAGCGCCACGGAACCGCGGTGGGCCCGGCGGCGGCGCAGCGGAAGGTCGCCGGTTTCGAGTGCGGTAGCAACGGCGTCGCGGACGGCCATGGCGCGGCGCGGGTCTCCCCCGGCGTTCACGGCGATCTTGACGTCGTCTACTTCGGCAACAGCGGGAGTCCAGGCTGCAGACGCTTCGTGGTCGGAGGCGTTGACGCACCAGACGCGCTGCGCCTCGGCGTCGGCCGAGACCTGCGCGTCCACGGCGGAATCGCCGGTGGCCGTCTGGACGAACCACACGCCGTCGACGTCGGAGGGAAGGTAGGTGCGCGGCTCCCAGGTGAGGAGGCCGGCGTCGGCCAGTTCCCGGAGCGCAGCGGAGGCAACAGGCGCCACGACGGTGACCCGTGCACCGGCGTCGAGCAGCCCCTTGGCGCGGCGGGCTGCAACGGGGCCGCCGCCCACCACCAGCACGGGGCGCCCAAGGAGGCGCAGCGCCGTGGGGTAGATATCCTGAATTGCCATGAATCAACGGTAGGGCGGCCTCACATGTGCCAACAACGGCGCAGCAACACCAGTTCACGTAAGGTAACGCTGCGTCACAATGGCGCGGGACCGCCGTCGTCCGCGGTCCTGGGGCCCATTGGCGGGGGTCAGGACCGTGGACACCGAGATCTCCGGCGAGTCCGTGTCAATGTGCCCCGGTTCAGCTGCTGATGCCGGCCAGGAACCGCCCGCGGTCCCGGATGAGCCGCTGCAGGTAAGGCTGCAGGACCAGCTTCCCGGCAGCGCGGCCCAGGAGCCCGAACGGCGCCGTGAACTCCACCCGGTCCGTCATGATGCAGCCTCCGGGCGTGGCCTCGAATTCGTGGACGTGGCGGAAGGACCTGAACGGGCCGCGGACCTGCTCGTCAGTGAAGCTGCGGGGGAAGTCCACCTGCGTGACGCGGCTGGTCATGGTGAGCGGAAGCCCGAAGTGCCGCGCCCGCCAGGTGACCTCCTGCCCTTCGCCGATCAGCCCTGATGTCACCCCGGCCACCGCCCGCTCCCCCGAGCCCTTCTGTGACTCCACGTGGGCGTCGACGCTGCGGGCCAGGTCGAACAGCCGCTCCGGCGGAAGGGAGCTCTGGGTGCGGCACACGAAACTGGCGCTCATGGGGCCAGTCTGCCACCTTGCTCATGTGGGTCGGCGGGCACGGCAAAGCCCGACGGCGGGAGGCGCCGTCGGGCTTTGCGGGGTGCGTAAGGCGGGGGCGCTTAGCGGGTGCTGCCGGCCAGGAGCCCGCGGCTGCGGAGGAGTCGCTTTTCGATGGGCCCGAAGACCAGCAGTTCGATCAGGATGCCGACGGCGAGGATCAGCAGGATCGCCGACATCACCACCGTCATGTCGGACAGGATCCGGCCCTGGTCCAGCAAGGAACCCAGGCCGAAGCCGATGGTGCCGCCCACGGCGATTATTTCTGCGGCCATGAGGGACCGCCAGGAGAAGGCCCAGCCCTGCTTCAGGCCGCCCAGGTAGCCGGGCAGTGCGGCGGGGAGGATGATCTGCAGCGCCATCTCCAGCCGGGACGCACCCAGGACGGTGCCCACGCGCCGGTACTGCGGCGGGATCTGGTCCACACCGGAAATCAGGCCGTTGATGATGGACGGGATGGCGCCCATGAACACCACGAAGTACACGGTGGCATCGGTGAGGCCGAACCAGATGATGGCAGCCGGGACCCAGGCAACCGACGGCAGCACCTGAAGCCCGGAAATCAGCGGACCAAAGGCCCGGCGCAGCGGCGCGACCTGTGCCAGCAGGAGGCCCACGGGCGTGGCGATGGCCACCGAAATCAGGAAGCCCACTAGCCCGCGCTGCAGTGATGTCCACACGGCTTCCTGGAGCTTGCCTTCGTTCCAGAGGACGCCCACCTGCGCTGCGACATCCAGCGGGCCTGGCACCAGGTCGCGCCGTTTCAGGCCGAGCGAGACGTAGAACTGCCAGATCAGAACCAGCACCACCAGTGCGGCGATGGGCAGCAGGATGCGGCTCCAGTCGATGCGGTTCTTGCGGGCGGCGTCGGACTGCAGGGAGTCGAGCCCGGACTCGAGTTCCCGCAGGTCCTCGTTGCCGGTGGAGGTGCGGGTGAGTGCGGCGTGGATGTGCCGGGGTTCGGCGGGTTCGGCGGAAGCTTCAGCCAGGGGCGTTGGGTTACTTGGCATGGCGGCGGATCTCCTCCCGGAGCCGGGCGGTGATGACCCCGGTCAGCTGGCCGGCGAGCCCGGCGTCGGTGCGGTGTTCCTCGGTGACGGCCCATTCCTGGACCACGCGGCCGGGGCGGGAGGACAGCAGCAGCACGCGCTGGCCCAGCCGGACGGCTTCGCGGACGTTGTGGGTGACAAAGACGATGGTGCGGCCGGTTTCCTTCCAGATCCGCTCCAGCTCATCGTGCAGCAGGTCGCGGGTGATGGCGTCGAGGGCGGCGAAGGGCTCGTCCATGAGCAGCAGCTGCCGGTCCTGCGCGAGCGACCTCGCCAGGGACACGCGCTGCCGCATGCCGCCGGAGAGCTCGTGCGGGCGCTTGTCCCCCGCCGCACCCAGGTGCACCAGTTCCAGCAGCTCCTGGGCCTTGGCCTTGCGGTCTGCCTTGCCAACGCCGCGGAGTTTCAGGGCCAGTTCGATGTTCTCCCGGGCGGTGAGCCAGGGGAACAGCGCGGCGTCCTGGAACATAAAGGCGGCACCGTCGCTGGGCACCTCCAGGGCGCCCGACGACGGCGGCTCCAGTCCCGCGATGATGTTCAGCAGGGTGGATTTGCCGCAGCCGGAGGCACCGAGGAGGGCAACGAACTCGCCCTTCCCGATGGTGGCGTTGACGTCGTCCAGTACCGGGGCGCCGTCGCCGAAGCGCTTGCCCAGGTGTTCCAGTACGACTGGCATGGTGCCGTCCTTAAGTTGGTGGGTGGATCAGTCCTGGCCGAGGCCGGCTGCTGAAATCTTGCTGCTGGTGTCCGCGCCGGCAAGGTCTGCGCCGGCGGCAACCTCGTTGAGCGGCCGGAGGTCGAAGAGGCCGGTGATGTCGGCCTGCTTGGTGGTGCCGGCCTCGACGCCGTCCTCCAGCAGCCGCGGGTAGCTTCCGGCCAGCGGGTCCAGGGTGAACGTGATGTTGGCCAGGGACCGGGCCAGGACGTCATCGGCCAGGGCTGCCCCGGCCGATTCCTGCAGTGCCGAGTTGATGACGCTTGCCTTTTCCTCGGCGGGGGCTTCGTTGAGCCAGGCCACCGACTCCGCGTGGCCGGCCAGGAGGGCCTTGACGGTGTCCGGGTGGTCAGCGGCGAACTTCTGGTTCACGATCAGGACGGTGGTGGGGAATTCACCGGGCTTGCCCGTGGCGGTCCCGTCCCAGAGGTCCTTTTCGTCCACCAGCACCTTCGCTCCGGCCTGGAGCACCAGCCGCGAGGCCCATGGCTCAGGCAACCACGCGCCGTCGAGCTTTCCGTCCTGGAACAGCTTGAGCGTCTGCGCGTTCTCCGTGGGGTTGATGGCCACGTCGCCGCTGCCGTCCACGTTGGTCTGGTATCCCTCGGAGGCAAGCCAGGACCGGAGGGCCACGTCCTGGGTGCCGCCGAGCTGCGGGGAAGCGAGGATCCTGCCCTTAAGGTCCGCGGCGGAGTTGATCTCAGGCTTGACCACCAGCTGCGCACCGCCCGCCGCGGCGCCGGCGATGATGCGCACGGACTGGCCCTGGCTCTTGACAAAGGAGTTGATGGCCGGGTTCGGGCCGATGTAGGCGGCGTCGATGGCACCGGCGTTCAGGGCCTCGATGGCCGCGGGCCCGGCATTGAACGTCTCGGTGCTGAGCGCGGTGCTGCCCAGGGCTTCGGCCAGGAAGCCCTGCTTGATACCCACCAGGGCCGGGGCGTGGGTGACGTTGCCGAAGTAGCCCAGTTTAAGGTCGGCGGCGGGCGTGGGTTCAGCGGCCTGCGCCTCCGTGTTGCGTGAAACGGTGGAGGCCACCACGGCGCCGACGGCGATCAGCAGGACCAGCCCGATGGCCAGGGCAGCCTCGATGGCACGCTTGCGCTTGGGTACCGCGCTTTCGCCTGCCACGATGCGGGTCATCCCGGGCTTGGAACTAGTCATTGTTTCACCATAGGGAGTGCCCCAAACCCGTTCAATGACGCGGAAACGGGGGGTCACGCAGGTTCATCTAGCGTCATATTCGGACGCCATCCGCCGGGGTCGCCGGAACGGTGCCCGCTCGCCGTTCCGCTCCGGCGCCGTGGCACCGTTCCGGCGAACGCGCGCGGCCCGGGTGCCCGTGACCGGCTCAGTTTCCTTTGACGTTGACCAGCTGCCGCAGCTTGTGCCGGACGGTGACCAGGTCCGCCGCGTCCTGCATCACGACGTCGATGGGTTTGTAGGCCGCAGGTATCTCGTCGATGAACGCCTCCGAGGCCCTGAACTCGATCCCCCGCATGGCCTTTTTCAGTTCGTCGAGGGAGAAGGTTTTCCGGGCGGCGTTGCGGGAGTACTCACGGCCTGCCCCGTGCGGCGAGGAGTTCAGCGACGCCGCGTTGCCGAGTCCTTCCACCACGTACGACGACGTCCCCATGGACCCCGGAATAAGTCCGGGGTCGCCGTGGGCGGCTTTGATGGCGCCTTTGCGGGACACCCAGACGGACTTGCCGTAGTGGACCTCCTGCCGGGTGAAGTTGTGGTGGCAGTTGACCCTCTCGAGTTCCTGCACCGTCCCGCCCACCCAACGGCCGAACTGGGTGCTGACGCGGTCCATCATCTCTTCGCGGTTCAGGAGGGCGAAGTGCTGGGCCCAGCTCAGCTCCGCCATGTACCTCTCGAACTGGGACGTGCCCTCCTCGAGGTAGGCGAGGTCCGGGTCCGGCAAGTGAATCTGTTGCTTGGCCACCGCGTGCTGGGCGACGCCGATGTGGTGCTGGGCGATCTTGTTGCCGATGCCGCGGGAACCTGAGTGCAGGAACAGCCACACGGCGTCGGCCTCGTCCGCGCAGACCTCAATGAAGTGGTTGCCCGATCCGAGCGAGCCCAGCTGGAGGTCCCACTTCTCCACGTACTGTGCCGGGTTGAAGCCGGCTTTCGCGGCCAGCTTCTTCAGCTCGGCTATCCGCGGCTCCGCCGTGGCCTGCACCGTCCGGTTGTTGTGGCCGGCGGACAGCGGGATGGCCTGCTCGATGTCCTCGCGCAGCCTCTTCCGGTCCCTGGGCAGGTCCTTCAGTGCGTACTGGGTCCGGACGGCGATCATGCCGCAGCCGATATCCACCCCCACGGCCGCCGGAATGATCGCGTGCAGGGTGGGGATCACCGAGCCCACGGTGGCGCCCTTTCCCAGATGGGCATCGGGCATCAGGGCGAGGTGCGGGTAAATGAATGGCAGCTGCGAGGTCTTCACCGCCTGCTCACGCGTCTTGTCATCCAGGATCGAGGCCCAGTTCAGCAGCTTACTGTTGATGGCTTCCATGCGGGGCCTTCCATGGGACGGCTGGGGACTAACGTGGTTCCTAGGCTAACCCCGGGCAGGTTATCTGGCCGGTCCACGCTGACAAGGAGACGCACGTATGGTGAACGTCCAGACCGGCATCCTCATCCGCAGGCCGCGCGCGGAGGTGGCGGACTATGCGGCCAACCCGGACAACGCCCCCACGTGGTACGCCAACATCCACAGGTCGCAGCGCCTGAACGCCGGACCGCTGGGTACCGGATCCAAGGTGGCCTTCACGGCAAAGTTCCTGGGCCGCGAGCTCCGCTACACCTATGAGTTCGTGGACTATGTCCCCGGCGAGCGGCTCGTCATGCGGACGGCGCAGGGCCCGTTCCCCATGCAGACCACCTACACCTGGACGGACGACGACGGCGGGACGCGCATGACGCTTGGCAACACCGGGAGCCCCTCGGGTTTCTCGAAGCTCGCGGGGCTGTTCATGGCACCGATGATCCGCCGGGAAACCCGCAAGGACCTGCAAAAACTCAAGACCATTCTGGAGTCATGAGAAGTCTGGAACCTACGCAGCCTTGCGGTGCAGGCCCCGGGTCTGGTTCCGGCCAGGGCCCGCCTGCGGCTCACGCAGCAGGCGCAGGTTGTACCAACAGAACATCGCGAGCCCCAGGTAAAGGGACAGCTCCATCGCCTCGGCATACTCCGAGATGACGAACGTGGGCTCCGGCCAGATCAGCAGGCGGAACAGGCGGTAGCCGGCGGCCAGCAGGAAGGCCGGCACAAGGCACAGCGGCGGGACCAGCAGGCGCCTGTTCTTCAGGTGCTCCCACCGTTTTCCAAGGGCAGTCCATACCAGCGGGGCACACACGCCATAAAGGCTCGCAAGGAGCATGGCCGCGGGCACCAGTTCCTGCACGCCGCGGATATTGTGCACTGTGGTTTCGCCCTGGCGGTTGACCTCGTTCAAGGATTCCGGCGTGGCCCAGCCGAAGATGCGCTGTCCCCAGGAGATCTCCTCGCCCGTCAGGAACCAGACCCCCAACGTAACAACCCCATAGAGCACAGCCATGCCCCAGCGTTTGGCACGGACCAGGTACACGGTGATGAGGGGCAGGAAGATGCTTGCCGCCAGCAGGCACGCGAACTGCAGCCATTCGACAACGGAGTCCTCGTTAACCAGCCAGAGGTAGAAGTCCTTGAACGGAAGGGTTGCCGCCACCACCACGGCGATGATGAACGGGATCAGGATCAGCAGGCGCGCATGGCGGGGTTCGATCCTCCAGTCCTCGGAGTCTCGCCGGAGATGCTCAGCCGCCCGGGTTTTCCACTCTTTGATGGCCGGCATTGTGCCTCCTCAGGTGTTGCGTCCAGATCCAAAGGAAGCTCGTGCCCCCGCTGACCATTAAGTCGTGGTGGCGCAGCGGCCCGCACGAGTAGCGAGTACTTGCATTTGAACAAGGCAGCACTGAGGGCTGTTGCCAGTACTCACTGCCGAAGACAACAAAACCGCGGCCTGTTCGCGGATCCGAACCATCAAGGCCAGGATCTGCGAACAAACCGCGGTATCAGGGGAAATCAGATGCTGTAGCGCTCGTCCTCATGGTCGCCCGGGTGGTCCTTGACCAGTCCGGCGGCGAGGGTGTTGCCGTCCAGCGGGTCGATCACCAGGAAAGCTCCGGTCCGGCGGTGGTGGAGGTAGTTCTCCAGCGGCAGCGGCGCGGCGAGCCGGAGCTGCGCGTTGCCAATGTCGTTGAGTTCCAGGGTGGACGCCGGTTCCAGCTTGAAGGAGGCAAGGTCCAGCTTGCCGCCGACGTTGCGGACCAGGGCCTGGACGGTGCGGGTGCCGTGCTTGACCAGCACCTTCTGTCCCTCGCGCAGCGGCTTCGGGGACAGCCAGCACAGCGCTGCGTACAGGTCTGCGGTGGCTTCGCGGACGGTGCCGGCGGCGGCGATGGTGTCACCCCGGGCGACGTCGAACTCGTCAGCCAGGCGAACAGCCACGGACTGCGGGGCGGCGGCTTCCTCCAGGGACTTTCCGGCGAAGTCGATGCCCACCACGGTGGTGGTGCGCGGGGCCTGGCCCGGCGTCAGCACGGATACCTGGTCCCCCACCTTCACCGAGCCTTCGGTGATCTGGCCGGCGTACGCGCGGTAGTCGCGGTAGGCCTCCACGTCCAGTCCGGCTGCCACGGCGTCGGGAGCCAGCGCACCCTGAGGGCGGACCACCAGCTGCACCGGGAAGCGGAAGCTCTCCAGGTGGCTTTCCAGTTCATCGGCCGCCGGGAGGGTTTCGAGGACCTCGAGCAGTGCCGGGCCGGTGTACCAGGGGGTGCGCTCGGAGCGTTCCACCACGTTGTCGCCGTCGAGCGCGGACACGGGAACCACCAGAAGGTCGCTGATTCCATCGGATCCCAGACCGAGTTCGCGGCCCACCTGCTGCACGTCGGCTTCGATCTCGCGGAACACGGACTCGCTGAAGTCCACCAGGTCGATCTTGTTCACGGCCACGATCACGTGCGCCACGCGCAGCAGCTGCAGCACGGACAGGTGCCGGCGGGTCTGCTCCAGCACGCCCTTGCGGGCGTCAATGAGTACGACGACGGCATCCGCCGTGGACGCGCCGGTCACCGTGTTCTTGGTGTACTGCACGTGCCCGGGGCAGTCGGCCAGGATGAAGCTGCGGCGGTCAGTCGCGAAGTAGCGGTACGCGACGTCAATGGTGATGCCCTGCTCGCGCTCGGCACGCAGGCCGTCGGTCAGCAGGGCCAGGTCAATCCCGCCGGCAGCGCCGCCAAAGCCGCGGTCCGCCGAAGTGCGCGCAACGGCGTCGAGGGTGTCAGCCAGGATGGCCTTGGAATCGTGAAGGAGGCGGCCCACCAAAGTGGATTTGCCGTCGTCGACCGATCCCGCGGTGGCGAAGCGGAAGAGTGTTGTTGGGAGGGCCGCTTCCAGCCCCTGAACTGCCAGGGTGTCTGTGCTCATTAGAAATACCCGTCCTTCTTGCGGTCTTCCATGGCGGCCTCGGAGATGCGGTCATCTGCACGGGTGGCGCCACGTTCGGTCAGGGTGGAGGCAGCGACTTCAACCACGACGTCGGCCACCGTGTACGCGTCGGACTCCACGGCGCCGGTGCAGGACATGTCCCCCACGGTGCGGTAGCGGACGGTCTTGGTGATGACGTCCTCGTGCGGCAGCGGCTGGGACACCTCGCCCACTGCGCGCCACATCCCGTCGCGGGCGAAGACCTCGCGCTCGTGGGCGTAGTACAGGCCGGGCAGCTCGATGTTCTCGCGCTCGATGTAGCGCCAGATGTCCAGCTCGGTCCAGTTGCTGATGGGGAACGCACGGACGTGCTGGCCCACGGTGTGCCGGCCGTTGTAGAGGTTCCACAGCTCGGGGCGCTGGTTGCGCGGGTCCCACTGGCCGAACTCGTCGCGGAGGCTCAGGATGCGCTCCTTGGCGCGGGCCTTGTCCTCATCGCGGCGGCCGCCGCCGAAGACGGCGTCGAACTTGTTCTGCTGGATGGCGTCCAGCAGCGGGACGGTCTGCAGCGGGTTGCGGGTGCCGTCGGCGCGCTCGGCGAGCTCGCCGCGGTCGATGAATTCCTGGACGGAGCCCACCACGAGCTTCAGGCCGAGCCGCTCAACGGTGCGGTCGCGGAAGTCGATGACCTCGGGGAAGTTGTGGCCGGTGTCCACGTGCAGCACGGGGAACGGAACCTTGCCGGGCCAGAAGGCCTTGGTAGCCAGGTGCAGCATCACCACGGAGTCCTTGCCGCCGGAGAACAGCAGGGCGGGCTTTTCGAACTCGGCAACAACCTCGCGGATGATGTGGATGGCCTCGGACTCCAGGGTGTCCAGGCTGCTCAGGCGCGTGGAAACGGCAGCGTCAGTCACCTGGGTGGTCTCCTCGGTTAGATAAGTGCTCATACGTGTAGTCCGCATTCTGTCTTGTCGGTCCCTGCCCATCGGCCGGCGCGGGGGTCGTCGCCCGGCGCCACCTTCCGGGTGCAGGGCTGGCAGCCAATGGAGGGGTACCCCTGGGAAAGCAGCGGGTTGACGGGCAGGAGGTTGTCGTCCGAGTACTGGACCAGCTGGTCGAACGTCCACGCAGCCACCGGATTCACCTTGACCAGGCCGTTGACCTCATCCCAGGTGACCAGCGGGGTGTTGGTGCGGGTGGGGGCCTCGTCGCGGCGTACACCGGTGAACCACAGTTCGTAGCCGGACAGGGTGCGGCGCAGCGGTGCCACCTTGCGGAGGGCGCAGCACTGGGCGGCGTCGCGGGCAAAGAGATCCTTGCCCAGGAGCCGGTCCTGCTGTTCCACGGTGTTCTCTGGAAGCACGTCCACCACGTTGACGCGGAGGTTCGCGGCCACTTCGTCGCGCGTGGCGTAGGTTTCCGGGAAGTGGTAGCCGGTCTCCAGGAACAGGACGTCGACGCCGGGCATCTGGTCTGCCACCAGGGCCGGGAGGACGGCGTCGGCCATGGAGCAGGCGACGGCGACGGCGGGCAGCTCAAAGTTGCGCTCCACCCAGGCGATGACATCGCGGGCGGGGGCGTCCCAGCCAAGCTCGGCGGCACCGGCTTCGGCGATGGCCTTGAGCTCTTCCTTGCTGCGGAGCTTGGGAGCGGCGGTCGCCACCGTGGCCTCAACCTGCGCGGAAGCCTCAGCCGGTGCCACCACGGCGTCTACCCCAAGTGCGTGCTTGCTCACTGGAGTGCCTCCTCATCTGCTGCGTGGGCCCATTCGGCGAAAGTCTGGCCCTCGGCGCGCTGGGCCACGAAGGTGCGGACAACGCGCTCCACGTAATCGGGGAGGTCGTCGACGTAGACCTTGAGGCCGCGGACGGTGCGGCCCAGGCCTGCTTCCTCGCGCTCGTTGGAAGCCAGCCCGCCGCCCAGGTGGACCTGGAAACCCGGGGAGGGGTCGCCGTCGGGCGTTGGCAGCATCATGCCCTTGAGGCCGATGTCCGCGGTCTGGATGCGGGCGCAGGAGTTGGGGCAGCCGTTGATGTGCAGGGACAGCGCGTGGGGCAGCTGGCCGCTGTCAGCGAGGTCGGCCAGGCGGCGTTCCAGCTCTGCCACTGCCGTGGCTGCGGTGTACTTGGTCTCCACGATGGCCAGCTTGCAGTACTCGATGCCGGTGCAGGCGATGGTGCCGCGGCGGAACACGGACGGGCGGGCGGACAGGCCCAGCTCGTCCAGCTCGGCCACGAGGGGCTCCACCTGGTCCTTCTCAACGTCCAGGACAACGAGCTTCTGGTGCGGGGTGGTGCGCAGCCGGAAGGAGCCGCGGGCCTCGAGGGTGTCCGCGAGCATGACCAGCGCGGCACCGGACAGGCGGCCGGCCAGCGGGGTGGCGCCGATGAAGAACTTGCCGTCCTTCTGCTCGTGCACGCCGATGTGGTCTCCCGGGGTGGTGGGCTTGGGCGCGGCGGGGCCGTCAGCCAGCTTGTAGCCGAGGTATTCGTCTTCGAGGATCTGGCGGAACTTCTCCGGACCCCAGTCGGCCATCAGGAACTTCAGGCGGGCCTTGGTGCGCATGCGCCGGTAGCCGTAGTCGCGGAAGATGCTGGTCACGCCGAGCCAGACGTCGGCGGCCTGCTCCGGCGTCACGAACGCACCGAGGCGCTTGCCGAGCATCGGGTTGGTGGACAGCGCGCCGCCGGCCCAGAGGTCGTAGCCGACGCCGAGTTCCGGGTGGCGGACACCCACCAGGGCGAAGTCGTTGATTTCGTGGACCACGTCCTGGCTGGGGTGCCCGGTGATGGCGGTCTTGTACTTGCGCGGCAGGTTGGACAGCAGTGGGTTGCCGATGAACCGCTCCCCCAGCTCCTCGATGAGCGGGGTGGGGTCGATGATCTCGTCCTTGGCGATGCCGGCCACGGGCGAGCCCAGGATCACGCGGGGAACGTCGCCGCAGGCCTCGGTGGTGGACAGGCCAACACCCTCCAGGCGGGTCCAGATCTCGGGGATGTCCTCCACGCGGATCCAGTGCAGCTGGATGTTCTGGCGGTCGGTCAGGTCGGCGGAGTCGCGGGCGAAATCCACGGAGATCTGCCCGATGACGCGCAGCTGTTCGGTGGTGAGGGCGCCGCCGTCGATTCGGACGCGGAGCATGAAGTACTTGTCCTCGAGCTCGTGCGGCTCAAGCGTGGCCGTCTTGCCGCCGTCGATCCCGGGCTTGCGCTGGGTGTACAGGCCCCACCAGCGGAACCGGCCGTGGAGGTCCTGGCCGGGGATGGCGTCAAAGCCTTCCTTGGAGTAGATGGTCTCGATACGCTCGCGCACGTTCAGGCCGTCGTCTTCCTGTTTCCAGGTTTCGTTGGCGTTCAGCGGCGTTTTGCCGTCCACTTTCCACTGACCGTGCGGCTTCGCGGCGGGACGGGACGTGCGGGCCGGGCGCTTTGCGGCAGCGGAATCCGCCGACGCTCCGGCTAGAGCTGTATCAGTCATGCATCGACTGTAGGTCCCGCCCGAAGAGCGTCACAAAGGCCCGGAAACGCTAAGTCACCTAGGGAAATATTTCGTCACGAAACGCCGGACAGCCTTGAAGAAGCCACCCTGCTGTGCATTTGCGGCCGGTTCCGCGGGGGCCTTTTGGGGGGCCTGTGCTGTTGTTTCAGTTGGCGCGTGGGCGGCGGCTTGACGGGCTTTTTCGACGGCGGCGTCATACCTGTCCAGCGCAATCTCGGCGAGCACCGGGGAGGGCAGCAGCGGTTCGGTCACGACGTCGGCCCCGGCCTTGGCCAGCTGGTCGTGGAAGAAGCCCGGCGCCAGGAGGTAGGAGGCAATCACCACGCGGCCGCCGACGTCGACCGCCCCGGCGGACTCACCCGCCCCGGCACCGCCTTCCAGCTCCTCGCGAAGCATGGCGACGGCGTCGGGCACGGAAGGTTTCGCAGAGGCACCATAGGCGGCCACCATCCGGTTGGACCGCAGCTCCCGGAGCTGGCCCAGCAGTTCCTCGACGCTGATGGCGGCGTTGGGGTTGGAGGAGCCTGCCGCGGCGAGCACAATCACGTCGTTATCCGTCACGCCGGCTTCACGCAGCCGCTGGTCCAGCAATGCGGCCAGGCGCGGATCAGGCCCCAGCGGCGCGGCTGCGGCACTGCCCGGGCGGCTCTTCACGGCCCGCGCAATGTCCACCTTCACGTGGTAGCCCACGCTGAGCAGCAGCGGCACCACCACGGCGGCCTCCCCCTCGGGCAGGCCCGCAACCACGTCCACCAGATCAGGCTGCTGGACGTCCACATAGGCCTCCCGGACGTCAAGGCCGGGGCGGAGTTCGGCGATGGCGGCGCGCAGGGCGTTGACCTCCGCGGCTCCCTGTGTGTTGGACGTCCCATGGGCGCAGGCGATCATGATGGGGCTGTTCATACGGGCTAGCGTAACGTTGGAGCCGCCCTGTCCGCCCTCTTTTGAATTGCCGGGACGCTCCATGACATTCGCCTTTGACAACGCGCCGGTGTGGCTGGACCTGCTGGGCGTCTTCTTCTTCGCGGTGTCGGGCTCCCTGCTGGCGGCCCGGAAGCACATCGACATTGTGGGGTCCCTGCTGCTGGCTTCCCTGGTGGGACTGGGCGGCGGCGTGATCCGGGACATCATCCTCAACAGCGGGCCGCCCGCGGCCTTCACCAACCCGGCCTACCTTGTACCGCCGCTGCTGGCCACGGCCCTGGTGTACTTCCTGTTCCCCAGCGTGCAGCGGTACACGTCGCTGCTGACCCTGTTCGACGCAGGCGGGCTTGCCCTGTTCTGCATGACCGGCACGCTCAAGGCACTGGCTGCCGGCATGAACCCGGTGGCGTCGGTCCTGCTGGGAGTCACAACGGCGGTGGGCGGCGGGCTGCTGCGCGACATCACCGCCAACGAGGTTCCTGAACTCTTCAACCCCAAGGACATTTACGCGCTGCCGGCCTTCGTGGGTGCCGCCATGACCGCCGGGCTGTGGGTCCTGGGCGTCTTCAACGTGCTGACGGCCACCGCCATCGCAGCCGTGGTTTTCACTTTCCGCATCCTGGCATGGCGGCGCTCCTGGCAGGCGCCGCTGGCCGTTCACGGGTGGCACCGGCGGGGCAGCAATCCCGCGGCCTGACAAGCCCATCGGTGGCACTCCCGCGTCACTTTGCAGGGCCCGGGATTAGCTAGGATATGAAGCATGACTGACATGTTCCTCGAGAAATTCCGTGCGCTTGTTCCGAAGTATCTCGAAGACGAATGGCAGGCAGAGGACGGGCTGGATCCGGACGAGCTGGACAAGGCCCTGGCCGACCACCAATTCCAGATACCCCTGGTGCTCCGCGAGTTCTACCTGGCTGTCGGTGGCTGCGAGGACCTGATGGAGGCGTACCACTACTTCTGGGATCCCGACGAGCTCGAGGTTGACGACGAAGGCTTCCTGATGTTCCTCGAGGACGAGGAAGAGGAATACACGTGGGGCTTCCGGGTGGGCGACCTCAGCGTCCCCGACCCCATTGTGTACCGGCGCAACAACGCCCGCGGGCAGTGGAAGTCCGAAGAAGGCACGTTCTCCGAGTTCGTGTTCGACATGTTCGAGTGGGCCTTCGAGGACGACGACAACTAGGCTCCCTCTCTTCCGTTACAGCGCGGCGTCGAGATCCTCCGGTGCCCGCTGGGTTTCCTCACCTTTTGGGGTGTGCGACGGTGTGTCCTCCTCCGATGACGGTGTTTCCCCCGGTTCGCCAGCAAAACCTTAGGAATCTCAGCGGATAACCCGGCCCCGGAGGACCTGCCACACCTCTGCCATGATTCTTTCCGGGTGATGCACCACGTCGGCGTACCCGTAACGCAGTACCGCATATCCGGTGAGGGTGCTGGCGTTGTTCCTGGCACGGTCCTTCTTTACCTGCCGGGGCTCAAGGTGGGTGGCGCCGTCAAGCTCGACGATCAGGAATCCTTCCAGCAGGAAGTCCACGATGCCGATGCCGGGGAGCTCCACCTGTGTCTCCGTGAAAATGCCCGCCGCGCGGAAAAGGATCCGGGCAACCACCTCGATGGGCGAATCTGCGGTACCGTCAACGAGTTCCAGCACGCGCCTGGCTGCACCGTTCCGCTTACCGGGTAGCCGCCCGCGCAGGTAGCCGAGGGTGGTTATCCCCTGCCGGGCTGCGCTCTCCACCATGACGGCAGCTTCCATGGCCGGAAGGCAGCGCAGGCTGTGGATCAACACGTCAGTAGTGCTCGCCACGGGTTTTGGTGAATCCGGAGGAATCAGGGTCCCGCGGTGCACGACGGCGTCCGCCGGCCCACGGTGCCGGCACAGGAGGTGAACACTTGACGGTTCCCTCAACAGCCAAAGACGGCGATGTACTGCGGCGGAAGCACAGGTCAGCAGGCCATTGCCCAGGACAGCCGCAGTCATGTCCGCCGGGGCCCCGGGCAGCGCCACCACCCCGTGCCGGAGCCGGCGGATGTCACCCAGCGCCACCGCATTGCGAATGCTCCGGTCTGTGAATCCAGCCTGCAGGAGCGTGGAGGTGCGCGCCACTGAGCCTGCGTACGTGAGAAATCGGGTGAGGTCCATGGAGCCAGCAGACCCAATCTTCGACGGGGAATGCAGTGCCGGGGAGGCCTATGTGGACAAAGCTCCTGCTGATCTTCCCCGGCTTTCGAGCTGCCTGTCGGCGGGTCCCTGCAACTCGCCGGGCTTCCTACCCGGTGCCGGCAGAAAGGTGGGGAAACTCAGCGCCAACAAGTCCGTGACACCACCAGTAAATTAGTAGTTGCATCTTGTGACAAAGCTGTCATAGACTATTCACGGATCCGCTAAACGCCTCCGGCGGGTCTGATGCGAACGGAGAGATAGCCTCGGTTCACAGCGACGTATGACTCGTATCGTTGCTGCGGACCGGGGCTGTCCCGTTTAAGCAACGTTGCTCCGGGGCCGCACACAGCGAAGCCCGGCCCCTGCAGGGAGCCGGGCTTCATGTTGGGTCAGCTGGCGCGGTCCACCACAGCCAGCGCGAAGCTGGACAGCGAATCCTTGACGACGCCCTCGGGCAGCGGCGCGAGGGCGTCGATCGCCTCGTCAGCCCACCGGCGTGCCACCACCCAGGATTCTGCCGTGACGGGATGCTCGCGCAGGCCGGCGACGGCCTCGGCAAGGGCCTCGTCGGAGGTCAGGTCGCCGTCAATAAGCCGGAGAAGCTCGACGGCGGACTGGTCACCGTCAGCAGCGGCCTTGCGCAGGAGCAGCACCGGCAGGGTGGGAACCCCTTCGCGCAGGTCCGTGCCGGGTGACTTGCCGGACTTGACCTTGATGCCCGTGACATCGATGACGTCGTCGGCAAGCTGGAAGGCGACGCCCACCTTTTCGCCGTATTCCACCAGCACGGATTCGTACGCGGGATCGGCACCTGCGAAGATGGCGCCGAGCTGGCCGGAGGCAGCCACGAGCGAACCCGTCTTGTCCGCAATCACCGAAAGATAGTGCTCCACGGGATCCTCATCCGGACGGGGACCCACGGTTTCGTGGAGCTGGCCCAGGCACAGCCGCTCGAATGTGCGTGCCTGGATGCCGAGCGCCCGGGAACCGAGTTCGGACACCAGGATTGAGGCGCGGGCGAAAATCAGGTCGCCGGTAAGGACCGCCACGGAGTTGCCCCAGACCTCGTGGGCGGTAGGTGCACCGCGGCGGAACGGGGCCGAGTCCATGACGTCATCGTGGTAGAGCGTTGCGAGGTGCGTCAGTTCCACCACGACGGCGGCCTGCACCACGGCGGGCAGCGACGCGTCGCCAAGGTGTGCACAGAGCAGGGTCAGCAGCGGCCGGATGCGCTTGCCGCCGGCTTCCACCAGGTGGCGCGACGTGGCGTCAGCGAGCGGATCCGAGTTGGCGATGGCTTCGCGGAGTTTCTTCTCCACCCGGGCCAGGTTGTTGGTGATGGCCGGCCCCAGTTCAGCGTCTCCGGCGATGGCCGCGAAACCCGCGGGCAGCTGCAGGCCCGTTGCGATGGCGGTGGTATTGAGGCTGGGTTCGGAGTCCGGCAGGCCGTGTCCGGCGTGCGTCCAGCTGTGGTCTGCGGGGTTGGTCACGGGTTAACCCTAACTTTTTGTTGCGGATACCGCTGATTCGAGGCCGCCAGCGTATTGGATGTGGCCGGAACCAGCGATTCCAGGACACGGATCACCCGGTCCTCAAAGCCCTCCGCGGACGGGTCCGTGAGGTTGGCCAGGAGCCGGACCACGAACCGCATCAGCACCGGGATGGGCATGCCGGTCCGGAGTGCGAGCTTCATGACCGCAGGCTTGCCGATCAGCACGGCGAACGCGCGGCCCAGGGTGAAGTGGGAGCCCCACTGTTCGCGCACATAGTCCGCGTACCGCGCCAGGTGCGCATCGGCGTCGTACGTTCCGCCGGCCGCCACTGAGCGGGAGGTGGCGTCAATGATGAACTCGGCAGCGAACCGCGCGGACTCCATGGCGTAGGAGATGCCCTCGCCGTTGAACGGGGAGACCATGCCGCCGGCGTCGCCCAGCAGCAGCAGGCCCGGAGAGTAGTGCGGCGTGCGGTTGAAGCCCATGGGCAGCGCCGCGCCGCGGATCTCGCCCACTTGGTTTTCCGGGGTGAAGCCCCATTCGGCGGGCATGCCGCCGGTCCATTCGCGCAGGACCTGCTTGTAGTCGAGCTTGCCGAACTCCTTGGACGAGTTCAGGATGCCCAGGCCCACGTTGGAGGTGCCGTCGCCCACACCGAACACCCAGCCGTAGCCGGGCAGGAGCTTGCCGTCGCGTCCGGGGAGCTCCAGCCAGCCTTCCATCCAGTCGTCGTCCGTGCGGGGCGAGGTGAAGTAGGAGCGGACGGCGACGCCGAGCGGGCGGTCGTCGCGTTTATGCATTCCGAGGGATACAGCGGTGCGCGTGGAATTGCCGTCGGCGGCGAGGACGACGTCGGCGCTGAACTCGCGCGTCTCCCCCGTCTTGCGTCCGGACTCGTCAAGGAGCGCTGCGCGGACACCGGTGACGCGGCCGTCGTCGTTGCGAATGGCATCCGTGACACTGTGCCGCTCAAGGATGGCGGCACCCGCGGATTGGGCGTGCCGGGCCAGTTCCTCGTCGAAGCCAAGCCGGGTGCGGATCAGCCCGTACTGGGGAAAGTCGGAAACCTCGGGCCAGGGCAGTTCGATGGTGCGCCCGCCGGCGATCAGGCGCAGGCCCTTGTTCCGGCGCCAGCCGTCGCCTTCGGGATGGGGCAGGCCGAGCTTCTGGATCTCGCGGACAGCGCGGGGAGTGAGCCCGTCACCGCAGACCTTTTCGCGCGGGAAGCTGGTCTTCTCCAGAACGGTCACGTCCAGCCCGGCCCTGGCAAGGTAGTACGCGGCGGTGGATCCGGCGGGACCGGCGCCGACAATCAGTACCTTCACAGGTCAGCGGACGATGTTGCGGCGCAGCTTGGCTACGGGGCCCTTGTGCGCCGCGATGGCGGCAGCGGCGCTGTCCGGCTTTGATTCTTCGGCTTTGAACGCGCGGTGCACGGCCACGATTCCACCGGTGAGGTTGCGGTAAGTGACCTTCTCCCAACCGGACTCCTGCAGCCAGGCGGCAAGGTGGTCCTGGTCCGGCCACGCGCGGATGGACTCGGCGAGGTAGACGTATGCGTCGGGGTTGGACGCAACCTTCGTGGCAATGGCCGGCAGGGCCCGCATGAGGTATTCGGTGTACATGGTGCGCCAGAGCGGAACCACGGGCTGGGAGAACTCGGCAATGACCAGCCGGCCGCCGGGCTTGGTGACGCGGAGCATCTCCTGCAGTGCCTTCTTGGGTTCGTTGACGTTCCGCAGTCCGAAGGAAATGGTGGTGGCGTCGAAGGAGTTGTCAGCAAACGGCAGGTTGGTGGCATCGCCGGCAACAAAGTTGATGTCCGGGCGGCGGCGCTTGCCCACCTTGAGCATCCCGAGGGAGAAGTCGCAGGCCACAACGTCTATGCCCGCATCGGCATACGGTTCGCTGGAGGTGCCGGTGCCCGCTGCCAGGTCCAGGACACGCTGGCCCTTGCTGGCCTCCATGGCATCCACCACAACCTTGCGCCAGCGGCGCGTCTGCCACAGGGACAGGACGTCATTGACGACGTCGTACTTCGGTGCGACGTCGTCAAACATCGTGGCTACTTCGTCCGGACGCTTATCCAAGGATGCTCGGTTCACCATGTCATTGTCTCAAATGTTCAGGAGCGTCCCGACCAGCCACGATTTGCCCCATTCCGGCTCCGCCCCGGACCGGGGAAGGCCATCGTGTACGCGGGAGTAGTGTTGTCTCATCATGACGAGCACGTTCCGCACCCTCACAGTCCCCCTGGATGGAAAAGATTTCCCCGGGGGGCTTCCTGCGTTTTTGGTACGGGACGATGTCCTCTGCTGGACCCGGAGGGAAGCCGGACTGGCCGGTTTCGGCGAGATTGCGCGTTTCACCGCCACCGGCCCCGAGCGCTTCCTCGAGGCCGACATCTGGTGGCGGCACCTTGTCCTTGAGGCCGAGGTCACCGATTCCGTTGAGCTCCCCGGGACGGGCCCCGTGGCCTTTGGCTCCTTCGCGTTCTCCAAGACTTCCGCCCACGAGTCGCGGCTGATCGTGCCGGAGATCGCGGTGGGCGTGCGGGACGGGCAGGTCTGGCTGACCCAGCTGACGTTCGACGACGGCCCCCTCACCGAGGACACCGCCCGCGCCGCGCTGGACCGCTGGCTCCGGAGCGATGCGGCTCCTGCGGCGGTGCCACCAGGAAGCACGACGGCGGCAGCGGACCCTGCCGGGGACGGCACCTTGGGTGCCGTGGCCACCAAGGGGGGCGGCGCCGTCGTACGCCCCCTCCCCCTCGCCGCAGGGGCAACCCTGCATACAGGATCGCTGAGCGAAGAAGCCTGGATGGCGGCCGTCGAGGCGGGCGTGGCCGAGATCCGGACCGGCGCGCTGGAGAAGCTGGTGCTGGCCCGGGATGTGGTGGCGACTATTCCATCTGGCGTACATGCCGCAGAGGTACTGCGCGAGCTCGCCGCCCGCTACCGCGAGTGCTGGACGTACGGGGTGGACGGGCTGGTGGGGGCCACGCCGGAGATGCTGATCCAGGTGGAAGGACGCACCGCCCAGGCGCGCGTGCTGGCTGGAACGCTGGACCGCCGGGACGCCCACGGCGCGGACGGCCTCCCAATGGATTACGCCACCCGGGTGCTGGCCGGCTCGGAAAAGCAGCGGCACGAGCACGAGATCGCCATCCAGTCCCTGACCACGCAGCTGGCGCCTTTCTCGGAAGCGATGAATGCGCACGACGAGCCGTTCATCCTGGAACTCCCGAATGTGTGGCACCTGGCTTCGGACGTCAAGGCTGAGCTGGCCGAAATCGAGGGCCACGTGCCCACCTGCCTCGCGCTCATCAACGCCCTGCACCCTACGGCCGCCGTCTGCGGAACCCCCACCCAGGTTGCCGGGGCCCTGATCCGGAAGCTGGAACACCTGGACCGGGGGCCATATGCAGGCCCCGTGGGCTGGCTGGACGCAGCGGGCAACGGCGAGTGGGGCATCGCACTTCGTGGAGCGGTCATCGAGTCCCGGGATACTGTCCGACTGTATGCCGGCTGCGGAATAGTTGACGGCTCACAACCCGAGGCCGAGCTCGCGGAAACCTGGGCCAAGTTCCGGCCGATGCTGGAGTCGCTGGGAATCAGCAGCTGACTCCCTCTCTCCCCGGCAGTCCGGGATGGGAGACATCGCCTGCCCGTGCGGGCTTGCTTTCCCCTGTGATTTAGTTATCCAATAGTGAAACTTAGTTTCCTGTGATGCACATCTCATAATCGGCGCTACACTATGAACCGATTTAGTACCGCATACTCCCCGCAACAAAAGGTAAGAAAACATGCAGCTCAAGTCCCTGGCCACGGCCAAAATGACCGCCAAGGCAGCAGCAGTCTTCGCCGCCGGCGCCCTCACCCTCACGGCCTGCGGCGGCAGTTCCACCCCCGCAGCCTCCGAAGGCGGCATCCAGCTCATCAATGCCGGCAAGCTCACGGTCTGCTCGGACATCCCTTACGAGCCGTTCGAGTTCGAGAAGGACGGCGAGACGGTCGGTTTCGACGTGGACATCGCCAAGGAACTCGCCAAGGACTTCGGCGCCGAACTGAGCATCGTTGACAGCTCCTTCGAAGCGATCGAGACCGGCACCGCCCTGACCCAGTGCGACCTGGGCATCTCCTCGATCTCCATCACGGACACCCGCAAGTCCGTTATGGACTTCTCCACCCCGTACCTCGACGACGACCTGGCCCTGGTGGCCAGCGAGGACTCCGGCATCACCGGCCTGGAGGACGCCAAGGGCAAGAAGGTTGGCGTGCAGCAGGCCACCACCGGCGCCGACTACGCCCAGGAGCAGGGCATCGACGCGCAGCAGTTCGAGGACACCGGCCTCCTGGTGCAGGCTCTTGAAGCCGGCACCATCGACGCCGCCCTGGGCAACCAGTCCGTCCTTGGCTACGCCATCAAGGACCAGCCCAAGTTCAAGAGCGTTGAGGACTTCGCAACCGGCGAGCAGCTGGGCATCTCCATCAAGAAGGGCAATACCGCAATGCTGGAGAAGGTCAACGGCACGCTTGAGCGCCTGACCGAGGACGGCTCCTTGGAGAAGTTCAAGACCACCTGGTTCGGCGAGACCGCCAAGTAGCCAACAACCGCCAAGTAGTCGCCGTGCAGGCCCGGGGCTCCCCCGCCCCGGCCCCGCCACGGCCCTGAGAACTACGCAGCCGGGGCCCCGGACGAGCTGTACCGCAGTCCGTCCGGGGCCTCTGCCACGCACAACGAATGTGAGCAACCCATGGCAATGACCGCACGTCAGCGAGCCAGAGTAAGCCTGTATGTCCAGGCCGGAATCTTTGTGGTGGCCATCGCCGCGCTGATCCTGGCCACCGACTGGGAGACCATCGGCAACAGCGTCTTCAACTTCGGCAAGATCGGGCCCATGTTCCCGGGCATCTTCGTCACCGGCCTGACGAACACCCTGATCTACACGTTCCTCGGCTTCATCGTGGGCCTCTCCGGCGGCCTGCTTTTGGCCCTGATGAAGCTCTCCAGCTTCCCCCTGTACCGCTGGATCGCCTCCGGGTACATCGAGTTCTTCCGCGGCATCCCGGCACTGCTGGTGTTCATCGCCTTCGGCTACGGCGTGCCGCTGGCCTTCGGCGTTTCCTGGAACATCACCGTGATCGTCATGGTTTCCCTGGGCATGGTGGCCTCGGCCTACATCGCCGAAACCCTCCGCGCAGGCCTGCAGGCCGTGCCCAAGGGCCAGCTGGAAGCCGCCCGTTCGCTGGGCATGCCGCAGTGGCGGGCGATGATCACCATCGTCATCCCCCAGGCCTTCAAGATCGTCCTGCCGCCCCTGACCAACGAGGTCATCCTGCTCACCAAGGACTCCTCGCTGATCTACGTCCTGGGCCTCACCGCCTCGCAGTACGAGCTCACTAAGTTCGGCCGCGACGGTATCTCGAGCCTGGGCGCAGGCCTCACGCCCCTTCTGGTGGCCGGCGCCTTCTACCTGGTGATCACCATCCCCCTGAGCTTCCTGGCCCGGAAGTTCGAAAGCCGCACTGCGCGGAACAATCGATAGGCAGGGAAGACCATGAACGACGTCGTAAACAACTCCCGCGGCGGAGCTGCCACCATCCAGGCCGCCGGCGTGGCCATCAAGGACCTGCGCAAGTCCTACGGTTCCAACGAGGTCCTCAAGGGCATCAGCCTGGACGTGGCGCCCGGCGAAGTGGTGTGCCTGATCGGACCGTCCGGTTCCGGCAAGTCCACCCTGCTGCGCTGCGTCAACCTGCTGGAGCAGCCCAACCAGGGCAGCATCCACGTGGGCGGCTTCGAGGCCACCGATCCCGATGTGGACATCGACAAGATGCGCCGCAAAGTGGGCATGGTGTTCCAGCAGTTCAACCTGTTCCCGCACCTGGACGCCAAGCGCAACTGCTCCATCGCCCAGACCAAGGTCCTCAAGCGTTCGCAGGCCGAGGCGGACAAGGTGTCCATGCACAATCTGGAACGTGTGGGGCTCGGACACCTCGCGGACCGGTTCCCGGACCAGCTCTCCGGCGGCCAGCAGCAGCGCGTGGCCATCGCCCGCGCGCTCAGCATGGACCCCGAGCTGATGCTCTTCGACGAGCCCACCTCCGCGCTTGACCCCGAGACCGTGGGCGACGTCCTCTCCGTCATGCGGAACCTCGCCAAGGAGGGCATGACCATGCTGGTGGTCACCCACGAGATGGGCTTCGCCCGCGAAGTGGCGGACCGCGTGGTGTTCATGGACGGCGGCGTTGTGGTGGAGGAAGGCGTGGCCGAGCAGGTCATCTCCTCCCCCACGCAGCCCCGCACCAAGGAGTTCCTGCGCCGCGTCCTGGATCCCACGCACATCGACATCGAGGAGTAGGTCTCTTCGCTTTCACTACGCACAATCCCCGGCGCTAGAGATTCTCCGCAGCGCCGGGGATTTTGTGCGTCACGGGGCCATCAGCGCCTCGCTTTTGAACGAGGCGGACGACGGCGGCACGCGCCTCCTGTGCGGGCATTTACTTCCGCGGTGCCTGGGCACAGAATAGGTCACATCACAGCCCTGGCTCAGCAGCGCGCTGCCCGTCCGGCCGCCGTCCCGCGCGGTGGCGCACCCAGGAGCGCAGAGATGAATTTCCAAGCCCCACCACCGCAGGCGGCAGTATCCGAACGCGCCGCGCGGCTGGCATCAGTGCCCTCGTTCCAGCGGGTTGACTCCTTCATCCGGCGGTACCTCAACCGGGGACAGGACCAGCGCACCGTGTGCGACTTCACGTTCGGCAACCCCCACCAGATGCCGCCAGACCGCTACGTCACCACTTTGCGGGATGCCCTGGTTCCCCGTGATGACCAGTGGTTTGCCTACAAGACCAACGTCGAGACGGCGCAGGATGCGGCCGCACAGTCCCTGGAACGGCTGCTGGACATACCCTTCAGGACAGAGGACATCTTCCTCACCACCGGCGGGTTCGCTGCGATCGCCCTGGCGCTGAAGACCGTGGCGGACCCCGGCGACGAGGTGGTCTACAGCCTGCCGCCGTGGTTCCTGTACGAGCCGCTGATCCTCGAAGCCGGCCTGGTCCCGGTCAAGGTGAAGGTCCACACCGCCACGTTCGATCTGGACCTCGCCGCAATCGACGCTGCCATCACGGAGCGGACGCGGGTTGTGATCGTCAATTCGCCCAACAACCCCACCGGTCGGATCTATCCCCAGGAGCTGCTGCTCCGGCTCGCCGGCCTGCTGGAAACTGCGTCTGCAAGGATTGGACGGCGCATCTACCTCATCTCGGACGAGGCCTACAACCGCATTGTGTTCGACGGCGTGCGGTTCCACAGCCCGGCGGAGTTCTACCCGTACACGCTGCTGGCTTACTCCTACGGCAAGACCCATCTTTCCCCGGGCCAGCGGGTGGGGTATCTGGCCCTGCCGCCGGCCATGCCCCGCCGGGAGGAGATGGCGCCGGCCATCAGCGGCCTGCAGGTGGCGATGGGCTGGGTGTACCCCAATGCGCTACTGCAGCACGCGCTTCCCGAGCTGGAGAAGTTCTCCATCGACGTCGGCCAGCTGGAGCGGCGCAGGGACCGCCTGGTGGACGCGCTCGGCAGCATGGGTTACCGGATGCAGCCGCCGGAGGGCACGTTCTACCTGTTCGTCAGCACGCCCGGTCCGGACGACGAAGCCTTCACCGAGTCCCTCGCCCGCCGCGACGTCTTCGTTTTCCCGGGCACGCTGTTCGAGACGCCCGGGTTCTTCCGGATTTCCCTGACAGCCAACGAGGACATGATCGAGCGGAGCCTGCCAACCTTCGAAGCAGCGATCAAGGACAAAGGAGCAGTCGCAGATGCGGTACCCGGGGGCTGATCGTCCGTGGAAGCAGGCTGGCTGCCCGGCGCCGCTTACGTTTCGCTCCGTACGGCGACGATCCGGAAGGCCAGGTCAAAGTAGCGGCCCACCAATCCCCGTGAGCCGGTAATGCCGAACGAATAGCGGTCCAGGTGGGTGGCCTGCGCCGTTACGTGAACCCAACCAGGGGCGGGGGCTTCCCAAGACAGGATCTTGACCTGCACAGCCGTTGCTACATCGTGCATGGCCACGATCCCGGCCAGAACTATTGCGTCCGTCTCCTCGCTGACGCCAGTAGAAGAGAACCGGATCCCCGGGAAGGCTGCCACGTTGAGCAGGCTCCGCCCTTTGACATCCCGGTCGCGGCGTCCACTGGCGGACGTGAAGCTTGCCGCATCGATCGTGGCACTGGCTCTGCACTTTGCCAGTGTTGAAGAGACGTACAAGAGCCCCGAGGAAACGCGGAATGCGGCGCGCACCGTGCCCAGGCCGAACATATGCCGGGAGACGTAGGTGACACCCGAGCGTTCAGGGTCGATACGGTACGCACCCGCGTCTGGTAACTCGCGGATCTGCAGGGCTGGTTCGGCGGTCATGGCGTTTTTCCTTGGGCTTGGCCGGAATCCCCCGCACCGGCAGTTGCTGATGTATCAGCAACATTGCTCCTGTTATGCTGACGTGTCAACAACAATTTGTCGTCTGGAAGGTGGTTTATGGCTCCGAAGACGCGCGGCCTGACGAAGGACGAGGAAGAAGTGTGGTTCGCCTACATCCTCTTCACCCGCCAGTTGGCAGCCGGGATGGAGAGGCAGCTGGCGGGCAGCGGCGTATCGGGCGCCGATTACCAGATGCTCGCCCCACTTGCCGAAGCCGGGCCCTCCGGAATGCGCGCCCGGGACCTGGGGCGCAGTGCCGGTTGGGACCGCAGCAGGCTTGCGCACCAGCTTCGGCGAATGGAGGAACGCGGCCTGATCAACCGGGAACCGGCGGACAATGATGCCCGCGGCGTCATGGTTCATCTCACCGAAGTGGGGCGGGCTGCATTGCGCACGGCATCCCCGGGCCACCTCGCATGGGTCCGGGCAAACTTTCTTGACTTGTTGACGCCTGCGGAACGCCAGCTGTTGATAGGGCTTTCCAGGCGCGTCATGGACAAGTTAGAGCCGGAATCCCGGTCCTAGCGCGTCAGCACTCCCCCAACGGCGGCCGCCACGGCGTCCTTGATCCGCGTATGGAGCTGCCGCAGGGAATGACGGTCGGTGCGGACTTCAATGATGCTGCGCCCCTCAACCGGCTGGGCGAGCGCCTCGGCGAGTGCCGCCGTCGTACTTACCGAGCAATGCCCGACGCCGTACGCCGCGGCGAGTGCCGCGATGTCCACGGAGTGCGGCGTGCCAAAGAGGCGTTCGACGGCGTCGCCGTACGTTCCGGCCTCACGCACCGCGCCGTGTTCCAGCAGGTCGAAGATGGCCCCGCCGGCGTCGTTGAGGACGACGATCCGCAGCGAAGGCTGCTCCTCCCCGGCGCCGAGGAGCAGGCCGCCGACGTCGTGGAGGAACGTGACGTCGCCCAGCAGGACTGTGGTGTCCTGCCGGCCGCCGATGGCGATGCCCGTGGCGGTGGAAATAGTGCCGTCGATCCCGGCGAGGCCGCGGTTGGCGTACACGGTGGCGGCGGGTTCCGGGGCGGGCAGGCCGGCGAGGTCCACGTCGCGGATGCCGTTCGATGAACCTAGGAGGAGCTGGCCGCGGGCATGCTTCCACACCAGCGAGCCCACTGCCGGCCCGCTCGCGGGAGCCTCCGCTGAAAGTATTCCATCCAGGGCATGCTGCGCTGCCGATCCTGCGAGCAGCCAGGTATCCAGCCATTCTGTGGTCCCGCGGCCGGCAAAGCCGGCCAGGTCGCCGAGGTTTTCCAGCGGCAGCTCGGTACGGCGGCCGGGCTCATACCAGGCCACCGGCACGGGCTGGTAGAGCGCAGCCTGGACATCAGCCCTGGCCAGAAGCGCGGCGACCGGGCGGGACAGCGTGGGCCGGCCGAAGAGCACAACACGTTCAATCGGCATGTCCGCGCCGGGGCCGAAGTGCTCCAGCAGCAGCCGGTATGGACCTACCGCGTTGGGCCCGAAGCGGGCGTTGGAGGACGGCTCGGCCAGCAGCGGCAGGCCATGGGCGCGCGCGAACGCCTCGGCGACGGGCCCGGCGTCATGCCCGGCGAGTACGACGGTGCGCCGCTCCGGCAGGTCGGTTGACGCCGGCGGCAGGTTCATGATGAGCGGCTCGGTGCCGATTCGGTAGCGCTGCCGTTCGGCCGCGGGCGGCAGTTCCTCCCCCTTGGACGGAACCAGCGGATCGCGGAATGCGAGGTTCAGCTGGACGGGGCCGGGCGGCAGGTCGGGGAACGCGCCGGTGGCGGCGGACAAGCCTGTCTGGATGGCGCGCCGGGGGTCGGTGCCGGCGGCTATGTCGACGGCGAAGCGCACCTGCTCGCCGAAAAGGTCAGGCTGGACGGTGGTCTGGTTGGCGCCGGTTCCGCGGAGCTCGTCTGGGCGGTCGGCGGACAGCACCACCAGGGGAACCGCAGCATGGTTGGCCTCCATCACGGCTGGCATCAGGTTCCCGACGGCGGTCCCGGACGTTGTGAGGACGGCGGCGGGCGATCCCGTGGCCAAGGCCAGGCCCAGGGCCGTGAACCCGGCTGAGCGCTCGTCGATCCGGACCAGCAGGTCCACCCGGCCCTCGGCTGACGCCTCGGCAAGGGCATACGCCATGGGGGCCGAGCGGGATCCCGGCGAGACAACCACGTGCTGCACGCCGCCGTCGACCAACACCCCGACGGCGATCCGCGCCGCCGCCAAAGCACTCAGCCCAGCCCCGCCGTCAGGCGTGGCGTCCGGAGTAGTGCCGGAATCAGTGTCAGGCGTGGTGTCCGGGGAAGGCTCGTTCAGCGAAGTCACCAATCCAGTCTGCCACCCCCGAACGCTCTCTCATTCGATGTGGGTTTTACCGGAACGCTCTATCATTCGATGTGGGTTTTACCGGAACGCTCTCTCACCTGATGCGGCGTTAACCGGAACGCTCTATCACCTGCCGCCCAAAGCCGGACGAAAAGGTGATAGAGCGTTGCCGAAAACCCGGTGTTAATTGATAGAGCGTCGCCGAAAACCCGGTGTTAAGTGATAGAGCGTCGCCGTCGGGCTTAGGCGTCCGTGCGGAACACCTGGATCACGGACGGGCGGGGAGCGCGCGCCTGGCCGGGTGCCGGCGTCGTGCCTTCCGCGACGTAGTCCGGGAAGAAGGAAACCTGCGCGTCGAAGGTGCCGTCCTCGCCCGGGTGCTGCACCGCAACGAACACTGTACGCTCCTCGTCGTGGATGATGGGGCCGCAGGTCTCACCGTCGCGCGGGACGGCAAGGAACTGCTCCACCTTGCCGCGTTCGGCGCCGTCCAGGGTGACTTTGAACAGGCCGTCCGCCCGGCCGATGCCGGAGGGAGCCCCATCCGTGGAGATCCAGAGGTTGCCCACGGAGTCGAATGCGAGGTTGTCCGGGCAGGAGATGGGCGAGACCTTATCCACCGGGAAGCCGGAGAAGTAGGTGACATCGCCCTGGGCCGGATCGCCGCAGACCATCAGCAGGTTCCAGGTGAAGGTGGTGGAGGTCTGGCCGCCGGTCTCGGTGATCTCCACGATGTGGCCGTCGCGGTTCTGGTTGCGCGGGTTGACCTCGGTTGCGCCTTCGTTTGACCCAACACCGCGGTTGGAGTTGTTGGTGCAGGCCACGTAGACCTTGCCGGTGTGCAGGCTGGGCTCCACGTCCTCACAGCGGTCCATCTTGGTGGGGCCAACCTTGTCGGCGGCCAGGCGGGTGTACACCAGGACCTCCTCGACGGTCATGCCCGGAACGGCCGAAGCCCCGTCCACCACCAGCGGCAGCCACTCGCCGATGCCGTCGAAGGCGCCGTCGGCGGGCACAGCCCCGGTTCCGGTGATTTCGGCAGCCGGCGAGTTGCCCGTGAACCTGGCGACGTAAAGGCTGCCCGCGGACAGCAGTGTCATGTTGTGCTTGCGGTCGCCCTCGCGGTACTTGTCCTTCGAGACGAACTTGTACAGGTAATCGAAGCGCTCATCGTCACCGGAGTAGGCCACAACGTGCCCGGACTCGGCGATGATCACGTTGGCGCCCTCGTGCTTGAAGCGGCCCAGCATGGAGTGCTTCTTGGGCGTGGAGGTGGGGTCGAAGGGGTCAACTTCCACGATCCAACCGAAGCGGTTCGCCTCGTTTTCGTAGCCGGGGTTGCGGGTGTCCCAGCGCGGCTCGTCCAGCTCCCACTGGCGGGCAGTCGGCTTGCTGGTGATGCCGTACCGCTTGTCCCCGGCAGAGGTTCCCGGCGCCACGAAGTAGCTCTGGAAGTTCTCTTCGCCGGAGAGGATGGTGCCCCACGGGGTGGTGCCGCCGGCGCAGTTGCCCAGCGTGCCCTTGATGAAGCGGCCGGCAGGGTCCTCAACAGTCTTGAGAAGCGGCGAGCCGGCGGCCGGGCCGGTCAGTTCGTACACCGTGTTGTTGAGGAAGCGGCGGTTGAGCGGCGCACCCTTCACGTAGGTCCACGGCTTGTTCTTGTTCTTGCGTTCCAGCTCAACCACGGACAGCCCGTGTGCGGCCGCCCCCACAGCGCGCATCTGGTCTGCAGGCATGGTGGGCGGGAACATGATGGCGTCGTTGGTGTACTCGTGGTTGGCGAAGAGCACCGCGCGGCGGCCCTTGCTGCCCGGGATCTCCAGGATGTCCGTGTAGTCGTTGTTGTAGCCGAACTGCTTTTCCTGCGCGGCGGCCGTCTGGTTGTACAGGTCGAACTCCGGTGCGCCGTTGAAGATGGGGTCACCCCAGCGGATGACCGGCTGCCAGGCGAAGCCCTCCGGGACTGTCACGGCGTCCACGGCGGCATCGATCGACGGGATGGCCGTGAACTGCAGCTTGGACTTGCCGAAGCCTTCCTTCGCGGCCTTGGACAGGCCGGCGGCGTTCGCGGAGTCAGGCGAGGTTGCGGCGGATCCGAGGACGACGGCGAGCGCACCTGCGGCGCCAAAGCCCAGGGCGGCGCGGCGGGACATGGTGGCGGAGGCGATGTCACGGAAGTAGCTGTTGGAGCTGGTGTTGCAGACGTCGCCGGCGCAGGCGTTGTCGCACTTCAACGCGCAGGTGACGGCGCTGCGCTTGCCCTTGGTATGGCCGAGCATCGGCAGCAGGGTGAACTTGCGGGCAGTCGTTTCAGACATGGGGGCCTTCCAAGGAATTTCTACGAGGTCCCGCCCACCCTTTCAGCCGGTTTCTACGCGCAGTAGTATGCCGGGTGAAGTTCCGGTTAACCGCGTGTGACCTGCAGAAACGTGAGAGAGGGTGCCAGGAAAACCCGCGTTAAGTGAGAGAGGGTGCCAGGAAAGACCGCGTTAAGTGAGAGAGGGCGCCAGGAAAACCCGCGTTAAGTGAGAGAGGGTGTCAGGGGGCCAGGAGCGCGTGGACGCGGCGCAGCCGGGCCAGCCACCAGTCCCGGCGCTCCCCGGATGCCGCATACCGCTCAAGCAGCCCGGCGTCGGCGGCCGCATCGCGGAGGCGGATGGCGCCGTCGTCGGACACTAAAGGATCCGTGGTGATGTCCGATTCAAACAGGGACACCGTCCCCAGCCCGCAGGCATACGGCAACTTGGGCAGGGCGGCTGCCAGGGCAAGGCCGGCACGGATGCCCACGGAGGTGTCCAGCGCAGAGCTGACGACGGCGGGCAGCCCGGCCTGCGCCACGATGTCCAGGGCGCGCCGTACTCCCCCGAGCGGCGCCACCTTGACCACCAGGAGGTCGGCCGCCCCGGCCCGCGCCACGCGCAGGGGGTCGGACTCCTTGCGGACGCTTTCGTCCGCAGCGATCAGCACCGGGGTGCCCGCGGCCCGGAGCTGGCGGCGGACCTCGGCTAGTCCGTCGATGGTGGGGACGGGCTGCTCGGCATATTCAAGTCCGACGCCGGCAAGCCGGGTGAGAGCCGAGACCGCCCCGGGCACGTCCCAGCCCCCGTTGGCATCCACGCGGATGGCGGCGTCCGGCAGCGCGGCCCGCACGGCGGCAACCCGGGCGGCGTCGTCGTCGAGGGTCTGGCCGCGCTCGGCAACCTTGACCTTCACGGCGTCCACCCGGCCAAACCGCGCCAGCACCTCGGGCACCCGTTCGGCAGGCACGGCAGGAACGGTGGCGTTCACCGGAATAACTGAACGCAACGGCGCGGGGAACCCCTCCCAGGCAGCCTCGATGGCGGCGGCAAGCCAGCGGGACGCCTCACCGTCTGCGTACTCGGGGAACGGGCAGAACTCGCCCCACCCGGCCGGGCCCCGCAGCAGCAGCGACTCGCGCTCCATGATGCCGCGGAACTTGACCCGCATGGGCAGGGACACCACGTGCGCGCCGGCCAGCAGTTCCTCGATCGCGGGCACCTGGGGCGGGACGGTTGGCATGGATTCAACTGTACAAGCGGGGGCCGCCGCCCCGGCGAACACAAAGCCGGCGAACACAAAGCCGGCGAACCCCGCGGAACCTCCCAGCGCCAACAGCCTTCCAATGCATATCCATATGGATATATAATGTGGGCATGGCACGGGCAGCAACAACCACGGACGCTTTCAACGCGGTAGCTGAGCCCCGCCGCCGGGAGATCCTGGACGCCCTCAGCCTTGGCGAACGCCCCGTGAACGAGCTGGTGGACCTGCTTGGCCTGGCCCAGCCGCACGTCTCGCGCCATCTGCGGGTCCTGCGGGAGGTGGGCGTTGTGGATGTCCGGGACGAAGGCCGGCAGCGGCTGTACCGGCTCGATGCGCAGGCCCTCAAGCCCATCCACACCTGGGTTTCCACATATGAGCACCTCTGGGCGGAGCGCTTCGACCTGCTGGATGACGTGCTCGCCGGCCTCCAGGAAGACACCTCGCAAGAAGGAGCAGGGCAATGACTCAGACAAGCACCATGGACGTGACCTATCCCGGCAATCGGGAAATCCTCATCACCAGGACCGTGGAAGCGCCCCGGCACCTTGTGTACAGGGCCTGGACAACACCCGATCTCGTCCGGAAATGGTGGGCCGGGCGCCGCGGCGAGATGACGGTGGTGGAAATGGATTTCCGGGAGGGCGGCGCCTGGCGGTACGTCATGCTGGCGAGCGGCGGGTTTGAGGTGGCCTTCCACGGCACGTACCGGGAGATCGTGCCGAACGAGCGCATCGTCCACACGGAGGTCATGGAGACTGCGGGTGTGGGCCGGGACAGCGAGGAAGGGGCCGTGGTCAATACGGTCACCTTCAGCGATGCCGACGGCGGCGCCACCCTGGTCAGCATCCGCACCGATGCGGGCAGCAAGGAAATCCGGGACATGATTGCGCAGTCCGGCATGGAGGGCGGGGTGCGGGAGCAGTTTGAACTCATCGAGGCACTCGCCCAGGCCCTGGAATAGCCATCGCGGCCGCCTCGATGTGCCCGGCCCCAACCTGCGGCGGGATCCCAGCTTTCTGTGACACCCTTTAAGCGATGACTTTTCAACGGCAGGCAACGAGCAGGACCGCAGCCCGACCCGCAACGGGATCGGGCTTCCTGTTCGTGCTGGCCACGCTGGCGTGTGTGGCCGGGCTGGTGGCCACCTACTACTACTTCGTCCAGACCACCACGGGCCAGTTCATCGACGAGTCCGCACTGGTGGAAGCCGTGGAACTCCATGGGCCGGCCGGCAAGGCAACCACCAAGTTCCTGGACCTGCTGCCCACCGTCTCCCTGGTGATGGCCGCCGTCGTGGTCCTGTTTGTGACCGTGATCCGCAAGCACTGGGCGGAGGCAGGAATTGCCGTGGCCGCCTGCATCGGCGCGAACATCGCCACGCAGGTGCTGAAGGATCTCCTGCCCGCCCGCCCGGACAAGGGCGTGATCACGCTGGAGCTGAACTCGCTGCCCTCCGGCCACACCACATTGGCGGCGTCGGCGGCGGCCGCGGTGTTCCTGATGGCCTCGCCCCGCTGGCGTCCGATGGCCGGATTCGTCGGCGGCACGTTCGCCATCGCATCCGGGGTGTCCACGCTGATCAACCAGTGGCACCGGCCGGCGGACGTGGTGGCGGCGTTCCTGCTGGTGGGCGCGTTCATGATTCCCGCGGGCTGGCTTATTATCCGGCGAGGGTCGTGGAATGCGTGGGACGGCTTTGGCGGGCACATCGGTTCGGCCCGGATCTGGCTGACGCTTCCGGTTGGCATCGGGCTGGCGTCGGCCGCGGTGGCGCTGTACTCGCTGGCGCGCATCGCCCCGAGCCCGTGGCAGGAGACCAGCACCACCCACTATTTCTGGGCCGGAATCTCCCTGATTGTGATCGCCGGCTACCTAGCCACCGTTGCCACTACATCCCTGTTCGCGTACGCCGCACGACGACGGGTCCCGGCAAGGCGCTGAGCCCCCACATGCCAGGGAAACCTTGACCGAACCTTGACGCATTACTGGTGAGTATTTTGATGGGCCCGGTGGATAGTAGTGGCTGTCAGGAGACGGGCGGCGGCAGCAGGCAAGCAACAGGAGGCCATCCAGCCGGATTGGCCTCGCAGCCCATCACTCTCCTGGCGGCGTCTTGAAGTGGGCTCCGCCAGGTATCAACGGCCTCCCGCCCGGCTCCTGGCAGACGTGAGACGGCGAGCACGATAGTCCCCCTGCAAGCGGACGTGTGCTCCTCAAACGTCCCGGCGCCGCCCTTCCCCCCAATGGCGGCGCCGGGATTTCCACGACTTTTGTCCCCGGTCAGGCCCCGGCGGGTGGCCCGGGGTTGACGGCCGTGCCCAGCACATGGGCCAAGGCCGGCGATAACGGAAGGACGGCGAAATTGAAGCGCCGGCTGCCTACCGGAGCAAAGCCAGCCTCCCCGATGGCCGCCACTGTGTCCCGGTTTGGATGGCAGCCGCCGGCGAACCGCTGCCATGCAGGCGCCAGCAGGTCCTCCACTGCCGCGAACAGCCGGTTGTCCGAGCGGACGTGCTCATAGAAAACAAGGATCCCCCCGGGACGCAGGACGCGCCGGATCTCGGCCAGCACCGGCGCCTGCTCGCTGACGCTGCACAGAACCAGGCTGGACACAACAGCATCAACGCTGGCGTCAGCCGCTGGAATGTATTCGGCTGCTCCGGCGCGGACGGTCACGGGTACTGGAGCGGAGGCTGCTTTGGCGGCGGCGATGCTCCTGAGGTCGTCGTCCGGCTCGATGGCCAGCACGTGGGTGACGGCCGGCGGGTACAACGCGAAACCGGAACCGTCCCCGGCGCCGATTTCGACGACGGACCCGCGCAGTCCGGCCAGCAGCTCACGGCGGTGTCCGGTAGCGCCGCGGCGGTTCATCTCCTCGACCGCCCGGGCGTAGGCCCGGGCGAAGCGCGGGTGCTGCAGTTCCGCCGGTCCGCGCTCCCCCGCGGGGCCGCTTCCCTGGCCGCCGCCGGTCACGCGCCTCAGCTCGCCGGGCCGGCGCTGCCGCCCGAGCTAAGGCTGCCACCAAGGCTGGCGAGGGCCGCGCGGAGCCGCATGTCGGCGTCGTCCGCTACTTCCTTGACCGCCGGGTTGTCACTGAGCTGCACCATGGTTTGCGGATCGATCGCCTGGATGGTGGTTTCACTGGCGTCGGTGCTGCGGCGGACCACAACGTTGCAGGGCAGCAGGGCACCCATGTCCGGCTCGGCTGCGAGGGCACGGCTGGCCAGGTTGGGGTTGCAGGCGCCGAGGATGATGTAGTCGCCAACGGATGCGGCGGCCTCAGGCCCCAGCTTCGCCTCGAAGGTGGCCCGGACGTTGATCTCCGAGAGAATGCCGAAGCCCTGTTCGGCCAGGGCGTCCTTGGTCTGCTGCAGCGCCTCGTCCCAGGCAAAGGGAACGGTGATGGTGTGCGTGTAGCTCATGGTGCCTCCTCAGGCGGTTGCTCCTGCTGTGGGTACTTCGCCATCGTATACCCCCGGGGGTGTTATGGCTACGGGAGTCCCAGTCCGCGGGATAGTTCCCAATAGCTATACGCAGTAGAGTTTGCCGTTGTTGGTGCCGACATCCAGCCTCAAAGTTGCCTCAGCGGACGCCTCCGTGCGGTTTTGATAGGTCGCTGTGGCTCTCACCGTCAGCAGGCTCATCGAACGGTTCTCGGCGATGATTTGTGAGTTCTCGGTGAGGATGATGCTTCCAGAAGCTCCGGCGCCCACCACCGTATAGGGCGGCCCGTATGACCCGTCAGGCCTCTTGGCGGAAAGGGTCAGAGCGGCAGGAGCCTCGGGCAGGACATAGTTGAGGGCAACCGTTTTATCCGCGTTGTCCATCCTTGAGCAGGCGAACTGCTGGAACGCAGAACCGGGCCAGTTCGCTGCGACGGTGGCGGTCATGGTCGCCGTCGCGCTTTGTTGCCACAGCGCCGACGCTGCAGGCACGCCAAAGCCCAGCAGCACCGTGACTACAAAAGCTCCTACGGCGGCGGATGCGCCCGGCAAGGCGAGAAAACGCCGCATTACCCGGCCTCAGTCACGGCGGCCGGCTTGCGCGCCCCGCGCACCGATTTGAAGACCAGGATGGTGCCGTACCCGATTAGTCCTAAGGCGGCGAGAGTGGTCCATAGTCCGCGGTCGGCATTGCCGAGTGCGTTGGCAACGAACCCCGCCTGGGGAACGGCGTAAAACAGCTTGCCCTTGACCTGGATTTCACGGACCGGCTCGGCATCGGTGGCGCCGTTGTTATCGCCCTTGGTGATGAGTGTCTTCTCACCGGTCTGGGTGGCCCCGAAGCCCACAATCCGGTGGGTTTCGACATCCGGCCTTTCGGAGTAGAGCTGGAACGTGATGACGTCCCCGTACTTGAGCTCCCCGAAAGGCGCCGGCTTCATCACCAGGAAGGTGCCGGGCGGAAATTTGGGTGCCATGGAGTTGGTGAGCACGGTATACGTGTGCGATCCCGTTGCCACCGGCACCACGATCAGGACCAATGCCGCGAACAGCGCAGTGAGCATTGCAGCCATGCTTGCCGCGCGTCCCACAAAGGCAAGCGCCTGGGCGCCGGCACTCCCTTTCTTCGAGTACGACGGCGATGCGGCCCCGGGCGCGTCCGGAGCCGCCGCGGCGGCGTGGGTCAGCGGGCGTTCAGTCAGGTCAACAGCCACCGGGGACCCCGCAGAGTTGGCGAACGGTGAGGGGCAGGGTGATGGCCACTGCTTGTCCTTTCACGGTGGACGGGGCTGATGGGCTGAGGGTCACCTGGAAACACAACACGGTGGAACCGGACTTGGGAACTGCCGGTGATGCGAGCCCGGAGCCGCCCAAAGGTGCGTATCCGCTGGCAGTGCCGCAGTCTGCTGCCGAGGTTGCGGCCTTCCCGCTGACGCTCAGGTACTGGGAGAGTGTCCCGCCCGACAGATTCGCCATCGCGGGCTGCCCCACCGTGGCCACCGTGTTGAACGTTCCGCCGGCATCGGTGCTGTTGGTGACAACCACACCGCCGTAGACGGATGTTCCGGGCAGCAGGGCCGCGGCCGGCGTCAGAGCCAGGTTGGCCGGCTTGCCGTCCGGGAGGGTCATGGTGGTGGCCTGCCCGGACGGCGTGGCAGTGAGATTGACGGTGAAGGAAGCGGAGGACACGGTCCCCGGCGCTGCAACTGCGGTAGCGCTCCAGAGGGCGTAGGTGCCCTGGACTGCCAGGAGGCCCAGGATCACTGCCGCGGCGATAAGGCCGGCCGCCTGCAGTGTGCGCTTGATGCGCATGAGTCCTCCTCCAGCTTTGTTTACAGCCGCGCCACAGGCGGCAAACGAGTCACCAGTCGCCTACCGCCTGCCAGGTCTGACTGAATGTCTAGGCGGTAACCTGCTGCAGGGTGAACGCTACGTTGTCAAAGTTGAATGTCGTGTTCACATCGTCCCGTCCCGCCGTATCGGCACTGAACGTGAAGGTGATGCTTGCGGTCACCTTTTGAGTATCTTCAGACTCCTTCAACACAGAATTGCTGTAAGTTTCTCCGTTCACTTTGATGGCAGGCCGGGACACTGACACGTTGCTGGAAGTGAGCCCACCATTGTCTGCCCACCCGGTTGTGGAGATCGTGGCAGCCATGTTGTCGCCCTTCAGGGTCACGTCCAGGTTCTGGGTGAAAGTGAGTACGTCGCCCGGAACCACGGTGTACGTGCCGTCTTCAAGCCCTTCGGTCACATCGGCGTCGGCGCTGTTGGTCCAGATCCCCTCTGCTGCAACTACGTCCAGGTCACCGGAAACGATGGAACCAGGCGTCGCCGTGGCTGTGTCGTTCCAGTTAGCGAGGGTTCCGCCGCCGCCCAGGAGCAGCGCTGCGCCTACTGCGATGGCTGCGGTGCCTTTGATCAGAGTGCTGTTCTTCATGGTGTGTCCCCTCAGACTTTGCGTGTGTTTGTGGATCTGGGACCACTCTGCAAGGCAAATCTCAGGACCTGATAAGGGATTTGATCAAGGTTCGCGCAAGAATAAAGCAGCAGGTCAGACGCCGGTAAGCGCTATCCCACAACCTGCTTCAAGCCGTAAGTCGACGCCACACAAATGTGTGACTCGAAGGCCAAACGGGTAGTCCTATTCGGACGCACACTAGGACCCCACCACGCCCGGCCGCCCCGGCTCGTACAAATCGATGATGGGCAAGTGCCCGTCAGTACGGATGGCGTCGCCGCCGCCGTTGCGGTGGTGGTAGCCGCTGGAGTAGTTGAGGATGACGTGGACCGACTCCACCGCGTCGGCTGCCTGCAGCGTGGCGATAATGAAATCGCGCTCCTCGTCCGTGCGGTCGGCGATCTTGTGCGTGATCTGGAAGGTGAACAGGGACAGGCCCACGCTCCGGTCGTACGTTCCGGCGCCCACCCAGTCCACGGACAGGCCGCCGGGCAGCATCCATCCGGGCGGGCACTTCCAGAACCGCACGTGGTGCCGCTTGCGCGGATTCCCGTCGATCTCGCGCTGGAACGCCAGGTCCTGCCGGTTGCCGAACACGTAGAGCGAGCTGACGGGGGCGGCCGGATAACTGCGGCCCAGCACAGTGGAGGTGAGGGTGTGCCAGGCCGTGGCCGGGGTAATGGGGTCGGCCTCCACCCAGCCGGCGGTGCCCATGGCCCGGCGCAGCTCCTCCTGCGTCCCCACCACGGCGAGGTTCACGGGATCGCCAAGGACGCCGTCGCCTGTCCTGGCCCGGCCAATGAAGTAGTCGGGGATGTAGAGGCTGCTCAGGATTTTGTGGACGCGCGGCAGCAGCGCGTAGGCCAGGATCAGCCAGACAGGCAGGAACACCCACGCCTGGTCAGGGCCGCGCGAAAGCCGCGACAGCAGGAAAAAGTACACCGCCCAGCCGACGGCGACAGTAACCACCAGGTACAGCACCCGCTGCAGCACTGCCAGGACGGTGGCCCACCGGCTTTGCCGCCGTTCCACCGCGTTGCTGGAGGGTGAGTGGTCGGGCTCCGCCGGCACGGCCCGCTCCTGGCCAGAGTGCCCGGCACCGCCGCCGTCGGGGCCTGGACGGGAGCCGCTGGCGGGTCGGTGGCCGGGTCGGCGTTCGGGGCCCGAGCCACCCACGCCCGAGTCGCCTACACCAGGGGTCACGGCTCGTCGGGGTTCAGCTGCTCAACGATGATCCGCGCCGTCTCAGGATCACCCAAAATCATGAAGTGCCCGGCAGCGGGCAGCTCGATATTGGTGGCGCCGGGAAGGACGCTGCCCTCCGGGATGTGCGGATCGAACGTGCCGTAAATGGAGGTGATGCGGCTGTTGATGGCCTCCTCGCGGGCGAGCTCCAGCGTCAGGGCATTGCGTGGCGAGAAGATCCTCAGGGTGGGCAGCAGCATGTACCTGGCATAGCGCGATCCCGAAAACGGCGTGCACACGGTGACCATCCGGTCGATCCGCTGCTCGGGGTCCAGCATCAGCATGGTGTATTTGCCGATCAGGCCACCCTTGCTGTGCGCCACGATCGCAGCGTCCTGCAGCCCTGCTTCCTCAATGTGCTGGGCCACCATCCGCGCCGCCACCGGCACCTCAAGTTTGTTCCGCTGCAGCACCGTGACCACATGGACGGGATGGCCGGCGTCGTGGATGCACTGGATGAGCGGCATCATGAACTGCCAGTTTTCGTAAACGCCCGGAATGATCACCACAGGCCGCCGGTGGCCCTGGTGGAAGGATCCTGGCTGGACCCGCGACAACACTCCGCGGACCTGCCATCCCGCGGCATAAAGGTAGTCCTGCAGCCACCACATGGCTTTGCGCAACGGACTTATCCGAGTGCTCACGCCCCGTTCACTCATCTGTCGAGGATATCCCTAGTAGTTGCGTCGGTGCTTCAGGCGGGGAATAACGACGGCGAACACGGCCGCCGCCGCAAAGCCCAGGACGCCCGTGGCTGAGACCCCCGCTCCCAGGGTGGCAACGGCGGTCACCCCGGAGAGGAGCACGGGACCGCCGGTGGACCCGGCATCGGCCATGAACCGCCACAGCCCCAGGAACTGCCCGCGGCCACGGTCCGGCGAAAAGTCCGCCCCGAGGGTCATCACCAGCCCGGAACTGATCCCGTTGCCAAACCCGATCAGGAGCGCAGCCAGCAGCAGCCCCGTGAAGGACCCTGTGAGAGGAATCAGCAGCAGTGCTATCCCCATGATCAGCGTGGAAGGGACGGCCACAAACTGCCGGCCTTTCCGGTCCATGAGCTTGCCCGCGGGATAGAACACCAGCATGTCGATGGCCCCGGAAAGCCCGTAAATCAAGGAAGCCGAGGTCGCGTCCATGCCCAGGTGGTCTGCCCACAGCGGGATGACCACCTGCCGGGATGAACGCAGCGCGCTGAGCAGCAGGATGCCCATGCCCAGGCTGAGGAACACGCCCGCGTGGGACACCGCGACGCTCCGCAGCGTGGGCTCCGGCCCCTTGTGTCCGCCGTCGGGCGCTGGAGCAACGGCCAGGTCCGGAATGGTGAGTGACAGCAGCGCGGCAGCCGCCATGGCCACCACCCCCACCCAGTAGGCGCCGCTGATGCCGGCGAACTGCATCACGGCCGCGCCCAGGAACGGCCCGATGAACACGCCGATCCGGTTCACCCCGCCCAGGGTGGACAGCGCCCGCGCCCGGAACTCCACGGGCACGGCCTCGGTGAGGTACTTCTGCCGGGCCAGCCCAAACACGGCGCCGGACATTCCGACGACGGCCATCGCCGCAGCGAGCAGCCACAGCCCGTCGGGCACCAGCGACGTCAGCCCGGCGGCCGCGAGCGCGAGGCCGGCAGCGACGGCGGCGCCCACGATTGACCAGCGCTCACCGAATTTGAGTGTGACCAGGGAGGCGGGCAGGTTGAAGAACCAGGAGCCCAGCCCGATCAGGGTGACGATCAGGGCAGCCACAGCCACCGACGCTCCCAGATCCCGGGCGGTCAGGGCCACCACCGGCAGGATGGCGCCCGTGCCGATTCCGTAGAGCAGCGTGGGGCCGAACGCTGCCACCGCGATGCCGCGCAGGCTGAAGGGCTGGGGGTCATCGGGGGAAGTCATCAGATTTATTTTATGGCCGCGCCCGTGACGCCGCCGCCCGGCCTGCGCACCGAAGGCCGGCGCCGGGAAACTACTGGCGGGCCCGCTCTCCGAAGCCTGCCAGCGACCTGAACAAGGCCACGATTTCCACCACCATGCCGATGATGGAGCCTACGATGCCCAGCACCAGCAGGACCCTCACCACCACGGGCCAGCCGGACCAGCCGTCCCCGAAGTCGAAGGGGAAGACCTCCCAAAGGCGGAACGTGGCGGCGAGCCCTATTCCCAGGACCACCAGGTTTCCCAGCGCCATAATGCCTCTGTTGCGGATCACCACGAAGATGAGGTTCGCCACGATGCCAGCGGTCAGTGACGCGTTGATGATGCCGAGCACGCGGTCCATATCCGGGGTCAGGAACGGCACCACCTGCCAGCCCGGCCAGATGTTGATCCCCCACATCATCGCGGCGTTAACCAGGACAGACACAACATTGCCGCCGCGGCTGGTCACCGTCTTGTCAGCCATGCAATCTCCCGGAGCCAGTTAACGGCCAAAATCATTGGACGTGCAGCCTGCCAACATCGTCCCCGCGGGAACTCCGGTCCGGAAGGGCCGAAAGGCCCGCAAATGAAGCGAATCGGGGGTCACAAACGCCTCGCGGAAGAGTAGCGTTCGCCTTATGGGGCGCTGATCCGCGCCCGTACAAAAGGGGAGGTCATTCGATGGGTGAAGTGTGGATCCGAACGCTCGGCAACGGGCTGGTCCGGGCAGACAGAATCACCGAAATTTCATCCACCCGCGGGTCCCTCCAGGAGGACCAGGGCTATTCGCTGAAGGTCATCGTGGACGGCAAGGGCCACGTGCTTATTGACGACGACGAGCTGCGGGGCTCGCTGGCCGAGCGGCTGGAATTCGCCCGTCACGTGGAGGACGCCCTGCTGCTTGCCATGGACGAGGCCCGGGACAGCGACACCGCCGTCGTCATCTCCTATGAGCCGGAGCGCGAGCGCTGGTCAGCCGCACCGGTCACGGTGTTAGCCGGAAGGCTGTCCGAAGCAGTGGGGTGAGCCCTTGGCTGTTCGCCGCGTTCGACGGCGGGCGGCAAGTTGCGTACGACGCCGGCCGCCGGCCCGGGTGCCACAGGCTGCGCCTCCTGGAGAACGGTCCGTGCGGGCAGCCCGGTGATGCTGGTCCGCGTGAAGCACAAAGCCCACAGCGCCGAAACCAGCACAACCACCACCACCCAGGGCAGATCCGGCCACGCCAGCAGGAAGGGCACGGCCACCGCCACCACGGTCACGATCAGCAGGTACCACGCCACGTACCACCACGGGTTGGCCGGCGGATTGCGGGTGGGATCGCTCGATTGCGTGAAGGACGGACGGCGCATCCGCTGGAGCCGGTTGTGCAGCACTCCCCACACCGGCCCGTTCAGGAGCCCCACCAGCACGCCGGCAAACACCGCCGTTGCCACTGCCAGCACGCCCCAGTCCTGCCAGTGCGCCCAGTGGTAGGTGGGCCCGGAGCACAGCCAGGCGGACCACCACGGGTCCGGGCCCTCCCCGGGCGCCCCGCACGCGGCCATGTTCCGTGCCCACTCCTGCGATCCCAGCCAGGCCAGCGCAGCCGGAGCGCTGAGTCCCGAGGTGAGGACTGCCAGCAGCCGCGTCACTCCCAGGCTTTTCACCATGACGCGGTGCGGTCGGAGCCGCCGGTCGCCGTCGAGAATCCTCAAGGCCAGCCCGGCGGACCCTGGCGGCGGCGGATCCAGGATCAGCCGTGCCAGCGGGTCCAGCACCTCCACGCGGTTCTGGGAGTAGACAATATGGTCATAGATCAGGGCGGACCTGTTGTACACGGGATGTTCCTCGGGTCCCGGACCGCCGTCGCCCTCGCTGTCCCGGGCGTAGATCTTGCCGAAAACCGGAAGCGGCCCGTTGGCGTGGGTGGAGATGGGCCCGGCCGGCACGAAGTCGAACTTCCCCCAGACGTTGATCCAGCGCGGTCGCTGAGGGTTGGCCAGCCAGTCCGACACCGGGTCCTCGCCCGTTCCCCCGCCCCACTGCGCGTACCCCAGGAGGTCCAGCCCGCTGCCCACGCTGACGAAGTTGGTGGCGCGCGCCTGGTTCTGGAACAGGACCTGCCCGGTGATGGCGGCACCCTGGCTGTGCGCCACCACGGTGACCTCAGTTTCCGGGCAGCGCTTCCAGCGCTGGAGCGTGTCCACCACCCGCTGCCGCATCGCCGCCGCCTGCAGGGGCTTGCGCTTCCACACCTGCGGATCGCCAAGGAAGTCGGCAAACAGGGAAACGAGCTTGCCGATCCACCGGCCCGGACCCGGGATCCACGCCAGGCCGATGATCAGCAGCAGCACCACCAGCACCGCCAGCAGGAGGAAGAACCCGGCAAAGGCAGCCAGCGAGGTCAGGACCAACTGCCGCAGCCAGGCCCCGAACCACCGGATGTTCCTCTGCCGGCCGGGATACAGGTTCCACTTGATCAGCTGGAGGGAGCGCAGGTACACGCGCAGGGCGGTCCGGAGTGCCCAGGAGTACGTGGACGCAGCCGACGCCGGCTCGAAGTCCCTGCCCCAGGACGCCTCCGTCATGAGCACAGTGAGATAGTCCGGCGTGCCGCCCGCGGCGCCGCGGAGGACCTTGACCAGCACCTCCGGCGGATCGCCCACCGCGTTCGCCTGGGTGATAACCAGATGCGGGTGCGTGGTGTCGGGGACCTGGTCCAGGGAGAGATCGTGCAGGCTCAGCATCAGCGGCTGGGCCCATTCCTGCAGGGTGCCGCCTTTGAGGGCGCGTCCCATGCCGTGGACGAACACCACCACATGGTCCGGCTGACCTGGCGGCTCCGGCTGTTCCCGCCGGCCCGTGGCGTTGGCGTCGCCGGCGTCGCCAAGGCTTCCACCTGCGCGCTTGCCCATGGCTACATGATCCACCCGGCCGGGCGCGGGGGAAAGGAAATCCGGGAACCCCAAACGATGTAATAAACACCTTCATGTTGCGTGGATCACATTATGTCCCTACTCTGGATGAGGCTGATGCAAACGGCCATAAGCAAGAAGCTGCAGCGTCGCAGCCAATGCCGGGGAAGGCTTTACAACTTGAATTCCAAGCTGAACATTGTTGTCCGTGTAGATCTCGACCACGCCAAGGCACAGGTGATTGCAAAGGGGCATGTCACCGTCCACAGCGTCAACGCACTGTATGTAGTCGTCAAGCGCGCCAATTCCTTACGAGAAGGACTGGGCGTGGAACTGGATATATCGCATGCGCGGGTGGATCAGGAAGCGCTGGAAATGCTCCATGCCTCTTCCGAAACACACCACCTGCCCGCCATGATTGATCCGCAGCAGGCGCCGTGCACCATCAGCGTCCTGGCGCCGCGCACTGCCTCCCGCAGGGCACACGCACCGGCACTGATCGCCGCATAGGCGCCCAGGCAACGGCACCCAGAGAGCCCAATCGTCGGGCCAGGGCGCCAGCCGCACACTTTTCTTTCCTCCTGATGTCCACGGACTGCGAGCGCAGCTGTATCCGAATAGACGGGTAGCTGCACTCCCGGTTTGCTGACAGCCCGCCATGGGTCATGCCCGTGGGTACAGCTTCTCCTGAATACAGGGGAAGCGGCACGTATCCTTCGGACCTGGCCGACGCCCTTGGCGTGTCCCGGCAGAGCATGTCCAACCACCTGGCCTGCCTGCGCGGCTGCGGCCTGGTGGTGGCAGTACCGTACGGCAGGCGGACCAGGTACGAACTGGCGGACGACCGGCTGGGGCACGCCATCCGTGACCTGCTGGGCGTAGTGCTGGCCGTCGATCCGGCGTGCTGCGCACCGGACGGGACATGCCAGGCGTGACGGACCTCCAAATTTCGCCGGCCCCGGAACGCCGCGCGGTCCTCTCCCGCCGCATCCGCTTCTTCGCCGCAGCCACTACAACGTCATTGAGGCGGCGGTTGCCCTCTGGGCCGGCGGCGTGGCCGGCTCGGCTGCCCTGATCGGTTTCGGCCTGGACTCGGTGATCGAGGTTGCCTCCGCCGTCGCGCTGTCCTGGCAGTTCGCCTCGAAGGATCCGGAACGGCGCGAGCGCCTGACACTGCGAATCATCGCCCTGTCCTTCTTTGCCCTCGCCGCCTTTGTATCCGCCGAGGCCATCCGATCCCTGACCGTCGGGGAAGGGGCCGAGCATTCTGTGCCGGGCATCTTCATTGCAGCCTTAAGCCTGGCCATCATGCCGGTACTGTCCTGGCTGCAGCGCCGGGCCGGCCGCGAACTGGGGTCCAAAACTGCGGTGGCCGACTCCAAGCAGACGCTGCTTTGCACCTACCTGTCGGCCCTCCTGGCCGGCCTGCTGCTGAACGCCACGGTGGGCTGGTGGTGGGCAGACGCTGCCGCCGCGCTGGCCATTGCCGCCATCGCCGTCCGGGAAGGCATCGAGGCCTGGCGCGGCGATGTATGCTGCACGGTTCCGGCCAGGGACGGCACCAATGCCGGGCTGGAGAGCAGTCCGGTTGCCGCCGGCTGCTGCTCGGGCTGCACGGACACCAGTGACGCGCCGCGGCAGGCAGCGGGCCCTGATCAGTACTTCGGCCAGTAGTCCGGATTGAAGCCGCTGGGGGTCGGAGGCCTGGGCGGGTCTTCCCATTGGCCGGCAGGAATTTCGCCCGGCTCAGGCTCCGGCTGCTCAGGCTGTGGCTCAGACTCCTGCTCTGGCCCGTGCTCCCGCTGCGTCTCCTGCTCCGGTTCGGGTTCCCGCTCGGGCGCAGGTTCAGGTCCGGTACTTTCCTGGGGTTGGTTCTTGTCGTGTGCCATGTCGCTCCCTTGGGGCCGGGATAGCCCACTGCCTGAGCACTTCCAGCGTAGGTTCCGGACCGCCCGCCATGTCAAGGTTTCCAGCTCCCCCACTTGCCCCCCTGCCCGGCACGAGCAACGCTTGGTCACTGGCGCCTAAGGTTCGTCTTCCACGAACTCGAGGAGGTCACCAGGCTGGCAGTTCAGCACCCGGCACATGGCCTCGAGGGTGCTGAAGCGTACCGCCTTGGCCCGGCCGTTTTTCAGCACGGCCACATTGGCGGGTGTCAGGCCCACACGCTCGGCGAACTCCCCCACACTCATCTTCTGCCTGGCCAGTTCGACGTCGATGCGCACCACAATGGGCATCAGATCACCGCTTCCATGTCCGCCCGGAGGTCGGCGGCCTGCCGGAGGAGGGCGCGCAGCACCACCACCACCAGGCCAAGGGCGGCGCCGGCCACCAGGATCAGAAACAGCAGGAGCGGGAGCCCGGGATCGTCGGCATGAAGGACGACGACGGCGGAGAGCGCCGCGAGCATGGTCCAGCCGGCGGCGATGGCCCAGACAATGGCGTCCACCCACACCAGGGCTCCGTTGCTGAAGATCCGGTCATGCTTGACGAGCGTCAGCAGCTTCCAGGTGCCCACGATCACCACCTGGACGCAGGCCACCTCCAGGATGAAGAAGATGGTGAGGGGCCACTGAAGGTGGGCACGGTCCGGATTCTCCTGCGCCATGTGCGCGAACTGGCCGGGGATGGACATGACCTGGAACAGGAGCAGCAGGAGGAAGGCCACCACAAGGACCATACGGAGGGCGGTGACTGCCAGGCGGGTTATCTTCATATATCGAGTTTCAGCTACTACCTATCGAAAGTCAATCGATGCGGGAAGCACTCATGTGAAGAGAAGCGTCGAAGGAGTCAGGACGTCAGCTGGTCCCGGCGGAACCGCAGCTCCCGCCGGGTGCCGTTGAGGGGTGATCCCGTGAAGGGCAGGGTGTCCAGCCGGATGCCCTCGGCGGCGGTGAGGGCCAGGGCGTTGGCTGCCGCCGCTGCCCGGGGAAGCAGCCCAATGGCGGCCGCGAACTCCTCCCAGTGCCTGGCCTTGAGTCCTTTGACTTTGCCGGCGAGGGGAAGCGCCATGGTGTCATCACCGTAGAGCAGGGTGCAGGGGATGTCGTACATCGGGGCTACGGCCCAGCTTCCGTTCCTGCCGGCGAGGACGGCGGCGTTCTTGGCGTGCAGGTCCCCGTTGCCGGTGAGCCAGGCGAAGACGAACTGCAGGTAGAGGTTGCGCACGGCCACGGCCCTTGCCTTGCACAGGCCGGCCAGCGCCAGGACCAGCTGTTCGGAACTGACGGCGTATTTCGACGCCGGCGGCAGGTTCATCACCTGCGCCCCGTCCTCGAGTGCCAGGCGCACCAGGCCGTCGGAGTGGGCACGGTCGAACCGCTCCACCAGCAGCCCGGGCATGCCGCGCTTGTCGGTAACCACGCTGTGCCTGGCCACAGGAATCTTCAGGGCTTGGGCTCCGGTGAGGTGGGCTGCCTCGTTCAGGACAAGATGCGGATAGCTGGGCGGATCCAGCTTGAGCAGGTAGCGGCGGTTGGCAAGCGCCAGCGGGGTGGTCATCATTGAGGCGCTTGCCTTGTGCTGCACGCCGGGCAGTCCGTGCGGATCCACCGCGTCTGCAAGGTAGGCGAAATCCAGGTCTTCGGGGCGGGACGTGTCCGCCAGCGGCCGCTGCTCCACCAAGAGTTCGCCGGCCGGAACAACCTGCACGTCGCCCGGCATGTCTGCGCCTACGGCCAGGAGGAGGCTTAGCTCATCACCCAGGCTCGTCTTCACGGCGTCCTTGAGCACGGTGAGCCGGTGGCCCTCCGGCAAGAGCCCCGAAAAGAAGGCCGGCAGCGCACCGCTGGGTGATTCCACGGGGTCCCCGGCAAGGGGCAGTGTTGTTGCCACCGGGCGGGCGCCGGCCGCAAGGTATTCGGCAGTGTAGGAGAAGGCCACGCCGCCGTGGTCCGTGCGGAAGAGGCGCCCGGCCAGGACGCCCGCCTTGTACACGTCTGCGCCGCGGACGAACTTCAGGCGCTGCAGGTCCTCAGTCATCAGCGGCCCGGAGGTGGAGGCCAACCGCGTTGGCCGCGGCGGCCACCGTGCCCAGCGACGGGTTGCCCGTCCCGGTTTCAATGGCATGGATGGTGCGCGAGGACGTGCCGATCAGATCGGCCAGCGTGGTCTGGGTAACGCCGGCCTCTTTACGGGCGCGCCGGATGCTGGCTCCGATGGCCTGAACGTCGTCCATCATTTCCTTCCGCAAAATATTGCTGATTCATGCGCTCCTTTAGGAGAGAATGCCCCACCATCCGACAAATCGCAATATATTGCGGAAAAGAGGGCAAGGGTCCGTCCAGCGGCCGCCCGGTCCCGCTATCGGAAGTATTTTTCAGTTTTGTTGCGTTTCGACGGCGAAGGACCGCACCCAGGGGTAGGTTTCGCGAGGAAACAGAGCCGGTCCTTGGTTGATCTTGAGGCAATCCTCGCCGGTCCTTGATCCGTCCGCCGCACACTGGTGGGAGAGGGGCCTGAAGCGTAAGGCAGCAGCAGCTGGGGTCTGGGCCCGGCAACAGGCCAGGGCCGGCGGCGGAGGCGGCGGAACAGCGTGGTTCCGCAAATAGCCGCCGGCCCTCCTCTCTCACCGGCCGTGGGGCCAACCAGGCAGCGACATCGCTGCCCCGAGTGTCATCCTTGAGAGCGAGCCTCGTTCGGTACCCCTCGATAAACTCGGAGGACACTTACCGGTACTTTTGGGGAACAGCCATGAGCGAAGCACTCGTCCATATCGATCAGTTCAGGATGGATTTCGGGGACAAGACTGTCATCCGCGATTTGTCCTTCGACGTGGAGCGGGGCGAGACGTTCGGCTTCCTGGGCAGCAACGGGTCTGGCAAAACCACCACCATCCGGGCCCTCCTGGGCATCTACCAGCCCACCGCAGGAACCCTGCATATAGACGGCAAGCCATTCCGGCCCGAGGACGGGGGCCGGCTCGGCTACCTCCCGGAGGAGCGCGGCCTGTACAAGAAGGAAAAGGTCATCGACGTCATGACCTACTTCGGCCGGCTCAAGGGCCTGGACCGGCACGCTGCCAAAACCTGGTCTCTGGAGTACCTCGAGCGGGTCGCCCTGGCGGACAAGGCAGGCGTACAGCTGGACAAACTGTCCGGCGGCCAGCAGCAGAAAGTTCAGCTGGGCGTCACCATCATGAATGATCCCGAGCTGCTGATCCTGGATGAACCCACCAAGGGCTTTGATCCCGTCAACCGGCGCCTCCTGATGGACATCATCGACGGGCAAAAGACCAAGGGCGCCACCGTCGTGATGGTCACCCACCAGATGGAGGAGGTGGAACGCCTCTGCGACCGGGTCATCCTGCTCAAGAACGGAACCGCCGAAGCGTACGGAACCATCGACGACATCCAGAACCAGTACGGCGGCCGAATCGTCCGGCTGAAACACTCCGGCCCGGTCCCTTCCTCGCCGCGGTATACGGTCACCGTGAATGAGACGAACTACTCCGAACTGTCCATCGCCGATGACGCGGACGAGGCAGACATCCTCCGGGAACTGGTTGCCGCCGGTGTGTCTGTCCGGTCCTTCACCACCACCAAGATTTCCCTGGAGGAGATCTTCATCCGCGTTTACGGCGACCAGAACAGGGCCGATGCGGCCGCGCTCCAGATGGCAGAGGCATAAGAGGCATGGCACAGCACAACCTCAGCACCGTGGTTACCTTCGAGTTCTTCCGCACCATCGGCAAGAAGCGCTTCTGGGCCGGCACCCTTGCCGTACCGTTCATCATGGCAGTGGTGTTCGGCCTTCTTTTTGCGTCCAACACCGCTACCGATACCGCGGCCAACGCCCAAAAAAGCGCCGAATTCACCATCTCCTACACAGACGCGTCAGGGCTCATCAGCCCCGGGCAGGCTGCGGTGTTTGGAGCAACGACGGCGGCTTCCGCGGACGAGGGGGTGGCCGCGGTCCAGTCCGGCAGCATTGATGCCTTCTTCGACTTTCCCGCGGACCCTGCCACCGAAACCGTCAAGGTCTACGGGGCAGACCAAGGCCTGTTCGAGAACAACAAGTACTCCGCCGTCGCGCAGGCCATGCTGACCCAGGCGGTCAACACCCGCATCGGCTCCGCCGAACTCTCCGCTCTGGCCAGCACTGACGCCACCATCGATATGAAGACCTACCGCGACGGCGTGGAATCCGGCGGCTTCAACTCGGCCGTGCCGCCGCTGTTTTTCCTGGTCATTTTTTACGGGCTGATCATTCTTCTCGGCGGACAGATGTTGAGCTCCACGCTGGAGGAAAAGGAGAACCGGGTGACCGAAATGATCCTGACCACCTTGAAGCCCACCACACTCATCAGCGGCAAGGTCCTTGCACTCTTCGCCATTGGCCTGCTGCAGATGGTCATCTTCGCCTCGCCGGTGGTCATCGGCTACCTCTTCTTCCGCGAGCAGATCAACATCCCGGACCTGGACCTTGAGGCGCTGGTCTTCGAACCGGCACCCATGATCACCGGCTTCCTGATCCTGGTGGGCGGCTTCGCCCTGTTCACCAACACACTGGTTGCGATCGGCGCCATCATGCCCACGGTCAAGGAGGCCGGTAACTACATGGCCGTGATGATCGCGCTGATCTTCATCCCCTTCTACGCAGTGTCATTGATTTTCTCCAACCCGCAGTCACTCATCGTGCAGGTCTTCACCTACTTCCCGTTCTCCGCCCCCGTCACCGCGCTCCTCCGCAATGGACTGGGATCCCTGTCAGTAGTGGAAACAGCTATCGTCCTGGCCATCCTCTACATCGGAGCAGTATTGATGTTCTTCCTGGCAGTCCGGCTTTTCCAGTACGGCTCCATCTCCTACGCCTCAAAGGTCAACATCAAGACGGCGCTCAGTAGCGGCCGCCGCGTACCGGCAGCCACCGGTACCACGCCGCGCTGACACTCCTGCCCCTAACGGGCATAGGATTTGCTGCATGAGGATTGCCGTCGCAGGGGGAACCGGTACTGTTGGCCGCCACGTGGTGGAGGTGGCAAAAGCACGCGGCCATGAGGTGTCCAGCATGAGCCGGGCGGAAGGCGTGGACCTGGTGAACGGCCGCGGCCTCACCCAGGCCCTTCAGGGGGTGGAGGCAGTCATCGACGTCTCCGGCATCCAGACCACGTCCACCAAAAAGGCCGTGGACTTCTTCACCAACGCCACCCAGAACCTGCTGGCAGCCGAAAAGCAGGCGGGGGTCAAGCACCACGTGGCGCTCTCCATTGTGGGGATCGACGGTTCAACGTCCGGCCTCTACGCCGGGAAGCTGGTGCAGGAAGACGAGGTCCGGCACGGCGGCATTCCATGGACCCTGCTGCGGTCCACACAGTTCCACGAGTTCGTGCCCCTGGCGGTGAAGATCGGGACTGTGGGTCCAGTGGTCAGCGTTCCCAAGATGTTCACCCAGCCCGTGGCTGCCCGGGAGGTAGCTGAGGCCCTGGTGACCGCGGCAGAGTCAGGACCCCAGGGAAGGGTCCCAGACCTGGGCGGGCCCCGGACCGAACAACTCGCGGACCTGGTCCGCGCATATCTCGCCAAAACCGGCCAGCGCAAAAGGATCCTTGAGGCAGTGCTGCCCGGCTCGATGGGGAAGGCAATGCGCAGCGGTGCGCTGATCCCGGCGCCGGGTGCCGCCGTCGGACGCCAGACATTCAGCGAGTGGCTGGAAGCTGCCGATGCCGACGGCGGCCGGGATCAATAACGGGGTTCACGCAGCAGACTGGACACTGGTTTAAGGGGGAACCATGCTTTTCGAATCCACGGACCGGTACTTCCGCAAGCTGGGGCTCCGCGGCCGGACAGTGATGTTCCAGCTTCCCCTGTCAATCACGATGCTGCTAGTGACGGTCCTGGTGGCCCTTCTGCACCCCGGGTTCGAGTGGCCCGGGCCGTTCCTCTACAGCCTGGCGGCGCACCTGGTGCTGCTCACGGCCAGCGCCGTGGTGCCCTGGGATCGCCTTCCGGCGCGGGCCGTCTTCGTGATTCCGTTCCTGGACTGCCTGGCCATCGGACTGTCCCGCGAATCGGGCGGCCAACACCTCACCGCCCTAAGCTTCCTGCTCGTTTTTCCGGTCGTCTGGCTGGCGGTCGGACTACGCCCCGGCGGTGTCGCAGCCGCCGTTCTCGCAACTGTCGTCAGCGTGGCGGTGCCGCCTGTCCTCCTCGGCACCGGATTCACCAGTGCCTCCTCCATCCGGATGGTGCTCCTGCCGGTCATCCTGGGGGCGATCGCACTCACCGCGTACGGGGTTGCCAACGGCATCGCCATGCAGCGGCGCCTGCTGCAACAACAGGAAGCGGACCTCCGGGACCTGCTCGCGGCCAGCGAGGACCGCGAACAGTTGCTGAACACGGTGATGGACACTGTCAGTGTGGGTGTGTGCGCCCTCGACGGCCAAGGCCAGGCAGTACTGGTGAACAGGCACCTCGGCAGCCGCCTCGCGGACGCCATCGGCAGTGAACCGACTCCCGGCAATGTGACCGACCTGCCCGTCTACGGCGTGGACAGGAAACACCGGCTTCCCCCCGAACGGCACCCCCGCTTGCGCGCCGCACGGGGTGAACCTTTCACCGACGAACTGATCTGGGTGGGCAGCGGAACCACCCAGCGCGCATACTCCGTGACCTGCCGTCTCACAAAGACGTCCGCTGGAGGGAACTCAGGCGCGGTCCTGGCGTTCACGGACGTCACAGCCCTTGTGACGGCGCTCTCCGCAAAGGACGAATTCCTGGCCAACGTCTCCCACGAACTGAGGACGCCGCTGACGTCCATCCTGGGTTACCTGGATCTGGCCCTTGACGACGAGGGCCTTGAACCTGGGCTGGAAGAGTGCCTGACCGTTGCCCAACGCAACGCCCGGCGGCTGCTGACCCTCGTCGGTGACCTGCTGACCATCGCGTCCGGATCATTGACCATTGCTCCCCGTCCGGCGGACCTCAACGACGTTGCCGCCACCAGCATCGAGGCAGCACAGCCGCACGCCACGGCCGCCGGCATCACCCTTGAACTGGAATCAACGGGTCCGGCCACAGGACGGTTCGACCCCGACCGCCTTGGCCAGGCAATCGACAACCTGGTGTCGAACGCCATCAAGTACACGCCGGACGGCGGAACCGTCACCGTCCGGATCAGCGCCACCGGACAAAGCCTCAGGTGCGAAGTCACTGACACCGGGATCGGAATGACCGAGGATGATCTCGCCCAGGCCTTTACCCGTTTCTTCCGGGCCGCCAATGCGCACTCTTCCGTAATTCCCGGTGCGGGCCTGGGGCTGGCGATCACCAAATCCATCGTCGAGAACCATCGGGGAACCATCAGCCTGTCCAGCAGCCGCGGCAAGGGAACCACAGCGGTCCTGACCCTTCCGGATGCGGACGCTTCACTCCCGTCCCCCGCCTCCGCACGGTAACAGGACCCCGGCGCCGGGCGCCGCCGTCGGACGCCGGACCTTGTATGAGGGGGCCGGACGCTACCCGCGGGCCTTCCCGCCCCTGTGCCGTCCTGCCGGGGCACTGCCCGTGAGCGGGTGCGCGAGCCGCCAGTGCTTGCGGGAGTGGGTGCCGGCACGGCCGGCGGGAGTGGCGGCGGCCGTGGCCACCAGCGACGATCCCCTCCGGCGGCGGCGCAACCGGAGGAGGACGATCACCGTCAAACCAAGCCACACGAAAGATACACCGAAGACAAGGACCAGGGACGGAATCGCATCCATGATCAAGCTTAGGCTCTGAACCGCCGGTATCTGTTACCCGTTTACCTGGGCGCTGACTACGCGCCCCGCAGGTGAGTACCTCCCCGGGCGGCACTGGGTGCCGGCACCGCCGCCGGGCGGTTCAAACCGCTGCATCCGCTCGGGTAGGCTCAATGCACCAAAGCCTGAGGGGGCAGCGCTCTGAAACGGCAAGCCATCATCATTACCGCAATCGGCACTGCGCTGGCAGCCGGTGTGCTGCTCAGTCCGCCGGCGCCAACGCCTCCGCACATCAGCGCGCTGGACCGCGAAGCCACGCCGGCCGATGCCCTTCCCGAAGGCATTCCGCCGCTCCCTGCCGAAGGCCACACCACTCGGCTCCTCGCCACTGCTGATGGCATTCGGTACTTCGTCGGGCAAACCCGGGACGCAACCTCCTCCTGCCTAACCGTCATCCCGGAAGACCGGCCCACCCAATGGACCACCGGATGCGGCCAAGCCACAGACTCCCGCCAGGAGCTCGTCAGAACCGGGGTGCCAGGCGTGGTCACTGCCGTCCTCATCCCGGACAACTACAACCCATCCCGCCTCCTCGCCGAGGGATTCAGCCGCGTCCACGAAAACATCTACTCCGTCAGCACTAACAGGATCCCAGGCTCAGCCCGCTGATTCCTGAGAGGCACTGAGCCCGGCTAGCTTTCAAACGCAGCGCGGAAAGCCGCCAGGGCGGTATCCCCCGCCTCCAGGCCCGCTCCCCCGGCGGCAAACGCTTCGAGACCGACCACTCCTGTGTAGCCGGCTTCGCGGAGGGCGGCTGCAACTGCGCGGTAGTTGATTTCCCCGGTGCCGGGCTCACAACGGCCCGGGACGTCGGCCACCTGGATTTCCCCCACCCAGGGCAACGCGGCCCGGACGAGTTCAATCAGGTTCCCCTCGCCGATCTGGGCATGGTAGAGGTCCAGCATCATCCTGGCGTTGGGGTGGTCAACCGCCGAGACCAGCGCCAGGGTGTCTTTGGCCCGGGCCAAGGGAATGCCGGGGTGGTCCAGGACGGTGTTCAGGTTCTCCAGCGCGAAGGTCACACCGTACTTTTCGCCCAGGACCCCCAGGCGTTCGAGGGTGCTCCGGCCGGTCATCCACATCTCCCCTGTTGACCGGTGCATGGGGCGGACAGCCCGGCCGCCCTCCCCGAGCTCCGCCGGATGCACCACCATCCGCTCGATCCCGAGTTCCAGCGCGGCAGGGATCAGCTTCTCCGCAGACGCCAGCACCTCGTGGGCGCTGCGGGGGTCCGTAAGGCTGCCGCCAAAATAGCCGGTCATCGAAGAGAACCGCGCTCCCGTGGCTGCCAGGGCCGCAATGTCCTGGCCACGGGTATCCCACAGCTCCACCTCAAAGCCTCGCCCGTGGATCCTTTTGACCCGCTCGATCAACGGCAGTTCGCCGTAGACCATCTCCGCGCACACGGCCAGCCGGAAGCTCATGCCTTATTCCCCACGAGGTGGCGTGCAGGTTCTGCCGGACTCAGGACGGCAACCGACGCAACATCAACCGGCAGGCCCGTTTCAGCCGAACGGAAGGCGGCAAGGGCTACAGCCAGGGCGTTCCGCGCATCGGTTCCACCAGGAGCCTGGGCGGCAGGAACCTCAGTGCCGTCACGGCCGGCCTTGACGGCGTCCACAAAGTGGGCGAGTTCAGCCGTATAGGCGTCGTGGAAAAGATCCACGTTCCGCCGGACGGTGGCCGAACCGATGCCGGCAGCGGTGTAGCTCGTGGCGCTGGTTTCCTGTGGCCCTCCCGCCGTCACCATCCCCGCGGAGCCGAAAACTTCCCCGCGCACGTCATAGCCGTAGAGCGCATTGAAGTTCGCCTCGGCCACGGCGATGGCCCCGTTGCTGTACGTCACGGTGACCACTGCGGTATCCAGCAATCCGACCTCTTTTGCCCCCGGAGCCACCAGCGCGTCAGCCACGGCATACACGCTGACCGGAACAGCGCCCGGGTTGAGCCAGTTGAGGGTGTCGAAATCGTGGATGAGGGTTTCCAGGAAGATGGTGCCGGGCGGAATCCGCCCCGGATCGGCAATCCCGTCCGCGGTGCCCGGATCGCGGGTCAAGGACCGCAACAGCTGCGGCGTTCCCACGGCGCCGTCGTCGATCAGCTTGCGGGCAGCGGCGAAGCCGTCCGCAAAGCGGCGGTTGAAGCCGAACTGGACCACCACGCCCGCGGCCTCGGCTGACTTCAGGGCCTCATCGAGCTCCTCCACCGTGCGGCCGCCCGGTTTTTCGCAGAAGGCGTGCTTCCCTGCCCGGGCTGCTGCCGCGATGAGCCCGGAATGAAACCGGGCCGGCGCGGAAATCAGTACAGCGTCGACGTCGGGATCCTCCAGCACGTCTGCGGGGTCCGTACTGATCTTGGCAACGCCCAGGCGGCCGGCCAGTGCTTCAACAGCGGGCAGGGCCGGGTCAGCGATTGCCTCCAGCCGGGCGCCGGGGATGCGCAGCGCTACGGATTCGGCATGGAAACTTCCAATCCAGCCCGCTCCGATCAAGCCGATACGGACCGGACGGTCTTCGCTGACCGGATGCTGAAGGTAACCCATAATTTCTCCTGACGTCGTCGTCTAGATCGTTCTAGTCGAACCATGATGACATGCGGTTCACGTCAGGTCTAGATCGTTCTATAGACTGTTACTCCCAGGAGGAGATATGACGGAACTGCAGCGCCGCCCCACCCTGATGGACGTTGCCAAGGCGGCAGGTGTTTCCCGCGCCCTGGTGTCCATCGTGATGCGGGGCGCACCCGGCGCCGCAGAATCAACCCGGCAAAAAGTCCTGGAGGCGGCCCTCGAGCTGGGCTACCGCGCGGACTCCCGGGCGCGGCTCCTCCGGAGCAGCCGAACCAAGCTCCTGGGCCTCATCTTCTCCAGTTCACAGCCCTTCCATGCGGAAATTGTGGATGCCGCATACGCCGAAGCCTCGGCCAGGGGTTATGAGATAGCGCTGAGCGCCGTGGCCACCGGCAGGCCCGAGGCCCGGGCCATCGAAACACTGCTGGACGTGGGCGCCGAAGCCCTAATCATCATCGCCCCGACCCTCAGCCCCGAGGACCTGGCACTGCACGCGCGCCGGGTGCCGGTGGTGAGCCTCCTGCGCGAGGATGTGGGCGACCTCGTGGATTCGGTCAGCAGTGACGATTACGCCGGCATCCGGATCGCCGTTGAGCACCTCGCCAGCCTGGGCCACGGCCGGATCACCCACGTGGACGGCGGCACAGCCGTCTCCTCGGACCAGCGCCGGGAAGCGTACCGCACGGAAATGCTCCGGCACGGCCTGGAGCCCGTAATTATTCCCGGCGGGCCGGATGAGGAAACCGGCATGCGGGCCGGGCAGGTTCTCCAGGCGGACCTGCCCACGGCCGTAATCGCCTTCAACGACAGATCGGCCCTCGGAATCATGGAGAGCTTCCGGGCTGCGGGCATCAGCATTCCGGCGGACATTTCCGTGCTCGGCTACGACGACAGCCACTTCGCCAGGCTGAGCTACGTCCAGCTTTCCTCCATCAGCCAGGACGCCCCACTCCTTGCGGCCGCAGCCGTTGACCGCGCCGTGGACCGGGTGGAAGGGACGCTGCCGCCAGGCCGCGTTGTCCGGACACCCCACCTGGTCCTCCGCAAGACCACGGGACACGCTGGTGCGCAAAAAGTGGGTCAAAACTAGGCTGATCCTGAGCCGGAATCTCCACTGCGCTGCCCAGGCGGCCTTCAGACTGGAAAAGGGGGCACTCCGGTCACCTCCTTTCTTTGTGCGCCCGTCCCCGCCGTCGCCCTTTCCACCCAGGGTGCGGCGGCACACCACCTGGAGGTCCAGTGAAGCTGTTCAGATACATCCTGTGTTTCGCCGTGCTGCTGGCCTGGGCGCTGCCCGCCGGCGCGGCCCCGGCGCACGCCGCGATGGCAGCCATCACCCTCAGCCCGAACACCGGTCCTGCCGGCACCTCGGTGACCGTCACCGGAACCGGGTTCCCCAAGAAGACCTCTGGGACAGTCAGCGCCGGAACCACCAGCGCCCCTTTCAAAACCAGCGCCTCCGGCTACTTCACGGCTGAACTGGTGATGCCTGAATCAGCCGAGCCCACCGTCACCGTCCGGGCTGCAACGGCGACGGCGAGCGCCTCCGCACCGTTCACCGTCACCTACAGCTCCCCCTCCATCGTCGAAGAGGAACCTGCCGAGCCGGCCCCGGCTCCCGCGCCCACCAGCCCGCCGCCGCCCGCCCCCGCAACCCTGCGCTTCGGCGTCGGCACCCCCGGCGGTCCGCTCGCGGCGGCCGAACTGAATGAGGTCACCGCCATTGCGGGCGAGGCGCCGTCCATCATCCTGTCCTACAAGGACTTCAACCAGGCTCCCCCCATTACGGAACTGGAGGCAGTCCGCACCCGCGGCGCCCTCACCCTGCTGACCTGGGAACCGTGGGCGTGGGGCGGCGGAACAGCGCAGCCCACGTACTCCCTGGACCGGATCACCGCCGGGGACTTCGATCCCTACCTGCGCCAGTGGGGCCAGGCGCTGGCCGGCTGGGGCCACCCGGTGATGCTGCGGTTCGGGCACGAAATGAACGGCAACTGGTATCCATGGTCGGAGCAGGTCAACGGAAACGGTTCCGGCGACTACGCGGCCGCGTGGCAGCACGTGCACGGCGTGGTGACGGCGGCGGGTGCCACCAACATCACCTGGGTGTGGAACCCCAACGTGCCGTACTGGGGGTCGGTGCCGCTGGCCGGCCTGTACCCCGGCGCGGCCTACGTGGATGCCGTGGCGCTGGACGGCTACAACTGGGGCACCTCCGCCTCGTGGAGCTCCTGGGTGTCCCCGTCCCAGCTCTTCGGCGACGGCCTGTCCCAGCTCCGGACCCTGGCCCCGGGCAAGCAGATCCTGATCGCCGAAACATCCTCGGCCGAGCAGGGCGGCTCCAAGGCAGACTGGATCACCGCCCTGGTCAGCTACCTTTCCGCCCAGCCGGACATCACCGCAGTGACCTGGTTCCACTACAACAAGGAAACCGACTGGCGGATCAACAGCAGCACGCCGTCCGCCGACGCCTTCAAAGAGGCACTGGCCGCCCGCCGGTAACGCAAAAGCAAGTGGTCCCCCCGCCGCGCCGGAAAAGTAGAGTACCGGCTACTCGTGCCCTCCGCGGGCTGTACTCATAGATTCGGGGAAAGCCCGCGCGGGTGCGGGGCGGGACCGAAGCTTACGGGGGACGAAGCGTGGCACTACAACCGGCGGACGGAACCATGCGGACAGAGCGCCCGGGGTTCCTGCTGGACCTCATCACGGGTGCGGACACTGACCTGGGTTCGGTGCAGCGGCTGGCGGAGGCCGGCGCGCAGGCCCTCGCCGGGTCCGCCGACTGCGCTGCCCTGCTGATCCGGCCCGGCGGCCCACCCGTCATTGCGGGCAACAGCACTGCCGCCGAGGCCCTGGCCACCTCCGAGGACCGGAACGGCGACGGGCCCCTGACCCATACCGTCGGCACGGCCGAAGTGGTTAAGGTGGACCGCACAACGTCCACCAGGTGGCAGGCATACCGACGGCGGCTCTCGGCTTCCGGATTCGGCGCAGCGTTGGCTCTCCCGCTTGAGCTGGAGGACCGCACCTCCTGCGCGCTGCTGTTCCTTGTCCGCGGCACCACCGGGCTGACGCCGGACCTGGTGGCCGAGGCCCGGTGGTTCGCGGAGGTGGCGGCCCAGAGCATGAAGCTGGCGCTCGAGGTGCGCAGCGTCCGGTCAGCCGGGGACAACCTGAAGACCGTCCTGGAGAGCCGCACCTCCATCGATGTGGCGTGCGGCGTGATCATGGCCCAGAACAGCTGCACTTATGCCGAGGCGTTCAGCAAGCTGGCGGGCGCGTCACGCCAGCGGAACCTGAAGGTGCGCAGCGTTGCCGAGAATGTGGTGAAGTCACTGGCCGCCGGCGCCCCCGCAGCGCGGCTCGATCCGCCGGCCCCGGCGTAGCCTACCCCGCAGGCGCGCTGTCCGGTGAGAACGTGTAAACCCACTCCGTGGTGGCCCCCGCCGCCAGCGAGTACTTGGGAAGGGCACGCGCGGAAACAGTGACGGTGCCGGAGCCGGGATACTCGCCGGCCTTGACGGCTGCTCCGTCCCGCACGTATTCAACGCCCCTGGAGGATGGGACGGTGAAGGTGTCCTTCCTGGTGCCGTCCTTGTCCGTGAACTTCACGGCTTTGGGCAGCACAACGCCGGCCGGCAAATCGTCATTGGAGAGGTCCAGGGCCTCCGCCGCGTCCACCAGTCCGTGGCCGCAGCCTTCGGGGCAGTCAACGGCCAGCGGCCGGGCCGTGGCTTCAAGACGCTTCTCCACCATCTCGGGCGTGTAGCTGCTGCCCACCTCGGACATCAGCAGGGCGGCGATCCCGGAAACGTGGGGGGCCGCCATGGACGTGCCCTGCATAAAGGCGTAGGCCTCGAGCCCGGGGGTGGTGGCACCGAAATTGGAGGTGGAGAGGATGCCTTCGGTGAACTGGCTGGTGATGTCGCCGCCCGGTGCCGTCACATCGACGTCGTCCCCGTAGTTTGAGTAGGAGGCGCGGGCGCCGGTGCGTCCGGAGGCAGCCACCGTAATGACCTTCTTGCAGTTTGCCGGACTCATGCCAGAGGCCGGGCGGTTCGAGTTTCCGGCGGCCACCACCACGGCGGCGCCTGCTTTATGGGCGAGGTTGATGGCGTTCTGCAGCGTGACGGAGCAGGGGCCGTCGCCGCCCACGCTGAGGTTGATCACGCGGGCGGGGTTGGGGTTGACCGGCAGGCCGGCCACCTGCCCGCCGGCGGCCCAGATGATGGAATCGGCCACGTCCGATTCGTAGCCGCCGCAGGCCCCGAGAGCGCGGACGGGAAGCAGCCTGGCTTCGGGCGCCACTCCAGCGACGCCGTCGTTGTTGTTGGCCACCGCGGCGATCGTCCCGGCCACGTGGGTCCCGTGCCAGGAGGACGTACCGCTCTCCCCGCCAATGCCGCACAGTTCCCCGGCGAACCAGTCCCCCTCGTCCTGCGGGTTGGCGTCCCGCCCGTCGCCGTCCCGCGCGTTGGCGGCGTCAACGATCATGTCGTAGCCGGGCAGCACCCGGGGATTCAGTTCGGAGTGGCTGGTGATTCCGGTGTCCACCACCGCCACCACTGTCCCCTCGCCGCGGTTCACGTCCCAGGCGCCGGGGAGCCGGATGCCGGCGGCGTCATCCCACAGGTTCCACTGGGCCGGGTACCCGGGATCGTTGGGGGCCTCGGCTGCCGGGTGCATGATGATGTCCGGCTCGGCATAGGCAACGCCCGGGGCGGATCGCAGTGCTGTCAGGAAGGCCTCGGCTTCGGCGCCAGGAAGGGGGCGGCTGGTTTTAACCACCTGCGCGCCGGCGGACGTGCCTTTGACCTTTTGGGCAGCGATGCCCACCCGGCCCGCTGCCATCCGCGCGGCCTCGGAGGTTGCCGCGGCTTCGGACCCGATGCCTGGACCGCCCTGGATCCCCACAATGAACTGGTCCGTGGCGGGGGACGCAGCGGGCGCCGCACGCTGCGGGGTTGGCCGGATGTTGTCCAGTCCGCCGTCGGCACGGGCAGGAAGGGCCAGGGTTGCGTTCGCCAGGGCAGCAGCCACAGCGAGGGCGACGGCGGTGCGGGGGCTGAAGCGGTGGGTCATGGGCGGGCATCCTTCAAGGACAGGCGCCAAGCGCTGGGTGCCGGCGCGCGGACAGACTCACCCCCGCCCCGATTCTAGCCACAAGCAGGAGGGGGAAGAAGGGGCAGCGGCAAATATCCCGAACCCGTGAAAATGGTCGGCAGAGCGCCTGGGTCCATCTGAGCCGGCATCCCGAATCGCTCCGGACAGGGATTGGCACATAATGCCTGCGGGCACCCACATATTTCCAGTGTTTTGCCTTTTTTGGGAAGCAGCTCTCCATAGGATTCCTGCATGTGGACCAAACAGAGCCAGAGCTTCTGCCCCGCATGCGGCAGGACTACCCATCACGTGACTCACTTTCACAAGGACGACGCCGGCACGCTTGTTGCCAGCGCACGTTGTGCTGAGTGCCCGCAACCGGGTATTCCCGCCGAAAACCACATGCCCGCCCCGCTATGGAAATCCCACGGCGTTCCGGCGGTCTGACATGAGTACCGGAAGCATGATCTCAGTGCCTTACCTCGCAAAGGCGAGTAACGGGTACTCGGGCGGCATGTGTTGCACAAGAGGTTAATAAATCAGCGGGGGCACCAGCTTCCTCAGGGACCTGGACGCGACAGCGTTGGGGCGGAACGTTTAAGGAGTACCGTGAAGAAATCGATCAAACGAGCCCTGGGACAAGGGCTGGCAACAGTCCTTGTCGTCGCCGGGCTAGGAGCATTTGGGGGCCCGGCCAGCGCAGCAGAGCCACCACCGCCTCCCGCCCCGGCCGCACCAATCCATGGAACCGCCGGTTTCAACTACTCCGGTGTGGGAAATCCCCCTACCGCTGACAAGCCGCAGAGCAAGCTGTGGTGGAACGATGGCTCCTGGTGGGCGGATATGTGGACCTCGGGAGGTTGGAAGATCCACAAGCTGGACAGGGCCGCCAAGCAGTGGGTGGACACCGGAGTAGCGGTGGACAACCGTGCCAACACGTCGGCGGACACCCTCTGGGACGGCAAGAATCTTTACATCGCCCACCATGTGGTCACCATCTCCAGTGAGGGCGGACCAAAGGCGTCCCGCCCGGATTCCCCGGCCAAGCTGTACCGCTACAGCTATGCCGACGGAAAATACACGCGGAGCAGCGGGTTTCCAACCACTATCACCACCAACAGCAGCGAATCAATGACCATCGATAAGGACAGCACGGGAGCAATCTGGGCCACGTGGACCCAGGTGTCCGGCGTCCCGACCGGTGGTTACACCAGCAAGGTGATGGTTAACAACTCGGCCTCGGGCGGCACCTCGTGGGGCACCCCGCAAACCCTTACCGGGGAGAACGCCACCGTGGCTCCGGATGACATCTCGTCCGTTGTTGCCTTCGGCAAGAACAAGATCGGGGTTATGTGGTCTGACCATGTAACCGGTTCGGTCTGGTGGGCCAGCCGCACCGACGGCCAATCCCCCACCTCGTGGAACGTGCAGTCCGCCGTCCGCGGGCCGAACCAGGCTGACGACCACCTCAACATCAAGTCACTGCAGGCAGACACCACCGGCCGCGTCTTTGCTGCGGTCAAGACGAGCTTCGATATGAACTCCACGGCACGCAAGTCGGACCCGCAGTTGCAGCTGCTGGTGTTCAAGCCGGCCACGGGAGCCTTCGACAAGTTCACCATCTCCACGATCGGCGACTGCCACACCCGCCCGCAGATTGTGCTGGACCCGGAAAACAACAAGATCCATGCCTTCCAGTCGGGTCCGGCAACAACGGTATCGGGCTGCCCCTACAGCGGGACGTCCGGCGCCATCTACCAAAAGACGGCTTCCATGGATGACCCCGTTTTCGCCGCCGGCCGCGGCACCCCCGTCATCCAGGACTCCACCCCCAGCGTCAACAACGTGACCACCAGCAAGCAGCCCGTTACCAGCAAGAGCGGCATGGTGGTCCTTGCCAGCGACGACGACGACAAGCGCTACTGGTTCGCTGACTTTGGCATCGAGGGTGACGGCGATGACGGTGGCGAGTATGTACCGCCGGCAGTTTCACCCTTCGCTGATGTGGTGACAACACAGCAGTTCTACAAGGAAATCTGCTGGCTCTTCGAGAATGAGATCTCCACCGGCTGGACAGAAAACGGCACCAGGACCTACCGGGCGCTCGAGCCGGTAAACCGTGATGCGATGGCAGCGTTCATGTACCGCCTTGCCGGCAAGCCTGCCTATACTCCGCCGGCAGTGTCGCCCTTCACTGACGTTCCTCCCGGGACCGCCTACTACAAGGAAATCAACTGGCTGGCTGCCCAGGAGATCTCCACAGGGTGGGATGAGGGTAACGGCATCCGGACCTTCCGGCCGCTTTCACCCGTGAACCGTGACGCGATGGCAGCATTCATGTACCGCCTTGCCGGCGAGCCATCCTTCACTCCGCCCGTCGCGTCCCCCTTCACCGATGTTCTTCCCGGCACAGCGTTCTACAAGGAGATCACGTGGCTGGCCGCCCAAGGAATCTCCGAAGGGTGGACAGAAGAGGACGGCAGCAAGACCTACCGGGCCCTGCAGCCGGTAAACCGTGACGCGATGGCAGCGTTCATGTACCGCTTCAACGAAAAGCTGGACTTCATCTAGCACCTGCTCTACCGGGCTGCTCCCCGGAATTTGGACGGATTCCGTTCGAATTCCGGGGAGCAGCCTTTTGCGTTCCCGAACAATGCAGGGCGGGGTACGGACGGCATGGGACGCCCGGTACCCCTACTATGGAGGGGTGTCTCGGCCCGCCGCCTAGCCCAGCGCCCTATTGAGTCTGCAAGTCATTCAAGGAGTCTTCACCTTGTTTTCCCGCGTCGCCGTCATCATTCGTACCAAGGACCGGGGGCGGCTGCTCGGCCGGGCTTTGGACAGCGTCCTCGCCCAGACCTACACCGACTGGCTGATCGTCCTTGTCAACGACGGCGGGAGCCGGGCACAGGTGGATGAGGCGCTGGAACCGCGCATTGCAGACATCGGGGACAGGCTTCTGCGGCTCGACAACCAGACCAGCCTGGGCATGGAAGCGGCGTCCAACCTTGGTATCAGGGCCGTGGACTCGGAGTTCATTGTTGTCCATGATGACGACGATGAGTGGGCTCCTGAATTCCTGGCCATCACTGTCGCCCACTTGGAACAGCATCCCGGTGACGGGGGCGTAAGCGTTGAAACGGAAATTGTCTACGAGCGCCTCACCGCCGAGGGCCGGGACATTGAAGACCGCATCATCTTCGAGCCGGATCTGCGTGAGATTACGCTGGTGGATCTGCTCCACTACAACCGGTTCGTCCCCATCTCGTTCCTCTTCCGCCGCTCGGTGTACAACGAACTGGGAGGTTTCGACGAGAACCTTCCCGTGGTGGGCGACTGGGAGTTCCACCTCCGTTTCCTTGTGCACCACCACATCGGCCTGATCAAGGGGCGGCCCCTCGCCTTCTGGAACCAGCGCCGGTCTGCCCTCAGCAGCGAGGCCAACAGCTTCATAGCACGCACGGAGGAGCACCAGCTTTTTTCCCTGAAGATCCGGGACCGCCTGGTCCGCGAGCATGCCCGGGAGTTTGGCCTCGGCCCCCTCCTGTACCAGCGTGAACTCCTTGCAGTGGAAACGGGCCGCCTCCACCACCGGCTGGAGGAGATCAGCCGCCAGCAGTCCGAGGGGACGGAGCAACTGACCCGGCTGGTGGGGGACGTCGAGCAGATCCAACGCAACGTCCGGGCCGCATCCCAGCCGCTGCCCCTCCGTGCTCTCCGCTCGGTCCGCCGGCGGCTGCGGGAACGGGGAGAGCGCCAGCGCTCGTTGGACCTACACGCGTCGCGGCAGCACGCCGTCGTACATTCCCCGGCGTCCCTCGGCAAGGAGCAACGCGTTGCCGTCTTCGGCGACGTAGGCCAGCACGAATACCACGTGGGTGATGAGGCGATGACGCACGCGGCCATCGCAGCCCTCCGGAAGCGCGGCTACGAAAACTTTGTGGTGCTGACGCATGACGTCGGGCAGACGTCCGGCCTGTATGGCCTGCCAGCTGCCCCAAGGCCGGAGGTCCCGTGGAACCCCTTCGAAAGGCACCAGCTCCTGCAGGAGGTCAAACACCTTCTCGACGGCGGGCCGGCCACCGAACGCGCCGCGGACGTTGTCCGCACGTTCCAGGACGCCTTCAGTGGCTGCAGCACCCTGCTCCTGGCTGGCGGAGGCAACCTCACGTCGCAGTACGGCGGGCTCCTTTTTGAGCGCCTGGCTGCCATCCGGGTGGCCCACTCCATGGGCCTCAAAGTGGTGGTGTCGGGCCAAACCGTGGGACCGGTCCTCACAGGACCGGACCGTGCCGAAGCCGCGGAAGCACTGCGCCTGTGCAATGTGGTCGGTTCCCGCGAGCGGCACACGCATGACCTGCTGACATCCATGGATGTGGAGTCGGTCCTGGTTTTGGACGATGCAGCGTTCCTCGCCCAGGGCGTTGGCTTGGACGCCTCGGCGCTGCCGCCGTCCGGCTATATTGCTGCCACGTTTGCTCCAGGCTCGGGCGCCATGCCCCGCAACGATTACCACCGGCACATGGCACGTTTGCTCGACCTCGCGTATGAGCAGCTGCAGCTTCCCATCCTGCTTCTCCCCCACGTCTCCACCTTCGGAGCACAGGACGGGGACCAGGAGTGCCATGCCGCTATTGCACGTCTCTCCACGGCACCGGATGTCAGGGTGCTGGACCAAAGGCCGGCTGAGGAGACGGCGGCCCTGACGGCCAACGCTGAACTGGTCATCTCCAGCCGCTACCACCCCGTTGTTTTTGGTCTTTCCGCCGGCGTCCCTGTGCTGCCCGTTGCCGTTGACTACTACGGTGAAGTGCGGATCGGTGGAGCGCTGGAAAGCTGGGGCTTGCGGCGCCTGCTGCGCTCACTCCGCCATCTGGGGGACGGAGACGACGCCAAGTGGGTCAATTCCGTCATCGGACAACGGGCAGGGATCCGGGAGCACCTCCAGCACCAGGGGAAGACACTGAACGCGTTCCATGAGGGCTGGTGGGATGCGGTGACGGCCGTCCTGGACGCCGGATCCACACCCGGACCGCTTACCCCGCTTCCTTTGGTGGACAGCAACCCGTCGTTGATCCTGGAACAGGCTGAAAGCCCGGAAGCCACCCGCCTGAACGCCAGCAACGAGATAGCCATCGGTAATCTCGCTCAGCACACCGAATGGCTGCAGGGTGAGCTAAACCAGGTGGCAGCGCGGCCGGACGGCCTTAGGGGAAGCATCGCCGGGATCACCAGCTCCGGTCAGAAGCTGCTCAGCGGGACGCCGTTGCAGGCGGCCGCCGAGCGCTTCCGAACACGGATCTCGCGGTAGGGGTTCTGGAACCGGCGTCACTCCATAACGATGTTCAGGCGGAACAGGAAGGCTGCCATCGCATCACGGCTGATTGCCTGCAGCGGCCGGTACAGCCGGCGGCCATCCTCCACCCAGCCCGTCGAAATACCCTTTTCCGCGAGCCACGCCATCTCCTTGTAGAACTGCTGCCCGGTCACAACATCAGCAAAAGGGGACCCAGCAGGCGCCGTATAGTCGGGCGCCCCTGCCATCCGGTACAGGAACGCGGCCA
>NZ_BMKV01000001.1:0-321505 GCF_014644515.1 Pseudarthrobacter scleromae | reverse complement strand
GGTACAGCCGGCGGCCATCCTCTACCCAGCCCTTCGAAATGCCGCTCTCGGCGAGCCACGCCATCTCCTTGTAGAACTGCTGCCCCGTAACAACATCATCAAAAGGCGATTCAGCGGGCGCCGTATAGTCTGGCGACCCTGCCATCCGGTACAGGAACGCGGCCATCGCGTCACGGTTGATGGACTGCAGCGGCCGGTACAGCCGGCGGCCATCCTCCACCCAGCCCGTTGAAATGCCCCGTTGGGCAAGCCACGCCATCTCCCTGTAAAACTGCTGCCCGGTGGAAACGTCATGGAACGGCGAGACCGATGGGGCTACGTAGGCGGCGGACGTCAGGGCTGTTGCTGCATCCACCAGTCCCGCACCACAGCCCTCGGCGCAGGCTACAGGCAGCGGCCGGGCCGTGGCTTTGAGCCGTTTCTCCACCATGTCGGGTGTATAGGTGCTGCCCTTCTGGGACATCAGCAGGGCGGCCACCCCAGCTATGTGGGGTGCCGCCATGGATGTGCCCTCGAGTAGCGCATAGGCTTCCTGTTCCGGGCCGGCGGAGCCAAAGTTGGAGGTGGAAAGGATGCCTTCGGCGTAGGGGTTGGGTATGTCGCCTTGGTTGCTTGTGTCGCCGCCCGGGGCAGTCACGTCGACGGCAGGCCCGTAGTTTGAGTAGGAGGCGCGGCCGCCGTCGCGTCCGGCGGCGGCCACTGCGATGACGTTCTGGCAGTTCGCGGGGCTGGTGCCGGCTGCATTTTCGCCGGAGTTTCCGGCGGCAACCACCACGGCCGCGCCCGCCTTGTAGGCGAAGTTGATGGCGTTCTGCTGCGTGACGGAGCACAAGGGCTCTTCGCCGCCGACACTGACGTTGATCACACGCGCGGGGTTGGGGTTCACCGGCGAGCCGGCGACCTGCCCGCCGGCCGCCCAGATGATCGAATCGGCCACATCTGATGCGTAGCCGCCGCAGGCACCGATGGCGCGGACGGGGAGTAATTTGGCTTCCGGGGCGACACCGATGATGCCTTTGTTGTTGTTGCCAACGGCCGCGATTGTTCCCGCCACGTGGGTTCCGTGCCAGGAAGAGAACGGGTTCTCGCCGACGCACCAGTCCCCTTCGTCCTGCGGGTTGGCGTCGCGCCCGTTGCCGTCCCTGGCGGTTTCAACGTCGGAGACCATGTCATAACCGGGCAGGACCCGGGAGTTCAGCTCCGAGTGGCTGGTGATTCCTGTATCCACCACCGCCACCACTGCGCCTTCACCGCGGTTGATTTCCCAGGCTTGCGGGGCACGGATCCCCGCGGTTTCCTCCCAGAGGTTCCACTGCGCGGGGTACCAGGGATCACTGGGAGCGACGGCGGACGGGTACATGATGATGTCCGGCTCGGCGTAGGCCACGCCGGGGCTGGAGCGCAGCGAGGCCAGGAAAGCAGCCGCTTCGGCGGCCGGAAGGGGCCGGCTGGTTTTCACCACCTGCCCGCCGGCGGCGGTGCCCTTGATGTTCCGGGCCGCGATGCCCAGCTTGCCCGCGGCCTTGCCGGCAGCCTCGGAGGTGACCGCCGCCTCGGACGCAATACCGGGACCTCCCTTGATCCCAACGATGAACTGGTCCGTGGCGGGGGCCACCGCAGGAGCAGCCGCCCGCGGCGGCGTCCTCCGGATATCGTCCAGGTGGTCATCGGCCTGGGCGGGGAGAGCTGCCAGGGTTGTGTTCGCCAGGACAGCGGCCAAGGAGATGGCGACGGCGGCGAAGGGCCGGAAGTGGTGGGTCATTGGCGGGCTTCCTTTAAGGACAGGCGCCATGCACTCGAAGCTGGCGCGGTCAGCCGGGAATCACCGGGCTGACCCCCCTCGGCGATTCTAGCGATAAGCAGGAAGCAGGTGAACGGTGCCCGCGGTAGATGACCTGCTTTCCCGGAGGAGGCAGCGTTTGTGACGAAGCGGAGGCAGCCGGGCGACGCCGGCGGCGCCCACCATTTCCGCGGCTCCGCACGGGTGCCGTAACCTTGGAGGGATTCCTGCTTCGCTGGCGGACACACACCTGGGAGGGTTTTGTCCGGGCACCAGGGCAGGTATCCGTTTCCCATCGGTCTCACATAAGGCGCAGTCGTGAACACTACTTCTCCCCAGGGGAGCACCCTTGGCCCGCTCGAGGACCTGGGCTGGACCGCTCTCTCCGTCAGCGTGGCGCTGGTCCTGCTGCCCGCGATCGGCCTGAAGGCGCTGGGCCAGTCCTTCTTCCCGAAGACTCCCAAAGCTGAAGAACGCCACTACCTGATCCAGTAATGCCCCGCCAGCACGCCAGCAGCACCAGACATTTTGCAGCGCTCTCCGCCGCGGCGGCCGCGCTGCTCGCCCTTGCAGGCTGCGCTTCCGCCTCAAGCCCGGCACCGGGCACCAACGGCACTGCGACTGGCACGGGCAGCGCCCCTAGCACGCTGCCCGGCTCCCACGTCCACGGCATCGCCGTCAGCGGCGAAACCAGCCAGGTACTCCTGGCCACACACGACGGCCTGTTCGACGTCACTACCGCCCCGGCCACCAAAATCGGCGGCACCAACGACCTCATGGGCTTCACCCCCGGCCCCTCCGACGGTGTCTTCTACGCCTCCGGCCACCCCGGCCCGGGTTCGGACCTGCCCGACCCCCTGGGCCTGCTGAGATCTTCCGACGGCGGCAAGACCTGGGAGCAGCTCTCGCGGCAGGGCGAATCCGACTTCCACGCGCTGACCGCCACCCAGGCGGGAATCGTGGCCTTCGACGGCGCCTTGCGGACCAGCCCTGACGGCAAGGCCTGGAGCACAGTCGCCGCAGATTTCACCCCGGCCGTCCTCGCCGGCCACCCGGACAGCACCACCGTCCTGGCCACCACCCAGGGCGGCATCCAGCGCTCAACGGACTCAGGCAGCACCTGGACGCCGCTGGAGAACGGCCCGGTGGTCCAGTTCGCGGCGTTCGCCCACCCGGCGGAAGCCGTGGGCGTAGAACCGGACGGCACTGTCCACTACTCCGCAGACGCCGGCGAAACGTGGACCGAACAGGGCCGCATCGACGCCGAAGTCATGGCAATCGCCGCCCTCAAGGGCGAGGATGGCCGCCCCTGGATCTGGGCCGCCACGGCGGACGGGGTCATCGTGTCCACGGATGGTGGCATGACTTTCCGGCCCGCAGACGCGGACTGAGCAGGCGCGGACTGAGCAGCCGCCTGCGGCCGCCCGCCTAGTGGCGCGCCCTGAACCGGATCAGTCCCGCCGCCAGGAGGCCCACTCCGCCAAGAGAGGCCAGCATCCCGCCAAGGGCTGCAACGTATTCGGTGATGGTCATTGTCTCCACTCCCCTTCCGTACTGCCTGGGTGCCCAAACTACGCCCGGAGGCTCAGGATTGGGCGAAGGATCGCCCGCGTGTTTGGTCAAGATCTGTGCAGTTCCCTGCCACGGACACCAGGCGGGAATGCACGACGGCGGTGCGCGCCGCCGTCGTACATCTCGCCTAAATGTTCACCTTCCGTTAGCTTTCGCTTGATATGCAGGACGCGTGGCCTCCTCCCCTCCGTCCCGTCTCCGCTGTGCAGCCGTCCACGCCCACGCTGGGTGACCTCGGTTTTGAGGCGATGGTCCTGAGCGGCGACACGCCCTCGGGAGAGATCGAGGCGCTGTTCCGGGAGGACCGCGGGCTCCGGGCCGTGGTGGTTGAGGTCCGGGGAATACCCACCCTGCTGACGCGGGACCAGCTGGACCACCAGATGACCGGGCGGCTGGGCTACGGGCGCGCGTTGAACGCCCGCGTGACGGCGGAGGCGCTGGTGCCCTGCACCACCTTCAGCCTGCCGCCGTCCCTGGACCTTCGGGCGGCCGCCGCCGCGCTGCTGGACCGGCCTGAGGAGAGCAGATACCAGGATGTGCTCGTGGTTCCCGCATCGGGGAGCCCGCGCGTGGTGCCCGTCTCGCAGGTCCTGGAGGGCCTTTCGGATGTGTTCCGGCATGCCGCGCTCCATGACCCCCTCACGGGCCTGGCCAACAGGCTGGGACTCGAAGAGTCAGGGCAGGCCCTGCTGGCCGGCTCCGGTTCTGCCCGGACGGCGGCGCTCTACGTGGACCTGGACGATTTCAAGGTCATCAACAACACGTTCGGGCACAGGGCCGGGGACAGTGTGCTCACGGCCTTCGCTGCGAGGCTTAAGGCCTGCACCAGGGCCGCGGACAGGGTGGCCCGGCTGGGCGGGGACGAGTTCGCCGTGCTGCTGGCGAACGTCGATGAAGCCAGTGCCCGCGCTCTCGCGGACCGGATCCTCCGTGTCCTGGATGAGCCGTTCGTCCATGACGGACACCTGCTCCACGTCTCCGCCACCCTGGGGCTGGCCATGGCCGCCGATGTCGGGGCAGGCGATCCTGGGGCACGCGACGGCGGGGCAGGTGTCAGTGCCGGCGGGCAGGAGCCCGGGACGCAGCTCGAAGACTTGCTGCGCCAGGCGGATGCGGCAATGCTGCAGGCCAAGCACGAAGGCAAGCGCAGGCTGGGCCGCATCGATCCTTCCCGGCCGGAAAGCCGCTTCGCCCGCCAGGCCCTGATCCGCCGTCGGCTGCCCCACGCACTCAGCAGCGCAGCGTTCAGCCTCCACTACCAGCCGCTGATGGACATTCCCACCGGTGAGTGCCCCGCGGTGGAGGCTCTGCTGCGCTGGCACGACCCTGAACTGGGCGCCGTCTCCCCCACCGAGTTCATCCACGTGGCCGAGCACACCGGCATGATCCACGCAGTGGGCCAGTGGGTTATAGACCAGGCCTGCGCGCAAGCCCGGCTATGGGCGGACGCCGGCACGCCGCGGGCCATTTCGGTGAATATTTCGCCGCTGCAGCTGGCCGCCGGAAACCTGGCCACGGTCATCCACGGATCGCTGCAACGGCATGGGGTGCCGCCCTCGCTGCTGAACGTCGAGATCACGGAGAGCGCCGCGATCGTGGACCTTTCGTCTGCGGCGGCCCAGCTGCGCACGCTGATCGGGGCGGGCATTGGGGTGGCCCTGGACGACTACGGGACGGCGTACTCGTCCCTCTCACTGCTCAGGGAGCTTCCCCTTACCGGGCTGAAGCTGGACAAGTCCTTCATCGACACCATCGATACCGATCCCACCTCGGCCGTTCTGGTGGCCAACGTCATGGCGTCCGCCAGGGCCCTGGGCCTCCGGACCACCGCCGAGGGCGTGGAGCGGGAAACGCAGCTGGCAGTCCTGCGCGAGCTGGGCTGCGACACCGCCCAGGGGTACCTCATCGCGAGGCCGCTGCCTCCGGCTGAGCTCGATGTGCTCAGCCGGCGGCGAGTGCCATGATGCCGGCGGCCGTGCTCTCCGCTGCGCCGTGCTGGACGATGTGCGGCTTTCCGGGAATTTCGAGGTAGCGCCCGTCCGGGGCAGTGGCGGCGAGTTTGCCGCACCAGGACCGGGAGGCCACGGGATCCTTGGAGCCGCGGAGCACCAGGACCGGCTGTGCCACCTGGGCCAGGCTTCCTTCGAGGTCGTAGGACATCATGACCGGAAGTTCGGTGAGGTACCAGCGCATGCCGGCGCGGACGTAGTCGGTGAACACGATGGCATTGCCCACGGGGCTTTCCCTCAGCGAATCCAGGCCCAGGGCCAGGGTCTGCTGGCGGACGGTCCGGCGTGCCGAGTCCACTACCGGGCCCAGGAGCACCACGTGGGACACCATGCCCGGGTGGCGGACCGCGAGTTCCGTGGCGAACTGGGAGCCCATGGAGTGCCCCACCACCACCACCCGGCCGGCGCCCATTTTTTGCAGCGTTGCGGCGATGACGTCGGCGTAGTCGGAGATGCTGAGCTGCCGGTCCGGGCGCGGCGTGGCACCGAATCCGGGCAGGTCGATGGAGTGTGTGTCCCCGTGTCCGGACAGGACAATCTGGAGCCTGCGGAAGTAGCGGTGGGACATGCCTATGCCGTGGAGCAGCACGTAGACAGGACCACCTTCCGGCGGCCCTGCAAGGGAGTGCACGTGCGAGGTCAGGGACCCCGTGGTGACAACCCTTGGCGTCAGCGGCTGGCGCATCCAGGAGAGAGGTCCGCTGGACTTCGGCGGTTCGATGGAGTTGTGCTGGTGGTTGGTCTCGGTGTGCACCGATGTTCCCTTCAATGGGGGCCGTGCCGGCGGGTGGTCAGCCAAGGGTGGCGAGGGCGGCGGGGGCGCACCGGATGGTTACCGCGGTGTCCGCGTCAACGGATTTCACTTCGCCGTCGATCTGGTACGGGATGGGTTTGAGGGTGGTGAACCCGTAGCTGCTGACGCTCGGCTGATCGCCCAGGCCCCGGGTTGCTGCCCGCAGCGCCGTCAGCAGGATCCGCAGCTTTGAGCGGTGCGGGAAGGTCACCACTTCGAACTTGCCGTCCTGGAGCCTGTGGTCAGCTTCGCTGAGGGTGGCGTATTTGGCCATCTGGGCGATGTTGGCAAAGACCAGGCTGTCGAACTTGCGGCGCCTGCCCTCTGTGTGGCGGATCTCGAACGGCTTGAACTTCGAGAACGTGCGCATCACGGAGACCATTTCCTTCAGCGCGCCCTTGCTGCCCTTTTCCAGGTCGATCGCCATGACCGGGGTCAGGCCGAAGCCGATGTAGGAGTGGGCGTACTCAGAGGGCGCGTCAGGCCCGTCGCCTGTGCTGATGCGCAGGAGGTCGATGTGCCGGACGGAGCCGCTGGCAATGGCTTCCTCCAACGGCTGGGTGCCGGTTGTGCGCCGGTGGTCGTTGGCGTTGCCGGCCGCCATCACGGCACAGACGGCGTCAGGGTTGCCGGCCTGCATGACGCCGTTGACAACTTCGTTGTAGCCGCCGTCGCCGCTCACTGAAATTACCAGCACGTTCCCTGCACCGCGGGCAGCGTCACGGGCCAGTTCCACGGCATGGCCGGCATGTCCTGTGGGCTGAAGGGTGATGCTGGCGGCGTAGGGAAGGCGGTCTTCCAAGTCCGAGCGCAGCTGCTCGGCGAGCGTGGGGGCGTCGCCGGTGCTGTTGGGGTTGAAGATGATGACGATTGATTCGAACGTGCGTGCAGTTTTCATGGGTGGCTTTCGTGGTGCCGCCTGCCGTGTAGGGCGGGGTGATGCACCGGTTTGCGGGGACAGCCGGGAGGGAAGGGCTGCGACGTGGTCCAGGGTGGTGTCCAGGACCCTGGAGACGCTGCACTGCGAGCAGTGGACGGCGACGGCGAGGGAGCCTGCCTGCCTGCCGGTGATGCCGGGGAACTCGACCATCAGGTGCTGGTCGGTATCGCAGTTGGCGCACCAGGGGCGCTTTCCGCGTGGCTGGTGGACATCCCTGGGCACGTAACTGGTGGCTGCGTGTGTGGTCAAGACGGTCAACGCGGTCAGACCACGGCCTGGTGGGTGGCGTCCCCGGGGACCTGGGAGGCGGGTGCTGCTGCCATGGTGGCTCTTCTCAAACGACGTACAAACAAAAGGGGAAAGGGGACAATCCTGGCGCGGCACCGGAGGGGTGCCGCACCAGGATCGTTCAGTTCCCGGCACTGGGCCGGGAGCGCGTGTTAGGCGTGGGTGTTGTGGACCCGGTTGCCGGCCTTCGCCAGGCCGCGGGCCACCATCAGGCCAACCGTGAGGAAGGTAATGTACTGCATGGCCTGGCTGGCGTTGAAGACGTCGACGCCGTTCTCGCTGCCGTCATCCCCCACCACAGCGGCGGTGATGATCGTGGCAATGACTGCGGCAACGTAGACGGCGAACTCGAGGGTCCGCGTTGAGATCTTGATGTCGTTGGCGTTGCGCACCGGGGCGGCGTGGTTGTTCTGGGTGTGGGTAGACATGTGTTTCTCCTGGGATGGCGTGAGCGGCCGTGGCGGCCATGCAAACTCTGATCCCTCTACTGAAACCATGTTGACAAATTCTCTACACTGTAGACTTTATGCGTAGACTAGATAATAAGCAAGCTGAGGAATCGTCCAACCGGAGATGCCCGACGCCCAACAGGATGGATTCTTTATGGCCGACAGTGCCGGCAGTCAAGCAGGTTCCCGGAAAGCGCCCCTGAGCAGGGAGCTTGTCCTCTCCACCGCCCTTGAACTGGTTGACGCTGAAGGACTGGATGCCCTGACCATGCGGCGCCTGGGGCAGGAGCTGGACCGGGATCCCATGAGCCTGTACCGCTACGCCGCCAACCGCGCGGCCCTGCTGGACGGTGTTTCCGAACTGGTCCTGGACGAGCTGGCGATCTTCCCTGACGATCCCGACTGGCAGTCGCAGCTCCGCAAAATCGCCCATGACCTGCGGCTCCTGGCGCTGCGGCATCCCAACGTGGTGCCGCTGCTGGTCACCCGCCCGCTCTCCACTCCCCTGGGGCTGCGCCCGCTGGGTACCCTCCGCCCGCTGGAACAGATCCTTGCCCTGCTGATTGAGGCCGGCTTCACGCCGGCTGTGGCCCTGCACGTCTACCGCGCCTACTACGGCTTCCTCTACGGCCATATCCTGAACGAGCTCCAGGAGTACATCGTTGACCCGGACGAGAATGAGGCCATCCTCCGCCTTGGCCTCCACCGCCTGCCGGCGAAAAGCTTCCCGCACCTCCGGGCGCTCGGCCCGGTCCTGGCCGACTACGACGGCGCCGCCGAGCTGGACCAGGGGCTCGCCATCCTGCTCTCCGGACTGACCAGCCAGCTCTCCGCGGGGCAAAGGGAAAGCCCCTCCTAGGAGGGGCCTTCAACGTAGTGGTCAATTGTCTTTCGGTCTAGGTCAGCGGTGATGCACTCCCCCTTCCCGGACGCCCCCTGGCGCCCATCCGGACTATGACAAGAACTGACTCTAGTAACTGGATTCCGTCAAGTAAAGGGGTCCGGGGCAAGTAAATTTCAGAACCCGTTCACCCGTCCTGTCATGCCTGGCCACGGGCGTGCAGGCGGGTGGCCGCCACGAGTTCACGCCCGCGTTCCTCGGAGCCTTCACCGGTACGTTCCGCGGTGCGTCCGGGAGCGTAAGGCACGACGGCGGGCTCCAGCCTTGCGTTGGCCCAGCGGCGGACGGGCGTTTCCACCAGGCGGTGGGACGCGACTGCCAGCAGCACGGTCAGGGCCGCGGCCAGCGCCACCCGGAGCCACAGCGAGGGGACGAGCGGCATCAGCAGCAGGTAAATCGGCAGGTGCCAGAGGTAGATCGCGTAGGACAGGTCCCGGCCCGGCCCGGCAAGCCACGGGTGGCTGAGCACCCGTCCCGCAAACCCGGCCGGCTGCAGGACGAGCGATCCGATCAGCACCGCGGACAGCAGGGACAGCACCGTGGGCCCAACCGTCCAGAAGGCGCTGAACCAGAGGCCGGGGGTGTCCGGTTCCTTCAGCAGGAACACGGCGGCCAGGAGGGCGGTTCCGGCAAGCGGCCCGGCCCACCGCGCAGCGTTCCGGAGGGATTCGTGGGGCCGTGATCCGGGGGTGACGGTGGTGAAGGCGAGGGCCAGGGTGCACCCGATCAGCAGCTCGTCCGCCCGGGTGTCCGGGCCGTTGTAGAGGCGGTTCAGCGGGGCCCCGAGCAGCACCAGGACGAACCGTTCCAGCAGGAATGCCGCGGCCAGCCCGGCGGTGATCCAGGCGACCGTCCGCACCTTCCAGAACCGCAGCAGCACCAGCAGGAGCACCGGCCATATCAGGTAGAACTGTTCCTCCACGGCCAGGGTCCAGGCGGGGCCGAGGGTTTCACCGGCGATGGACTCGCCGAACAGCCCGATCCTCGCCAGGTTCATCACGTAGCCGGCGGCCGGGAGGACATAGCCTTCCTGGCCGGCCCACTTGGACGCCGGGAACACCACTCCCACTGTGACGATCACGCCGCACAGCGCCAGCAGCGCCGGCCAGAGCCTGGCAAGCCGCTTGGCGTAGAAGATCCCCAGCCGCAGCCGTCCGGTGGCCAGGTACTCCTTCATGATCAGGAGGGTGATCACAAAGCCGCTGAGGGTGAAGAACACGTCCACGCCGATGGATCCGCCCGGGACCAGCTCGGTGACGGTATGGAAGAAGAAGACCCCCGCCACGGCGATGGTCCGGAGCCCGTCCAGGGCGTGCTTCCGCCCGGAGATGAGCCCGCCGCCGGACGCGGCCGGACGTTCCGGAGCTGACAAATTTCCACTGCTTGACCTAAAAACCACCCATCAAGCATATATAACGTTTCGGTAACTGCGCTGGGCGGAAGCTGGACGTAAGCTCCACGCACCCAAGGCAAACGCGTACGACGGCGGCGCGTGCCGCCGTCGTACGCCTCACCTTAGGCCCAGCTCTGGTCCCTGTAGATGCTGAAGCCGCTGCTTAGCGGCGGGCAGCGCGTTCCACGATCTCGTGGGCGATGGCATAGACCTTTTTGTTCGTATCCTGGCTTTGCTGGCTCATGATGTCGTACGCCTTGTCGGCGGTTATGCCCAAGCGTCCCATCAGGACTCCCTTGGCCTGTTCGATGACGGCCCGGTTGAGGGCGGACGCAGCCACGGCCTCGGTTGCGAGCTGGTGGCGGTCGGAATGGATGGACTGGGTGAGGTCCACCACCACGCCCCACACGCCCACAGGCGCACCACCCTCAAGGATGTAGTCCGCGGAGAAAAGCAGTTTGTGCTGGCGGTCCTTGAGGTCGCGGATGGACACGTAGATGGACGACGGGCCTCCGACCGCTGCGACGCGGTCCCAGTAGGCCTGGACAGCGGGCCGGTCCGCAGGCTCGATGTGGGCGAAGGCCATGTCCATGGAAGGGACAACGTCGCCGCGTTCGTATCCGTAGATGCGGTACAGGCCTTCCGACCAGTGGAAGACGCCCTCTGCGAAGTAGTACTCGACGAGTCCCGTGGGACAGTCCAGAAAGTCATCGTGGGGGATTTTTGCTGACGAAAGTGCGGGGGAATTGTTGCTGGATGTCACTGCGGGCCATTCGGTGTGCTCTGTCCGGGCTTCCCCCGGCCCGGAAACTTAAAGGATGAGAACATCCTAAACGAGGGAACACTCCGCCCAGGCAGCGGCAGCACACATGCCTACCGCGTCAGGGCGAAGGCGGCCACCGCCAGGACCACCAGGACAAAGATGCCAAGGACGGCAAGCTGCCGCCTGCTGCCCTTCGCGGGCCCCGGCCCTCTTCTGCGGCCGTGCTTCCGGTTCATTGCATCTGCCATGCGCCGACTCTACGGAGCCCCGTACACAGGCGCCCGCGTATTGCCTACTTGTCCTCTGAGAGTCCACTACTGGCTTAAGCGTGCCGGCACCAAGGACGCCTGCGGATATCCGCAGACTTCCAATAAGTGGTTTCCCTCGGGGACCCGCGTTCGTATGATTCATCCATGCACGTCCGGCTCAGGAACGTACAGGTGGTAGCCAGTTCTCCTTCCAGCAGGAATGGTGATGATGCTCAAGAAGACCGAAACGCAGGCACTCACGGACGTGGTGGACCGGCTCGCCGCGCACTTCCCCGGCCAGCCGCGCTCCGTCATTGAGGATGTGGTTGCCCATGAACACAGCCTGTTTGATGAGGGCCGCGTCCGGGACTACATCCCCATCCTGGTTGAACGCGCCGCGAAGCTCCGGCTGGCCCGCCAGCACCTTTTGATCCCGGCACCGTTGAGCCAGTAACGGCGCAGTAACGCGCGTCTGGTCAACTCGATCCTGTAGTCCCTCGCATGTGAGGACGGGGTCATGGAACAGGGGTGGAGTTCCCTCCGGGTGGCGGGCCTGGCGCTGGACGTTCCCAGCGCGCTGGCACCCTCGCCTGAACGCGGCATCGAGGGCAGCGCCGCTGTCCTGGAGGGTGCCGGCATGCGCCTGACCGTTGATGCGAGCCTCTTCGCCGATCCCCTCACCCGCTATGCAGCCAAACCCGGCTATGAACACTGGCGGGAAACCGTAGGCAGCAGCATCGCTGACTTTGTCGTGTTCGAGGAAGGCGGCACCCGCACCGTTGCCGCCACCATCCCCGGCCGCGCCACCGCCGTGGTCCATCTGCCCGCCGGCGCCCAACGGGACGTCGCCCTGCAGATCCTGCGAAGCATCAGAACAGATGAAGGAGAATCCAATGCCTGAAGAGCAGTACCGCGGCGCCCCGTACCTGGCCGCCGTCGAAAACACCTCCCCCGGCGAGCGCCATGTCGGCTTCAGCAAAGTGCAGACGTACCTCGAGCGGTTCGGCTACCTGGGCCCAGCCACGCCCCGGGAACTGGGCGTCCTGGACGACCCCACCGAAGGGGCCCTCCGGAGTTTCCAGGAGTTCTTCCACCTGCCGGTCACGGGCGTTTTCGACGACGCCACCCGCGAAGCCATGATGCGGCCGCGCTGCGGGCTTCCCGATGTGCGGCCGGGCGAACTCGCCTTTTCCACAACGTGTGCGTGGGCGGACCGGACCCTGACGTACGCGTTCGACACCGGCACGGACGACGTCGCCGGCAACGCCGAGTTCGATGCCATCCGGCGCGCCATCCAGACCTGGCAGGCCGTGGGCGGGCTGACCTTCACCGAGGTGGCCGTGGGTTCCAGCCCGGACATCCGCATCGGGTGGCGGCCGGCCGCGGACCCGGACCACTCCATGGTGGGCGGCGTCCTGGCCCACGCGGACTTCCCGCCGGGTTGCAGCGTCATCACCACCACGCTGCCCAAGCCGGTCCACTTCGATGACAGCGAGCATGTGTGGAGCGTCGGCGCCGTGGCCAGCGCCTTCGATATCGAGACGGTGGCTCTGCACGAGTTCGGCCACATTGTGGGCCTGGCGCATACCAGCGTGGCGAACGCCGTGATGGCCCCCACCGTGTCCTCCAACTTCACCAAGCGTGCCCTCACCCAGGACGACATCGACGGTTTCCGGGCCCTGTACCCGGCTGCCCCTGCGGCCTGGTCCGGCTGGAACTCCCTCGGCGGCGTCGTCACCTCGGACGTGACCGTGGCCAACAACAAGGACGGCCGGATGGAGGCCTTCGCCCGGGGAACAGACGGCGCCGTGTGGCACCGCTGGCAGACCACCCCCAGCGGCGACTGGTCCGGCTGGAACTCCCTGGGCGGGGTGATCACCTCCGAGATCGCCGCGGCCAACAACCAGGACGGCCGGCTGGAGATCTTTGCCCGGGGCACGGACAACGCCCTCTGGCACCGGTGGCAGACCGCACCCAACGGCAACTGGGCGGGCTGGAACTCCCTGGGCGGCGGCATCACCGGGCCCGCGGCGGTTGGACGCAATGCAGACGGCCGGCTGGAAGTTTTCGCCCGCGGCAACGACGGCGCCGTGTGGCACCGCTGGCAGACCGCGCCGAACGGCAACTGGGCCGGCTGGCGCTCCCTGGACGGGGTGATCACCTCCGAGATTGCGGTGGGCAGGAACGCGGACGGCCGGCTGGAGATCTTCGCCAGGGGCACGGACAACGCCCTCTGGCACAAATGGCAGACCGCGCCCAATGGCAACTGGTCCGACTGGCGCTCCCTGGGCGGCATCCTCACCTCCAACATCACCACCGGCAGCAACGCCGACGGCCGCCTGGAGGTCTTCGTCCGCGGCACCGACAACGCCCTCTGGCACAAATGGCAGACAGCGCCCAACAGCGGCTGGTCGGACTGGCGTTCCCTGGGCGGGCTGCTGACGTCGGACATCGCTGCGGGCAGGAACGCGAGCGGCCGCCTGGAAGTCTTCGTACGGGGCACGGACAACGCCCTCTGGCACAAGTGGCAGACCGCACCGAACAGCGGCTGGTCCGACTGGCATTCCCTGGGCGGCATCCTCACCTCCAACATTGCTGTGGGCACCAACGCCGACGGCCGCCTGGAGGTCTTTGTCCGCGGCACGGACAACGCCCTCTGGCACAAGTGGCAGACCAGGCCGTTCCTGACCGAGGAGTCCACCGGGGCCTCCGGCGCCGCCTCCATGACCGGGGAGGGCGGCGGGGACACGGCCGGTGCCCTGGAACAGACAGTGGAGATGCCGGCCGGCGCCATGGAGGAGAGCGTCACCACCAACGGACATCAGCAGCCCGCGGGCATGCCGGGCGTGAGCATGGACGGCGGTTCAAAGGACAGCGGTTCAAAGGACGGCGCCGCCAAGGAGTCCGCGGGCAGCCGCGGCGCCTCCGTCAAGGAGCAGGAGAAGATGCCGGCGGGAAGCATGGGCGCCTGACCAGCTCCAGGACTGAAACGTACGACGGCGGCGCGCGGCCGCCGTCGTACTCTCACCAGGGAACTACCCGTCGAACCGCGCGCTGGTGCTGCCGTGCGGCACCACCACGTGCACGGCGTTGCGCTCGATGGTGAAGTCGGCAGGGGTGGCGGTGGCGATCTCGCCGTCGAGGTTCACCGGCATGGGCGGCTCGGTGACCAGCCGGACGCGCCGGCAGGTCAGGTGGTGCACACCGCTGCGCTCCACGAAGCTGCCGTTCTTGAGCATCCGGGCGATCCTGATGTGCTCCCGGAGCGGCGCCCCCGGGATGGCGTAGACATCCAGCAGGTGGTCGTCGATGCCGGCCGTGGGCGAGACCGCGTTGCCGCCGCCGTAGTGCCGGCCGTTGCCAACAGCCACCTGCAGCAGGTTCTCGAGCTCCAGCGTTTCGTGGTCCCCGTCCGGGAACTCGAGGCGGGCACGGAACGGCTGGTGCCTGGCATAGGCGCGCACGGCGGCAACGGCGTAGGCCACGGGCCCGAGGTACCGCTTGAGGCGGGGGCTGAGGGTCTCGGTGACCCCAACCGAGAGGCCCACGGACGCAACATTCAGGAACGGCTGGCCGTTCACGCGCCCCATGTCGATGTCCACCACTTTCCCGCCGGCCAAGGCAGCTATCGCCCCGGGAAGATCCGCCGGGATCTCCAGGGTGCGGGCAAGGTCGTTCGCCGTCCCCAGCGGAAGGACCCCCAGCACGATTTGTGTCCCGGCGAGCCGGCCGGCGGCGAAGGACACCGTCCCGTCACCGCCGCCAACAACCACGAGGTCGTGCCCCTCGGCAACCACCCGGTCCAGGGTCCCGGCGAGCTCGGCGCCGGACAGGATCTGGTGCACGGCGGAGATGGGCAGGCCCGCACTTCGCAGGGTGTCCACCGCCAGCGCCGGCCCCGCCGATCCCAGGCGCGCCCCGGCGTTGATCACCACGGCAGCGGACTTCGCCTCTTGGGCAATCATCATGGGGAACATCCTAGGCCGGGCGGGCTGGGAACTCCCTGAGTACACCCCTCAGCACGTGCGGGATCGGGCTGGTGGCCTTACCGTGTCAGGGCGAACGCGGCGATGGCCAGCCCTACCGCCAGGACAACATTGACGATCACGTACGGTTGGATGCCGCGTTTGGGTTCCTTGGCCATCCTGCGGCGGCCGTGCTTGCGGTTGATTACTTCTGCCATGCATCGAACCTAGGCAGCAACAGGAGCTGGGGGCCCGAGTAATCGCTACTCGTTTTACTAATCCACGCCACTGGGGCGCCGGTTGCACGCCCAATTCAGCGCAGCAGCACTCATTGCTTCCAGGTGGCCAGATTCCTATGGTGTTCCCATGGCCATCAATCACGTTCAGAGCGATTACGATCAGCTCCAGGGCCTCCTGGCCACGTTCGAGGACCTCAGGAGTTTCCTCAACCGTTTGACCGCCCTCGGGGCCGAGGTGATGACGGAGGCGGCGGGGGCAAAAGTTGAGTGTGCCGTCACGTTGCGGCGGCAAAAGCGTCCGGTCACGATTGCCGGCAGCAGCGAGGTTGCTGTGCGCCTGGACGAGATTGAGCAGGCTGTTGGCGGCGGGCCGTGCACCGAGGCCCTGAAGACCGGCAGGCCGGTGCTGCTGGCGGACGTCTCTACCGACTCCCGCTGGCCCACGTACAGCAAGGCGCTGGCTGCGGCCGGATGCGGCAGCTGCCTCGGTGTTCCGCTTGACCCCGGAGAAAACGCGGCGGCGGCGCTGAATCTCTTTGCCTCCCCTGCCGGTCCGCTCACGGAGCCGATGATCGCCAGGGCCACAGCGTTCGCTGAATCGGCGGGCCACACGATGGCTCTGGCAGTCAGAATGGCGGCCAAGGACGAACTCACCAATGATCTCCGGGCTGCCATGGAAAAGCGCACTGTCATTGACCTGGCCGCGGGCATCATCATGGGACAAAACCGGTGCACACAGGATGAGGCCATGAAGATCCTGCTGGCGGTGTCCAGCAACCGCAACCAGAAACTGGCCGCGGTTGCCGAGGAAGTGGTGGCAGGCGTCTCAGGGAGCCGCACCGTGCGCACGCACTTCGATGATTGAGCGCTCGTCCCCCGGCTACTGCTCCCGGCGGGTCTCCTGCAGCCGCTTGATGAACCAGCGGGACTGCTCCGGCCCGTACGGCAGGACGGGGATGGCCTTGGTGGCATCGTCCGGGGTGTCCCGGATGGACTGGCGTGCCTGGCGGACCGCGGTGCTCAGGGTGTTCGCCATGGTCTTGACGAACTCGTCGCTGCAGGGCTTCCCGTGACCGGGGATCAGGAACTCGTAGCGGTGGCGCAGCGCTGAGATGTGGCGGAGCGCATCCGCCCACTCCTCAGGGTAGGAGTCCTCGAAGGACGGGTGGGCGCCCTGCTCCACGAGGTCGCCCACGAACAGGGTGGTGGGGGTGCCCACCACCAGGTCGCCGTCCGTGTGGCCGCGGCCCAGGTAGAACAGGGTGGCGGTCATCCCGCCCAGGTCCACCAGCACAGGCTGGTCCTTGACGATGGCGTTCGGAACCACGAGTTCTACGTTCTGGCCTTCGCCTACGGACATTTCCGGTTCCAGGGTCCCCACGAAGCGGCGCTGCAGGTCCCCGCGCTCCTCGATTTCGGTGGCGCAGTTCTGGTGCGCCCAGAACTCGGTGACGCCGGCCTCGGCGAACACCGCGTTGCCGAAGAAGTGGTCGTAATGGGCGTGGGTGTTCACCACCACGAGCGGCAGCTGGGTCTTTTCCCGCACCGCGTCCAGGATCTCCTGACCCTGCCGGGGGCCGCAGCCGGTATCGATCACCATGGCCCGCTCGGACCCCACCACCAGCCCGGTGTTGAGCAGCGATCCTTCGGTGACCAGAACATAGTTGTCAGCGCCGACTTCGAGCCATTCCTGCATTGTTTCTCCGTACCTCCGGCAAAAGCAGTGTTCGTTTAGTGGTCGATTGTACCCAGCACTGCTTGGAGTTCCCGGGAGGCCGGGCACGGACGACGGCGGCGCGCGGCCGCCGTCGCCTTCTCACCTCCTGCTCCCCCGGCGTGAGTTGTTGTCCAGATCTGCAGGCTTTCCACGCGGCAGGTTTGCATATCTGGACAAAGACTCCGGACGAGGGGCGATGCGCAGCCAGGAGCGGCCGCTTCGAGTTCCGCAGCCCGGAGACCGGGGCTGCGTCCCATCCTTTCGTGCCTAGCTCAATCCCGATGCATGTACGGCCTTCTCCGACCAGCGCTTAAGGAATGCCGCCATTGCGTCCCGTCGCACAGGCTCGGTGGGCCGGTAGGTTCCGTCCGGGAACCCTGTGGAGATGCCGAAGCAGGACATCCAGGCGATGTCCTCAGCAAATTGCGCGGTGGCAGGATTATCCGTGAAGACCGGTACTTCTTCCCTGGGCCGGATACAGGAAACGTTGTTGCTGTACCTACGAAGGAAGGCCGCCATCGCGTCCCGGTTCACCGCATTCTGAGGACGGAAGGTGCCGTCCTCGTAACCCCTGGTGATGCCCGCCGCATGGAACCAGGTGATTTCCTTGTAAAACGCCGTATTAGGGCTCACATCGTGGAAAGGTGACTGGGCCGGAGGCACAAACTCCGGCCTGCCAGCTGCCCTGTACAGGAAAGCTGCCATCGCGTCGCGGTGAATGGTTTCCAGGGGCTTGTAGGTATTGTCCGGAAAACCTTCAGTCACTCCCCGCGCTGCCAGCCAACGTATGTCTTCAGAGAACTGGAGACCGTCGGCGACATCAAAAAAAGCCGGCGCTACTTTCAAGGACATGTTGATGCCGCGGGTTGTTTCCTCTGACCCGACAGAAACGCTGGTGGCGGAGCCTGCCGAGCTCCCGTCTGTGAACCACTGATCAACCATGCCGCTGGCTCCTGCGGATACTTTGATCCGGTAGCTGCCCGGGAGCAGAGCGGTGATGCGGTACGAAGAGCCCGGTCCCACCGTGCCGTGACCCACCAGGTTGTTGTCCAGGCTTCTTGCCGTGACGCGCACGCCATCCATGGTGGCGCCGTCAGGCAGTGTCAGTGTCCCTTCAATCACAGACGCTTTGGGAAGATATGCGTCAATGCCTGTCACTGCTTCGGGTCCGGATATCGTAAACGGTGTGGGCAGCTTCGACGGTTCCCGGCCGTAGTCGACGGGTTGAAGGTCGGGATTTTGGGGATAAAAGTAGAGGGTGTAGGTTCCTGGGGCCAATCCCTTTATCAGGTAATTACCCTGGGCGTCCACCCATGCGAAGGGGCCGTTTTGGTTGGATTCCAGCCGGTAACTGTGCACGGTGATCTTATCGAAAGTGAATCCTCCCGGGACGGTCACCTTTCCGGAGATTGTTCCGCCAAGGGGGAGTTCGATGTCTATCCCAATAGCATCCTGGGCTGAAGCTAATTGCACGGGTGTAGCGAGTTCTCGTGTAATTCCGCCATACCAGGTGTCATGCCCGCCGCTGCTGACGCCGCTGACCCGGACCACGTATGAGCCTGCCGGTAATCCGGTGACTTTATAGGAACCATCGGCCGCCGTTCGGGTCCAACCCCAATGCTCGCCATCAGTGGCGCCAATTACCGTCACAGGAAGCCAATTGACGCTGATACCGGCACTGGTGGTGACGGTGCCACTAATCGAACCTGTCCCTTCCGCTTCTGCTTGTGCAGGAGCGCCAAACAGGGACATCGTCACGGCCAGAATCAGTGCCGGCAGGACCCGCTTGAGGCCGTGACTGGCCCAATTCCGAAGCATAGTTTCCCCCAATAGAAAAGTGAACGCTGGATAGCAGCGAGCGTGCAATCGCCGCACTCTGGGCGGGCGGCTACGCGCAATAGGCGAATCGTATCGCATTGCACAAGAATTCTGGATCCGAAACAAAATGCGTCACCGGATGCCGGCAGAGTGTAGATTGCGGGAAGCAATTCAGGGAGCATTTTTCTAGGTCTTTTGGCTCCAACGAACTCGGCGAAAAAGCGCCGTCCCAGCCAGGCTCAAGAGAAAGGCGTACGACGCCGGCATACGGCCGCCGTCGTACTGCTCACCTTTCAGCTTCGGGTACCGGCGTTATGGACGCGAAAGGCCCCGGCACTTTCGTGCCGGGGCCCCTAAATCGGATGCCTCGCTGGATCAGGCGAGGAGTCCGTCCAAGCGGAACAGGAAGGCCGCCATCGCATCACGGTTAATCGCCTGCAAGGGCCGATACGTCCGGACGCTGTTACCCTCGTCCCAGCCAGTTGAGATTTTTTGCTCAGCCAGCCACGCCATCTCCTTGTAGAACTGCTGTCCAGTGGACACATCCGCGAAAGGCGACACGGCCGGAACGGTGTACTCAGGCGAGCCAGCCATCCGGTACAGGAACGCGGCCATCGCATCACGGTTTATCGCGTGCAAGGGACGGTACGTCCTGACGCCGTTACCTTCATCCCAGCCGGTCGAGATCTTCTGCTCAGCCAGCCACGCCATCTCCTTGTAGAACTGCTGTCCGGTGGACACATCCGCGAAAGGCGACACGGCCGGCGCGGCGTACTCGGGCGAGCCAGCCATCCGGTACAGGAACGCGGCCATCGCATCACGATTAATCGCCTGCAGCGGACGGTACGCCCGGACCCCGTTGCCTTCATCCCAGCCGGTCGAGATCTTTCGCTCAGCCAGCCACGCCATCTCCCTGTAGAACTGCTGTCCCGTGGACACGTCTACGAAAGGCGAATCGGCCGGCGGGACGTAGGCTGCAGACGTGGTCTTGAACGTGTAACTCCACTCCGCCACGGCACCTTCAGCGAGGACATAGTCAGTCTTGGCACGGGCGGTCACAGCGATTGTCCCCGTGCCCGGATAGGTTCCGGCGGCGGTCACCTTGTCCCCGACCAGGTACTCAACACCCTCAGTGCCCGGAATGGTGTAGGTGTCCTCGGCGGTGCCGTCCTTGTCCATGAAGACGACGGCGGCCGGTACTACCTGATACGGCGTTGCCTTGAACTCGTGTGACCACTCAGCAGACGCGCCCGGAGCCAGCACGTAATCCGTCTTCGCCCGAGCCGTCACAGTCACTGTCCCCGACCCCGGATACGTCCCGGCCGCGGTCACCTTTTCCCCAACTAGGTACTCAACACCCTCAGTGACCGGAACCGTGAACGTATCCTCGGCAGTGCCGTCCTTGTCCGTGAACACCACGGCGGCAGGAGTCACCGAATACGGCGTTGCCTTGAACTCGTGCGACCACTCAGCAGACGCGCCCGAAGCCAGCACGTAATCCGCCTTCGCCCGAGCCGTCACAGTCACCGTCCCCGACCCCGGATACGTCCCGGCCGCGGTCACCTTGTCCCCGACCAGGTACTCAACGCCTTCAGTCACCGGAACCACATACGTGTCCCCAGCAGTGCCGTCCTTATCCATGAACACCACGGCGGCAGGAGTCACCGGATACGGCGTTGCCTTGAACTCATGCGACCACTCAGCAGTCGCACCCGGAGCCAGCACGTAATCCGTCATAGCGCGGGCCGTCACAGTTACTGTCCCCGACCCCGGATAGGCTCCGGCGGCGGTCACCTTGTCCCCAACCAGGTACTCAACGCCCTCAGTCACCGGAACCGTATACTCGTCCTCGGCGGTGCCGTCCTTGTCCATGAAGACGACGGCTTTTGGAACTACCTCGCCGGCTGCCGCATCGAAAGTAAATGACCACTCCGTAGCCGCTTCGGGCAAGAAGATATAGTCCTCCACCGTTGTTGCGCTCACCGTCACCGTACCGGAACCCGCGTAGGTCCCAGCGGCAACGGACTTACCGCTCTGCAAATAATTGACCCCCTCTGCCATGGGAACCGTATAGGTGTCCCTGGTCGAGCCAGGGGCATCAGAGAAAACGACAGCGGTGGGAGTGATCTTGTATGGAGACGCCTTGAACTTAGCGGACCACGTGGTTGTGGCCCCCCAATAAATGGAATACCCGGACTGCGGGCGAGCCAAAACCGAAACTTCACCTGCAGCTGGATACGTCCCAGCTTCCATCACACTTTCGCCGACCACATAGTCAACACCCTGACTGAAAGGAATTGTGTAAGTATCTTCCGCAGTTCCATCGCGGTCCATGAATGCGACAGCGGCTGGGATGGCCTTCCGGCCCTGCCAGTCAAACGTCACTGGGCCGACTCGCTCTGAGGTGCGCGTCTCTGGAACGTAGCCCGCCTTGCGGCCGGTAACTCTTACACTGATGTAGTCGCCAATCTCCCACAGAGACAGATTCAAAGTGGGGCCGCCAGCTCCGCTAATGGGCCTCCCGTCGGCCAACCACTCATAAGTGAACGCGACGTCGTCCGGGCCCCAATCGCCCGGTGCGGCAACAAGCTGGTGATATTCACTCAGGACTCCGGATACCGTTGGCACGGCCGGCTCAAGGGGCAGGTCCGGTTGCGGATCCGGCACTCCCAGTGCTCTCGCAGCGTCCACCAGGCCAGCTCCACAGCCCTCACTGCAAAGCGGCATCGGTCGCGATGTGGATTTGAGCCCTTCCTCGATCAGAGCCGGGGAAAGTCCGCCCGTTTCGGCCATCATCAATGCAGCCAACCCCGCAACGTGCGGGGCCGCCATTGACGTTCCCTGCGAATAGACGTAGTTTTCCGCGACGGGGCCATAGGCACCGTTGTTCAGGGTTGAAGCAATGCCGTTCTGGACTGACTGGGACATGTCGCCGCCCGGGGCCGAAACATCCACTGTACCGCCGTAGTTGGAATAGGGGGCTCGGCCCCCACCACGCGTGCTGGCTCCCACTGCAATCACGTTTTGGCAGTTTGCAGGAGCTGAGTCTGCTGCTGGCCTGTTGGAGTTTCCTGCAGCGACTACAACCACTGATCCGGCGTCGTAGGCGAAGTCGATGGCGCTTTGGTACGTGGAGGAGCATGCGTTTGTTCCACCGAGGCTGAGGTTGATGACACCCGCAGGGTTTGGATTAATCGGGGCCCCTGGAACTTCACCTCCGGCAGACCAAATGATGGAATCTGCAATGTCCGAGGTATAGCCCCCGCAGACACCGAGTGCGCGAATGGGAAGAATCTTGGCCTCGGGTGCCACACCGGTAACACCTTGGCCGTTGTCTGCAATTGCCGCTACAGTGCCCGCGACGTGTGTCCCGTGCCAAGACGAATAGGCGCCCCCTGTACCAGAACCGCACTGTCCGTCTGAGGTCCAGTCACCTTCGTCCTGCGGGTTGGCGTCGCGACCGTCGGCATCGCGCGCACGATAAGCATTGGAAATCATGTCGTACCCGGGCAGAACATTCGCGTTTAGATCGCTGTGGCTGGTAATGCCTGTGTCAATCACCGCAACGGTGGCACCGGCGCCCTTGCTGACTGCCCACGCCTCCGGCATGCGCATACCAGCAGTTTCTTCCCACATGTCCCACTGAAGTGGAAAGAAGGAATCGTTCGGGTCCCCCATCGGCTGCATCAGTTGATCCGGTTCAGCAAATTCAATGTCCGGGTCTGAGCGTAGATCGTCCAGAACTTGTTCGGCCCGGGCCGCACTAAGCTTTTCGTCGAGCTGCAGGACGCTAGCGCCGCTGGCAATGGCCCGCACGTCGGAGACTGCCGCACCCACCTCAGACGCTGCTCTGCTTAATTTCTGGTTCTCCTCCGCAGAACTAATGCTCGCCACTTCTTTGAACTTCACAATGAACTGGTCAGTGGGAACGTCCATGGCAACTGATGGTGCCGTTCTCGGTCCTGCCGGCAATACGGGGGCGTCATCTGCATTTGATGGCATGACCACCAATGAAGTACTTATCAAAGCCATAAGACCGGCGCATACAATGCGTCCGGCTAATCGTGCGCGCAGCGCATCTAACATACGAGCATCCTAGGGAAGGCGCGTCGCCCCCCAAGAGACGGAACGCGGGAAATTGAGACCGCGAACCGCGCGTCAGGTTGATTGTAGCAACAACTTTGTCAATGTCTCTTCGGCTTAAGGACTACATTTGGCGTCGCCATCACAGAAAGATTTCCGGAATCATCCTCCTTGCCATAGGGCTGAAAACCCCTGCGTGCGAGTTTCTGATAGATAGTCCTGATCTTCGCCATCTCCCCCTTCCTCGACGCAAGGGGGGGTCGGTACAAAGAAATAAGAATAATGGCGGCGGGAAACCCAAGCTGCAAAATGCCGATCCCCGAGAAGGTTGAGCTTGACTAGTTCTCCAGTGAGCCCAATGCGCGCATTTTCCGATTACGGGGTGACGTGTCACCCTGCAAACCATAAGTAGGCGCACGATGAATCTGCCAAGTCCGCAGGCTCGCCTCAATATGGAAAACACCTGAAACCGCAATCTGTACCGAAGAGCAGACCTTCACGTCAGAAACACCTTTTGAGGGCGCGGTGGCCTCGCCGTCCGCGTCCTAAATACACGACGGCCGTAGCGGACGCCGTCGCACTAGTCACCCTTCGGGAACACGCGCATGCTCGCCTTCGACACGCAAAGAAGGATGGCGCGGCCCATATCCGGGTAGCGCCACCGTCTTTATGCGTCGGTAAAACGTATACGCGTCGAAAACAAGTGATAAAGGGTTTCCGGGAAGCCAACATCAAGTGAGAGAGCGTCACAGGAAAACCGGCATTAAGTGAGAGAGCGTCGGGTGGGTGTGGTCGGGGGTGGGGTGGGGGTGGGGTTGGGGCTAGATGTCTACCAGAAGGGACTTTGGGTTTTCGATGGCGTCGGCTATGAAGCGGAGGAAGCCAGCCGCCGTGCCGCCGTCGCAGACCCGGTGGTCGAAGGTCAGGGTGAGCTCGGTGACCTTTCGGACGGCCAGCTCTCCGTTGACCACCCACGGCTTGTCAATGATCCGGCCCACGCCCAGGATGGCCACCTCCGGGTGGTTGATGATGGCCGCGGACCCGTCCACGCCGAACACGCCATAGTTGTTGAGCGTAAACGTGCCGCTTCCCAGCTCCGTGGGGGTCGCCTTGCCCTGGCGTGCGACGTCGGTGAGCCGGCGGATCTCGGCGTCCAGTTCGCGGGCGGTCAGCTTTTCGGCGGCGCGGACGGATGGGACCACCAGGCCGCGGTCGGTCTGGGCGGCGATGCCGAGGTTCACGCCGTCAAACGAGACGATCTCCTGCGAGCCGTCCTCCGCGGTTTCGATCCGGGTGTTCAGCTCCGGGTACTTTTTTAGCCCGGCTGTGACAAAACGGGCAATGAACGCGAGCAGGCCGGGCACCTGGGAGCTACCGGACTTGAGCCCTTCACGCAGTTCCATCAGCCCGGTGGCATCCACATCCACCCAGACCGTCGCCTCCGGGATCTCCGAGCGGCTGCGGGCCATGTTGGTGGCAACAACCTTGCGGACGCCCTTGACCGGCGTGCGGGCAGCAATTCCCAGACCGGTGCGGGCATCCACACCCTGGACCTCGGAAGAACGCGGTTCGGCGGGGGCAGACACCGGGGCGGGCTCAGCGACCGGCCGGGGCTTAGCAGCAGCGCGCTCCTCCACCGCCGGGGTGCTGATGGCCGCTTCCACGTCGCGGCGCATGATCAGGCCGCCCTCCCCGGAGCCGGGGAGGGCTCCGAGGTCCACGCCGTGTTCCCGGGCCATGCGCCGGACCAGCGGGGAGATGACTGCGCCGAGTTTGCCGGGGACCCTGGTGCGCAGGAGCGAAAGGTCTAGGTCGGCACTCTCTGCAGTGCCGCCGTCGGCCGCTCCATCCTCCAGCGGCAGGGTGCTGACGGAGCCGGAGGCAGCAGAAGCCTTCCGCGCCCGGGTGCGCCGGGCAACGCCGTGGCCGCCCGGAGTGCCATAGCCGATCAACACGTTCCCGGACCCAGCCTTCTCCTCCTCGCGGTAGGCCTCCGCTTGGGCCTGGGCCGGGGTATCGGCCGGCTCGTCCAAGGCTTCGCCCAGTTCGGTTTCGGAAGGCTCGGTCTCCGGCTCAGCGGGGGCGGCAGCATCCGCGGCAGGCCCGCCAGCAGAAACAGGCGTCACCGAAATCAGCGGCTTCCCCACATCCAGGGTCTCGCCCGGCTGCCCGTGCAGCTCGGCCACGATCCCGGCGTAGGGGGACGGCACCTCCACGGTGGACTTGGCGGTCTCCACTTCGGCGATGGGCTGGTCCACGGTAATTGTGTCGCCCACGGCAACGTGCCAGGACACCAGCTCGGCTTCGGTGAGGCCTTCGCCCAGGTCCGGCAACAAAAACACGCGTGTTTCACTCATGGTCAGTTCTCCCACTGAAGGTCGTCAACGGCGTCGAGGATGCGGTCCACGCCGGGCAGGTAGTACTTCTCAAGCTTGGGCGCCGGGTAGGGAATGTCGAACCCGGTGACGCGGCGGATGGGGGCGGCCAGGTGGTGGAAGCAGCGCTCCTGCACCCGGGCCACGATCTCGGAGGACACGGACGCGAAGCCGTGGGCTTCGGCGATCACCACGGCCCGGCCGGTCTTCCGCACGGACTCACACACGGTCGCGTCGTCGAACGGCACAAGGGTGCGCACGTCGATGACTTCCAGCGAGCGCCCCTCCAGCGCGGCGGCCTCGGCAGCGGCGAGCGCGGTGGGCACGGACGGTCCGTAGGCGATCAGCGTGGCGTCGGTGCCGGGGCGGGCGACGGCGGCACGCCCCTCAGAGGATTCCCCCACCGAAGCAGCAGCAGAGTGGGCATTCCGCAGCTCATCCAGGTCCACCTGGTCCTTGGACCAGTAGAGCTTCTTGGGCTCCATGAAGATCACGGGATCGTCCGAGTCGATGGCTTCGCGGAGCATCCGGTAGCCGTCCGCCACGGTGGCGGGGGTGAACACCTTCAGGCCGGCGGTGTGGGCGTAGTAGGACTCGGAGGAGTCGCAGTGGTGCTCCACTCCCCCGATGCCGCCGCCGTAGGGAACCCGGATCACCATGGGCAGCTTCACGGCGCCCTTGGTGCGGTTGTGCATCTTGGCCACGTGGCTGACGATCTGTTCGAACGCCGGGTAGGCGAACGCGTCGAACTGCATCTCGATCACCGGGCGCATGCCGTTGATGGCCATGCCCACGGCCATGCCCACAATGCCGGACTCGGCCAGCGGGGTGTCGAAGCAGCGCTGCTCGCCGAAGGTGGCGGTGAGCCCGTCCGTGATGCGGAAGACGCCGCCCAGCTGGCCCACGTCCTCGCCGAACACCAGGACGGAGGGGTCGGCGTGCATCGCGTCGGCCAACGCGGTGTTCAGCGCTTTGGCCATGGTGACCGGCTGCGGTCCGGCAGCCTCGGACAAAGCCGCGGCGGAGGCGGCTGCCCGGGCGGTGGCGGCAGAAACGTTGCCGTTGGCCTCGGAGGAAGTGGTGATGGTGGGGCTCACTTGACGGCCTCCTGTGATGTGGATGCTGCTGCATCGCGGGCGAGTTCGTCGGCGAGCAGGGCGGACTGTTCCTTAAGCTGCGGTGTGGTCTTTTCGAACACGTGGCGGAAGAGTTCCTGCGGGTCCACGGGCACGTCCTCGCTGAGCCCCTCGCGCAGCTGCGTGGCAACCGCTTCCGCCTTGTCGCGGATCCGCGCCTCGCCGTCGTCGTCCAGCAGGCCGCGGTCCGTGAGGTAGGTCCGCATCCTATTGACGGGGTCCTTGGCCCGCCACTCGGCAACCTCGCTGTTCTGGCGGTAGCGCGTGTCGTCGTCGGCGTTCGTGTGGGCCTGCATGCGGTAGGTGTTGGCTTCCACCAGCAGGGGGCCGGAGCCGCCCCGGCACAGCGCAACGGCCCGGTCCAGGACGGCGAGGAGCGCGACGACGTCGTTGCCGTCCACGCGTTCGCCGGCCATGCCGTAGCCCACGGCCTTGTGCGCGAGCGACGGCGCCACGGACTGGTGTGCCAGCGGCACCGAGATGGCGTATTTGTTGTTCTGGACGAAGAAGATGACGGGCAGGTGGAAGACGGCGGCGAAGTTCAGGGCCTCGTGAAAGTCGCCTTCGGACGTGGCGCCGTCGCCGCACATGGCCAGCACCACGGTGTCCTCGCCGCGGAGCTTGGCGGCGTGGGCCACGCCCACGGCGTGCAGCAGCTGGGTGGTGAGCGGGGTGCACTGGATGCCCACCTTGTGCTCGAGGGGATCGAACCCGCTGTGCCAGTCGCCGCGGAAGATGGTCATCACCTGCACGGGGTCCACGCCGCGGGTCATCACGGCGACGGCGTCCCGGTAGGTGGGGAACATCCAGTCGCCCTTGGAGAGGCACAGGGCGGCGGCCACCTGGCAGGCTTCCTGGCCGTGGCTGGACGGGTACACGGCCATGCGGCCCTGCCGGACCAGTGCCGAGTTCTGGTCATTGACGCGGCGTCCGACGACGAGCTGCTCGTACGCGGCCAGCAGTTCCTCATCGCCGGGCAAAGGGTATTCGTGGCCGGGTTCGGTGCCCTGCTCACCTTGCGGCTTGAGCCGGCCGTCCGGGTCCACCATCTCGATCTGGTGCCGGGCGGGGAGCATGTAGTCCTCGGCGGTGATGCCGAACTTCTTGGCGGCCTCGGAGAGGGCGTCCTCGGCGGGTGCCTGGCTGGTTGTGTCCGGGTGCGCGGTGTGGTCTGCGGAGATCGTCATTGTTCCGTCCTTCTGTTGCCACTATTCCTTCCCAGTATCGACCTGTGGCCGGTTTCGTATCCAGCACCTGACGGAATCGTGGAGAAGATGCTCGTATCAGTCGATACTCAAAGACGAATTGTAAGTGTGAGCTGGGTTACTGACCGGGCGCGTAGACAAATTGGCGGCCGCGGATGCGGGGTAGGAACCGTTTTGCGTCGATAACTAAGGGGTCATGCGGTAACCGACGCCGTGCACCGTTTCGACCCACCGGGGCCGCCTTGAGCTGTCCCCGAGGCGCTTGCGGAGACTGCTGAGCTGAACCTCCACCGCACGCTCTTCCCCCGCGCTGACAAAGGAATCAGTGCTGTAGGGCTCATTCCGGAGCCGCCTCACCAGATCAGCCTTGGTCTGGACCGTCCGTCCGTTCTCCATAAGGACCAGGAGGATGTCGAACTGACTGCGGGTCAGGGCGACGGGGGCACCATCAATCACTACGCGGCGGGTACCCTCATGCAGGTTCAGCCCCCGGTGGACAAAGTCGAAACGGTCTGCCGGCGAAGCCTGCGCGCGGCCCGTCCCCGAAGGGGCAGGACTGGAATGATGCCCAGCGCCGTCATAACGGATGCTTCTCGGCCGGCGGAACATGGCCCTGGCGCGCGCCCTGAGTTCCCTGGGGCGGACGGGTTTAGTGAGATAGTCATCGGCACCCGCTTCAAATGCCATGAGCGCATCCGCTTCATCTGTCCGGCCGCTCACCATGATGACGTAGGCGTCGCTGAAGGTCCTGATGCGCCGGGACGCTTCAAAGCCATCGAAATCCGGGAGCCCGCTGTCAATCACCACAATGTCCGGGTTGTGCTTCCGCACGCTCCCCAGACCTTCGGCGCCTGACGCGGCTGCCTGGACGGAGAAGCCGGACCGACGGAGAGCCTCAGCCAGCGCCAGCCGCGTACCGCCGTCGTGCTCGATCACCACCGCCACGCGGCGTTCCACCATCGCTTCTCCCTCTGTCGAGGGGCCCCAGGTTAGAGAGCTGGATGGAAGTTGCTGCTGCCGGCGGCCCGGGCCGCCTGAGCATCAAGGTCAGCAGTAATCCGGGGCCGCACGTTGAACTCTTCCTTGTGCATTCGGTGCAGTGCGCTGTGTGGCTGGGTTTTTGTCTGCGTCAGCTGTTGACGAAGCCCTTCATCCAGGTCTTCAGGTCCTCGCCGAACTCCACCCGCTCTGAAGCGAGGGTGATCACGGCCTTGAGGTAGCTGAGCTTATCCCCGGTGTCGAAGCGGCGCCCCTTGAACACCACGCCATACACACCGGAGCCTTCACCCTCCCCGGCGGCCAGAGTCTGCAGCGCATCCGTCAGCTGGATCTCATTGCCGCGACCCGGCTCGGTCCCCTCCAGGATCCCGAACACGGCCGGGTGCAGCACGTACCGGCCGATCACGGCCAGGTTGGACGGCGCATCCCCCACCGCAGGCTTCTCCACCAGGCTGTTCACCCGGACATAATCCTCACCCTCCACAGCAGTGATGTCCGCGCAGCCGTACGCACTGATCTGCGCCGGATCCACCTCAATCAGGGCAATCACCGAACCGCCGGTCTTCTGCTGCACCTCCATCATGGTGGTCAGCAGGTCCTCGGCCTCATCAATGAGGTCATCACCCAGGAGCACAGCAAACGGCTCATCCCCCACGTGCTGGGCCGCGCACAGCACCGCATGGCCCAGGCCCTTGGCCTCGCCCTGGCGGACATAGTGGATGGGGCCCAGCTCCGAGGCGTACTGCACGGACTCCAGCTTGTCCTTGTCCCCCTTGAGCTCCAGCGCACGCTCCAGGCCCGGCTCGCGGTCAAAATGGTCCTCCAGGGAGCGCTTGTTCCGCCCCGTGATCATCAGCAGGTCCGTCAGGCCGGACTTCACCGCTTCCTCCACCACGTACTGGATGGCCGGCCGGTCTACCACCGGCAACATTTCCTTCGGCATTGCCTTGGTGGCGGGCAGGAAGCGAGTCCCCAATCCGGCAGCAGGAATGACGGCTTTGGTTATTGCTTTCCCCGTTGTCATAGCTGAACCCTACAAACGGGGGCGTCAAAATGGGAAATCGAACACCCTTTATCAGGAGCTGACAATGTTCACATCAGTAACATGCTCCATTCACCCAACTAATGACTTCAGGTGAATTACCTCCTCAATGAGACATCGGTCACCCATGGTGTTGCAGAATCACAGCTTCGGCTCAAATCATTTCCCGTTCCACGCTTTGGATCTGTGCGGTGATGCTGCTCACAAGCGCCTGAACTGGGGTGATGCTCCCCACGAGGCGCAGCATGACAACTCTGAGGAAATCTTGAGAAAGCCTCTTAATTTGAGGGAGCCTTGCGTAAATCGAAGGAAAATTCTGAGAACTCACCTGTTCAATTGGTTGTAGCAGGAAAGGCAGGTAATGCTGCTGCGAGAAATAGAGTACCCGCTACTCGTGTACTGGTAATAATTTCCTGTTTCTAATTATGTTGTTAGCTTTCGGCCCCCCGCGGGGCCGGCACCAGCCGGAGTCGACGGCGGAAGCCAGCCCTTGAGACCAGGCTGGTCCCCCAGTCCGCCGTCGACTCCTCTTACCCGTCCGCCCACCCAGCTCCGCCCTGAATAGCACCGTCACCGCCTGCCGCGTCCTCATCGTCGAAGAGGGACCGGCGGGCTTCTTCATGCCCGCATGCAACCCGCTCAGCGGCTTGGCCGGGCCTTCTCAACCCAGCTCCACCGAGCGCACCAGCTTGTCCTAAGAGGAAAGAACACATCTTTTGAAGTCCTTGTTACACGATTCGTACACCCGTCAGATGTCCATGGTCATTGTCGTAGGACTAGTGCTGTCGGCTCTTGTACCCCTCGTCGTTCAGCTCTTTCCCGACGGTGCGGACCTTCCCGTGTTTGCAGCAGCTGCGCTGCCCTTCCTGCTGGCCCTGGCCCTGATCGTCAGGCCCGGCATTGCCGCGCCGAACCGCAGCGGGGATGCCCAGGCACCTGAGCGGCTGGGGGCCGCTCTTCTCCTGTACCTCTCCCCCGTACTCCTGCTGAACATCGTGTACCCATTGGTCAGCCCTTCCATGGCTGCCGTGGACGTCGATGGGGTGCCGCTGACGTTGGTGGTGCTGGCCTCCTCCATCACCGTGCCCTGGATGGCCCAGGCAGCGTGCCTTCCGATCTACCGCGTCCTCGGAGACCTCATGGCAGAGCGGAACCTCGAGGACATTACGCGGAGGTTTTGCCAGTTCTGGCCCATGATCTTTGTGCAGACCCTGCCCCTGATCGCAGTGTTCGCCGTGCCCATGTGGCTGGCGTCGGGATGGTCCGCCACGGTGATGCTCGATTATGCAGTCCTCTGTGTCCTGCATCTGCTCTTTGTCCAGTCACTGGTACTGGCCAACGTTGCAAACCGCCGTGGCCTGTGGGCCATCGCCTGGTCAGGCTATGCAGCTGCGCTCTTCATCGCTCCTACCGTGTGGTGGCTTCCGCCCCTGGTCGGAACAGTTACACAGCTCATAGCCATGCGTTCGGGCCTTCGCCATCTGGGCTTTTCCCAACGCCTGGGCATGCGCGTGTTCAATCTCGACCTGGTCCGCGGGCTGCTCATGGGCGCAGTCCTGTGGGCCGACAAGTTCGCCCTGTTCCTGGTCACCAAAGGAGACTTCCAGGTGGTCGCAGTGTTCGCTGCCATGCTGCCGGCGGTCATTGCCTACAACTTCTACTTCGTCCACCTTGCGCCGTCGGTGGACAGGGCTCTCAACGGCCTGCACCGGGACATCGCCGAAGCGCCCATCAGCTCGCTCAAGGGCAGTTCCCGGCGCCTAACCCGCGTTGTGGACCGGTCCGTAGTGCTCACCGGCGCTATCGCCGCACTGCTGACACTGTCAGTGTCCCTGGTCATGGCAGGAGTTGATCCGCTGCACACACTGCTGGCGGTGGCAGCTGCCGCGGCATCGTGGGGATTCATGGTCCTGACCCTGCTGAGCTACGAGTTGGATTTCATCGGCGAAAAGGCCACGCCCCAGATCCTCGGAGGAGTCCACCTGGCGGTCTGTGTCCTCGCGTTCGCGGCCGGCGGACTGTTCGGCCCCCTCACGGGTGCAGCCGGAAGTTACCTGCTGCTGGGGGCAGTGGACGCCGTCCTCATCGCCGTCGCCTGGATGCTTTACAAGCATCACTGGAGCCAGCCGGAATACACGCTCTTCTGGCGCCACGCCACCACCTGGTAGCCCGCCGCCTGCAGTCCCGGCGGACACTCTCCGCCCCATCAACGCCATACGCCTGAATGTTCAGAATGCCTAAGGGGAAAACTTTGTACTCGATCGCAAGAAGCCGGACCAAGAAACCAAAGGCCCTGCCACCGTTGACGGCTGCCCCCACCGAGGCGGCTCCCAAGCCTGTGTACGACGACGTCGATGTAGCCATCGTGATGGAGTCCACCTACCCGTATCTCAAGGGAGGCGTCTCCGCGGTTGTCCATGACATCGTCACCCACAACCCTGACCTGAGCTACGGCATCATCCACATCACCTGGGATTCGGATGCGCCCCTGACCGACCTGTACGGGATGCCCTCCAATGTGCGCTGGGTCCGCACGGTATTCCTCAGCATGGAAGAACACCGGCAGGACTTCCTCGCCGTCTCGGTCAAAGACCTGGGCATGACGGCGCCGCAGCGTGAAGAACTTTCCCACCGGCTCTTTGACGCCCTCTACGCACTGTCCGAGCACGGGGACGTTGACGGCCTGTGGGATCTGATCGACGAGGGCCTGAACGAGCGCACCCGCCGGTACCCCCTGTGGGCCCTGCTCGGGTCCAGGGAATTCATGCAGACCCTGCAGGAGCGCATGCCGCAGCTGGACCTCTCCTTGGCGAACTCGTTCTGGACATTGCGCAACTTCTTCTCCCTTGCCTTCGCCGTTCTCGGTGAAACCATGCCCCGCGCCAGCGTCTACCACGCCCACACCACCGGCTATGCTTCGCTGCTCGGAGCGGCAGCAGCACGGGACCATGACACCTCATTCCTGCTGACCGAGCACAACCTCTACGTCCGCGACACCGTCAACACCCTGCTGGACCGCAACATGGCCCTGTCCATCACCGCAGACGACTACCGGACGTTCGACGTGACCGCTGAACAGCGTGCGTGGATGGCGTGGTGGACGGAAATGGGCCGGTTCTGCTACCCCAGCGCACGGCTCATCACCTATCTCTACCCGAGTGCCATCACCGAGGCGGCCCGGCTGGGGACCGACATCGACAAATCAGTTGTGGTGCCAAATGGCATGGTCATTGAAGAGTTCGACGACAAGTACCGCGCCCGCCAGCAGGCGCTGGCCACCATGGAGCAGGAGGGTGCGGACTACGTCTGGCACCTTGTGTACATCGCCCGGGTAGTCCCCATCAAGGGTCTCCTGGATCTGCTGTCCAGCATGGACATCTTGCGGGACCGCGGGTACCCCAACCTGCATCTGGACGTCCTGGGTCCCACCGAGCACGTCCCCGAATACTTCGAGGCCTGCCTCGCGAAGATCGACGCCCTGGGCCTCCACGACCACGTCACTATCCACGGGACAGTCCATGTCCGGGAGATGCTTGACCAGTTCGACCTCCTGGTCCTTCCCAGCTACAACGAAGGCCAGCCGATCGTCATTCTTGAGGCCATGGCCGCCGGCATACCCACTGTTGGCTCCGACGTGGGAGGCGTGGCGCAGCAGATTGCCGATGACCTCATCACTGCGGACGGACGCACCATAGGTCCGTGCGGTGAAACCGTCACCCCGGGCGACGTTCAACAGATGGCCGACGGCATCCAGGCCGTCATCGGCAACCTGGATTCCTACGCCGCCTATGCTGCCAACGCCCGCAAGCGGGTCCAGGAACTGTTCCAGATGCACGAGGTCATGTCCTCGTACAACCAGATCTACCGTGCCCTGGGCGATCTTCCGATTGTCGGGGACATGGTTCAGTTCCCAGAAGATGAACTGGCTCCGGCAGAGCTGTGAGCGGTGTTGGCGCGTGGATCCGATACGGCGATCCAATCACCCCGGAGCAGACGGCGTTCGCGGCCGACCATTACCGCGCCGCCATCCTGCAGCCCTGGGAACTGGACGCGGCAGCTGAGCTTAAGCGGCGCCGCCCGGACATGACAGTCCTTTGCTACAAGTGCCTGTCCTCAACCCGGGATTATGAGCCCGGGCCGGTCTACAGCTCAGGTGTGTCATACAAGGAAGCGGAGGACCAGGGCGGAAACTGGTTCGCCGCCCGGCTGGACGGTTCCCGCATTGAGTGGAACGGCTACGGCGGGCACTGGCAGATGAACGTGCAGGACCCCGGGTACCGTGCACGCTGGGTCCAGAATGTCACTGCGGAACTGGCGGACTCGCCCTTTGACGGTGTGATGGCTGACAACGACGTGTTCGAGGACTACTACCAGCTGAACCTGCCCATCCGGGAAGCCTCCTCGATGGCTGACCTGCGGGGCGGGCTTGACCTCCTGGTGCACGCCGCCGGCCAGTCCCTGAACCGCGTTCACAAGATCCTGGTGCCCAACATCGCCGAATCACGGCGGCTCCCCGGCCGGTGGGCCGCCCACGCAGCCTACGGGGGCGGGTTCGAGGAAGTCTGGCTGGGCTACGGGCCGGAGAACCTTTTCGATCCCCACACTGCCGAGGCACAGCTTCCCCAGGCGGAAGGCCCGGGCCTGTCCATCCTGCGCGTACCGACCGACGGGAATGACAACCATCCCAACTTCACGTACGGGCTGGCGGCTTTCTGGATCTTCAGCGGCGGCCGGGGTTCCTTCTCGGCCACCGCGCACGACGACTACAGCCGCACGCAGCACATCCCCGCACTTGATTGGGCGCTGGGCAAGCCCAAGGGTAATCCGAAGGGCCGCCACCACGTCTGGTCCAGGGAGTTCAGCGACGGATGGGCTGCTGTGAACTTCAACAACGACGGCCGCCGCAGGCGCCGGATCACGGTGCCGTCCGGCCTGGTGGACGCAGCTGGAAACCCGGCCCCATCATCCCTGGTCCTGCCTGCACAGCGGGGCGTCATCTATCAGCGAGGGCAGAACCATTAAGATACTCATCACCGGCGGCTGCGGGTACATCGGATCCCACACAATCCTCGGATTGCTCGAGGCCGGACACGACATCACGGTCATTGATAACCTCAGCAACTCCTCCTCCGAGTCACTGCTGCGGGTGGAGAGGCTCGCGGGACGGGACATTTCCTTTGTCGAGGGGGACATCGCTGATACCTCTTGCCTGGAGAAGATCTTCACCCAGGGGGCTATTGAGGCGGTGATCCACTTTGCCGGCTACAAGGCCGTGGGAGAGTCCGTCAGCCAGCCCCTGCGCTACTTCCGCAACAACGTCACCGGAACACTGAACCTCCTGGAAACCATGGACTCCCATGGCGTCCGGAACCTGGTGTTCAGCTCGTCGGCCACCGTCTATGGGGCGAACCCTGACATGCCGTTGAGGGAAGACCTTCCGCTGAGGGCCACGAATCCCTACGGCCGGACCAAACAGCACATCGAAGAGATCCTGACGGATCTCCAGGCCGCTGACGGGCGGTGGCGGATAGCACTCCTGCGCTACTTCAACCCTGTAGGGGCCCACCCCTCCGGGCTCATCGGGGAAGACCCGCAGGGTCCCCCCAACAATCTCTTCCCTTTCGTCACCCAGGTAGCTGTGGGCCGCAGGGACAAAGTCAGTGTTTTCGGCAACGACTACCCCACGCCTGATGGAACAGGAATCCGCGACTACATCCATGTCATGGACCTCGCCGCAGGCCACGCCGCAGCGCTGAACTACCTGGCCGACCACCGGGGGCTGCACACGTGGAACCTGGGGACCGGCCAGGGCTACTCAGTCCTGGACATCATCCATGCTTTTGAAACTGCGTCGGGCACCACCATCCCCTACGAGATCGTGGACCGGCGTCCGGGAGACGCCCCCGTCAGCCTGGCCGATCCGTCCAGGGCCCTCCACGATCTCGGCTGGAAGGCGTCCGAGACCCTGGAGAGCATGTGCGCAGACTCCTGGCGCTGGCAGCAAAACAACCCCAACGGGTACCGGACCAGCACACAACCTGGCTAACCCTTGGGCCGCCGTCGTCCTTCCGCTTACGGAGCCGGCAGGTACTTCCTGCCAAGCGTCAGCCACCCGGTCAAGGTCTGGTCCTGGGAAGCATTTGCGAAGCGCAGGGGCATTCCGTTTGCCAGGGGGTTAACCGGCCGCACCAGGAGTGTGTAGTACCCCGGTGCCAGTCCGCTGCTGCTGACAGGTGCTTTCCACTGAACGGTCATCCCCGGCTTCACCGCAGAAAGCTTCCACGGGGTGGTCCATGTCCGGGCGATTTTTCCCGCACCGTTGACGGCAGCCACCTGCACAGGCCAGTCGTAATAGAAAGGCGCAACACCCACATTGCTCATCTTCACGCTGAGATCACTCTGTCCCTGGGCAGCCCCCCGGGTCAGGGCGAAGGCCGTCGCTTGGAACCGGTAGCCCAGGGACTGGGACGCCGCGGTGGCATCACTGAGCGCCTGGCCCGCGTACCCCGGACTGAATGCGTGGTGGTTCAGCAGCCAGGAGGCGTGCGTCGCTTTAACGCTGCCTGCAAAGTCGTTATCGGCCCCGTCCTCGATCACCGGACAGTTCATTGGCGCGTTGAAGATGCAGTGCTGGATTTCAGGGCGCAGTTCTCCGCCCACCGGCTGGGAGAGCCACTTCTCCGTGGCGCCGGCCTGCATCAGTTTGTCCATGAAGTGCCAACCTATGCCCGGCAAAGTTCCTACAGCGAACGAGTCGTCATGGTAGCCGACGTTCAGGCTGCTGTTGGCCGCGTCCGGGTACCTCACCTGAAGCTTCGTTTTCTTAAAGGCGTTGGTGTAGGCCTGGAGCACCCGTTGCTGGGTGGCCGAGGATGCAAGCCAGTTCTCGGGGCTCGCCCACCCGTCATGGGGGTACGTGTGCCATTCACCCCAAAAACCCAGGAGGCCCAGTTGGATGAACCCGATGCGCGGATCTCCGTCATAGCGGGACCCGAGGGCTGCGATGAAACCATCCAGGGCTTCCAGCAGGCGTGGGTCCTCGTAATTTGGGGAGACACTCACACCATTGTTGCCGTGGTCCGTATAGGTGCGGGTGGAAAGTCCCGAGGTCAAAAGATACCCGGGAATGCCAGAGGCCTTGCCAGGGTAATCAAGGTAGAACCTGAAAACTGCCTGGTGACCGCGTGCGGAGATGGCGTTCAACTGCGCGTCAAAACTGGACCAGTTGTACGTTCCGGGGCCTACCACAACAGAGTTGACCGGGGCATAGAACCACTCCATGGAGTGCGGCACCCCTGTATAACTGCCCGCGAACGGAACGAAACCCGCCAAGGGATTACTCGCTGGAACAGGACCAGCCGCCAGGGAAACCCACTCCCCCGGGGGATCCGCCGCTTCCGCTGCGGGAACGGTGGACGCGGACGGGACTACCAGCAACAGCACCGCTACAAAGCAGGAGACAAAGGCGGCAGTAAAAAGCCGTCCGCGTCGCTTGCTCCCCAGCAGGCAATACCTCAATGTATTCAATTGCACTTCCCCCTGAGACACGGTGCCAAGCACCAATGAGACCAAGCAGTGACAAACACCGGTGAGACCAGGACGTACCACGCCACCACCCCTGGCGGCACTGCAACCTCAGCACGTGGGACTGATCATAAGGCTTGAAACAGGATTGTCCTCAAGGAAGCCCACAACTTTTTTCAGAATTTCGGGGCACGGATCAGTCCCGGCCCAAGGAAGGAATTATGAGCCATCACCAAACCCGGCAGGATGAGCGGGGAGCCCCCGTGAACAGGGACGTCCCGGCCCGCCCTGCGGACGCCGCCAGGCTCGTGGACCGGTCAGTCCTCGACCGGCTGGGAAAAGAACTGGACGACGACGGCGAGGGGTACACGAGGATTTTTGTCGCCAACTTCATCACATGCCTCCCAGGCAGGATCGAACGGCTGCGGCTGGCGCTGACCACCGGAGACTTGGAGGCAGCCGTCGATGCAGTGTTAAGCCTGAAAACGTCCAGCCAGATGGTGGGTGCAGAGCGGCTGGCCGGCCTGGCCATGGATCTGGAAACGGAAGTGCGCTGTGAGGCTTCGCGCTCAGACACGATGGCGCTCCCGAAGCTGGCAGCGGCATTCTTGGGTCGCATTGCCCGGTGTGGCGGCCAGACGGTGCACATCCTTGATCAATGGACTTGAGCAGGATCGGTGAGCCGGAGATAGACCCCCGCATTGGCCGTTTAACGATGCCCTTCCGGGGCGGGGGTCGGTAATAGTCTGTACGTTTCGCAAACTCCTTGACCCCTTCCAGCGGTGGGGCCACACTCGGTGAAGACGATAGGCAAAAACGGCTACCGGCCGGTGAGCGGAAGCCTCCTTTCAGCGGGGCGGGGCGCGAATTCGTCTACAGGGAAAATGACAACGAGTGGGGGCATCAGTGATGGGCATTGAGAAGTTGTGGGACCGGCTTGAGCCTGGAACGCGGCAGTGGCTGGTGGACAATCCCGGCTGCAGGATTCTTCCCCGGACCGTGGTGGCCGCCATCGCGAAGGCCACGGGCGAAGAGCTGGAGCAGGATAGGCACGGTGAAACCGTCCTCTCCCCCAGCGACTGCGAGTTCATCCGCACCACCTCGCAGCTTCAGGACGCCAACAGCCACAAGTCCCCGTAACCACGGCCCAAGTCAGCCTATGCATCACTGGTAAGGACACGGTGCTGGGCCTGCGTTCTGATCGCCAGAGTTCCGTCCCGCTGCTAGAGCAGCGTTCCCGCGAGGAAGGCTGCGTAGCACGCAGCGGCCGTGATCGCGATGCCGTCACGGGTCCGCTTGGGTGCATCCAGCGCAACCAGGACGCCCACGACGGCCAGGAGCGCCCAGCAGACCGGATGCCCCCAGCGGATGGCGAGTTCCTGCACTCCGGAGGTTTGCGCGGCCTTGTCCGGCACAATGACAGTCCACACGACGGCCATGCCGGCTGCCGCCGCAGCCCCCGCCAGACCGAGCGCCTTTCGGTGGCTCCGCGTCCATGCGGTCAGCATCGGCCGCAGAGGACCGCCTTCCCGGCGCTGCATACCCCTCATGCTCCGGACACCCCTTCCGGCAGCCCGCGTCCGCAGCCGCCACGCCCACATAGTATCTCCGCGGCGTTTCTGGCGTGACCTAGGGTGGCACCCGTGCCGAAAGACCCTTGACCCCTTCCTTGTGCGGGGACCACACTCGGAGGACGCGCAGGGCACGGAGGGGACACATGCAGTCCTGCGCTTCCTAGCCGCAGCGGGCACCGCGGTTTTCCAACACAGCGAAATTTCAAAGGTGGGGGCGTCTGTCATGAACATTGAGAAGTTGTGGGACCGGCTTGAGCCTGGAACGCGGAAGTGGCTGGTGGACAATCCCGGGTGCAGGATCCTTCCCCGGACCGTGGTGGCCGCCATCGCGAAGGCCACGGGAGAGGAGCTGGAGCAGGACAGGCACGGTGAGACTGTCCTCTCCCCCAGCGACTGCGAGTTCATCCGCACCGCCTCGCGGCTTCAGGAAGCCAATAACCAGATGTCCCCGTGACCCACGGATGCGGCGGGATTTCGTATCTGGCGTCCCACGAACTGTAACGATGCTGCGCGGTTCTGCCTACACTGGAAGACGAATTGCAGGTGTGAGGCAGATTACTGACGGGGGCCGTGGGCGCAGTGGCAGGCAAGGACGCCGGGACGGAACCCGTCCCGCTGGACGAGATTGACCGCAGGATCATTGCGGAGCTGACCCGGGACGGCCGCATGTCCGTCACGCAGGTGGCCGAGAACGTCCACATCTCCCGGGCGCACGCGTACACCCGCATCGCCAGACTCACGGGTGAGGGCGTGCTGTCCAGGTTCACCGCATTGGTGGACCCCATCAAGGCCGGGCTGCGCTCGTCCGCCTACGTGACCTTGAAGCTGAAGCAGGACGCCTGGCGTGAGCTCCGCGACCAGCTGGGCGCCATCCCTGAAGTGCACCACGTGGCCCTGGTGGGCGGCGACTTCGACGTGATCCTGCTGGTCCGCGCCGTGGATAACATCGACCTGCGCCGGGTCATCTTCGATCAGCTGCAGTCCATGCCGGGAGTGCTGGATACCCAGACGTTCCTGGTGTTTGAGGATTTGGATACCCGGTAGCCGTCGTCGCCGCGGGCACAATCGAGCAGCCCGCGGCAAGTTCGACGAACTCCTCACAAGCGGGGGATCCCCGGAAGGGTCTTGGGGTAGTAGCCAGCGCGGTCGAGGACTGACCGCGCAGCTATATCGTCCAGGATGGGTCCGTTGGCGGACTTCCGGAAATGAAAAGGTGCTTTCCGACAGTATCCAGTGCCTAGGAGCATTTCCACGTGGTCGAACTGTCCGGCGGTGTCCGCTTCCGCGTCGAAGAACCCCAGATCTCCGGGCTGAATCCGGTCGAAGGATGGCGGGCCCCGTTCACGCCTCGGAAGCACAAGAAATAGCGGTGACAACTGATGCCACCGATGTGGCCAGTGCGGCTCGATGCTTGATGTTCAAAGGTCCCCTAATAGTTGTCACCCGGCCGTGTTGCTTGACAATGCGTTGTTTGAAGCCGCAGCGGTAGCATAAAGCGGCCGGCGGCGCGGCCTGAAAAGGTTATTCGCCGGCCGCTCCACCAAGAACCAACTTAGAACCGCGAACGGCGCGGTAGCCAAGATGCTAAAAACAATGAATGCTGTTGGGCCAAACTGCGCGGCACCACCGATAACCAACCACTGCTGCATCGGAAAAGCGTAGAGGTATGTGCCGTAGGAGAAGTCATCGGTCTTACACAGCGCAGCAAGAGGCTTGGGAATCACAAGGCCGAGCCACAGAAGCAGGTATGCCACGGGTAATGCAGACAGAGATTTTCCTTGCCCTACCGCGAGGACGACCAGGAGAGCGCCGCAGGCTGCGAACGCCATAGCGTTGTTGCAGGGAATCTTATCGGCGTAGGCGTGAATTGTTGCGCCTGCAAGGAAGAACGGAACTAACAGGGCGAGGTCCGCGGGGATACCGCCGATATCAGCAGCATGCACGGCCAAGCTTCCAGCGGTGGCACCCGCGAAGGCGGCAGGGAAAACAGCACGCTGTTGCCGCACGAAGCTGACGAGCAGAGCCACGCCGACCACTATGTAACAAAGAACCTCGAAGCGAAGCGTCCAGAGGGAACCATTCCAGGCCCCCGAATAAGGCAGCCCCGCAAGGGTGCTCCCGATGTCGCTCCCGCCAGCCTTGACCATGACAGCGTTCCAACCTATAAACTTTGCAGCTTCTATGGCGGACCACCCACCACGGACAAGCCCTGCCAGCCCGGAGGCTATAACTGCAGTGAAGAAGAGGCAGGCCCAGTATCCGGGGAGGATCCTGAGTGCCCGCCTGATCGAGTAGCTTTTTAGATCGCTACGAAATCGGCTCTGGGTGATGAGGTAGCCGCTGATCGCAAAGAACCCACCTACAGCGAAGCTTCCGAGGCCCAGTCCACCAATTGCCGGGTCAGGGCCGTAGCCACCAACGGGGAACGCATGCGAGACAATCACGAGAACCGCCAGCACAAGGCGTATGAGGTTGAGCGCGTTGTCGCCGCTGCCCATACGGTTCCCGATAGCATTTGCGTGCGCGACCAAATTGCGTCATCCCCCAAGAAGTAGTTGCCCCAATGATACGGGGTCAATAAGACGGGGCAGGCTCCTAACACTGGACGGCTTGATTCTATGTCCCGATTAGCAGGGCGCCCCTACAGCAACACAACAGGCTTCATTTACTGGGGAACGTCAGATTCGCTGACCGAGTAGCGCCGGCGGACCTATGACTTCGTCCTTCGGGGCTGGCTGCTTTTGGCATTGACGCAAGCCCGCGGCTAGGGCGATCGCGCCGATCATAAGCGGCCACTGGTAGAAGTCGAAGAAGATAATCTGCGCTGACAGTCCGACGGCGAGGACTCTTCCCAGCAGGGCGCCCCTTTGCAGGATCATGGCAAGAAGCATTATCCCCAACAGCGCTACGGGGATCACCCCGTAGTCGAACCACATAGTGAGATAGCTGTTATCGAACGTTGCAGCAAGATTATCCGACGTCTTATTGGCCGTGAAGTAGGCGACCAATGCGCCAGGACCCAGCCCCCACCACCAAGAAAACTCAGTGTGGGTGATCTGACTCCATGCCAAGTTCACCCGCAATTGACGTGCGAGGGCTGACTGGGACTCTGCGAAGTTCTCTACGCGCCCTGTAGCGGCGGAAACCACGTTGCTAACGCCGTCCGGGAAGACGATTATCGCCATAACGACGAGGCATAGCCCAATCAAGCCGGAGTAAAGACCCCAAAAGGAGACCTTCGGGCGCCGGATTATCAGGACGAGTAATAGTCCAACCGCCGCCCCTACCCAGGCGCTCCGCGCCCCGCATAGCACCAGGCCGCCCAAAGAGGCAACGAGTAGCACGCGCCACCATTTCGGTGTGAGTACTGCGGAGATTAGGGCTGTGACCATGCAGTACCCGCCGTACAGGATGGAGTGGCCCATGATGGCGGCGCTGCGGGAGGCGTCACCGCGTGAGGTGTAGGACTTGGCAATGGCGAACTGGTCAAGAACCGGCCAGTATCCCGCCACGCGCTGGTACGCGGCAAGTAGGAACAATGCCGGGGCGGCCCATGCGACCATGAGCGCAACGCGGCGCATTCGCTGAGGGTCAAGCCGCGCCTCTGCCACAAGGTGCCAGGACACCACGACAAGGACCAGAAGCGGCTTGACGTTCGCAAACCAGTCCCCCGGCGACGTGCTGTGGATTATCCCCGAGAGAATGATGGGTAGTAGGAACCACAAGATCCAGCCAGCTTCGAAGAACCTTTGCTTCCGCGTGATTGCCCGCACAAACCTGCCTAGCACGGCAAGCGCGAGGGCGGCATAGAACACGTAGGTCGCCGCTTGCCCCGGCCAGCCCAGGTTGATGGTGATCGGAGTGAAGAACAACATCGCCACGAGCGCGTAGAGGCCAACTGCTGGGCGGACTACACAGTAGAGGAAGCCAAGGGCAACAGGTACCGCAAGAACCAGAATGGGCTTGACCAGAGCTAAGAGCCCAATGCCTATCAAGCATGCCGGAATCAAAAGTCCTGGCAGGGCTAGGCCAATGCCACTACGCCTTACCCCCAAATTTGCGCGAGTCACGTGCACGAGTTTACCCGGACGAACAAGGAGTTCCTCATGAAGGCATTGCTTCTGTCTTGATCGTGGCCTTCGTATGCGGGGCCGGGACAATCGCCTTGGCCAGCACCTTGGAGCCCAAGGTCGAAAGCATGCCCATGGTGATGGCAGCATATTGCGCACTCCGACTGACCTACCATGAGCCAGCTGTGTAGCCTCCAAGCCCCTTACCTGATGACCCGAACCACGGAATATTGTTCAATGGCATAGCAGTGATGGCGGGAATTAAGGGCTTCCGCTGGCATGATGAGCGCAGCCCAATTGGCAGGAGAAGGCGGCGGCGCGGTTTCCGATACGTAGCAGTCCATCGCCGTCCCCTTAGCCAAAAACGGGGTCGCCGGAGATGCCCTCAAAGTGTCGAACTTTATCCCCGTTGGCGCAGTTCCATCGTGCACGCGACGTCGTAGACGAACACGTTGGTACGTACCATAGGGCGGATTTCATGCTCGCCCTGGCCGCGCGCATGCCGGCCGCCTAAGTAGCGATGTGATCTTGATGAAGGTCCGGGTAGGGAAGGTACATTTCATCCGTCCGGACCGATGCCACCAGCGCGTCCGTGCCTCTGACCATGGTTCGCATCGATTTCCGCGGGTTGCCATCCGGCAGTCTGAGAAACTGCGTGGTCTTGAAGCCGAGGGCAGCGCGTGTCCCTTCATGCTCACGCAACCAAATCTCGGTACGCCCGGCCAAACCACGACTTCGCATTTATCCGGGTACTGTGCTAGCAGCCCACCACCTCTTCATCACGGTGCGAATTATGCTGGGCATAGCAAGGCCAGCACAAGGGCTGAAGGCCGCAAATCCCTAAGTACGCGGCCACCCAGAATAGCCCAAGTACAACGAGTGACGCGAAAGCTCCACGACCTTAGCGGCGAGCTGCTGGGCGTACAAAATACGCCCAAGGCTCAGCGTCGAAGCCACCGGCAGCAGGTTTGCCGTGCCAACGAGCCCTTGGACCATAAGGACGTTAGCCATTGGTGTCACCGGAGAAAAGGATGCAACGTGTCCGGTGTAGCCAGCAGAAGGTATGCACCCAAGCCAAATCAATAAACGGGGGTGACGGCGGGAAGAACCTGCGGACCAAGAACGTCCGGTATCCTGTCTGGCCAGGCTCAGAGGGATGACGTAGCGGCTAACGAGGAAGAAGGCGACGACGCCGGCCCGCCCTAGATCGCAGTGACTTCCGTCCATTCATCATAGGGTTGCCACGAAGACGCAATGGCATGTCGTAGGACGACAAGGGCAGCAGCAATCCCGAACGGCCAGCAAGAAATTACTATCTTTGAGCCCTCACAGAAAGTCGGCCCGGCAGCTTTCATCGACACGACTGCACTCAATTGTTTCCATACATTCGACGCGTACCATTGGCGACACAGACGTCCGAAACTTGGGGCAAGTAAGAACTGAGCGGTGGCGACGCGTGACAGGTTGCGATGTGCGCATTGTGCAGGTTTAACTGGGCCTCGAACGCACTGACTGCGGCCCCAGATTAAGCATGGGCCTGCGGCCTCTATGCCGCCTCAGACTAAGCGAGGTTTGGCAGCTCAACCCTTCTTCCATTCCAGCTACGGGATCTGGTCATACATCTCGCGGAAGTCAACAGCAACCTGTTGTGCATACTGCTGGGTGGGGTGGATGAAGTCCCTTTTGATCGGGGTAGTTCCGGAGAACGATGGACATTTTCCGGATACACAGAACCAGTGCAGAGTATCGAGATAGGTGGCTCCGTCAAGCTTGGACTCGACTTCGCGGACCTGCTGCCATGTGCCCGGTATGTCGCTCACGCAACTACTCGGTGTGCTGACCTTGGAAGCACAGTCTGCCAACTGCTTGCCCTCAGGAGGCGGGGCCACAAAAACAACCCGCTTTGTTGAACCTGAAACCTTGCTAATGAAGGACTGAGCTGCAGCGCGCCATTCTTCTTGCATGGCTTCACCTGCAGCTCTGGAGGTGAGCTTCTTCGAGTTTGCCCACGCATAGTTCTCAATGACCAACACGGCTTCCGGCCGACGCTCTTGAATGTAACGCACAGCTTCCGCCCGAACGTTCAAGCAGTTGTCTCTGACAGCTTCCGACTCAAACTCGACCTCAAGGTCAATGACGGCGCATGCGGCTAAGGTCAAGCCGCGCACATAGTAGTCGCTTTCTAGCGCCTCCCGCACTGTCGGCATGAGCGTAGTTCCAAGGGAATCGCCGAAAACGACCACTTCCGGATTGGAGGGATTACCAAATCCACATGACATCGGGTCAAACACGTCCGCAGCCCCACAGCCCAAAGTCGCCTCCATGGGCATACCCTCCGCCATCACATTGTCTACGCTCGGGGAAAGCTTCGGCCATGCTGCGGTAGCTAAAGCAGCCGACAGCCCGCCGAGAATCTTTGACCGTGGAGTGTCAGCAACCGGGGCAGCCGGAGCAGACGTCCCGGCTCCAGTGGAAGCCAAACGCTCATTGTAAGCAGCAGCCTCCTCGGCGCTCGGCGACGATGTGGGACGCACGAGTACTATGGCGACAACCACGGCTGTGGTCACCGTTAGCGCCAGCAGCCCTCCGTTTTGGAAGACGCTTGCATGCGCGGTTCTCCACTTCTGCCAGGCACGCCGTCCTTCCGTTTTCGAATCGTGCTTGACCAAGATGGGCGCCTTGTTGAAGGGCTTCTCCACGAGGTGGTAGGAAGCGACTGACAGGGCCAGCGTCAAGCCCAGCGCGATAAACGTGTAGGCGATGCCGCCCTCTGGATAGAAAACGCCGAGGAAAATGATGACGGGAAAGTGCCAAAGGTACAAGCTGTAGGAGACATCGCCGAGATACCTGGACACCGGATTGGTGAGCAGATAGTTGTGCTTTGCTTCCGCTCCGATACCCGCAGCAATCACGGCCGCCGTTGCGGCCACGGGAAACACCCCACCGGGCGCCGGAAAACCGGGGCCGGATGTTACGAAAAAGATTGAAGCCAGCATCCCGGCTGTACCCAGCCATGCCAAGAGGGTACGGGCAGCGGCAGGTATGCCTACGAATGCTCCTGCGAAGAGTGCGAGCAGCGCTCCAACGCCCAGTTCCCAGGTTCTAGTTAGGGACGAGAAATAGGCAACTGTCGGGGCGGACGAGCTTTGTTCTAGAGCCCACGCAAACGAAGCGATGATGGCGACTGCCATCGCCAGTCCAGAGATCCGGACGGCGCGAGGGGCGGATACTTTCCAAAGCTTTGTGACCAGAAGAAGGATGCCTAGCATCAGCCATGGCCAAACGAAATAAAATTGTTCCTCGACGGCTAGCGACCAGAAGTGCTGCAACGGAGAGGGGCTGCCGCCGGCGGCGAAATAGTCAGTTCCCGTGGCAGCGTATCTCCAGTTGCCGACGAAAAAGAACGATGCAATCGAGTCCCATAGGACTGACTCGAAGTTGCTCGCCGTATACAAGAGCTTGGCTGTCAGGACAGTTGCGGCCAGAACCAGCAGGGAAACAGGGATTATGCGCCTTATGCGTCGAGTATAAAATCCCGTGAAAGAGATGTGCCCCGTTCGGGTGAACTCCTTGGCCAAGATGCCGGTGATCAAGAACCCGGAGATGACAAAGAAGATGTCCACTCCTACAAATCCACCGCTAGGCCAATGCAGCAAGTGATCAAAGATGACGGCGGTTACTGCAAGTGCTCGCAGCCCCTGGATGTCGCCGCGGAGCTTGGACGAAGGCTTGACCCCGCCCGAAGCTTTTCTCCTGATTTTGAGCATGGACATAGCTATATTTCCCCCACAAATAGAACTGAGACTTCGGCTATTCTACCGGGCGTGGATGTGTCAATAAGACCGTTTATGTATGCCTCGGACGTGATAACTCGGTAGGTCCCGAGGGTTTTCGTTGAGCCGCTATACACCGAAATTCACGATACTTACCTGCAGAAATTTCCGCTACTAGTCGGTCGTAAGTGCACTCGGCATTACTACTAGACCTGCCGGCCGAAGCGCCTACCGATACCCGTCCACAATCGCGGCTGCTATCTGCTTATATGCACGACGCGTCTCGGGCTTTAGCACATCCAAGGTCACAAGGTCGCCATCAGCAACCCCGCGGTCGTGCGGAACGGCAATTAGCTCGCGGCAGATGCCAGCCAAGTGTTCTTCAATCGCGTCCTTGTCCACGCGCGACGATACCTCGTCCTTGTCCGTGATCACCACAATCGCGTTTCGAGCCAAATCTTCGTACCCGTGGCTGGCGAGCCATTGCAGGGTGCTGCGGGCGCGTTTGGCCCCGCTCACTGCATATCCTGCGGCGATGACCAAGTTGTCCGTGGACTGCAGGATGCCGCTCATGGCGTTGTGGGTAACTCCGGTGCCGCAGTCGGTCAGGGCCACGGAGTAGTAGGCGGAGATCAGCTTCCGGATTCGCAGGTACTCCTCGGCGGTGAGCGAGTCCGAGACCTCCGGGTCCTGCTCCCCTGCAATCAGATGAAGCCGGCCGGCGTGGTGCATATATCTGGACAAGGAGGTCAGCGAATCTATGGACTCGACCTTCTCCAGCAGGTCTGATATGGTGCGCGGGCTGGACTGCTGGTAGATGCCCTCCCCCAGGGCACGCTCCACTAGGTCCCCGGAGTCAGGGTTCGCGTCGATAGCGCAGGGAGCATCCCCGCGGTATTCGGCGAGGGTCAGACCCACGCCCACGGTTGTCGAGGTTTTGCCGATGCCACCCTTGAGACTCAGAACAGCAGTGTTGTAACTGCCATGCAGCTGCCGCGAAATACGGCGACCCAGCTCCTCTTCTTGGCGCTGTTTCTGCCCCGGGCCCAGATTCCAGGCACCGCCGGTCATGTTGTAGAGCGCGCCACGGATGCCGCCGACAGGCCGGGGTTTCTGTTCCTTCACGAACGATCCAGGGGAGCTGATGAAGTCGGGCATGGGGCTTTCAGCGATGTTGTCAGCAACTGTGGGGCGGGCCCGGCGGAAGGCGGGAGTTTCAGTAGGAGCGGCCGACGGCGTCGGCGGGGCTTCCGCAGCAGCTGCGCCAGGGACAATGGTGATAGTCCTCGCCGCGGACTGCTGTGCGGATGCAGGCGCACGGGTGGGTGCCGGGACCTGCGATGCCGGCTTGGCTGCATCAGCCGCCGCGGCCGCCTCCGCCCAAGAGGACCGTCGCGTGAGAGGTGCGCCTGATTCCGGTTGGCTGGAAAGGTCGGGCGTTACGGCTGGCATGATTCCTGTCCGGGCATCCGCCAGCCCGCCGTCGGCGCGACGAAATTCACGGCGACGGCGCCGCTGCGGCTGCCCTGCATCCTCTGCGTGGGAGCGCGCGTTCTGATCCGCCGGATCTGGCATAAGTGTCCCCCCAGGACGTTCGGCAAAACTATCGAGCAGCACTATTTCAAACAGTAAGTCTAGGGGCTTTGGCAGCTACGGCAGATCAGATGCGGGCGAGGGCGGCCGCGACCACTGCGGCCGTGAGGACCAGGAGAACGCACAGCACGGCATAGCCGTGCCATCTGGGGCGTTCCTTGTGCGGGTTGATATCTACGTACGGCATAGCTAACGGCGGGCACCTCGGGATGGGGCGGGAGCAGTGATCCGGATGGCACGGCGCTTGAGCCGAAGCATCTGGTACAGAACAGTAAAAGGGATCAGCAGGGTGGCCAGCAGCAGGCAGAGCGCCAGTACAAAATCGGATAAAGCCACAACAGACCTCCGTCGGTGAGCAGTGATCCGCATGTCAGATCCCTTCGGACGCTACTCGCCAGTCACAGCTTTGACAAGTTCCGTCAAGGCTCTCAGTTGAGGGCGCTTTCTGGATGCACGAAAAACATCGAGCATTCTCCGCGCCAATACAAGGAAGTAAGGGTACTGAGCACTTCACTTGCAGAAAAGGCCAAACGGTTCAAGTCACGCCGCGTATGACGCCTGCAATGTCCGGCTTGGAATGCGGCGTTGACGTACTTCAAGGTTTGGAAGCTAAGGCCTAACATTCGTGCGAGGCGCCATTAAGGAATGGAACGCTCATGTGAAGCCGGACCACAGCGAAGGCTTTGTCATGATGCTCTAATGGTCAACAGCGCCACCGGGAGGGGGCAATGGCCAGCGAGGTGAGGCCACCTAGGTAAGAAGCCCCACCTGTTCGATTCGCACCTCGCGCCACATCCCTAGTGTGGAGACGAGTGTGCGAGACCATATTATCTTGATCATCTCGGGACGCCTTATGACAGCGTCCGACATCCCGCGCGTCGATAGCCATAAGCTCATTTGGCGGGCAGCCTAAGGCGTCTAGCCTCGCCTACGACATCACCCGGCAGCGCGTCACCTACACCCCGGATCTCTCCGGCCGTGCCGAGGACCAATTCCAGCGAAACTCGACACGTTAAGGGCGCCCTCCGGGTCTAAACAACCCCGGCGATGCGGCGGGATCCTTCTCGCCGAAGACGATCTGGTCAAAGGAACCATCTTGTCTGATGGCACTATTGCGACCGCCCGCTGCAATACTGTCCCCAGCAGATCTGTTTAAAGGACTAGTGCTACTCGAGTAGTAAGAATACGTGTAGGCGTCCGGGTCTTTGGCGGGCAGACGATTCAGAACCACGCCCAGCAGATCAGCCTCAACCATACTCAGGGACGACAGCGACTTCTCAAGGTCAGTGATCTTTACAATCTGGCTACCGACAACGAGCACGACGCCCCCCACCCGCTGTGCCAAGACCGCGGCATCGGTGACGGGCAGCAACGGCGGTGCGTCAATCACAACGGCGTCAAAGTCAGCCTCGAGAGTTTTGATTAGCCCCGACATTGCAGAGGATCCGAGAAGCTCGCTGGGATTAGGCGGAATCATCCCTGAGGTCAATACACACAAGTCGTCTGTTCCCCATGGCTGCAACAAGTCGTCCAGGCTCCCGTGCCCCACAAGGTAGGTAGTAAGGCCCGCACTCCCGTCAAGGCCTAGGTATTCGCCAACCATTGGCCGCCGCAAATCCGCATCAACCAATGCCACCCGTTGACCTGTTTGAGCAAGGGATATGGCCATGTTGACGGCTGTTGTGCTCTTACCCTCACCCGGCAGGGAAGACGTAACAACTACGGACTTTGAGCTGTGACTGACATGGGCAAACTGCAGATTCGTCCGTATCTGCCTGAAGGATTCTGCGCGGGGACTCTGCGTCGGTACTTGGGTAAGGAGCGGCTTCTTCACAGCATCGGCATCGAATGCGATGCCACCCAGAACGCTGGCTTCAGTCACCTTCCTCAGGTCCAGTTCTCCGCGGATCCTGGTGTCTATAGCAGACCGCAACAAAGCAGAACTGATTCCGACACCCGCTCCGATCAGCAGGCCAGCTGCAAGATAGAGGCTTGTGTTCGGAGAAGCAGGTGTCGAAGGAGCCGCTGCAGGAGTGATGACCGACAACCGTACAGGCGATATTCCATCCCTGGATGGGTTCTCAAGCTGGTCCACAGCTGAAATTAAGCTATCCGCAACTGCCTCGGCAACAGCCGCAGCCCTTACCGGAGAAGAATCTGTGACGGCAATATTTAGGAGGACAGTAGACCCTTCAACGCTTGCTTCAATTTTGCTCGCAAGTGCTGAGGGACTGAGCTCAAGGCCCAAAGAATCGATGACAGGTTGAAGAACTACAGGTGTCTTAGCGGTTTCGACGTAGGAGGCGACCCTAGCTTGGCTGAACGTGTTCCCTTGCTGAAGCTCGAGTACGCTACCCGAATTTTGTGTTGCCACGAACAACTGGGTGCGTGCGGTGTAGCTGGGCGTCGTGGCCATCGCTGCGGCGCCCGCTACAAGTAGACCCAACAAAGTTGAAGCTGCTATGACAACCCAGTTGCGGCGCACTACCCGCAAGTAGTCGATGATCTCCAAATTTGAACCTCTCAGATTCATGCCTCTGCATGGATAGACAACGCCGCGGAGGCAGGCCACCTTCTTAGTGCAGCCATGAGTCCCCCGAACTAGGATATCCGTATTGCATTCGGCCGTAGTTATTTAGACCTGAGCCTTTGAACACATGGCCCGGTAACAGTCGCCGACGATACGAACCTTATCCCTTGTTCTTGGTTTCTACTTGGGCAGCTAAGTTTGGCTGTTCGCACCCAACCGCCGATGAGCAATCCGTCATATTGTCAGTGAAAACCTGCGCGAGGACCGCTGCATCTTGAAGGGCTAGCAAGGGCAGATGACATCGGATGACTCGCAAAAGCGATAGGCACTTCTACAAGTGCTATACGGTAGAACCGCCCCACACATGGTGCACACACCTGATGGTGGGAAATATTTGAAGGGGAGTAGTGCAACGCTCTCGGATTGTTCGGATCCTCGGCTTTGTGGTCGTGCCAATGTTGAGCATCGCCAGTCCCTTGCTCGCGATTCCTGCTATAACTTCGCAGTTTGGTGCTGCAGGATGGTCCGCTGTAGCTGTTGGTCAATCCGTGGGCGCTTCTGTCGCTGTCATTCTCGAACTTGGATGGGGACTCACTGGGCCACAGCGAGTTGCCCGGCAGAGTCGAAGGAACCGACAACAAACCCTAGCGATGTCAATATGTACGAAGCTCGCTGTCCTTGCTCCCCTGGTTGCTCTTGCAAGTAGTGTCAGCTTCGGACTGTCCCATACGTTCCGATGGGAGGCGGCAGCCGTCGCCGCAGGCGCAACTGCTTACGGTTTAAACAGCAGCTGGTATTTCATCGGCATCGGTTCATCTGTGAAGTTACTACTTTGCGATGCGGTACCCAGACTTCTTTTCGTGAGTCTGTCCGCGTTCCTAATATTCGTGGGAGGGGAGCTCGCACTGTATCCCCTTGTTGGGATACTTTTGCCGATAGTCGTCAGTGCGTTCCTAGTAATTCGAACCGAAGAGCTCCAAGTGAGCCATCTTCGTGGCATGACATCCCGCCGCCTAACTCGAGTCCTAACTTCTCAGGGCACGGCGCTGGGAGGGCGCGCCCTGAGTGCCATTTATATGTCACTCCCTATCGCTCTGGTTAGCCTTGTAGCCCCGGGAGCAGTCGCCGTTTTTTCTGCAATCGAACGATTGCAGCGAATTTACCTGCAAGTGCTAGCCGCAGCACCCAATATTATGCAGAAGTGGGTAGGACAGTCAGTTGGCAACCGCAGAAAATCACGCCGAGCAAAAAAGAGTGTGTTCTACAGCGCCACTCTGGGGGTAGTGGCAGGATTGGGCTTTACGGTCGCCGCTCCGACCATGGCGGACGTCATCTTCGCCTCCACTGTCACGATTCCCCTCGAGTACGCCGCCCTCTCAGGAGTATTGATTTTCGTCGTGTCGGTGTCACGAGCCAGCGGGTCGATCGCGCTCGTGGCGTTTGGCCGGATTCATACCGTTTTTGTCAGCGCAGTGGCTGGCGTCTCTGTAGGAGTACCCAGCATTCTTTTAGGCGCCAGACTGCTAGGGCCTCCAGGTGCGCTTATCGGCGAAGTCCTAGCCGAAGTCGTAGTGCTAACGATCCAACTGCGCCAGATGCGGAAAATCATATGATCGGACGCATATCCCGGGGTTTGAAGACTTCACTACTTATGAGAGCGAGCTAGATAAATTTGACCGGTTTGATAGTCCACGAATGGATCGCCCGCTCTGGCGGGTCAGAAAACGTACTCCAAGCAATGTCTGATACCTTCCCAGGGTCGGATATTTTTTGCCTTTGGAACGATGCCCCGCACCGTTTTGAGCATCGGAGCGTGACAGAGTCCGTTCTAGCACGCACCCCCCTTCGTAAGAACAAAGCCGCGGCTCTCCCCTTCATGCCCAGGGTATGGAGCGGCATCTCCCTGGATACGTATGATTGGACGCTGGTTAGTTCACACTTGTTCGCCCATCATGTGGGAAGTAAAGCAAACCGTAACGACGGCAAGATATTTGCCTATATCCACACGCCCGCGCGTTATATCTGGACACCAGAGTTGGATAAACGAGGGCAAAGTATGGCAACTCGGCTCGTATCCCCCTTCTTTAAACGACTCGACCAGAGAAAAGCTGCCGAAGGTACAACCTTCGCCGCTAACAGCGTCTTCATCCGTGAGCGGATTCAGGCCACATGGCAACAAGAGGCTGTAGTGATATATCCACCAGTTGCGGTTCGCCGGCTGCAGTCTGAGGAATCGTGGAAGAATGTGCTCAGTGATTCGGATTCTGAGATATTCGCACGGTTACCCCGTGAATATGTGCTCGGCGCCTCCCGCTTTGTTTCCTATAAGCAGTTGGAGAATGTAATTAGTGCCGGCGAGTCAACGGGTATTCCGGTTGTCCTGGCTGGGGCCGGCCCCGAGGAAGAATTCCTGCGTGAGGTGGCCGCCCGCGCCTCAGTGCCAGTCCACTTTGTTCTCTCTCCCACTGATGCTCTGCTATACGCCCTTATCCAGAACGCACAGGTATTTGTCTTCCCACCAATCGAAGACTTTGGCATCATGCCAGTTGAAGCGATGGCACTTGGGACACCTGTGATAGTTAATTCTGTCGGTGGCGCCGCTGAGAGCGTAAACGCACTCGATGGCGGAACCGCGGTGGAGAGCTTCCAAGGAGCTGAAATTGCCGCAGCTGTAGGCACTGCCATCGCCAAGAACATGACACAGGCGAAACAGAAAGCTGAAATGTTTTCCGAGGAATCGTTCAGTAGGAATCTCCGGAAATGGATGTTTGCATGAAACAAGCCCTGCTGCCACCTTGCACTCGACTGCTACTCACCCTCGCCAGTGGGAGGGACCGAACCATTCTCGATATCTCGTCTACATTCCTTCAGGCGTCTAATGGATAGCGCCGAAGAGATACGTCAACTGCCGCTGGCCATTAGCTCACCGGTTCTGGGGGTGTCAATAGTCAATTACTTCTCGCACGCCAGCGTGGAACTTCTACTAGAGTCGCTGTCTGATTTTGCCCGCGATGCAACGGTTCAGGTGGTTATCGTCGATAACAGCCAGGACCCTGAACGCCGTGAGTGCCAGCGGCTGAACGAGATTGCCTCTCGCTATGCTAACAATCGCCTGCGGATAGAGGTTCTTGCAGCCAAAAGTAACTTGGGCTATGGCGCTGGCAACAACCTGGGGGTCGCGCGGCTGATAGAGACGGGATCTACATTTCTCTGGGTGCTAAACCCGGACACAACCGTGAGCGGTTCCGCAAAAGCATTAATGGCAGAAGCAAGCAAAAGCCCTCAGGCGTTATGGTCCACGGTCACCCAAGAAAACGGGGTCACATCAAATGGACTGGGACTGCTAAGTACGCTAACGGGTCAGGCTACCGCTAGTTCACGTCGCGAAGTCGAAGTTAGTCGCTACAGCCTGCACTACCCTGGCGGTCACTCGATAATTTTCTCTCTAGATGCTTGGCGACAACTCAACGGATTTGATGAGGACTATTTCCTTTTCATGGAAGAAGCTGACCTGACACTCCGATCTTGGCAAATAGGCATTGCCATTGGAACTCTAAAAAGCGTCATCGTTCTCCATGACCAGGGCCTTACCACTGGGAGTTCGACTGACGTCAGATCGAAATCGCTCTTGGCCTTTACCGAGGCTACGAAGAGCCGAATGGTTTTTTTCAGGAAGAGATATCCTTTTCGTATTCCCGTCATAGTCCTCATTCGCTCGGGCTACATTGCGCGAGTTCTCACCAAGGGAAATGCTGCCGGGGCTAAAGCTATTGCTAAGGGTATCCTTCTCGGCCTGTCGAAGAAGCTTACGAGCGGAGTTTAAGGTGTCTGAAAAGAACTTATGTATTCTAATTCTTAATTGGAACTGTTTAGAAGATTCTCTCCGCGCGGTTAGCCTGCTGGCCAAAAGCCCATGGCAGATCTGCGTAGTTGATAATGGCTCTGCGGATCCGGCGGAGGCGAGCGTGATTCGCGCACGTTATCCAGCGATACACACGATAAGCACAGGTGTAAATCTTGGTTATGCAGGCGGCATGAATACTGGCATGCGGTGGGCTTTTGCGGAGCGATTTACGCACTGTCTATTGCTCAACCCGGACACTACCCCGACTGTTCAGGTCGTCGAGGAAATGTTGAAACTGGCGGACGACGGCGCAGTTGTCGGAACCGCGCAGGTCACAGAAAACGGCCAACCCTACATCTCAGCCGCTACCCTCCGAGGTAGAAAAGTTGTGCCATTCCAATGCGCGACTTCATGCGGGATTGGACATGAAGTGGATATCGTCTCGGGGGCAGGCATAATGGTTGAATTGGGAGCCGCGAACAGCGTTGGCTTCATGGATGAACGCTTTTTCCACTATAAAGAGGAATTTGATTTTTGCTTCCGCATCTTACGCCTCGGGCGGAAGCTTCAATATAGCTGCGGCTCTGCCCTTATACACCGCCGCGGCGGCTCGCTATCGGGGTCGTCGCCGGCAGCAATGTATTACTCCTATCGTAATGAGATTCTTTTCTTGAAGAAGCACTTTGGAACGTGGGCATGGATTTCTAGCCTTGGCCTGTTTCGAAACGCCGTTATGTCCGGCATCAAGTCTCCCCGCACTACCCACGCCATCGTCCGTGGACTTGTGCACGGCGCCAGGGGTGTTACCGGGCCCCTAGCTGACCTGAGGATAGGAGGGCTGGCCAAATGAAGATCTTGTTTGCTTCCCACAGTTCCGCGCTGGCCGGTGCAGAGCAAAGCCTTCTACACCTCGTGGGTGCCGCCGCAGAGCGGGGCCATACAGGAACCGTTGCCCTGCCTGAACCTGGTCCACTGGCAGCCCGGCTTGAAGCGCTTTCGGGTTCTTTCGAAACTGTCATTATGCCGAGTCGACTTTGGATGGGCAGGCGATATTCGTTCTTGGTGGGTTTGGTGCGGCTGGTGCAGGCCGTATCGGACTTACCACGCTACGCGTCGCATATCCGTTCCTCCGGGTACGACGTAGTGGTTGTGAACAGCAGTGTTTCGCCAGTCCCCTTGGTCGCAGCTAAGCTTGCAGGGGTGCCCGTCTTGCAAGTGGTACGGGAAAGTCTGATATCCAACCCCATGCTTAGGTCGGCTCTACCCAAGAGCATCATTAGACGATCGCTCTCTAGGTGGTCTACGTCTGTCATTTGTATATCGCAGTACGTCGCGGCCCAATTCTCGTACCCTAACCGGATTATTTACCCCCAGGTGGGACGAGAATTTTTTGCAACTCCCGCTTTACAGGAGCGGCCAGCGCAGGTCCAGCCGCGTGCAATCATGTGCGGCACAATCAGCCCCGAAAAGGGGCAGATTGATGCCGTGCGGGCAATTCACGTGGCACGTTCGCTGGGTACTGAACTGCGTTTAGATATATACGGACATGGCAAGCCGGGGGATGTCGAAGAGTTGAAGCGGCTTGTAGACGACCTGGACCTCAATGACATAGTCGCGATCAAGGGGACTACATCGGAAATCAAAGGCGCCTATGAATCTGCTGACATCGCAATCGTATGTTCTCGGAATGAAGGCTTTGGCAAGGTAACGGCCGAAGCAATATTGATGGGACGTCCGGTGGTGGCCTACGGCCTGGGTGGCACGGCCGAAATTTTGGCATTTGGCGGAGGTCTTACGACCGCAGCTTCGCCACACGATCTCGGTGCTGCGTTGCACAGAGTATTCACAGAAGGCTCCTTACTGCAAAAGCTAGGCGCCGAGGCGCGCGAAAGCGGCATTCGCAACGAGTTGGCCGAAAGTGCTCAGCGAGTGCTCGAGTGCGTCGAGGATTTGCAGGCGACATAGCCTTCAGGTTGTAGAACGGGCGTCGGAGCTCGAAGCGAAGAGTAGTTCGCTCTTGAGCATGCCCGTCCGAAACCAGCAGGAGTTACGTGCCCCAGACGTCGTTGTCAGCACAAAGGGCAACAGCAAGTATGATCTGAGAGCACGAACTTAAGGTGGGGGAAATTGGGGCGTTTAGTGAGCAAAGCCTCTTGGCGTCGCAAGTATGCGATTCGTCTGAAATTTTTGGACGCTGGTGTCATCCTGTGGGCTGTGGCAGGTGCCTATGGAGTCCGATTCGGGTTTTCCGACGAAGGTACCGTGGGATCCAGCGAGATTGACTATGCGGCATTGTCAATCGTTCTCGTCATCGCATGGTGGCTCATGCTTGACTTCTGGGGCTCCCGAGAACCTCGGGTGCTTGGCTCCGGATCGGAAGAATACAAGCGCGTTCTCTCTAGCTCTCTATGGCTATTCGGCCTAGTTGCAATTGTTTCCTATGCGTTGCGCATTGACACAGCCCGTGGTTTCGTCGGCTTGGCTTTTCCAGCTGGTGTTCTGGGCTTGCTAGCCAGCCGCTGGCTCGTCCGTCAGCACCTGAGCATTGAGCGCAAACATGGTAAGAGCAGCTCGCGAGTCATGATAATCGGCGGTCCATATTCCGCTGCACACCTTGTTGCATCCTTACAGAGCGTCCCCAGCGCAGGCTACACCCCTGTCGCTGCTCAACTTCCTGGAGCGACGCAGCCCGTTCGGTCATTCTCCGCCCTGAACGTCCCAGTTGCAGGCGTTAGTACAGACTTCGACGCAATTCTTGGCGCTATTCTCGATTCGAATGTTGACGCCGTCGCTATTTCGGCGGGTGTAAACCTACATCCAAAGGATTTGCGAAAACTTGGCTGGGAGCTCGCGGCAAGAGACATTGGAATGATACTGGCACCGGCTTTGACCGACATCGCCGGTCCTAGGATCCACACGCAGCCCGTCGCTGGCTTACCTTTGATTCACGTCTCCACCCCAAAGTTAACAGGCGGAAAAAAGGTAGCGAAACGCGCTTTCGACATTGCTGTAGCCGGACTTCTTGTCCTCGCTCTCGCGCCCTTGTTTTTGATCCTGGCGCTACTGGTCCGCATGACGGATTCAGGACCCGTCTTCTACCGGCAAGAGCGCATCGGTCTTCGTGGCACAACCTTCTCCATGCTCAAATTCCGCTCCATGAAGGTAAATGCCGACGCAGAGCTGCAGTCTCTTTTGGCAGCCCAAGGGTCTGAAGACACTCCACTATTCAAGGTGGAAAACGACCCTCGGATCACACCACTTGGCCGAATTCTTCGCAAGTACTCCCTTGATGAGCTTCCGCAACTGCTCAACGTATTGGGCGGGAGCATGAGTCTGGTTGGTCCACGTCCTCAACGTGAGGGCGAAGTAGCTCTATACGATGACGCAGCGCATCGACGTTTGTACGTAAGTCCAGGGATGAGCGGGCTATGGCAGGTCAGCGGCCGCTCTAACCTCAGCTGGGAAGAAAGCATAAGACTTGATCTTTACTACGTAGAGAACTGGTCATTGATGGGCGACATCGTAATTCTCTGTAAGACATTCAAAGCAGTATTTGCGAGCACGGGCGCAGTTTGATCTGTTTCCAATTGGCTAGCAACTGCAAGGAAAACCTAGCATTGGGGAAGGCACAATAATGCGCATCACGGTAATAGGCTGCGGCTACCTTGGGGCGGTTCATGCCGCCTGCATGGCAAAACTTGGTCATGACGTCACAGGCATTGACGTAGACGAAGCAAAAATCGCCGCGCTTTCTGCAGCAAGGGCCCCGTTCTATGAGCCCGGGTTGGAAGAGTTGCTCGACGACGTTCAGGCGACAGGCCGGCTCTCGTTCACCTCGGACATGTCGGCCGCTGCGGGCAGCGCAGTTCACTTTGTCTGCGTCGGAACTCCCCAGAAAAAGGGCGAAAATGCCGCAGATCTGACATATGTCGATGCTGCCGTAACAGCGTTGCTGCCGTATCTCTCGTCGGGGGACCTAGTGGTGGGCAAGTCGACGGTTCCAGTTGGAACTGCTGGACGCCTTGCCCAACTCGTTCAGGCACAAAACCCTTCTGTGCACCTGGTTTGGAATCCTGAGTTCCTGAGGGAAGGGCATGCAGTTGCCGATACGCTACAGCCCGATCGATTTGTATACGGTGTTACTGACGGTTCCGAAGATCACCCAGCCGTAGCAGTCCTCGATGCTGTTTATTCGACGCCTTTGGCATCGGGAACACCTCGGCTGGTCACAGATCATCCCACAGCTGAGCTCGTAAAGACGGCAGCAAATTCCTTCCTCGCTACCAAGATATCTTTCATAAACGCAATGGCTGAGCTATGCGAGGCCGCCGGGGCAGATGTCACGAGGTTGGCAGATGCTATCGGCATGGACGACAGGATCGGAAGGAAGTTCCTCAACGCGGGAATTGGATTTGGTGGGGGTTGCTTGCCCAAGGACATCCGCGCGTTCATGGCGCGCGCTGGCGAACTCGGTGCCGACCAGGCTCTTACCTTCCTACGTGAAGTTGATGCGATAAACATGCGTCGGCGCACTCGAGTTGTGGAACTTACCCGCGAATTGTGCGATGGTTCGTTACTCGGACAGCGCATAACCGTGTTGGGCGCAGCATTCAAACCGGAGAGCGACGATGTTCGTGATTCGCCAGCGCTTAGCATTGCCGCGCAATTACAGTTGCAGGGCGCCGTCGTTACCGTCACTGATCCTAAGGCCCTGTCGAACGCGGCTCGCCGTTTTCCTGAGTTGCACTATGAACCTGACACGGACAAGGCAGTTGAGAATGCCGACGCCCTCCTAGTGCTCACAGAGTGGCAAGAATATGTTCAGCTCGACCCTTACGCGCTTTCCGGTTTGGTTGCTTCGACGCGCGTCCTTGACGGCCGAAACATCCTCGACCCAGGAAAGTGGCGTTCTGCTGGATGGAGCTATCGAGGTATGGGGCGCCCCTGACCATGGTGAAAAGGGGTAGTGCTCTCGGCGAACCAAGCTCCCGGCAGATACTGGAGCAGGAAGACCGCAACAGAAACCGGCGCCGCTGGAAGAGTGCTCGCGCCGTAATGGCGATGTTAGCTGTGCTTGCGGTTTTGACCCTGGGGACACTTTGGCTTGGCGCGAGGGCCTTGACGATAAAAACAGAATTAACAGCAGCGGAAGCTTTGGTGGGGCCACTGAAAGAGAGCCTCAGCAAGAATGACGTCGCAGGAGCGGCCGATGCCGTGCACGACATCAGGACGCGCACTCAGGCTGCAAAAGAAGCTGCCAACGACCCTCTTTGGTCCCTCGCAGTCTCCCTCCCCTGGGCCGGACGAAACTTCAGCGCCATAGCTGAGATCTCACGCTCTGCTGATGACGTTGCAGACCTCGGGCTGGCGCCGTTGCTCGGTGCTTTCGGTTCATTGGACTGGAATGCCCTAGTCCCGGGGAAGACTGGAACTGACCTAGCAGCTCTCGAAGCAGCAGCACCCAGCGTCAGTTCAGCAGCCTACGCAGTGCGGGCTTCTTCCGAGCGCCTCAGTCAGATAGATGCAAAGCAATTGCTGCCTGAGGTTGCGGAGCCATTGACACGAGCGCGCCTGCAACTGACGGAAGTAACAGGGACGTTAGATGGGGCAGCTAGCGCGGCGCAAGTCCTCCCAGCAATGCTTGGTTCCGAAGGTCCGCGTAATTACCTCCTGATAATTCAGAACAATGCGGAATCTCGATCATCTGGAGGTATTCCAGGGGCGCTCGCAATACTCACGCTTGATGAGGGAAAATTGTCGCTTAGCGGCCAGAGCAGCGCTTCTAGCATCGGGGTAATGAACCCGGTCGTGCCCACGGATCCGCAACAAGTACAAATATTTTCGGGGCGGCTCGGAAAGTTCATGCAGGATGTGAACCTCACTCCGGACTTTCCGACTGCAGCGAGTACGGCTCAAAAAATGTGGGAGCGCAAGACGGGCCAGCGAGTTGATGGGGTAATTTCAGTCGATCCCATCGTGCTGGGTTACGTACTGCAGTCCACGGGACCAGTTTCACTTAACCAACCTGACATACTTTCGATCGCCGGCTCGAGCCTCCCGCTTGAACTCACTGGCGCTAACGTCGTACAGACCCTTCTCTCAGACGTCTACGCCGCTGTGGACGAGCCCGAACTGCAAGATTCTTACTTTGCGTCGGTGGCTCAAGAGGTCTTCTCTGCAATCTCCCTGGGCAAGGGAGACTCGACTGGGCTACTTGCAGCCATTTCGCGAGGCGCCGAAGAAAACCGAGTGCTTGTCTGGTCAGCTCTACAGGAGGAGCAAGCCGTCATCGCCCGGTACGCAGTGAGCGGATCAGTTACAGGGCCAAGCATCTCGCCTGCCCAATTCGGCGTGTACTTCAATGACGGTACTGGAGCGAAGATGGACTACTACGTTAAGCGCACTGTGCAACTAATCAAAGAATGCCCAATGGACGGCTACGAGCAGACGACAGTCCGCGTGACCAGCACAAACTCTGCGCCTACTGACGCAGCTACGTCCTTACCCCCATATGTCACCGGCGATGGAATTTTCGGAGTGCCACCGGGGTCCGTGCAAACGAACATCGTTGCCTACGGCCCGGTACAAGCGAATGTCGAGATGGCGAAGCTTAACGGGCAGAAGACCGAGTTTGCGCCTCATCTCCACAGCAGCAGGCCGGTCGGCGTTCTCGCCATTCGGCTCGCCCCGGGAGAGAGCAAAACTGTGGAGTTCACGTTTGGAAAAATCGTGCAGCATGCCGAGCCGGAGTTGGTTGTCACGCCTACGGTTCAGGATGTCAAGGACGTGACACTGCCCACAGAAATTGCAACCTGCCTCTAGAAAACGAAAATGGCTCGTTAACACTATGTAAACCGACTGGATTGACATTGCTCACAAACAGGAGCAGATGGTAGCGTCTCTCTTGGGATCATTATCCGTAGTTCCGCATAGGTCTCGTGTGGAGAGGAAAAATTTCCTCAAAATCGGGTACACCAAAAACTTAACGTCTCCGGGGGGACACTCATGAAGAAAACACTCGCAGCACTCGCACTCGCTGGCTCACTCGCCCTTATTGGCTCACCGGCTGTAGCAGCCGAATACCCTGCACTTCCGCCGCAGGCAGCTGTTTCTGACGGCGTTGTTGGCCCGGGCGAAAGCTTCGTCTTCCGCGGCCAGGGCTTCCTTGCCGGCGAACCGCTCATCATCCGCGTGACGCCCGGCCAGCCGCCGGCAGCAGGCGGCGCCAACATCGCCGGCGGCACGTCCTTCTCCGCCAAGATCCCTGTCTTCCTGGCACCGCAGGAACTCAACGCATCCGCCGACGCCCAGGGTGCCTTCTCGCTCCCGATCTCCATCAGCGAAGCAGGCACCTACAGCCTGACCGCTGAAGGCACTCAGTCTGGCGTCGTCGTCGGCCCCGTTACTGTCACCGTGGCAGCTTCCCTGGCCAACACCGGCGGCAACGCTGGCGGTGCTCCGCTCGCCAACACGGGTGCAGGCCTTGCAAACACCGGTGCGGACTCCGGCCTGGTCCTGTGGACCCTGGTGGGCGCAGGCGCACTGGCAGCCGGCGCAACCTCAGTAGTGGTTGTTCGCCGCCGCGCCAAGGCTGAGGTAGCTGCATAACAGCACCACCCAAGTACCACCGAAGAAGGTAGGTGTACTCCGGCAACGGAGTACACCTACCTTCTTCGCTTAACGTCCCGACGGGTCGAGGCAGCAAATGTGAGGCTGGGCTGTGGTATCAATATGAGCTATGGGGAGACATTGGCGGAAAGCACCAAGGGAATACGACTTCTGGATTCCCCTCCCCAGCCCACAGGTGCTCCCCTACCTTCTTCTGACGCTGCTGGCGGTTGCCGCCCTGGGTACCGCAGCGTTAGCCCTTCTGCGGACCTCCTGAAGGCCACATGAAACAGCTCGCAAACTACCGGCTGTGGCGCCTTGTCCTCATCGTCATGCTGGTCCCCCTTGCATTGATCGCCTTCTGGCCAAGCCCAGTGGACCAGCCGGTTCAGGGCCAGCTCGCTGCCGTCCTGAATTTCCTTCACCGGCAGGGAATTCCTGCTTGGGTCAATTACAAATTTGTGGAATCGTCCGCCAATGTGGCACTCTTTGTCCCCGTTGGCGCAGTAAGCTCGTTGGCTTTTCCCAGCTGGCGCTGGTGGCGAATCGGCGCATTCGGATTCCTTATTTCCTGCTGCATGGAACTGGGCCAGCTGCTGTTTCTTCACGACCGTTTTCCGAGCCCGCTTGACCTTGTGACAAACACGTCAGGCGCTGTCTTGGGTGCTCTCTTGGCAGCAGCACTCCTAGAATGGCGGGCTCGCGACGTATCTGTTGCGAGCCCGCAGAGCCCCGGAAACATCGTCTAGCGGATCTACTGACCCTGTTCTTTGTACTTGGCTTCGGTCTGGACCTTTTGCGGGCGCCACCAGTCTTCGTTCTCGCGGTACCAGGCGATGGTGTCCTCGATACCAGCGTCGAAATTGGAGAACTTCGGTTCCCAGCCGAGCTCGTCGCGGAGCTTGGTGAAGTCAATGGCGTAGCGCAGGTCGTGGCCCGGGCGGTCCACCACATGGTCATACGCGTCCGGGGCCTGGCCCATGTGCTTCAGGATCAGTTCAACAACGTCCTTGTTGTTCTTCTCCCCGTCGGCACCGATCAGATAGGTCTCGCCGATTCTTCCCTTGGCGATGATGGCCAGCACGGCAGAGGAGTGGTCATTGGCGTGGATCCAGTCGCGAACGTTCTCGCCCTTGCCGTAAAGCTTGGGCCGGATCCCGTCGATCACGTTGGTGATCTGGCGCGGGATGAACTTCTCCACATGCTGGTACGGGCCGTAATTGTTGGAGCAGTTGCTGATGGTCGCCTGCAGCCCGAAAGAACGGACCCAGGCGCGGACCAGCAGATCAGAGCCGGCCTTCGTGGAGGAATACGGGCTGGACGGGTTGTAAGGGGTCTGCTCGGTGAACCGCTCCGGGTCATCCAGTTCCAGATCGCCGTACACCTCATCGGTGGAGATGTGGTGGAAACGCTTGTTGTGCTTCCGCGCGGCCTCGATCAGCGTGTACGTGCCAATGATGTTGGTATCCAGGAACGGGCGCGGATCATGCAGCGAGTTGTCGTTGTGTGACTCTGCCGCGTAATGGACCACAACGTCTGTCTGGGCCACCAAGCGGTCCACCAGCTCCGCATCAGCGATATCGCCGCGGACAAACTCAAAGCGGTCGTCCGGCAGTCCTTTCAAAGATTCCAGGTTCCCTGCGTATGTCAGCTTGTCCAGAACGGTGACTTGATCATCCGTATTGTCCAAAGCGTAGTGGACAAAATTAGAGCCAATGAACCCGGCACCGCCGGTTACAAGAAGTTTTTGCATTGATACATCGTTCCATGCCCACTCGATTTGGCTGAATTTGTAACACCCCGGAAAATAACCGTATGCGCGGAATAATCCTCGCCGGGGGAACCGGTTCACGTCTTCATCCAATTACGCTTGGCATCAGTAAGCAGCTAGTGCCCGTCTACGACAAGCCCATGATCTACTACCCGCTCTCCACTCTCATGCTGGCCGGGATCCGGGACATCTTGATTATCACTACGCCGCATGACGCCGACCAATTCCAGCGGCTCCTAGGCGATGGCAGCAGGTTCGGCATCAATCTCACCTACACGCAGCAACCGTCACCGGACGGCTTGGCCCAGGCGTTTATCCTTGGGGCGGACCACATCGGAGACGGGCCAGTTGCGCTGGTTCTTGGCGACAACATCTTCTATGGGCAAGGCATGGGCAAACAGCTGCGACGCTTCGAAAACATCGATGGAGGAGCTGTGTTTGGTTACCGGGTGGCAGACCCCTCCGCGTACGGTGTGGTGGAATTCGATGAGAATGGAACGGCGATCTCACTGGAGGAGAAACCAGCAAGACCCAAAAGCCACTACGCCGTTCCCGGCCTGTATTTCTACGACAATGATGTGGTTCAAATCGCACGGGACCTCAAGCCCTCGCCGAGGGGTGAGCTCGAAATTACTGACGTCAATCGCGTTTACCTGGAGCGGGGAAAACTTCAGGTCGAGATTCTGCCGCGCGGCACCGCATGGCTGGATACAGGGACATTCAACGACCTCAATGATGCTGCAGAGTTTGTGAGGACCGTGCAGCACCGCCAGGGTTTGTCCATTGGATGCCCGGAGGAAATTGCCTGGCGCCTCGGCTTCCTGACGGACGAGGAACTTCAGGAGCGGGCAGAACCGCTGGCAAAGAGCGGGTACGGCAAATATCTTTTGGAATTAGTCTCCGAGGATGCCTTAGCCGACGATCTCCAGCTGGTTGGCCGCTAATCAGCGCTTCAGCCTTAACCAATAACGGGCCCCGCATTGATGGCGGGGCCCGTAATTCCTTAGTAGTAGCGTCGTCTAGTTGACGAAGCCCTTCATCCAGGTCTTCAGGTCCTCACCGAACTCCACCCGCTCTGACGCGAGGGTGATGACGGCCTTGAGGTAGCTGAGCTTGTCCCCGGTGTCGAAGCGGCGGCCCTTGAACACCACACCGTACACACCGGAACCTTCACCCTCCCCGGCAGCCAGGGTCTGCAGCGCATCCGTCAGCTGGATCTCATTGCCGCGTCCCGGCTCGGTCTCCTCCAGGATCCCGAACACGGCCGGGTGCAGCACGTACCGGCCGATCACAGCCAGGTTGGACGGCGCATCCCCCACCGCAGGCTTCTCCACCAGGCTGTTCACCCGGACATAATCCTCACCCTCCACAGCGGTGATGTCAGCGCAGCCGTACGCACTGATCTGCGCCGGATCCACCTCAATCAGGGCGATCACCGAACCGCCGGTCTTCTGCTGCACCTCCATCATGGTGGTCAGCAGATCCTCGGCCTCATCAATGAGGTCATCACCCAGCAGCACAGCAAACGGCTCATCACCCACGTGCTGGGCCGCGCACAGCACCGCGTGGCCCAGGCCCTTGGCCTCGCCCTGGCGGACATAGTGGATGGGACCCAGCTCCGAGGCGTACTGCACGGACTCCAGCTTGTCCTTGTCCCCCTTGAGCTCCAGCGCCCGCTCCAGACCCGGCTCGCGGTCAAAGTGGTCCTCCAGGGAACGCTTGTTCCGCCCCGTAATCATCAGCAGGTCCGTCAGGCCGGACTTCACCGCTTCCTCCACCACATACTGGATGGCCGGCCGGTCTACCACCGGCAACATTTCCTTCGGCATTGCCTTGGTGGCGGGCAGGAAGCGAGTCCCCAATCCGGCAGCAGGAATGACGGCTTTGGTTATTGCTTTCCCCGTTGTCATAGCTGAACCTTACAAATCAGCGGCAGGCAAAGGCAATTTTCGTCCCGGAAAGTCAGCGCGTGGAACAGCGGGACCTTCAGCCCTAGAAGCCGGCCGCCGTTGGGCGGATCCTCGAAGAAGACCCACCGGGTCCACCGCTCCATCCCCTGCCGTCCTTCCCCGAGCGACCTCTCCCTATGCCATGAACTCCCACCGGACTCTGCCAGCCCACGGCGCCACCGCCACGGAAGCGCCAGTCCCGTCGCGGCGCCGTCGGGCCGTTGGCTGGAAGACAGCCCTCGCGCTGGTGGCCGCCTTCGTCCTGCTCCTGCCGGTGGTGCTGCTGCCCCTGACCACGGGGGTTCCCGCCCTGGCCTGGCTGCCCCTGCTGCTGGTGGCGCTGGCTGCGGTGGCCTGGCTGGTGGTCCGCCGCCGGCAGCCCTACGCCCAGCCGGCCGGCCTGGGGGTCCTGGTGCTCATCGCCGCCGCTTCCGTCCTCGCCTCGCAGGTATTCACGACGACGGCGCCCATCACCGGCGCGGACGGCCGCCCCCTGCCCGGCAGCATCGCGAGCGTCGAAAAAGTGGAGCTGAACGGCAGCGAGCAGTGGATCATGGTGCGGGGCAGCGACACCTCCAACCCCGTGCTGCTCAACCTGGGCATGGGCGGCCCGGGCGGTGGCGGGTTCTTCAACTCCATGGAGTTCCGGCCGCTCGAGGAGCACTTCACGGTGGTGAGCTGGGACGAGCCGGGCACCGGGAAATCCTACGGCGCCGTGCCCTACAGCGAGCTGGACAAGGAACGATACGTGGCTGATGCCGTGGCCCTCACCAACCTGCTCCGGGAACGGTTCGGGCAGCAGAAAGTCTTCATCTACGGGGTGTCCTGGTCCAGCATCATCGGCATCTGGCTGGTCCAGGAACACCCGGAGCTGTACCACGCGTTCGTCAGCAGCGGACAGATGGTGAACACCACCCAGAACGACCGCATGGGCTACGAGCTGGCCCTGCAGCATCTTGAAGAGCAGGGCGACACCGGGCGGGCGGAGGAGCTGCGCCGCAACGGCCCGCCGCCCTACCGCGGGGACAACGTGGTGGCCCCCTATGTCGACTTCCTGGACGTGCTCAATGAAATCATGGACACCCCGCGGTTCACGGTCATTGTGCCCCTCATCCCGTTCTTCGTCCCCGAATACGGCTACATCGACAAGATCAACCACACACGGGGGCTGATCGAAACGTTCAACGTGGTGTACCCGCAGCTGGAAGGCCTGGACTTCAAGGAACAGGCAGCGGAACTGCAGGTGCCGGTGTACTTCTTCGTGGGCCGGCACGACGTCAACGCCATGGCCTCCCTGGTGGAGGAGTACTACAACGCCCTGACGGCCCCGGACAAGAAACTGGTCTGGCTTGAGGGCGGGCACGGCCTGGGCAGCGCCGACAACCAGAGCGTGTTTATGGACGAGATGGTCAACCACATCCGCCCGTTGTCCGGGGCTGGCTGATGACCCCGTCTCCCGCTGGTCCCCTGCCACTCATCAAACGGCATCCCGTGGCAGCCATCGTGGCCATCGGCGTCACGCTGTCCTGGGCCGCCCAGATCCTGTCCCTCCTGCTGCTGGGCAACATCCTGCCCGGAATCCTCGCCGAATTGCTGATACTGCTGGGCACGGCCATCCTGGTCACCTGCGCCGCGGACGGCCGGCCAGCGGTCCGTGAGCTTTTCCGCCGGGCGTTCCGCTGGCGGGTGAGCGCACCCTGGTACGTGGTGGCGGTTCTGGCCCTTCCCGTGCTGACGGCCCTCATCGCTGCGCTCACGGGCACGTTCCACGTGCCGGCTGACGGCTGGGCGCCCCTGGCAGGGAACTACCTGCTGAACACCGTGGTCATCGGCGCCCTGCTGGCCAACATCTGGGAGGAGCTCGCCTGGACCGGCGTGGTGCAGCACCGGCTCATGGACCGGCACGGACCTGTCATGGCCGCCCTGCTGACCGCCATCCCGTTCGCACTCATCCACCTGCCCTTCGCCTTCGCCGAGAAGGGCTTCGCCGGCACGCCCTGGACCGACGTTGCCGTCTCCTGGGCGGTCCTGTTCCTTTTCGCCCCGTTCTTCCGCCTGCTGATGGGAATCGCGTACTTAAGGACGGGCTACTCCCTGCTGATCGTGGGGCTGCTGCATGCGTCCTTCAACGCCTCCGCATCCACGAAGCTTGACGTGTTCGACGGCGAGTGGCAGCAGATTGCCGCGGTTATCGTCCTGCTGGGGATTGTTGCCGCGGCTGCCGCGTCCCGCGCGGTCCGCTCCAGGCCTGCGCCTGCCTGAGGGGCCGCTCAACCGCGGCCGGTGAATTTCGGCTCACGCTTCTCCTGGAACGCCCGGAAACCCTCGGCATAATCGTCCGTGGTGCACAGGCGCGCCTGCTCGGCGTTCTCCTCCTGCATGGACTGCCACAGGCCCAGGCGCTGGTCCCGGATGTGCGCCACCAGCTCCTTGCTCGCAACAAACGCGCCCGTTGCGCCGGAAGCCACCTTGCCGACGATCCCCCGCGTGGTCTCCAGCAGCTGGTCCGCCGGCATGGCGCGGCTGAACATCCCCTGCGCCACGGCTTCGGCGCCGGAGATCAGGTCCGCGGTGTAGATCAGGTCCAGCGTCCGGTGCATGCCCAGCCGCTCCGTGAAGTACCAGTGCCCGCCCGAGTCCAGCGTGGCCCCCAGCTTGGCGAACGGGGACCCGAATTTGGCGTTCTCCGCCACGTACACCACGTCCGTGGCCAGCAGCAGCCCCAGCCCCACCCCCAGGCACGCACCGTGGGCGGCCGCGAACGTCGGCGCCGGGAACGCGGCCATCTTCTTCAACAGCGGCTCCACCAGCCCGCCCAGGTATGCAGCGGCGTCGTCGCTCTCCGGCGTCACGTTCTGGATGTCCCGGCCCGCGCAGAAGGCGCGGCCCTCTCCTCGAAGCAGCAGCGCCCGCACCTCGCCGCGGGAGGCGGCGGCAGCAGCGTCGTCGTACGCCTGTGTTAAATCCGCCAGGGCCTGCTCATCCAGGGAGTTCAGCTTGTGCGGCGCGTTCAGCACCACCTCGGCCACGGCGTTGTTGATGGAGAGGGAAATCATGGAACTCCTTGTTTGGGACCGGTCGGGCTAGACGTCGAAGTCGACGGTGACTTCCTTGCTGGTGGGGTGGCTCTGGCACGTCAGCACGTACCCCTTGTCCAGCTCATCCTGCTCCAGCGCGTAGTTTTCGTCCATGGTCACGCTGCCGGTGACCACCTTGGCCCGGCAGGTGCCGCACACTCCCCCGGCGCACGCGAACGGCACGTCCGGGCGGACCCGCAGGGCGGCGTTGAGGATGGACTCGCGGGCGTGGGTGGGGCTGGCCACCTCGCCCTGCAGGCCGTCCAGCTTGAAGGTGATCTTGTACGTCTCCTTGGACTCGTCCACCAGCACGGGACGGCCGGCGTTGCCCTCCGGCTTGTCCGGCTTGCCGGAGGTGAACAGCTCGAACCGGACGTTCTCCGGCTTCACGCCGCGCTCCGCCAGGGTGTCCCGGCACAGCTGCACCAGCTCGAACGGCCCGCACAGGAACCACTCGTCCACATCGTCCGCGTGGATGGCGGTGCCCAGCAGCTGCTGGAGCTTCTCCGAATCGATCCTGCCGGAGAGCAGCGGCGCGATCCGCTGCTCGCGGGAGAGCACGTGGTGGATGGCAAGCCGCTGCGGGTACTTGTCCTTCAGGTCCGCGAGCTCCTCCAGGAACATCACGTCCATGGCGGCCTTGTTGGCGTAGATGAGATCGAACCGGCACTCCGGGTTGGCGGCCAGCAGCGTCCGGGCGATGGCGATCACCGGGGTGATGCCGCTGCCCGCGGCGATGGCCACGAAGCTTGCTTCCCCCTGGGAGGCGACGTCCCCCGCCAGCTCCTCCGGGTTGTTCATGGAGTTCATCCGGTTCTGCTCCACGGCCTGGCCGTCGCGGCCGTGGCGGGACACAAACGCGCCCATGGGGCTCATGACGTCCAGGGTGTCCCCGGCCTTCAGCTCGGCGTTGGCCCAGGTGGAGAACAGCCCGCCCAGGTCCTTCTTGATGGCCACGCGGATCTCGCTGGTGCCGTCCTCGAAGCTGCGCGGCTCTGCGCAGATGGAGTAGCTGCGGCGGATTTCCTTGGGCTCGCCAGACTCGTCCGGCAGCGTGGTGCGCAGCGCCACGTACTGGCCGGGCAGGTAGTCGAACTGGCCGGCAAGCTCCGCGGGCACGTGGAAGGACACCTCGATGGCATCGTCGGTGAGCCGGCGTACCTCCTTAACGGCGAGAGTGTGGAAGGAAGGACGACGGCGGCCGGTGGCCTGCGCCTCCTCGGCGGCGGTCTGGCGGACAACAGGCATGGGGCTTCCTTACAGCACTTTGAAGTAGTCGAACGGTTCCTTGCAGTCCTGGCAGACATACAGCGCCTTGCAGGAGGTGGAGCCGAAGCGGGTGAGTTCCTTGGTGTTGAGGCTGGAGCACTGCGGGCATTTCACGGCCATGGTGAGGCGGATGGGGCCGGCGTGCCGTGCAGCATTGCTTTTTCCAGTAGGCGGAGCGATCCCGTACTCCTGCAGCTTCTGCTTGCCGGCCTCCGTCATCCAGTCCGTGGACCAGGCCGGGGCGAGCACCAGGTCCACCTCGACGTCCGTGTAGCCCTCCTTGGTGAAGGCGGTTTTGAGGTCGTCGCGGATGGCGTCCATGGCCGGGCAGCCCGAGTACGTGGGGGTGATGGTGACCTTGACGTGCTGGCCTGTTCCGTGTTCCTGCGTCACTTTCACGTCCCGCAGGATCCCCAGGTCCGCGATGCTGAGCACGGGGATCTCCGGGTCCACCACGGTGGCGGCGATGTCCCAGGCCTTCTGCTCATCCTGCCGCGGCGTCTGCGTCCGGGATTCAAAGTCCGAGATGTACATGGCGGCCGTCACCAGCTCGCTCCGGGGTGCTCGCGGGCCAGGACCTGCATCTCGGCCAGGATGTAGCCCAGGTGCTCAGAGTGCCTGCCCTGCCGGCCACCGCCGGGCGCTGCCGGGACGTCCGGGACCTCGAGTTCAGCTTCTGTCAGGACCTCGCCGGTGAGCCGGTCAAAGTCCTCTTTCAGGGAGGAAGGCGCGACGGCGATGCCCGCCTCAGCGAGCCGGCCCGTCAGGGCGTCGTCGCGGAAGAGTTCCTCCACGTACGGCCACATGATGCGGAAACCGTGGATCATCCGCGTGCGGGATTCCTCGGTGCCGCCGGCCAGGCGCAGGACCCACTGGGCGGCGTGGTCCCGGTGGTAGTCCACTTCCTTCACGGCCTTGGCGGCGATGGCGGCCAGGGTGGCGTCCTTGGATTCGGTGAGGCGGCTGTAGAGCAGGAACTGGTAGTAGCTCACCACGAACTGGCGGGCGATGGTGGCTGCGAAGTCCCCGTTGGGCTGCTCGAACAGCTGCACGGAGCGGAACTCATGCTCGCGGCGGAAATAGGCGAGGTCATCCTCTGACTTGGCCGAACCGTCGTCGTTCACCATTGCGCCGCCGGCGTAGCTGAGCAAGGAGCGGGCGTGGCCCAGCTGGTCCAGGGCGATGTTGCCCAGGGCGATGTCCTCCTCCAGCTCGGGGGCGCGGGAGATCCAGTGGCCCAGGCGCTGGGCCAGGATCAGGGCGTCGTCGCCCAGGCGCAGCGCGTACTCGGCGGTGTCTTCGCTTGGCTTTGCAAGGCCGGTGCGGACCTCCAGTGCGATGTCCTCCGGGCGGAGGGCGTTGCCGGGGGTGATGCGGGTGGCGCTGGCGTTGGCTTCGCTCACAGGTGCTTCACTCCCTCGCTCTTGGTGTAGTACGTGGCGTGGCGGTAGTCCTTGCCCTGGGGCGACTCGAAGAACGCGCCCTTGGAATCGGGATCGCTGGCGGCGATGGCGTCCGCCGGGACAACCCAGATGGAGACGCCCTCGTTGCGGCGGGTGTAGAGGTCCCGGGCGTTGCGCAGGGCCATGGCGGCATCCGGTGCGTGCAGGGAGCCGGCGTGGACGTGGCTCAGGCCGCGGCTGGACCGGACGAAGACCTCCCAGAGGCCCCAGGCGTGGTCCGTGTGTTCCTGCGGCTTTGGGGATGCCTTGGGGGCTTCGCGGTTGATCTCGGTGGCGGAGCTGGCGGGTGCTTCCGGGTTCCCGTGGGGGCTCATGCTGCGTATTCCTTCGTCTTCATTGACTGTTTCTGTGCATAGGCTGCCGCTGCCTCGCGGACCCAGGCGCCGTCGTCGTGCGCTTCCCGGCGGCGCTCAAGGCGCTGGGAGTTGCAGGGGCCGCGGCCGGCCAGGACCTCGTGGAACTCGTCCCAGTCCAGCGGGCCGTGCTCCCACTTTTTGGAGTCCTCGTTGAAGCGGATCTGGTCATCCGGGAGGGTGAGGCCAAGGACCCGGACCTGCTCCACCATCATGCCCACGAAGCGGCTGCGGAGCTCATCATTGCTGAAGCGCTTGATGTTCCAGGCCATGGACTGCTTGGAGTTGGGGGAATCGTCATCCGGCGGGCCGAACATCATCAGGGCCGGGGCGTACCAGCGGTTCACGGCGTCCTGGGCCATCTGCTTCTGGGCGGGGGTGCCGTTGGAGAGTTCCAGCAGGATCTCGAAACCCTGGCGCTGGTGGAAGCTCTCCTCCTTGCAGATGCGCACCATGGCCCGGCCGTAGGGGCCGTAGGAGGCGCGGCACAGCGGGACCTGGTTGCAGATCGCGGCGCCGTCCACCAGCCAGCCGATGGCACCCATGTCCGCCCAGGTGAGCGCGGGGTAGTTGAAGATGGACGAGTAGCGGGCCTTGCCGGCGATCAGGGCGTCCGTCATCTCGTCCCGGTTCTGGCCCAGGGACTCGGCGGCGGAGTAGAGGTACAGCCCGTGGCCGGCCTCGTCCTGGACCTTGGCCATGAGGATGGCCTTGCGCTTCAGGCTGGGGGCCCGGGAGATCCAGTTAGCCTCCGGCTGCATGCCGATGATCTCGGAGTGGGCATGCTGGGAGATCTGGCGCAGGAGGGTCTTGCGGTAGGCCGGCGGCATCCAGTCCTTGGGCTCGATGCGGGAGTCCTCGGCGATGACGCGGTCAAAGTTGGCCTGGCCGTCTGCTTCCGCCGTTTCGCTGGTTCCAGCCGTTAGCTCGACCGGCACTGACTGCAAGTTCTGGGCTGCCATGGTTGCTCCTATGCAAAGACCGTCTGGGACGTGCGGAATTATTTACCGACCGTTCGTTCAGGATATGCGGAACCGCGAGGGCCCGTCAAGCGTTGGCCCGCACCCGCGCGATGCGCACATTCGGGTTCGATGCAGATGTTCGTCTGCGCAGCCCATATCGCCGGTGCGCCGGCGAATGCGTGTGTCGGGACCGGATATGCGCGTCGCCTGCGCTTCTCCACATAACGGCACCAGCCCCTACCGGCCGGGGCATGCGGCTGAGAATCTCGGTCAATGCCAGATCTTCCACCGCTTCTGCTGTCCCGCGACCGCCTCCTTCATGGACTGACCCCGGACGAGCTCGCGAAACGCGTGAAGGCTGGCATCCTGGTCCGCATCCGGCATGGCGTCTACACGGACGGAGCGGCCTGGCGCAGCCTCAAATTATGGGAGCAGTACCGCCTCCGCATCCAGGCAGCAGCCGAAACCCTCGAGAAACCCACGGTCTTTGCCCGGCGCTCGGCCGCCAGTGTGTGGGGTATCCCGACCATCGGCCTGCACCACCCGGTCCAGGCCCTCACGTTCAAGAACGACGGCGGCCGGTCACGTGCCGGAGTCAGCCGCCACTATGCAGCACCGGCGGGGCTGCACGTGGTAGAGCGGGAGGGCCTGCTGGTCACCGGCCGCATCCGCACCGTCCTGGACCTGGCGGCGTCCATTCCGTTTGCCGAGGCTGTTGCGCCCATGGACCACGTGCTGCGACCGGACAGGGCGCGGCGCCTGCCCGCCGTGACCAAGGAGGACCTGGACGCCGGTATCGGCTCAAATTTTTCCGCCGCGGCCGGGCGGAGGATCCGTGCCGTTATTGAGTTTGCCGATCCTGAATCGGGCTCGGCCGGGGAATCCTTGAGCCGGGCACTGATGCACGTGGCCGGATTAGAGCCCCCGGTCCTGCAGCACCCGATGTACGACCGGGGCGGCTTGGCGGGGTACGCGGACTTTCACTGGAAGCGCTCCAAAGTGGTTGGTGAGTTCGATGGCGAGGAAAAGTACGTCAAACCCGAATTCCTGAAGGGTATGACTTCATCGCAGGCCGTGGTGGCTGAGAAGAAGCGCGAAAACCGGATCCGGGCCACAGGCTTTGCCGTGGTGCGGTGGGACTGGGCTGACTTGATGGCGCCGGGCAAGCTGGAACGCATGCTGACGGCGGCCGGCGTGCCCCGCCGTCGTACTCGCTCTGCCGGTTTCGACACGCAGACCGGGCCGTGACCCGCATATTCGCTGACGCACGCCATATCCGGGCGTCGCCATCGAACATGCGCAGCGACGGTGCCATTCGGGAATGTCAGCCCGCCCACGGGTGCGGTGGTAACGCGGCAGTAACGGCTCGCTGCTCTACTTGGCGATGGGAGGTTGTGCCGTGCCCAAGAAACATAAACCAGCAGCTAAGCCTCCCTGGTACAAGCGCACCTCCACGTTCATCATCGCCGCGGGTGCCCTGGCCGCCGCGATCCTGGGCGTGCTGAACCTCTGGGACAGGATCTTCCCTCCGCCCGACGACGACGTGGCTCGGATCGAGTCGATCCACCTCATCAAGCGCACACCGCTGACCGGCTTCGCCCCGGAAGGGATCGGCGGGCTCCTGCCCCTGACCGCCGTCCCTGAGGCTGCCTCGGCGGGGCGGATTTACGACGACGGCGGGCTGGCCGGGGCGGGTTTCGTCCAGGCGGCGCCGCCGGCCGGACGGGACGCAGCGGCCGCGCCCCAAGTCACGGGACTGGAACAGTTCACCATGCGTCCCCTGCCCACTGTCCGGCCGGTCCCGCGGCCCACCTTCCTGACGTTCACGCCGGAGCCGACGCCCACGCCGACGCCGACGCGTACGACGGCGACGCCCAGTCCCACGCCCACCGGCACCTCCACCGGGACGGGCAGTCCGACCTACTCCCCCGGACCGACAATGACAAAGCTCAAGATCCCCAAGCCACTTACAGCGGACATCAGGGACGTCATAGCCGAGCAGAAGGTCCTCTCCATCTACGTGCCCGAGGCCGCGCAGCGCGCCATCCAGTATTTGAGCATCGAACCGGTGGACGAAACAGGTGAATCGCTTCCCCCAGCCGAACTGGCTGTAAGACTGGCCGCGGCGCTGGAGGAGGTGGAGTCGACCACCGGCCCTCAGGGCGAGGATCCGCAGGGCTGGACCGTGGCCGTCAGGGTAGACCTCCAGGGACTAGCGGATGTCCCCCTGCTCCTGACCTGGTCCCTGGACGGCCTGGATGTTCCGCTCACCTGGCAGGCCGAAAAACTCGCCTACAGGGTGGTGGGAGGCACCCCTCACGATGCGGGGGTGGCCGAGATCTGGGTGCCCGACCTCAAGCGTTCCGGCGCCTACAACGTCAATATCAAACTCTCCTACGAAGCCACCGGGGTCATCGCAGACCTGCGCCCGCTGGCACTCCCGGACACGGGAGTCACCCAGGGCGGCTGAGCCGTAACGCCGTGGGCGCCGGCGCTACCGCCGTTCAGAGAGCCCGGAACGGGGCTGCATGCGGCAGAGTTTCAGGGCAGTGTCCCTCAGCGTGCTTGGAAGGAAAGGTTTTGTAAGATACGCGGCAGCTCCGGCCGCCAGCCCGGCAAGAACGTCGTCGTCTTCTGCCCTGGACGTAAGGAACAGCAGCGGTGCCGGGCTCAGCTTCCGCAGTTCAAGGCAGAGATCCTGCCCGTCCATATCCGGCAAACCCAAGTCCAGGGTGATCAGGGACAAGGTGGAACCGGCCGCAACGGCTGCGGCCTTACCCTCGGCCCCTGAGCCGACCGCCACTACTTTGAACCCGGCGCGGGTCAACACTGCGGTAATCAGTCCACGGACATCGGCGTCATCTTCAATGACCAGGCAGACGTGCTGTTCTTCCACTAAGCGCCCCCCGGCTCCTGTTAGTTGTGGCAAGTTTAAGGCTGGCCGGCCCGGACAGGGCTCCAATGCGGAAAAATTTCCTCCCCGGGACGGACTGTACAACAAGCTCAGCACTCGCGGACAATAACCACCGGTCTGTTCTGTACCCGGGTGAGTCTGTCTGCCACCGCACCCTCCATAGTCCTGCCAAGTTTGGCGAGGAGACCTGGCCGGCCGTTCCCGACCATGAGCATGCTGGCGCCGGTGCTCACAGCAAGCCGCGCCAGCGCGGTGCTGACGTCGCCGTGCAGTTCACGGAAGGACCATGCTGTTCCGTCAGGGCCCAGAAGAACCGCGATGCGCGAACGTACCTCGTTGGCGGGGTAGAGCGCTTCCTCATTGACAACGGGATCGAGCGAAAGCGCCGTACGTATCCGCGGGGGTTCCCATTCGGTGAGAACACTGGACGGATCAACATAGGCACAAACAAGGTGGATGTCCAGAGCATCGGCAAGCTCTGCACCCGTGCGTACAAGCGCCGGCGGCGCCGGCCACGGGACGCCGAGAATCAGCGGCCCTGCGTAAGCCATGACCACGTCCAAACTGGCGGAGAAGTGATTGGATGCATCCATGCTCCCTGACAGCACTCAGCGTTCGTGCTCCCGCACGTTGCCCTCTCCGAATTCAAGCATGCCCGGGGCCACCGCGCCTGCAAAAACTGAACCTGCCGGTCCGTATTCACCGGATGTTCACCACCCACGGCTGCCGCAGCTGTTCACCATCCGTTCACACCGGCAGAGTAGCTTCGGCCGGTGAATGTTTCTGATCTGACTGAACCGGCCGGGACGCAGGCAACATACCTGCCGCAGTTGGCCAGCGCCGGGAAGGCTGCACCGCCGCGCACCCTGGCCCAGGTTTTTGAGGAAACGGCCCGGCAGTTCCCTGACGCTTCCGCCCTCGACGACGGCAGGGCCTCCCTCAGCTACGCGGACCTCCACGCCGCGGCCAAGGAGTACGCCAGGCGCCTGCACCGGAACGGGATCGGGGCCGGCGACAAAGTGGGGATCCGCATCCCGTCCGGCACCAACGAATTGTACGTAGCCATCCTCGCCACACTGCTGGTGGGCGCAGCCTACGTTCCGGTTGACGCGGATGACCCCGAAGAGCGGGCGGCCCTGGTCTTCGAAGAAGCCGGCGTGGCGGCGATCCTCCGCGCCGGTGAGATCCTTACCGTTCCCGGCAGGGAGGGTCCCTTCCCTGCGCCCCGGCAACCCGGGGTTGAGGATGACGCCTGGGTCATTTTCACCTCCGGCTCCACGGGCAAACCGAAGGGCGTGGCCGTGACGCACCGGTCAGCCGCCGCCTTCGTTGACGCCGAAGCCAGGCTGTTCCTTCCGGACAATCCGGTGAACTCCTCGGACCGCGTCCTGGCGGGACTGTCCGTCGCCTTCGATGCGTCCTGCGAGGAAATGTGGCTGGCATGGCGGAACGGCGCCTGCCTGGTGCCCGCCCCGCGGTCCCTGGTGCGGACCGGGATGGATCTGGGCCCGTGGCTGATCACCAACGGAATCACCGTGGTGTCCACCGTTCCCACCCTTGCCGGCCTGTGGCCCGCCGAGGCCCTGGATGCGGTCAGGCTCCTGATCTTCGGCGGCGAGGCCTGCCCGCCCGAGCTGGCGGCGCGGCTGGCCGTGGACGAACGCGAGGTCTGGAACACCTACGGGCCCACCGAGGCCACCGTCGTCGCGTGTGCCGCACGGATGGACGGATCCGGTCCGGTGCGGATCGGCCTGCCCCTGGACGGGTGGGACCTGGCCGTCGTCGACGCCGCCGGCGTTCCCGTGGCCGACGGCCAGACCGGGGAACTGATCATCGGCGGGGTTGGCCTTGCCCGGTACCTGGACCCGGCCAAGGACGCCGAAAAGTATGCCCCCATGGACACGCTCGGGTGGGACCGCGCGTACCGCAGCGGCGACCTTGTGCGGTACGAGGCTGACGGCCTGGTTTTTGTGGGCCGGGCCGATGAGCAGGTGAAACTCGGCGGGCGCCGGATCGAACTGGGCGAAATCGACGCCGCGCTGCAGTCCCTGCCCGGCATCCAGGGCGCGGCTGCCGCGGTCCAGGGCACCGCCGCGGGAAACCAGATCCTCGTGGGGTACCTGGCGCCGGCGCCGGGCACGTCCCCCGACCTTGACCAGTTGCGAACCCTGCTGGCCGCCCAGCTCCCCGCGGCGCTCGTTCCGCTGCTCGCCGTCGTCGACAGCCTCCCGGTGAAGACCAGCGGCAAGGTGGACCGCCACGCGCTGCCATGGCCGCTGGCGCAGGCGTCTGCAGGTGAAGGCGTGGCGCCGGACCTGGACGGGCCATCAGCTTGGATCGCTGATCAGTGGGCGGCCGTCCTGGGGACGCCACCGGACAGCCTGGATGCCGATTTCTTCGCCTACGGCGGCAGCAGCCTGGCCGCCGCCCGGCTGGTCTCCGCCCTCCGGGTGCGCTACCCCACCATCACCGTGGCCGACGTGTACGCCCGCCCGCGGCTTGGCGCACTGATTGAACTTGCGCGGCTTTCATCGCCCGACGGCGGCATGGCGGCTTCCGAGCGGATGGAACGTTCAGTGCGGCCTACTGCCCGTAAATCGCAGGTCTTCCAGATCGTGGCCGGGTTGCCCCTGCACGTGCTCGTGGCAATGCGCTGGCTGACATATCTGATGGCCATCAACAACGTCCTCGTCGCGTGGGGTGTCCTGAGCGGGGCCCCGACAGTGTCCTGGTGGTGGGTGCTGGTGTCCTGGCTGGTGTTTGTGAATCCGCTGGGCCGGATGGCCATCTCCGTTGCGGCGGCGCGCCTGCTGCTCCGCGGCGTGGTTCCCGGCAGTTATCCGCGGTCCGGGAAGGTGCATCTGAGGCTGTGGCTGGCAGAACAGATCGCGGACTTGTCCGGGGCGGTCAGCCTTGCCGGCGCCCCCTGGGTTCCGTACTACGCCCGGGCCTTGGGCGCCAAAGTAGGCAAGGATGTTGACCTTCATTCCGTCCCGCCCGTGACCGGCATGCTGAGCCTGGGGACGGGCTGTTCAATCGAACCCGAGGTGGACCTTTCGGGCTGGTGGATCGACGGCGACCTGGTCCATATCGGACACGTCCGGGTGGGCCCGGGCGCCACCGTCGGCTCGCGGAGCACCCTCATGCCGGGCGCTCGCATCGGTGCCGGAGCGGAAGTTGCCCCGGGCTCGGCCGTCCTGGGCAAGCTCAAGGCGAACCAGCGCTTTGCGGGCTCGCCCGCCCAGCGCCTCGGGAAGGCACAGCAGGACTGGCCCGCCCGGCCGCCGTCGGGCCTGAAATCGGTGCTCGCGTTTGGCGCCTACGCGCTCGCCGCGGCAGCGCTGGCGCTCATCCCCTTCGTCTCGGCAGCCCTTGGCGCCCTTCCGGTGATCGCCGCCGTCCGGGGCCAGGAGTCCCTGTTCTCGTCGTGGCCGGAACTGTTGTGGACTGTGCCTGCTGCCGCCGTCGTCTGGTTCCTATCCAACATGGCCTTGACGGCCGCCGTCGTCCGTCTTCTTGGCCTGGGACTCCGCGAAGGCCACTACCGCGTCCGCAGCTTCACCGGCTGGCGGGTGTGGGCCACCGAACGTGTCCTGGACATGGCCAGGGACCTGCTTTTCCCCCTCTACGCAAGCCTGTTCACGCCGGTCTGGCTGCGGCTGCTGGGGGCGAAAGTGGGCCGCAACGTTGAGGCGTCCACGGTACTCCTGCTGCCTTCCATGACGACGGTGGGCGACGGCGCGTTCCTGGCCGATGACACCATGATTGCCTCCTACGAGCTCGGCGGCGGGTGGATGAGGATCGCTCCGGCGAAGATCGGCAAACGGGCGTTCCTGGGAAATTCGGGCATGACCGGGGCAGGACGCAGCGTGCCCAAGAACTCGCTGGTGGCTGTGCTGTCCGCGACGCCCGCGAAAGCGAAATCCGGGACGTCCTGGCTGGGCAGCCCGCCGGTGCGCCTCCGCCGCGCACGGATGGAGGTTGACCAGAGCCTGACCTATGACCCGCCGCTGAGGCTGAAGATCTACCGCTCCTGCTGGGAACTGTGCCGGGCTGTTCCCGTCATCCTCACCGCAGCCATCGCCGTCGCCATCCTCGCCGTCCTGGACTGGATCGGCGGAGCTGCCGGATATGCCGCCGCCGCCCTGCTCGGGGCGCCCGTGCTGCTGGCAGCCGGGGCTGTGGCCGCGGCAAGCTCGGTAGCGGCCAAGTGGCTGCTCGTGGGGAAGATCGATGCACGGGAGCACCCCCTGTGGAGCTCATTCATCTGGCGCAACGAGGTGGTGGACACCTTCATCGAGATGGTCACGGCGCCGTGGTTCGCGCGCGCTGCCGCGGGCACCCCCGCCCTGGTGTGGTGGCTGCGTGGCCTCGGCGCCAAGATCGGCTCCGGCGCCTGGTGCGAAAGCTACTGGCTGCCCGAAGCGGATCTGGTCACGCTGGGTGAGAACTCCACGGTGAACCGCGGCTGCGTCATCCAGACCCACCTCTTCCACGACCGGGTGATGAGCATCGACACCGTTACGCTTGAAGCCGGGGCAACCATGGGCCCGCACGGAGTGATTTTGCCTGCAGCCCGGATTGGTGCCGGCGGTACAGTGGGTCCGGCATCGCTTGTGATGCGTGGCGAGACCGTTCCGGCGGCCAGCTACTGGATCGGGAATCCGGTCAGCCCATGGGCTTCCCCGGCCGCAGCCGTTCCCGCCCGAGAGGCCCAGCTACAGTGACAGCACACCAGGAGCACGTACCAGGCGGGCAGCGGGCAGCCGTCCCCTGCCGTCCGCTACCCGATCCCTACACGCCAGGGCACGGATCCGCAGACTACGGCGTCTCCCGCTACGAGCTGTACCTCGACTACCGCGTGTCCACAAACCGGCTCTCCGGCCACGCCGCCATCACAGCCCGCTCCCACGTTGAGCTCGCCACCATCATGCTGAACCTGGCCGGGCTGCGGGTCCTGAAGGTTCAACTGGACGGGCAGCGCGTGCAGAGGTTCAGCCAGCGGGGGCACCAGCTCTTCATTGTCCCCGGCCGCCCCGTGCCCGCCGGCAGCGACTTCAGCCTCGATATCCGGTACGAGGGCTCCCCGGGTCCCCTGCGCGGCAACTGGGGCGAAGTGGGCTGGGAAGAGCTCACCGACGGGGTGCTTGTGGCCGGGCAGCCCACCGGCGCGCCGTCCTGGTTTCCCTGCAATGACCATCCCAGCCAGAAAGCCAGCTTCGGGTACACCATCACCACGGAGGCCAACTACAGGGTGGTCTGCAACGGGGTGCTGGTCTCGCGCCATGCCAAGGCCAGCCGCGAAACCTGGGTCTTTGAACAGCCTGAGCCCATGGCCACCTACCTGGCCACAGTGCAGATCGGCCGCTACGACCTTCGACCCCTGGCCTTCCAGCCCCACCTTCCGGCCCACCTTCCTGCCCACCGGGCGGGCACCGCGGACGACGGCGGCCAGCGTCAGGTCCCGCAATTCGTTGCGGCACCCCCGGCCCTCATGGCCACCGCCACTGCTGCCCTCGGCCGGCAAGGCCAGATGATGGAGACGTTCGAGACGTGCTTCGGCCCGTACCCCTTCCCCGGTTACACCGTGGTGGTGGCGGACGACGAACTCGAAATCCCCCTGGAAGCGCAGTCGCTGTCTGTTTTCGGCCCGAACCATCTCAATCAGCAATGGGAGGCCCAGCGGCTCATTGCCCATGAACTGGCCCATCAGTGGTTCGGAAACTCCCTGACCGCCACGGCCTGGGCCGACATCTGGCTGCACGAGGGATTCGCCTGCTACGCCGAGTGGATCTGGTCCGAAGCCTCCGGAAACACCACGGCACACCAACGGGCCCAGGGCGCCTGGCAACTGCTTTCATCCCAGGCGGAGGATCTTCTGGTGGGTGACCCCTCACCGGAGCTGATGTTCGATGACCGGGTCTACAAACGCGGCGCCCTTGCCCTCCATGCCCTAAGGCGTGCCACCGGCGAGGTGCTGTTCTTCGAGGTCCTAAGAACCTGGACGCACCGGTACCGCTACGGCGGAGTCACAACTGCTGACTTCGTGGAAACCGCCAACCAGGCATGCCTCGAACTGCCCGGATTCGACGCGCGCGCTGTGTTGGACCCCTGGCTCTACCAGTCAGCACTCCCCACGCTCCCGTGACGCCGGCAGATCAGGGCCTCTCGCTGGCAGCCGTACGGTTGTCCGGCGTGGACCTGGGCCTGGCGCATGTCCTGGGTGAGGCGGAGCTGGCCCGGGCTTCGACATTCCGCTCCCCCGCCCTGCGGGAGGCCTTCCTGGCCGGCCGCATAGCGTTGCGCCTCCACATTAGTGCGCTGACCGGAGACAGCCCCGGGTCGCTCGAAGCGGACTATTTCTGTCCCACCTGCAGCGGCCAGGGACACGGGATCCCCCGGTATCGGCTCCCCTCCCGTCCCGGCCTCCTTCGCGCCAGCCTCAGCAGGTCCGGGAGCTGGTGCGTGGTTGCCGCTGCCCTGGATGACCGGATCGCCGGTATTGGGGTGGACATCGAGGACAGGTCCGCTGCAGACTTTGACGGATTCCCGTCGCTTGCGATGACCGCGAACGAGCGCGGCCAGCTGGAAAAAGTGCCCCCGGCGCTGAAACCCAGGTTCCAGACCCGCCTTTGGGTCCGCAAGGAGGCCGTCCTTAAGGCACTCGGTACGGGCCTGGCGAAGGCCCCCTCCCTGGTTGATGTGTCCGGATCAACCCCCTCCGGGCTTACGGGACCTCCCGGGCAGGCACTGTGGAGTCTCGAGGACGTCAGTCCCGCCGGTCTTCCGGGAGACTTCGCTGCCTCAATCGCTACCTTCTCGGAGATACCTCACGCCAGCTCCACGACGGGGTACGGCCACCTGCCTGCCGGCGGCCCTTAGGCAGGAAGCGTCCAATCCCGGCTTTGACGGTGGGAGAGGGAACACGGACAACGTCGAATTCTGACATGTCGATGAGCTGCCGGGAACCAGTCAATGTGTCCAGAATCCACAGCAACCCGCAATCCGGGATGGCGTCCACCACCGGCCCGCGATGGACCAGCCCGTCGCCGGAGTACGCTTCCACGGCATCTCCCGAAACCAGTTCGTGGCATGATCCGACAACAATGCCATCCCCGTTTGTCATGCTGAGTGGCTGTCCCGCGCCGTGAGCATTTCTGCCAGCTGGCTTGGAGTGGCCCGGGCGGCCGCGAAGGCAACGATAGCCAGCGGCGGGACCGCGACGAAGATTGCGACGAGGACCGCGATCACGGCCTCTGTGGTTGGCATATCCATTGCCCGTTCCTTCCACTTTGCCTTGCCTTGTCCTGTCTCCAGAATGGCGCCGCAAGGTGGACTGCAGGTGTCCCCCGGATGATCATTCCCTGATGTTTAAGGCTTGGTCTTTTCGCGGAAAGGGACAGCAATGCGCGGACCACGACGCCGGAAAAGCAGTGCGGCCCACCCTCCTGTGCCGGAGGGCGGGCCGCACTGATGAAAAAAAGGCGCCAGGAATGCCGCTAGAAGCGGTTGCGCGGAGGCTGCGTCTGCTGGCCGGCGCGGAGCTGCTTTGCCTTACGGGCTTTCTGCACCTTGCTGATGATGGTGGGCAGGAAGAACAAGAACAGTCTTTTCATGACGGTGGTCCTTTCGTTGATGTTCCACGGTCCCGCTGCGGGATCATCCAGGCCCTGGGGGCACCGTCAGATCCCGGCATGTCGAGATAGTAAGCATGGTTACTAAATAGATCCTACGCACAGTGCCCGCCCATCGCGCAAGGCTTCAGCCGGCCCCGAACTCCGAACTAGGTAGCAGCAGATGCTGTTTTGGGGCCTCATAACGACATGTGCTGCTACCTAGTTGGGCCAGCGGCACCCACGGCGAGCGCCGCCGCCACACCCGCCCACCGCCGTCGTCCGCCAGTGCGGCACCGCGCCCCCTCCGCCGCACGCCCCGCCGCCGCCGCCGGAATCACCCCGCAGAAGTGTGGCGCAGCTCACATACCTTTCTGCGTGAGGTTTGGCGGCCCGGCTGCGTCTTATCTGCACAGGCGCACAACAGCGCAGGTTCAACAAAGAGGAGTGATCGCTTTGACTACCCAGACGCAGACCCCCGCAACTGTCGCCGCCAAGACCCCGTCGGCCGGTGTGGCCGCCCCCGCCCAGCCCAAGGGCAAGGACGGGCGCGGCGCCACCACCGTTGACGACGCCGTGGTGGCAAAGATCGCCGGCATCGCCATCCAGGAGATCGACGGCGTCCACGCCCTCGGCGGCGGAGCAGCCCGTGCACTGGGCACGCTCCGGGAAAAAGTGGGCCAGAAGGACCTGACCCAGGGCGTCAGCGTTGAGGTGGGGCAGACCCAGGTGGCCGTTGACGTCACCCTGGTGGTCGAATACCCGCACCCCCTCCAGGACGTGGCGGACCGCGCCCGGGACGCCGTGTACACAGCCATCGAGGACCTCGTGGGCATGGAGGTGACCGAAGTCAACATCACCATCACCGACATCCACGTCCCCTCCGACGACGCCGAAGAAGAGGCCGACCAGGAGCCGAGGGTCGCGTGAGCCCGGCAGTAACGGGCGCCGCCGCCGGGGCTGTGCTGGCCCTGGCGGCCCTGGCCTTCGGCTTCTGGGGATTCCTGCTCACCGCCCTGTTCATGGGGACCGGCGCGGTGCTGGGCCGGGCCGCACAGGGCACGCTGGACGTCGGCGCGGTCATGGACGCCCTCCGTGGCAAGCGCTCCTCCCCATGACACGCCGGGGCTACAACCGGATCTCGCCCGCGGCGCTCCGGCACACCCTGGAGACAGTTGCGGCTGATGCTTTCGGCGTCCCCGGGAAAAACGTTGAGGCAGATCTCCGGGATGACGGTGGCACATTGGGGGCCGCCATCTCGGTGATGCTTCCCCTTCCGCCGCTGCTGCCACCGAGCTCCGGCACAGGCACACCACCCGCAGGGGGCACGCTGTTCGAGCAGACGCGGGCGGCGCGGGACACCATCCTGCGCCGGGGCGCCGACCTCAGCGGGCTGCTGATGGGAACGGTGGACATCACGCTCACCGGCGCCCGGCAGCCGCACCGTCCCAGCAGGGTCGACGGCGGTCCCCAGACGGGTGCGCGCTCCGGCGGTCCCCAAACGGAACCGCACCAGACAGGTCCCCACCATGAACACCACCAGGAAAGGAGGCCGGCATGAACAACCCACGGCTCATTCGCCGCCTGGTGCGGCGGGAGACCCACTCGTCCCGGGCAGCAGTATCGGTCCTGGCCGCAACGGTCCTCCTGGCGTTATGCCTCTGGCTGGCCCTGGAAGCAGTCCTGATGATGGCCGGGGTTCCGGCGCTGCTGGCTTCCCCCGGGGACACAGGACGGTGGCTGGCCGGGCTGCCTGCCGCCACCATTCCGGGCTGGCTGGCTGCCGCCGGCACAGGGATCGCGCTGCTTGGAGTGGTCCTGGTTGTTGCCGGGGTGGCAGCCGGGCGCCGGCCGCGACGGGCCCTGGCCAGTGACCGCTGCGCCGTGGTGGTGGACGACGACGTGATCGCCTCAGCCGTCTCACGCACCGTGCAGCTCAGCTCCGGAGTCGCGCCGGGCCAGGTGACCACCACCGTGGCCGGACGTTCCGCCCGCGTCCAGGTGCGGCCGACGTCGGGCCTTGCGCTGGATGCCGGCGCCCTCACCGCCGCTGCCAGCAGCGAACTGGCGCGGTACGGACTGGCCACGCGCATCACCCCAGCGGTGCGCGTGGCCAGCAGCGGGGCGGTGGGGCAATGAGGAGAACCAACCGCGCCCTGAACCGGACCCTGCTGATCGTGCTTGGACTGCTCTTGGTGGCCGTGGGTGCGCTGGTGGCGGCGGCCGGGTTCCTGCCCGTAGTGGCGGACGCCTGGGCTGCCACCGCGTCCACGCTCCTGGGCCAGGCATCCGCCTTGCTCAGTAGCGCCCCGCTGCCGGGACCCGTCCGCAGCTGGTGGGCTGTTGCCTGGGTGGGCGGCCTCCTGCTGGCCGCGGCGCTGTGCGTCGCATGGATCGCGTCGCAGGGCGGCGGCCGGACCAGGAGGCTTGCACAGGAGGACGACGGCGGCCGCGGCACCACGGTGGTGGACGTCGGGCTGGTCTCCGCGGCGGTAAAGAACGCCACGGCGGACAATCGTCTGGTGGTTGGCACGGCAGTCTCCGCATGGGAACTTCCCCGCGCAACGGGGCTCCAGCTGCGGCTCCAGGCTCGCCAGGGCGCCTCCCCCGGCGATCTTGCCGGGACGGCGGAGGAACTGGTGACAGGAATTGATGCCTGGTTGGGCGATCAGATCCCGGTCCTGGTCCGAATCACCAGCGGCGCCCGGACCGCCACGGCACGGCGGGGCAGGGTGCGGTAGCCCTTCCCGGCCGTGCCGGACACGTCTTCTGCACCACCAGCTGTGCTCCACGACGTTCGCTCCACCCCGCTCTAACCGAAAATTCGCCGCAGCCGCGGTGATGGACGAAAGGAAATGACCATGGGAATCGACGACAAGGCAAACAACGCAGTGACCAACCACGTGGGCGCCGCCAAGGAGGCCACGGGCAAGCTCACCGGCAACGAACGCCTGGAGCGGGAGGGCCAGCAGGACCAGGCCGAAGCCAAGCTCAGGGATGCCGGGGAGAAGGTCAAGGACGCCGCCCGGAAGCTGAAGGACGGCTTCAGCAAGGACTGATGCTCCTGCGCCGGGGAGGCCGGCCCGCATCCGCCGGCCCTCCCCCAGCCGGTTGCACAAGGCCAGTCCCCCGGCAGCACCCACCCCAACACCCCGTCTCACGACGCCCGATGAAAGCAGAAGAAGTGAGTGGATCACCCGCGGCTCCGCACCAACTCGACCTTGTGCCGGACGCCCTTCTGGCCGGCCGGGCAGCCGACGGCGATACAGCGGCTTTCGAGGCCCTCGCCCGGCGCTACGGTCCGCTCATGCGGGCCAGTGCCCGGCGGCTGACGGGCTCCACCGCGGATGCGGACGACATTGTCCAGGACGCGCTGATCCAGGCCTGGAACCAGCTGGACTCGCTCCGGGAGCCGGCGGCCGTCAAGGGCTGGCTGATGCGGATCACCGGCAGCCGCAGCATCGACCACCTGCGCAGGCGCCGCTACGACGCCGGGCTTGACGCCGTCGAAACCACCAGGGACAGCCGCGGGCCGGACGGCGCGGGCTCGTGGCCGGATCCCGAGGCGGCGGCGCTGGACGGGTCCCGGGTTGAGGCGCTGAAAGCGGCCCTGTCCCGGCTCCCGGAGGAGCAGCGCCGATGTTGGGTGCTCAAGGAGTTCAACGGCCAGAGCTATGAGGACATTGCCCGGACGCTGAACATCAGCACCGACAGTGTCCGCGGCAGGCTGGCACGCGCACGGATTGCCCTGGCGAGCACAATGGAGGAATGGCGATGAGCACCCCGAACGGCACGTTCGACTGCGGGCACGATCTCGCGGAACTCAGCAACTACCTGGACACAGGGGAACTGCAGGACCCGGCCCACCTGGACAGCTGCCCCGAGTGCCAGGCCGGCCTGGCCTCGCTGCGGCGGCTGTCCAGCCTGGGCCAGGAACTGCTCGACGCCGATGTTGCCGACTCCGGCAAAGGCACCGACGGCTGGATGCAGAAGATCCTGGGCAACCTGGCCCTGGAGCTCCGGCCGGGCCGGAGCATCCCCCTGCGCGGCGACCACCCCGACGACACCCTCTCGCAGACCGAGGGGGCCGTCTCGGCCCTCATCCGCTCCATCGCGGACACCCTCCCCGGCACCACGGCAGGGCGGTGCCGCCTCCACGGGGACGTCACCACGCCGGGAGACGAGGTCACCGTGGAGGTCCACCTGGCCATCGTCTTCGGCCATCCGCTGGAGGAACGCGCCAGCAGCCTGCGCCGGCAGCTCGCCCGGGAACTGGCGGTGCAGACCGAACTCAACATCACCTCGATCGACATCACCATCACCGATGTCCTGGAGCCCCAGCCCGCGGGCCCGGGAACAGCCGCCGGACTGATGGGACAGACCCCTCCCCAGGAGAAGCCATGACTGAAGCCCTGGTCCCCCAGCCGGGACGCACGCAGGTGCCCGCCGGACTTGCGGCACAGCTGCAGGAAGCAGTCCTCGCCGTCGACGGCGTCAGCGCCACCTACCCGGCGCGTCCGCTCCGCCAGGTGATGGCCGCGGTGGCGAAGGAGCCTGTGCCGCACATCGACGTCGTGCCTTCCGACGACGGGCTGCGCGTCACGGCGCGCATTGGCGTGGCAGCGGACAACGGGCCGGACGTCGCCCGGTCCGTCGCCGGCGCCATCCGCAGCCACCTCGCTCCCCAGCCGGTGCAGGTACACGTGGTGATCGTGACGATGGCCCCGTCAGGAAACGGATAGCCGGCACCGGGCAGTCCAGCCGGCTGCCGGCCCCGAACAACCGGTAGCACCCTCCGCAGACACAGCAAAGGACGAACAATGGCTGACCTCACCGCACTTGCCCTGATTTGCTCCCTCACCCCCTCCCCGGCGCCGTCCAGCAGCGAGCTCATGGCCCGCCACGTGCTGGACGAGCTGGCTACCCACGGCGTGAGCGGGACGTCGCTGCGGGTGGTGGACCACAACGTGATGCCGGGCGTCCAGGTGGACATGGGCGACGGCGACGCGTGGCCGGGCATCCGGGACAAGATCCTGGCGGCGGACATCCTGGTGATCGCCACGCCCATCTGGATGGGGCACCCCAGCAGCATCACGCAGCGGGTCATGGAACGGCTCGATGCGGACCTTGCGGAGACGGACAACGAAGGCCGGCCCATCATGTACGGGAAGGTTGCGGTGGTGGCCGTGGTGGGCAACGAGGACGGCGCCCACAAGACCGTGGCGGACACGCAGCAGGGCCTGAACGACGTCGGCTTCACCCTCCCGGCGCAGGGCGCCACGTACTGGGTGGGCGAAGCCATGCAGACCGTGGACTACAAGGACCTGAAGGCCGTGCCCGAGAAGGTCGCCTCCGCTACCGCCGGCGCTGCCCGGAACGCCGCGCACCTGGCCCGGTTCCTCCGCACGTCGCAGTATCCCGCGGGGTAAGGGGAACGACGGCGGGCCGCCGGGGGTGGGTGCCCGCCTGGGTTCGCTACGCCGGCCTAGCTGGCAGGCGGCTGCCCGCCGCCGCTCCCCAGGAACGCCCGGATCTCCTCAGCCATCCGCCGGGACTGGGTCCAGTGCAGGTAGTGATGGCCCTGCAGTGGCACAATCTCGTGGCGGTCCACGTTCGCCAGCAGGTTCTCCGCGGATGACAGCTTGGTAGCAGTGGAATCGTCGCTTTCATCAGCTATGAAGGAAAGGACCGGCAGGTCACTCGGGAAGGTCACGCCCCTCAAGGCCGCCGCGTTGTTGGCTATCCGGGCCGTTTCGTCAGCTACGGCCGGGTTGCCAAAGTTCCAGCTCATCATCAGGCGCATGCGGTGCAGTTCATCGCCGGTGTAGGCGTCACTGTCCGGATCGAGCAAGCCGGGGGCCACAAAGGTCACCGCGCGCACCATCCCTGTGACGGCCAGGGCCCGTTCCACGCTGAAGCCCGGCTCCGGTTCCGGAACCTGCCCATCCCCGGGTTTTGGGATGGTCGCATCGATGCCGACCACTGCGGACACTTCCGCCCGGTACCGGTTGGCGTAGTCAAGCATGTAGAAGCCGGCAATCGAGTGCCCCGCCAGGACGTACGGCTGCCTGACCTGGAGACTGGCCAGGACTTCGTGCAGTTCGGAACTGATGATTTCGTTGCTCCGCGGAGGCCCGTCCATGTCGCTGTAGCCGTATCCCAGGCCCTCGACCACCAGGACGTCAAAGCCGCCCAGCTCACGTATCAGCGGGGCAAAGTCAAGGCCCGGAGCCGGGGTGCCCAGGCCGCTGAGAAAGACAATCGGCTGACCCTCTCCCCCGTTCCGGTACACGTTGAGGACGCCGCCGTCCACCGGGACGCGTTCGCCGTAGGCAGGAATGCTCGACTTCTCCGCCCCCTCCATTGCCGCGTTGATCGCCGTCGACATTAGAAGCAGCCCAAGCGCCACAAGCGCGGCGATGCCGAGCCTGCGCAACCAGCGCCGCGGCTTCTTCCGGGGCACGGAAACGGCGATGTCCCGTGCCCCGGAAGCCCTTCTACCAAGGACGCGCACAGCCGCCCGGCATCAGGCAGGCTTGGCGAAGGTAGCTGCGCTCATGACCTCGTAGCCAACGAACGCCTCATCGCCCTCAACCCACGCGTCATGGCCGGCCGGAATGGTGTACGCGTGGCCGGGGCTGACCGTGGCCCGCGATCCGTCCTCCATTTCCACGGTCAGTGTTCCGGCGGCGCAGATTCCCACATGGTTCACCTGGCACGTGTCCGTGTGGACCACGGTCTTGACGGTCTCGGACCACCGCCAGCCCGGCTCAAAGGTGAACCTGCCGAGCGTTGTGTCACCGAGGGTCACCACATCCACCTGGGTCTTGGGCGGACGGCGCTTTTCATCGGGCTGGTCGAATGACTTGGCTTCCAGGGCGTTGACGGTCATTTCCTTCTCCTGACAGGAAGGGTGTGGGAACTACGCATCCGGAGCGCCCAGACAGCCCCGGGTTTCGGTTGGCGGGCCTGCGATGGGCCGCGGCCGCCAGCCACTGGCACCCAGCGCTATCAGAGTGCGCCCGCGGGTGGTCCGTGTCAATATGCCCTGCCACCGGCGATCGGGGCTAGGCTTCCGGGATGGGACTCATCATCACACTGCTTATTATCTGGCTCGTTCTGTCCATCCTGGGCTTCGTTATCGAAGGGCTGCTGTGGCTGGCGCTGATCGGCCTGGTGCTGTTCGCGGCCACCGCCGTTTGGGGCTGGCTGAAGCGCAGAACCAGGGCCTGACCCGCTCCGGCGCTGCCCGCCCAAGGTGAGGCGCCGCCGTCATGCGCTCCTGCCCGGGGCTGCCCGCCCAAGGTGACGCGCCGCCGTGCGTTCCTGCCCAGTTACTTCCCGGGGCACCCGGGCGGCGCGCCGCGCACGACGGCGTGTCCCGGCCCAGGTGGGCATGGCCCCCTGAGCAACTGGGCAGGACCGCACGGCAGCCCCGGCCTGCACGCACCTCACCGGCCCAACCCACGTCGGCCGGTCCGCTGCCGGGGCTGCCCGGTTGCTTCCCGGGGTGACGCGCCGCCGTCGTGCGTTCCTGCCCGGTTACTTCCCGGGGCACCGTCGCGGCGCGCCGCGCACGACGGCGTGTCCCGGCTCAGGGGGCCTGGCCCCCTGACGAACTGGGCGGGACCGCACGCAGCCGGGGGTGACGCGCCGCCGTCGTGCGTTCCCGCCCGGTTACTTCCCGGGGCACCGGGGCGGCACGCCGCGCACGACGGCGTGTCCCGGCTCAGGTGGGCATAGCCCCCCTGAGCAACTGGGCGGGACCGCACGCAGCCCGGGAGAATACGGGCGGAATGTGAGGTCTGTTTCATCTGGCGGACTGCGCCGTGCTGCGGTGGTACCGTGGCGCCTATGCACCTGAAGGCTTACCAGCGAAGCCCCCACCCTCAGCGCCGAAGGAAAAAACCCAGGGCGGTGCTGGCCGGGTACAGCCGGTCCCTGGCGGAACTCCAGGGCAAGCAGGTGTCCACCCTCCGACGGCTGGCCCACAAGCTGGTTCCACGGCACCCGGCGCAGCTGATCGCCCTGGGATTCGTCCTTGCCATCGCGGCAGGGACTGTGCTCCTGATGCTGCCGGCAGCCGCAACGGGACCACAGCCGGCGTCACTGCTGGAAGCCCTGTTCACCGCAACATCCGCCGTGTGTGTCACCGGGCTGATCACGGTGGACACCCCGGTGTTCTGGACAGGCTTCGGGCATGCGGTCATCCTGGTGCTGATCCAGATCGGCGGGTTCGGCGTGATGTCCTTCGGTGCGCTCCTGGGCGTGCTGACTGCCCGCCGCCTGGGCCTGCGGTCCCGGATGCTGGCCGCCACGGAGACCAAGAGCACCGGCTTCGGCGACGTGCGCCGCGTCCTGATCGGCGTCCTGCTGATCACCGTCATTGTGGAGACCATCCTGGCGGTGCTCCTGATGCTCCGCTTCCTCCTGGGTTACGGCTACACGCCCGGCGAGGCCCTGTGGCACGGGGTGTTCCACTCCGTGTCCGCCTTCAACAACGCAGGTTTTGCGCTGTACTCGGACAGCCTGATGGGGTTTGTGGGCGACCCGTGGGTGTGCCTGCCCATCGCGGGTGCGGTGATCATCGGCAGCCTGGGCTTTCCCGTGCTCTTCGAGCTCCGCCGCCAGTACCGCCGGCCCGTCTACTGGAGCATGCACACCAAAATCGTCCTGGCCGGCAGCGCCGTGCTCCTGGTTGGCGGGACCGTGTTCCTCACGGCCGCGGAATGGACCAACACCGCCACCCTGGGCGGGCTGCCGCCCGAGGACCGCATCCTGGGCGGATTCTTCCAGTCCGTGATCACCCGCACCGCCGGGTTCAACAGCGTTGACATCGGCCAGATGCACCCCGTGTCCTGGCTGGGCATGGACATCCTGATGTTCATCGGCGGCGGCCCGGCCGGCACCGCAGGCGGCCTGAAAATCACCACCTTCGCCGTGCTCTTCTTCATCCTGGCCACGGAACTCCGGGGCGACACCGCGGTGAACATCTTTGGCAAGCGCCTTTCCCGGGCCGTGCACCGCCAGGCCATCACCGTGGTGCTCCTGGCCATCGCCCTGGTGACGGCGTCCACAATGTTCCTGATGATGATCACGGACTTCGGCCAGGAACGGATCCTGTTCGAGGTGGTGTCCGCCTTTGCCACCGTGGGGCTGTCCACCGGCATTACGGCCGGAATGCCTCCCGCCGGGCAGGTGGTGCTGATCCTGCTCATGTTCATCGGCCGGCTTGGCCCCGTCACGCTCGGCACCGCGCTGGCCCTCAGGAAGCGCCCCATACTGTACGAAAACCCGAAGGAAAGGCCCCTCATTGGCTAAGGACATCTTCACCCGCAGGGGCGAGCGCGCCGCGCACCCCGATTCCGTGGCCGTTATTGGCCTGGGGCGCTTCGGCGGCTCCCTGGCCCTGGAATTGGAGGCCCAGGGCACCGAGGTGCTGGGGATCGACAACAACGAGGACATCGTGCAGTCCTACAACGGGCGGCTGGCCCATGTGGTCCGTGCCGACTCCACGAAGGAAGAAGTCCTGCGGCAGCTCTCCGTCCACGAGTTCGACCGGGCCGTGGTGGGCATCGGTTCGGACCTGGAGGCGAGCATCCTCACCACCTCCCGGCTGCTCACCTTCAAGCACCCGCAGATCTGGGCCAAGGCCATCAGCGAGCCGCACGCGGAAATCCTGGAACAACTCGGCGTGCAGCACGTCATCCGGCCCGAGCACGACATGGGCCGGCGGGTGGCGCACCTGGTCCGCGGGTCCATCCTGGACTACGTGGAATTCGAGGACGACTTCGTGATGGTCCGCACCCAGCCACCGGCGGATGCCCGGGACCGGCCCCTGGGCGTGCTGGGCCTCCGGGACAAGTACGGGATCACCATCGTGGCGGTCAAACGGCCGGGCGGAACCTGGCAGCACACCACCGCCCAGACCGTGCTGTACGACGACGACCAGATCATCGTCCAGGGCACCAAGAACCTGGCTGAGCGGTTCAGCAGCCGCCCCTAGTTTGGCCCTGACGCACCGCGGCGGTCTGCGGCGCTTATGAGTATCCGCCGCTAGTTCCCCGGCACGAATACGTTGATGTTGTCTCCATCGTCCTGCACCAGCGCATCAGGCTGTTGCCGGGAGACGACGTAGACCTCAACGTAATCCCCGGCCGAGCCGGCAAAGTTCAGTGCCAGGAGGACATACATGGTGATCCGGTAATCAGCCGGGACCGTCAACAGTGCGGCGAGGAGGACACCTCCCCAGACGATGCACGGCGCGAGTGCCACCACCACGGCAGTCCGCCGGGTGAGGTAGGCACGGTTCCCCGTTGTCAGGAAGGGGAAGCGCACCGCATAGGTGGGGCGGACCCTGGTCAGCAACTGCAGGACGACGCCGTGGGTCGCCTCGTGCGCAGCCATGTACGCCAGGCAGGCGAGCAGGGTCACCGGAACTGTGACGAGGGGACTCAAGCCTGACCCGAGCGGCAGGCCAAGAAGCAATGCAGCGGAAACTGCCAGGAGCGCCACCAGAACGAAGATTCCCTGCACTGCCGCCGGGAGCTTTCCGTCCTTCTTGAGGTTGACGGTCCGGTGCGGCCGGTAATCCGGCGGTAGTTCCACTGTGTCCGACGGGATTTGACCGTGCATGCCGTCTCCATTCCCCCTGCGCACCGTAACCGTTCGTCCCATACTGCCGGAGCCGCGGGCTCGGGACTAGTGCCCGGCGCCGAGCTTCCCGCCCAGGCGCTCACGCATGGTGGTGCTGGCATCGTTCAGGCCGACGATCTTCACGTCCTTGCCGTGGTGCCGGTACTTCTCGGTAATGGCGTCCAGGGCTGCGATGGTTGAGGCGTCCCAGAGGTGCGAGGCGTGCATGTCGATCACCACAAACTGCGGGTCCAGCGCGTACTCGAACTGGGTGTAAAGATCGTTGGACGAGGCGAAGAACAGCTCGCCGTTCACCGTATAGGTGGCGGTTTCATGGCCCTCCACGCCGGTGACCGTCCGTTCCACGGTGACGAAGTGGGCCACCCGGCGGGCGAACATCACCATCGCCACCAGCACACCGACGCCGACGCCGATGGCCAGGTTGTGCGTGGCAACAGTGACCACGACGGTGGCCACCATGACCAGGGTTTCGCTCTTGGGCATCATCTTCAGCGTGCGCGGGTGGATGCTGTGCCAGTCGAACGTTGCCCAGGATACGAAGATCATCACAGCAACCAGGGCGGCCATGGGAATGACGGACACGACGCCGCCGAGCACCACCACCAGGATCAGCAGGAACACGCCGGCCAGGAAGGTGGAGATCCGGGTCCGGGCGCCCGAGGCTTTGACGTTGATCATGGTCTGACCGATCATGGCGCAGCCGCCCATTCCGCCGGTGAAGCCGGTGACGATGTTCGCCACGCCCTGCCCCCAGGCCTCGCGGCTCTTGTGGGAGCGGGTATCGGTGATGTCATCCACGAGCTTGGCGGTCATGAGGGACTCAAGGAGCCCCACGAACGCCACGGCCAGGCCGAAGGGGAAGATGATCTGCAGGGTCTCAAGGGTGAACGGCACGTCCGGAATGAAGAGCGAAGGCAGCGAGTCCGGCAGCTCGCCCTTGTCCCCCACCGTGGGAACGGCGATGGACGCCAGGACGGTGATGAGCGTGAGGACCACGATTGCCACGAGCGGCGCGGGGACGGCCGTGGTGAGCTTGGGGAGTCCGAACACGATCACCAAAGCCAGCGCCGCCAGGGGGTACACCAGCCAGGGAACGCCCAGCAGTTCGGGCACCTGGGACATGAAGATCAGGATGGCCAGGGCGTTGACGAAGCCCACCATCACGGACCGCGGGATAAAGCGCATCAGCTTCGCCACGCCGGACAGGCCCAGGATCACCTGGAAAATACCGCCGAGGATGACGGCGGCGATGAAGTAGTCCACTCCGTGGGACTTCACCAGCGGGGCTATCACCAGGGCCACCGCGCCGGTGGCGGCCGAAATCATCGCCGGGCGGCCGCCCACGAAGGCGATGGTGACGGCCATGGTGAAGGAGGCGAACAGGCCCAGGCGGGGATCGACGCCGGCGATGATCGAGAAGGCGATCGCCTCCGGGATCAGCGCCAGCGCGACCACGAGTCCGGCGAGGACTTCCGTTTTGAGACGTCGCGGGGACTTCAACGTCTCCCGGACAGACTGGAGCTGTTCCGGTGTGTAGGCGGGGGCATCCGCGGCGGTTTTGACGGCCATTGCTGGCTCCGTTCATGGTCAGGAAGGCGCAGGGCGGCGCCTCCATTTTTCGAAGAATGAAGGGGCGCAGCCTTGCGCCGGGACGTCGGGAGTCCGCTCAGGCGTCTCACCAACCGGAACCAACCCTACCCTAACGTGATGGTAGGGTTGAACGCGGATATTACGGAGGCCCACGACATGACAGCACGAACCGGTACTTCCACCATGCACATTGGCGAATTGGCGGAACGGACAGGTTTGTCCCTGCGCACCATCCGCCATTACGACGACGTGGGGCTGCTTCCAGCCACGGCCCGCACCGAGGGCGGCTTCCGGGTGTATTCAGAAGACGACGTCGAGCGCCTCATGGTGATCAAGCAGATGAAGCCCCTGGGGTTCTCGCTGGAGGAGATGGCCGACATCCTCGAGCTCTTCTCCTCGCAGGAGACAGGGTCCGCCGGTGACGCGCAGGCCAAACTCGCCGCGTACCTGGAGAAGGCCGTGGCTGAACGCGCCAAGATGGCCCGCAACCTGGCCCAGGCCGATCAACTCATCGAACGGCTCAGCGGCCGCGGCTGACAATCGACGCTCTGCAGCACCGAACCGCCGCGGCCGGGCTGCCCTCGGCGCCCCCAAATAAGCGCCAATGACAACCCTGTCGCTGGACAAGGGCCGGTCAGCCCTCCCAGTGATCGAAGCTGAACCCGCACGCGCACCGGTAGGTGAGCAGGCCGCCGTCGTTCTTTGCTGCCAGCCCTTCGCCCGGCGCCGCTACCAACTGCATGGGCTCGCCGCAGTGGACGTGCGTGGCCAGCATCCGCCGCAGCTGCGGGTCTTCCGCCCGCCCTGCACGGGATCCGCCCCTGCCGCCGGCGCGTCGAACCGCCAGCGGAATCTGTGAATGTGTCATGGCCGCCACCTCCACCTAGTCCAGCGAGGCCAGGAGGTCGGTGCAGGCCTGCTCACAGCGGCGGCAAGCCTCAGCGCATACCTCGCAGTGGCGGTGCATGGAGGCGTGCTGGCCGCACTCCTCCGCGCAGGCACGGCAGGCGATGCGGCATGCTTCCAGCACTGCCCGGGTGATGCCGACGTCGTAATTGCCGTGGCGGGAGAGGATCTTTCCGGTGGCGGCGCAGATGTCGACGCAGTCGAGGTTGGTGCGGATGCACTTGGTGAGCTCGGCCACCATGTCCTCGTTCAGGCATGCGTCGGCGCATGCGGTGCATGTTTGTGCGCAGTCGAAACATGCCTGGATGCATTCCACGAGCTTGGCTTTGTCGATGCCCGCCACATCCTTGGGGTAGGCGTCCAGCATGGACTGTACATGTGTCATTGGTATCTCTTTCCAGGTCAATACAGCAGGTAGAGGTGTAGTGGAACGGCGAACCGCTCCTACGTCCTGCTGATGGAAAGATCCACCACCGTGAGCGCCGGCAGTTCCGGCTCCGGCGGCACGTCACTGGAATGGAGGCTGCCACCGGGCAGCCGCTGGATCAACGACGGCGGATCCACCGCACCGGTCCGCACCGGGACCGGTTCGCCGCGGGGCGCCTTACTCCGCTCGCCCTCTTTCTCGAGTCCCGCAGGCTCGGACGGGCCGGCCTCGTGGATCACGCGGACGGACTGCGACGCTGAGGCTGAAGGCTCTGCCGGGCCGGCTTCGGTTATTGCCTCAAGCGGCTCTTCGCCGGCGGTTTGTCCGCCCGCTGACTGCACCGGGCTGTGCCCGGGGACCAGCGCGTACCGGCTGCCGGCCGTGTAGGAAGCAGCACCGGCAATCAGCAGGACCAGGAGCAGCCATACGAAAACGCCCCGCAGCGCACCAAGGCAGCGAAGCAGTCCAAACGCAGACGAACCCAGTGTGGCCATCACCACTTCCTGTTGAGGGCTTTTTCTCAGCCTAGCTTCGTATTCCTGTTCCGCAGATCACATGAGTATTACTTTTGCGATGGAATCAGCCAGGTCCATCAGGTTTTTCCGTTCCGGGCTCGAATAGTGTGCGGAGCCGATGGCGTTGCGCATCCGGCCCAAGTGGTCCACGATCTCCGCCCGGTACCGGCCCGTCCGGTCGCACCACGCAAGCTCGTGGAGGAGCCGGAGGAGGCGGGCGGCGACGGCAGGGTCCGCCGCGCCGTACTGCCGGGGCTGGTCCATGGCCAGGCTGAGGAAGACCTGCATTCCGGGATGGGACAGCACCACCCTGACCCGCCCGTCGTCGTCGACCAGGTGCTCCGGTCCGGGGTTACGCTCCGCCAGCCTGCAGAGGAGCGCCGAGAGGTGCCCGATGACGTGCACTGCCGTGGTGGGATCGTTGATGCCCGGGGAGAGCGCCCGGGCGGCAACATCCACGAGCTGCCGGAACCCGAATCCGACGTCCTGGACGTTGGTGCGCTCATACCCGGTTGCCACGGCGGCGTTGGTGTCCTTGGTGAGCTTCTCCCGGACTTCTGCAGTGAACGTTGCTCCCGGTGCCACGGGCCAGGCGGTGGCAAACGGGACGCCTTGCACCAGTGAGCTGCCCGGTTCCCGGTCTATGCGGAGAACGGCACCGGCATCTTTCGCAGCCTGCAGGAGTTCGCCCTGGACATATGAGGTCAGGAAGCCGGAAGAACTGGCGCGGATGGGGAAGCTGCCCGACGCCGGAAAGGGCTGCGGCAGGAGTGCGGGCCGGTCCTGGGGAAAGACGCGGTCCATGGTTTCCTGGGTTTCCACGTTGACTCGGCTCATCATGGTTTCCACCCGGATTTCCCGCGTGAGGTGCGCCAGGAAGAGCACCAGCCCGACGACGCTGGCCATGGCGAGCGCATAGGCCACCGTGACGGAGATTTCAGGTACGAAGGCGGTGTTGCCGTTGCCCTCGTCCCGCACACTGCGCAGGACTGTCAGAGAGAAGGCGAAGGCTGCCAGGAAGAGCGCCAGCGTTCCGTGGACAAACCGGTCCGAGGTGAAGGTCCGCAGCAGCCTGGGTGAGAACTGGCTGCTGGCCAGCTGCAGGGTTACCACGGTGAGCGAGAACGTCAGCGAGGTCACCGTGATGAGCGAACCCGAAATGGCCTGCAGGACAGCCCTGGCAGCCTCCGGCCCGCCGCTGAAAAGAAAAACCGTGACGCTGTCCGGCAGCTCGCCGTCAACGGCCGAATCCAGCGCAGGCAGCGCTATGCCCAGGACGACGGCCAAGGCAACAGCCAATGCCGGAAGCGGCCAGAGCTGGGTCCGCAGGGCATCGAGCCAGTGTGCGCTGCGGGTAGTGGTGTTCACCTATTCCTCGGTTCCCTGGCCCGCGCCGCTGTGGGATGCCGCCGGTTCCCGCGAAGGCTGCTCCGTTGCCGCGGCGGCGGACAGCTGGCCGTGGGAATCCCTGGCGGTCTCCTGCTCGGCTCTGGAAACATCCTCCGCCGTGATTTCATCGTCTGATTTTTCGTTCCATGCTTTGATCGCGGCCCAGATAACGGCCGCCAGGGGAACGGAGAGGATGGCGCCGATAATGCCCGCCAGGATAGTACCGGCTGTGAGTGCCAGCAGGATGACGAGGGCGTGCACGCTGAGAGTACGCCCCATGACCACCGGCTGCAGGAAGTTGCCTTCAAGCTGATTGACAACAACCACCACGATGATGACGATCAGGGCCGTGACAGGCCCGTTGGCCACCAGCGCCACGAGGGCAGCCAGCACGCCGGCGAGGGTGGCGCCCACCAGCGGGATAAAGGCGCCGATGAACACAATCGCGGCCAGCGGCAGGGCGAGCGGAACTCCGAGGATTACAAGGGCCAACCCGATGAAGACCGCGTCGACGACGGCCACGATGGCCGTTCCCCGGACATACCCGCCCAGCACCGCGAGGCTGTCATGCCCCACGCGCCTCGCCTTGACCAGCCGTGTGCCCTTGAAAGCGCGCAGGACGAACGCCCAGATGCGTTCTCCGTCCTTGAGGAAGAAGAAAAGGATCACGGCCATGAGCAGGGCACCGGTGATGAACGTCCCTGCCGCGCTGAGGCCGGTGACAACACCGGCGCCCGCGGTGCTGCTGGTGACGAAGTCCAGCACGGCGTCACGTGCCTGCTGGATCTGTTGGTCATCGATCGGAATCGGGCCGTTCCGGACGAAGCCGTAGACCTGGTCGAACCCCTCCGTCGCGCTGCGTCCCAGTTCCCCCGCCTGGCCAATCACGGCGAAAACAATGGCCGTGACCACTCCACCCAAGGTCAGCAGGAGCAACAGGAAGGAGAAGCCGGTGGCGGCCGCACTGGGCCAGCCCTTCCTTCTGAGCCAGTTCACCAGCGGTGCGATGGCAGCCGCCAAAATTAGTGCCAGCAGCAGGGGAATGACCACCAGCCGCACCTGGATGAGCCCGTAGACCAGGACGGCCGAAAGTGCCAGAAGCACCAGAATCTGGCCTGCCCTGATACTCGCCCGGCCAAGACCGTCCTGCCACGGGTTTACCCGGTTTTGAGTCTGCATTCAGTTGTCTCCCTGGATCAGCAAGCGCTGGAGCTGCGAAAAAGTGGCATCGGCGACGCCCCGCAGGCTACCTAAACTTCTCATGGAGCCACAGTGGTATACCAACCAATGGCCCGCCTTGGACCAGCCGCACGGTGCCGGCACCGCCGCGCTCCGCCGTGGGCGGGAACCGAATGGTGCCACATCACTCGCGTTCAGGCTTCAACGGCCGGGAAGGTATCACCAAAACCGGAGAGGACGTACTTTCCAAAACGGCCTGGCTGACTGACCCGCGAACGATTCCCGGAAGGCCGCTGAGGCCGCGCGATCCAATGACCAACAGCCGGGCGCCGCTGGCTGCCTCCGTGACTTCACCGGCCGGATTCCCCGTCAGGGTAACGCTTGCGCACTGGAGTTGGGGGTGCTTTTCATTTATGCGGTGAAGAAGCTCCGGGAGCCAGGCCGCGCCGTCCCGGGCTGCACCATCAGGGCTGACGGTAACGGCAGTCAGCGGCGCGCCGTGCCGCTGGGCCAACTCTGCTGCCACGGCAAGCAGGTTTGCTGCCTCCGGCCCCTCCTCCGCCCCTACGATGACATGCCCGAAGAATCTTGCCGTGCCGGGGGCCCGGACACCGTCCAAGGCAGGTTGGTCCCGCTTCCACCTCTCCGGGATGACTGCAGTCCAACAGGAAGAGTGCGCCGCCAAGGCGGCGGAGACGCTTCCGAAGCGGGATGCGTAACCGGTGCGGTGACGGCGCCCAACGACTACAAGCCCAGCCCGGGACGACAATCGGATCAGCACGTCCTTGGCGCGTCCGGCAACCACCCGGCTTTCCGCAGGCACACCCCTCGACTCTGCGTCCTCCAGCAACGGCCCGAAGGTCCGTTCCGCTTCACTGAAGGCTGCTCGAAAGTACCGTGCCTCAACTTCCGGGTCTGCAACATCGACAGGGGACACGGCATGGACGAACATAACGCTCCATTTGAGCGACTTCGCCTCTGCCAGCGCCCAGTCCGCGGCAGCGGCGCTTTCAGTGGAGGCATCAATACCGACAAGAATCGTGTTCGCCATACTCCACGATAGCGGGGCGCAGGACCACGGGATTCAGAGCCTGCCAAAGTTCCGGTAAACGCAGGAAGGGTGCGGCTCCAGTGGAACCGCACCCTTTGCTAATGGACCGGTAGGTCAGTCCTTCTTGAAAGCGTCCTTGACCTTTTCGCCGGCCTGCTTCAGGTCGCCCTTGGCCTGGTCGCCCTGGCCTTCGGCCTTCAGGCGATCGTCGCCGGTCGCTTCGCCTGCGGCCTCTTTACCCTTGCCGCCAAGCTTCTCGGCTGCGTTACCAATCTTGTCGTCCAAACCCATGGTGTTTCTCCCTACGGTCGGCTCCCGCCGGCGTGCTGCCAGCGGCTTACCTACCCATCGTAACCACAAATCACTAAGGGTGCTGATCATTTTGCCCGGTGAGCTGCGGCACGCGGCCTTGCGACGCGTCAGCCGTGGGTGGGTTCGCCGGTGACGCGGTGGTCCGCATGGTTGATGGTTTCGCGGATCAGGCGCACCAGGTGCCCGTCGCGCAACGAATAGATCACGTGGCGGCCGTCCTTGCGCGTGTCCACCAACCCGCTGAGGCGGAGTTTGGCCAAGTGCTGGCTTGCCACCGTCCGCGGAACTCCGACGGCGGCCGTCAGCTCGGTCACGGTCCTGGGGCCCTGCGACAACTGCCAGAGCAGGTGCAGGCGCGTGGGCTCGGCCAGCATCCGGAGGGTGGCGGAGGCTGCCTCCAGCAGCTCCGGCCCCGGAGTTACCTGGTGTACCAGGGACGGGACATCAACGGCGGGCGCGGCTTCGCTGCGGGGCTGGCTGGCCACTGTCCTGCTCCTCCCCTGCACGGCCCGTGGCCCCTGCGGCATCATGCCGGGGCCAGGACAGGAATGCTCCTGCACTGCCTATCATCGCAACAATTGTCAGCCCCGCCGCGGCCCAGCCCAAACCGGCTATGGCTCCCACCCAGCCCGCCAGCGGATAGGCCAGGATGTAGCAGGCGTGCGAGAGCGAGAACTGCGCCGTGAAAACATACGGCCGGGTGTCCTCGGTGGAGGCTTCGCGCAGCAGTCTCGACGACGGCGTAAGGATGGTGGAGTTCGCCGCACCCAGGAGGAACCACAGGGTGAGCAGCAACCACCATCCGCTGCCGGGCGTGGCCCATGAGATGGCGGCGGCGCCGGCCATGACGATGGGAACGACGGCGGCCCCGGCGAGCATCACCGTCCGGTCACCCAGGCGTTCAAGCAGCCACGGGGCGGACAGGGCAACGATCATGGACCCCACCCCAAAGCAGGCCAGCGCCAGGGCAAGGTCCGTGTCCGGCCGCTGTAGGACGTCACGGACATAGACCACCGTGTTCACCAGCACCAGGGCCGTGGGGGCCGCGACCACCAGGTTCAGTGCCAGCAGCGACCTGAGCCGCCGGTTCCGCCAGAAGATCCTGGCTCCGAGCGTGGTCCTGTGCCAAAGCGAGGCCTGCGGCGACTCCCCCGCGGGGACCTGCGGCAGGACGGACATGGCCACCATGAGGGCGGAGAACACGAACCCTGCCACGGTACCCAGGAACAAGTTGTTGTAGCTGACAACGGTGAGCAGCAGCGCGGCAAGGGCCGGGCTGGCCAGGGCCTCCATGTCGTACGCCAGCCGGGACAGGGACAACGCGCGCGTATAGTCCCGTTCGTCCGGAAGGACGGCGGGGATCAGCGACTGGAACGCCGGGGTGAACGTGGCAGAGGCTGACTGCAGCAGGAAAATCACTACGTAGATCTGCCAGGTTTCGGTGATGAACGGCAGCGACAGTGCCATTGCCGCGCGCACCAGGTCGGCCCCGATCAGGACCGGTTTTTTCGGCCAGCGGGCCAGCAGCGCGTTGATCACCGGCGCCAGGCCCACGTACGCAAGCATCTTGATGGTCAGCGCGGTACCGAGCACCGCCCCGGCATTACCCGCAGCCAGGTCGTAGGCCAGCAGCCCCAACGCGACCGTCAGCAGGCCCGTGCCGATCAGCGCCACGATTTGCGCAGCAAAGAGCCTCCGGTACGTTGCGTTCCGCAGAACCGAAAACATCCAGCCCACTCCTTGAGTGCATATGTGCACGTATATGCACTTATCATAGGCCCGGCCTGCCATTATGTCCTGCGCCGCCGGCCGGGCCCGTTAACGGCGAAGGCGCCGCTCCGTGACGGAGCGGCGCCTTCGTGGCTGTGGTGCAGCAGTGTGGTGCGGTGGCCGTGCTGCAGCCGGCGTTTCAGGCGCTGGTGGCGTCCTGGACCTCGCCTACCAGTTCCTCGATGATGTCCTCCAGGAACAGGACACCGGTGGTGTTGCCCTTCGCGTCGAACACCCGCGCAACGTGGGCGCCGGTGCGGCGCATCGTGGCCAGTGCGTCCTCAAGCTCGCTGCCGCTGAAGGCGGACGCGAGGCGGCGGATCCGCTTGGCAGGCACCCGCTGGGTGAACTTCTCCTGCGTTGTCAGGTCCATGACGTCCTTGAGGTGCAGGTACCCGGAGGGCTCGCCGTCGTCATTGGTGAGGATGTACCGGGAATACCCGTGCCCGGCCACGGCGCGCTGGATGTCAGCCGGCGTGGCGGACTCAGGCAGGAGCACCATCTCGGAAATGGGAACCTCCACGTCCGCCACGGTCTTGGCCGTGAATTCGAACGCGGCGGTCAGGGTTCCGGTGGTGTCCGTCAGCATGCCGTCCCGGGTGGACTGCTCCACGATGTTCGCCACCTCATCCAGCGTGTAGGCGCTGGTGGCCTCGTCCTTCGGCTCCACCTTGAACAGGCGGAGGATGGAGTTGGCAATGCCGTTCAGCGTCCAGATCACCGGCTTGACCACGCGGGAGACCATGACCAGCGGCGGGGCCAGGATCAGGGCTGCCCGCGTGGGAACGGAGAAGGAGATGTTCTTGGGGACCATCTCACCAAGCACCACGTGCAGGAAGGTGACCAGCAGCAGCGCCGTGATGAAGGCAATGATGCTGATTGCCTCGTAGGAGAGGGACGTCAGGCCCAGCGGAATTTCCAGCAGGTGGTGGATGGCGGGTTCGGAGACGTTCAGGATCACCAGGGAACACACGGTGATGCCCAGCTGGCTGGTGGCCAGCATCAGAGTGGCATGCTCCATGGCCCACAGCGTGGTCTTGGCGGCCTTGCTGCCGGCCTCTGCCTTGGGCTCAATCTGGGAGCGGCGTGCGGAAATGACGGCGAACTCCGCACCGACGAAGAACGCGTTGACCACCAGGAGCACCACCAGCCAGATAATGCCGGGAAGATATTCACTCATGGGTCAGCTCCTGCGTAAGGTCATCAATGATGCGGTCATGCGCACTCTTGGGCGCTTCCTGGGATCCGTTAGGCGTGAAGCGGATCCGCTCCACGTGCGTACCCAGGACACGCTCCACCCGGAGCGTCCCGCCGTCGATCATCACTTCATCACCGAGTTCGGGAATACGGTCCAGCTGGTCCGTGACGAAACCGGCCAGGGTGTCATACTCCTCGCCGTCGGGCACCGTGATGCCTGTCCGGTCCAGCAGTTCGTCGGGCCGCAGGGACGCGTCAAAGGTGATGGACCGTCCGGTCCGGACGACGCCGGTGCGGGCACGGTCGTGTTCATCCTCAAGCTCGCCGACAATCTCCTCCACCAGGTCCTCCAGCGTCACGATGCCGGCGGTGCCGCCGTGCTCATCGGAGACGATGGCCACCTGGAGGCCCTGCTTGCGCAGCAGGACCAGGAGCGTATCCACGCCCATGGACTCGGGCACCCGCAGCGGCTCAATCATTAACTCCGACGCGAGCACCCGCGACCGGTCTGCCAGGTCCACGGCGAAGGCCTGCTTTACGTGGAGCACGCCCAGCACGTCGTCACGGTCCTCCCCAATGACGGGGAACCGGGAATAGCCGGTGGTGGTGGCAAGGGCGACGATTTCTTCGGCCGTGTCATGGGCGTTGACTGCTGTCATCCGGACGCGGGGGGTCATGACGTCCGCGGCAGAGTGCTCGGAGAACCGCAGGGTCCGGTGCAGCAGCACCGCATGGTCCTCATCCAAGAGGCCCTCAAGGGCTGACCGGCGAACCAGCGAGCTGAGTTCCTCCGCGCTGCGGGCGCCGGAGAGTTCCTCCTTCGGCTCGATGCCGAAGGAGCGGATGATCTTGTTGGCGGTGTTGTTGAACAGCAGGATCACCGGTTTGAACACGGTGGTGAAGAGGGCTTGGAACGGCACCACGAACTTGGCCGTGGCCAGGGGCAGCGCCAGGGCGAAGTTCTTGGGCACCAACTCGCCGATCACCATCGAGAAGATCGTGGCGATAAAAATGCCGATCACCGCACCAATGCCCGGCACAACAGCCTCGGGAAGCCCCGTGGACAGCAAAGGGCCGCGCAACAGCGAGCTGATCGCCGGCTCGAACGTATAACCCGTGAGCAGCGTTGTCAGGGTGATGCCCAGCTGCGCACTTGAGAGGTGGGTCGAGGTGATCTTCAGTGCTTTGATGGTGGGCTTAAGGCGCTTTTCCCCGCGGGCCTGGCGGGCTTCGAGGTCATTGCGGTCCAGATTGACCAGCGCGAACTCGGAAGCAACAAAGAAACCGGTACCGACCGTCAGGACGAGGCCGATACCGAGCATGATCCATTCATACATTCAGGCGCCCCTCTCCCGTGGTGGCCGGCGAACCGGTCAGAAGGCGGAGGGGCTTGGGCATATGTGAGGGAGGGTCATCCATAATGCACTCCATCATACCGGCACGGTCCCCACCGGACCGGGCCTGTACGCCCAGAGCAGAGACGCATAGGAGTCCTGCGGCCGTTCCGTACCGTCACCGGCGAACCGCACGGGTGGTTCGATTGCTGTACTTACCCCTTGGGCGGGCGTACATTCGGAAGAGTGACGGGAATCATTCCCTGTCCCCTCCCGGACCCCTGCACAGGCCCCTGAGAAGCTGCTGTAGCCACACGGCGGCACATGATGCAGAAGATGAACAGGCCACATTATGGCAAGCACGCACTTCCAGCAGTTCCTTGACCAGGCAACGGTTTTAGATCCTTCGAACGACGGCGGCCTCGGGCCCGACTGCCTCTACGGCCTCTATGTGAGCTGGGCCGCACTCCGGGGGCTGGAGCCCAAGCCGGACCAGGCATTCCGGGCGGGGATGCACCGCTGCGGCATTGACCTGGCTAACAGCAGGCTCCGGATGACCGGTCCGGCTGCGGCCGACTACATCCTCTACAGCTATCCCGCCGTGGCCTGATGCCCGTCCCTCCTGACGTCAACCGCGCTGCCTTCCGGCTCCCCAGGGTAATGCGCTGCAGTTGCGGTTTCCTGGCCAGAATTCCGGACCAGCCATGAACTACACGGCAGGGCGATCCAGCAGGATTCCCGTGGATGAACTGACCCTTGCCGTGGCACGCATCAGGGGGATGCTGCTGACGCAGGAAAAGGCAGGACATGCGGTCCACCTGCTGGCGCGCGGCATCAAGGACTCAACGCCGGGAGCAGGCGGCAGCGGCGTTTCGCTGATTGGCCGGGGAGGTGCGGGAACCAGCAGCGGTTTCACCGACGCCCTTGTAGAGCAGGCGGATGCCCTCCAGTACGGGCTCCGCGAAGGCCCCTGCTTCACCGCATGGGCGACGGAACGGGTGGTGATCGTCGACGACGTGAACACGGACAGTCGATGGCCTGCGTGGCAGTCTGCCGTAGCTGCCCTGCCGGTCCGTTCCGTGGTCAGCGCGCCGCTGGTGTTTGGACAGGAAGGAATCGGAACGTTGAAGATCTATGCGTCCCTTCCGGGACAATTTGATGAGGACAGCGGACGCATCCTGTCCCTGTTCGCAGGAACGGCCGCCACACTCCTGGCCCACATCCAAGGTGCGGACACTCCGCTGAGGATCAACGGAAATCTCAAGGCGGCGCTGGCCAGCAGGGACACCATCAACCGCGCCTGCGGAGCACTCATGGAACGCGAGGGCCTCAGCCAGGACGACGCCTTGAAACAGCTCGTCAGAAAAGCCAGGGAATCCGGTCTTCCCTTGATTGAGGTCAGCGAAGAGCTGCTCACCAAGGCGCCCCCGGAAGCACGTTAAGAGGTTGGAACGTGGGCTTCGATCCTCATGAACCGGAACAACGCAATCAGCTCAACGATGCCCTGAAGTCCGCTGACATCAGCATGGGTGAACTCTGGCTGAGGTACTTCAGCATTTGCGGTTCCGCGGGCGAATACGAGGTTCAGGCCTACTCACAGGGCCTCATTTCCCTGCCCGTCTTCCAGCGCGACCTCCTGGCCATGGCCGCGAACGAGCTCATCGACGAGAAACCGCAGCTTCATGCGCCCTACTCGGACCAGCTCAACGGCGCGGAAGCAAATGGCGCAGGCACCGGTTCCGGCCCAACCGGAACTACTGGGACGCCGGACCGCCACCTTGGCGACACCGGCAAAGGCACGTCACGCTGACAGTTTGACTCCCGCATAGTCACAGAAAAAACACCGCATTGAAACATTTCAGCAACCTGGCCACGGCATGCTGTCTCTTACGGGGACACAACAGCAGGAGGCGCATCATGGAGGCACAGGGAGTTCTCACCGGCCAGCTCAGGGTCGGGGACCAGATCGAAGCATGGCACAACGGCAAACTTTTCCACCGGGGGCGGGTGATGGACGTCGTCCCGGCCCTGGAACTGTTCTGGATCCTGGACGCAAGGACCGGCACGCGGAAGCTGCTGGACCCGGAGGCGCTCGAAATCCGGCACGTGGAGGAACAGGCCAAGCCCCTGGCCCCGGCCTGATTCCCGCCAGCACGGGGACCATCGTCCTCAGGGCCGCCACCGCGCGCAGCAGAAACGGCCGGAGGTGTACATAGAATGAATCCATTGCGGCACCGCTGCGGCAGTACGGGCGTCATCCGTCCGCAACCACCACTAAGGAGCACACCGTGATTGGATTCATCGTCGCCGGCCTGGTCATTGGCGCACTTGCCCGCCTGATCAAGCCGGGCAAGCAAAACCTGGGCCTGCTGGCCACCCTCCTGCTGGGCCTTGTTGGCTCGGTCATCGGCGGAGTGGTCGCATCATTGCTGGGCACCGGAGACATCTTCGAGCTGAACTTCGTGGGCTTCATCGTGGCTGTCATCGCCGCGGTGCTGCTGGTGGGAACAGCCGAGGCCGTTGTGGGACGCAGGAACTCAGTGCGCCGCTAGGCGCGTTGTCTGCGGCACAACCAAACGCGGGGCCGCTCCGCACCCATCCGATGATTCGGGACGGGTGCGGAGCAGCCCCGCGTTTTCTATTGAGGTTGTGTCAGTTCCGTTCCTGGTAGACGTCCGGAATGCCGTCCTGGTCCGCGTCCACCTTCTCGGCCTCTTCCTCGGCACGGTACTGGCGGTTCCTTGTGGTCAGTACCGCCGCGGCCAGCAGCGCCGCGAGCACTGACGCGGCCAGGATGCCTACCTTGGCGTGGTCATCGTGCAGGCTCCCCTGCCCGAAGCTGAGCTCGGCCACCAGCAGGGACACCGTGAACCCGATGCCGGCCAGGAGTGCCACGCCAAAGACGTCGATCCACTTGAAGGACTTGTCCAGCTCCGCCCGGGTGACCTTGGTCAGCAGCCAGGTGACGCCCAGGATGCCGATCGGCTTGCCCACCACCAGGCCCACGATGATGCCCAGCGCCACCGGGTCCGCAAGGGCCGAACCCAGCCCCTCCCAGCCGCCAACGGCCACGCCGGCGGAGAAGAACGCGAAGATGGGAACCGCCACGCCCGCGGAGATGGGCCGGAAGCGGTGTTCGAAGATTTCCGCCAGGCCTGGCCCGGCGTCCGGACCGCCCGCGGCCTGGGAGCGGATGACGGGGACGGCGAAGCCCAGCAGCACGCCGGCCACGGTGGCGTGGATGCCGGACGCGTGGACAAGGGCCCAGGTGATCACGCCAAGCGGCAGCAGGATGACCCAGGCTGCGGAGGCTTTCATACCGAAGAAGTGGCGGTATTTGTGGGCCAGGAAGGCGTAGAGGGCCAGCGGAATGAGGGCCAGGACCAGCGGCATGACGTCCAGGTCGCTGGTGTAGAAGAACGCGATGATGGAGATCGCGATGAGGTCGTCCACCACGGCCAGCGTCAGCAGGAAGATCCGCAGGGCGCTGGGAAGGTGGGAGCCGATGATGGCCAGGACCGCCACCGCGAACGCGATGTCCGTGGCAGTGGGGATGGCCCAGCCGCGCAGGGTCTCGGGGCTGGTGAGGTTGATCACGACGTAAATCAGTGCGGGTACCACCACGCCGCCCACGGCGGCCGCAACGGGCACGATCGATTTGCTGATCTGGCGCAGGTCCCCTGCCACGAACTCGCGTTTGAGTTCCAGGCCCACCAGGAAGAAGAAGATGGCCAGCAGCCCGTCCGCCGCCCACGCACCAAGGCTGAGCTCAAGGTGCCAGGGCTCGTAACCGAACTTGAAGTCCCGGAGGGCAAAGTAGCTGTCCGACGCCGGCGAGTTGGCCCAGATGAGGGCGATGACCGCAGCTGCCACCAGCAGGGCGCCGCCGACGGTCTCCTTGCGGAGAATCTCCCCGATCCGGAGCGCCTCGGCGTAACTGCCCCTGGAAAGAACGGTGGATTTCCCCTTCCCGGGCGGGGGTGTGGAGGGCGTGGTCTGGTTCATTGAGTCTCCTGGCATTTGGGGTCTACAAGACTATGCCGACCAGACTTCCCGGCGCACCTTCTGTCCATCCTACAGGGGGTGTTTCCCTCGAGTTCCTGTATTGCTAACACCACGTCCTGTGTTCCAGTTCACTTTCTTCCCATCCGTAACAGCAGCGGCGCCGAAGTACTTTTGTCCCTCATCCGGGACGACACCGTTACTTGTATGAGGAGACTGCTTTCTGATGAACAAGACACTCCGCTTTTTGGCTGTACCAACCCTCGCACTGGGTGCCCTTGCCCTCTCCGGCAGCCCCGCCATGGCCGCCGACCAGTCGTACCAGTCCACCTTGGGCCAGATCAACGGCAGCTCGGCCTCCGGCACCATCACCGTAGATGTCACGGGCAACCAGGCCCACGCCGTCCTCAAGGTCTCCGGCCTTGCCGCCACATTCATGGATGCCCCCTACCCCCACGTCCAGCACATCCACGGCGGTGCGCAGGGCGTGTGCCCGGCCCCCTCCGCCGACAAGGACGGTGACCAGGTCATCTCCACCACCGAAGGCGCACCGGGCTACGGCGGCATTGTCACCACCCTGTCCACCAGCGGCGATACCAGCCCTGCCGCCGGGCTTGACCTCAAGGTCGCAGGCCAGGGCGCAAGCTACACCGTAGACCGCACCTTCGAACTGAACGCCGAAACTAAGGCCGCCTTGGAAGCAGGAACCGCCGTGGTTGTGGTCCACGGCCTTGACCCGGCAACGTTGAGCGCAGCGGGCCAGGCAGCCAAGAGCGACCTTGTCCCCGAACTCCCGCTGGCCGCCACCTCCCCCGCCCTGTGCGGAACCCTGGCCGCCGGACAGATGAAGATGCCCGCCGGCGGTGCTGACACCGGCGTTAGCCAGGAAACCGGCACCGACAACGGCGCCCTGGCCCTCGGTGGCGGCATGGCCCTGGCCGCTCTCGCCGGCGGCGCGTACGTTGTTCGCCGCCGCAGCGCCGGATCCGCGGCCTAAGCCTGGGCTGACTGGATCTTCACTGTGACAACCATGAATTCCGGCCGCCGCGGGGGCCCCTGGGCCACCGCGGCGGCCGGGCTTCTGCTCCTGCTGGCTTTGGGCGGCTGCGGCACCGCAGATTCGGTAGCGCCCGACGCCGGTGCCCCACCTTCCGCTTCTGTGGCGGCTTCCGCGGCACCCACCCTGGCCGCGGCCAGTCCGGCGATGCCGGCACCGGCCGTTTCCGCTCCGGCGCCTGCAGCATCACAGCCGGCAGTCCTGTCCCGGTCCGAGCCGGTGGTCCTGGAAATTCCCGCCATCGGCGTGCGGACCGATCTGCTCAAGCTGGGCCTGCGGGAGAACGGCTCGCTCGAGGTACCGCAGGACTCCGGAAGCGGCGCTCCGGCCAGCTGGTACAACGGTTCCCCCACCCCCGGCGAGCGTGGACCGTCCGTCATGCTTGGCCACGTCAACTCTCCCAGCGGCCGTGGCGGTGTGTTCGCGGACCTCCGCAAGCTCACCCCGGGAGCCGAGATCAACGTCTCGCGAACCGACGGCAGCATCGCCGTATTCACCGTTGACCGCGGAGCCCTCTACAGCAAGAACAACTTCCCCACGCTGGAGGTCTACGGAAACACGGCAGGCCCGGAACTCCGGCTGATCACCTGCGACGGCTATGACCCCGCCACAGGGCTCTTCGATGACAACTACGTCATCTACGCCAAGCTCAAAGCCTGACCCGTTTCCCGCCAGCGCCCCATCGCACCATCACCTAATCCCTCAGTAACCGAACAAACGGCCGCGAACCCGCACAGGGGTGCGGCCAGGACGGACGAGTCATGACCCACCGCACCCCGCTGCTTGCTTCGCTTGCTGTCTCAGCCCTGCTGCTCTCCGGCTGCGCTGCTGCGGCGGGGTCCGTGGGAGCGGCCCAGGCGCCGTCGTCGGACGCCTCCGCCCCGGCAGCACCAGCTGCCGCGGACCCCTCAGCGCACGGCAGCCACGCGGGACATCATGGCGGCGGCTCCCCTTCCCCGCGCGCTGCCGTCAGCGAACCCAGCGAAGCAGCGAAGATGGTGTGCGGTGACCAGCCGATGGACAGGCTCACGGCGATCCTTGACCTGGAGCAGGATCCGCATACCGTCAACAGCTGGGCGGAAAGCACCTTCACCTGCACGTACCACCTGGACGAGGGTGCGCTCGAGATTTCCGTCCGGGAAGCACCGGACAAGGCGGCGGCGCTGACCTACTTTGACGCCATGCAAGCGCTGGCTGTGGACGCGACGCCGATTGAAGGGCTCGCCAGCCTCGGCTTTCCCGCCTACGAAACCGCGGACGGATCGGCAGTGTTCCAGAAGGACCGCTTCGTGCTGCAGGTGGACGCCTCGGGCTTGCCGGAGGCCATGGGCCCGGATGGCATCAGCCGCAATGCGCTGGCCTACCAGTTGTCCACCACCATCCTGGCGTGCTGGGTGGAGCACCACTAGCTGACCCTAGACAGCCCGTTTCCGTTGTGCCGCATTCCCCCGGCCGTCCATCTCGATGGCCTTGACAGCCGCCTCGAGGTACTTCCGCGACTCCGCCGAGTTGGCCAGCTGCACCAGCTCGGCGGCCACCACCACCAGCTTGACGTTGCGGTGGCTGCTGGTGCTCACCAGCATCTGGAATGCGTCGTCAGACCCCATTTTCAGCTGGCCCATGAGGATGCCGCGGGCCTGGTCGATGACGGTCCTGGTGGAGGTGGCTCCAATGACAGCGTCACGGGCGGTCTGCTCGGTTTCGCGCTGGAGCGTTGAGGTGAGGTCGATCATGACGCCTTCCAGGGCAGTGACCCTCCCGCCCTCTACGAGCGCGTCACCGGTTGTCAGGACCCGCCGGGTCCGGCCCTGCGCATCGATGATGCGGTGGTACATGCAGAAATAGCCGCCGGTCCGGACAACCTGCGCCACAATTTCCTCGCACTTGGGCCTGTCCTCAGGATGCTTGTGGGAGAAGAGCAACTCCAGGGTGGGCACCACCTCGCCCCGCTGGTATCCGTGCAGCTGGAACATGGCCTCCGACCAGTGGAGCCTCCCCGTGGCGACGTCCGCGTGGAACGTTCCGGCAACGCACTGGTTGTCCCCCAGCGCGCTGGAATAGGTATAAGGGCCGGTCAGCTCTGACACAGGGCCACCTCCATGTAGCGTCCAACACGTCCCCGGCCGTTGGCACAGTCCGCACTTATTCCATTATGGCCGGGCAAGGCCCCGGGCGTAAGGGACCATGGCCCCTTCCGAAGCGCCGGTGCCCTTCGGTGGCAGCAAGGCTTGACGCATATACCCCCTAGGGGTATATTCAAGGTGTTGTCAGTGAAGTGGTATGTCCAGGCCGGTGCCCCGCACCGCCATCACAGCCGTTCAACCCCAGCGCCTGCCCAGCGAGGAATCGTCCTTCACCAAGGAATGGAACTGACATGTTTGATAGTGAGAACCGCACCGCACTCCCCCTGGCCTCCAGCGCCGGCTGCAGCTGCTGCTCCCCCGCAGGCCACGCGCAGAAGGCGCCGGCCGCCGTCGTACATTCCGACGCCGCTGCCCCCTCCCAGCGAACCTTCTCCGTCGAGGGCCTCACCTGCGGGCACTGCGTCCGGACGGTGGAGAAGGCCGTCTCCGCCCTTGACGGCGTCGAGTCGGCCTCCGTTGACCTGGTAGCCGGCGGCCGTTCCGGCCTGACCGTTGCCGGCTCCGTTTCAGACGCGGCGGTCCGCCAGGCCGTCACCTCGGCCGGGTACTCCCTGGCTGCCAACTGATTTTCCGCAACGGGGCTGTTGCCCCGGGTTGCGGCGCCCTCCAAGGAGGATCCGATGCAGGACCACCAGCACCACCATCACGACGACGACGACCGCCCCTCACGCGGCACCCTCACCAAACCGGCGGCTGCTTCAGGCAGCGGGCACGATGGCCACGGCCACGCCGCGCGCCCTGACGACGATCATGCCGTCCACACGCACGGGCAGCACGCCGGACACAGCACGGCCATGTTCAAGAACAGGTTCTGGCTGACGCTGGCCCTGTCCATCCCCGTGGTCTACTTCAGCCCCATGGTGGGGCACATCCTGGGCTACATGGCCCCCATGTTCCCCGGCTCCACCTGGATCCCGCCCGTCCTGGGCACGGTGATCTTCCTCTACGGCGGCCAGCCATTCCTCAAGGGCGGCCTGCAGGAGCTGAAGGACCGCCGGCCGGGCATGATGCTGCTGATCGCCATGGCCATCACCGTAGCGTTCGCCGCGTCCTGGGTCACCAGCCTGGGCCTGGGCGGCTTCGACCTGGACTTCTGGTGGGAGCTCGCGCTGCTGGTGGCCATCATGCTGCTGGGCCACTGGATCGAGATGCGGGCCCTGGGTTCGGCGCAGGGGGCCCTTGATGCCCTCGCCGCGCTGCTGCCGGATGAAGCCGAACGCATCACGGACACCGGCACCGAAACCGTTCCCGTCTCCGAACTCCAGCAAGGCGACCTGGTCCTGGTCCGTTCCGGCGCCCGGATGCCCGCGGACGGAACGGTGATGGAGGGGCAGGCGGAAGTCGACGAGTCGATGATCACCGGCGAATCCAAAACCGTGCCGCGCGGCCCGGGCGACACCGTGGTGGCCGGAACCGTCGCCACGGACACCAGCGTCCGCGTCCGGGTGACGGCCGTGGGCGATGACACGGCCCTGGCCGGCATCCAGCGGCTGGTGGCCGAGGCACAGTCGTCCTCCTCCCGGGCCCAGGCCCTGGCCGACCGCGCCGCAGCCTTCCTGTTCTACTTTGCCGCCGGCGCGGGTGTCCTCACCTTCATCGCCTGGACCCTGCTGGGCAGCATCCCGGAGGCCGTCACCCGCACCGTGACCGTCCTGGTCATCGCCTGCCCCCATGCCCTGGGCCTGGCCATCCCGCTGGTCATCGCCATCTCCACCGAGCAGGCCGCCCGGGCCGGGGTGCTGATCAAGAACCGGATGGCGCTGGAACGCATGCGCACCATCGACGTGGTCCTTTTCGACAAGACCGGCACGCTCACCACGGGCGCACCCGAACTGAAGGACGTGGCCGCCGCCGAGGGAGTGGACGCTGATGAGCTGCTGGCCCTGGCCGCCGCGGTTGAGTCGGACAGCGAGCACCCCGTGGCCCGGGCCATCGTCCGCGCGGCCCGGGAACGCAACCTCACCCTTCCTGCCGCCACCGGATCCACCTCCCTGACCGGCCGGGGCGTGCGGGCCTCGGTGGACGGACGCACCGTGCACGTGGGCGGGCCCGCGCTCCTGCGCGAGCTGGGCGCCGTCGAACCTTCCGCCCTGGCCCGGTCCACCCGGGCATGGATGGACCGCGGTGCTGCCGTCCTGCACGTGATTGACGACGACGGCCGCGTGCTGGGGGCGGTCAGCCTGGAGGACGCGGTGCGGGCTGAGTCGCGCCAGGCTGTGGCGGCCCTGCAGAACCGCGGGGTGAAGGTTGGCATGATCACCGGCGACGCCCGGCAGGTGGCCCAGGCCGTGGCCGAGGACCTGAACATCGACGAGGTGTTCGCCGAAGTCCTGCCGGCGGACAAGGACAAGAAGGTTGCCGAACTGCAGGCCCGCGGCCTGAAGGTGGCCATGGTGGGCGACGGCGTCAACGATTCGCCGGCGCTGGCCCGCGCCGAGGTGGGCATCGCCATCGGGGCCGGCACGGACGTGGCCATGGAGTCCGCCGGGGTGGTGCTGGCCGGAAACGATCCGCGCGCGGTGCTGTCCATGGTGGACCTCTCCCGGGCGAGCTACCGCAAGATGTGGCAGAACCTGGTGTGGGCCACCGGCTACAACGTCCTGGCCGTGCCGCTGGCCGCCGGTGTCCTGGCGTTCGCCGGGGTGGTGCTCTCGCCGGCTGCCGGAGCCGTCCTGATGTCCGTGTCCACCATTGTGGTGGCCCTGAACGCCCAGCTGCTGCGGCGGGTGAAACTCAACCCGTCCGAGGTACGTTGAAGGTACTGAACCCGGTCCGATCCATCCCAGCCTGATTCAATCCAGTCCAGCCTGACCAATCCAGTCCCGCCCCGCCGGACCCACCCCAGTCCCGGCCCGTCCACTGAAGGAGGAGGAACCAGCATGACCGCACGCGCCAGCGTCCTGCCGGCAGCCCTCCTCCGCGCGGGGCTGCTGGCTGTGGTTATGGCCGTCGTAGCCGGAATCTTCGGCATGCACGTCATGACCGCGGACCATTCCTCGCACGCGGCCCACGCGGACGTCGCCCTTGGTGCCGGGGACTCCGCCGTCGGGCATTCTCCCGGTGGGCACTCCGCGGCGGAACACGCCGCCGTCGGACATTCCCATGCTGGACACGCAGCGACCCTGACGGATGCGGTAGGCGCGGCCTTCACCGCCTCCGAATCCTGCAGCGCGGGGTGCCCGGATGTGCGGGAAGAAGGCGCGTCGTGCACCCCGCTGGCGAAGACCGGATCGCTCGCGGCCGTCCCTCCCCCGGCAAGCCCCACCGCACTACTGGCACCGGTTTTTGGCACCCACAGGGCCGCCGGTTACTCCTTCGTCCCGCCAAGCCCGACGCCCTGCGACCTGTCCATCAGCCGAACGTAAACGTACTGCGCCGCGTGGCCTCCCACGCCTCCACAGGCCCAGTTCACCTACTTTCCTGAAGGACCATCACACAATGAACAGCAAGATCAAAGCCCTGTCCGTCGCCGCTGCGCTGGCAGCCTCGCTTGGCCTGGCCGGGTGCGCCACCGATGCCGGAAGTTCCGGCGGAAGCACCATGCCCATGAACCACGGGAGCTCAGGCCCCGCGTCCAGCATGATGCCCGATGCCAGTGCCGGCCATAACCCGGCGGACATCGCCTTTTCCCAGATGATGATCCCGCACCACGCGCAGGCCGTGGAGATGAGCGACATGATCCTGGCGAAACCGGACATGCCCGCGGACGTCACCGCCCTGGCCACCAAGATCAAGGACGCGCAGGCGCCGGAGATCGAAACGATGACCGGGTGGCTCGAGGACTGGAACGTGCCCACCATGATGTCTGACCACTCCGGGCACGGCATGACCGGCATGGTTGATTCTGAGGGCATGGAGAAGCTCAAGGATGCCCAGGGAACGGACGCCGTCCGGCTCTTCCTGGAGCACATGATCGGACACCATGAAGGCGCGATCGACATGGCGCAGCAGGAAATCGCCGCCGGCAAGCACCCCGAGAGCATCCAGCTGGCCCGCGACATCGCCACGTCCCAGGAAGCGGAGATCGCGGAGATGAAGGAGATGCTGGCCGGGCTCTAACCCTCCCCCACGACGCTCTCTCACTTAATGCCCCAAATCGGCCAACGCTCTCTCACTTGATGCCCAAATCGGCCAACGCTCTCTCACCTAACGCACCAAATCGGCCGACGCTCTATCACTTAACGCACCAAATCGGCCGACGCTCTATCACTTCTCCAAAGAACTTGAGAGAGCGTCCGTCCGGGGACTGCGTCAAGTGAGAGAGGGTCCGCCTGGCCGGCGGCGCCTGGATCGCATGGATCCAGCCGCCGCCGGTTTCACATGCTCGGGGCGGATTCCGACGCCGATAAACCGTGCGGTGAAGCGGCGCAGCAGCGGCGAGGCGATCCCGATCAGCACAACCACCCAGCGCGGGGCGAAGCTGTGGCCCGTGGCTGCCCTGGAGATGGCCTTGTGCCCGTTGCGCTGTATCAGCTGCATGACTTTCACCGGCATCTCGCGGCGCCGCTGCACGGCCGCGAGCTTCTCCACCGGGGCCGCTCCGGCAGCCAGGTCCCCCGAAATGGCGTTGAACAGTGCCACGGCGTCCTGGATGGCGAAGTTCACGCCGACGCCGAACACCGGGGACATTGCGTGGGCGGCATCGCCGATCGCCATGAACCCCGGCCGGTACCAGCGCCGGAGCCGGTTGATCTGGACGGAGAGGAGTTTGACCTGCTCCCAGTCCTGCAGGGTGCCAACCACCGGCTGCAGCACAGGAGCCGCGCGAGTGAGCCGTTCACGGAGTGCGGCCAACCCTGCAGCCCGGAGCTCATCGAGTCCGCCTTTCTGGATGGCCATGCCCGACTGGTACCTGTCGCCCCGGTCGAGCGTGAGGACCATCCCGCGGGAGGAGATATACCCGAGGGTCACGGGCGGCGGCGAGGGCGGTTTGGGAAGGTTGAACCACAGCACGTCGATGGGCACGCCGAACTCATCCGGAACCAGCCCTGCCGCCGAGCGCAGCACGGACGCCCGCCCGTCCGCGGCCACGGTCAGCGTCGCACGGATCTCGCGTCCGCCGTCGGGCGTTTCAACCCGCACTCCGCGCACCTGGTCCTGCTCCATGATCAGTCCGGTGGCCTCCGTGTCCATGAGCAGCTCGAAGGTGGGGAAAGCTGCCGCCTCGCGGGCCAGGAAGTTCAGGAAGTCCCACTGCGGGGCCAGGACCAGGAAGTTGTCGGGGGCCCGGAGGGTGCGGAAGTCGGCCATGGTGATGCGCTGCCCTTCCACAACGGCGTCCAGGGTGGGCAAGCGGGTCAGGGGCAGCTGCAGGAATTTCTCCCGCAGCCCGAGCTCGCCGAGCAGGGTGACAGTGGAAGGATGCACGGTGTCCCCGCGGAAGTCGCGCAGGAAGTCCGCGTGCTTCTCCAGCACCGTGACTTTCAGGCCGGCGCCCGCGAGCAGGTAGCCGAGCACCATGCCGGCCGGGCCGCCGCCGGCAATCACGCAGTCGCGTTCCAGCTGTTCCTGTGGACTCATCGTGCCACTCCTCCGCATCGGTGCCTGCTTCCATGGTGGGCGCAGCGCCGCCGGATTGGTAGTCGTGGCGGTGCCGCTGCGTCAAGTGAGAGAGCGTCCCGGGAAAAGCTGCGTCAAGTGAGAGAGCGTCCCGGGAAAAGCTGCGTCAAGTGAGAGAGCGTGTGGGTGTTGCGTGTTAAGTTGAAACGTGCGGGCCGGACGGTCCGCGCACCGGCTGGAAAGAGAAAATCCCCTTGGACACATCCGCACCAGTACGAATCCTTACCGTCTGCACCGGCAACATCTGCCGCTCTCCGGTGGCCGAGAGGCTGCTGCAGGCAGGCCTCGACCAGGCGGTGCCGGGCGGTTTCGTGGTCACCAGCGCGGGGACCCGCGCCATGGTGGGCGAGCCCATGCAGCCCATCTCAGCGGACATCGTGCGCACCTTCGGCGGGGACCCGGACAACTTCGCGGCCCGCCAGCTGACCCCGGCGATCCTGCGCGGCGTGGACCTGGTGCTCACCATGACCACCGGACACCGCGGCGAAGTGCTCCAGCTGGACGCCTCTCTCCTCAAGCGCACCTTCACCATCCGCGAGTTCGCCCGCATGCTCGACGTCCTTGACCAGCGCGCTGCAGCATCGGACGGGGGCGCGCCTCCTGCAGGAGCGGCCGACGACGGCGACCGGCTGGCTGCCAACACCGCCTTCTGGAAGAGCCTGGCAGCGAGGGCTGCGGGGGTCCGGCACTTGTCCCTGCCTCCCAACGCAGGGGACAACGACATCATCGACCCCTACCGGCGGTCACCCGAGGTGTACCGGCAGATGGAGGACGAGCTGGCTCCGGCCATCGTCTCCATCCTCCGCCACGCGCGCCTGAACGTTCCCGCCTGAGCCGGCCTCCGCCGTCGTCATCTAACCTGTGGTTTTCTCTGCGGTTTTTCTGCGGATTCCCCCGATGTAATGAATTTTTGCCGGTGCTAATTTTCCCAAATGGGCATCCAGCTGCACGATCCAAGCACCCAGCCAGCCGACGCACCCGAGCCGGCCAAACGCGGCAGGCGCCACCGGTTGCGGACCATCCTGCTGGTGCTCCTGGCCGTGGCAATCATCGTTCCTGCCTCCCTCGGCGCCTACCTGTACAGTCTGGGACAGATCTACGAGTCCGAGATCACCACCATCGACTCTCCCTGGCCGGCGGAATCTCTCCGGCCCCAGCGCCAGCCGGCAGGAGCGGCGGCGGGAGAGCCAGCACCCGGTGAAGGCGGCGGACCGGCCGGAAGCCAGCCCGGCACCGGCACAGCGGAGGGCACCCAGAACGCCGTGGCCGACGGCATGCTGAACATCCTGGTGATGGGCAGCGACAGCCGCGGCGCCACCACGGAAGAGGCATTGTCCGGCGGCAACTCCAACCAGCGCGCGGACACCCTCATGCTGGTCCACGTCCCCGCAGACAGGTCGAAGATCTTCACCGTCTCCCTGATGCGGGACCTGTGGGTGGACATCCCGGGCAACGGCCAAGCCAAGATCAATGCAGCCCTCGCGTACGGCGGGGTCCCGCTGATGGTGCAGACGGTGGAATCCCTGTTCAACCAGCGGATCGACCATGTGGCCATGATCGACTTCGAAGGGTTCGTAGGCATGACCGACGCCCTGGGCGGTGTGGAAGTCAACGTCACCCAGCCGTTCGTCTCGCCGCACAGCAGCAAGAAGTACGCCAAGGGGCCCACGGTCCTGGACGGCAAGGGAGCCCTGGACTTCGTCCGCGAACGGTATGCCTATGCCGACGGCGACTACCAGCGGGTGCGCAACCAGCAGGCCTTCCTGCAGGCACTGCTAGCGAAGAACCTCAGCCGGGACACGCTCCTCAATCCCGTGAAGATCCACAACGTCATCAGCGCCATGGCACCCTTCGTCAGCGCGGACAGCGGCCTGAACGCCGGAACGCTGGCACGGCTGGGGCTGGAACTCCGGAACGTCCGCTCCGACGACATGGAGATGTTCACCCTCCCAACACTCGGAACGGGAACGTCGGCGGACGGCCAGTCCATCGTGATCCCGGACCGCAACGCCATTGCGGGGCTCTCGCGGGCCCTGGCAGATGACAGTTTGGACAAGTTTGTAGCCAGCAGGGGCCTTGCGGGCTGACACTGATCCCACCTACCCACAACGAGGTGAGACATCGTGAGCACGCCTGGCGGTCCTGATTCATCCGGTTCCTCCGGGTCCGGTTCGTCCGGGCCTGGTTCGTCCGGGTCCGGCTCGTCCGGGTCCGGCTCGTCCGGGTCCGGAGGTACCGGCCCAACCGATCCCCCCGCGTCCGGTCCGCACGGCGGCAGCTGGGTGGCCCACGGCCGCCGGCGCTGGATCGCGGCGCTGCTGGCGCTCGCCCTGGTGGCTGTAGCCATCGTCGCCGTCTTCAGCCTCAACCGTCCCGCCCCCGAGGCCCAGCCCGCCGCAACGCAAAGCGAAGCGCCGTCCCCGTCGCCGTCTGAGACACCGTCCCCCTCGGAAACCCCTTCTGAGGCACCTCCGCCTGCCCCCGCTCCCCCGCCGCCTCCGGAGCCCATTCCGGAGCTGCCGCCCGCGCCCATGAACGTGCTGGTCATCGGCAGTGACATACGCGGCAACGCGAAGGACGCGGCGGCGCACACGGCAGCAACCGGCGAAGCGATGGACCAGCGCTCGGACGCCCTGATGCTCGTCCACGTCCCGGCCGACCGCAGGACCCTGTACATCGTGTCCATCAACAGGGATACCTGGGTGGACATTCCGGGCTTCGGCGGGGCGAAGATCAACGCCGGCCTGCAGTACGGCGGCATCGACATGACCACCCAGACGGTGCAGCAGCTGTTCGGAATCACCATCGACCACACCCTGATGCTGGACTTCGGCGGCCTCAAGGTTCTGGTGGACGGGCTGGGCGGGATCGACGTCAACGTCCCCATTCCCTTCCAGTCCACGCACGACACCGGCCACGTCTTCGGCCCCGGAGTCAACCACCTTGACGGACAGGCGGCCCTCGAGTTTTCCCGCGAGCGGTACGCCTTCGCAGACGGCGACTTCCAGCGGGTCCGCAACCAGCAGATCCTGCTCAAGGCCGTCCTGGCCCGGCTGACCACAGGCGGCGGCCTGAATGACGTCAACGCCGTCCGCGGGCTGGTGGACTTCGCTTCCTGCTGCCTCACCGTGAACAAGGGTTTCGACCCGGTCCAGGCCGCCATCCTGGCCTACAGCCTGCGGAACCTGGACGCCAACGCCATCGGCACCATGACCCTGCCAACCGCCGGATCCGGGTTCGTGGCCGGCCAGTCCGTGCTGTTTCCGGATTATGGCGCCATCAACGCCGTGGGAGCAGCGCTGCGGGAGGGCCGGATCGGCGAGTTCGCCGTTCCGTAAGGGATGCGTCCATGCCGGAGGTGTGTCCCCGGGTGTTCAAGCACCCGGCACTCCGTGTTCATCCGAGGGCCAGAGTCCGTGCGCCCGGCGGCGGCAGCCTGAGGGGCATGACTTCCACTTCACCGGCCGACGTACCGCGCCGCACCATCGTCAAGGGATCCGTCCTCGCCGCCGCACTGGCCGCCGTGCCCGCCGCAGCGCAGGCCGGCACCGTCCAGGCTGCCCCGCGCCAGGCCCCCGCCGGCGTCGCGCTGGTCCGGAACCGGCTCACCCTGCCCAGCGGCATCGCCACCGGAGACGTCACGTCGGACTCGGCGGTGCTGTGGTCGCGCGCGTCGGGGTCCGGGCGGATGACGGCAATCCTGCGGGCCGTTGACGACGGCGGCGAACTGCTGCGCGGCCGCGGCGCCTTCGAGCGCGTCATGCGGGGACCCCGTGCCACCCAGGCGTCCGACTTCACCGCCAAGATCCACGACGGCAACCTGCCGTCCAACACCCGCTTCGCGCTGGACATCAGCTTCGAGGACGACGGCGGCGCGGCCGGTGAGAGCGTGCGCGGCACCTTCCGCACGGCTCCGGATGCCGGGACGTACAACGGCCGGAGCCGCACTGGCGGGACAGGCAACGGAGGCGACGCGCCGTCGTCGTCCGCCCAAAGCTTTGTGTGGACTGGCGACACTGCCGGCCAGGGCTGGGGCATCAACGAGGAGATCGGCGGCATGCGCGGCTACCGGGCCATGCACCAGACCCGGCCGGACTTCTTTATCCACTCCGGCGACACCGTGTACGCGGACGGTCCGCTGGCCGAAACCGTGGTGGAGAAGGACGGGCAGGTGTGGCGGAACCTGGTCACCGAGGAGGTGTCCAAAGTAGCCGAAACCCTCACCGAGTTCCGCGGCCGGCACCGGTACAACTCCATGGACGCCAATATGCGCGCCATGTTCGCCGACGTGCCGGTAATCGCCAACTGGGACGACCACGAGACCACCAACAACTGGTACCCCGGCGAGATCCTGGACGATCCCCGCTACACCGTCCGCGAGGTCAACACCCTCGCCGCCCGCGGCCGCCAGGCATGGCAGGAGAACATGCCCATCGCCGATTCCGCAGCGATCTGGCGGCCGGGAACGTTCGACGACGCCGGCCAGTACCAGCCCGCCCGCATCTACCGGAAAATCAGCCGCGGCCCGCAGCTGGACATCTTCTGCCTGGACATGCGCACCTTCAAGTCACCCAACACGGACGGCAAGGAGGCCTACTCAACGAACGTTTTGGGCCAGGAGCAGGTGGACTGGCTGATCCGCGTGGTCTCAAAGTCGAAGGCGACGTGGAAGGTGATCGCCGCGGACCTGCCGCTGGGGATTATCGTGCCCGACGGCGCCGTGAACCAGGAAAGCCTGGCCAACCGTGATCCCGGCGCGCCGCTGGGCCGCGAGCTCGAGATTGCCGGGGTGCTGAGCGCCTTCAAGCGCAACCGCGTGAAGAACGTTGTGTGGCTGACCGCCGACGTGCACTACTGCGCCGCGCACCACTACTCCCCCGAGCGGGCGGCGTTCACCGACTTCGACCCGTTCTGGGAGTTCGTGGCCGGGCCCATCGCCGCAGGGTCTTTCGGCCCGAACGCCATGGACGGCACGTTCGGCCCCGAGGTGGTGTTCTCGAAGGCCGGGCGCTTCCCCGGGGAGTCACCGCGCGACGGCGAGAACCAGTTCTTCGGGCACGTCCAACTGGATGCCGGGTCCTTTACCGTGAGCCTGCGGAACGCCAACGGTGCCACGGTGTTCTCAAAGGTGCTGACGCCGGAGCGGTAGGCCCCGCACTGCCCGGCCAGCCGCCGTCGTCCGTTATTTTCCCTGTCCTGTGGGTACGCCGCTGGTAGTGTTCCTGCATTCGGCAAGGCACGCGGACGGGGTGATTCTTTGTGAAGGACGACGGACTGACAGAGGCTGTGCAGGAAGCCGGGGCGGTGGAACTGCTGCTGATCCGCCACGGTGAAAGCGAAGGGAACGTGGCTGCCACCGATGCCCGGATGGCAGGGGCGGAAGTTATTGCCGTGCCTGCCCGGGACGCCGACGTCAACCTTTCGGGCACCGGCCAGGAACAGGCCAAGGCTCTGGGCGCGGCTCTGGCCCGCATTGCCGAGGAATTCCGGCCGGACGCCGTGGTCTCCTCCCCCTACGCGAGGGCATTCCAGACGGCCGAGATCGCGGTGGAGGCTGCGGGCTGGCCTGTTAAGGTCCAGCTGGATGAGCGGCTGCGGGACCGGGAACTGGGCATCCTGGACAGGCTGACCCGGCTCGGCGTGGAGAAGCGCTACCCGGAGGAGGCCGAGCGCCGCGAGTGGCTGGGCAAGATGTACTACAGGCCGCCAGGCGGTGAATCCTGGGCGGACGTGGCCCTCCGGCTGCGTTCCGTCCTGGACGAACTGAACAACCTCGGCAGCGGGCACCGGGTGATGCTGGTGTGCCACGACGCCCTGATCATGCTGTTCCGGTACGTGCTGGAGGGGATGACCGAGAAGGAGCTCCTGGACCTGGCGGCCAGCACCTCGGTACTGAATGCCTCCATCACGCGCTTCGTGCGGCCCGCCGGCGAGGGCCCGTGGACGCTGGAGAGCTTCAATGTGGCCGACCACCTGGCCGAACACGGCGTCACCGTCACCGAACACGGAGGGGATTCCAGTGTCCACCCCCAGTGATTCCGCCGCGCCAACCCTCGTGACACCGTCGCTGCTGCGCGACTGGCCGCTGCCGGCGCCCGGGGAGGACAAGTATTCGCGCGGCTCGGTCCTGGTGATCGGCGGCGCGCGGGCAACGCCGGGGGCGGCGCTGCTCGCCGGCGCGGCCGCACTGCGCGCCGGAGCCGGGAAGCTCACCCTGGCAGTGGCGGAATCCGTGGCCGTGCAGGTGGGCGTGGCGCTGCCCGAGTGCGGGGCCATGGGGCTGCCCGAAACCTCCAGCGGGTCCGTCACGGGTGAGGGGCTGGACCTGATTTCGTCGTACCTGGACAGCGCTGACGCCATCCTGGTCGGCCCGGGCCTGGACGATCCGGACCTCGCCGAGGACCTGCTCCGGGCCCTCTTGGAGCGCGAGAGCACCGCTGGGGAGAAGAACGACGGCGGAGGTCCCGCCGTCGTTCTCGATGCCTTCGCTTTGGGTGCCTTGGTGAACGTGGCGGACCGGTGTGGCCCGTGGAAGGGCCGCCTGATCCTCACGCCCAACCCCAAGGAGGCGGAGATCCTGCTGGGCCGGGACCTGAAGGATCTCCCGGCTGATGTTGCGGAAATCGCCGACAGGTACCAGGCCGTGGTGAGCTGCCAGGGGCTCATAGCCCGCCCGTCCGGCCCGGACGCCCCGGAGGAATCGGAGCTGTGGAAAATCACCACCGGTTACGGCGGGCTGGGCACATCCGGCAGCGGGGATGTTCTGGCGGGGGCGATCGCCGGCCTCCGGGCCCGGGGAACCACGGGACCGCAGGCGGCCTGCTGGGGAACACACCTCCATGCAGCTGCCGCGGACCGGCTGGCCAGCAGGCTGGGCCCCCTGGGATTCCTGGCCCGCGAACTGGCCGACGAACTGCCCGCCCTGATGCTGGAGCTCAACACCTGATTCGGGGCCTCGACCGGGCCTAGGACTCCGGGCATGGGACGACCCCCGGCCGAAACCGGGGGCCACCGTATCGGGAAGTTCAGGCGCAACCTGCCGATGCGCGGGAAGCGCTGTGGCGTGCTCAGAATGGCCATCCGCCCTGAAGAGGCAGTACACAATCAGTGCCCGACGTCCCGATCCTGTGTTGAAACTAGGCGGCGATTTCCTGCTTTGCCCCCTTCGTCTCAATTTCGATCTTCCGCGGCTTGGCCTTTTCGGCGACAGGAATCCGCAGTGTCAGGACACCGGCGTCGTACGTAGCCTTCACATTCTCAGCATCCAGGGTGTCCCCGAGGATCAGCTGGCGGCTAAACACGCCGCGCGGCCGCTCGGAGGCGATCAGCTCGGTGTCCTTGCCCGCAGGATCAGGCCGCTCGGCCTTGACCGTGAGGACGTTCCGTTCCACATCCAGATCCACTGAATCCACATCGACGCCGGGCAGATCAAAGGCGACTACAAATTCCTGGTCCTCACGCCATGCGTCCATCGGCATAGCTGCCGGACGCGCTGCGGTGCCGAGGACCTGCTGGGCCAGCCTGTCCAGCTCGCGGAACGGATCGGTTCGCATCAACATGGCTTCCCTCCTCGTAAGAGACGGTCCAACACTTTTTACTATCAGCCGATCTGTATTGGCTGATACAGATTTTTTATCACTGGCGAGGCAGGTCCGCAAGCGTCTCGCGGGAGATTTTTTGGACTTTTTTGGGTGTAGGAAGGCGCGTCTGAAGGCGGGAAAAGGAGCCTTCCACGTGGTGCGGAAGGCCCCTTTTCTGGCTGCTCTTGGGTTGGGATGTGGCGATGTTCGCCGGCGCCGGCTTAGTCCCGGGTGGGGTCCGGCCGCAGGGGTGCGGGACCGGGGTCAGGGACGGGCAGCGGCCCTGGAGGTTCGGGTGCAGGGAACGGATTGGGGGCCGGCGGGCCGGGATGCCCGGGGTGGGCCGGATCCGGCTGGGTGGGGCCCGGTTCCGGCGGGAACGGCTCGGGCTCGTGCACTGGCGGGATGGTCATGAACTTCCCCTCTCACGCTGGGCGGATGTGCCTTGGCGTGAACAGGATACGCCTGCCACCTCAAGCCGACCAGCGTCCTCGGGTGAGAGAGCGTCTGGGGAAAACCCGCGTCAAGTGAGAGAGCGTCCGCGGAAAACCCGCGTCAAGTGAGAGAGCGTCCGGGGTGGGGGGAGAGGGGTTGGCGGTGTAATCCCCCGGTAGCGAACGGCGGCATAATTGTCGGGGCGGCTCTATATATTGAAGGCATGACCCAGACCCCGCTGCAGGACTCCGCCGCCACCGCCGTTCCCACCCCGCCGGCGGCCAAGAAGATCCCGTCCGAACGCCTCCACCACGGGGACACCTTCGTGGACAACTACGAGTGGCTGCGGGACAAGGAATCCGCCGAGGTTGTGGAGCACCTGAAGGCCGAGAATGCCTACCAGGAAGCAGTCACCGCCCACCAGGAGCCGCTGCGGGAGGCCATCTTCCAGGAGATCAAGGGCCGCACGCAGGAAACCGACCTCTCCGTGCCGCACCGCAAGGACGGCTGGTGGTACTTCAGCCGCTCGGCCGAGGGCAAGGAGTACGGCATCCAGTGCCGGGTCAGGGCCGCGGACACCGGGGACAAGATCGCCGACTGGACCCCTCCGGCGGTGCAGCCCGGCGTCGGGATCCCCGGCGAGGAAGTCCTCCTGGACGGCAACATCGAGGCCGAGGGCAAGCCGTTCTTCTCGGTGGGCGGGTCGGCGGTAACGGTAGACGGAAACCTCTACGCCTACGCGGTGGATAACTCGGGAGATGAGCGTTTCACCCTCCGCATCAAGGACCTCCGCACCGGAGAACTGCTGCCTGACGTCATCGAGAACATCTTTTACGGCGTCGCTTTCTCACCGGACGGCACCCGGATTTTCTACACCGTGGTGGACGACTCCTGGCGCCCCTACCAGGTGAAGGCGCACACTCTGGGAACGCCCGTGGCCGAGGACGTCGTCATCTACCAGGAGGATGACGCCGCCATGTGGCTGGGCTTCGAGCTTTCCTCCGACCGCCGGTACCTGGTGCTGGGCATCGGATGCTCGGAATACAGCGAGACGCGCCTGCTCCGTTTTGACGACCCCGCCCAGGAACTGACCACCGTCATCTCCCGCAACGACCGGGTGCTCTACGAGGCGGAGCCGTTCCTCCTCACCGGCCCGGACGGCACCGCCAGCGAACGTATTTTGCTCACGCACAACCGCGGGGCCATCAATTCCATGGTGTCCCTGGCGGACCCGGCCGAGCTCGCCAGGCCGCTGTCCGAGCAGGACTGGGTCACCGTCGTCGGGCATTCCGACGACGTCCGCGTCAACGGGGCCGGCGTCACCTCCACGCACCTCATCGTGTCCATCCGCAAGGACACCATCGAACGGGTACAAGTCATCGGGCTGCATGGGCTGGGTACTCCGGCGCAGGAAGCACCGGTTGAACCCGCCTTCGACGAAGAGCTGTACACCGCGGGCGTGGGCGGCTCGGACTACGAGGCACCCGTGATCCGGCTGGGCTACACGTCCTACTTCACGCCGTCGCGCATCTATGACTTTGTGCTGCCCACCCCCGAGGTGCCGGCAGGGGAACTGCTCCTGCGGAAGGAAAGCCCGGTCCTCGGCGGCTACGACGGCAGCGACTACGTGGCCACCCGCGAATGGGCCACCGCCGCCGACGGCACCCGGATCCCGCTGTCAGTGCTGCGGCACAAGGCTGTGAAGCAGGATTCGACGGCGGCGGGCCTGGTGTACGGCTACGGCTCCTACGAGATGAGCATGGACCCGGGGTTCGGCATTGCGCGGCTCTCGCTGCTGGACCGCGGCGTGGTGTTCGTGATCGCCCACATCCGCGGCGGCGGGGAGCTTGGCCGGCACTGGTACGAGAACGGCAAGAAGCTCACCAAGAAGAACACGTTCACCGACTTCGTGGACGCCACTGACTGGCTGGCAGCCTCGGGCTGGGTGGACCCGGCACGGATCGCTGCCCTGGGCGGTTCGGCCGGGGGCCTGCTGATGGGTGCCGTGGCGAACATGGCACCGGAGAAGTACGCCGCCATCGTGGCCCAGGTGCCGTTCGTGGACCCGCTGACCAGCATCCTGGACCCGGAGCTGCCGCTGTCCGCCCTGGAGTGGGAGGAATGGGGCAACCCCATCACGGATCCCGGTGTCTACGAGTACATGAAGTCCTACTCCCCCTACGAGAACGTGCGCCCGGCCGCCTACCCGAAGATTGCCGCCGTCACGTCCTTCAACGACACCCGGGTCCTTTATGTTGAGCCGGCGAAGTGGGTGCAGGAGTTGCGGAACAAGACCACCGGAACCGAGCCGATCGTCATGAAAATCGAAATGGACGGCGGACACGGGGGCGCCTCCGGCCGGTACGTGCAGTGGCGCGAGCGCGCCTGGGACTACGCGTTCATCGCCGATTCCCTTGGGGCCACAGAGCTGCTCCCGGGTGCCGGCCTGAAGTAGGCCGGGCGTACGCCATCGATTGCTCCAATACTGCCGTTTAGAGCCCTGTGAACGGCGCTTTCGGAGCAATCGATGGGGAAATCTGGCAGCTCAGGTCTGTGGATGCTCCACCAGCCACTCCGCCAGGGTTTCGAGGTTGGCGCGGACGGTGCGGCCCTGGGCCCGTTCAACGAGCGGGTCGGCCAGCTTGCCGAACACGCCGCCCAGTCCTGTGGCAGCGTCGATCCGCTGGGTGAGGCGGGTGCCGCCGTCGGCCGACTCAAGGGTAAAGGTGATGGTGAAATCCAGCTTGCCCTCGACCGAACGGGACACCATGCGCCGGGGAGGATCGAACTCGGTAACCTCGACGGTCCAGTCGAACTGCCTGCCCATCACTTTGCTGGTGCCCCGCCCGCGGGTTCCGACGCCCAGAGGGCCGTCCCCCACCTGCTCCGAGGACGTGACGGAGGAATCGAAGACCGCGACGTTCTGGAACTTCGACACAAAGTCAAAGACCTCCTGCGGCGGCCGGGCAACAACAACACTTTCTTCTACAACAGGCATGGGAGCCTCCTTCACAGGGCACCTGATGCCGGCTCGGCTCTGCCGGCACGATAGGCAGGCACAGCGCCAGAGTGGACCTTCGGCAGGCCGGTGTCAATGCCCTGCCGGAAGGGCCGGCACCGCCTGCGAATGAAGCCGCGCGCGTGCGGTCCCACAGGCCTGACCAGCGGTAACGCTCATGACGCCTCCAGTACCCATAAATGCTAATCAGGCTTACTATTGTCTGGCTGGCTGCCCGCTGGGGGCAGGACAACCAGCGCCGCATGTGGAGGTTTTGCGTGAGCATGGAACAGGAAATGCGTCCCCTGACCGACGACGAACTGATGTCAGAGCAGGCAACGGCCCTGCCGGATAAGGAAGTTGCCTCTGTCCTGGACTTGAATGCCGACCTGGACCTGGGCATCGACGCGGCAGCGCCCATCGACCTTGCTGTGGCAGCGAACGCCAACGTCGCAGCACCGATTGACGCCGCAGCCTCCGCCAACATTCTTTCCTACGGCTCGGACGCCCAGGCACTCGCCGATCAGGGCGTCGTTATTGAGCAGGGCATCGTGGCGGATGCGAATGCCGAGTCCACCCAGGACAGCACCATCGACCAGGGCAATGACACGGTGGACGGCGGAACCCCGGAGAACACCGGCGCGGGCACGGTGGACGGCGGAACCCCGGTTGCGGGAACCACCACAGGAACGGCCGACGGCGGCGCCCTCCTCCCCGATGGAACCCTGCCCGACGACACACTGCCCGATGGAACCCTGCCCGATGTCGGCGCGGTGCCTGTGGATCCCGCAGCGGCACTGGACGGCGACCTGCTCAACGTCAACGTGGACTTTGCTGCGGACGCGGACATTGCGGCGCCGATCAACGGTGCCGTGGCCGCCAATGCGAACGTCGCGGCCCCGATCGACGCGGCTGTGGCCGCGAACATCGGTTCCATCGACAGCCAGGCCTACGCCGTGGCCGAGCAGGATGCCATCATCAGCCAACACATTGAGGGCCAGGCCAACGCCTCCGCTGACCAGCAGTCCAACCTCGAACAGTAAGCACAGATGACCCAAACCAGTGGCGGGCCGCGCCCCCAGGCGGGCCCGCCGCCGTCCCCTGCCCTGGAGGCTGAGCACCGCCCGCACGTCCCCCGGCTCGCCGACGGCGTCCAACTGATCGGCGAGTCCGAAGGATCAGGCTACCGGGAGCCGCCCTCCCTGGTCCGCCGCGCCGACGGGCAAACCCTCCAGCTCACACCGCTGCTCTATCTTGTGCTGGAAGCCGTGGACGGGATCCGCGGACTTCCCGAGATTGCGGAGCATGCCAGCGCCGGGTCCGGCAGGCTCATCAGCACTGACAACGTACGCACCCTGATTGATTCGCAGCTGCTGCCGCTTGGCCTGCTCCGGCGGGCCGACGGATCCCAGCCGGAAGTCAAAAAGGCGGATCCGCTGCTGGGCATGCGCTTCCGCTACACGGTGACGGATCCGGTGCGGACCGGCAAAATCACGGCCCCGTTCGCGGCCCTCTTCAACCCCCTGATCGTCGCGGCTGTTACCGTGGCCTTCCTGGCAGCGTGCTGGTGGGTGCTGATGGTGAAGGGACTGGGGTCAGCCACCCACGAAGCTTTTGAAAACCCCCTCCTGCTCCTGCTGATCTTCGCCATCACCATCCTGTCTGCAGGCTTCCACGAGTTCGGTCACGCCGCCGCAGCACGGAAGGGAGGCGCCATCCCCGGCGCGATGGGCGCGGGCCTCTACCTGGTCTGGCCGGCATTCTTCACAGATGTCACCGACTCCTACCGGTTGGGCCGCGGCGGCCGTCTCCGGACGGACCTCGGCGGCCTCTACTTCAACGCCATCGTTGCCGTCGCAATCATGGGACTCTGGTGGGCCACCGGCTTCGACGCACTGCTGCTGGTTGTGGTGACTCAGATCCTGCAAATGGTCCGGCAGTTGCTGCCCCTGGTCAGGTTCGACGGCTACCACATCCTGGCGGACGCCACCGGCGTGCCCGATCTTTTCCAGCGCATCAAACCCGTCCTGCTGGGCATGCTTCCATGGCGCTGGGGGCGGCCTGAAAATAAGGTCCTCAAACCGTGGGCGCGCGCCGTTGTGACGCTTTGGGTCCTGGTCACCGTGCCCCTGCTGCTGTTCAGCCTGGCCATGATGGTGATTTCGCTGCCACGGCTGCTGGCCACCGCATGGAGCAGCGCCGCCCGGCAGCAGGACCTGCTGGCAGAAAGCCTTTCGGCAGGAGACCCGGCCGGGGCCGCAGTGCGCTTCCTCGCCATTGTTGCCGTGGCACTGCCCATGCTGGGCATGCTGTACATCCTGCTGCGGCTGGTACGCCAGCTGCTCACCGCGCTCTGGAAGAAGACCCGTGGCAGGGCCGTGCAACGTACCGCTGCATTGACAGTGGTGGGTGCCCTCCTTGCCGGCCTCGCCTGGGCATGGTGGCCCGACGGCGCAACCTACCGGCCCGTCCAGCCCTACGAACGCGGCACCCTTGCGGATGCGACCACATCGATCCTCCCGGCCGGCGGCACCGCCCTGAAAGAAGGGCACGGCGGACGCACAGTGGCCCTCTGGCCTGCGGGCACCCCGACGCCCACGCGCGAGAATCCCCAACTGAGCATGGTGCTTGTTCCCGTTGCAGGCCCGTCCGGCACCGAACCTGCTGCATCCACATCCGCCGCGGGTGCTTCCGCCGCGCCGTCCTGGGTGTTCCCGTTCGACCGGCCTGCCGCGCCTGAGCCGGACGGCAACCAGGCCCTTGCCATCAATACCAGCGACGGCTCAGTCACCTACAGCGTGGCTTTCGCGCTGGTATGGGCTGAGGACGGCGAACCGGTGGACGCACGGAACGAGGCCTACGCCTTTGCCAGCTGTACGGGGTGCGCGGCAGTGGCGGTCGGTTTCCAGGTGGTTCTTGTTGTGGGGCAGGCGGACGTCATCGTCCCCGAGAACCTGTCAGCTGCCGCAAACTACAACTGCCTGGACTGCCTTACCTATGCGCTGGCCAGCCAGCTCGTGCTCACCCTCGACGGTCCGCTTGAAGAGGACAGCATGGCCCGACTGACAGCCCTGTGGGAAGAGATCGCCGCGTACGGCAGGAACATCCACAATGTTCCACTGTCAGACATCCAGGCCGCGCTCGCCTCCTACAAGGAACAAATCGTAGCCATCATCAGGGCCGATCCCAGTGCCTCGGCAGGTCCGGCCGCCAGCCGGCCGGCCTCGCCCAGCCCGACTTCAGCCTCCACCGCGCAGGCAGACCCGGAGCCAACTGTTCCGGCCGCTGAAGCATCTGCTCCTGCTCCGGCAGGAACCGAAGCAGCAACCGCGCCGCCGGCCCCGGCCGGCGGAGCCAGCCCGGCGCCGTCGTCCACTCCGGTTCAAACTGCACAGCCGACGGCGGGCAAAGGTCCCACTGCCCCTGCTGCGGAACCGCTCCCCACAACAGATCCGGGCTAGGCCAGCCGATTATTTCTCCACTCAATGGTCTATAACAGTGCTTTTTACTTAGGTGAGGCTTAGCTAATACCATCGTCGGATGACCACGCAGCTTGACTTCGCGCGGGTACCTTTCGCTGCCGATCTTTCGAGCTACGGAAACAGGCCTGCCATCATCACCGACGGACTGACCCTCACCTACGGCGAACTCGCCGACCGGGTGGACAGCTTCGCCCGAAGGCTCGGCACCGAGCGCCGCCTGATCGCGCTCGCCGCCTCCAACGACGTCGAATCCGTTGTCGCCTATTTGGCAGCCCTCGCCTCCGGCCACCCGCTGATCCTCCTCCCGGAGGACAAGCCCGCGGCCCTTGAGTCCCTGGTGGCCGCCTACGATCCCGATGTGGTGGTGCGCTCGGCCGACGGGCAGTGCGTCCTGGACGAACGCCGCCCGGGGACCCGGCACACCCTGCATCCGGACCTTGCCCTGCTCCTCAGCACCTCAGGGTCCACGGGCTCCCCCAAGCTGGTGAGGCTTTCCCACGCCAACCTCCAGGCCAACGCCGAATCCATCGCCAGTTACCTGCAGATCACCCAGGACGACCGCGCCGCCACCACGCTGCCCATGTCCTACTGCTATGGGCTCTCAGTGATCAACAGCCACCTGCTGCGTGGCGCAGGCCTGGTCCTCACCGGGCTGTCCGTGGTGGATCCGTGCTTCTGGGAGCTGTTCCGGCGGGAAGGGGCCACCGCCTTCGCCGCCGTTCCCTACACCTTCGAACTGCTGGAGCGCGTGGGCTTCGCGGACATGGACCTGCCCAGCCTGCGCTACGTGACCCAGGCCGGCGGCCGGCTTGCCCCGGACTCGGTACGGCACTACGCCGAACTGGGCAGGGAGAGGGGCTGGGACCTGTTCGTCATGTATGGCCAGACGGAGGCCACCGCCCGCATGGCCTACCTGCCGCCGGACCTGGCAACCGACCATCCCGGCGCGATCGGTGTTCCCGTTCCCGGCGGAGCCTTCCGGATCGAGCCCGTCCCGGGGCTTGCCGACGGCGAATTGGTGTACAGCGGCCCGAACGTGATGCTGGGCTATGCAGAGAGCCCGGGCGACCTGGCGCTGGGCCGCACGGTCACCGAACTGCGCACGGGCGACCTCGCCCGGAAGAACAGTGCCGGACTCTACGAGGTGCGCGGGCGCCGCAGCCGGTTCGTCAAGATCGTTGGGCTGCGGGTGGACCTGGGCCAGGTGGAACGCCTCCTCGCCGACCTCGGCGTGGACGCGGCCAGCGCCGGGACGGACCAGCGGCTCGTCGTCGCCGTCGAAGGGGACCACGACACCCACCTGCTCACCAAGGTCCTGGCCCAGGGGCTGGGACTGCCGCGGGCCGCCGTCGACCTCCATGCCGTGGAGGAGCTCCCCCGCCTGGGCACGGGGAAAGTGGACTATCCGGCCGTGGCGGCACTGTCCCCCCGCCCGGCCACAGCCGCTGAGCCCATGGCGGACGCTTCCGGTGCCGCAACAACGCAGGCCACCGCCGCCCAGCCGGACACGGTCAGGCGGATCTTCGAGGACACGCTGGAACTGACGGACATTTCCGACGACGACACGTTTGTTTCGCTCGGCGGCGACTCCCTCTCCTTCGTGGCCGCCTCAGTCCGGCTCGAGCAGGTTCTGGGGCATCTGCCGCCGGACTGGCACGTGACGCCGGTCCGGAACCTCAAACCGCGGCCGGACAGGAACAAGAACGGGCACCCGGATCGGCTTACGGACGGGCGCCAGGCCGAAAAGCCGGCCCGCCCGTGGACCGCCCGCCTCCTGGCCCCGATGGACACCAGCCTCGTCCTCCGCGCCGTCGGGATCTTCCTGATTGCCAGCACCCACATCGGCCTCTTCAGCTGGCAGGGCATGGCGCACGTATTGTTAGCGGCGGCGGGATTCAACTTTGCCCGTTTCCAGCTCTCCGGGGAGAGGCTGCCCCGCCTGCGGCGCCAGCTCACCAGCGTGGCACGGATCGCGGTGCCCAGCATGGTGTTCATTGCCTTCGCCTACCTGGTCACGGACCGGTACGGCCTGGTGAACATCGTGCTGCTGAACGCCGTCCTCGGCCCCGAGCAGGTGACCACGCAGTGGCACTTCTGGTTTATCGAGGTGATGGTCTACATCCTGCTGGCGATGACGGCCCTGCTCGCCCTCCCCTGGCTCCACCGGGCCGAACGCCGGTTCCCGTTCGTCTTTCCCCTGGTCCTGTTCGGCGGCGGACTACTCACCCGCTTTGAGCTGGTGGAGCCCGGCGTGCCCCATACCGTCCCTGCCTTCTGGCTGTTCGCCCTGGGGTGGGCGGTGGCCCGCTCCCGCACCCTCGCCCAGCGCTGCACCGTCACCGCGCTGACGCTCCTCACCGTCCCGGGATTCTTCGAGAACCCCTCCCGGGACCTCACCGTGATGGCCGGAATCCTCATGCTCGCCTGGCTGCCCACCCTCCCGGTGCCGCGCAGCATGAGCCGGCTGGTAGTCCTGCTGGCCAGCGCCTCCATGCACATCTACCTGGTCCATTGGCTGGCCTACCCCCTGCTGACCGGCATCAGCGTGCCCCTGGCGGTGGCCGGCTCACTGGCCGCGGGGGTGGCCTACTGGGCCCTGTGCAACAGGACGGCCGGGGCAGCAACCCGCTACCTGGCACGGCGGTGAGGTGACGACGGCGGCCGCCTCCCGCCGTCGTCACCCCACCTTCATGCGGCGGCAGTACCCGGAGAAGCTAACCGTGCTTACTATTGTGGAGCACCCGTATTCCAGCCGGAGACCGCTACGGCCCGGACCCCACCAAAGGAGCAGGCATGCCGCTACGCAAGGGAACGTCCGTCGAATGGAACACGTCGCAGGGCATGACCCACGGAAAGATCGTTGAGAAGAAGACCAGCGACTTTGAGCTGGACGGACACACGCACCGGGCCAGTGAGGACGAACCGCAGTACGTGGTGGAATCCGCCAAGACCGGCGCCCGGGCCGCGCACAAGGCTTCTGCCCTGACCGAAAAGAAGTAGCACGGTGGCCACGCAGCATGAAGTGGTGATCATCGGCGGGGGCAACGCCGGCGTTTCCCTGGCGGCCCGCCTGGAACGCTACGGGGTCAACGACGTGGCCGTCGTCGAGCCCAAGGACCACCACCTCTACCAGCCGCTGTTCTCCCACATTGCCGGCGGCCGGGCCCAGGCCCAGGAGGCCGTCCGCTCCCAGGAGTCGGTGATGCCCCAAGGCGTGACCTGGATCCGTGACGGCGCCGTCGGCGTGGACACGGACACCAACACCGTCAGCCTGGCCTCGGGCTCCTCGGTGTCCTACGGGCAGCTGGTGGTGTGCCCCGGCCTGCAGTACGACTGGGACGAGGTGCCGGGCCTTGCCGAGGCCGTGCATTCGCTGCACGGGGCGTCGCATTACGAGTTTGAGCTGGCGCCAAAGGCCTGGACCCTGCTGAGCGGGCTCACGTCCGGGACCGCCGTCTTCACCATGCCCGCCGGCCCCATCAAATGCGGCGGCGCCAGCCAGAAGCCCATGTACCTTGCCTGCGACTACTGGCGTGAACAGGGCGTGCTGGACCAGATCCGCGTAGTGATGGTCCAGCCCTATCCCACCGTTTTCGGGGTGCCCGAGATCGACCGGGAACTGGACCGCAAGATCGCGGAGTACGGCATTGAACTGCGGACCAACAGCGAACTGGTTTCCGTGGACGCGGCCGGCCGGAATGCCGTCATCCGGAACATCTCCACCGCGGCAGAGGACACCATCCACTACGACGTGCTGAACGCTGTCCCGCCGCAGTCGGCGCCGGACTGGCTCAAGGCCACGGACCTTCCGGCGGCAGGCGACGCTGGCGGGTTTGTGGAAGTGGACCGCCAGACGCTGCGGCACATCAGGTTTCCGAACGTATGGTCCCTGGGGGACGCGGCCGGAACCACCAACTCGAAATCCGGCGGCGCCCTCCGGAAGCAGACCAAGGTTCTGGCCAAGAACCTGGTGGCGGCGCGGAAGGGGAAGCCGCTTCCCGCAAAGTACAACGGGTACTCGGTGTGCCCCTTCACGGTGTCGCGGGACACGGTGGTGTTCGCCGAGTTCGACGACCGCTACCGGCCCATGCCCACCATTCCCCGGGTCCCCACGTGGAACGAGAGCAGGCTGTCCTGGGTGGTGGACCGGGACATCTTCCCGCAGGTCTACTGGAACCTGATCCTCAAGGGCCGGGCGTAGGTGAGAGAGCGTCGCGGGAAAACCGCCCTCAAGTGAGAGAGCGTCGCGGGAAAACCGCCCTCAAGTGAGAGAGCGTCCCGGGAAAACCGCCCCTAAGTGAGAGAGCGTCCCGGGAACCCCATCGAGTGCTCCAATAATGCCGTTTTGGGCGCCGAAAACGGCACTTACGGAGCAACCGATGAGGAGACGACGGCGGCCGTCGCCTCCGCGATGGCGCGCTCCTCGTCGGTGGGAACCACCAGGACGGGGATGGCGGACCCGGCCGTGGAAATGACGCGCGGATCCCTGGACCGCTCGGCGTTCAGGCCGGCGTCGAGCTCTACGCCCAGGGCGCCCAGCCGGTCCGCCACGAGCGCACGGAACTGGTGGGAGTTCTCGCCGATGCCGGCCGTGAACACGAGGGCCTTCGCCCCGCCCACGGCCACGTGGTACCCGCCGATGTACTTGGCCAGCCGGTAGGACGCGACGGCGAGCGCCGTGGCAGCCGTGGCATCGCCGGACTCGGAGGCCTCCACCACCGAGCGCATGTCATTGTTGCCGGCCAGGCCCTTCAGCCCGGATTCGCGGTTGAGCATGGTGTCCAGGTCCTCCGGGGTCCAGCCAGCCCGGCCCAAAAACACCAGGATGGACGGGTCCAGGTCGCCCGAGCGGGTCCCCATCACCAGGCCCTCGAGCGGCGTGAAGCCCATGGAGGTGTCCACGGAGTTGCCGCCGCGGATGGCCGTGACGGAGGCGCCGTTGCCCAGGTGGGCGATGACGCCGTCGAACTCTTCAACGGGCAGGTCCAGCAGCGCGGCGGCGCGGCCGGTCACGTACTCGTGCGAGGTGCCGTGGAAGCCGTAGCGGCGGATGCCGTGGTTGGTGTAGAGCTCGTCCGGGACGGCGTAGCGCCAGGCGTGCTCGGGCAGCGTGCGGTGGAACGCGGTGTCGAACACGGCAACCTGGGGCATGTCCGGCCACTTCCTGGTGATGGCCCGGATCCCCAGGACGTTGGCGGGGTTGTGCAGCGGCGCCAGCGGGTTCAGGCGCTCGATGGCGCGGGTGATCTCGTTATCGATCAGCACGGGCTCCGCGAAGCGCTCCCCGCCGTGCACCACCCGGTGGCCCACCGCGGCCAGCTCCAGGCCGCCAAGTTCCTGGTGGATGGCGGCATCCACCTGCTCCAGCGCCTCGGCGTGGTCCCGCGGGCCCTCGATTTCGCCGTCCCCGTCACCACCGTTGCCCATGCCGATCTTCTCGATCAGCCCCTCGGTCAGGACGGTCCCGGCGGCGACGTCGCGCACCTGGTACTTGAGCGAGGACGAGCCGGAGTTGATGACGAGCACGAGCATGTGGGGCCTCCTGAGCCTTGCTTCTGCGGTTCAAACCCCACTATAGGCGGGCCGGGGCACGGGTTTCTTGCGGACAGGCGAGGCGGGGGCCTAGAGTCGGCACACGAGCTGGACCACGCCCGAGAGGACACTTCCATGACGAACGAGCCGAATTCGATCGACGAGAACGACCCCACCCACACGGGATCCAGCAGCACCGCGCCCCTGCATCCGCAGGCGGATTCGGATGCCGGTTCCGGGTCCGGTTCCGGTTCCGGTTCCGGTTCCGGTTCCGGGAAGAAGGACCCCACTGTGGTGGAAGGCGCCAACCCTGCCCTGGACGACACCGGCGCCGTGAAAGCTGAGGAAACCGGCGAGGCACCCGAAGCCCCGGAGAACACCGAGGACCTGGACCTCACCCCGCAGGGACTGTCCGATGAGCCTGCCAAGCAGGAGGACCCGGCCAGCATGGCGAAGCCGGACAACAGCTGACGCAGCGTTAAGCACCTGAATACAAAGGGCGACGGCGGCACCCACGGAGGGTGCCGCCGTCGCCCTTTGTGCTGGCTTGTTTGGGCCCTGGCCCTGCCCTAGGAAGCGGGGGCCTGTGCCTGGATGGCCGTGATGGCCACGGTGTTGACGATGTCCTCCACGGTGCAGCCGCGGGAGAGGTCGTTGACCGGCTTCCGCAGCCCCTGCAGGACGGGCCCGACGGCCACGGCACCGGAGCTCTGCTGCACCGCCTTGTACGTGTTGTTGCCGGTGTTGAGGTCCGGGAAGATGAACACCGTGGCCTGCCCGGCAACGGACGAGCCCGGCATCTTGGACTCCGCGATGGAGGCGTCCACGGCGGCGTCGTACTGGATGGGCCCCTCGACGGCGAGGTCCGGGCGGCGCTGGCGGACCAGCTCGGTGGCCTGCCGCACCTCGTCCACCGCTTCACCCGAGCCGGAACCGCCGGTGGAGTAGGAGAGCATGGCCACCCGCGGTTCCACCCCGAACTGCGCCGCGGTTTCCGCCGACGCCAGTGCGATGTCCGCCAGCTGCTCTACGTTCGGGTCCGGGTTCACGGCGCAGTCGCCGTACACCAGCACCCGGTCCGGCATCAGCATCAGGAACACGGAGGACACGATCTTGACGCCCTCGCGCGTCTTCACGAACTCCAGGGCGGGCCGGATGGTGTGGGCGGTGGTGTGGGCCGCCCCGGACACCATGCCGTCCACCACGCCGAGCTGGACCATCATGGTGCCGAAGTAGCTGACGTCCTGCATGATCTCCAGCGCCTTCGCCAGGTCCACGCCCTTGTGCGCCCGCAGTTCCGCGTACTTTTCGGCGAACTTCTGGCGCAGGTCGGAGGTGGCCGGGTCAACGATGTTGATGCCGGACAGGTCGATGCCGCGGGCGGCCGCCAGTTCGCGGACCTCCGATTCGGGGCCGAGCACGGTGAGGTCGCAGACGTCACGGCGGTGCAGGATCTCGGCTGCCCGGAGGATACGCACGTCGGTCCCCTCCGGCAGCACCACATGCCGGCGCTGCGACCGGGCACGTTCGATGAGGTCATGCAGGAAGCGCAGCGGGGTCATCCGCTCCGCCCGGGGCAGGTGGAGGCGCTCCATCAGTTCGGTCTCGTCCACCCGGCGGGACCAGAGGCCCAGGGCGGAAGCGACCTTGCGGCGGTGTCCGGACCAGATCTCGCTGCGGACCTCGGAAACCCGGCGGGCCGTGGTGTAGGTGTCCTCCGTGGCGGCAAACACGGGGAACGGGGCCTGCGCCAGGAGCGGGTAGATGTTGGCGTCCGGTGCGAGACCGCCGGTGAGGATGAGCGCGGAGGCCACCGGGAACTCCGGTGAGAAGGACGCCGCCAGGCACGCCACCATCACATCGGCCCGGTCGCCGGGGACGATCACCAGGGCGCCCTCGTCCAGCACGTTCAGGAAGTTGCCCACGTTCATGGCGGCCACCTTGATGTCCTTGACGTCGCGTTCCATGTCCGGCCGCCCGGCGATCTGGCGGACGCCCAGCGCCGCGGCAACCTCGCCGGTGGTGGGCCGTGCGATCGCCTCCAGCTCGGGCAGGATGTACACGGGCCGCTTGGAGGCGCCAGGCTTCACGGCGGCGGCGATCGCGTCCAGGTCCGCCGGATCCGCCCGGTTCACCATGATGGCCAGCAGGGAGCACCTTTCAGCGGCGAGTTCCTTCCGGGCAACTTCGACGGCGGACGCAGCCTCGGCGACGGTCCGCCCCTTGGCGCCCACCACCGCCACGATGGGGGCGGCCAGGTTGTTGGCCAAGCGGGCATTGAGGTCGAATTCGACGGCGGAGTCCTGGCCCACCAGGTCCGTTCCCTCCACGATCACCACATCGCAATGCCGCGAGATCTCGGCGAAGATCTCCACGCAGCGGGCGTCGATCTCGGCCCGGTTTCCCTCGGCCAGCAGGGACCGGACTTCCTCATGGGTGAGGCCTCCCCGGCAGCGCTCGTCCTCCAGCGCGAAACGGGACTTCATCAGCGCGACCATCGGATCGGCCGTAGCGTCCGGGCCATGGACCACGGGCTTGAAGAAGCCGATCCTGTCCGCATGCCGGTGGAGGGTGTCCGCCAGACCCAGGGCCACAAGTGACTTGCCCGATCCGGGGGTGGTTGCGCTGACGTAGATGCCTTTGGCCATGGTCCGCCCTTTGCTGTGCTGGTGCCGGTTACTCCATCCTTGCACTTCGGCACGGGCTTTCGGCAGCGTGGGAGCCTGCCGGGCCTGTGGTGATGGGCACGGGATGTTGTGGCGGCGGGCACGGGGGCGGTGGGACCGCGCATCAGGCGGGCCGGCGGCGGCCGGTGCGTGCCGCCGTCGTACGTTCCAGCCCGGTTGCTTCTCCGCACCCTGACCGGCGCGCCGGGCACGACGGCGTGTCCCGGCTGCGGCGCACGATCCCGCCGGAGCAAGTGGGCAGGAACGGCCGGCCGTGGACGCCCGGCCCTTGACACCGGACCCCTCCATGGGATTACCTAATGAACATTCGGTAAATAAAGCTGGAGGCAATGACGCATGGCTGAAACCACCCTTTCCGGGCCCACACACCAGATCCTGGAGAACGACTATGCCTCCGAGTGGATGGGCATCGAAGTCCTCGCCATCAGCGACGGCCACGCAACCATCCGGATGACCCTCCGGCAGGAAATGCTCAACGGCTTCGGCATGGCCCACGGCGGAATGATCTTCGCCTTCGGGGACACCGCGTTCGCCCTCGCCTGCAACCCCGCCGTCCAGGCACCCGGCGAGGAAAACAGCATCACCGTGGCCTCCGGCGTCGACATCAATTTCCTCAAGCCGGCGTTCCGCGGCCAGGTGCTGACCGCAGTGGCGGACCGCCGCTCCAGCGCCGGACGCAGCGGCCTGTACGACATCCAGATATTCGCCACGGATGCTGCACCCTCCCCAACAGGCCAGCCCGCACAGGCCCTGCCAGGCCCAGTCCAGCCCAATTCAGTCCAGCCCAGTTCAGCCCAGCCCGGCGAGCTCATTGCCGAGTTCCGCGGACGCAGCCGCACCATCCCCAAGAAGTAGGAAAATCATGACCCTGCATGCCCCCGAAACCCCCGCCGCTGCCGCAGCAACGGCCGCAGGCACTAACGTCATCCTGGACCGCGAGGAGACCATGTCCCGCGACGAGCTCGAGGCCCTGCAACTCAGCCGCCTGCAGCACACCGTGGCCTACGCCTACGAGCGCGTGCCCCTGTACAAGCGCAAGTTCGATGACGCCGGCATCCACCCGAACGACCTCCGGGAACTCAGCGACCTGGGCAACTTCCCCTTCACCACCAAGGACGACCTCCGCGAGGAATACCCGTTCGGCATGTTCGCCGTCCCGCAGCATGAAGTAGCCCGCGTCCACGCCAGCTCGGGCACCACGGGCCGGCCCACGGTGGTCGGGTACACCAAGAAGGACCTGGCGGACTGGGCAAAGCTGGTGGCCCGCAGCTTCCGCGCCTCCGGCATCCGCCCGGGCATGAAGGTCCACAACGCCTACGGGTATGGCCTGTTCACCGGCGGCCTGGGCGCCCACGCCGGCGCCGAAGCACTCGGCTGCACCGTCATCCCCATCTCCGGCGGGCAGACCGAACGGCAGATCCAGCTGATCCAGGACTTCAAGCCGGACGCCATCCTGGCCACCCCCACGTACCTGCTCACCATCGCGGACGCCATGGCGCACATGGGCATCGACCCCGCCTCCACCTCGCTGAAGTACGCGGTGCTGGGCGCCGAGCCGTGGACCGAGGAAATGCGGCACGAACTTGAGGTCACCATGAACATCAAGGCCTGCGACATCTACGGGCTCTCCGAGGTCATGGGACCCGGTGTGGCCGGCGAGGCCGTGGAGACCCAGGACGGCAGCCACATCTGGGAGGACCACTTCCGCCCCGAAATCATCGACGCCTTCAACCCGGAGGTGGGCAAGGAAAACGTCCTGCGCGACGGCGAGCACGGCGAACTGGTGTTCACGTCCCTCACCAAGGAAGCGCTGCCCATCATCCGGTACCGCACCAAGGACCTCACCCGCCTGCTCCCCGGCACGGCCCGCCCCGCCCACCGCCGGATGGGACGCATCACCGGCCGCAGCGACGACATGATCATCCTCCGTGGCGTGAATGTGTTCCCGTCCCAGATCGAGGAAATTGCGCTCCGCATCCCCGAGCTCAGCCCGCACTTCCAGCTGGAGCTCACCCGGCCCGAGGGCCAGCGGATGGACCAGATGACGGTGAAGATCGAGCGCCGGGAAAGCGTCACCGTTGAGCAGTGCACGACGGCGGCGCGCGCCTTGAAGGAGCAGATCAAGATCCACGTGGGTTCTTCGTGCGCAGTCGACGTAGTGGAGCCGGGCTCGCTGGAGCGTTCCAACGGCAAGCTGCGGCGCATCTACGACCTGCGCCCTAAGGCGTAGTCATCCAGCGGTGGCGCAGGCTCCGGGCTGCGCCACCCGACCGACCGTTCATGAGAAACTAGCCACTATGCCCAGCAGCACTGATACAGCCAGCACAGCCAAGCGCGGCCGCCCCGGATACGACCAGCAGTCGGTGCTGCGCATCGCCGTCGACGTCTTCAACCGTCATGGCTACGACGCAACGTCCATGGGCATCCTTGCGGACAACCTGGGCATCTCCAAGTCCGCCATCTACCACCACGTGCCGTCCAAGGGCGACCTCCTGAAGCTCGCCCTGGAGCACGCCCTCGGCGGACTTGAGGCCATCCTGGAAGAGCCTGCCGCCACGTCCGGCGCGGCCGATGCCCGCCTGGAGTTCGTGCTCCGGCAGACCGTGGCCGTCCTGGTGGACCGGCTGCCGTTCGTCACGCTGCTCCTGCGGCTGCGCGGGAACACGGAGATCGAGCGGGACGCCCTGGAGCGTCGGCGCACCTTCGACCACAAGGTGGCCGCACTGATCTCCGCAGCCCGCGACGAAGGCTCGCTGCGCCAGGACATCGATCCGCGGACCGTCACCAGGCTGCTGTTCGGCATGATCAACTCGATCGTGGAATGGTACAAGCCGGGCGGCTCCCTCTCCCCCGAACGGCTCGCCGACGACGTGATCACCATGGCGTTCGACGGGCTGCACTCCACCCAGCACTGAGATAGATACTAAGGGTGCTTGGTATTTTCTCCGATCCCCGGCTACGGTGGTAGAAACCAGCCAGGACCCGGAGGAGGCCGTCCATGAATACCGTCACCCGCCGGGCGCTGCCGCGTCCGGACCGCTTCCGGACCGCCGCGGGGGCAGCACTGCTCACGGCTTCCCTGGCCCTCACCGGCTGCACCGGCTCCACGCCTCCCCCGGCCCCCAGCGGCTCCTCCAGCCTCGGGCCGACGTCCACGGCCACGCCTGACGGCACAGCGGCGCCGGCCCCCGCGCCGGCCGAGGAGGGCGATATCCCCCAGCTGGTGGAGAACCTCGCACCGTCCGTGGTCACCATTTTCACGGACGGCGGCCTGGGCAGCGGCGTGGTCTACTCCGAGGACGGCCTGATCCTGACGAACGAGCATGTGGTCCGGGGCAACACCCGCGTTGAGGTGGCCTTTGCGGACGGCCAGCGGGTGGAGGGAACCGTCAGGGCAACCGACCCCGTCACGGACCTCGCACTGGTCCAGGCCAACCGAACCGGCCTGCCCAAACCCGTCTACCAGACCAACCTCCCGCGCGTCGGCGAGGGCGCCGTGGTGCTCGGCTCCCCGCTCGGCTTCGAGAACACCGCCACCGCCGGGATCATCTCCGGGCTGCACCGGTCCATTCCCGGTTCCGCCTCCAACAGCCTCTCCCTGGTGGACCTGATCCAGACCGACGCCCCCATCAGCCCGGGCAACTCCGGCGGAGCGGTCATCAATATGCGCGGTGAAATCATCGGCATCAGCGAGGCCTACATTCCCCCGTCAGCCGGGGCCGTGGCCCTCGGGTTCGCGATCCCCGCCGCCACGGCCGTGGAGGTCGCCGAGGAACTGCTGGCGGACGGCACTGCCGAGCACGCCTATCTGGGCCTCACCCCGGGAGAATTGACCCCGCAGATCGCCGGCCAATTGGGCATCGACGCACGCACCGGCGTCGTGGTCCTGGCAGTGGACGACGACGGCCCGGCGGCACGCGCGGGCATCCGCCCGGGTGACGTCCTCGAGTCCCTGGAGGGCGTGGACCTCACCGCTCCGGAGAAGCTCCTGGCGGAACTCCGGAACCGCAACCCCGGCGATACCGTAGGCTTCAAGGTCAAGCGGCAGGACCAGAGCCTTGACCTCAAGGCGGACCTCATCGCGCGGCCCACAAGTAACACCCGATAGGAAGGTAAGAAAATGAGCCACCCCAAAGACGAAGCAGACGCCGGATACATCATTCCGGACCCCTCGAAGGTCCGTGAGGACGTTCCCGGCGACGCCGGCGATGAGGCCAACGTGATCCGCTTCAGCGAAGAGCAGGCACTGATCGAGGAACAGTCTCACGGCATCCGCCCGGACACCTACAGCGTCCCCTCCGGCGGCCCTACCATGGCTGAGGCCCGGGGCAACATGGACCTCTCGGACCAGAGCGAAAGCGGGCACGGCACCGGCCGTGAGGATGACAGCAGCGACGACAGCCTGCACGGCGGCGCAGAGTCCTAACCCCGCTTCCTGCCGGAACGGCAGCAGGGGCGCCCCGGAAACCCGGGGCGCCCCTGCTGTGTTTTGGGGGAGTTCGCTGCGCCGCTAGAGTTCGTATTCGGCCTGGACCCCGAGCTTCTCGTGGACACACAGGATGTTGTGTTCGGTGTCCATGAACCACGCGCATTTCTCCGAGTCGGTGGTGCAGATGTGGTTCTGTGTCTTCAGGTTGGGCAGATCGTAGTCCTGGAACGCGACCCCCCTGGCTTCCATGTCGCGGACCGTTTTTTCGATATCCGTGACCTCGAAGCTCAGGGCTGTGTGCTCGGAGTGCTTGCCGTCCGAGACCGGCATCAGCTGCAGCATGGGGCCGCCGTCGCTGCCGAGCAATTCGCTTCCGTCGTCTGTCATGCCGCGGTGCGGGAGTCCGAGCTTTTCGGTGTAGAACCTTCGGGCGCGCGCTGCATCATCGACTGGCAGGACGGTTGTGGCTGTGTTCATTCTTAGGTTCATGTGGCCACCTCCTACGGGCAAAATTTTACGCCTCCGCCCGCCAAAAAGAACCGGCCGCCTCCTTGCCCGGTCCAGCCTCAAACGCTCTCTCACTTGATGCAGGAAATCCCCAAACCCTCTCTCACTTGATGCTGATAAATCGCCAACGCTCTATCACCTACCAGGGGCGAGTGATAGAGCGTTGGCGACAAACCGGCATTGGGTGAGAGAGCGTCACGATGAAACCGGCGTCAAGTGAGAGAGCGTGCCAGGCGGGTGACTTGGCTGCGGGGCTACTTGGCGACGAGGGTAAGGACGTCGTAGGTGGCCACGATCTCGTCGTTCTGGTTGGTGAGCACCGCGTCCCAGGCCACTTCGCCGTACTCGTCGGTTTCGCGCGGGGTGATCTTCTTGGCGGTGAGCGTCACCCGGATGGAGTCGCCCGCCGCCACGGGGGTGATGAACCGCAGGTTCTCCAGCCCGTAGTTGGCCAGCACGGGACCCGGAGCCGGCTCCACGAACAGGCCGGCACCCCACGCCAGCAGGAGGTAGCCGTGCGCCACGATGCCCGGGAAGAACGGGTTGGCTTCCGCGGCCTCGTGGTTGGTGTGGGCGTAGAACGTGTCGCCGGTGGAGTTGGCGAACGCGGTGATGTCCTCCAGGGTGACCTGGCGCAGGTCGGAGCGGACGGCGTCGCCAATCCTCAGGGTCTCCAGCGACTTCCGGAACGGGTGGGTACCCTCCGTCTCGACGGTGAAGTTGCGGTCCGCGCCCGCGTGCCACACACCCGTGACGGCGGTGAGCATGTTCGGCGAGCCCTGGATGGCGGTGCGCTGCATGTGGTGCATGACCGACCGGATGCCGCCCAGTTCCTCACCGCCGCCGGCACGTCCGGGCCCGCCGTGGACCAGGTGCGGCACGGGCGAACCGTGGCCCGTTGACGAACGGGCGTCCTCGCGGTTGAGCATCAGTACACGGCCGTGGTGCGCGGCGATGCCGGTGACCAATTCCCGGGCCACCGCGGGATCGTTGGTGCAGACCGAGGCGACCAGGGAGCCGCCGCCGCGGGCGGCGAGGCGGACGGCGTCGGGAAGGTCCTTGTACCCGATCACCGAGGACACGGGACCGAACGCCTCCAGGGAATGGACTTCCTCCGCCTCGGGGTCCTGCCAGTTCAGCAGGACAGGCGCCATGAACGCGCCGCCGTCCACCACGCCCGTGGATCCGTCCGCGGACGTGACCGACGGCGAATCGAGCGTCCCGTAGGCCAGCTCACCGCCGTTGTCCAGCATCGTCTGGACGGCCGCCCGGACATCCTTGAGTTGCTCCACCGACGCGAGCGCGCCCATGGTGACGCCGTCCGCGCGCGGGTCGCCGAGGACAACGCGCTCGGAGATCCGCTTGCCGATGGCCGCCGAGACGGCGGCAACCAGCTCCTGCGGCACGATGGCCCGGCGGATGGCGGTGCACTTCTGCCCTGCCTTCGCCGTCATCTCCGTGACCACGGACTTCACGAACGCATCGAATTCCGGGGTGCCCTCCACGGCATCCGGCCCGAGGATGGCGGCGTTGAGGGAGTCGGTCTCGGACGTGAACCGGACCCCGCCCTGCACCACGTTGGGGTGCGACTTCAGGGAGAGGGCCGTGGATGCGGAGCCGGTGAAGGCCACCAGGTCACGGTAGTCCAGGACATCCAGCAGGCCGCGGACGGAGCCGGAAATGAGCTGCAGCGAGCCCTTGGGAAGGATGTTCGATTCGACGATGGCCTTGACCACGGCGGCAGCCACGTACCCGGTGGGGGTAGCGGGCTTGACGATGGTGGGGACGCCGGCGAGGAAGGCCGGGGCGAACTTCTCCAGCATGCCCCAGACGGGGAAGTTGAAGGCGTTGATCTGCACGGCCACGCCGGGGATGCGGGTGTAGATGTGTTCACCGGCGAAGGAACCGTCCTTGGACAGCACCTCCATGGGCCCGTCCACCACCACCTGGGAGTTGGGCAGCTCGCGGCGGCCCTTGGAGCCGAACGTGAACAGGACGCCGATGCCGCCGTCGATGTCGATCATCGAGTCCACCTTGGTGGCGCCGGTCTGGGCGGAGAAGGCGTAGAAGTGCTCGCGCCGGGCGTTGAGGTACTGCGCCAGCTCCTTGAGCTTCAGGGCGCGCTGGTGGAAGGTGAACTGGCCGAGTTCCTTCTGGCCGGTGGTGCGGCCATAGTCAACAACGGCGGCCAGGTCCAGCCCCTCGGTGCTCACCTTGGCCAGGACCTCCCCTGTGCTGGCATCCCGGACCGGCGTTGCGGAAGCTGCCGCTCCGGCGTCGGGCGTCCACCACGAATCCATGATGAAGCTGGGCACTGTCTCCACGGTGTCTACCGTGGCCTGGGGAGCTGTGGCTGTGGTGGTCATCGTTGACGGGTCCTTCCAACAAAGGGGCAGGCAAACAGGACGAGTCATTACTGACCGTCCGTTCGGTAATATATTCACCATACATGAAGTGCCATGCTGCACACTAGAAGGCCATGACGGTATTCGGCCACCAAGAGGAGAACTAATGAGCGCCCCATCACCCATGGATGCTGCCGAGAGCAAGCCTTCGGCGCACGAGCTGTGGAAGATCACCCTCGGCGAACTGGACGCGAAGATGGGCGTCAAGATTATTGAGGAGTCCGTCCAACGCGTGGTGGCCACCATGCCGGTGGAGGGGAACCGGCAGTCATTCGGGCTGCTCCACGGCGGGGCGTCGCTGGCCGTGGGCGAAGCGGTGGGTTCCTGGGCGGCCGTGATCCATGCGAGCACCCTGGGCAAGACGGCGGTGGGCGTGGATGTTTCGGCAACCCACCACCGCTCCGCGAGGGAAGGGCAGATCACCATTACGGCCACGCCCATCCACCTGGGCGGCACGCTCACCACCCACGAGGTGCTGATCACCAACGAGGCGGGGCAGCGGCTCTGCACCCTCCGCATCACCAACCTGCTGATGCGTCGCCACAAGGAGCCTGCCGGCCGCGCCTGATCGCGTCGCTATCCGGGGGTGTGCTGCCTCCGGCGGCGGACGAGTGCCGTCAACAGGGTTCCGACGGCGATCGCCCCCGCGGCAGCACCCGCTGCCGGGAGTGCGCTGGCACCCGTGTACGCCAGGCCGCCGCCGTCGCGGTGGCGCGCGTAGCCTGACGGGTCCGCGGGAGGGGCGGCGGCAGGCGAAGGTACGACGACGGCGTCCTGGCCAGCCGCAGAGGAATCCGCCGGCGCCGGGGCCGGGGCTGCCGGCACAGGTGCGGGCGCCGGGTCTGCCGGCACAGGTGCCGGGGCGGGCAACGGGCTGGCGGGGGGCTCTTCCGGCTCCGGCTGCACCGGCGGGGCCGGTTCTTCCGGGGCCGGTTCCGGGGCAGCGGCGGCGAACTCGAAGTCCGCAGCACCGGAGGCACTGAACCCGTTGACGGTCTGCGCGGTAAAGCGGAGTGTTCCCTTGCCCTCCGGCGCCGGGAAGCTCCAGGTCCCGTCGGCGTTGACGGGGACCTCGACGGTGTCCTGCTGCTGGATAGTGATCCGGACCTTCGAGCCGGCAGCCACGGCAGAGGCAGGGGCCGCAGGGACGGTGCCGCCGATGACCTGCCCCGGTTCATAGGTGGTGCCGGGCGCCGGAGAGGACACCGAAGGCGTGTTGAGGAAGAGTTCCAGCATGTAACCGGGCAGCACGGCCAGGCTGTCCGCCAGGGTGGCCCCGACTGCGAAATTCTCCACCACGTTGCCCTGCTCGTCAGGAGTGTCGCCGGCGGCATGGGTGCCCACGGCGTAGTTGCCGCTGACATACGGGCCGCCTGAATCACCGCCGCTGGACTGGACGCCGTAGGACAGGAAGCCGTTGAATGCCCGCAGGTCGTTGGGATCCGCGGCGAAGCCGGGCCCGGGAACCACAAAGATCCCCACCGCATCCACGGTGCCGCAGGACCAGGCCGAAGTCCGGCCCGAACGGCACACCGGCATTCCCGCCACGGGCTCGGCCGTCCCGATGATCTTGACGTCGGGTTCCGGCTGGGACACGTCGCCCCAGGTGCTCGCTGCCGGCACTGGGTCCAGGTCCTCACGGAGGGATTCGACCACCGCGATATCTGTTCCCACGTTGCCCGGGTCATCCGGCTGGAGCGGATCATCCACGCTCCCGGGCCGGAGGACCGGGCTGTTCCCGGGGCCGCCGAACTGGCTGAAACCGAACTTCCCGAGCAGCCCGGTCCGGTTGAACTGGAATTCCAGCTCCGCCGTTTCCGCCTCCCCGTCCGAAGCACAGTGCCCTGCCGTCAGGACGGCCGGCAGGCCGGCCGGGTCAAACGCCGAGAAGCCCGTGGAGCAGATCCAGCCTGTGTCGGCGATGTAGCCCACTCCCCCGGGAACCTCGGCCTCCGGGGCAAGCGGCGTGCCGTCGTCGAGCTCCACGTTGGCGAACCGGGCAACGAATTCCGCCGGCGATTTCCTCCCGGCGTGCCCCGCTTCGGAGCTCGTGGCCTCTGCAGCCGCGGTACCGTCCGGGGCCGCTTCCGGCGCGTTGACGCCACCGGTCCGGATGACGAACTTTCCTCCAGAGGTGACTACCGCCTGCAGTCCCTGCAGCCCCACCTCGGCCACGTACGCCTGGAACAGCTGCTCCGTGCTCAGCGCCAGCTCGGAACCAGGGTTCGGCACGGCAGGGTTCGGCGGGGCGGGCATCGCGGCGCCGGTCGGAGCCGCCTCCAGAACAAGGCCCGGGATGCCGGCGCCGAGCGCCGCCACCGAGTCCTGGAGTTCTGCACCTGTTCCAGACACCACGATCTGCCCCTCCTGGAGCCGGATGCCCGCATAACCGGGGACATCCCGGAGCTGCCCGGCGGCGGCTGCGGCCCGGGCACCGAGGTCCCCGGCGGCGGCGAACTGTTCCGGGGTGAGGCCGAGGTCCCGCTGCATGGCATCGGCCAGGGCGGCGTCCGACAGGAAGGGACTGCCCGAGCGCAGGGCGGCGCTGGCTTCCGTGCCGTCTCCCGGAGGAACCACAGCCCAGCCCGGCGCAGCCACAACAGCGGAGGATGCGAGGACGCCCGCAGCCGCGCCGAGGGAGAGGACCCGGCGGATGCTCATCGGGACACCCCGGCTCCGCATAAGGCCCGTACGGCGTCCAGCTCCGCGGCGCTGAGTCCGTTGTCCAGCAGGAACGCGCGGGTATCCAGGCTCCGCACGAACTGCACCACGGCCTCTCCGCGCGCCTCAAGCAGCGGGACCAGTTCCGCCTCGCTGAGGTAGCGTTCGCGCGCATGGGGCGGGCCGTGGGTGCGGTAGCGGTCGTTGATGCCGCGGGCCGCGCGCCGGTAGCCGTCGGCGATGTCCCGCCCGGAGTCCCCGGCAAGGTCCTGGACCATGGCCGCCACCATGCCGCTGCGGTCCCGGCCGGCCGCGCAGTGCAGCACCACGGCGCCGCGGGCCGAGGCTGCCGCGAGCTCGCGGAAGACGCCCACCAGCTTGTCCGGGAACAGCCGCGCGTTCTCCGGATAGTGGGCAGGATCGTTGAGGTAGGGGCCGGTCACCTCGGTAAAACGCGGATCGCCCGGCTCCTCGGTGGGCGCGGAAACCACCACCATCCCGGACCAGGCTGCCACCCCCACCACGGGATCGGTGTCCCGGCGCTGCGCCTCCGCCTCGTTGCGGAGATCAATCACCGTGCGGATGCCGTCGTCGTACGCCTGCCGCCAGCCCGACTCGGTGAGCCACTCGCGCCTGCCCATGCGGTAGACGCCGCCGGCCACATGCCAGGCGTTGACAGCACCGTCCCAGTCCATGGGCCTGCCCGGTTTCTTCATCCGCACAGCTAATCACACCGGCCACAGGAGGTGCACGTCACAGCCAGGTAGTACGGTGGCTCGTACTTGCCTTCTTCCACCCGTTCAAGGAGAGCCACTTGGGAAATATCACCGTACGACGCCGTCGCTCGGCTTTTGCAGCAGGCCTCGCCACCCTCGCCATGGCAGTAGGGCTGGCCACCATGCCTGCACAGGCTGCGGACAAGACCAAGTACATTGCGCTGGGAGACTCCTTCGCCGCCGGGCAGGGAGCCGGGCCGTACCTTGATGACTGCTATCGCAGTGACAACACGTATTCAGAGCTCGCCGACGGGTCCAAGGCGATCAAACTGATGGTCAACGAGGCGTGCAGCGGGAAGACAACCCAGGATGTGGTGGACTCCCAGCTTGGGCGGCTGAACAAGAGCACCGAACTGGTGACCATCACCGCCGGCGGCAACAACCTCGGCTTCGGCGCCATCATTACCTACTGCGGCGTGGCGTTGGCGGGTGCAACCCCGGGCCAAGAGTGTGCTGCTGCCACCGCGTATGCAACAGCCCAGCTCGAGAGCGGGCAGCTGTACCGCGACGTCGTCTCGATGATCGAGGGCGTGCAGGCCGCCGCGCCCAATGCCAAGGTTGTAGTCACCGGATACCCCTATCTCCTGGACCCCATCCCGGCCGGGCAGACAAGTGCCGCCGCGCTGTTCGTCTACCAGGCCACCCAGTTGGCCGACGCCCTGAACGGCGCCATCTCCGAGGCCGCGGGAGACGCCGGCGCCACCTACGTTGACGTGCGGTCCGCTTTCCTTGGCCATGGAGCTTCGTCCCCGGACCCGTGGATCAACCTTGGCGGCGCGGGCAGCCCCGACAGCTTCCACCCGAATGCCGAGGGCTACGAGGCGTATTACGCCGCCCTGGACGCTGCCGGCGCCTACTAAGCGGCTAGCGGGGAACAGCTAACCGCGTTTGGCCAGCCTGTATTCCAGGCCCGCCCGGACCATGGGCCACTCGTGCTCCAGGATAGAGAACACCACGGTGTCCCTGAGGAGCCCGTCGCGGGTCCTGGAGTGGTTGCGCAGCACGCCGTCCTGCTTGGCGCCCAGCCGGGCGATTGCCTCGCGCGACTGGTGGTTCAGCCAATGCGTCCGGAACTCCACGGCCGGGCAGCCCAGGGTTTCGAACGCGTGCCGCAGCAGCAGGAGCTTGGAATCCGGGTTGGTCCCGGTTCCCTGGACGGAGGCGGCGTTCCAGGTGGAGCCAATCTCCACCCGGGGCGTGCCGGCGTCGATGTTCATGTAGGTGGTCATGCCGATGATCCGGCCGGGAGCGCCGGTGCCGGGGTCGACCAGCCGCGTGGTGAACGGCAGCATGGATCCCTGCTCCTGCAGGTCCAGGCGGCGCCCGATCTCAGCGGCCATTTCGTCGGGAGCCGGCACCGAGGTGTACCAGAGCCGCCACAGCTCGCCGTCCCGGGCCGCGTCCACCAGGCCGTCGTGGTGCTCCCTGGACAACGGTTCCAGGGTTACATACCTGCCCGTGAGGGTAAGGGGTTCTAGGAAAGTCACGGCACCAGCCTAGGTGCAACCACCTGGGGCGGTTACGCTGGGGACAGCATCAGGACGGCGAGCGAGGGAGTTTACGTGTCAGGAACCAATCCGGACCCGGAGGATGACAAGATCACAGGCCTGGAGCCCGGCGGCGGGGTGCCGCCCGGCGAAACGCCTCCCGGTGAAGGGTCGGTGGCAGGCACCCAGGAGCCCCGGCAGAAGGGCTCAGGGAAGGGCCAGCAGATCTTCTGGATGGGCGCCATCGGGGCCGGCGTCCTGCTGTTCCTGCTCTACTTCATCGGCTACATCGTTGGCTTCTTCGACTGACCTGCGTTCCTAGCCGGGCCAGTCGAAAAAGCCCTTGCCGGTTTTCCGTCCCAGCTCGCCCCGGGCCACCTTGTCCTTGAGGATCTGGGGTGGGGCGAACCGCTCGCCCAGGGTGGAGTGCAGGTATTCCGCGATGCCGAGCCGTACGTCCAGCCCCACGATGTCCGTGGTCCGCAGCGGTCCGGTGGGGTGCTTGTAGCCCAGGACCATGGCGGCGTCGATGTCTTCGGCGGACGCAACCCCTTCCTCAACCATGCGCATCGCCTCCAGGGCGATGGCCACGCCCAGCCTGGAGGATGCGAACCCCGGGGCATCATTCACCACGACCGCGGTCTTGCCGAGTGCCTCCACCCACCCCTTCGCGGCGGCAGCGAGCTGGGGAGACGTGCGCTTCCCCAGCACCACCTCGATGAGCGTGGATGCCGGAACAGGGTTGAAGAAGTGCAGGCCCAGGAAGTTGTCCGGCCGCTTCAGTTCACCGGCGAGGCCGTTCACGGACAGCGATGACGTGTTCGAGGCCAGGTAGGCATCATCGGCCAGCCGCTCCTCAATGCCGCGCAGTGACGTGATTTTCAGGTCCCAGTCCTCCGGCACTGCTTCCACCACCAGCTGGCGGTCCGCGAAGTCGTCGTAATCCACGGAGACTGACAGCCTGGACACCATCTCGTCCAGGTTGACGTCCGTCATGCCGCGCTCGATGCTCTTGGCCGCTGCTGATTCCACGCGCTCACGGGCAGCTTCCGCTGACTGGTCGTCGCGCTCCACCACCAGCACGTCCGCGCCCTTGACCAGAAATGCATGGGCGATTCCGGCGCCCATGCGGCCGCCGCCCAGGACGCCCACGAAGTGGGGAAGATCAGTGGGCAGGCCGGGGGAAAGTTCGGGTGTGCTCATCGGTTCTGCTCTCTGCTCTCTGTGCCTTCCGGGGTTCCGGTGGTGGTGGCGGCGGTGGCTGCACTGCCGCCGTCCTTCGTGCCGGTTTTCTTGTCGTTCTTCTTGTCCAGGAACTGCTGCATCCGGTCGAATTTGGCCTCGGATTCAAACAGGATGCCTTGTGCCAGCTGGTCAATGACGGGATGCGCTTCCGCGGGGGCGTGGAACACGGACTTGGTGATCCGGACTGCCAGCGGATCCTGCCGGGTGATCCTGTCCGCCAGGCCGTGCGCCGCGTCCATGAGTTCCGGTGCGTCGTGGATTTCGGTGATGAGGTTGACGGCCAGTGCTTCTTCGGCGGTGAGGACCTTTCCCGCCAGGAGGACCTGCTTGGCCACGGGCTCCCCCACCAGTTCCTTCAGCCGCCAGCTTGCACCGGCGGCGGCCAGGATTCCCAGCCCTGTTTCGGGGTTGCCGATGCGGACGCTGGACGTCCCGATCCGGAAATCCGCCGCGTAGGCCAGCTCCGCCCCGCCGCCCAGGCAGTACCCGTCGAGCGCGGCAATGACCGGCATGGGCAGCTTGGCGATGCGGACAAAGATGGTGGAATTGATGCCCTGCAGGGCGTCGTCACGGCGCCGTTCGCGCAGCTGCGCAATATCGGCGCCGGAGGCAAACACGCCATCCACGCCCGCGATGATCAGCACCTTGGGCTCCTGCTCCAGCGCGGCGCACACCACGTGCAGCTCGTCCACCATCTGCTGGTCGATCGCGTTGCGCACCTCGGGCCGGTTCAGCAGCACCACCACCCGGTCGGTGCGTTCCTCCACCAGAAGGGTGTGGAACTTCTCGGCGGCCAGGTCCACGGGGCCCGCCATCAGACTTTCTCCACCAGCATGGCCGTACCCTGGCCCACGCCGATGCACATGGTGGCGAGGCCCCTCCTGGCGTCCTCGCGCTCCATCCGGCCCAAGAGGGTGATCGCGATCCGCGCCCCGCTGGAACCCAGCGGGTGCCCCAGGGAGATCGCGCCGCCGTCGTTGTTCACGATGTCCGGATCCAGGCCAAGGCGCCGGATGCTGGCGAGGGATTGCGTGGCAAAGGCTTCGTTAAGTTCGACGGCGTCCAGGTCACCTGCGCTGAGGCCGCTCCGCTTGAGCACCTTCTGGGTGGCGGGGACAGGGCCGATGCCCATGATCTCCGGCTCGCAGCCGGCAGAGGCACCGTCGATGATGCGTGCCCGGGGCGTCAACCCGAGCCTTTCGATGGCGGCTTCGGAGGCCACGATGATGGCGGACGCCCCGTCATTCAGGGTGGAGGAGTTGCCTGCGGTGACCACGGAGCCTCCGTGCGTCACGGGCTTCAGTTTGGCGAGGACCTCCATGGTGGTGCCTTCGCGGGGGCCTTCATCCGTGTCCACCACGGTCTCGGATTTGCGGGTCCTGACGGTCACCGGGACGATCTCGTCCTTGAACCGCCCGGCAGCGATGGCGTCCAGGGCGCGCTGGTGGGACCGGACGGCAAAGGCGTCGGCGTCCTCGCGGGAGATGTTGTCCACGCGGGCCACTTCCTCTGCGGTCTCCGGCATGGAGTAGGTCATTTTGCCGTCGCGGGACAGCTCGCCCTTCTGGAACAGCGGGTTGGCGAACCGCCAGCCGATGGACGTGTCAAAGATGGCGCCCGGCTTTGCGAACGCCGTTGCGGGCTTTTCCTGCACCCAGGGCGCCCGGCTCATGGATTCCACGCCGCCGGCAATCACGATGTCCGCCGCACCCGATTTGATCATGTGGCTGGCCATGATGATGGCACTCAGCCCTGACGAGCACAGCCTGTTGACGGTGATGCCGGGGATGTGGAGGGGCAGTCCGGCCAGGAGGGTGGCCATCCGGGCCACGTTGCGGTTTTCCTCACCGGCTCCGTTGGCGTTGCCCAGGATGACCTCGTCGATGCTGTCCGGGTCCAGTCCGGCCCGGCTGACCGCCTCCCGGAGCACCAGGGCGGCCAGGTCATCGGGACGGACAGCGGAGAGGCTCCCGCCGTACCTGCCTACCGGCGTTCGTACCCCGCCAACAAGGAAAGCCTGTGGACCTGCGGTTGCAGCCATGGAAACACCCTTCACGCGATAAACAGCACTGTCATCATCGGCCGGCGGATCCCTACTTACCGACCGTTCGTTCTGTAAATAGTACACGGGAGGGTGTGCCGTGGATACGGGAACCCCTCAGCGCACCGGCGCTCCGGAGGCTCAGAGGACCGTGAGCCCCAGATGAGCTGCCAGCAGGGGCGCCAGGAGGCCAAGCTGGGAGTCGTCAATAACCACGCCGCCAAGGCTGCCGAGACCGCTGATCCCCCTGAGCTCAGTGCCGCGCAGGTCAAAGTCCTTGAGCCTGGCCCCGCTGAGGTCCAGGGAGCCGATGGTGCAGTTCTTCAGGGCCACCCGCGTTCCGGTGGCAGAGCCGAGGTCCAGTTCGTTGATGATGCAGTCGCTGATCACGACGTCGGTGAGCTTGGCGGCACGGAGGTTGAGGAAATCGAGTTTGCCGCCGTCAATGCTGACCGACTGCCAGCCGCTCTCGTACAGTTCAGCAGAACCAAGGCGGGCATTCCGGATCTCAACCTCCCGCCAGGTGGAACGGGCCGCCAGAAAGACCGGCGCGTACAACTCCTCCAGGATGCAGTCGCGGAAGGTGGAGCCACGCAGCTGCGCTTCATTAAACGCCGCGCCCCGGAACTCACAATCGATGAAATCCGCACCACCCAGGTCCATCCCCTCGGCAGCCACGCGGCTGTACCGCGCGCCGTCGTACCGCCCTCCGCGCTGGAAGTCCGGCTCGGCGACGTCGGTCAGGTTTTCGAGCCGGACAGGGGTCAGGCGCGGTGCCGCGACGCCGGGGGGTGCTGCCCGCGGGGTGCGCGCGGCCATTAGATGGATTCCGCCTTGGCCGCTATGTCTGCCAGGTCCTTGCGGAGCGCTTTCCGGGTGGCCGCCATTGCCATCTTGCCGAAGACCGCCATCATGATGCGGGTTGCGGCGGTCGGCTTGTGCACCTCTCCCCCGAACGTCACACTGAGGTCCGTTCCGCCGTCGCGCGGTGCGAGGGTGAACAGCGTGCTGTAGTCGGCGCCGCCCTGGACGGCTTTGACGGTGGTGCTGCGCGGCGGTTCAGCCTGCGCCACCCACATCTCCACCGTCTCGGATTTGCCCATCATCTTCCGGGTCTCCTTCCAGCGCGTTCCCTCGCCGTACGGGCCGTCCGTCAGCAGCTGGACGGACTCCACCCCGCTCAGCGTGGTGGCCGAGCCGGGAATGTCCGTGATGACGGACCAGACTTTTTCCGGCGACGCGTGGATGTGCTGGCTGAGGCTGATGCTGTGGTCCATGGGTTCGAGCCTAGCCGCGGACCCCCGCAATCGACAGAACCCGGCGCCCCTGGGGTTCTTGAATTAGTAAGCATGCTTCGTGTTAGTGTGAAAATGTTCGATCACCGGAAACGAAAGGAGGCCACCATCATGGGCCTCGGAGACAAGATCAGCAACGCAGCCGAAGACATGGGCGGCAAGGCCAAGGAAGCGGCCGGCAACGCCACGAACAATGACCGGCTGAAGGCCGAAGGCCAGGCGGACCAGGTCAAAGCCGACGCCAAGAAGGTCGGCGAGAGCGTCAAGGACGAGTTCAAGCGCGACTAGGTTTTCCTGCGCCGCTCCGGCTGGGCCGGGCGGCCCCAAGCAGGACGGCCTGAAGCAGGACGGCTTGAAGCAGGACGGCTTGAAGCAGGGCGAAACGGCGGCGGATCCCACGGGATCCGCCGCCGTTCTGCATGTCCGCGGGTATCCCCACCAACACCTTCATCGATTGCTCCAATACTGCCGTTTTGGGGCGGCATAAAGGCAGATACGCAGCAATCGATGGAGCCCGTCACCATCCGCTGCGGGTTGGGGTATGCCCCTGCCGGGAATCCTCGGGCATCGTCATTTCGGCGCGCAGCCCAAGGAGCCGGATGGGCCGGCCCGGCTCGATCTTCGCCGCAAGGTCGAGGGCGCGCGCCAGCACTTCCGCGGGGTCCGATGTTTCGGGGATCTTCCGGGCGTACGTCTTGGTCAGGAACGGCGCGTAGCGGACCTTGAGCGTCAGCCCGATCACCGGCCGCCCCTCGGCGGCGACGTCCTCCAGGACGTGGGCCGCCAGCTCCCTCACAGCACCATCAATCTGCCCGGACCCGGTCAGATCCTGTTGGAAGGTGGTTTCCCGGCTGTGCCCGCGCGCCACCCAGGGTGTGTCGTCGACTGTCCGCGAGCCGTCGCCCCGCCCCAACTGCGCGTACCAGGGACCCATCTTCGGGCCGAACTCGGGGACCAGGTCATCGGGGTTGGCCGCGGCAAGCTCGGCAACCGTCCCAATGCCGAGCTTGGCCAAGCGGGCAGACACCTTCGTCCCCACGCCCCACAGCTCGATCGTCGGCCGGCTCCCCATGACCTCCAGCCAGTTGCCTTCCGTGAGCCTGAAAACCCCGGCCGGCTTGCCGAACGTCGTTGCCACCTTGGCGCGGACCAGGGTGTCGCCGATGCCTACGCTGCAGTGGAGCTGCGTCGCCTCCAGGACGGCGTGCTGCAAACGGCGGGCATAGGACTCCGGATCTTCCGTCCGGACGCCAACAAAGGCCTCATCCCAGCCGAGCACCTGGACCGTGGCGCCGGGCTGTGAGCGCAGTACCGCCATGACCTTCTCGGAGGCTTCGAGGTAGGCCTCGTGGTCCACGGGCAGGATTACGGCGTCGGGAACTTTCCGTGCTGCGATGCGCAGCGGCATTCCCGATCCCACGCCGTAGGCCCTGGCTTCGTAGGACGCCGTGGACACTACCGCCCGCTCAGTGGGATCACCGCGGCCGCCAACAATCACCGCCTTTCCCGCGAGCTCGGGCCGGCGAAGCACTTCGACGGCTGCGATGAACTGGTCAAGGTCCACGTGCAGCACCCACGGTTCGTCCACACGCCCAAGTCTGCCCCCGCCGGCCGCTCCGCACCACCGTTCCCGGCCCCCGCAGTCGTAATCGCTGGAACGGTGTCCGGACGCTGAACCGTTCCGGCGGCCGGGCAGCGTTCCGGCGACGGGCGGGCTTTCCACATAACGACGACGACACCTGGCCAGGGCGTTTTCCGCACCGGAGGCTAGGCGGATGACACAAGTCCCCGCTCCTTTGCCACAGCTGCCGGCCACTGGAAGCCTGTGGCGCACTGACCAGCTGCATGCCAGCGGGCTCAACTCGCGGGCCATCCGGCGTTTGGTCAGCCGCGGCGGCCTGGTGCGCCTCAGGTACGGCTGCTACATCCGGGCCTCCTTGTGGGAGAAGCAGTCTCCCACAGTCCGCGGCCTGCAACTGATCCATGCGCACGCCCATGGCACGCTGACCACGTCAACGGGGAACTTCGTCTACAGCCACACCTCAGCCGCCCGCCTTCACGGCCTGTTCCTGTGGAACGCGGACACCCTGATCCATGTGCTGCTCCGGGTAAGGCCATCCAGCGAACGCCTCGGGAAGGATGTCCGCGGCCATACCCGGGCATATACCGAGGCGGACGTGACAACCCTGGGACAGCTGAGGGTCACAACCCTTGAGCGGACAGTGGTGGACTGCGCCATGACGCTCGAATACCGCCAGGCGCTGATACTCGTGGACCATGCGCTCAGACTGGGCGCCAACCCCGATCTGATGCATGCCATGGCGGGCAATCTTTTCGGCCGCAGCGGGATACGAAACCTTCGCCGGGCGCTGGCGAACGCGGATATCCGCGCCGAGTCGGCCGGAGAAACGATGACCCGGGAGCTTCTGGTGCGGCTGCAGCTTCCCCTGCCCGAGGCCCAAGTGGAGGTCCAGAGCCGCGTGGGCCGGCATCGTCTTGACTTCGCATGGAGGGAAAAGAAGGTGGCCCTGGAATTCGACGGAAGGGTCAAGTATTTCGACTACAAGCCAACTGCCGAGGTCCTCTTCCAGGAGCGGCGCCGGGAGAAAGCACTCACTGAAGACGGGTGGCTCTTCCTCCGCGTGGAATGGAGCGACCTGTTCCGGGAGCACGAGTTCAAGAACCGGATCCTCGCTGCCCTCCGGCGCTGAGTCCGATCCCCACGGCCGCGACAGCATCCAAATCGCCGGAACGGTGCCCGGACGCTGGAGCGTTCGGGCGAACGGGCACCGTTCCCCGGACGCTGGAGCGTTCGGGCGAACGGGCACCGTTCCCCGGACGCTGGAGCGTTCGGGCGAACGGGCACCGTTCCGGCGATTGGGGCGGGGTGGGGCGGCGGACCGTCAGCTGTACAGGGCGTTTTTCGGTTCGTTGGCCTTGACCTTCTGCCAGCCGAGCCACAGGAGCAGGGCGAAGAACGGGATGGTGGCCAGGGTCCACAGGCCCAGGTAGAACACCTCGCCGGACTTGCTGGTCATGGTGTCGAAGCCGATCAGCACGGTGATAACCAGCAGCGAGACCAGGCCGGCCCAGCTGGTCCACGGGGAGCCGGGCATCGGCAGGCTGGAGGTGACGCCCTTCTTGTGGCGCAGCGCGATCTGGCTGGCGAAGATGGCACCCCAGGTGAAGATCACGCCGATGGAAGCCGTGTTCAGGGCGAGGTCGAAGGCGTGCGAGCCGCCCAGCCAGATGTTCAGCAGGATGCCCACCAGGTAGAACGCCGCGATGGCCAGGATGGCCGCGAACGGAACGTGGCGGCGGGACATCCGGGTGAGCCACTGCGGGGCGTGGCCGTTGTTGGCCATGGTGCGGAAGACGCGGCCGATCGAATACAGGCCCGAGTTGCAGGAGGACAGCGCCGCGGTGATCACGATCATGTTCATCACGTCGCCCACCCATGCGAGGCCCATCTGGCCGAACACGGTGACGAACGGGGAGGTGCCGGCCACGTACTGGTCGGACGGCAGCAGCATGGCGAGCAGGGTCACGGAACCGACGTAGAACACCACGATGCGCAGGACGACGGCGCGGATCGCCTTGGGGACTTCGCGCTGCGGGTTCTGCATCTCGCCGGCGGTGATGCCCACCAGTTCGATGCCGTTGTAGGCGAAGATCACGGCGTTGAGCACCAGCACCATCACCAGGGCGCCCTTGGGGAACATGCCGCCCTCGGCCGCGAACAGGTTGGCCACGGAGGCGTTGCCGTCGCCCACCTGGGCGTTGGTGACCACCATGAACGTGCCCACCACCAGGAAGGTCAGGATGGCGCCCACCTTCAGGCAGGAGGCCCAGAACTCGAACTCGCCGAACGCCTTGACGCTCAGCAGGTTGACGGCCACCAGCAGGGCCAGCGCGGCGATGGCGGAAGCTTCCACGGGAACATTGGGGAAGAAGAACTGGAAGTACAGGCCGATGGCGATCAGCTCGGCGATGCCGGTCATGCCCCAGTTGATGAAGTACATCCAGCCGGACAGGAACGCGCCCTTCTTGCCGAACATTTCGCCGGCGTAGCTCACGAACGAGCCGGAAGTCTGGCGGTACATGATGAGCTCGCCGAGGGCCCTCATGAGCAGGTAGGCGATGACGCCGGCAATGGCGTAGGAGAAGATCAGGGCGGGGCCGGTGGAGGCCAGGCGTCCGCCGGCGCCCATGAAGAGGCCGACGCCGATGGCGCCGCCCATGGCGATCATGGTGACGTGGCGCCTGCCCAGCGTCTTGCTGTAACCCTCAGCGCTGAGGGTGGGGTCGACGGCCGCGGATGGTGCCGTGGGGTTCTGGAGATCTGTGGGGGTACTTTGAGGCACAACTGTTCCTTGTGGGTTGGGGGGTTGGCCGCATCCGGAACACGCATGATTCCGCCCACAAATTCGGATTAATGCCTTCTGGGCATCCGAATGTGAGCGGAATCTCTTGTGGCGCCGAAGCTTCGCGCGGCTCGTCTATCCTACAAGACCCACCGGGGTGCTACGTGACCCGCACTACACCCCGCCCGTCTCCAACACAAGGTTCTGCTCACCGTCCACGCTCACGCGGTAGGCCTGCAGCGGTTCGGCGCCGGTGGTTGAGCAGCCGCTGGTGAGGTCGAACGCGTGCTGGTGCAGCGGGCAGATCACCTGCTGGCGGTCGATGGTGCCGTCCGCGATGGGGCCGCCCCGGTGCGGGCAGACTGCCGCGAGCGCCCGCACGGTTCCGTCGCGCAGCCGGAAGACGGCCACCTGTTCGCCCTCCACCGCAAATGCCCTGCCTTCCCCCAACGGAACCTGGTCCACGGGGCCGAGGATGTGGAACGCTGCGGCCGCACCGGCGGCGCTCATCGGACCGGCACCTGCGGAAGGACCGTCAGCGGCAGGGACGTCCTGAACTGGCCGGGCGTCAGCGGATCCGCGCGTTCACTCCACGGATCTACGTAGCTGTCCACGGACGCCTGCATCGCGGCATCCAGCTGCCCCGCGATCCCCTCCGCGTCCTCGACAATCACCGCGCGGAGATGCTCGATGCCCACCCGTGGCACAAAGGCGTAGGTCCGTTCCAGCCAGTTGGCGTGTTCGCGGTAGTACTGCATGAAACGGCCGGTCAGGACCTTCACCTCTTCCGGGCTGTCAACGGTGGCCAGGAGGTCGCCCTTGCGGATGTGGGCTCCCGCCGCTCCCCCGACGTAGACTTCCCAGCGGCCGCCTTCCACAGCCACCACACCCACGTCCTTCACCAGGGATTCCGCGCAGTTGCGGGGGCAGCCGGAGACTGCCAGCTTCAGCTTGGCCGGCGACTCGATGCCCTGGAACCGGGATTCGATCTCGACGCCCAGCTTGGTGGAGTCCCCCGTCCCGTAGCGGCAGAAATCCTTCCCAACACAGGTCTTCACGGTGCGGAAGCTCTTGCCGTAGGCGTACCCGGACGGCATGTCCAGGTCGGCCCAGACCTGCGGCAGGTCCTCCTTGGGGATGCCCAGCAGATCGATCCGCTGGCCGCCGGTGAGCTTGATCAGGGGCACGTTGTACTTCTCGGCCACGTCCGCGATCCGGCGCAGCTGCTGCACGGACGTGACGCCGCCCTTCATCTGCGGCACCACGGAGAACGTGCCGTCCCGCTGGATGTTGGCGTGGACCCTGTCGTTGATGAAGCGGGCATCGCGTTCGTCGACGTACTGGTCCGCGAGCATCATCTTGAGCAGGGACGCCAGGCCCATTTTGGACTTCGCGTCCTCGGCGCCGCCCGGGGCCAGCGCGTGGAACACGGCCGAAACGGATCGGAGCCCGCGCTTCCGGATCTCTGCCATCAAGGCGGCCTTGTCCAGGGGGATGCCCGGTACGTAGTAGGTGGCGGCAGGGTCCTCCTCCACGGCCCCGTCCGCCGCCCACTCCACCACCTGTTTCACCAGGAGCTTGCACGAGCCGCAGCCCTTCCCGGCCCGGGTGGCGTCCATGGCCCCGGACAACGAGGCGCAGCCGCCCCTCACGGCTGCGGCCAGGTCCTTCTTGCTGACACCGTTGCAGTTGCAGACCTGGGCGTCATCATCCAGTTCCGCCACGCCCACGTCCTCCCCGGGCGTCCCGAGATCGAACATCAGGCCATGCCGCTCCTCCGGCAGCGGGAGGCCTCGGTCGTAGGCCTGGGTCAGGAACGCCACCTTGCGGCTGTCGCCCAGGAGGGTGGCGCCCACCATCTTGTTGTCGCGGACCACGATGGACTTGAAGACCCCGCGGCTGGGTTCGGAGAAGACGATGTGCTCGTCGGTGTCGAGCTCCGGCCCCTGCAGGCCCATGGAGGCGACCTCAACCCCTGCCACCTTGAGCTTGGTGGCGGTCCGCGAACCCAGGTACGCGGCGCTGGTATCCGCGCCGGTCACATGGTTTGCCAGCACCACCGCCTGCTCCCACAGCGGTGCCACCAGCCCGTACACCTCACCGCGGTGCTGCACGCACTCCCCCACGGCGTAGATGTCGTCCTCATCCTGCACGCGCAGCCGGTCATCCACCACGATGGCCCGCTCCACCGGCAGTCCGCTGAGGACAGCCAGGTCCACGTTGGGACGGATCCCGGCCGCCACTACCACCATGTCGCAGCCGATGTCCGGCCGGTCGCGGAGGCTGACGCCGGTCACCCTGTCCCTGCCGAGCACGGCGGTGGTCCGGCTGCCCGTCAGCACCCCGATGCCCAGTGCCTCAACGCTCCGGCGGAGCACCGCACCGCCGTCGGGCCCCATCTGCGCGCTCATGAGGTGGCCGCCCGAGTGGACCACGTCCACCCCCAGCCCGAAGCTGCGCAGCCCGGCGGCGGCCTCCAGCCCCAGCAGGCCCCCGCCGATCACCACGGCATGCCGGTGATAATCATGCCGGGCGTGCTCGGCCATTTTGCGGGTGTCGTCGATGGTGCGAAAGCCGAAGACGCCCGGTTTGACCGAGCCGCCGGGCGTGTAGAGGCCGTCCATCGGGGGCAGGTGCGGGCGGCTGCCCGTGGCGATGACCAGGGTGTCGTAGGGCGTCACCCTGCCGTCGCTGGAAAACACGTGCTTGGCGAACCGGTCGATCCTGTCCGCCCGGACCCCCGCGTGGAGCGTGATGCCGTTGTCCTCGTACCAGGACAGCGGGTTGAGGAAGATGTCCGCATCGCTTTCCTCCCCGGAGAGGACATGGCTGAGCATGATCCGGTTGTAGTTGCCGTAGGGTTCGTCCCCGAACATGGTGATGCTGAACTGCTCCGCACCGCCCCTGGCCAGGATCTCCTCCACGGCGCGGGCTCCGGCCATCCCGTTCCCGATGACCACCAGGCGCCGGCGGCTGTCCCGGCTGCGTGCCCGGCCGCCCGGCCGGGGTTGGGCCCGTTCGGCCACGCTGGTCATCAGTGCTCCACCATGCCCAGGTCGATCACCACGGTGCCGTTGACGCCCTCGGGCGCGGCCAGGTAGAGCTCGATGGCCGAGCCGCCTTCGATGTCCTCCACAACGCGCAGCGGGACGTGGACGTCACCCTTGGCGCCGATGGGGAAATACCGCATGGGCACCCCGTTGCGCATCAGCACCACGGCGATCAGTTCGCCGCTGGAGTTGCCGCCGCGGAAGTACAGCGCCTGGTTGACGACGCCGTCCGGGACATAGTGCGAGAGCTCGCTGTGCAGGGGCACGGGTTTCTCCATCCCCACACCCTGGAAGTGGTAGATGCCCTGCATGAAAAGGTTCCTGGTGATCACGGGCAGATCCTTTCGGCCGGCGGAATGACGGGCATGGCCCTATCTTCCGCCGCCGATGTTTCCGCCTGCCGGTCCCCCGGTAAAGACTGCTTAACGCAAACCTCACCGGTTCCCGGGCCTGCCCCTAGACCGGCGCGAGCACGCCCTTGTCCATGGAATACCGGGTCCAGCGTCCGACGGCGGTGTTCCCGGCACGGTTGCCTTCCGGGCCGCCGGACTCACCACGGCTCCGCCGCGCGCACGCCGCGAACCACTCCCGCAGGGCACGGTCGTGGCTGACCATCACCAGAGTCCCGGTGAAGCCGGCGAGCGCCGCCTCCAGCTGTTCCACCAGCACGGGCGCCAGATGGTTGGTGGGTTCGTCCACGACGAGGGTGCCGTAGCCGCCCAGCAGCAGGCGGGCCAGGGCCAGCCTTCGCTGCTGGCCGGCGGACAGGCTTCCCACGGGCACGTGGAACTCGCTGGTGCGGAAGAGGCCCAGGCGGAGGAGGGCCTCGGCGTGCTCGTCGATGTTGCCGCCGAGGCCCGCGGCGAAGGCCGGCAGCAGGCGCAGGGAGGGCCGTTGCGGCAGCTCCAGTTCCTGCTGCAGGTAGCCGACGCGTTCGGGCCGCGTGACAGAACCGGCAGCCGGGTCCAGGGCTCCGGCAAGGACGGAGAGCAGCGTGGATTTGCCCGCGCCGTTGGGCCCGGTGATCAGGACCTTCTCGCCGGGGCCCGCTTGGAAGTCGGTGGTTCCCAGCCGGCCGGGCACGCACACCCCGTGCACAGCCAGCACCGGCGCGCCGTCCTGCGCTGACCCGGAAGTCCCCACACCGGAAAGCTCAGCATCGGAAGTGGCAGCACCCGGGTCCGCGGCGAGATCAACGTTCAGCCGCAGGGGTACGGGCGGCCGGTCCACGGGGCTGGCTTCGAGCCGGCGCAGGCGTTCCTGGGCGTTCCGGACCTGGCTGCTGGCGGCCTTCTGCCAGGTGCCTGCCTTGAAGTCAAAGCCCATCTTGTCGCCGTCGCGCTTGCGCCCGTACCCCATGGTGCCGGCAACAGTCTCTGCCTGCCGTTTTTCGGACTCCATCGCATCAATCCAGGTGTGGTACTGCTGGACCCAGCGCGCCCGTTCGGCTGCCTTCTCCCGGAGGTAGCCGTCGTAGCCGTTGCCGTAGCGGGTCACGGCGCGGCGCTCGGCATCCACTTCGATGATGGTGCTGGCCACCTTGCGGAGGAGCACCCGGTCATGGGAAACCACCACCACGGTGCCGCGGTGGGCGGCCAGCCGGTCCTCCAGCCAGGCCGTTCCGCGGGCGTCCAGGTGGTTGGTGGGTTCGTCCAGGAGCAGGATGTCCGCGGGATCTGCCAGGACACACGCCAAGGCCACCCGTTCCTGCTCCCCGCCGGACAGCGATCCCAGCACCCGGTTCCGGTCCAGGCCGCCCAGGCCCAGCCGGTCCAGCGCAGCCTCCACCCGGGACTCGGCCGCGTAGCCTTCCCGCAGCTGGTATTCCGTCTGCAGCCTGCCGTAGGTTTCCAGCTCGTCGTCGCCGGCGTCAGCCAGCCCCGCCTCCAGCCGGTCAAGCTCCGCTTCGATGGCACGCAGGGCGGCCAGGGATGCGTCGACGGCGGCACCCACGGTGAAGGTTTCCGGCAGGCCATGGGTCTGGGCGAGGTAGCCCACCCGGCCCTGGATTGCCGCCGTGCCTTCGTCGGGGGTTTCGAGGCCGGCCAGGAGGCGCAGCAGGGTGGATTTGCCGGCCCCGTTTTCGCCGACGACGGCCACGTGTTCGCCGGGGGTTATGGCCAGGGTGATGCCGTCCAGCAGCAGGCGGTCGCCATAGCCGTGGGAGACTCCGGAAAGGGTCAGGTGTTCAGTCAAGGGAAGTCCTCGAAAAGTTCCGCAGTGTGGCCGCGGGGTGGACCGGATTTCTCCGGTCCCCAACGGCGGCCCTGGATTCGGGAAGGCAGCCCGGCATGGCCGGCTGCTGGCTAGGACTTCATCGCTCCAGCCTGCCCGCCGCGGGTGGCCGAGTCAAGCGGTGGCGAGTCAAGCGGTGGCCGGGTCAGGCAGCGGCGAGCACGGCGGCCTTCCTGCGCCGCGCCTTCGCCAGCCGGGTACCGATCAGTCCCTGCCGCGGGCTGAAGAGGTAGACGACGGCGAAGACCACACCCTGCGTGAGCACCACCATGGCGCCGGAGGCTGTGTCCAGGTAATAGCTGAGGTAGATGCCGGCGATGGAGCAAACTGCCGAGACCACCGGTGCGATGACCAGCATTCGGGAGAACCGGTCCGTCAGCAGGTAGGCCGTGGCGCCGGGGATGATCAGCATGGCCACCACCAGCACCACGCCCACGGTCTGCAGCGCCACCACGGAGGTCAGGGCAAGCAGGCCCAGCAGCAGCGCCCCCAGCCTTTGTGGGGACAGTCCGATGGCGTGCGCGTGGGTGGGGTCGAACGCGTAGAGCGTGAGGTCCCGCCGCTTGAGGATCAGGATGGCGAAAGCCACAACGCCCAGCACCAGGACCTGGATGAGGTCCGGAATGCTCACGCCCAGCAGGTTGCCGAAGATGATGTGGTTCAGGTCCGTTTGGCTGGGCGTGACGGAAATCAGCACCAGGCCCAGGGCAAAGAGGGAGGAGAACACGATGCCGATCGCGGCGTCCTCCTTAACCCGGCTGGTATTACGGACTACTCCGATCAGGGTCACGGCAATCAGGGCGAACACCAGCGCCCCCAGCGCGAAGGGGGCACCCACGATGTACGCCAGCACAACGCCGGGCAGGACGGCATGCGAGACGGCGTCACCCATCAGGGACCAGCCAATCAGGACCAGCCAGCAGCTGAGCACTGCGCAGACGACGGCGGCGAGCGCGGTGGTGACGATGGCCCGGACCATGAAGTCATAGCTGAGGGGTTCGAGGAGGAGTTCCATCGTCAGCCCGCTTCCTTCCGGTTGAGCACGTCCAGGCCGAACGCCATGGCGAGGTTTTCCGGCTGCAGCACCAGCTCCGGCGGGCCGTGCATGAGGACTTTGTGCATCAGCAGCACGGCTTCGTCGCACAGCTGCGGGAGGGCATGGAGATCGTGGGTGGACACCAGTATGGTGCAGCCGTCGGAGGCGAGCTCGCGCAGCAGGCGGGTGATGGTGGCCTCGGACCGTTTGTCCACGCCGGCAAAGGGTTCGTCCAGCAGCATGATGGTGGCGCCTTGCGCGATGCCGCGGGCCACGAAGGCACGCTTCTTCTGCCCGCCGGACAGCTGGCCAATCTGGCGGCCGGCGTAATCGCCGAGCTCCACCCGGTCCAGCGCCTCGTCAACGGCAGCCCTGTCGGCCTTGGATGCCCGGCGGGTGAACCCCTGGTGGCCGTACCGGCCCATCATCACCACATCGCGCACGGACAGCGGGAACTGCCAGTCCACTTCCTCGCTTTGCGGAACGTAGCCGATCCCACCTTCACGGCGTGCTTTGGAAGGTGACTGGCCGCCAATCCGCACGGTGCCGGCGTCGGGCTTGACCATTCCCATGATCACCTTGAAGAGGGTGGATTTCCCGGAGCCGTTCATGCCCACCAGGCCGCAGATCCGTGCCGGGTCCACCGTCAGGGAGGCGGCGTCGAGGGCCAGGACCTCGCCGTAGTGCACCGTGACGTTGTCCACGGCGATGGCCGGGGTGCTCATGATCCCGCTCCGGCGGTGAGGGCCTTGGTAATGACCTCTGCATCGTGCCGGATCAGGTCCAGGTAGGTGGGGACCGGCCCGTCCGCTTCCGAGAGGGAGTCCACGTAGAGCGTGCCGCCGAAGCGGGCGCCCGTGGCCTCCACCACCTGCTGCATGGGGGCGTCGGACACTGTGGATTCGCAGAATACCGCGGGAACCTGGTTTGCCTTGACGTATTCGATGGCCCGCGTGATCTGCTGCGGGGTGGCCTGCTGTTCGGCGTTGACCGCCCAGATGTAGACCTCCTTCAGCCCGGCGTCGCGGGCCAGGTAGGAGAATGCGCCTTCACAGGTGACCAGGGCGCGCTGGTTTTCCGGGACGCCGGCCAGGCTGGCGGTCATCTGGTCCTGCACAGCCTGGAGCTCGGCCTTGTAGGCGTCGCCGTTCGCTGCGAAGGCAGCCGCGTTGTCCGGGTCCAGCTCGCTGAAGGCCCGGACCATGTTGTCCACGTAGGTCTGCACATTCACCGGCGACATCCAGGCGTGCGGGTTGGGTTTGCCCTGGTACGAGTCCTCGCTGATGGACATCACTTCCACACCCTCGCTCACCACAGCGTGCGGTACGTCCAGCCCTTCAACGAACTGCCCGAACCAGGCCTCCAGGTTGAGTCCGTTGTCCAGGATGAGGTCGGCTTTGGAGGCCTTCCTGATGTCCCCCGGGGTGGGTTCGTAGCCGTGGATCTCTGCGCCGGCCTTGGTGATCGACTCCACCGTGAGCTTGTCCCCCGCAACATTCCGGGCCACGTCGGCCAGCACGGTGAAGGTGGCCAGGACCACGGGTTTGCCGTCTCCGTTGCCGGAGGCTCCCCCGCCGCAGGCGGTCAGCACCAGGGAAAGCACGACGGCGGCCACGGCTGCGGCGCGGAGACGCACCGTCCGCCCGGGGCGGGTCCGGGCGGCTACTTTGGCGCACCGAAACATAAATTTAGGCATACCGAAGATTCTACGGGAAGCACGTTTCGGCCAGCAACGCACCCCGGCCCATCCAGGTAGCAGCAGATGTCCGTTTGACCGCTGAATCCGACATCTGCTGCTACCTGGTTGGGAGGCTAGGCTGAAGCTATGGCTACCGCCCACCGAATACCACCCGCACCGCAGCCGGAGCTGTACCGCTTCAAGCCGTTGGATTTCGCCACCCTCATCACCTACGTGGCCATCGCCGGCTTCTTTGCCGTGGCCGGTGAACTGCTGGCTCCCTTCCTGCGCCAAATAGCCCCCAGCCCGGCGGCAGCTTCCTACGCGGTCAACCTGCTCTTTTATGCCTCCGTGGGCATGCTCGCTGTGCTGGCAGCCCGGAAGGTGGTGGGCCGCGACCTCAGGGTGCTGGCCACCCGGCCCTGGTTCACGCTGCTGATGGTCCCGGCCGCGGTGATTGCCATGATGATCCTGACCGCCGTGGTGGTGGCCCTGAGCGGCGAGGCCCAGACGTCACAGAACCAGGCGGGACTACAGGAACTGGCCCAGCAGATCCCGGCCTGGCTGATGGTCCCGCTGCTGGTGGTGGTGGGACCGTTCGTGGAGGAATACATCTTCCGCCACCTGCTGATCGGCAAGCTGAGCCGGCGGGTGAACATCTGGATCTGCTGCGCCCTCTCCGTGGTGCTGTTCGCGGCCCTTCACATCGTGGGCCAGGAAGCGGTCACCTTCACCGCACTGCTTCCCTACCTGGCCATGGGCGCCACGCTGGTGTTCGTCTACGTGTGGACCGGGAAGAACCTGATGTTCGCCTACTTTGTGCATGCGGCAAAGAACCTGCTGGCCGTGGTGTTCATTTACGCCATCCCCCCGGAGGTTTTCGAACAGCTCCAGCAGGTCCAGCCCTAGGAGCTCCGGGGCACGCCGCGCAGCGTGAACCGGTGGCTGCCGCGGGTGCGCCCGGTGATGTACACCTTCACGCCTCCGGTCGCGTTGGTTCCGGCCAGGTACCGGTAGCTTTCACCCGGATTGTAGGCAGCCGGAGTGTCCGGGCCGGCAGGCAAGCCGGGCCCGAACTCGATGGCGTCCCCGCCCACCTCGTAGCGGCCCATCCCCTCCACCAGCTGGAAGGCGCCTGTTCCGCCCAGCGGGATAACGCCATCGAGCGTTCCACCCGGCCGGAACGTCAGCTCGAGGGCGAAGGCCGTGTCCGCGCCGTCGAAACTGACGTCCAGCACCGCCTGCCCGCCGCCAGCCTGCACGGCTATGTCCGTGGCGAGCCTGTGGACCACGGTGGGGCGGCTGCTGAAGTCCATGCCGGCGCTGAACCGGCCCTCGTGCTGCAGCGTGTAGATGCCGTCCGCCCGCCGCTTCTGGGAAGGAAGGGGCAGGTAGAAGTTGGCTTCCAGCTCCTCGGACAGGGTCACGGCATTCCCGCGCGCCACCGTGTGCTGGCTGCGGAAGGGCCCCAGGTCAAAGAAGCTGCGCGACAACCGGACGTCCGTGAGCACCGCCGCGCCGTGCGCAAAGCGGAGGAAGGTGGGATTCGTGGCAAGCCCGGACACCACACCGGGGACCAGGGCGTCGCAGCCGCCGAACACGGTGGCCACCGATCCTGCGTCCCGGAACCGGTACGCGCCGCAGCTCTCCAGCGCAGCTCCCGCGGGTGCCATGGCGGCGTGGAATGAATTGTCCGACGACGGCGGCACCCCTTCACCCGGGCGGTTTCCGGGCAGCACCTCCCGCAGCCACGGGTCCAGCCGGGACAGCGCCAGCAGCTTGGCCGGCTCATGCAGGGGCAACGCCTCCAGCCAGGTGGCTGCGGCGGCGAAGTCCTGCCGCCCGTCCTGGTTGGCCAGCCGCCGGTACAGGTGCAGGAAGGGGGCGGCGTCGAAGGTCATCCACTGGTCCTGGCGGCGAGAGAACACCGACTCCACGCTGCCGTCCGGGCTGAACCACGGCAGGAACGCCGTGAGGTTCCGGCGGACGTGGTCCAGCAGTTCCGGCCGCCCGGAGCTGTCCGCGATGGTCAGCAGGGACGGGTTGGTGACGGCGGTCGCATACAGCGGACTGCGCTCGGAGTACATCCCGTCCGGCAGCTGGTCGATCCCCTCGGCCAGCCACTCCGCGATCCTGTCCGCAATGCCCGGCCGCGGCTGCAGCCGGTCCATCTGCGCCAGCGCCGCGCACAGCTCCCACCGGTGGTTGGGCGTGTGGACCCCGCCCGCAACCATGGCGTCCGTGGCCCGGGAAACAATGCGGCTGAGCCGGGCATCCACCCCGGCAAGCACCGGGTCCGGCGGGCTGTCCAGTTCCCGGATCAGGTCCAACGCAAGGCACACGTCATTGAGCGTGAAAGCGGAGTCAGGCGGTGAGCACAGGTTGGTGCCGTCAAACAGGCCGGTGGGGCCCTGAAGCTGTTCCAGCCGGTCCAGGCACCTGGACATCGGCTCCCGCAGCCCGTCCGCCCCGTAAAAACCGGAGCAGGGCTCGGTGAAGACCGCCACCATCGCCAGCAGCCTGCCCATGGCGGGCCGGTGCGCCAAGGCCGCCACGCCGGCGTCGTGCGTTTCCAGCATCGCCTGCACGGACTGGTCCGCCGCCTCCGCCACGCGGTTCAGGAATGCGGCGTCGGCCGAAGCTGTCTGCAATGTTGTTACCTTTCATGGGCCTGCCCGGGGGCAGGCTGGCGGGGTGGTGCGTCGGGGACGGGCGCTAGTCCTTCAGGCCCGCGCTGACGTCGGCGTTGAGCACGTATTTCTGGAACACAAAGAACACCAGGACCAGCGGCAGGATGGAGATCACCGAGGCGCCCAGCAGCACCGGCCAGTCGATGTTTTCCGCACCCACGATGCTGCGCAGGGCCACCTGGAGCGTGTACCACTTGGGATCGTTGAGGACGATCAGCGGCCAGATGTAGTCGTTCCACCGCCACTGGAACGAAAAAATGGCGAGCGTGAACAGGATGGGCCGTGAGAGCGGCAGCATGATCCGGAAGAAGATGGCCAGTTCGCTGGCGCCGTCGATCCGGGCCGAGTGCAGCAGGTCATCCGGGACAGTGAGGAAGAACTGCCGGAACATGAACACGCCCGTGGCCGTCAGTACGGACGGCACGATGATGCCGGCCAGCGAGTTGTAGAGGCCCAGATCGCGGATCACCGTGAACGTGGGGTTCAGGATCACCTCGGTGGGCAGCATGGTGGTGGCCAGGATGCACACGAAGAACAGCCGGGTGCCCTTGTTGTTGTACTTGGCCAGCGCGTAGCCCGTGCAGGCGCTGAAGAACACCGTGAGCACCGTGGTGACGATGGCAACCGTTGCCGTATTCAGGAAGTACTGCGCGAAGTCCACCCGTTCCCAGGCATCCACGAAGCCCTGGAAGGTCCATTCCCGCGGAATCATGGACAGCGGGTAGCTGAACAGTTCGCTGCCCGGCTTGAAGGAGCTGAGGAGGAACCAGAGCAGCGGCAGTGCGTAGATTGCCGCGATGACCCACATGAGCACGGTGAGGGGGACGGAGAGCCTGGCCCGGCCTTCCCGGTTGCTTCGGGGGCCCCGTTGTCCCCGCCCGCCCCTGGCGGCTTCCACTTTCTCGGCTCCGAGGGCGGATTCCTCCGCGACGGCGGGAGGGAGGTTGGCTGCTGTTGCCATGGTCAGGCCTTCTTCCGGTTGAAGCGCAGCTGGATGAGGGCGATCGCCAGCAGGACCACCATCAGCACCATGGAGGCGGCACTCGCGTACCCCACCTTGGACTGCTCGAAGCCGGTCTTGTAGATGTACTGCACGATCAGGGTGTTCTCCGTTCCGGGGCCGCCGTTGGTCAGCGCCTGGATCATGGCGAATTCCTTCATGGCATGGATGGTGGAGAGCAGGATGACCATGAACGACGTCGGCGCGATGCCCGGGAGGGTGACGTTCAGGAAGCGCTGCCACGCGTTGGCGCCATCCAGTTCCGCTGCCTCCAGCAGGGCTTCCGGGATGTTCTTCAGGGCCGCGATGAAGAGCAGCATGTTGAAGGCCGTCCCGCCCCATGCGGAGGCGAAAATGACCACCGTGAGGGCCAGGTTGCCGTTGCTGGACCATGGGACCGCGCTGCCGCCGGCGCTGGTGATCAGGAAGTTCACGAACCCAAAGTCCTGGCCGAACAGCCACTTCCAGATGACGCCCACCACGATGGGTGAAATCAGCCAGGGCAGGAAAATCACGATCTTGGCCGCGGTGCGTCCCCGGACAGCCTTGCTGACCAGCAGCGCGGCTACCCCAAGGGAGCAGACGTAGATCAGTGGCACGGACAGGACCGTGTACACAAAGGTCCTGCCCAGGGCGGCGTAAAAGGTGCCGTCCGCGAAGAGCTTCTGGAAGTTGGCCAGGCCGATGAAGTTCAGCTTGCCCACGCCGCGGTAGTCCGTGAAGGAATACAGCAGCCCCAGCGCTCCGGGCCAGACAAAGAAGACCAGGAAGAGCACCACGTTGACGCCGATGAGGACCAGCGGTGCGATGACGTAGCGGTTCCGGCGCTTCTGCTGGGACTTGCTCCGGACTGCACCCGGTTCCGGTACCCGCGGCGCCACCGTGGTGCTCATGGTTGGGTTGGCCACGGATCAGGCTCCGTTGTAGAGCTTCACGATGTTGTCCACCGTGGTCCTGGCATCCTGGCTGCCGGAGAGCATCTTGACGGTCTCTTCGCGCAGGGGGTCGCCGGAGAACGGGGTTTCCGCGTAGGCCTCGGCCACCACGCGTTTGATGGCGTTGTCCCCCTTGGCCTCGTTGCCGGCGATCTGCTTCTGGTACAGCTCAAAGGAGGCCTGCTGGAACGGGTACTCCACCTGCAGGTCCTTCACCGGCAGGTAGCCGCCCAGCTTGGCGAACTCGGTGTAGTTGGCGTCCTCGTAGAACCAGTCGATGAACTTCTTGGCTTCCTCGTCGGCGCCGGTGTCCTTGAAGGCGATCATGAAGCCGCCGCCGAGGTTGGTGGCGCTGACCTCCTTCTTGGGCAGCGGCACGGAGAGCCACTCGAAGTCCTTGATGTTCTTGTTAAAGTCCGCCACCTGCCAGCTGCCGGAGTAGTACGCGGCAACCTGGCCGCTCTTGAACATCGCATTGCCGTCCTCGCCGCTGAGCCAGACCGACTTGGGCATGGTCTGGTCATCGTTGATCTTCTGGAAGTACTCCAGGGTTTCCACGGCCTCGTCATCTGCGGAGTACTTGTCCCCTTCCTTGGCGAAGGCGGTGCTGCCGAACTCGTACATCATGGCGCGCAGGCGGTGGCCGGAGCGGTCCATCACGAAGCCGTACTTGGCGCCGGCCTTCTCGCGGACCTCGTTGACCGCAGCCACGAACTCGTCCCAGGTCCACGCCTGTGCAATGTCGGTGGGGTAGCTGACGCCGGCTTTGTCGAACAGGCTCTTGTTGACGAACAGGCCCACGGCGGTGAGGTCGGAGGGGATGGCGGGGATGATGCCGTCCGGGGATTCCTGCAGGAAGTTCTGGTCGATTCCGCGGGACTGGGCGATGTCCGAGAGGTCCTGGAGCTGGTTGACCCACAGCGGATCCAGGCCGGTGACGCGGGCCAGGGCCGGGAGGTCATTGGCCGTGGCCGCGTTCTTGAGCTTGGTGGTGATATCCGCGGTGGGAACGTCCACCACCTCGATGGTGATGCCGGTGGCTTCCTGGTATTTCTTGGCCGCGGCCGCGAAGGCGCCGCCCTGGTTGGTGTCCCCGGAGAGGACCAGCTGCAGGGTTTTTGCGCCGCCCTCCGATCCGCCTCCGCCGCTGCTGCCGCAGGCGGTAAGCCCCGTGGCCAGGGCCGAGAGTCCGAACGCCGTCAGTCCGAACTGGCGGCGGCTGATGCTGGAGATTCTTGTCTTCTCTGACAATGGTCTGTCCTGTCTCTCGCTGGGCTCCAGGCCCTCCGTTGGCGGCCCTGGGTGAAAGTGGTGGCGCTGCCCGCCGGAAAACAATCCGGGAGGGAAAAGCCTTTCCGCCCAACTGTGACTTATGTCATGACAATGTGTCAAGAGAACTTTCTATCGTTATACAATCCTTGCCAGGCCTTCCCCGGCAGCACGTGCCACCGTACCTTGGTGGGATGGGACTGAACATCCAGATAGTCATCGACTGCACCCGTCCGCACGAGCTTGCCGACTGGTGGGCTGAATCCCTCGGGTGGTCCGTGGAGCCACAGGACGCCGCTTTCATCCGCTCCATGATCGAGCAGGGCTTCGCCACGGAGGACATGACCATGACCCACCGGGGCAACCTGGTGTGGCGCGAAGGCTGCGCGATCCGCCCAACGGAGGAATTGAAGTCCAAGGCGCCGGAACGGCGCCTCCTCTTCCAGACGGCGCCCGAGGCCAAAACGGTGAAGAACCGCGTGCATTGGGACATCAACCTGGCCGGCCGGGACAAGGACGAGGTCCGCCGGGAATTTGAGGCCCGGGGCGCCACGTTCCTGTGGACGGCCAGCCAGGGGCCGCACTCCTGGCACACCATGGCGGACCCCGAGGGCAACGAGTTCTGCATCAGCTGAGGCCGATTACTAGACTTGCACGGTGAGCAAACAGATTCCCGCACAGGTGTCCGACGTCTTCGACCCCTCCCGCTGGCGCACCGTGGCCGGCTTCGAGGACTTCCAGGACATGACCTACCACCGGCAGGTGGAGCGGGATTCCGACGGCGGCTGGGTGCGTGACCTGCCGACCGTCCGGATCGCGTTCAACCGGCCCGAGGTGCGCAACGCCTTCCGGCCGGGCACCGTGGACGAGCTCTACCGGGCCATGGACCACGCCCGGATGTCCCCGGACGTTGCCACCGTCCTGCTTACCGGGAACGGCCCCTCCCCCAAGGACGGCGGGCACTCGTTCTGCTCGGGTGGAGACCAGCGGATCCGGGGCCGGGACGGCTACCGGTATGTAATACAAGAAACAGACGGCGAAACCCAGGAAACCATCGACCCCGCCCGCGCCGGCAGGCTCCACATCCTGGAAGTCCAGCGGCTCATGCGGACCATGCCCAAGGTGGTCATCGCCGTCGTCAACGGCTGGGCGGCCGGCGGCGGGCACTCCCTGCACGTGGTGGCGGACCTCACCATCGCCTCCCGCCAGCACGGCAAGTTCAAGCAGACGGATGCCACGGTGGGCAGTTTCGATGCCGGCTACGGCTCGGCCCTGCTTGCCCGCCAGATCGGGCAGAAGGCGGCGCGCGAAATCTTCTTCCTTGCCCGCGAATATTCCGCTGAGGACATGGTTCGGATGGGTGCCGTCAACGAGGCCGTGGACCACGAACGCCTCGAAGAGGTGGCCCTGGAGTACGCCGCGGACATCGCACGGCAGTCGCCTCAGGCCATCCGCATGCTGAAGTTCGCCTTCAACCTTGCCGACGACGGCCTGGCCGGGCAGCAGGTGTTCGCCGGGGAGGCCACCCGGCTGGCGTACATGACGGATGAGGCGGTGGAGGGCAAGGAAGCCTTCCTGCAAAAACGCGAACCCGACTGGTCCACCTTCCCGCACTACTTCTAGGCAGGAGCGGAACATGAATACTCCAGCGAAAGCCGCCGGCCCCATCAACATCGAGCCGGCACTGACAGCCCTGGCGGCCGCCCTCCATGGCGAGGGACCCGCCGTCGAACTTTCCGTCGGCGAGGACGGCGCCCTGGTGGTGGGGCACGTGGAGACTCCGGGCTGCGATGACGCGGTGGCCGTGGTCCGCACGTCCGGCTCCACCGGCGCACCCAAGGCCACGGTGCTGACCGTCGAGTCTCTGGCGGCGTCCTCGATGGCTACGGCCCTGGCGCTCAAGGGCGAAGGCCAGTGGCTCCTGGCGCTGCCCGTGCAGTACGTTGCGGGCATCCAGGTGCTGGTGCGCTCCCTGTTCGCGGGCACCCGCCCGTGGGTCATGGACATGTCCCACGGCTTTACCCCCGAGGCCTTCACCGCCGCGGCACAGGAACTCACGGACAAAATCCGGTTCACCTCGCTGGTCCCCACCCAGCTGCAGCGGCTCCTCGACGCACCGTCGCCGGAGACCCTGGCCGTGCTCCGCCGCTTCAACGCCGTCCTGCTGGGCGGCGCCCCCGCACCGGCATCCCTGCTGGCCGCCGCCCGCGAGGCCGGAGTGCGGGTGATCACCACCTATGGTTCCGCCGAATCCTGCGGGGGGTGCGTCTACGACGGTTTCCCGCTGGAGGGCGTCTCGGTCCGGGTCGAGGAGGACGGCCGCATCCTGCTGGGCGGGGACACCATCGCTGCGGGCTACCTCGAGTCGCCGGAAAGCACGGACACGTTTTTCGAGGAGGACGGCGTGCGCTGGTACCGCACCGGCGATCTCGGCAGCATTGACGACGACGGCCGGCTGACCGTGCTGGGCAGGGCCGACGACGTGATCATCACCGGCGGCGTGAAGGTTTCCGCCGCGCACGTGCAGGAAGAGCTGGAGAAGTCCGACGGCGTCGCGGCGGCTTTTGTGGCAGGGGTGCCTTCCGCCGAGTGGGGCCAGGCCGTGGCGGCCTACGTTGCGCTGGCGGACCCCGCGCCAGCTTCGGCTCCGGGCGCGTCAGGCGGGGACACCGCCGTCGTCCTTGAACAGCAGTGGCACCGGACGCTGGGGGTCCTTGCGCCCAAAACCGTCCTGGCGGCCTCCGCGCTGCTGATGCTTCCCAACGGCAAACCGGACCGCCTGGCCATGACCGCCGAACTCAAAGCCCGGCACCAGGGAAAGTAAAGTAGACCTGCACCACCCGGCAGGGCCCCCCTCCTGCCGCCCCCAACACACGCGAGGTACTTAACGTGGCTACAGCCGCACAATGGATCCAAGGCGCCCGGCTCCGGACGCTGCCCGCAGCGATTGCGCCGGTGCTGATCGGCTCCGCCGCAGCCTACGAGATGGGTTCGTTCCTCCTGTTCAACGCCATCCTCGCGGCGCTGGTGGCCCTCCTGCTCCAGGTGGGGGTGAACTTTGCCAACGACTACTCGGACGGCATCCGGGGGACCGATGATGACCGCGTGGGCCCGCTGCGCCTGGTGGGATCCGGGGCGGCCAGCCCTGAGCACGTGAAACGGGCGGCGTTTGCTGCGTTTGCGGCCGCCATGGTGTTCGGCCTGGTCCTGGTAGTGATCACCCAGAGCTGGTGGCTGATCCTGGTGGGGCTGGGCTGCGTCATGGCCGCCTGGGGCTATACCGGGGGGAAGAACCCGTACGGCTATATGGGCCTGGGTGATGTGTTCGTGTTTGTGTTCTTCGGGCTGGTGGCAACCCTGGGCACCACGTACACGCAGGCCGGGCAGATCAACCTGCCCGCCATCATCGGTGCAATCGGCACCGGGCTGATCGCCACCGCCCTGCTCATGGCCAACAACGTCCGGGACATCCCCACGGACATGCAGGCCGGCAAGAAGACCCTGGCGGTCCGGCTGGGCGACAAGCATGCGCGCGAAAGCTACGTGCTGATGCTGGCCGTGGCCATCCTGCTGGTGGTGATCCTGGCTCCCGGCCGGCCGTGGATGCTCATAGTGCTGCTGCTGATTCCGGCCTGCCTCATGCCCGCGTGGCTGATGATCAACGGGCGCAAGCGCAAGAGCCTCATCCCGGTCCTCAAGCAGACCGGACTGATCAACCTCGGCTACAGCCTGCTGTTCTCACTGGGACTGGTGCTCAGCCGCGGTTTCTAGCGGACCACAGCCTGCGGAGCGCGGCGGGGCCTAAGGGCGCGTGCGGCCCTTTGCGTCATTGTTGATGGTGACGCCGGGGTTGGCGTCCAGCAGTGCGTCCTCGGCGTGCGCGTCCTGGACCTCGCCGGCGGAGCGCAGCGGCTTGGCCTTCCCGGAAAAACGGTGCTGGAGTGCCGCCGCGGCTTCGTCCCGCTGCTTCTGGAAAAACAGGTAGCTCACGGCGAAAGCGATCAAGGCCGCGCAGATGACGGACATGAGGGCGCCCAGCCCCAGGAAGGTGAAGAGCACGAACAGGGGCGCGAAGAGAGCCAGGCGGATCAGGGAATATTTCAAAAAGGCCACTATTCAAGTTTAGCCGCCTCCCGCCTGCGGCCCCTGCCCCTCCTGACGATAGACTTAATGGCATGCTCTTCCGTGTGGCTTTGGCCGTCGCAATTCTCGCCATCTTCGTGTATGGCCTCGTCGACGTGATCCGGACCGACGGGCGCCTTACCCGCGGAATTTCCAAACCCGCCTGGATCGTGGTCATGATCGTCCTGCCGGTGCTGGGCGCGATCCTCTGGCTCCTGATCGGCCGGCCGCGCGGCACTCCCCCGCCGCGGCAGGACTACCGCCACCCCACTGCCCCGGACGATGACCCGGACTTCCTCCGCAACCTGGAGGTCCGCCGCCGGCAGGAGGCGGAAGCCGCCCGCCTCAAGAAGCTCAAGGATGAGCTGGATGCCAAGGCAAAGGACGTCGACGGCGGGAAAGACAAGCACGAGACCGACGAGCACGATAACGACGGGCTGAAATAGGTCTCCGCCGGGGAACACTCCCCCGGCCGTCCTTCAGGCCGGTTGGCGCTGGCGCTGGCGGGCAGACGACTCCGCGAGCACACCCTCGCAGCTGCGGACCACAACCCGGCAGGCATCAAGGGCCAGCCCGTCCGTCAGCGGGCTCTCCGCTACTGCGCGCCAGCGCAGCAGGTAACGGCGGGCTTCTTCAGCCATGTCGCTGGGCGTCGTGTCCGGCTCCATACCCAGCCTCACGTGCAGCGCAGCACCCCGGCCGCCGATCAGGCCCTCGGCTTCCGCCGCCAACTCGGGGCTGAGCGGCACGCCCGTGGTCCGCAGGACGGCCAGCAGCCGCAGTTCGCGGAACTCATGCGCATTGGCCTGCAGCCGCTCCAGGGCCGCAGCCAGGTGCCCGGTGCCCGGGCGGGGCGAGTTGCGCAGCAGGGACTCCACCGCCACCAAAGCCGTGCGCGCCTTCAGCGCCTCGGCCCGTGCCTGGAACTGGCGGCCCAGCAGGTCCAGCAACGGATCCAGGCCGCTGCGCCGGGCCAGCTCGTGGGCCAGCGGGGTGGGTTCATTGAATCCGCTGGAGATCAGGACCACGGCCAGCCGGATCCCGAACAGGCCAAACCTTGCCAGCAGCGAGGCCCTGGCTTCCGCCGCCAGCCCTTCCGGGATGGTGGACCGGATGAACCTGTCCGCCGAGAGCAGTGCCCTCTCGCGGTCACTGCGGTCCAGGCCCGCCAGCAGTTGGAGGGCGGCGAACTCCTGCTGGCGCATGGTCCGCGCACTCTGGGCAAGGAGTCCTGCCACCGGCACCACGCCCAGGGCAAGCTTCCGCAGGTTATGGTCACGGCGGTACCTGTCCGCGATCTCTCCCGCTGAGAGCAACGAATCGATGCGGCCGCCACCAACCTCATCGGCCCTGGAGAGTACCGCGATTGCGTTGACCGTTCCCGAGCGGCCCGCTTCCGTGTCCCGGAAGGACTCAAGGAACCGAACGTCCGCTGCGTGCATGTGGCGCATCAGGTAGATGATGGCGTCGGCCTCCGACTCAGTGTCCGCCGGGGCCAGGAAAGCGGTGGAGCGGGCGGACACCTCGCGGGACAGCGAAGCGATGCCGGGGGTATCGATCAGGGTCATGTTCCGCAGTGCCGGCGACGGCCACTCCACCTCCAGCCGGTCCACGTCCGCCGCGTCCACATCCCCCAGCACGAAGACGAGGCGGCCGTCCACGCGTTTGAGCGGCAGCACCCTGGGCTCGCCGCCGGCGGGATGGAGGGTGATGCGGGGAGTGTGCCCGTGCCGGTACCAGGTGATGATCCGGGTGCACTCCCCCGTGTCCGTGGGCGCTATCTCCTCGCCGAGAACCGCGTTCAGCAGGGTGGACTTGCCGGCTTTGACCATGCCCGCAATGGCCACACGCAGCGGTTCCGCGAGCCTCCGGGCAATACCCTGGAGGGCGGCCACGCTGGCCGGATCATCCGCGTAGGTTTCCAGCGCCTCCTGGACCAGGCCTGCGGCACCGGCAACTGTTGAACCAGTCATCGGGGGCCGCCCGCCGGCATCATGGTTCCGGACACGGATACCTCGGCGGCAACGGCCTGCGCGGCCCGGTGGAGTGCATCCACCTTCTTGAGCTCGGCCTTGATGTCCCTGATGCGGGCGTCCTTTTCCAGGGCATAGGTATTGGCGGCTTTCTGTGCGGCGGACACCGAGTCGGCCAGGGAGCGGTGGTGCTCATCCGCTATCTCGGTGAAATGGTCCCGGATGGAACGCTGCACCAGCCGCAGGCGGTCCTTCAGCTGCTTGCCCACCTGGAAGGTCACGTCGTCGAGCTGCCGCCTGACGAGGGCCTTGGCCTCCCCCTGCCGGCGCTTGAGCCGCGCTTCCTTGTCTTCCCTGTATGCCTTGCGTCCCAGCAGGATACCGGCGCCCAGCGAGAGCGGGTTGATCAGCGCCATACCAAAGATGCCGGTCAGGAGCCCGAACATCAGCACCCCTCCGTAGGAGCCCCGCATGCCGATCAGCACTTTTTGCACGGGGTTGACGTGCCCGGCGTCCATCCCCGGCATCGCGTCCACGGGATCCAGCACGTCAGCGGAATGGGACACCTGCATCACCGGCAACGGGACTTCGTCCTCGGCGAAATGGTCAGCCACCTGCCCGGCCAGCCACTGCGCCCGTTCACTGGTGAGGACGAAGGTGTCAGAGACGGCGGCCGCGGTGGATACTTCCAGCCACTTGGAAAACTCAGCCCAGGCCGGTCCCGGGTCCTCCTGGTCAATGGCGGCTTCAGCTTCCCGCTGGATGTGGCGGAGACGGTTGCGGAGGTCGTACTCCATGTCGGCGATGAGGTCGCTGATGCCGTCGCTGAGGGTGAGCTGCCAGCGGGCAGACCGTTTCCGAAGGTCGTCAGCCTCGGCCCGGGCCGCCTCCAGCTCCGAGATCATCTGGGGTGTGCCGCCAGGGTTCTCGAGTGCTTCAAGCTCCGATTGCAGGGAGAGGCGCAGGTTCTCGGTGACGGCGAGCAGATCCTGGCTCACGGAGCGGCCCTGGAGGCGCTGTGCGCCTTCCACGATTCCGCTGCGGAGGTGGGCAACCAGTGCGGGGAAGCCGGATTCCTCATTCAGCTCGCTGTCCTGCAGGCGTGCTGCCTCCAGGCGGAGGTCCGAAGAGACGGGAAACAGCGGAATCCCGGGCGCTACGTTTCCGAGATGGGAGCGGTCGATCTCCTCCACCCGCCGCCAGTCCGGGTAGAGGTCGGTCTTGGTCAGCACGCCCACAACGTTCGGGGTAATCCGCATCGCTTGCCGCAGGAAGCGCAGCTCCGGTTCGGTGTATTCCTGGGAGGCATCCGAGACCAGGAGCATTGCATCGGCCGTGGGCAGGGCCGTGAGGGTGGCCAGGGTGTGCGCGGACCCGAGGCCCCCCACCCCGGGCGAATCGATGACGATGAGCCCGCCGGCCAGGATCCTGCGGGGCAGGCATACCTCGGCAGCCAGGAGTTTTTTGCTGTTGCCGGGATTGCCTTGTTCGGAAACATACGCCGGGAGGTCGGCGACGGGAATCGGTTGGCGGTCAACGGCACCGTCATCGCCGGAGTCCGCATCGGAGGTGGGGACCAGGATCGCTGCCGAGGCCGGGTCCCCGTAGCGGACCACCGTGGGAACGGACGTGGCGACGTCGTCGTCGACGGGGCAGGCCGGGGCACCCACCAGGGCGTTGATGAACTTGCTTTTACCTTGCTTGAACTCACCCACCACGATGACCCGGATGCTGGGATCCCTCAGCCTCCCCAGTGCCAGGTCAAGGCGTTTCCGGAGGTCCTCCCGGTCTCCGGTGCCCACGAGCTGGAGTCCATGCTCCACAAGCTGGATCAGCTGGCCGGCCGTCACCGGAGTTGTTGGGTGTGCCGGTCCTGCTTCTGCCACAGCCTGTCCTCTGTACTACGCCTTAAATATCGTTCCGGGACCGGGGTCCGGCTGCTAGGCACCAAAGTCCATGGAGTCTGCCGCCTCCCCAGCGCCAGCGTCGTCGATGTCGTTGTCGATGTCAATGGCGGCCGCGTCGTCCTCCGTGAACTCGAGCCCGGCACCGGTATCCACATCCACCTCGACGAATGCCGGCTGCTCTTCGGTGAAGGATTCGTCGATCAGGGTGGCCGGGTGGACAGCCCCGCCGGCGCCCGCCGTCGCGGTGTCGCTGTCCGCGTCCAGGTCGAAGAGGCCGTCGATCCGGATGTCAGCGAAACCCATCCCGGTTCCGGCACCGATGGCGGGGTCGCCGAAAGCCGGCACGGAGTCGTTGTCGAACCATTGCTCCACGTCGCCGTCGGCCCAGATGTTGAGGGCCGGGGATTGGTCCGCCGTGGCGCCGCGGTCATCCGGTGTGGAGGGGAAGGAGTAGCTGGCCACGACGTGGGTGAGCTGTTCCACCGCCTGTCCATGGTCGTCGTCGTGGCCTCCGCCGGAGGGAAGCGGGCTCCAGCCGCTCCCGGCGTGGCCAGTCCCCGCGCTGATTTCCCGGTCAACGGTGGAAGCCGTAACGCTCAGGGGGGCGTAATCCAGGACAACCGGCATGGCGGCGTCAACATCTGCGGGGCTGACGCCGGCCAGGCCGTGCTTCTCCAGGATGCCTTCGGGATCATCCAGGAAGTCCTGGGCGGCCTGGCGGTCTCCGAAGATGCCCATCAGGAACTGGACCACTTCCTTTGCGACTGTCATGTGCTGGTCCTCAGATCGTCTTCATTTCGGTGCGCCGGCCCTGATGCCTTGGATCAAACCTATTGTTCTTGCGGGGAACCGGCATCGGGCCGGTCCCCCTTACCGCCGGCGCCCCTGGTGGGGAACCGGGGACGTCCCCGTTAGGGGTGTTAGGGGGACTGGTCATGGGCCTGGTTCTCCGGGCCAAGCGCAAGGCGCAGCTTGGCCATCAGGTCCGAGCGGTTTTCCGCGCCAAGCCTGCGCCGCATCCGGGCAATGTGGTGCTCAGCGGTGCGCGGGGAAATGTAGATGGCCTCGCCAATTTCCCGGTAGGTCTTGCCGTCGAGCACCAGCCGGGCCACTTCCTTTTCCCGCTCACTCAGCCCTGCGCCGTCTGGTTGCATGCCATTACCTGCCTCGGTGGGGGGAGCGTTGCGGGCTTCGGAGGACGCCGGAGCCCCCGGGCCCGCCGAACTGGCCTGGGGGTGGAGTTCCCGGGCACAGGAGAGCAGGCGCACCATGTCCTTGCGCTCGTCCGCCCGGGCCGCGGCGTGGCCGGCAAGCCGTGCCCCTTCCCAGGGCATTCCCACCAGCCCCAGGCCCCGTGCCGCCGCCTCGACGTCATCAGGACGGAACCTCTCGGCCAGAACCGTTACCCACGCTTTGCCGGCCGCTGCGAGTACGGCCGCCAGGTGGCTTTGCCCTGCGGCCCGGGCGAGCGCTGCTGCATGCGGTGCCAGGTCGGCTGGGCTTTCGTTCAACAGGGCAGCCTGGACGGCAGCCCAGTGCAGCGGCACGGCCCACAGCGGCGGATTGCCCAGGCGCTCCAGGAGGTCCCATGCGTCAGTGAGATACGGGGCAACCCTGCGGCCCTCCCGAAGGCGGGCGGCTGCGATCATGAGTTCCCCCCAGGGCAGCAGGCTGTACAGGTCCACGGCGGTGTGGAGCGTCGCTTCGCGCGCCCGTTCCCAGGCCTTGATGAGCTCGGGGAAATCGCCGTTGCGCCGGGCAAGGCCCACTTCCAGGGCCGAACAGAGGAATTCGTCCCGCGGCACCAGCGGCCAGTGGTTCGCTTTGGATGCCTCGTTGATCGCAAGCCGGGCGTCCTCGAGCCTGTCCTGCATCATCGCCGACCACGCCTGCAGCAGGAAGAGTCGCGGTTTGGCGGTATCGCCTCCCTGCCCGGCGGCGGCCGCGGACCGGCAGATTGTTTCCGCCAGGTTCGGCTCTCCGCTGTGCAGCGCCACCAGCGCCGCCAGTGCAGCCGGAGTCTCCGGCAGGGGAAGCGCAGCACCCGCCGCGTTCAGCATGTCTGAGGCGTGGATCAGGGTCTGGAGTCCCTGGTGCGGGTCCCCCGCCAGGGACTGGAGAATGCCTCTTCCAAGGTGGGCAAGGGTGGCGGCAAGCAGCGTGGGGGACGCGGGCGGTGCGTCGGACCCGAAGATGTTTTCAGCACCGGACAGGTCACCGCAGCCGATTAGGGTAACGGCGGCAAGGGGCGCGGATTGGCCGATGCGGGAGGGGCCCAGCCAACTGTAGACATCAGCTCCGCGGGCCAGCATGCCCCGTTGGGCCCACACCGCGGCTGCCACATCCGCGGCGCGGCGGACGTCCGGTGGGCTGTCCTGCCCCAACAGGGTGTCGACGATGCGGGTGGCCGTGTCGAGGTCGCCGTTGGCCGCCGCGGCCTGCGCACGCCGGGCCGCTGTGGCTTTCTCATCGGTGCCCGCCAGCAGGGCCTCATCGTAGAGCTGGTACGCCAGTCCGGGATCGCGCTCCAGCGCCTTGTCCGCCGCATGCTCCAGCTCGGTTGCCACCCGCGGATCGGCAAGTCCGGTGCGTGCCAGTTCCCGGGCGAGATCTCCCAGCGGCTGGCCGTTGGCCGCGTAGACGCCCACCAGCTCCCGCTGGAGCGCATGCACCTTGGTGGTGGGGGCGACGGCGAGAAGCGCGTGCCGGGCCGGGCCGATGACGGCCCCGTCAGGAGTCAAGAGGCCTGACGACTCTGCCCTGTGCACCAGGGCGTCAAGGCTCTCCACCCCGTTCCCGTCGATCTTGCGCTGCAGGTCTGAAGGCAGCGGTCCCGGCAGGGCAAAACCCACGGACAACGCCAGCAGCAGTTCCCGGACTGCCGCGTTCTCACCTTTGAGCTGGCTTGCCATGAGTTCTGCGCTCTGCAGTGCCGCCACCTGATGGTCCGGCTCCGGATGGCGGAATGCGGTCTTTTGCGTGTGCGGCTGGTAGCTGACCATGTCAGGCCGCCGGAATTGTCGTCGTGGCCGTTGCAGTGTCCGTGGCAGTGGACGTGCCGGACGGACCTGAGCCCACGGACTCCTCCGCCACAGAGGTGACAAGGTTGTTTTCCGTCGGGGACGCCGATACCTGGACCGTCGGTGAAGGGGAAGCCGTGCGATCCCGCGACTTCGAACCCTTCACCGGTTTAAGCCATCGGCCAGGTTCGCTCGGTGTGGCTGCCGTGTCCGTCGGTGTGGGCTCCGCCGTGTTTGACCCCGTACCGGAATCCGTAACGTAAGGTGTCGGCGTCTCAGGCTGGCTGCCAGGTGCCGTGGGCGAAGGGCTCGACGTGCCCGGCTCCGTGGCTTCTGTCGTCGTTGGATCAACGGTGGGAGTCGCCCCGTCAATTGTCGGCGTACCGGTCGGCGTTGTTTGGTCGGGAGCCGCTGAGACCCCCGGCGCCGTGCTGCCGGTGGCCTCGCCTGCCGCAATAGCGCTGGCGGAGGGTCCTTCGGAGGCGCCCTTCTCGATGGACCGGATGGAAGGCACCTTCCCGTTCGCCACGGGGCCAGGCGCCTGGGAGGCAGCGGCCCGCTGCATGCCGGAATCGATGCCCGCCACCGGGGCCTGGACATCTCCCGCAGCCCCGGCCGCGGGGCCGGCACCATTGCCGCCGCCCGCGGCGCCAGTGGCGGGCACCGCACCCCGGTCGTTGGAGGCCCCGGCCGGCGGGACGAACACAGAGGTCAGGCTGTTGAATCCTGCCGGGCTCTGGGCCGCCGTGGCAGTGAGAACGGTGAACAAGACGGCGGTGGCCGCCACGGCAGTAAGCCGCACCCGCGGTTTCGGCGCATGTGCTCCGCCCTTGTCACCATGGCCCTGGCTGAGGGCTGCCGCCGCCAGGGACTGCGGGGCAGGCATGGGGTTGCGGGACCAGCTGGCCAGCCGCAGCGGCGCCTGCGCACCATCCTGGGCGGGGCTGGAAACAGCCTCACCGGGAGCTTCCGCCGGACTCGATTCCGCCGCGGCGGCAGCCGCCAGGGCCGCCCGGCCCAGCACCGCGGAAACGGCTGCGCCCATGCAGATGGAGGACTTGGGATCGGCGTCCACGGCGATAGGACGGTCAAGCTGCTCCGAGATCAGCTGTGCAACAAGAGGGATCCGGGAGGATCCGCCAATCAGCAGCACGGCGGTGAGGTCAGCCGGCTCCAGCCCAAGCTGGCCCAGCGATTGTTCCAGGGCATCCACGGTGTCCCGGACAGGGTCTTCGATCAGGGATTCGAATTCCGGGCGGACCAGGCGTATCTGCTGCTGGAGACCAGGCAGGAGCACGGAGATGTTGGCTTCGCTGTCGCTGGAGAGCGCTTCTTTGGCTTCCACGCACTCCCGCCGCAGCCGGGAAAGCGCGGCGAGCACTCCGGGGGCTGCCGGGTCTAGCCGGGCCAGGGCGCCATCCGTATGTTCAGCCACAAAGCGGAAAAGGGCGGCATCGAAATCGGCGCCGCCCATGTGTTCAAAGCCTTCCGGTTTCCCGAGCAGTTCAAACCGGTTGCCGGCCTCCTTGCGGAGGACAGCGGTATCGAAGGTGCCGCCGCCCAGATCGTAGACGGCAATGATGCTGCCGTCCTCCACCCGAACCTGGGATGCGTAATGGAGGGCCGCGGCTTCCGGTTCCGTCAGCAGCGTGACGTTGTGGAGACCCTTGGCGGCGAGGGCGCCTTTAATGAGGGACGTGCGGTGGAAGCCCCAGGCAGCGGGGTACGTCAGGATGATGTCCGACGGCGGCGCCCCCTGGCGTTCTTCCGCACGGTCTGCCACCCAGCGGGCCATGGTGGCGAACACGTCCTCGGCGGCCAGGGACAGCGTGCCCACGGAGATCGGCACGGCGTCGCCAACGCGGCGCTTGAATTCCCGCACCACCTGCCCGGGGGAATCCAGGCCGCGGCGTTCTGCGGCTTCCCCCACCAGGACGGGGCCGTTGTCGGGGTAAAAAAGAACAGAGGGTACCGAGGTTCCACGGAGTCCCAGCGGCAGGCACTCGGGAGAGGAACCTCCCTGGTCAAAACGGGCGATGGCAGCAGCGGTGAAGCTGGTTCCCACGTCAACGGCGAGAACATAGCTCATGGGTACCTCAGGAAAAACTGTTGTTCCGCCAGCAAACTTCATCACGGGCGCACGAAACCAACGTAGCATTACCGGCTGACCGGGAACAGCCCTGTTGCTACATCGATTTTAGAAGTCCCGGCTACCTGGGAACCCCGCAGAAGTCCTGCTCAGAGGCCTGAGTACGAGTGGAGCCCGTTGAAGAACTGGTTCACGATGGTGAAGTTGAAAACCACGCAGAGGTAGCCAACGATCGAGAGCCAGGCGGCACGGGTGCCGGTCCAGCCGCGGGTGGCCCGTGCGTGGAGGTATCCGGCGTAGACAACCCAGATCACGAAGGTCCACACTTCCTTGGTGTCCCAGCCCCAGAACCGCCCCCAGGCCTTTTCTGCCCAGATGGCACCGAACATGAGGGTGAACGTCCAGCCGATAAAGGCGATGGCATTGATGCGGTAGGACAGGTTTTCCAGGCTCAGCGCGGACGGTACCAGGCGCATGAAGCCCAGTTTGTCCGCCCCGCCTGCAGCCACCGTCTTCTGGCGGTGGGACTGGACCAGCTGCAGCGCGGACATCGCGAAGGTCAGGGTGAAGAGGGCTGAGGACAGCACGGCGATGGACACATGGATGATCAGCCAGTAGCTCTGGAGGGCGGGAACCAGGTGCCCCACGGGAGTCCAGTAGGCCACGGAGGCGGCCACCAGCATGATGATGGCCAGGCCCACCACGAAGGTTCCCAGGAAGCGGAGGTCGCGGCGGACCAGCACCAGCAGGAACACCGCCACCGCCACGAACGCGCCGGTGGTGAGGAATTCGTACATATTGCCCCACGGCACCCGGCCGGCACCCAGCGCACGGGTCAGCACGCCGGCGGCGTGGATCAGGGCGCCAAGGATGGTCAGGGCCACCGCCACCCGCGCGGGCGCGCGGCGTTCCGCGGCATAGCGCATGTCCGCGTCGGCGGTGATGACTCCCCCGGCCCCCGTACCCGGCGCCTTGGTGGTGGACGACGACGGCCGCTCGGCCCTGCCGGCCGGCCCGCCCAGGTGCGCCCCGGCGGAATCGGACCGGGAGCCGTCAGCGGATGCGGCGTGTTCCCCCACTCCGGCTGCCACCGGAACCCTGGCTGCGTCCTGGGCCTGGCCTGACTGCGAGGCCTGCGCAGCCTTGAGGTCGATAGCACGCAGCGCCTTGCTGCTCTTGGCCAGGTCCCAGGCGAAGGCGATGAAGGCGACGGTGTACGTGCCGGCCGCCAGCAGCATAAAGAGCTCGCTGTACTGGCCCATGGTTTCGTTGATTCCGTACGGCATTACTGGTCCTTTTCGGGCCCGGTGGGGCCGGCTGGGGTGGTGACTGTGCCTGTGGTTGCGGCAGCTCCGGTGCTATTGTCCCCCGGGCTGCCGGGAGTTTCCTGTGAGCTCCGCGGCGGGCCCTGGTCCGGATCCAGCTGCCACTCTTCGGTCAGCAGCTTCCGGAGGGCTGCCGCTTCCCCGGCAAGCCGGTGGTCCTCGCCGCGGGCCAGGAGCCCGTACTCAACCATGGTGCGGCCGTCCTCGTGGGTGCCCGTCCGGACCCATACGCGGCGGCGGTTGACGTAGAGCGACAGGATCAGGCCGGCCACGGCCAGCAGCGCGAAGATCAGGGCGTAGAACTGGCCGGGGTTGTGGTGGATGTCCACGCCGATGTACCGCTTGACGCCGTCGAAGCTGATGGTGCCCTTCCCGTCAGGGAGGGTGTAGCTGGTCCCCGGCGAGAGGGTGATGCCGCCGGCGTCCAGGTTGCGGGCGTTCAGCGGGGTCAGGTCCTTGACGTCCAGTTCGAAGACGTTCTGCGGCGCTCCGTCATCCAGGCCAAGGTCGCCGTAGTAGGAGTTGAGCGTGAGCTGCGGGTTGAAGAGTTCCGGGTCGCCGCTGAAGGAAACCCCCTCATCGGTGATGAAGGCGGTGGGCAGGAAGAATCCGGCGAATCCCAGCTGGTCCGGCGCGGCGTCGGGGACCTTGATCACGACGGAGGAGTAGTAGTTGTCCCCCTGCAGCTTGGCCACCACGGGGCCCTGCATGGCCACGTTGCCGGCACCGTCCCGGATGGTCACCACGGGGGCATAGCCGTTGCCGGTGAGGTAGATGCTGGTGCCGCCCAGGGTGACGGGATCGTTGACCTTCAGGGTTTCCTGCCGCGCGGGCGCGTCCGGGTTTTCCTTGGTGGTCACTGCGGCCGAGAAATCGATGGGCTGGCCGAACTTGCCCTCGGACTCGCGGTCGAACGTGATGTCGAACTTGTCCAGCTGGATGGAATAGGGCTGCAGCTGGCTGGACTGGAAATTGGTGCCGGGCGTGAACTGGTCGTAGCCCACCAGGGTGTTCACGAACGTGTCCCCCTCCACCAGGATCCGCTGGCCGCTGTAGCCGAGCAGGCCGCCGATGGCCACGGACACCAGGACGCCGATGAGGGACGTGTGGAAGACGAGGTTGCCCACTTCCTTCAGGAAGCCGCGCTCGGCACCCAGGGACGGCCGCGCGCCGTCGTCGTCCCTGACCTCCACGCGGTAGCCGCGTTTCTTCAGCAGTCCGGCGGCGCCGTGGATGGCGTCCGACGCCGGGATCCCGGCCCGGGCGGGTATCACCAGGGTCCCGTACTCGGGGAGGCGGGAGAGCCGTTTGGGGGTGCGCGGCGGCTGGGACCTCATCGCCTTGTAGTGGGCGATGGCGCGCGGCACCACGCACCCGATCAGGGAAATGAACAGCAGCAGGTAGATGGCCGAGAACCAGGCCGAGGAGTAGACGTCGTACAGCTGCAGGGTGTCCAGCAGCTTGCCGTAGTCCGGGTTGTCCTTGATGTACTGGGTGACCACGGACGGGTTGGCGGGGCGCTGCGGGAACAGCGAGCCCGGAACGGCGGCAACGGCCAGGAGCAGCAGCAGGAACAGCGCCGTGCGCATGCTGGTCAGCTGGGTCCAGGCCCAGCGCAGCATCTCCTTGGGACCCAGGGCGGGCAGCGCGGCGTCAGCCTTGGCCGCTGCCACGCCGTCGCGCGTCACCGGGGTGGAGGATTCTTTCTCTACGTTCACGCGCTCGCTCATCAGATCGGCAACTTCACATCGGTTTGGAACCAGTACTGGAGTTCGGTCACCCAGGTGCCCCAGACGCCGCTGGCCATCAGCAGGCCCAGCACCACCAGGATGCCCCCGCCGGTGCGCTGGATGGCCAGGCGGTGCCTGCGGAAGAACGCCATCACACCCATCCCCCGGCGGACCGCCAGTGCTATCAGCAGGAAGGGGATGCCCAGGCCCAGGCTGTACACGAAGGCAAGGAAGGCGCCCTTGGCGGCGGACGATCCCCCGGAAAGGCTCAGCAGCTGCACGGCCGAGTAGGTGGGCCCGATGCAGGGCGCCCAGCCCAGCCCGAAGGTCAGGCCCAGCAGCGGCGCTCCCCAGAGCCCGGCCGGCGGCCTGGCGGAAATTTTGGCGTCGCGCTGCAGCCAGCTGAAGCCGCCCATGAAGACGACGCCCATGACAATCACCAGGATGCCCAGGAGCTGCGTGATCCACGCGTTCTGCGAACCGGTGATCAGGGTTCCCAGCTGGCCGAAAGCCCCACCGAGGAGGACGAAAATGACCGAGAAACCGAGCACGAACAGCCCGATGCCCACCAGCATGCGGCCGCGCTTCTGCTTCTGCAGGTCCACGCCGCTGAGCCCGGTGACGTAGCCCAGGTATCCGGGGACCAGGGGCAGCACGCACGGGGAGAGGAAGGAGACCAGTCCGGCCAGCAGCGCCACCGGGATGGCAAGCAGGAGCGAGCCGTTCAGGATGGCTTCGGCGAAGGGGCTGTTCACGGTCCGGACCGCCGCTACTCTGCCACGGCGGCAGCGATGAGGGCCTTCAGGGTGCCCTTTTGGACTTCGCCCAGGACACGGGATGCCACGCGGCCCTGCTTGTCCAGCACCAGGGTGGTGGGGACCGCGCCGGGCGGAACCAGTCCGGAGACAGCCAGGAGGACGCCGCCGTCCTTGTCGTCAAAGCTGGGGTAGGTCAGGTTGAAGGTCTTTTCGAAGGCCTCGGCGGTGGCTTTCTCGTCCCGCAGGTTGACGCCGTAGAACTGTACGCCCTGGTCCTTGAACTCCTGGTGGAGCTCTTCCAGGACGGGGGCCTCCACGCGGCACGGGGCGCAGGCGGCGAACCAGAAGTTCAGCACCGTCACCCTGCCCTGGAAGTCGGCGGGCGCTACGGTGGTGCCGTTGAAGAGCGTGCCGTTGACCTGGATGGCGGACTTGCGGTCCCCGGCAGCAAACTCCGTCACGGAGCCGTCGCCGGCAACATAGTTTTTGTTGTCCCCCGCCTTGGCCTGCTGGGCCAGGGCATCCTCCTGGGCGCAGCCGGACAGGCCCAGGGTCACAGCGGTCAGGGCCAGGCCGCCGGCAGCCAGCAGGCTCCGGCGGGAGGTCACGGGATTGCGGTGGGTCACAGCTAGGCTCCAGGGGTGCTGGACGCACCCGGAAGAAGGGAAGCCGCCGGTTCGCTGTACTGCACGCGCAGGAGCGTGCCGGCGTCGTCGAACACCAGGGAGGTAATGGAGGTCAGGGTGCATTCGCGTTTCCGCGGGTCATGCCACAGCGGTTTTCCCTCGGCGCTGAGGCGGGTGGCCCAGATGGGGAGCTGGTGGCTGACCATGATGGCTTCCGGTCCGTCCGTGCCGAAATCCCCGGCCGCCAGTTCGATGGCACGCAGCCGCGCGTCCTGGACCGCCTCCATCACCCGGGAAGCCTGCTTCTTGTACGGTTCGCCCCAGGATGGCCGCAGCGGGTTGACCAGCCGCGGCCAGTGCTTCGGGCGGCGCAGCTCAGCCTTGGTGACCCTCATGCCCTCGAAGTAGTTCTCCGCCTCGATGATCCGCTCGTCCGTATGGATCTGCAGGCGCAGGGCGTCCGACGTCGGCCGGGCAGTTTCCTGCGCACGGTCCAGCGGCGAGGCTGCCAGGTAGGTGATACGGGCACCGCCGGCGGCGCGGCGGCTGAAGTGTTCGGCGAGGGTGCGTGCCATCTCCTGCCCCAGTTCGGAGAGGTGGAATTCGGGCAGCCGTCCGTACAGAACGCCGTCGGGATTGTGGACCTCGCCGTGGCGGAGCAAATGGACAGTGGCTTGGGGCATGTTTACCAGTTTCTCAAAGATGGCGTGCGATCCGAAATCTCCCGCACAAGCTTCTACAGAGAGTAGAACTGAAGTTTTTGAAGAAATGTTCCGAAGATGGGAACAAAACATGCAAATGCATGTTTATACTGGATGCAGCAGTTAGTTGAGACTTCAACAGATGAAGGTTCAACAGCAAGCCCGACAAGTACGCAAACCCAAGGAGCATCACCATGGCACTTCCCGCAGACGTCACCACCGGCACCTGGACCCTGGACAACTCACACAGCGAGATCGGCTTCACGGTCCGCCACGCAGGCATCAGCAAGGTCCGCGGCCAGTTCACCGAAGCCGACGCCACCCTTGACCTCCCCGAGGACGTCACCGGTGCCAGGATCAACGCCACCATCAACACCGCCAGCTTCGATTCCGGCGACGTAAACCGCGACGGCCACGTCAAGGGCGAGGACTTCTTCGACGTGGAGAAGTTCCCCGAAATTTCCTTTGTCTCCAGCGGCCTCGTGGCCAAGGGCGACAGCTACGAGCTGACCGGCGACCTGACCATCAAGGGTGTCACCCGCCCCGTCACCCTGGACACCGAGTTCAACGGTGTTGCTGTTGACCCCTTCGGCAACACCCGTGCAGGCGTTTCCGCCGAGACCACCATCAGCCGCAAGGACTTCGGCCTGACCTGGAACGCCATCCTCGAGACCGGCGGCGTCCTGGTGAGCGACAAGGTTGCCATCAACCTCGAACTCGCCTTCATCGCTCCCGCGGCATAATTCCTTCCGCTCCGGCACCCCGGCCCAGGACTCTCCCAGTCCGGCGCCGGGGTGCCGTCTTTAAGCACACCGCTCCTTCCGGGTCCCGACGGGGTTTACAGTGAGGGCCATGAGCAATTCACCCAGCGCGCCGCGGAGCGGTTTTGCCCGAATGTTCCTGGTGACGGGCCTGCCCACCGAACTCAAGGCCTCCTTCTGGATCTGGTTCGTGGGCGGCATCCTGGGCCTGCTGGGTGGAATGCTGGGCATGCTGGCATCGCTGGTGCTCTTTGCCGCGGCACCAGGGGCGGCCACGCTGGTGCTCCTGCTCATGCTGCTGGCGGCAGCGGTGGGTGCTGCGCAGATTGTCCTCGCCCTTGCCATGAAGGACGGAAAGCGCTGGGCCCGGTTGGGCCTCACCGCCCTCACCGGCGCCACCCTGGTCCTGGCGGTGGCCAACGCCATGATGGGGGTGGGCCAGGGCGGCAACTGGGCAACGTTCCTCATCAGCCTGGCGGCAACGGTCCTGCTGTGGCTGCCCAATTCCCAGGCCTTCTTCGCGGCGACCCGCTCCGGGAATACCTCTTCCGAATGACCCACAAGGCGCCTGCCCGGGGGTACGGTGGACGTAAGTGATGCTGGGGGTAGGGGACAGGACCGATCCCGGCGATTTACCTGGAACCCGACACGCAAAAGGACCGCCCATGAGCACTCCCCCCGTCCCGCCTCCCGTTCCGCACGAGCCCGAGCCCGGCTCCGAGTCAGGCAGCCAGGGTCCGCGCTACGGCCAGAATGCACCCCAGTATGGCCAAAACCAGCCCCAGTACGGCCAGCAGTCCGGAACACCGCAGTATGGACAGAATGCCCCGCAATACGGCCAGTCCGGCGCACCCCAGTACGGGCAGAACGCCCCGCAGTACGGCCAAAACCCGCCGCAGTTCGGACAGAATCCGCCGGCAGCACCCGGCTACGGCCAGCAGCCGTACGGACAGTCCCCCTACGCGCAGTATCCGTCGGAGCAGCCCCAGCCGTCCGGCAGCACGGGCGTTCCCCAGATGGTCAACATCTCCTTCTGGCTGCTGATTGCCTCCGCCGCGATCTTTGTGATTTCGATGCTGACCGGGCTGACCACGCTGGACGATCCCATGTTCCGCGACGCCTTCGAAACCCAGATCGAGGGCAGCGGCGCTGGAGTCACCTACGAGGATATGAAGGGCGTCATCGCCGGAACCCTGGTGGTGTTCGCCATCATCGGGCTCGCCCTCTACTTGCTGGTGGCGTTCTTCGTCCGCAAGGGCAAGAACTGGGCACGGATCCTGGGCACGGTCTTCGCGGCCCTGTCCATCTTCGGCCTCTTCGGCCCGCCCAGCTTTGCAACCATCGGCACCCTGCTGGGGATCGCGGCCATCGTGCTGCTCTACCTGCCGGCCTCGGCTCCGTATTTCCGGCGCCAGCAGCCGTTCGCCAACCCTTACGGCGGCAATATGGGTAACCCGTACGGCCGGTAACTCCAAGCACCACCCACCCTTCGGGCGTGGGCCCCGGAACTAGCAAGCACCGCTGACGGAAACTAGGCGGTCTGCCCCGGGGCCTGCGCCCGTTGTGCGTGATAGGCGAGGATCTGCAGTTCCGTTGCCATGTCCACCTTGCGAAGATTAACGCCTTCCGGCACCTGGAGCATGATGGGTGCGAAGCTGAGGACGCTGCGGACCCCGGCCGCCACCACGCGGTCGCAGATGTCCTGGGCCACGGATGCGGGCAGGGCAAGGACCACCATATTGGCTCCGGTGCGGTGCAGCACGGTTTCCAGGTCTGCCACATCGCTGACGCGCAGCCAACCGACCTCGTTGCCCACCACCATCTGGTCCGCGTCAAAGATGGCCACGACGTCGAAGCCCCGGGATTCGAAGCCGCCGTACCGTGCAAGCGCCTTGCCCAGGTTGCCGGCACCGACGATGGCCACTTTCCAGTCGTGGGTGAGGCCCAGGGCTGCGGCGATGTGCCGGCTGAGGTACTGCACCTCGTAGCCCACGCCGCGGGTGCCGTAGGAGCCCACGTGGGAGAGGTCCTTGCGGAGCGTTGCGGAGCTGACGCCGGAAGCCTCGGCAAGGGATTCGGAGGAGACCCGCTCCACGCCCTCGGCCAGGAGCGTATTAAGGGCACGCAGGTAGAGGGTCAGCCGGGCCACTGCAGCGGGCGGAATCTGTTTGGCTGCCGTGCCCGCGGCTCCCGGCAGGCCCGGGACAGCCTGGGGGGTTGAATCCAGCGAAGCCACCAGCCCCTCCCTCGCATCGCGTTGTGACTCCACTCTAGGGCCCAACCGGCAATGCCATCAAAGCAGGAGCCGCCGATGCAAGGGACACGACAGGACTCTCCACCACGGTACGGCTCCCCTACTGTGCCATGGCCCGCTGGAGCACGCGTGCCAGCCGGGCTTCGTCGATTTTCCAGAAGTCGCGCTGCACGCCATCCACCAGCACCACCGGGATTTCTTCCGCGTAGCGCTCACGGAGTTCCGGCTGGTGGTCCACCAGCTCTTCGCTCCACTCAAGTCCCAGCGAGGCCGTAACCCGGCTGACGGCGTCGCGCGCGTCTTCGCAGAGGTGGCAGTCTGCCTTGGTGATCAGGACAACGCGGGGTGTGGCCATGCCTTAACCGTAGTCCCGTTCCCCCGGGACCGGCGACGCCGGGCAAGGGGGAACAAGGCTAAACGGGGATTGAACAGTGGATTGACTAGACTCGACTGCATGCCCGAGGAGAAGTACGTTGCCGTAGTCACCAAACCGGTTGCTGCGCCGCAACCGGGCGAGGCGGCGTTCTTCGATGTGGACAACACCCTGATGCGCGGCGCCAGCCTCTTCCACGTTGCCCGCAAGATGCACCAGCGCGGGGCGTTCACCATGGCCCAGGCCGCCGGATTCGCGTGGAAGCAGCTCAAGTTCGTGGCCCGCGGCGAAAACATGGACGATGTCCACGCAGTCCGCGACTCCGCCCTGACGCTGGCCGCGGGCATCACGGTTGACGACATCAAGGCGCTCGGCGAAGAGGTCTACGACGAAATGATCGCCTCCCGCATCTGGCCGGGCGCCAAAGCGCTGGCGGAGCAGCACCTGCGCGTGGGCCGCCGGGTGTGGCTGGTGACCGCCACCCCCATCGAAGTGGCCACGGTGATCTCCACCCGGCTGGGGCTGACCGGGGCACTGGGGACGGTGGGCGAAATCTCCGAAGGCATGTACACCGGCCGCCTGGTGGGTGACATCCTGCACGGCTCGGCCAAGGCTGTGGCTGTCCAGGCCATTGCGGACGCCGAGGAGTTGGATCTCAAGCGCTGCTGGGCGTACAGCGACTCCTACAACGACATCCCGCTGCTCACCCTGGTGGGCCACCCGGTGGCCATCAACCCGGATGCCCGCCTGCGCCGGCACGCCCGCGACAACAACTGGCCGGTCTACGACTTCCGGTCCGGCCGGCGAGCAGCCACGTTCGGCCTCAAAGCCGCGACGGCCGGCGGCGCCGTCTACGGCCTCTGGAAGGGCTTCGCCCGCATCCGCGGCCCGCGCATCTAGGTCGCAGCAGATGTCTTTATGAGCCTTGTTAACGACATGTGCTGCTACCTAGTTGGGGACAGCACAAGAAAATGCCCGCCGCCTCGGAAGGCGACGGGCATTTCTGCGCTGTTGAAGTATCTCTACTTCTTGTTGCGGCGCTGGTGACGGGTCTTGCGAAGCAGCTTGCGGTGCTTCTTCTTGGCCATACGCTTGCGACGCTTCTTAATAACTGAACCCACGTAAGTTCCTTACAAACTAGATGCAGTACCTGTCTGATGGAAAGTGTTCGTGGACAGAGCTACGAACTGAACAACTGACAGATTCTTACAATGACGTAAAACGTTCCTTAACAGGGTACCGCTTCCGGGAGGCGGCTACGGACAGTTGCTCAAGCTGTCTCAGTGTGGCCGTCCACGACAGCACCTTTGAGGTACTGCTCAACGGCCTGTTCCGGAACCCGGTAGGAGCGGCCGAAGCGCACTGCCGGCATTTCGCCGGAGTGCACCAGCCGGTACACAGTCATTTTGGAGACGCGCATGACCTGGGCGACTTCAGCCACGGTCAGGAACTTCGCGTTGGAGAAGTTCTGTTCTGCCGACATTTCCCTATTTCCTTTGCTGACGGATGGACAACAGTGACCCCAGGTACATGCCAATGCGGTGTTCCGATGCTGAGCCATCCACCAACCACTTATCTAGATACTCTAGATGTTCCTGTGGCAGAAGTGAAAGTAGTAAATCCCCTAATTCGCTTCCCGGCGCTTGCGCGCGGACGCCGCCAGCTGGTCCAGGACGGAGACCGAAACGTCCCACTCCATGCAGGCGTCTGTGACGCTCTGCCCGTACACCAGCTCAGCCCGTCCGGCCGCGTGCTCCGCAACATCAAGGTTCTGCGCACCGCCCACCAGGAAGCTTTCCAGCATGACGCCGGCAATCGCCTGCGCCGACGTGCCGCCGTCCTCGAGCTGCGCGCCGATCTCCAGCGCCACCTCGGCCTGCCGGTGGTGGCTCTTGCCGCTGTTCGCATGGCTGGCGTCCACGATGAGGCGCGGGTTCAGCTGCTTGCCGGCCAGCGTGGCTGACGCCGCCCCGACGTCGGCGGCGGAGTAGTTGGGTCCCTTGCGCCCGCCGCGGAGGATGACGTGGGTGTCCGGGTTCCCGGCGGTGGACACCAGGGCTGCCCGGCCGTCACCGTCAATGCCGAGGAAAGCCTGGGCCGCGGCCGCTGCACCGCAGGCGTCAATGGCCACCTGGAGGTCGCCGTCGGTCCCGTTCTTGAAGCCGATGGGCATGGACAGCCCGGACGCGAGCTGCCGGTGGATCTGGCTTTCGGTGGTCCGCGCCCCGATGGCACCCCAGGAGATGAGGTCGGCCATGTACTGCGGGCTGATGGGTTCGAGGAACTCCGTTGCGGTGGGGAGGCCCAGGGCGGTGACCTGCTGCAGGAAGTGCCGGGCGGCGCGGAGGCCGGTCACCATGTCGTGGCTGCCGTCCAGGCGGGGATCGTTGATCAGGCCCTTCCAGCCCACGGTGGTGCGGGGCTTTTCGAAGTAGGTACGCATCACGATCAGCAGGTCTTCCCTGTGCTTCTCGGCCTGGCTCACCAGCCGGCGTGCGTACTCCAGGCCCGCCTTGGGGTCGTGGATGGAGCAGGGCCCAACGATCACCAGCAGGCGGTCATCCACGCCGTCCATGATGGCCCGGACTTCATCGCGGCCGCGTTCGACGACGTCCGCCACCCGGGCGTCCAGGGGCAGTTCCGCGATCAGTTCCTGCGGGGTGGGCAGCGGCGTGAATTCGCTGACGCGCAGGTTCGACGTGGACCTGGCCGCGGATTCCGTTGCGGAAGTGCCGGCGGTTGTGGTTGCGGGGGCTGTTGCGGTGCTCATGTTCGGGTCCTGTTCCAGATGGGAAGCGGGCCCGGATCAGAACCCGCCGGAGAAACGGCGAAGGGCAGAGAATAATCTCTGCCCTGTTGGCTCTGAAGGAAAGTTGGATGCGTGTCAGTTAGACGCGGGCCCCTCCAGAGCCAACGAAAAATACGCATACCAACGGTTAGTCATGCCATGAACCATAACCGCGGGTTCCGCGGATGGCAAAAACGGTTACCTTGCATCACGCGTCAGGCTTGCCACCAGCTCGGCGTGCTTCCGGTCCGTGAGGCGGTACCAGTACATGATGCCCACGGCTGCCAGGACCAGGACGCCGGGCAGCAGTCCCGCCGCGGCCCGGATGGCCAGGGTTGCGGATTCCGGCTGTTCTGCCACACCCGACGCGTAGCCGCCCCAGGCCAGGGAAAATGCCACAACGCCGGCGCCGAAGCCCATACCCAGCTTCCTGGTGGCTGCCAGGAGCGCGTAGTTGATGCCCTGCACCCGGACCCCGGTCTTCCACTCGCCGTATTCCACGGTGTCCGCGATCAGCGCCCACGTGACAATGCTGACTGACGCGGAAGCAAGCAGACCCAGCACCAGGCCTGCCACGCCCAGCAGGGGCGCCTCTGCGGGCGCCAGGAAAACCAGCAGGCCGCCAACGGCGCCGAGGCACGCGCCGGCGCTGTAGACAGCACGTTTGCCCCAGCGCGCCACCGGACGCGGAATGAGGACCGCCACAGTGAGCGTGATGGCCACCTGCGCGGCGGCCATCAGGGGGAACAGGTCCACCCGGGACATGACATCGCGGAGGTAGTAGAACTGGGATGCTCCCGTGGCGGATGTTCCGGTGACAAAAAGCACCGAGCTGACGCAGAGGATCACCAGCGGCGAATTTGCCTTGAGGGCCGCCATGCTCTGGCCGAGGGTGATCCTGGGGACGCTGCCGGGGACTTGCTCGGCGCAGGCGGCACCGGTGAAGGCGTACAGGGCTGAACCCACAACGGCGAAGGTGATGGTCAGCCAGGTGAAGACCTGCTGCATGTCCTGCCCGGCCCCCAGGAGCGGGGCGATGAAGAAGCCGAGCGCGGCGCCAACGGACAGCCCGCCAAGGGTCCGGGCTCCGCCCAGCCGGGCGCGCTGCCTGGCGTCCTGCGTCATGGCCCCCACGAGGCATCCGTAGGGAACATTGACCATGCTGTAGGCGACGCACACCAGGCCATACGTGCAGTAGGCATAGAGCAGCTTCAGGGATGGTTCGACGTCCGGAACATGGAACACGGCCACGCTCAGCAGGAGGGGGACGAAGCCGAACATCAGGAACGGCCGGAACTTCCCCCACCGTCTGCTGTGGACGCGGTCCACAATGCGCCCCGCGGCGATGTCGGTGAAGGCATTGAAGACCCGCAACAGAAGCAGAAGGGTTCCCGCTGCGGCCGCCCCGATCCCGGCAACATCCGTGTAGTAGACGAGCAGGAACATGTTCCCGGTGCTGATGATCATGCTGTTGGCGGCATCACCCGCGCCGTAGGCAAAGACGCTGAGCCTGCTGAGTTTCTTCATTGCTTCCTGTTCCGGCGGGCGAAGAAACCGTTTTCTCACCCCCGCAGAAGCAACTTACCCCAAAATCTTGCGCAGAAACAGCAGCTGGCGGATCCAGTGGTGTTCCTGGCCGCCCTCGTGGTTGTTGAACCGGTACACCTCAATCTCCTTCCCGGCACCGGTTCCGGAGGAGCCTGCCGTTCCGGAGCCGTAGGCGTTGAAACTGGCGAAGACCGTGGACGGCGGGCAGATATCGTCCATCTGGGCCGCTGAGTACAGCGCAGGGGCTGTTGCCCACCGGGCCAGGTTGACGCCGTCGAAATAGCGCAGGACGGCGAGCGCGGAGTCGTACCGGTCCCGGTGCCGGGCCAGGAACTGGGCGATCTCGGGGTACGGGCCGCGGGGTGTGATGTCGATGGCCCGGGGGAAGTCCTGCAGGAACGGGACATCGGGCAGCGCGGCGATGACGCCGTCGAGCCTTCCGGCGGCCAGGCCCGCGGTGGCCACCACAATGCCGCCGCCCTGGCTGACACCGGCCAGCACCACCCTGGAGGGGTCCACGGCGGGGTGGGACTGGGCGGCTTCCACGGCCCGGAAGGCGTCCACGTACACACGGCGGTAGTAGTAGTCCTCGCGGTTTCCGATGCCCCGGGTCATGAGTCCGGCGTGGGCGACGTCCCCGGCGGAGGGGTGCGGGTCCGGCGTGTCGCCCAGCGTGCCGCCGTAGCCCTGGCCGCGGGTGTCCATGATGAAGTGCGCGTAGCCGGCCTGGGCCCAGCGGGTGTCCTGGTTGACCAGGCCGCGGCCGCCGGAGTAGCCAACGTACTGGACCACCACCGGCAGTGACGCCCCGGGTTCCCTGTGCGCCGGGAGGTGGAGCCAGCCCCGGACCGGAGCGCCGCCGTAGCCCGCGAAGGTGACGTCGAAGGTGTCGATGACGGAAAGGTAGTTTTCCACCGGCTCAAAACTGGCGTCCAGCGGGAAGGCCCGGGCTTCCCTGATGGTGGCGTCCCAGAAGTGGCCCAGGTCCTCCGGGGGCGTCACGTCCGAGGAGTAGGCGCGGAGCTGCGCAAGGGGAAGGTCGAAGAGCGGCATGGGTCATCCAATCCTGTCGGTGGGGGCGCTGTAGGTGAGAACTGCGGGTATTCCTGGCTCAAGGTGCGCTTCCCTGGTGCCCCGTCCGTACCGGACCAGCACCTTGACCGGCTTCCGCGCGGCCAGGGTTGCCTGCACCAGCAGCCCGTCCCGCCATTCCAGGTCCACGTCCACCCCGGGCCGCGCACGGAGCCGCCCTGCGCGGCCGGCGGGCAGCTCGGAGGGGAGGGCGGGAAGCAGCTCTATCTCGTGCAGCCCGTCCACGGTCCGGTGGCTCTGGACCAGGCACTCGGCCAGGGCGGCCACGTACCCGAGGTTGCCGTCGATCTGGAACGGGGGGTGGGCGCCGAAGAGGTTGGGGTACAGGCCTCCGCTTTGGCCGCCGCGGGGTGTCTCCATGTCCCGGAAGTAGAGCCGCAGGAGGTCACTCACCTTTCCGGCCTGGCGGAGCCGTGCGCGCAGCAGGATCTTCCAGGCCAGCGACCAGCCGGTGGCTTCGTCGCCCCGGCCGTCCATGCTGGCCCGGACGGCCGCTTCGAGCCTGGGGGTGAGCGGCGTGTCCCCGGGATAGGCGAGGTAGAGGTGGCTGACGTGCCGGTGCCCGGGCTCCCATTCCTCCGGATCATCAAGCCACTCGCGGAGCTTTCCGCCGCGTCCGGGTGCCGGCGCGGGAAGCCGGGGCAGGGCAGTCCGCGCGGCGGAGGCCACGGGGTCATCCTCCAGGCCGAGGCTGCAGGCCAGGGCGTCCAGCATCCGGAAAACATCGCCGATGAGGGTCAGGTCCATGGTGGCGGAGCGGGCAGCGGATCCCTGCACCCGCGTGCCGGTGGACGGGTCTGCGGCCGCAAACGTGTTTTCCGGGGACGTGGACGGGCTGGTTCCCAACGAGCCGTCGGGGAAATCAACCAGCAGGTCCAGGGCGAATTCAGCGGCACCGCGGATGGCCGGCCAGGCTGTGTTCCGGGCAAAACTGTCCGGGGCGAAAGTGTCCGGGGCGAAGGTGTCCGCGTCCGCGGAAGTGTCCGTGCTGCCAAACTGCAGATGCTCCCACAGGTGCCGCACCAGCCAGAGGCCTGCCATGGGCCAGTACGCCCACTCCGGCGAATGCGCGCCGTGCCCCACCGGTTTTGCGTAGGCCCACAGATCCGAGTTGTGGTGCACGGCCCAGCCGCGGGCACCGTAATACTCCCGGGCCACCTCGGCCCCGGTCCCCTGCATCGCCTCAATGAGCGCAAAGAGCGGTTCCGCGCACTCGGCAAGGCCGGTGGGTTCGGCGCCCCAGTAGTTCATCTGCAGGTTGATGTTGGTGGTGTAGTTGGAGCTCCAGGGGGCGGGCAGCTCGGCGTTCCAGATGCCTTGGAGGTTGGCCGGCACTCCGCGCCAGGCTGTCCCCTGCCGGGACCCCGCTGGGGCGGACCGCGAGCTGGAGATCAGCAGGTACCGCCCGTAGTTAAAGAGCAGCGCAGCCAGGCCCGGATCGGCCGCCAGCGGCCCCTCAGGGTGGGCGTTGGCCGCCAGCAGCCGCCGGCCCGTATCCCCGCCCTCCCGCACCGGAACATCGAACTCCACCCACGCGGCCCCGTAGAGCCTGGAATGGCTCTCCTCATGCCGGTCAAGCAGGACCTCCCGCCCGGAGGCCCGGGCCTGGTCCACCACGGTGCGGGCGGCGGCCGCGGCAGTGGCGGCGGTACCCCGCGGCTGGCGGGCCAGCCCCGCGAAGGTGGTTTCGGTGGTGAGGTAGATGTCGGCGCGCCGGACGCCGGTGGCAGCCAGGCCGTCGTCGTGCCCTGACGCTTGCCCGGCTGGGCCGGCTGGTCCTTGCAGGGGCCGGCCGTCGTGTTCCCAGGTGGCCGCCACCGCCCCCTGCATGCTGAGGGAATCGTCCTCCGAGTACTCCACCACGCCGCCATCGTGCGCCGGGGCTGCGTCGGAGGGCATTTTCAGTTCGAGGGACAGGCTCCCCTCTCCGCAGGAGCGGCGGAGGATACGCAGCGGGGAGTCCAGGCGTAAGGCGAGGTCGAGGCCCTGCGGCGCGTCGGTCCGCAGCGAAACCACCAGCACTGACGGATCGTGGCTGATGAACGCTTCCACCCGGACGGCGTGGCCGTCCAGGAGGTACGTGTTGGTGTTGAGGGCGCGGGCAACGTCCAGGCCGCGGTGATAGTCCGACGACGGCTGTGCGGGAGCGCCGCCGCCTTCCCTTTTGCCTGCTGCCGGGTTCGCTGCGGTGGCTGACGCCGTGAGGTAGAGGTCGGCGAACGGGAGGTACGCCTGGGAGTGCCGGTGCTGCAGTCCTTTCAGGGTTACCGCGGCGCCGGCGAAGTCGCCGGAGCCGATCAGGCGGCGGCTTTCGCTGAGGATCTGATCCGCTTCCTCCCGGCTGAAGACGGGCTCCCGGTCCTGGCTGTGCGGTGACCCGGACCAGGCGGACGAGTCGTTGAGCTGGAACCGGTGCTCCACGTCCGCGTCCGCCCGGCTCCCGCCGAACACCATGGCGCCCAGCCTGCCGTTTCCCAGGGGAAGGGCTTCCAGCCACCGGGCAGCAGGGGCGTCGTAGGCAAGGAGGTGTTCTGGGGGCATGGGTTCAGATCCTAGGGCCGGCCGGGGAACAAGGGAAGGTCAGGCCACACACTGAACAGCAGCTACAGCCGCGAGAGTTCCGGGACGAACACCTGAAGGTTGTGGCTGCGCACCACCAGGGCACGGAGGTCGGCCAGCTCCCCGGAGACTGCCCCTGCGGCGCGCGCCTGGATCAGGATGTTGCCCAGCGCCGTCGCTTCGACGGGCCCGGCCACCACTTTCTTCCCGGTGACGTCCGCCGTGAGTTGGCAGAGCAGCCTGTTCTGGGAGCCGCCGCCAACTATGTGCACCACGTCCACGGTCCGGTCAGCCAGGCGTTCGACGTCCCGGAGGGTTCGGGCGTAGCCGGCGGCCAGGCTGTCCATGATGCAGCGGGTGATGGCGGCGGGGTGGTCCGGCAGCACCTCTCCGGTGCGCCGGACGGCGGCCCGGATGCGCCCGGGCATGTTGTCCGGGGCAATGAAGTAGGGATCGTCCGGATTAATCTGCGGCCCTCCCGGCGGCAGCGCGGCCGCCGCGGTGAGCAGCGCCGTCAGTTCCGGCCGGAACCCCTCCTGCGCCCAGGTCCGCTGGCATTCGCTGAGGAGCCAGAGCCCGCCCATGTTCCGCAGGTAGCGGATGGTGCCGTCCACGCCGCGTTCGTTGGTGAAGTTTGCTTCGCGGCTGGCTTCGGTGAGGACAGGATGCTTCAGTTCCAGTCCTACCAGCGACCAGGTGCCGGAGGAGATGTACGCGAAGTGTTCCCCGCCGTTGTCCGCTTTCGCCGGGACGGCCGCGACCGCCGAGGCGGTGTCGTGTGAGCCGACGGCCACCACCCGGGTGTCCTCCGGCAGGCCCACCTGCGCGGCGATCTCCGGCAGGAGGGTGCCCACGGCCTCGCCGGGCTGGATCAGCGGCGGGAACAGGTCCTTCCGCAGGCCCAGCGCGGTGAGGAACTCGGTGGCCCACTCCCCCGCCACGGCGTCGAACAGGCCCGTGGTGGAAGCGTTCGTGGCCTCGGTCCGGCGCTGCCCGGTGAGGAGGAACGCGATCAGGTCCGGGATCAGGAGTGCCTGCACCCCGTCCAGGTTCTTCTCGCTGGCAAGCTGGTAGATGGTGTTGAACTGCAGGAACTGCAGCCCCGTGGTCCCGTAAAGGCGCGCGGGGTCCAGTTTCCGGTGCACGGGTTCAACGGCGGTGCGGCTGCGGTCGTCGCGATAGCTGAAGGGCTGGGTAACCAGCTCCCCGGCTGTGTTGACCAGGCCGTAGTCCACGGCCCAGGTGTCGATGCCGATACTGGCCACCTGTTCCCCCTGCGCGGCGGCGACGGTGGCCGCTGCCGCCAGGCCCGTGAGCACCTCGGCGAAGAGGGCGTCGAAGTCCCAGCGGAGGCCGCCGTCGATCTCCACCACCCCGTTGGGGAAGCGGTGGACCACCTCCAGCTCCACGTTCCCGCCCGAGCTGACGCGGCCCAGGATCACGCGGCCGGAGGAGGCGCCAATGTCGACCGCGGCGAAAACGCTGCCGGCGAACATCTTGTGCCCGGGTACTGCCCCGGCGTGTGCCGGGGCAGTACCGTGCGCTGCTTCCGTGCTCATCGGAGGAAGGCTGCGGCCACTCCGGCGTCCACGGGGATGTGCAGGCCGGTGGTGTGGGACAGTTCGTTGCCGGTGAGCACGGCGGCGGCGTTGGCCACGTGCTCGGGCAGGACTTCGCGCTTGAGCAGGGTGCGCTGGGCGTAGTACTCACCCAGTTTTTCCTCGTCCACGCCGTACACGGCGGCGCGCTTGGCGCCCCAGCCGCCGGCGAAGATGCCGGAGCCGCGGACCACGCCGTCAGGGTTAATGCCGTTGACGCGGATGCCGTGCTCACCGAGTTCGGCGGCGAGCAGGCGGACCTGGTGTGCCTGGTCCGCCTTGGTGGCGGAGTAGGCGATGTTGTTGGGGCCGGCGAACACGGAGTTCTTGGAGGAGATGTAGATGATGTCCCCGCCCAGGCCCTGCGCAATCATCACCTTGGCCGCGGCCTTGGCCACCAGGAACGAGCCCTTGGCCATCACGTTGTGCTGCAGGTCCCAGTCCTTTTCGGTGGTTTCCAGCAGCGGCTTGGAGATGGACAGGCCGGCGTTGTTGACCACCAGGTCCACGCCGCCAAAGGCCAGCACAGCGGCGTCGATCGCGGCCGCCACCTGGGCCTCGTCCGTGACGTCCGCCTGCACGCCGACGGCAACGTCCGGTCCGCCGAGTTCCTCGGCGACCTTTTCGGCGTTCTCCAGGTTCAGGTCCGCGATGACCACGCAGGCGCCTTCCGCGGCGAGGCGGGTGGCAATGGCCTTGCCGATGCCCGAGGCCGCACCGGTCACCAGCGCGATGCGGGTGGCGTGGGACTTTGGCTTGGGCATCCGGGCCAGCTTGGCTTCCTCCAGCGCCCAGTACTCGATCCGGAACTTCTCGGACTCCTCGATGGGGGCGTAGGTGGAGACCGCCTCGGCGCCACGCATCACGTTGATGGCGTTTATGTAGAACTCACCGGCCACCCGGGCGGTCTGCTTGGTGGCTCCAAAGGAGAACATGCCCACGCCGGGCACCAGCACAATGGCCGGGTCCGCGCCGCGCAGCGCCGGGCTGTCCGCATCCGCATGGCGGCTGTAGTAGGCCTGGTAGTCCTCGCGGTAGTCCGCGTGCAGCTCGTGCAGCCGTGCAATCGAGTCCTCCACCGAGGCGTCGGCAGGCAGGTCCAGGATCAGCGGCTTGACCTTGGTGCGCAGGAAATGGTCCGGGCAGGAGGTGCCCAGCGCGCCCAGGCGCGGGTGCTCGGCGGCTTCCAGGAAGTCAAGGACGACGGCGTCATCGCTGAAGTGCCCCAGCTGCGGCTTGTCCGTGGAGGCCAGGCCGCGGATCACCGGTGCCAGGGCAGCGGCCTTGGCACGGCGCTCAGCTTCCGGCAGGGCGCCGTAGCCGGGCAGCTTCGGTCCGAACGGCTCGGCCTTGCCGTTGTCCCGGATGTACTTCTCGGCCTGGTCGATGATCCACAGTGAGTTCTGCTCGGCCTCTTCGGACGTGGCGCCCCAGGCGGTGATGCCGTGCCCGCCCAGGATGGTGCCGATGGCCTGCGGGTTGGCGTCCTTGATCGCGGCGATGTCCAGTCCCAGCTGGAAGCCGGGGCGGCGCCAGGGCACCCACACCACCTTGCTGCCGAAGATCTTTGTGGTCAGCGCCTCGCCGTCCACCGCCGTCGCAACGGCGATGCCCGAGTCCGGATGCAGGTGGTCCACGTGCGCCGCATCCACCAGGCCGTGCATGGCGGTGTCAATCGAGGGGGCAGCGCCGCCCTTGCCGTGCAGGCAGTAATCGAACGCAGCCACCATCTCGTCTTCACGCTCAACGCCGGGGTAGACATTCTTCAACGCGTTCAGCCGGTCCAGGCGCAGCACCGCGAGGTTCTGGGCCTTCAGCGTGCCCAGGTCCCCGCCGGAGCCCTTGACCCACAGCAGCTGGACGTCCTCGCCCGTCACCGGGTCCTTCTCGGTGCCCTTGGCAGAGGTGTTGCCGCCGGCAAAGTTGGTGTTCCGCTTGTCCGCACCCAGGCGGTTGGAACGGGAAATCAGGTCTTCAACAGTCTTATTGGCTGTGTTCTGCATCGTCATGCTTAGGCGCCCCATCCGGCTTGCTGGCCGCCCACGCGGTCCTCGTTGATCTTCTTCTGGTAGCCGCTGGCCTTGAATGCGGCCAGCGGGTCCGCGGGCAGGCCGCGGGATTCACGCCATTCGGCCAGGACCGGCCGGACGTCGGTGTAGAACGCATCGTTGAAAATGCCGTTCGCGGCCAGCACGTCACCGGCGCGCTGGGCCTCGGCCAGGGCAGCGGTGTCCACCAGCAGGGCCCGGGCCGTCATTTCCTGGACGTTCAGCACGGAGCGGATCTGGCCCGGGATCTTCTCCTCCAGGTTGTGGCACTGGTCAAGCATGAGCGCCACCCCCGAATCCTTGCCGAAGCCGCCGCCGCGGATCACCTCATGCATGATGCGGAACAACTGGAACGGGTCCGCCGCGCCCACAATCAGGTCATCGTCGGCATAAAAGCGGGAGTTGAAATCGAACGAGCCGAGCTTGCCCAGGCGCAGCAGCTGCATCACGATGAACTCGATGTTGGTGCCCGGCGCGTGGTGGCCGGTGTCCAGGCAAACAAACGCCTTCTCACCCAACGCGAGGGTTTGGGCGTAGGACGTGCCCCAGTCCGGAACATCGGTGTGGTAGAAAGCCGGCTCGAAGAACTTGTACTCAAGCACCAGCCGCTGCTCGTCCCCCAGCGCCGCGTAGATCTCCTGCAGGGACTCGGCCAGGCGGTCCTGGCGGCCCCTGATGTCATCCTGGCCCGGGTAGTTGGTTCCGTCAGCCAGCCAGATCTTCAGGTCCTTGGACCCCGTGGCGTGCATGATCTCAATGCACTCCAGGTGGTGGTCGATCGCCCGGCGCCGCACCGCCCCGTTGGACGAGGTCAGGGAGCCGAACTTGTACTCGTCATCCTGGAAGGTGTTGGAGTTGATCGTACCCAGGCCCACACCCAGGCCGGCCGCGTACTCCTTCAGGGCGGCGTAATCATCCACCTTGTCCCACGGGATGTGCAGCGCAACGGTAGGAGCCAGGCCAGTCAGTTCGTGGACCTTCGCCGCATCGGCAAGCTTCTCCTGCACGGTGCGCGGAGTGCCGGGCGTGCCGAACACCTTGAACCGCGTCCCCGAATTTCCATAGGCCCACGAAGGGACCTCGATGGCAAGCTCCTCGAGCCTGCCCAGCGCCGTTGCTACGTCATTCATGATGGTTCTTTCCGGTGTCGTGATGCTGTGGTCGGTGGTGTGGGCCCCGCTGCTGGAGCCGGTGTGCGTCAGTTTGCGGTGGACTCGGCCGCCGCCAGCTGGCTGTCAAGGTTGAAGACTTCGTCAAGGACCTGGAACCCTTCATCGGGAGCCTGCCCGGAGTCTTCAAAAAGCGTGGCCATTTCCGCCTGCCAGCGGGCGTTGACGTCCGTCAGTGCCATGCGTGCCCGGACGGCGTCAAAGTCGTCGCATTCCAGGTAGCCCACAAGGAGCCCGTCCCCGGAGAGGAACAAGGAGTAGTTGTTCCAGCCCGCGTCCTTGAGGGCGCGGAGCATGTCCGGCCACACGGCGGCATGCCGCCGGCGGTATTCGTCGAGCATGGCCGGCTGGACCGAGGAGCGGAAACACACCCTCATGTTTGGTTCTCCTGAAATCGCGGATCTTTGAATCGTTTCATTGTTACGATTCAAAGTACTCTTGAATCTGAGCAGGTGTCAAGCATTCCTGCCCGCGGTCCACAACCCGGGCTCAATGCGTGCCACAAAGAGCAGCAGCACGGAGAATCATGAATCGTTCAGCCAGTATCAAGGACGTCGCCAACCATGCCAGCGTGGCGGTGGGCACGGTGTCCAACGTGCTGAATTACCCGGACAGGGTTTCGCAGCGGACCAAGGACCGCGTGCTGAAGGCCATTGACGAGCTTGGCTTTGTCCGCAACGACGCCGCCCGCCAACTGCGCGCGGGCCACAGCCGCACCATCGGGCTCATCGTCCTGGACGTGGGTAACCCGTTCTTCACCGCCGTCGTGCGTGCGGCCGAGGACGCCGCCGCACTCCACGGCAGTGCTGTCCTGCTGGGAGACAGCGGCCACGACGCCGCCCGCGAGGCCAATTACATCGACCTCTTCCAGGAACAGCGTGTCCAGGGCCTGCTGATCTCGCCCGTGGGCGATGTGACCGAGCGGCTGGACCTCCTCCGCGAGCGCGGCGTGCCCACCGTCCTGGTGGACCGGCTGGCGGACGAGGCAAAGTTCAGTTCGGTGGCGGTGGACGACGACGCCGGCGGGTACCTGGCAGCGCGGCACCTGCTGGACACCGGCCGCCGTCGGCTCGCCTTTGTGGGCGGCCCCACCTCCATCCGGCAGGTTGCCGACCGCCTCCAGGGCGCCCGGCGTGCAGTCAAGGAGGAATCGGACGCCACGCTGGAGGTGCTGGAGTCCGAGGGGCAGACGGTCCTGGCCGGACGCAGCGTGGGCAACTCGCTGGTGGAGCGGGGCCGTGAAGGGCTGCCGGACGGCATCTTCTGCGCCAACGACCTCCTGGCTTTGGGCGTGATGCAGTCCCTGACCATGACCCACACGTTCCGCATCCCGGAGGACGTCGCGCTGATCGGCTACGACGACATCGACTTCGCTGTCTCAGCCGTGGTTCCGCTGTCCTCCATCCGGCAGCCCACGGAGGCATTGGGACGTACCGCCATCCAGCTGCTCGCCGAAGAGGTCGAATCCCGGAAGCCGACACACCGTTCGGTGGTGTTCACGCCGGAACTGGTGGTACGGCAGAGCACACAAGCCAACTAATTGCCGGCCTGAAGCCACTTCATCGACTCGGTCCGGGAGGTGAAGAAGCGCGTGGGACATGGCGGGATATGCACGCCAAGGAAGAAATTGGCGATGATCCGGTCCACCGGACTGGCACCCAGCAGCGCAATGCGGTCGGCGGCGCAGGGGATGGAAAACACGGAGCGGGCCGCCCGGGTGACGTCCTCGGTGGTGGCCATGTCCACCAGCATGGGATAGGTCTGGTCACCCGCTATCTCGTTGACAGCCGCCATGGCAGCCTGCGCGTCCTCGATCTCTATCCGGACCTTGGGTTCCCAGATCAGGTGGATGACGCCGTCGGAACGCAACTCCACCGTCCCCTTGCCGCCGTCGACAGTTAAAGGCTCCAAACCAGCTTCCCCTCCCTTGAACAAACCCGATGACCTGGGCAGACCCGCATGACCCTCCTATCATGCCGTAGCTTTTCCGCCCCCCTCCCGCAGACCCTCCGCAGGGCGTGGTCCCTGCGGCAACAGCTGGCACCGGCCCTTGTGGGCGGACGGCAGCAGAAGCAAGGATTGGCTATGGATGACCCGCGGCGCACCGCAAGAGACCTGCTGCAGCGGAAGGACCGCGGCCTGGTGGACCTCTGGATCCTGTACTGGAACCATGGCGGTCGCTGCCACCCCTTCGACTTTGATGCCTTTGTCCACGACGTGCTGCCGGTTGAGTGGTTCGACCTGGACGCCCTGGCGGTTGCTGTTGAGGAACTGGCGCTGGAAAGCATAGCCTGATGGATGCCCGCTTCAGTTACAGATGAGCAGAACCGAATTCTGAGGTCCTGGCTTGGCCCGTTCAGGGTGGTCAAGGACTACTCCTGGCCCCTGCAGGACACCTCCGTGCTCCATGTGTCCACGCCCGACGGCGGGAGCTTCATCGTCAAGGCCAGCACTACCAGCCACCACATCCGGCGGGAAATCGCCGCCCTCGCCCCGGGCTTGCCCGGCCTTCACGGCACAACGCCCGTGCTCAGGCAGGCTTCAGCAGAGGCGGGAATCCTTGTGACGGAATTCCTGCCCGGAACGCCGGTGGAGGGATCCGCTGACGAGTACCGCCCCGAGACGTACCGCCAGGCCGGAGCGGTCCTGGCACAGCTGCATCGCCCAGCCGGGACCTCGGCCGACTACACGAAGAAGATCGCCTACCAGACACAGCTGCTCATCAGCTCGGCTGAAGGACTGCTGGCCGCCGGCCTGCGCGCCCGGGCCGCTGGCGAACTGGCCGGCATCACACCGGCCCCCGTGGAGCTGGTGACCACCCACGGTGACTACCAGCCCAGGAACTGGCTGGTGGACGGGGGCAAAATCAAAGTCATCGACTTCGGGCGGGCCGACGCCCGACCCTGGGTCCATGACCTGGTCCGCCTCACCCACCAGCAGTTCCTGGGGCGCCCCGCCCTGGCGGAGGCCTTCTACAGCGGGTTGGGGAAGCACCCCAACAGCGCCGCAGCCGACGTGTGGCAGCTGGAAAACCTGAACCAGGCCCTGGGAACCGTGGTCTGGGCCCACAAAATCGGCGACGCCGCCTTTGAGCAGTCCGGCGTGGAGCGGCTGGAGCGGATACTGGCAGGCTAGGACCTCCTGCGAGGATGGAGCCATGGAATTCAACCGGCTGCTGCAGATCCGGCGCATCTACGCGCAACCCGCTGCCCTGGAACTGCCCCGGGGCAAGGACATCGTCGAACGCTGGCCGGACGCCGACGTCGTGCTTGTTGACAGCCACTGGAACATCCCCGAGCTGCACGGTGAAGAAACGAACGTGCCGCGCTGGTCCCGGATCAAGACGGAGGCACTGGTCCTGGGCGTCAAGAAGGCGCTGTCCGTCAAGCCGAACGGCCGGTCCGCGGACTTCATTGCACCTTCAACCGCGAACGGCTGCGCCATGGCATGCGCCTACTGCTACGTGCCCCGCCACAAGGGGTACAGCAATCCCGTGACCGTGTTCGCCAACATCCACCAGATCTCCGGGGCACTGGAGCGGCACGTGACGCGCCAGGGCATCAAGCTGGAACCAAACCAGTGCGACCCGGAACTCTGGGTCTACGACATCGGCGAGAACAGCGACTGCTCGGTCGATGCCCTGATCAGCGACAACGTGGAGGACCTCGTCACGCTCTTCCGCGACCTGCCCACCGCCAAGCTGTCCTTTGCCACCAAGTTCGTCAACCCGGCGATGCTCGGCTGGGACCACGGCGGACACACCCGGATCCGGTTCTCCCTCATGCCAGCGGCCCTGGCGAAGTCCATCGACGTCAGGACCTCCCCCGTGGCCGACCGGATGACCGCCATCAATGACTTCGTTGATGCCGGCTACGAGGTGCACGTGAACTTCTCCCCCGTCATCATCACGGACACGTGGCTCAGCGATTGGGAGGAACTGCTGCGCCAGCTGGACCGCACCCTCAGCTCGGCCGCAAAAGCCCAGCTCGCGGCGGAAGTCATCTTCCTGACCCACAACGAGCGGCTGCACGAGGTCAACCTCGGTTGGCATCCGCAGGCCGAGGACGTGCTGTGGCGCCCGGACCTCCAGGAGTCCAAGATCTCCTCCAACGGCTTCACCAACGTCCGCTACCGCGCGGGGACCAAGGCACGCTACGTGAACCAGCTGACGGCGCTGATTGAAAAAATCGCGCCGTACTGCCGCGTCCGCTACGCGTTCTGAGGCTAAGCGGCCCACCGGACAGCGGGAGGGGCCCGCGCTAGACTGATCCCATCATGACCGGCACCCGTCCCCGTCTCCTTGCCTGGCTCGTCGCCCTGGCGACCTGCCTCGGGGCCTGCGCGCCCGCCGTCGGCATCAACGAAGCGCCCGCCGGGCAAACGGTCCCGGCCTCCCCCGCACAGCCGGCCCCTACCTCCCCTGCACAGCCCCCCGCAAGCGGCATTGCACTCGCCCCCCAAGGGACCACCGCTCCGGTTCCCACCGCCACACCCCCACCCCCGCCGCCGGCTCCCGCACCACCCCCGGTCCCCCAGCCCTACGCGCTCAACCTCTACCAGGAGGGTGACTTCGTGCCGCAGTACACCTTTGACTGGTGCGTTGCGGCGAGCATCCAGATGGCGCACAACCTCATTGACGACACCGGTGGCGGCACCTGGGCCGATTCCGCCCAGCAGGGCGAACTGTGGGAGATGGCCCGGGCACGGTCCTCCAATTCCTTCAACGGCGCCAACCCCCTCGGCTGGGCGCAGGTGCTGACGGAAGTGGGCATGGGGCCGTACACAGTGGTCAGCATCGCCGATTACGGGTCTGCCCTCCAGACGGCGGCACGCGCCATCGCTGACACGGGCAGGCCAGTGGGGCTGGTCATGTGGAGCGGCCGCCATGCGTGGGTGATGAGCGGTTTCGAATCAATCGGCGACCCCGCCCAGTTCCCGGAGTTCTCGGTCACCGGCGTCCGCGTCCAGGATCCGCTCTACCCGCACGGCAGCGGACAGTGGGGCCCGTCGCCCGCGCCCAACAGCCTTCTTACCCCCGAACAGCTGGCCACGCAGTTCGTGGTCCGCGAGCCGCGGCGCTGGAGCAGCGAACTGCCGGCGGGGTACCTGCTGGTGCTCCCGGTCGCCGGGGCCTGACCGTCCGCGGGCGGGGACGACGCTCGACGGAACACTGGCCGCGCGCGGCGGAGCAGGGCGGGTACGGCTGCCCGCCACCGTATAATCGCAGCATGCCGATCACGCGCCTGCATTCAGGCAGCCACGCCCAGCCGTCCGAACGCGAACACCGCGGGAGCGGTCTGTGAGCGGCGGCCTCGTCGCCCTGCTGGACGACGTCGCAGCCCTGGCCCGCATCGCGGCCGCCTCGGTGGACGACGTCGCTGCCGGAGCGGCAAAGGCCGGGGCCAAGGCCGCCGGTGTTGTCATCGACGACGCCGCTGTCACCCCGCAGTACGTGTCCGGGGCGGACCCGTCCCGCGAGCTGCCGATGATCAAGCGGATTTTCTGGGGCTCGCTCCGGAACAAGCTGCTGATCATCCTGCCGGCCCTGCTGCTCGTCAGCGCCTTCCTCCCGTGGGCCATCCCGTTCATCCTCATGCTGGGCGGCACGTACCTGTGCTTCGAAGGTGCCGAAAAGGTCTGGCACAAGATCCGCCGGGACCACTCGGACGAAAAAGCGCCGGCGGTCGAGCGGGGACCTGAGGCGGAAGCCAAGGTGGTCAAGGGCGCCATCACCACCGACTTCATCCTGTCCTGCGAGATCATGGTCATCTCGATGAACGAGGTTGCCACGGAATCCATTTGGGCCCGGGCCGCCATCCTGGTGGTTGTAGCCCTCGCCATCACGGTGCTTGTGTACGGCGCCGTGGCTCTGATCGTGAAGATGGACGACATTGGCCTGCACCTGGCCGCCAAGGAGTCTGCGGGCTCGCAGCGCTTCGGCGAGCTGCTGGTCAAGGGGATGCCTGCCGTGCTGGCCGGAATCACCCTGATCGGGACAGTCGCCATGCTGTGGGTTGGCGGCCACATCATGCTCCAGGGGGCCTACGACCTCGGCTGGCACCTGCCGTATGACCTGGTCCACGCCCTCGAGGCGCCGGTCGCCGGAATCGCGGGTATTGGCGGCCTCCTGGCCTGGTTGGTGAACACCATCTGCTCAGCCGTCCTGGGACTCGCCTGGGGCCTCGCCGTGATGGCTGTCCTGCACCCGCTGCTGAAGGCCCTGCCGTTCGGCAAGGAGAAGGGCCAGCACGAGGAAGGTGACGTCCGCGCCGAACTCGCCGGCTACCGGCCGACGAAGCACACGTCGGATCCCGCTCCCTAGCGGACTAGAGCTCCTCCACCACCAGGTTCCGGTACGCCGCCCGGAGCGGGGCCATCTGCCGGAAGCCCAGGTATCCGCCGCCCAGCACGGCCGCGTCAGGGGACGGATCGTGCCACTCAAAAAGCGGCAGCCCGTTGATGGCGAAAGCCACCCGCGGCCCATCCTTCACCACCTCCATCCGGTAGAAGTCAACCGCGTCCCCGGCCGGCGGCAGCGGATCGGCACCCTGCGCCACCAGGTCGAACCCGGCGCTCTTCCGAAGGTTGCAGGTCCGGAAAGCCCGCTCCGACTCGTATTTGTGCCGGAAGTAGGAGACGTGCAGGGCATCCATGTCCCCGGAATGGTACTGCGGGTAGTACCCCGTCCGCGGCGCGAGTCCACTGGAAAAGAGGTCCCGGCCGCCGTGCCCCCGGGCAGCGAAGAAGAGCATGGCCAGGCCTGGCTCCTCGAGCGGCAGGAACTCCCAGCTGATCCGGATGCCGTCCGGGAACTGCACCGGGCACCAGAACGTCCAGTGCGCATGGTCCCCGAATTCCGCGTCGTCCAGCGAACCTGACAGTTCCAGGGCGCCTTGGTGGGCGCCCAGGCTCAGCGGCCCTTCCGCCACCCAGTCCGGCACGTCCGCCGGGGACGCGAGGGCGTTGCGGTACAGCACCTTCGCCTCTGGGCCGGGCGTGCCCACCTAGCCGCGTCCCGCCGTCGTACGCACCAGGCCGCCGGGCACCAGGCCCAGCTCCCGGAGCCGGGCGGCAACGTGCCCCGCCACCACTGCTGCTCCCTGCTGGGAGAAGTGGGTGTTGTCCGCCAGGCCGTCCGGCCAGTAGGCATGCGACCCCGGCTCGAAGTGGCAGAAGAGCGACGCCGATTCCTCCCGCCCCAGCTGCAGATACAGCCCGCGCGTCCACGCGTTCAGGTCAAGCACCGGAAGTCCCAGTTCCAGGGCGATCTCCCGCACCACCTCCGGATAGTCCTCCAGGCTCTGTTCCAGGACAGCAGCTTCCGACGACGGGCCGTCCAGGAAGTGCCGGCGCTCCACCGGGGTGCACAGTACGGGCAGCGCCCCCAGATTCTGCACCTCCCCCGCCATGGTGCGCAGGTTGGCGGCGTAGCCGGTCCGGGCCGCGAGGTGCTGCTTCTTCTGGTCGTTGTGGCCGAACTGGATCAGGACCAGGTCCCCCTCCCCGGCCTCCGCCAGCAGGCGGCCCCACAGCCCTTCCTCGCGGAAGGACTCCGTGCTGGCCCCGCCCTTGGCGAAGTTGAGCACGGCCGCCCAGGTATAGGAATGCGGGGCAAGCTGCGCTCCCCAGCCGCTCATGGGGTACTCGTGCGTGGGGCAGTTGGCCACCGTGGAATCTCCGGCGAGCAGGATTTTCATGCTGTGCTTTCTCTCGTGGTGCAGGCTCAGCCCTTGACGGAGCCGATGAGCATGCCTTTGGCGAAGTGCTTCTGCAGGAACGGGTAGAAGATGAGGATGGGCAGGGTGGCCACCACAATGACCGCGAACTTGATGCCCTGTTCGGGCGGGATGTAGTTCGGATCCACGTTGCCTGTGCCGAGCAGGTCCGATGACGCCGTGACCTGGCGCAGGTACATCTGGAGGGTCCACTTGGAGTTGTCGGAGAGGTAGAGCAGGGGCGACATGAAATCGTTCCAGATGCCCACGGCGTAGAACAGGGCGAAGGTGGCCAGCACGGGCTTGGACAGGGGCAGCAGGATCCGCCACAGGATACCGATCTCGGTGGCGCCGTCCATCTTGGCCGATTCCTCCAGCTCCTGCGGGAGTTCCTGGAAGAAGTTCTTGATGATGATCAGGCTGAACGGGTTGATGGCCGCCGGCAGGATCAGCGCCCAGTAGGAGTTCAGCAGGCCCAGGTCCTTGACCAGCAGGAAGGTGGGAATCATGCCCCCGGAAAACACCATGGCAAAGACCACCAGGGACAGGATGACCTGCCGTCCGCGGAGGGTCTTTTTGGCCAGCGGGTAGGCCATGGTCACGGTGAACGCGAGCTGGACCAGGGTGCCGACGGCGGTGACAAGGATGGTGGTCACCAGCGCCCTGGTGAACGCAGGGGTGGAGAAGATGTACTCGTAGGAGCCCAGCGTGAACTGTTCGGGCCAGACGAAGAACGCGCGCCGGGTGATTTCGGCCTCGTTGGCGAAGGACCCTGCGATCACGTAGATGAACGGCAGCAGCGTGATGATGCCGATCAGGGACAGGAACACGTAGTTCGCGGCGTCGAAGATCCGCCCGCCGGTGGTGTTGTGAATCTTCATTAGAACAGTCCGCTCTGGTTGAAGCGCTTGGCCAGGGCGTTGGTGCCGAAGATCAGCACGATGCCCACCAGGGATTTGAAGAGCCCCACCGCGGTGGAGTAGCTGTAGGCGCCCTGGGTGATGCCTACGAAGTACACGTAGGTGTCAAACACGTCAGCCACTGACCGGTTCAGGGCGTTGGTCATCAGGTAGATCTGTTCGAACCCGGTGTTGAGCATCTGCCCGATGGCCAGGATCAGCATCACGATGATGGTGGAACGGATGCCGGGCAGGGTGATGTGCCAGACCCTGCGGAACCGGCCGGCGCCGTCGATGATGGCGGCCTCGTACTGGTCCTGGTCCACGGTGGCCAGCGCGGCGAGGAAGATGATGGTGCCCCAGCCGGTGTTCTTCCAGATCTCCTGCAGCACGATCAGCGGCCGGAACCAGGCGGGGTCGGACAGGAAATCGATGTTGGTGCCCATCACGTTGTTCAGGAACAGGAACAACGGGCCGAAGTCCAGGGCGAACAGCAGGAAGCTCAGCGACGCCACGATGGTCCAGGACAGGAAGTGCGGAATGTAGACGAGCGTCTGGACCGTGCGCTTGAGGATGGAAAGCCGGACCTCGTTCAGCAGCAGCGCCAGGACAATGGTCAGTGGAAAGGCGATGCCCAGGTTCAGGAACGCGAGGATCAGGGTGTTGCCGAGCAGCCGCGGGAAGTCCGGGTTGGAGAAGAAGTCCTGGAAGTGCTGGGTTCCCACCCACGGGCTGCCGTTCACGCCCAGGAACGGGACGTAGTCCTTGAACGCGATGGACACCCCGTACATCGGGGCATAGCGGAACACCGCGAAGTACACCACCCCCGGCACCAGCAGCAGGTAGAGCCACTTGTAGTGCGCAAAATGGACGGAGAATTTTCCCCGCGGGACTTTTGGCGGCTTGCGCGGCTTGGAGCTCTTGCCCGCATCCGTCCCGGGGCCCTGGCCATGGCCGATGTTCGAGGCCAGTGCGTCTGTCAGCTGTGACATTCAGGGCCTCCTTTCTGGAAGTGGTGGTGGGTCCTGAACCGGCGGGCTCCACAGCAAACGTGCGGAGCCCGCTGGTGCGGGCGGGACTGTTACTTGTTGTCCTGCCAGAGCTGGTTGATCTCTTCCGTGACCTTGTCGCCGCCGCTGGTGTTCCACAGCTTGATGGCGTCCTTCAGCCCCTGCTCGTCAATCTGGCCGGCAAGGTACTTGATCCTGGCGTCCGCCACGATGTTGTCCAGCTGGGCACCCTTGGAGACGTAGGTCGCGGACACGTACGGGGCGGCCGGGTTGTAGACGGCGCTCTTGAGGTCCTCTGCCATCACTGCCGTGCGCTTGTCGAAGACCTGCTGCTCGTATTCCGTGGGCTGCTTGACCGGGTAGAAAGTGTTGCCGCCAACGTTCATTCCAAGTTGGGCGTAGCTCTTGATGTCCGTGGAGACGGCCTTTGACTCCTCAGTCTCGGGCTTGATGCTGGCGGCCTTGCCGTCCTCCACGGTGAAGTTCACGCCCTCGATCCCGTTGTTGAGCAGGATGGCCACGTCCTTGCCGTTCATGGTGTTCAGGACTTCCAGCACCTTGGCCAGCTCGGCCTCGGTGCGGACGCTGGCCTTCGGCACGGCGAGGAAGCCGGAGTAGCCGTCGGTGGGGTGGGCGTGCAGTTCGCCGTCGGGGCCTTCGAGGTTGCCCACGAAGCCCACCTTGTTCTCGTAGTTGTTGGGATCTGCCTGCTTGAACAGGTTGACCAGGACGCTGACGCGGGAGTCGACGTCCACGATGATGCCGCCCTTGCCGTTGAAGAACGGCTCGTTCCACTTAGTGCCGTCAAAGGTGGCGAAGTCCGGGTTGATGAGCTTTTCGTCCACCATCTTTTTGACGAACCGGTTGGCCTCGAGGAACTCTTCCGTTTCGAAGCTGGGGATCAGTTTCCCGTCCTTCTCGGTCCAGCGGTTTCCGGCGCCGTACCATTCCTCGATGAGGTCGTAGGGGCTGTTGCTGCCCAGCGCGCCCCACTTGGGGATGGTGATGCCCCAGGTGTCGTCCTGACCGTTGCCGTCGGGGTCCTGCTCGGTGAAGGCCTTGGCCACCGTGTACAGGTCCTCGGTGGTTTTGGGCGCCTCGAGGCCCAGCTTGTCCAGCCAGTCCTGGCGGAACATCACGGCGGCGCGCATAGGGGCGCGGCCGCGGAACACGCCGTACACCTTGCCGTTGATGCTGGCGTTCTGCTGGATGTCCGGGAAGGTGGTCTTCAGGTTCGGGTAGTCATCGAGTTTGTCCGTCAGGTCCCAGAACGCTCCGGCCTCCGCGTTCTTGACGAAGCCTGGGGTCTTGCCCTGGATCACCATGATGTGCGGGATCTCGGAGGAGGCAAGCGTGATGTTGGTCTTGTCCTCGTAGGACGCGTTGGGGGTCCACGTAATGTTGATGTCCTTGCCGGTGAGCTCTTCCAGCTTCTTCTGGACGGCGCCGTCCGCGCTGGGCGGCTGGGCCTCGAGGAACGGCGCCATGATGGACACCGTGCTGAGGTCCGCTGCCGGGGCTTCGCCGCCGCTGCAGGCAGTAAGGGAGATGGCCGTGGCCGTTACGACGGCCGCCGCCAGGGAGAGTTTTCTGCGCATCATGGTTTTCCTTTTCCACTTCTTCGGGGTTTTGTTTGGTCAAAATTGTTGATGGGGTCTCGTTGATACGTTTCAAGCAGAGATAGCAAGCAAAGAGGGCCGACGGCGCCTCCCGGGCAAGGGTGCCGCGCAGCCTTCCGGGCGTCAGGCCACGGAGGCCGACGGGAGGGAGCCCTTCCCCGCGGGTATGTCCGCTCCGGCCGCCGGATTCCCGGCCACGGATTCATCATTGGCGGTAAAGAACCGGTCGCACAGCCAGCCGGTCACATACAGCCAGGCCCCGATACTGAAGAACGGGATCAGGCCCGGGACGCTGGTGCTGGCATAGAACGCGGCAGCGGAAATGAACAGCAGGATGACCGTTCCGGCGAGGTGCCGGAACGCGAAGCGGGAAGACGTCAGCAGGTACTGCCCCACGGGAAGCTCGTACCTCGCATACAGGGGGAAGAGGTAACAGGTCGCCCCGGCCAGGAAGATGGCCGCCACAAAAATGCCCGCCGCCATCAGCTGCGAAAACAGGTCCCCCGACGCTGAAAAGTAGTTCCAGTTCATGGACAGCGCAACTGCCGCCGCCATCACCGGCAGGGCGAGCACGTTGGCCCGGCCGAAGTTCCGTAAGTAATTCGCGCCGAAGCTGCGGAGCAGCGGTGCCGCGTCACCCCGTGCGCGCTTCCGCACGGCGATCTGGGCGGCCGCAGTGGCAGGGCCTGCGCCGAGGACGCCCAGGCCAAGCAGCGTAAAGAGGATCCACAGCAGGTTCAGGCAGGCGATCCACAGGAGGGTGTCAAAGAACGAGTAGGCCCGGGCACTGAACGATCCAGACAGCATGGCGCAGCTCCCTTCATTTCTCCATCGTTGCAGAGGCGAAGGCGAAAGTGTTCCGCGTCACGCCGGTAATCGGTTTCTCGAAAATCTAGACGCACGCAGGCAGCAAGGTCAAGCGAAATTTTGAATCGTTACATAGCTGGACTCCGGCGACGCTCATGACGCACACTGAGGGGTGGAAAGCGCTTGCTGGAGTTCGCGTGCGCCCACACAACGGTGCCCTGTTGGGGCGGAAATGGAGAATCATGGCAACGCCCACCGGCACCCAGAGCCCAGACGCGCCCGCCTGGGCAGCGGCAGCAACGGCTGGCCGCGGTGCTGCCTCCGGAACCTCAGGCCGGAAGGCCGCCCGCGTGGCTTTGGTCGGCGTGCACGGCTTCGGCACCCACCACCTCCGCAACCTTGAACACCTTCAGGCGGCAGGCGCCGTCGAGCTCGTTGCCGTGGCTGATCCGCAGCCGCCGGCAGACGGCTCCGTTCCGGCCTCGGCCCGGGTATACCCGGGACTCGACGAACTGCTGTCCGCAACCACCGCCCTGGACCTGGTCATCGTGGCAACCCCCATCCAGACCCACGCCCCGCTGGCGCTCACTGCTTTGCGCACCGATGCGGACCTGTACCTGGAGAAGCCCCCGGTGGCGTCCCTGGCCGATTTCAACCGGCTCTGCGATGCCGCGGCGGCGTCCGGCAGGAGCGTGCAGATAGGTTTCCAGAGCCTCGGCTCCCACGCCCTGCAGGAAATCGAAAACCTGGTGGCAGCCGGCACCCTCGGCACGCTCCAGGGCATTTCCGCCACGGGCCGCTGGGTCCGGGACCGGGCCTACTACAAGCGCTCCCGGTGGGCTGGAAAGCGCAGCATCAACGGCGTGGACGTGGTGGATGGCGTGGCCACCAATCCCCTGGCCCATGCAGTGGCAACAGCACTGAGGATTGCGGGGGCACGGACCACGGCCGACGTTGCATCGGTGGAGACCGAACTGTACCGCGCCAACGACATCGAGTCGGATGACACCTCGGTGATCCGCATCCGGACAGCCTCGGGCCTGCCCATCATTTGTGCACTGACCATCTGCGCTTCCGAATCCGTGGAACCCTACGTCACGCTGCAGGGCTCCGCCGGGACTGCCGTGTTCCACTACACGGAGGACCGCCTCACCGTCACCACGGCGTCGGGCACCACCGAGGAGACGTACGGACGCGAGGACCTCACCGAGAACCTGCTGTCCCACCGCAATTCCGGATCCCCGCTGATCAGCCCCCTCCCGGACAGCGGTGCCTTCATGCTGGTCCTGGAAGCGGTCCGGGCCGCTCCGCTGCCCGCGCTCATCGGCGATGCCCACGTCAGGTGGGAGGGCGACGGGGACGCAGCGCACGCCGTCGTGATTGATATTGAGGCGGCCCTGGAACGCGCTGGCCGCGAGCACGCCACGTTCAGTGAGCTGGGCCTGCCGTGGGCAACATCGGCCCCTTGCGCCTTCAGCGTGCCGGCTTCCTGATGCGCCCGCAGCCTGCAACAACCCCGGCACCTTCCACGACGCAGGCCTCGGTGCGGGGGCAGCTGCACGCCGTGAACCTGCTGACGGAGGGCATCGCCGAGTGCCTTACCGCATCACCCCGGCCCACGTTCAGCTGGCAGCTGGCCCAGCCGGACGGCTCCGATCCGGCGCGGGCCCTGCAGACCGGCTACGAGGTCACGGTGGAGGACTCGCAGGGGCTCAAGTTCTGGAGCTCCGGTCCGGTCCCCTCCCCCGCGCAGCGCGGGGTCCACTATGACGGGCCTGCGCTCGACGACGACTCGGACTACGCGTGGCGGGTTCGGGTCCGCGACGCCGCAGGAATGCCCGGGGAATGGTCTACTCCGAAGATGTTCAGCACAGGCCTCCCGGACGCGTCCTGGCAGGCCGACTGGATCCGGCGCGCCCCCGGCGGCCGCGCGCCCCTGGAAATCCTCAACAACGCCCTCCGCGTGGCGGGCTCACCCCACCTGCCGGTTCCCTGCCCGCCTGCCCGCAGCATCCGCATCGAAGCCCGCGTCCGCCCGGTCATGGGGTGGGCCGGACTTATCCTTCGCAGCAGCGGCCCCGGCACCGGCCTGCTGCTGGAACTCAACACGGCCGGGGACGTGGTCCTCCGCCACGCCCCCGTGTGGGAGATTCCCGCCCCGGCCGTCCCCGAAACCGAGGAGCTGGCCAGGGCCCGGGCGGACCGGAACGTGGAGGTCTACCAGGCGCGGCTGCCCGGCAAGGACCTGGTGTCCGGCTCCTGGCAGGACCTCGTGGTCACCGACGATGGCCACACCATCACCGTTGCGCTGGACGGCGTGGACCTGCTGGAGGTGCAGGAGCCCGCCGCTCACGGGTTCACAGGGAAGCCGGCCCTGCACCAGGGCCCCCGGAGCCAGGCCGAGTATGCGTCGCTGCGCATCACCAGCGCCGGCCAGGATAGTGCCGGCGGCGTGCTGCTGGACCACCGCTTCGACGCCAGCGGGGATCACGCCCGCGCCTGCCTGGCGCAGTGGGCCGCTACCACGGCGCACCGCCAGCCGGACGAATGGACCGTGTTCCGGACAACCCTGCAGCTCACCGGCACCGTGCGCCGGGCGCGGCTGTTCATGGCGGCCCACCACCACGCGCAGATCTCCCTGGCCGGTGTCCCCTGCCTGGCAACAACCTCTTTCGGCTATCCGGGCGAAGGCTATTACGACGCCGCGGACGTCACCGGACTGCTCGCGGCCCAGCCACCGGGCGCAGCCGTTCCCCTAACGGCAGTACTGCACTGGTACGGCCCGGGCCAGGGGCGTGCCGCCGGGCTCCCCGGCCTGTTGGTGCGCATCAGCGTGCAGTACACGGACGGCCGCCGGGAAGCCTTCTGTTCCGGGCCGGAGTGGTCAGCCGGCGAGGCGCCGTACCGGCAGTCCGGCTACCGCAATGACGAGGGCGACCCCGTGGAACATCTGGACGGGCAGGCCGCACGGGCCCTGGCAGCCGCACCGTCCTCCCCGTCCCCTTCTTCCCCGGACCTGCCGCCGGCCATCAGCTGCGGCCGCCACCCTTCAACGGTGTCCCCCGGGCTGCACCCGCGCCGGACCTTCCTGGCCGGCGGGTTTGTTGCTCCCGCGGCTTTCCTGACGGCCGACGACGGCACCATGGTGGCGGACTTCGGCCAGGTTCTTCCCGGGCGCCCGGAGGTGGACTTCCTGGACGGAGTTCCCGGCCGCACCGTGATGATCCGGGCCGGCTACGCCCTCCGGCCCGACGGACGGGTGGACGCGGGAAAGACCGCAAGCCAGAACACGGACATGTCCTTCCCCTATACCCAGGCGGCCGGGCCCCAGCAGTTCAGCGCCACGGTGCACCTGGGTTTCCGCTACCTTGAGCTTCCCGGCGTGGAGGCCGCCGAGGTATCCCGCGTCGGGGCCGTGCTGGTCCACGGGCACCACCCGGCTGAGGGAAGTTTCAGCAGCTCGGATCCCATGCCGGACCGCGTTTTTACGCTGCTGCGCGACTCGGCCCTGTACGGCGTCCAAGAACAGTTCGTGGATACACCCACCCGAGAGAAGGGCCAGTTCCTGGCGGACGCGGTGAACATTTCGTATGCCACCATGGCCCTCTTCGGGGAGCATGCCTATACGGCGCAGGCGCTGCGGGAGTTCGCCTGGTCCGCCGCCCGCTATTGGTCCGAGGGGCAGGACCGCGGCCGCTACAACGCCGTGTACCCCAACGGCGACGGCAAGCGCGACATTCCTGATTTTTCCCTCATGATCCCTGAGTGGGCCGAGGAGTACCACCTGCGCACGGGGGACCTTGGCCTGGTCCGGGAACTGCTGCCGCACCTGCGCAACACCGCCGACTACGCGTTGCGGTACGTTCCGGCGGAAGGGCCGACGGCGGGACTGGTCACCCGGCTGGGCGGCGGCTCCGGCCCCTACCTTCACGGCATCGTGGACTGGCCCGAACCCGGGCGGTTCGGTTACGACATGGAGTGCGCCGCTAAGACCACCGTCAACGCCCAGGCCTACTCTGCGCTGGTGTCCACGGCCCGGCTCTGCAGCGTGGCAGGCGAGCATGATGCCGCTGTCCGTTACGCCTCCTCCGCCCGCCGGCTGGCTGACGCATTCCGCACCCGCCTGCGGGTGGACGGGGTGATGGTGGACGGCCTGCACGCCGATGGCACACCCAGCGCGCACGCCTCCCAGCATGCCGCGTCCTTCCCGCTCTCCCTGGGCATCACCGCTCCGGAGTTCGCCTCCGCCGATGCGCTGCGGATCGCCTCGATGGGGATGAAGCAGGGGCCGCTGACAGTCCACCGGCTGGTCCGCGGGCTGCTCTCCCAGGGCATGACGGACGCGGTGCTGGATCTCCTGACGGACAGGGACCAGCCCGGCTGGGCCAACCTGCTGGAGCGCGGCGCCACCTTCACCTGGGAAGCCTGGGACCTGGTGGAAGGAACGGACTACAGCCAGTCCCACGCCTGGTCCGCGTCAGTGGTCAAGGAGATCCTGGACCACCTGCTCGGCGTCCGGTTCAGCTCCCCCGGAGGCTCCGAGCTGCTGATCGAGCCTCCGCTGTGCCGGCTAAATCACGCCAGCGGCACGGTGCCCGTGAACAACGGCTATGTGGAAGCGGGCTGGACCCGGGACGGCGGACAGATGCGGCTGGAATGCAAGGTCCCTGCCGGGACGGTGGCCGTTGTCCGGCTGCCAGCCGGCAAGTACACAGTCGCTTCCGGGGGTACGCACCCGACGGCGGATGCCGCCGTCGTGCCTTTCGCTGCGGACGGCGGGGCCGCCGCCGGGACAGGACCGGCCGCACACGCCACGCGGGATTTCAGGGTGCACGCCGGGACGTGGAGCTTCACGCCCCGGGCGTAGCCACCACTGGTCAGAGAAGGGCGCTCTTTGCCTCTTCCATGGCCTTCTTTGCCGCGTCCTGCGGCGACAGGCGGCTGAAGTGGACCTCCAGCGAGTAGCGGCCCAGGACCTCCACCACGGCGGCGGACCCGGCGGGCGGCACCGGCACGGCCTCTCCGAGTTCGTCCGAGATTTCATCGATGAACTCTGCCGTCTTGGCGTCAGCAGGGCTCAGCTTGGCGGCTATGGCCTCCCGGATGTCCGAGTTGGCCGGGATGCCGCGGTCCGCCAGGCCGATCTCGCCGGCCACGGGGTTGTTGGTGACGAAGTCGATGAACTTTTGCGCTTCCACCGGGTGCTTTGTCCGGGAGCTGGCGGACCAGAACATGGACGACTTGTAGAACTGCCGGGCTTCGGACGCCTTGCCCTCCAGGCTCGGCGGGCGCCGGATCTCGAGGTCCTGCCCGGAGGCTTTGCTCAGGGCGCCCAGCTGGTTGGACCAGTACATGTTCATGGCAAACCTGTTGGTGGACAAGCCCTGCTGGTCAATGGAAGCGCTGGCGTCCTCGGTGATCACCGACGCCGGGGGCACTGCCTTGGAGTCGCGCATCTTCGCCTGGTACCCGTACCACTCGGCCAGGGCCGCCTCATCGAATCCCAGCTCCCCGTCCGGGGTGAACAGCGACTTGCCGTGCTGCCGGAACCACAGGTTGGCCGCGGCATCGCTGTTTACCTGGCCCGTCCCGTAGACGCCGTCCGGGCTGGCTGCCGTGATGGCCGCTGCGGTGTCGTTGAGGTCCTCCCAGGTCCAGGCCTCATCGTCAGGGAGGGCCACTCCGCTGGCCGAAACCAGCGAGGGGTTGGCCAGGACAACCATCGCGTTCACGCCACTGGTCACGGCGTACTGCTTGCCGTCCACCTTGCCGGAGTCCGCCACGGGCTGGTCGAACTTTGACAGGTCCACGTCCTTGAGCTCGAGCAGGGCGCCGCGCTCGGAATACTCACCCAGGTAGGCCGCGTCCATCTGGATGATGTCCGGGGCATCCTGCGAGGCCACCTGGGTGGCCAGCTTGTCCCAGTAGCCGGACCAGTCGCCGTACTCCCCTTCGACGTTGATGTTGGGATTCTCGGCTTCGAAGGCTTCAATCAGCTGTTCCGTCATCTTGTGCCGGGTATCCGAGCCCCACCAGCTGAACCGCAGGGTCACCGGCCCGTCCTGCTCGGCTTCCGGCGAGCTGCCACAGCCGGTGAGGACGAGCGAGAGGGCCGCCGCCGCGGCGGCGGCTTTGGGCAGCAGGGATTTCTGGGCGCGAAACATCATTGTTTGTCCTTTGGCGCGGGTTGCTGGGACCTGAAAGAAACCGGTTTCCCACAGCCTAGGTGTGAGCTGGCGCACGCGTCAAGGCTTCGGAGCACCCCCTTGCCGGGAAGCAGATATGCCCTTGGGATGGCCAGCTGTCAGGACTGGATGGCAACCGCCCTGCGCCCTTGCCGCCACAGCAACAGCCCAATAACAAGGGCGGAAAGCATGCCCAGCCCGCCGGTGGCCACCAGTCCGGTACGCACTCCGAACTGCTCCGTGAGCCAGCCCGCCAGGAGGCCTCCCAGTGCGTGCCCGCCCAGCAGGAGGGGAAGGTAGAGGGCCATCACGCGGCCGCGGATCTCCGGGCCGGCTTCGAGCTGGACGGCGGTGGCCGCGTTGGTGAGGAAGAGGAGGGTCATGAGCCCCACCACCACCAGCATCACCATGAACAGGGTAAGGGTGGGCATCAGGGCCGCCACCAGCTGGGACAGGCCGAAGAGCCCTGCAGTGGCCACAATGCCTTTCCGGCCCAGACTCCGCAGCCTGGCGGCCAGCAGTGCACCGGCCAGGGCCCCGATGGCGCTGACTGTGTTGAACAGGCCGAAGCCTTCGACGCCGTTGTGCCACACCCGTTCGGCGAAGGCGGCCAGCACCACAGGGCCGTTCATGCCGAACATTCCCAGGAGCCCGGCCAAGGCGATAATCAACAGCAGGGACGGCCGTTCCCGGACGTACCGGAACCCGGCCAGGAGCTGCCCGCGCCCCCGCGCCGCCCGGGTGCTGGAATGCAGCTCGGCAGGGCGGATGGCGGCGATGAGGCAGAGGACCAGCAGGCACAGCACGGAGTTCGCCGCGAACGCAGCAGCCGATCCTGCCTGGGCGATGACCACACCGCCCACGGCGGGACCCGCCATGGCTCCCAGCTGGCCGATGGCGTTGTTGAGGCCGATGGCCGGCCGGAGGTTGGCGTCGCCCACCACCTCGTTGACGAAGACCTGGCTGGCTGGCTGGTTGATGGCCGACGTGACGCCCAGCGCCACACAGCTGGCGTATACGGCCCAGACGGTAATGGTCCCGCTCGCCGCCCACGCCGCGAGGCCAAGGGCCAGGAGGGCGATAACGGCCTGGCACCACAGCATGATCCGGCGCTTGGGAAACATGTCCACCAGCAGCCCGCTCAGGGGTCCCACCACCAGCATCGGGAGGAACTGCAGGGCAACGGCCACCCCCACCGCGGCGGGGCTGCCGGTCAGCTGCAGCACGAGCCAGTCCTGCGCGAGCCGCTGCATCCACACGCCCACGCTGCCGGTGAACACCAGTGCCAGGAAGAGGCGGTAGTTGCGCTGCGTCAGGGGCTGGTACCAGGCCGGCTGGTTTGTACCGGCGCGGAGGGACTGCTTGGAACGCTGGCGGTTGAAGAGCACGTGCGTCAGGCGCGGGTGGAACGCAGTTTGACGGCCGCAGCCGCCAGGATCAGGGTGCCGGGAACCACGACGAAGAGGGCGGCCAGCATCCAGACGAACACCACGGTTCCAAAGAGCGCGGCAGCGAGCAGGAGGGACCCGCTCCAGTCCTTGAGGGACAGCGCCTGGCCGGCCTCGAGCGCTGAGCGCCAGGCGGCGCGGGCATCCGCGTGGGCGTCGGCGGCATCGGACCACGCTGCGGTGGTGCGCAGGAGCAGGATTGCCCCGGCGGCCGCGAGGATCAGGGTGGCCGGCAGGACCACTTCCCGGCCCGGGAGCTGCCCCACCCAAGCGAGCAAAAGGTTAAGGACAATCACGACGGCGGCTGCCGCCGTCGTGATTCCAAGCTTCCAGCTGCCTGGCAAGGCAGCCTTGAAGGTGCCCCAGAGGCCGCGGACGGAATCGTCCCTGCCCGAGAGGTGGCGCTCCAGATGGGCGATCCCCGCCGCATATGCGGCGGGGATCGTCACCAGCGGAAGGGACAGCACCAGCACCAGCACCCCTGCCAGCAGGGTCTCGGAGAACAGCGCGAAGCGGTTGACCGGGACGGGTTCGTGGTGGTTGGGGGCGGGTGTGGTGCTGTCCATGACGCTCATTTTCTGTCTCGTTTTTCCGTTAGCCCTTGAGGCCCTGGGTGGAGACGCCTTCAACGATGTACCGCTGGAACACCAGGAAGAAGATCAGCACCGGCAGCAGGGCCAGGACGGACATGGCGATCATGGCGCCGTAGTCCGAGGACTGGGTCTGGTCCACGAAGAGCCGCAGGGCCAGCGGCAAAGGGTACTTGTCCGGGGTGTTCAGGTAGAGCAGCGGGCCCAGGAAGTCGTTCCAGCTCCAGATGAAGGAGAAGATCGACGTCGAAATCAGGGCCGGCTTCATCAGCGGCAGCATGATGGAGGTGAAGATCCGGACGTGGCCGGCGCCGTCGATGCGTGCTGCTTCGTCCAGTTCGGCCGGGAGGTTGCGCATGAACTGGACCATGAGGAACACGAAGAACGCGTCGGCGGCGAGGAACTTGCCGATCAGCAGCGGCACGTAGGTGTCCACCAGGCCCAGCTGCTGGAACACGATGTACTGCGGAATGATCACCACATGGAAGGGCAGGAGCAGGGTTGCGATCATCATGCCGAAGAAGATGCTGCGGCCCGGGAACTTGATCCTGGCGAACGCGTACGCTGACACGGACGCCGAGAGGATGGTTCCCACCACGGCGCCGATGGCCAGGATGAGTGAGTTGGTGAAGAACTGCAGGGTGGACACCCCGCCGATGCCGTCCATGGCCGTGACAAAGTTGTCAAAGCTGAAGTTGTTGGACCAGAGCGAGGTGTTGGAGCCGCCAATTTCGGAGTTGGGTTTGAAGGCCGAGGCGATCATCCACAGGCCCGGGTACAGGACCACCGCCGTGAGGGCGAGGGCCACCAGGTGGAAGACGGTGCTCTTGGCGCGCTTGGTCCCGGCCGACTCAGACTTGGGGTTGTAGTGCGCCAGTTCTGCGTCCGGGAGGGACTGGGTGGGGGTTGCCGTGCTTGTCATTTTGCATCACCGCTGTAGTGGACCCAGGACTTGGACGTGCGGAAGAAGATCAGGGTGATGATGCCCACGACGATCACCAGGAGCCAGGCCATGGCCGAGGCGTAGCCCATCCGGAAGTCGCTGAAGCCCCGCAGGTACAGGTAAAGGGTGTAGAAAAGGGTGGATCCGGCAGGGCCGCCTTCACCGTTGGAGATGATGTACGCCGAGGCGAAGATCTGGAACGCGTGGATCGTTTCCATCAGCAGGTTGAAGAAGATCACCGGGGAGAGCATGGGCCAGGTGATGTTGAAGAACTTCCGGATCGGGCCGGCGCCGTCCATGGACGCCGCTTCGTACAGGTCCGCCGGGATTTGCTTCAGGCCGGCGAGGAAGATCACCATCGGGGCGCCGAACTGCCACACGGTCAGCAGGATGAACATGGGCATGGTCATGGCCGGGTTGCCCACCCAGCCGCCCAGGTTGATCCCAAAGAAGGACAGGCCCTGGTCCACCGGGCCGGCATCGCCGAACATGGCTTTCCAGACGATCGCGATGGAGACTGACGCGCCGATCAGGGACGGGGCGTAGAACGCGGAGCGGTAGAAGCCCTGGCCTCGGCGCTTGCTGTTCAGCAGCATGGCCACTGCCAGTGCGGCCGCGAGCTTGAGTGGTGTACCGAAGACCACGTAGGAGACCGTTACGCCCACCGACTGCAGGAAGCGTTCGTCCTGGAAGAGGGTGGTGTAGTTGTCCAGGCCGATCCACTTGGGCGGCTCGAACAGGTTGTAGTTGGTGAAGGAGAGGTAGAGCGAGGAAATCATGGGCCCAACAGTGAGGGCGATGAATCCCAGCAGCCAGGGCAGCAGGAAGGTGTAGCCGGCGCGGGCATCCGCCCCCCGCTGCCGCGACTTGCGCGGCAGCGAGGGGGCGGACGACGACGAGCGCCTGCTCAGTGTTGGGCTTTGAGTCACGAGTTCATTCCGTCAGTCATGAACGCTTTAGCAGGCAAGGAGCCTGATCAGGCGTTCTGCTTGATGAGGTCTTCGGCTTCCTTGAACCATGCGTCGGCGGCGCCGTCGACAGTCAGCTTGCCGTAGTTGAGGTCCGAGGCAACACGCTTGAAGGACGCCTCGAGCGTGCCGAAGCCCACAATGGGCGGCTCCGGGGCGTCCTTGAGGTACTGCTCGATGGACTTCTCGTAATCGACCACGAGCTTGTCCGTACCTTCGAAGGTGGTCCCGTCGCGCTGGGTCTTGGACGCCGGAACACCGCGGGAGGTCTTGAAGATCTGGCCTACCTCGGGGTCGTTGACCATGAAGTCGATGAACCGGGCGGCAGCGTCTTTGTACTTGGTCTTGGCGCTGGCCACCATCAGCATGGAGGGCTTCAGGAACAGGCCCAGGTTGTCCGGGTCATCCGAGGGGACCGGCGCAAGCTTGAGTTCCGTGGCGCCGCTGTCCGCAAGGTAGCCGGCCATGAAGTTGTCCCAGGTGACCTCGGTGGCGGTGACGTTGGAGCCGAACGGGGACTTGGGGGCGAGCTGGGTGACGCGCTCTTCGGAAACGATGGCCGGGGTGCCGCGCAGTGCAGCAGTCTGGTTCCACCACTTCTTCATATCGTCCTTGGTGAAGCCGAGCTTGCCGTCCTCGGTGAAGGCCTCGATATTGTTCTGCCGCAGCCAGATGTTGAACATCCACCAGACACCGGTGTAATCCGTGCCGCCAAAGATTTCACCGTTGCTCTTGGCGCCCACCTCGGCCAGGAAGTCGTTGAATTCCTTGTAGGTCCACGTTCCGTCAGGCTCCGCGATGCCCAGGGACGCCAGCTTGGCGGGGTCGTAGTACACGGCGAAGGCGTTGGTGCTGGTGGGGATGCCGTAGGTCTTGCCACGGATCTGGCCCGAGGGCAGGAGGGACTTCTCGAACGCGTCCGTGTTGATGTTCACGGTGCCCAGGTCCAGGAGCTGGTTACGCTGGCCGTAATCGCGCAGGTAGGACAGGTCCCACTGCATCACGTCCGGCAGCCCGCCGCCGGCGGCCTCGGTGGCGCGCTTCTGCCAGTAGCCGGCGAAGTCGGTGAAGTTGCCGTTGACCTTGATGTCCGGGTTCTTCTCCTCGAACAGCGCGATCGCCTTGCGGGTGCGCTCGGCGCGGTCGTCGTTACCCCACCAGGTGTAGTTGATGGTAACCGGGTTCTCCGCGGAGCCCGTCTCTCCAGCGCTGGTGCTGGATCCCGTTCCACACGCAGCCAAAGCTGCGGCAGATGCGGTGCCGACGGCCACGGTGGTGAGGAAATGCCTTCTGTTGATCATGGGAGCCTCCTTGCTCAGTGTGTGCAATCCCCGATCTCACCTACAACGAAAGTAGTGAGCTGGCTTACACGGCTTCTGAAACGATACAATATCCTCAATCCAGAAAATGGGCAAGCGTTTTCCAAGCGGCTGGTTTTCACCGCGCATCCATCCACCCCGCAGACAAAGGAGTCCCATGACCAACCAGGCAACCCCAGGTACGGCCAGCGTTTGGAACAACATCGAGGGCATCGGTTTCGGTGGCGACTACAACCCGGAGCAGTGGCCGGTCAGCGTGAGGATGGAGGACCTGGAGCTGATGCAGGAAGCCGGCGTAAACTTCCTCAGCGTCGGTATCTTCTCGTGGGCACTGCTGGAGCCTGCTGAGGGCCAGTACGATTTCGGCTGGCTCGACGACGTCATGGACAACCTGCACGGCATCGGCGTCAAGGTGGCACTGGCCACCGCCACCGCCGCTCCCCCGGCGTGGCTGGTGCGGAAGCATCCGGAAATCTTGCCGGTCACGGCTGACGGAACCACGCTGGGACCGGGGTCACGGCGGCACTACACCCCGTCGTCGGCCGTTTACCGGAAGTACGCCGCCGGCATCACACGGGTGCTCGCGGAACGGTACAGGGACCACCCCGCCCTGGCGCTGTGGCACGTGGACAACGAACTGGGCTGCCACGTTTCGGAGTTCTACGGCGAGGAAGACGCCGCCGCGTTCCGCCTGTGGCTCGAGCGGCGGTACGGAACCATCGATGCGCTCAACGCCGCCTGGGGCACAGCCTTCTGGTCGCAGCACTACGGCTCCTTTGAGGAGATCGTTCCTCCCGGCGTCGCACCCTCCACGCTGAACCCCGGCCAGCAGCTGGACTTCCAGCGCTTCAACTCCTGGGCGCTGATGGACTACTACCGCAGCCTGGTTGCCGTCCTCCGGGAAGTCACCCCCGCAGTCCCCTGCACCACCAACCTGATGGCTTCCAGCGCCACCAAGTCCATGGACTACTTCAGCTGGGCCAAGGACCTGGACGTCATTGCCAACGACCACTACCTGGTGGCCGCAGATCCTGAACGGCATATCGAACTCGCGTTCAGCGCGGACCTCACCCGGGGCATCGCGGGAGGTGACCCGTGGATCCTGATGGAGCATTCGACGTCGGCCGTTAACTGGCAGCCGCGCAACCAGCCCAAGATGCCCGGCGAAATGCTGCGGAACTCGCTGGCGCATGTGGCACGCGGAGCGGACGCGGTGATGTTCTTCCAGTGGCGGCAGAGCTTTGCGGGCTCGGAGAAGTTCCACTCGGCCATGGTTCCGCACGGCGGCCGGGACACTCGCGTATGGCGCGAGGTGGTGGACCTGGGAGCTGCACTCCAGCTGCTGGCACCGGTCCGCGGTTCGCGGGTCGAGTCGCGCGCGGCCATCGTGTTCGACTACGAGGCCTGGTGGGCCAGCGAAATCGATTCCAAACCGAGCATCGACGTGCGGTACCTGGACCTGCTGCGGGCCTTCCACCGGTCACTGTTCCTGCGGGGCGTCTCCGTGGACATGGTGCATCCGTCGGCGTCGCTGGACGGCTACGATCTTGTCCTCGTGTGCACGCTGTACTCCGTGACTGATGAGGCTGCCGCCAACATTGCCGCTGCCGCTTCCGGCGGGGCCACCGTCCTTGTCAGCTACTTCAGCGGGATTACTGATGAGAAGGACCACGTGCGGCTGGGCGGCTACCCGGGGGCATTCCGCGAACTCCTGGGCGTAAGCGTTGAGGAATTCCACCCGCTGCTGGCCGGATCGCAGCTGAAGCTGAGCGACGGCACGGTGTCCTCCATCTGGAGCGAGCACGTGCACCTTGCCGGCGCGGAGGCACTCCAGACGTTCACCGGGTACCCGCTGGAGGGCGTTCCCTCCCTGACCCGGCGGGCAGTGGGAACCGGCGCCGCGTGGTACCTGGGCACGTTCCCCGACCGTGACGGCATCGAGTCCCTGGTGGACCGGCTGCTGGCGGAATCAGAGGTCTCCCCCGTTGCCGGGGCCGACGCGGGAGTGGAACTGACCCGCCGGCGCTCGGCCGACGGCGGCAGCTTCCTGTTTGCCATCAACCACACCCGGGCCGCGGCAGCAGTGCGGGCATCCGGCACGGATGTGCTCTCCGGCGAACGGTTCACCGGCACCGTGGAGGCCGGCGGCGTTGCGGTGATCGCGGAGGACTGAGTCTCCGGTTCGGGGGCGACGCACGATGGTGCGACGCCCCCACGCCCCCGACCACCCCGCCCGGGATGCACCCGGGATGCGCCCTTTACCACGCGGGTCTAGACGACGGCGGTACCTCCCTCGGCCTCCGACTCGCCCCTTTTCCTTGCCTAGCGGCGAGGGCAAAGGCGCGCCGTTCCCGACTTTCCTGAGCCGCCAGGCTGAGCCTTTTCCACATACAGTTCTTGGCAGCCGGCTGATGTCAGACCCTGCTGGAAGACTTTGTTTATGGAAGCGGTTCAGGGGCTGGGAGGGGCACTGCCACCAGCGCAGGTTGCGGGAATCCCCGCTGCGCCTGCGGCCGCCACGCGCCTTGTCTCCGCGGTGCCGCCGTTTCCTGGTGTCCTGTCCGTGGCTGACGTCTCGCGCTCCCTGTCTTCGGTTCCGGTTGCGGCTGACGGCCCCGGGATGATTGACCAGCTGCGGGAGCTTGAGGACCTGAAATCGCTGGCGGCTGCGAAACAGGCCCGGATCGCTGTGGCTTTTGATCTCTCCCAGCGGCGGGAGCAGGCCGCCGCCGGTGTCCCGGCCAGGGAGCAGGGCGCCGGTGTTGCCGCGCAGGTCGCGTTGGCACGCCGGGAGTCCCCGGCCCGCGGCGGCCGGCTCCTGGGCCTGGCCAAAGCCCTCACCACCGAGATGCCCCACACCCTGGCCGCCCTGGAGTCCGGGGAGCTGAACGAATGGCGCGCCACCCTCATCGTGAAGGAAACAGCGTGCCTGTCCGCCGAAGACCGGTGCGCGGTGGACGAGGAACTCGCCGCCGACACCGGCACCCTGGCCGGGGCCGGTTCCCTGGCAGGGGCCGGGGACCGGGCCATCATTGCCGCGGTCCGGGCTGCCGCGTACCGGCGCGACCCGCACTCGGTGGCCAAACGCGCCAGTCATGCGGTGAACGACCGGACCGTGACGCTTCGCCCGGCGCCGGACACCATGGCCCGCCTGACCGCCCTGCTGCAGGTCGCGCAGGGCGTCGCCGTGTACGCCGCCCTCACCCGCCACGCCGACACCGCCCGGGCAAACGGTGATGAACGCTCCAGGGGCGCGGCCATGGCCGATGAACTGGTGCAGCTCATCACTGGCGCCCGGGCCGGGATCAGCAGCATCGAAGTCCAGCTGGTCATGACCGACCGCACCCTCTTCCAAGGCGACAGCGAACCCGCACGGCTCGCAGGCTACGGCATCGTCCCCGCCCACTGGGCACGGCAAACAATCCTCGGGCAGCCAGAACGCCCGGGCGCGGGACCAGCGGACAGCGCCATGACAGCAGCGGCGAGAGGGACAGCAGCGGCCGGGAAGACGGCGGCAGGCCTAGCCGGTGGTGCGGTGGCTGAGGGAGCAAGAGCGGACAGCGCCGGTGCTCCTGAGACGGACGTCAGGGCTGGCAGCGACATTGATGTTTGGCTCCGCCGGGTCTTCACAGCCCCCGGCACCGGCGAACTCCTCGCGATTGATTCGAAAGCCCGGCTCTTCCCTTCCGGGCTCCGCCGGTTCCTCCAGGTCCGCGACGACACCTGCCGCACCCCCTACTGCGACGCGCCCATCCGCCACCACGACCACATCATCCCCTGGCACCAGGACGGGCCCACCGCCAGCACCAACGGCCAAGGCCTCTGCGAAGCCTGCAACCACACCAAGGAAACACCCGGATTCTCAGCCACACCGGTCCCTGGACCACGACACACGGTGGAACTGAAAACCCCCACCGGCCACACCTACCACTCCACCGCGCCTCCGCTACCCGGCACACCGCTGACGAGCCAGGGGCTGGCCGGGATGCACCCTTCGGGCCCACCAGCCGGTACTGCAAGTACCTCCGCCACGGGCACAGCACTCAACATGGCTCTGCTGACCAGCGCGGGCCCGTCCCGCGGCGACCCCGAACCCACCACGCGAGGAACGGCAGGGTGTCCCAGCCCAAAGAAGCACGGCGTCCAGATCCTCGGCCGCGTTGTTCCGTACCGACCCCTGGCTGTACAGCGCCGGCCCAAGGCCGTACCGGCTGCACCGCCGTAGTCATGCCGCCGCAGATTTAACCCCCACAGCCTTAAACAGCTCCGTCCCGGAAGGAACCCGAGGTTCCTTCCGGGACGGAGCTGCCACCCGCCGTCGGACGCTGGGAGTGGAGGAGGCGTCCACCCAAGCTGTCCGGAGCCGTGTTGGCGGTGTGAGGACTAACCGCTGATTGCCGACTTCATCTCGTCGTGGGCCTTCTTGCCTGCTTCGTCCGTGGAGAGCCGCTCGAAGAGAACCTCGGAGGTGTACCGCTTGATGATTTCCTGGATTGCGCCGGCGCCCTTCGGCGGCGGAGCGGGTGCCTCGCCGAGTTCATCCTTGATCTGGTCGATGAACTTGACCACCTTGACGTCGGCCGGGGTCAGCTTGGACTCGATGGCCGCGCGGACCTCTGAGTTCGGGTAGACACCGCGGTCTGCCAGGAGGGCCTCGCCTGCCTTGACGTTGTTGGCCAGGAAGTCGATGAACTTGGCGGTCTCCTCGGGGTGCTTTGTGCGTGAGGAGGCGGACCAGAACTGCGAAGCCTTGTACCAAAGCCCTGCATCAGCGGAGGACCCGGTCTTCGTTGGGAACCGCAGGATCTCGAGATCGCTGCCGGAAGCCTTTTCCAAAGCCGGTGCCTGGTTGGACCACCAGAAGGCCATCGCATTCTTGCCGGTGGCGAGTCCGCTCTGGTCCAGGGGGGCAGCCTCGGCTTCAATCACCTCGGAGGCCGTGGGAACTGCCTTGTTCTCGCTGAGCTGCTTCAGGAACGCCCACCATTCGGAAATGTCACTGGGCTCGAAACCCAGCTTGCCGTCGGAGGTGTACAGCGACTTGCCGTTCTGGCGGAGCCAGACACCCAGGGATGCCTCGTCCGTGCCGTAGGCGGCGGCACCATAAGTGCCCTGCGGGGACTTGGCCGTGATCTCGGAAGCGATCTTCTCGAAGTCCTCCCAGGTCCACGTGGAGTCGTCCGGCATCGCAACACCTGCGGCCTCGAACACCGCGGGGTTGGCCAGGATGGTGGCCGCGTTAATACCGGCCGCGATGCCGGTCAGGCCGTCCTCGCCCTTGCCCGCGTTCAGCGCCGCCTCATCAAGCTTGGAGGTGTCGATCTCGTACTTGGACAGGTCAAGCAGGGCGCCGCGGCTGGAATATTCGGTAATGTACTTTTCGTCCATCTGGATGATGTCCGGGGCGTCGTTGGCGGCAACCTGGGTGGCCAGCTTGTCCCAGTAGCCGCTCCAGTCGCCGAACTCCGGCTTGATCTTGATGTCCGGGTTTTCAGCCTCGAACTGCTTGATGGCTTCCTGGGTCAGCTGGGCACGCTTGTCGCCGCCCCACCAGGAGAACCGCAGCTCAACGGGGCCATCGGCGTTCTGCGGGGAGGATCCTCCGCCGCAGGCACTGAGGGCCATCACGACGGCGGCGGCCGCCGCGACCACGCCCGTCTTGCGGATGCGGCGTGCTGCGCCGGGGGAACGCGACTCTGCCGGTTGCCGGGCAGCAGACGCAGGGCGGGAAAAAAGCTGCACTGGTAACTCCGATCTTCTTTGATCTAGGTGCTGGGGACTAACGCACTGTGGAACAGGGACGAAACGCGAAAGCGCTTTCTAGGTGTAATAGTACAAGTAGGTGACTTGTACTACAAGATGTTTGACCAATAGTTCTGGCGGGCAAATTCCTGCGGAAAACATTACAGCCCGGCGCGGTCATGGACGGCACGTTCCGGCGCGGCACAGTCTTCAAGCAGCAGGCCTCTGGACGGCCGAACGGCCCGCCACAAGGACGGGCCGTTCGGTTGGTGCAGGCCTGCTGGCCGGCAGCGCATGAGTGCAGGAGCTGGATCTACTTGATGCCGGTGGTCGCGATTCCCTTGATGAGGAAGCGCTGGCCGAAGAGGAACACCAGGAAGACCGGCAGGAGCGAGACGATGGACATCGCGAACAGCGATCCCCAGCTCGTGGCTGACTGCGAGTCGACGAAGGCCCTCAGCGCCACCGGAACGGTGAACATGTCCGGGTCCGTCAGGTAGATCAGGGCGCCGAAGAAGTCGTTCCAGGTCCAGATGAACGTGAAGATGGTGGTGGTGGCCAGTGCCGGCACCATCAGCGGCAGGATGACCCGCAGGAAGATGCGCGGGTGGCCTGCACCATCGATCCTCGCAGCCTCATCGAGCTCCCGCGGAATACCGCGGATGAACTGCACCATCAGGAAGACGAAGAACGCTTCGGTGGCCAGCAGCTTGGGCACGATCAGCGGCCAGAAGGTGTTAACCCAGCCGATCTGCGAGAACAGGATGTACTGCGGAACGATCACCACGTGGAACGGCAGCATGATGGTCAGCAGCATGATGCCGAACAGCAGCTTCTTGGCAGTGAACTGCAGCCGCGCAAAGGCGTAGGCCGCCATGGAGCAGGAGATCAGGTTGCCCAGGATGGAGCCGATGACCACAATCGCCGAGTTGATCATGTAATGGCCGAAGGGGTGGGTCAGGGCGGACCAGCCGGAGGTGTAGTTGCTCATCTCCAGGCTGTTGAGCCAGAGCCCCGGTTCGCGGAAGATCAGCTCGTTGGGGCGAAGCGATGAAACAACCATCCAGAGCAGCGGGTAGATCATCAGTCCGCCGGCAAGGATGAGGATGCCGTGCTTCATCAGGGATTTTCCGCGCTGGGCCCGGCTGAACGCCAGGGTGCCGCGGGACTCGCGGGGCTTGCGGTGGTTCGTAGGCTTGCCGGCGCCTCCGGACTTCTTGTCCGGGGTGGGCAGCGTCTCCAGCTTAGTCGTCATAGAAAACCCAATACTTAGAAGCGATGAAGTTGATGGCGGTGAATACGCCGATGATCACCAGCAGGACCCATGCCATGGCTGACGCGTAGCCCATGTCGAACTGACCGAAGCCCTTTTGGTAGAGGTACAGCGTGAAGAACATCGTGGAGTCCGAGGGGCCGCCGTTGCCGCCCGAGACGATGAACGCCTGGGTGAACGACTGGAAGGATCCGATGATCTGCAGGACCAGGTTGAAGAAGATGATCGGGCTCAGCATCGGCAGGGTGATCCGCCAGAACTGCTGGAGGGTGGTGGCCCCGTCAACCCGCGCTGCCTCGTAATACATGTGCGGGATCTGCCGGAGGCCGGCCAGGAAGATGATCATGGGGGCGCCGAAGGTCCAGACGTGGAGCAGGATGATGGAGCCGAGCGCCGTGCTGGGGTCTGAAATCCATCCCGGACCCTGGATGCCGAACATCGCCAGGACCTGGTTCACCAGGCCCGTGGCGCCGAAGATCTGCTTCCAGAGGATGGCGACTGCCACCGATCCGCCCAGGAGGGACGGCAGGTAGAACACCGAGCGGTAGAACGGCAGGCCGCGCAGGCCCTTGTCCAGGACCAGGGCGATCAGGAGCGCTACGGCAAGCTGGAGCGGCACACCGACGAACACGTAGGTAAAGGTCACGCCGAGCGAGTTGTGCAGGCGTGCATCATCGAGCATCCGGGTAAAGTTCTCCAGCCCTACCCATTCCGGCGGCTGGAGCAGGTTGTAGTCCGTGAAGGACAGGTACAGGGACATGATCATGGGGCCGAAGGTGATGGCGACGAGGCCCACCAGCCACGGCAGCAGGAAGATATACGCTGCCTTGTTGTCCCGGCCGTTGGCCTTCTTCTCTGCGGCGGTGGCTTTGCCCTTCCGCCGGGTGATGGAGCTGAGTTCGCTGATGGCGCTCACTGTTGCCGTCCCGTTCGTGTCATCAGGCCCGCTGCTGCCGGCATTCCAGCCGGGCGCAGCGCCCTGGGTATGTGCTTAGCGGCCATGTGGTCTCCTTTGGTCATCGTGGCCTCCACGTTTTTGGTATCGCCTGGGCGATAGGTGCGCTCCCGGGGCCGAGGGGGTGGCCGCCGGAGTCCCGGCGGGTTCCCACCGTTGCGGGAGGTGCGGATTGAAAAAGCGGCTCCGTACCAAAGTAAACGGTTTCTTGACTCCTGTATAGCCCTTTGTTAGTTTTTGAGAAAACGCTTTCTGTTATACAGGTCACTACGAATAGAACCACAACATATAAGGGGCAGGACAATGCGGTTACGTCTCAGGAAATCAGTCATGGGGGTTGCGGGTGCAACAGCTGCCCTCGCCATGGTACTAACGGGTTGCGGCAGCAACGCAGAGGCCGGGAAAGTCGGGACGGTCGAGGATCCCGTCACCATCCGTTTCGCCTGGTGGGGCAACGATTCCCGTGCCAAAACCACCCTAGAGGTCATCAAGGACTTCGAGGCCGCGAACCCCACCATCAAGGTGCAGGGCGAGAACACCGAGTTCAGCTCCTACTGGGACAAGATGGCCACCCAGATCGCCGGCGGGACCACCCCGGACGTCTTCGCCATGAGCGGCGCCTACCCCAGCGAATACGCCAGCCGGGGCGTGCTGCTGGACCTGGACGAGGTCAAGGACCAGATCGACACCTCCAAGTTCGCCGAAGGCACGGTGGACCTGGGCAAGATTGATGGCAAGCAGTACACCCTCACCGCAGGCGTGAACTCCATGTCCATGGTGATCGACCCCAAGGTCTTCGAGGCAGCGGGCGTTGAGCTGCCGGACGACGAAACCTGGACCTGGGACGATTACGCGCAGATCGCCGCTGACATCACCAAGAACTCCCCGGCGGGAACCTTCGGCACCACCCCCATGTCCAACGACTCCTTCCTGGCGGTATGGGCACGCCAGAGCGGCGAGGAGCTCTACACCGACGACGGCAAGAAGCTGGGCATCAGCGAGGACACTGCCACCGAGTGGTTCGAGCTCAACAAGAAGCTCATGGACACCGGCGGCGCCCCGTCCGCTTCGCAGACCGTGGAGGACGGCTCTGCCCAGCCCGAAATGACGCTCATGGGCCAGGGCAAGCAGGGCATGAAGATCTCCTGGAGCAACCAGATGAACTCCTACTCCGGCTCACCGCTGGTCATGATGAAGATGCCGGGCGAAAGCAAGACGCCCGGCGCGTGGCTGCGCTCCTCCATGGAGTACGCCCTCTCCTCCAAGTCCGCGCACCCCAAGGAAGCCGCCCTCTTCATCGATTACCTGGTAAACAACGTGGACGCTGCCACCAAGATCAAGAGTGACCGCGGCATGCCGGCCAACACCGAGCTCAAGGCGGCCATCACTCCACTCCTGAAGGAATCCCAGCAGAAGGAAGCGGAGTACCTGGACCGCATCGCGGAGATGGACATCGAGCCGCCGCTGCCGTTCCCCGCAGGTTCCTCGGCCACCATGGAGGTCCTGAACAGGTTCAATACGGATGTCCTGTTCGGCAAGATCTCACCACGGGATGCGGCCAAGGGCTTCATCCAGGAAGTTAACTCGAACCTGGGCTGACCGCCGGCTGGTTCAGCCATCACAACAACATCCCGAACAGGAGGCAGGCCAGTGACTGAAAGCACCGTGCCCGTCAGGCCCAGCGCCATCGCCGGCTACGAGGACTGGCCTGCCTACGTCAAGCATCACCCACGCCACCAGGCAGCCACGCCGGCTGCGCAGGAACTCGCGGACGCGCTCGGCGTTCCGGAAGTCCCTGCGCAGCCTGACGTGTCGCTCCAATGGGAGGAAACGCACGACGGCGTCACCACCTCCCAGCTCAGCTGGCAGCTGGGCTTCGGCCCCCGGACTACCGGCTGGCTGGTCCGCCCGGCCGGCCGTTCCGGGCCCCTGCCCGGCGTCCTTGCGCTGCACTGCCACGGCGGCAACAAATTCGGCGGGGCGGACCGGCTGGTGGAACTCCCGGAGCAGCACCCGTCGGCGGAGGCCGCCCAGGCCGGCCACTACGACGGCCGCGCCCTTGCCACGGACGTGGCACGGAGGGGTTTCGCAGTCCTCGCCCACGACGCCTTCGCCTGGGGCAGCCGCCGCTTCGATCTTTCCGTCCCGCCCTGGCGGACGGCCTCGGCGCTGGAGGCGAGGCAGGCACAGTGGCGGGAGGACGGCGTCGTGCCTTCCGATGCCGACGTCTACAACGCCGCCGCAGGTTTCCACGAAGAGACCGTGGCCAAGACGGCCGGCCTGCTGGGCACCAGCCTGGCAGGCATGGTGGCCCACGACGACCTGGCCGCCTTGGAGGTCCTCGCGCGGCTGCCGGAGGTGGACCAGGACCGGCTGGGCTGCATCGGGTTCTCCGGCGGCGGCGGCCGTTCCCTGGCCCTCGCGGCGCTGAGTCCCCGCATCAAAACCTACGTCGTGACCTGCATGATGACCACGTTCCAGTCACTGCTGCCCTCCTACCTGGACGCCCACTCGTGGCTGCTGCAGACCCCCGGCCTCTGGAAGCTGGATGACTGGCCGAAGCTCACGGCCAGGGCGGAAGCCGAAAGGCTGCTGGTGCAGTACGCCCTGGCGGACCAGCTCTTCCCCGAAGACGGCATGCGTGACGCCCACCGGATACTGAAGTCGCTGCACCGGCCCGGGGCCTACACCGGAACCTTCTGGCCGGGCGGTCACGTGTTTACCGCCGGCATGCAACAGGAAGCGCTCGGCTTCCTGTCCGCCGCGCTCGGTGCCAATGAACCCCAAACCCTTCCCCTCAGCTACCAAGGACCCTCCTGATGATTGATCAATCCGCCACCGCGGAACGCGTAAGCCACTCCGGGGGAAGCGCCGTCCCGGCAGCCGTTCCGCGCATCGCCCTGGTGGGCGTGCACGGCTTCGGTGAACGGCACCTTGCCAACCTCGCCAGGCTCGAAGCAGCCGGCACCCTGGAACTGGTCGCCGTCGCGGATCCCAATCCCCCGGCTCCGGGACGCCTGGCGGAATCCGTAGCCGTCTTCGGCGACCTTGCCCAGCTGCTGGCAGCGGACCCGGGCGTCGACGTCGTCATCCTCGCCACGCCCATCCAAACGCACGCTCCGCTGGCCCTCGCGGCGCTGGCAGCGGGCAAGGACGTGTACGTGGAAAAACCGCCGGTGGCCTCGCTCGGCCAGTTCCGGGATGTACTCGCCGCTGCCGACGCCGCAGGACGGCTGGTCCAGGTGGGATTCCAAAGCCTGGGGTCGCACGCGCTGCCGGCTATCCGCACCCTCGTGGGATCCGGCGGCATCGGCGACGTCCTGGGCCTGAGCGCCACGGGGCAGTGGGTGCGGAACAGGGCCTACTTCAAACGCTCCCGCTGGGCCGGAAAGCGCAGCCTGGACGGTATCGACGTTGTGGACGGCGTGGCAACCAACGCCCTTGCCCATGCGGTAGCCACGGGCCTCCACCTGGCCGGCGCCCACACAATGGCCGACGTCGAATCAGTGGAGACGGACCTGTACCGGGCGCATGACACTGAAAGTGACGACACCTCCATCATCCGCGTCCGCACCACAAGCGGCTCCACGCTGCTGTGCGGACTGACGCTGTGCGCGCCGGAACAGCAGCGGCCTTCCGTGACGGTGCACGGCACCCGCGGTGAGATCACGCTCTTCTACACCGAGGACGAGGTGGTCCTCAGCACCCCCGACGGCGAGCAACGCGAGACATTCGGCCGGACCGACCTGCTGGAGAACCTGCTGGATGCCCGCTCCAACGGGGCGCCGTTGCTGTGCGCCCTGCCGGACACCGGCGCCTTCACCACGGTGCTGGAAGCCATCCGGACAGCGCCCGCGCCGCACCCCATCAACCCCGGGCACATCGGGTGGGAGGGCGAAGGCGACGACGCCCATCCGGTGGTCCAGGACATCGCCGCCGTGATCGAAAGGGCAGTCAAAGCCCAGGCCACCTTCGCGGAACTCGGAGTGCCGTGGGCCCGGAAACTGCCGCCGGTCCGCGCCCTCCTCCTGGACGGCAAGGCCGTTGCGGAGTACCAGGACGGCAGCCGGATCCGGGCAGTGTCCTCGCCGCGGCCCTACCTGCACCCCATCCGGACCCTCGCGGGCACCGTGGTGACGGACCACCAGCCGCTGGACCATGTGTGGCACCTCGGAGCCGGCGTGGCGCTCCAGGACGTGGACGGCACCAACTTCTGGGGCGGGCGCACCTACACGCGCGACGCCGGGCAGTACGTCTGGCGCCCGGATCACGGCAGCATCGCTGCCACGGACACCCAGGTCGAAGACACGGCTGCGCAGACGGGCGGCGCGGCCGGCCGGCTGCGGGAGACCCTGAGCTGGAACGGGCCGGACGGCGTCCCGGTCCTTCACGAGGACCGCACCTGGGAATGGTCCGGCGTCGGCTCCTCCGCGTGGCGCCTGTCCCTGGATTTTGCCCTCTCCCCCGCCGGCAACCGGCCGGTCAGCCTGGGCAGCCCCGGTTCCAACGGCCGGTTTGAAGGCGGCTACGGCGGGTTCTTCTGGCGCCTGCCCGCCTGCGCTGACGCCACCGTGTGGACGCCGTCCGGTGCCGGCGAACCAGAGGTGCACGGTTCAGTAACGCCGTGGCTGGCCTGGGCAGGAACGTTCGACGGCGGCAGCGCCACCCTCGTGTTCGTGGCCGCCGGAGGTTTCACCGATCCGTGGTTCGTCCGGGTGGACGGCTACCCGGGGGTGGGCCAGTCGCTGGCCTGGGACAGCCCGGTCATCGCCAAACCGGGAGCCCCCGTGCAGCGCAGCATCACCGTTTTTGTGGCCGACGGCATCCTGGGCACAACCGACATCGAAGCTCTCATCAACCAGCAGGGGAACCGTTCATGACCCAGACAACAGCCGACGCTTCCTTGCTCTCGGGCAGGGCGGCCCCCGCCTCCGCGGAGGACCGTGCCATCAAACGCCAGCGGGTGCTGGACATTCTCGACGCAAAGGGCCAGGAGTCACTGCTGCTGACCACTCACACCGCCCTGACCTGGTACCTGGACGGCAGCCGGGTGCACATCAGCCTGGCCGGCGACCCCATCGCTGCTGTGCTGGTGGACCGCGGGGGCGACCACCTGGTCACGTTCAACAACGAGGCCGGACGCATTGAGGCCGAGGAACTGCCGTCCGGCGTCACCCTGCACTCTGTGCCTTGGTACGGCAACCTGCATGAGGCCGCCTCCGCCGTCGGACTTCCCGGGACGAACGCCGTGCCGGTAGCCGAAGCGGACGTCGCCGCCGAGCTGCGCGCGGCCCGCCAGCACCTGCTTCCCAACGAGAGCACGCGGTACGCCAGCCTCAGCGCCGAGGTTGCAGCGTTGATAACGGACGTGTTGTCCACCGCCCGGCCGGAAACCACCGAGTTCGAGCTGGTCTCCGCCCTCGCTGCGCGGGTTGTTGCCGCGGGCGCGGAGCCGCTGGTCCTGCTGTGCAACGGCAGCAGCCGGAGCAGCTTCCGGCACCCGCTGGCCACCCACTCGCCGCTGGGACGCCGCGCCATGGCTGTGGTGTGCGCGCGCAGGGACGGCATGGTGGCCAACATCACCCGCTGGGTGAGGTTCGACGCCGGCACTGCGGAAGAGCGCGACGCCGAGGCACGGATCGCAGCGGTGGAGGCGGACATCTTCGACGCCACTGTCCCGGGCGCCCGGCTGGACCGGATCTTTGCCGAGATCAAGGCTGCCTACGCCCGCCATGGCTTCGGCGCGGACCAGTGGGAGCAGCACCACCAGGGCGGGCCGGCCGGCTACGCGGGCCGGGATCCCCGCGTCACCGCCTCCGCCACGGACACGGTGGTCCCGGGCCAGGCCTTCACCTGGAATCCGTCCGGGCCCGGCGTCAAGATCGAGGACACCGTCCAGCTCACCGAGTCCGGCCTGCAGGTCCTCACCGCCGACCCCCGCTGGCCCTCCGCCACGGTGAACGGCCTCCAGCGCCCGGCAACCCTTCAGCTGTAGGCCAAACGCTCTCTCAGATCCTGCAGCAAAACCAGAAACGCTCTCTCAGTTGGCGCCGCACTTCCGGCACCAACTGGGAGAGCGTTTCGGGTAGAGCAACATCAAGAACTGGTCCCCGATAGTTGGACTGGCTTAATGGGATTCTAGGGCGCGAGGGAAACGACAGCCTGGACCTTCAGCGTCGTCCCTGATCCCTCAAGGCTCGCAGTTTTCCCAAGTACGCCACCTCCGCGCGGAGCCGCTCATTCTCCCGGCGTAACCGTTCCAGTTCAGGTAACTCCGCCGGTGGAGGTGGAGCCGAGGACTTCGCAGGCCTGCCTTTGGCCTTGGGACGTAATGCTTCAGCACCGTCACGGCGATACGCCCGGACCCACTCTTGCAGCACCTGACGCGAGGACAAACCGGCCTCCGCAGCCAGGTCCGGGCCGGTCTCGCCCGCGAGGAACCGTTCCACTAACGCCAGCTTGAACTCAAACGAGTACGACTTCGCCGGTTTGCTCACCAGCACTCCTTGCCCATGAATCCTCTACCGCCCATACAGTGCCCTGACCGGCACCCAAGGCGTCTCAAGCAAACGAGCCGCAGCCCGATACCCAACGCCCTTCCCAAACCACGCTACCGCCGCCTCGCGCTGGACCTCAGACAAAGAACTAATAGCACGCATAAAACTGCTCCCCGGAAGTCGCAACTGAATTTCTCAGTCCAACTTCCGGGGAGCAGTTCACAAGTGAGAGAGCGTTTCGGTTAAAGCAACATCAACTGGGAGAGCGTTTCGGTTAGAGCAACATCAAGTGAGAGAGCGTGTCAGGGGAGGCGGAGTTCCCCGTCCACCCGGCGCGGGATGCCCAGGGGGTTGCTTTCGTGCAGGGCCGGGTGCAGGACCGTCTCTGGCGCATCCTGGTAGGCAACAGGACGCTGGAAGCGGCGGACCGCCGTCGCGCCGACCGAGGTGAACAGCGACGTGGTGGCCGGGTACGGGCCCCCGTGCTGCTGGGCCCAGTTGACGGCCACACCGGTGGGCCAGCCGTCGAAGAGGACGCGGCCGGCCAGCTCGGACAGTTGGTCCACAAGAGCGGACACGTCCTCGCCCGGCTGGGCGTGCACGGTGGCGGTGAGGCTGCCCGGCACCTTGGCCAGGACCGCGGACAGCTCCTCCTGGCCCGAGTACTCGATCAGCATGGTGGTGGGGCCAAAGCACTCTTCCAGCAGTTCCTCGGGGCGCTCCAGGACCTTTGCCGCCGAGGTGGAAAACACCACGGGTGCGGCGCCGTCGGACACAGCGTCCTGGTCCACGGTCCCGCTGACCACATCCACGCCGTCCACGGACGCGAAGCTGCGCAGGCCGTCCGGGTAGGCCTCTGCAATCCGGCTGGTGAGCATGCCCAGGGCAGGCTTGTCCTTGCTGGCCGCCGCCACTTTCGCGGCAAAGTCTGTTCCAGCGGGGATGAAGACGAGTCCGGGCTTGGTGCAGAACTGTCCGGCGCCCAGGGTGAAGGATCCCGCCAGGCCTTCCGCGAGCTGCCCGGCACGCTCTGCCAGGGCGGAGCCAGTCACCACCACCGGGTTCAGGCTGCCCAGTTCGCCGTAGAACGGGATGGGGTCCGGACGGGACGTGGCAAGGTCAAAGAGGGCACGGCCGCCGGGGATGGAGCCGGTGAAGCCCACCGCTTTGATAGCAGGATCCTGGACCAGAGCGGTTCCCACCTCGCGGCCGCTCACCAGGGCGAACAGGCCTTCCGGAGCACCGGCTGCGCGCAGTGCTTCGGTGACGATTTCCGCCGTCCGCTCAGAAAGGCGGAGGTGGCCCGAGTGGGCTTTGACGATCACGGAGCAGCCCACGGCCAGGGCCGAGGCAGTGTCGCCGCCGGCCACCGAGAAGGCGAACGGGAAGTTGGAGGCGGAGAAGACCGCAACCGGTCCGATGGGCCGCAGGATGCGCCGCAGGTCCGGCTTGGGCGGCGTGGAGGCGGGGTCCGCGTGGTCGATCACGGCTTCCAGGTAGGAGCCCTCGGTGATGACGCGCGCGAACAGGCGCAGCTGGCCGGTTGTCCGGGCCACTTCGCCGGTGAGGCGGGCTGCGCCGAGGCTGGTCTCGGAATCGGCAATCTCCACCAGTTCGGCGGCGTTCGCGTCCAGGGCGTCCGCCACGGCCGTGAGCCAGGCCGCGCGGTCAGCATCCGATGAAGCTGCAGAAATTTTGGCGGCCTGGGTGGCGGCAGCCGTGAGCTCGGACAGGGAAAGGGTTGCAGTTGTCACTTGGGGTACCTGTTCTGTGGGTCTGGATTCATCGTGTCAGGAGTCATCAGGTCTGGGTGGCCCTGCTCTAGCGCGCGTCGGCGAAGCGGAAGCCGAGTCCGGGCTGGTTGGTGAGGGTCACCCGGCTGTTGCTGAACCGTACCGGCGAAGGTCCTGCCAGGATCCCCAGCTGCTCAAAGGATGCCTCCTCCACGTCTTCCACCAGGGTGGGCTCCGCAAGCGTCAGCGCCAGCTGGCCGGACAGCTCCGGCAGCAGGTGCGGCATGACCTTGATGCTGTTGGTCCGGGCAAGTTCAACGATGCGCCTAAAGGGGGTGATGCCGCCCACCCGGATGATGTTCGGCTGGATGATGTCCACTGCTTCCGCCTCTATGAAATCGCGGAAGCGGTAGATGGTGTGCAGGTTTTCGCCGAGGGCGATCGGCACGGGCGAGTGCTTCCGGAGCCTGCGGTAGGCCCAGAGGTCGTCAGCCCGGATGGGTTCCTCAAGCCACTCCAGCCCGAAGCCGGCCAGCACGTCCAGGGCTTTGAGGGTGGTGGGGAGGTCCCAGCGCTGGTTGGCGTCGATCATCAGCTTCCGGTCCGGGCCCAGGACGGACCGGACAGCGGCCACCCGTTCGGCGTCCTCGCGGATGTCCGGCTTGCCCACCTTGATCTTGACCGCCTGGTGCCCGGCGGCAATCCAGCGCTCAGTCTGCGCCACCAGTTCTTCGAGCGAGTAGTGCAGGTTCACCCCGGAGCCGTAAACCTCCGCGGATTCCTGGCGCTGCCCCAGGAGTCCGGTCACGGAGGTGTTGGCCCGCGATGCCTGGAGGTCCCACAGGGCCAGGTCCACGCCGGCCATGGCGATGGTGGTCAGTCCCCCGCCGCCGGCCTCATGCAGCCGCTTCCACACGGCATCCCACACCGTCTCCGGGTGGGCGGGCAGCCCGGTGACGAACGGGGCGATGTCATAATCCAGCAGGGCCTTGACCGCCTGCGGACCGATGGTGGGGGTCCAGGAGAAACCGTGCCCCGCGCCGCCGTCGTCCGTATGGATTTCCGTGACGATCACGTGGTTTTCCGGTGCCTCCACGCCCCAGCTGCGGCGCAGCGGAACCGTGATGAGCCGGGTGGTGAGGCCCGTGATGCGCGGTTCCGTGCGGACGGCAACAGCCGCGGGGGCGCTCATCAGCGGCCAGCCAGCTCGTAGCCCTTGGCGAGGATGGCCTTCAGCTGGACCAGCTGCTCCTCGGTGGGATCCACCAGCGGCGGGCGCACTGAGCCGACGGGAAGTCCGCCCAGCCGCAGGCCTGCCTTGATCAGCGAAACACCGAAACCGGGCGTCTGGTCGCGGAGGCGTACCAGTGGTGCGTAGAAGCCTTCCAGCAGGGCGTTGCGGCGGTCCTCATCGCCGGCTTCGTAGGCGTCGTAGTAGGCCTTGGCGATCTCCGGGGCCATGGCGAATGCCGCGGAAGAGTACAACGGGATGCCGAGTCCGCGGTAGGCGCCCTGGGTCAGTTCGGCGGTCAGCAGGCCGTTGAAGAAGGCGAAGTCCTGGCGTCCGGTGGCACGCACCGCGGAGACAATTTCCTGGGCCAGGCCAACGTCTCCCAGCCCGTCCTTGAAGCCGACGACCTTGGGATTGGCAGCCAGCCGGGCCATCGAAGCGGCAGTGAACTTTGCGTTGCCCCGGTGGTAGACAATCACCGGCAGGCTGCTGGCGTTGGCCACGGCCTCGATGTAGGCCACGAGTCCGTCGGTGGGGCCGGTGACCAAATACGGCGGGAGCACCAGGAGGGCGTCGGCCCCCGCTTCTTCCGCGGCGCGGGCGGCGGCAATGGCGTGGCCCAGCGGTCCTCCGGCGCCGGCAACTACCGGGACCTGTCCGGCAACGACCTCGACGGCGGCCGCCACCACAGTGCGGACCTCCTCAATGCTGAGGGCATGGAATTCGCCGGTGCCGCAGGCAGGGAAAACGCCGCCGGGCCGGAACGGAAGCCGGGAGCTGATGTGTTCCTTCAGCAGCTCCACGTCAACGGTGCCTTCGGCCGTGAACGGGGTGACAGGGAAGAACAGTACGCCGTCGAATTTCATGGTTTCTCCTTGGCTCCGCTGCCGGCGCTGACCAGCGCGGAATTCTCGTCGTTGAGGGTGGTGTGGGGCTTGAGTTCGGTGCGCCAGCTGCGCGTGGGCTGCCAGCCCAGGAGTTCCTGTGCCTTGGCGATGGAGAAAGCCGGGCTGGTTCCGGTGAGTCCTGCGCTGAGGGCTTCGCTTCCGGGCAGGAATTTCGGCATCAGTTCGGCCAGCGGTGCTGTGGCAAGGGCGTCCGCGGCTCCTACAAAGAAGGTTTCCCCGTTGGGAATGGACGGCATCTTCTCCAGCAGCAGGTCCAGGAAGTCCGCCACGTCCCGGGCATCCACGTAGTTGAACAGCGCGGGCGCGGACAGTGCGGGATCGGCCAGCCGCTCAGCAAGGGTGTGGCCCTGCTGCGTCGGTGCGCCCTCCCACTCCTCCGGCGAGATCACGTAGCAGGGGCGGAACGCCGCGTAACGGATCTTCTCGCCCTGTGCTGCAGCGAAGGTCTGGACGGTCTGCTCCGCGATGAGTTTGGACAGCGCGTAGGCGTTCCACGGCCGCGGCGGCGTCCGCTCATCCAGCGGGAACGACGGCGGCAGCCAGCCCGCCGGCGAACCGTAGCCCAGCACGGTGGGGCTGCTGGCCGTGACAATCTTCTGCACGCCCACGTCGGTGGCCGCGCTGATCACGGCGAACGCGAGCCGCGTGTTCGTGGCGAAGATAACGTCCTCGGGCGCGCTGAACGGGACGGCTATGGCGGCAAGGTGGATGACGGCGTCGGGCGTGGTGTCCCGGAGCAGGCGCAGCGCCTCGCCCGGGGCCAGGAGGTCGGCCGTTTCCTGCACGACGCCGGCGGGCAGCTGGTCCGCCGGAACGGCGTCGCGGTCCACCGAGATGACGTGATGGCCCTTTGCGGCGAGCCCCGCCACAACACTGCGGCCCAGACGGCCGGCGCCGCCCGTGACAAAGATCCTGCTCATGGTTATTCCTTCGGTTGGTTCCCGGGCAGGATTCAGTTGCCGCGGCGGAGGTCGACGCCGAGGTCCAGGTCCTCGATGCGTACGGGCAGGGAGGACTCGAGGGAGCGGTTGCCGGCGATGCCGACGGAGACGGAGCGCAGTCCGTCCAGGTAGCCCGAGGGGCGTCCCAGCGGGTCCTCGCCCGGGCCGTTAAAGAGGTCCGAGAGCAGGAGCTCGTCACCGCCGCCGTGGCCGCCTTCGCCGTTGACGATCGGCACCTCGTAGGCGGCTTCCCAGTGGCGCTGGACCACCAGGCGTTCGCCGTTGCGGCGGATGGCGTCATCCTCTTCGATGGGGGTGGCGCTGGGGTCCACGACGGTCTTCTTGTCCGTGCTGGACGTGACGGCAGCGCGTTCCACCACTTCGAGCTCGGCGCGGCCTTCGGTGCCATTGACCGCTACCCGGTAGCCCTCCCAGGGGCTGTGGGCGTTCAGCGAGTAGCTGAGGCGGGGCCCGCCCTGGTATTCCACCACGAGCGCGAGGTTGTCCTCGATGGTGATGCCGCCGGTGAAGACGTCCTGGTCGCGGCGGTAACCGTCGTAGTGCTCGTTGTCCAGGAAGAGGGCCTTGAGGCGCTCGTCCTCCCGCAGGTCAAGGGTGAAGGGGTCCTTCTCCGCACCGGCGGGGGCATCGGCGCTGGGCGTACCGCGTTCGGGGCGGGGACCGAGGCCGCGCTCGGCGGCGTTTTTGTCGCCGTAGAACTTCAGGCCGCCGGAGGCGAAGACGCGCTCTGGAACGTCGTCGATCCACCAGTTGACCAGGTCGAAGTGGTGCGAGGCCTTGTGGATCAGCAGGCCCCCGGAGTTCTTCTTTTCCCGGTGCCAGCGGCGGAAGTAGTCGGCGCCGTGGACGGTGTCCAGGACCCAGCTGAAATCGATGGACGTGACCTTGCCGATCACGCCGCTCTGGATGATCTCCTTGAGGGCGCTGTTGCGCGGCGAATAGCGGTAATTGAAGGTGACCACCACGTTGCGGCCGGTCTCGTGCACGGCCTGGGTGATGCGGCGGCAGCCTTCGGCGTCGATGGTGAGGGGCTTTTCGACGACGACGTCGGCGCCTGCGCGCAGTGCCTCCACGATATAGTCCGCATGGGTGTAGTCAGGGGTGGTCACCACGACGCGGTCGATGGAGTTGGCCTGGATGAAGGCGGTGAGGTCTGCGGGGTCGAACGATGCGACCGGACCCGGCGCGCCCAGTTCCTGGATGAGCTTCTGGTAGAACTCCACGCGGCCGGGGTTCACGTCGGAGAAAGCCACCAGCTCGGCGGTGTCCGCGTGCTTGCCGAAAATGGCGCGGATGTACATCTCGGAACGCCCGCCGGTGCCGATCAGGGCAATGCGGGCCTTGCCGCCGTGGCGGGCGGGTGCACCGGCGGCGGCAGCAGTTTCGGTGCCGTCCGCGAGTTCGGACCGGGCCTCTGGGGCGGAAGTCGACTCGGCTGTGTTGACCATGAGGGGTCCCTTTCGAAGACGCAAAATCCGGCCGGATGGGCCGCTGTTCGGTGACGATGTGGTGCTTCTTTGTACCTTGCCTCAGAAAGCGTTTTCTCAGGCTGCTATATGAGTTGTATCAATCCGGGCGCTCATCCGTCAAGCGTTGGCGGGGTTGTAAGAAAGCGCTTTCTGCCCTATCTGGGTTCAAGACCGGGAAAGAACGGGAAAATTGGCGGGAAAAAGTGGGAAAAGAAGAGAAATCGCTTTCCCGTCCCGTTATATGCTGTCACTCACTACATGCTTTGACGAGTACGCCGCCACACAGTCGGTTCGGATCCTGCCCTGCAACGGAACGGCGCCACCATCTGCCGGCCGCGGCGCGAAGGAAGGGACCACGCATGGTCAGGAAATCGGCATCCGGCAGGATCGGCATCGCAGACGTTGCCGTGAGGGCAGGAGTCTCCCACGCGACGGTTTCGCGCGTCATGAATGGCAACTTCACGGTGGACCCCGAGATCGCTGCCCGCGTCCGGGCGGCCGCGGTGGAACTGAAGTACCAGCCCAACCCCGTGGGCCGAAGCCTGGCCCTGGGCAAGACAGACACCATCGGTATTGTGGTCCCGGACCTGGCCAACCCCACCTTCCAGGCCATCCTCCGTGGCTTGAGCCGGGCTGCCGCCCAGGACGGGTACCGCGTGCTCATCGCCGATTCCTTTGAGGTCTCCAGCGAGGAAACCATCCTGGCGGGTGAGGCACGCCGGCGGTGCGACGGGCTGGTCCTCTGCGCGCCCCGCATGAGCGACGCCGAACTGGAGGAGATTGCGCCGTCCCTCCGGCCACTGGTCCTCATCAACCGCACCACGGCCGCTGCAGGGGTCCCCAGCCTGGTGGTGGACTATGGCCAGGGCGTGCAGGATATCGCCGAACACCTGGTGGATTTGGGCCATACCCGCCTCGCCTTCCTGGCAGGTCCTCCGCGCAGCGCGTCCAACAACCTCCGGCTCCAGGGCCTGGAGGCCTTCAAGGCGGCCCATCCGCAGGTGGAGGTCACCATGCTGGAAGGCGGCTCGGACTTCGATACCGGGCACGGTGCGGTGGATGCGGTGCTGGAGAGCGGCGCCACGGGGATCCTTGCCTTCAACGACCTGGTGGCGATGGGCCTGATGAGCGGGCTGCATGAACGGGGCCTGGACGTCCCCGGCGACATCTCCGTCACCGGGTTCGACGACATTCCCTTCGCAAAATACACGACGCCGACGCTCACCACGGCGGCTGTTCCCATTACCGAGCTGGGCGAGCAGGCCTGGCACCAACTGCGGGCCCTCATCCGCAACGAGGAAAGCGACGCTCCCGGCAGCCGCTACCAGCCAAAGCTCGAGGTACGCGCCAGCACCGGTCCGGCAAAGGCTGCCCGTACGGCAGTCCACGGCTGAGCACCAGCCTCGTTCAGGAGCTGATGGATAGGCCCATTCCGGCTTCCCGGTAGTAGCCCTCGATATGGGCTGCCACCAGCTGTGCCGCGCGGTCGCCGTCGCCGTCCCTGATGGCGGCAAGGATCCCGCAGTGCTCTGCTTTCAGGCGCGAGGCTGTTGCTTCCCAGTCCGGAAGGTTGGACGTCAGCTGCGCGGCGTAGCGCTGGATCGATTCGCGCAGTGACCCCATCATGGCGCTGACCACGGCATTTCCCGCGGCATCGGCGAGGGCCAGGTGAAACCGGACATCCAGCGCCAGGAATTCGTCAACGTCCAACCCCTCAGCGGCCATCTCGTCCAACAGGCTGCCGGCCGCCTCCAGTTCCGGAGCCTGCCGACTCGCCTTTGACGCCGCCCAGGACTCAAGGAGCATCCTGGTTTCCACGATGTCCGCAACTGGAAGGTGCTGCGTGGCCACGTGCAGGCGCAAAGCTGAGCCAAGGGCCGCCGTCGGATCCGAAATGACCACCGTCCCGGCGTCCGGGCCCGAGCCGACCCCGGCCCGGACCACGCCCATGGCCTCAAGGATCCGGATAGCTTCCCGCACGGACGTGCGTGAAACCTTCAGCTGTTCGGCGAGCGTCCTTTCGGCCGGCAGCCGGCCACCCACGGCCAGCCGGCCCTCGGAAAGCTCGGCCTCAATCCAGGACAAGACAAGCTGGTGCGTACGCATAGGGCCATGGTACTTGATGTGGTCCAACCACATGGCCTACAGTGTGGTTAGACCACAGGAGGTCCCGGACGCGGACCTGCCGGCCCAATGGAGGACGCCATGACCCACACCATCCAGCCCAACAATCCGGAGACAACCCCTGCCCCGGACGCCACCGATGTCCCGGCAGCCACCCCCGGGCCCGCCACCCCACAGGCCGTTTCCGCGGTGCCGGCAGCGCTGAAGCGCCGGATCCCCAAATACTCGGATCTGGCCCCGCTGATGCAGTTCAAGAAGCCCGAGTTCAGCAAGGAAGCACGGCTCAAGCGGGCCAGCACTATCTGGGAGCTCCGCGACATCGCCAAGCGCCGCACCCCGCAGGCACCGTTCGACTACACCGACGGCGCTGCCGAAGGGGAAATCACCCTCCGCCGTGCCCGCGAGGCGTTCCTGGACATCGAGTTCCGGCCCGGCATCCTGCGCAACGTCTCCAAAATCGACCTGAGCACCGAAATCCTGGGCAAGTCCTCCCGGCTTCCCGTGGGCATCGCCCCTACCGGCTTCACCCGCATGATGCAGTCCGAAGGCGAGTACGCCGGTTCCCAGGCCGCGGAAGCTGCAGGAATCCCCTACACCCTCTCCACCATGGGTACCGCGTCCATCGAGGATGTGGCGGCTGCAGCCCCGAACGGCCGCAACTGGTTCCAGCTGTACCTCTGGACGGACCGCGACCGGTCGCTGGAACTGATCGAGCGGGCCGCCAAAGCCGGGAACGACACCCTCATGGTCACCGTGGACACCGCCGTGGCCGGCGCCCGCCTCCGCGATGTCCGCAACGGCATGACCATCCCGCCGGCACTGACTGTCAAGACCGTCCTTGATGCCTCCTACCGCCCCGCCTGGTGGTTCAACTTCCTCACGCACGAGCCGCTCACGTTCGCGTCGCTGTCCCGCTACACCGGAACCGTGGCCGACCTCATCAACTCCATGTTCGATCCCACGCTCACTTTCGAGGACCTGGACTGGCTGCGCGAAACCTGGAAGGGCAAGCTGGTGGTCAAGGGCATCCAGACCGTGGAAGATGCCCGCCGCGTCGTCGACCATGGCGCCGACGGCGTGGTCCTCTCCAACCATGGCGGCCGCCAGCTGGACCGGGCACCCATCCCGTTCCACCTGCTCCCCGAGGTCAAGCAGGCCTTCACCGCGGACAACAGCGAAGCCGCGATCATGCTGGACACAGGGATCATGAGCGGCGCGGACATCGTGGCCGCCCTTGCCCTCGGCGCGGACTTCACGCTGATCGGCCGCGCCTACCTGTACGGCCTGATGGCCGGTGGCCGGGCAGGCGTTGACCGCACGCTGCAGATCCTCGAGAAGGACATGGCCCGCACCATGGCCCTGCTGGGTGTCAGCAGCATCTCCGAACTGACCCCGGAGCACGTGCGCCTGCTCAACAACTAAACCCGCAACCAGGTAGCAGTAAGTGTCGTTTTGAACGCTCAGAACGACACTTGCTGCTACTTACTTTTTGCGGCCGAACTTCGGCAGGGTGGGGAGGTTCGCCAGGAGGTCGGCGGCCTTGGTGGCGGCACGCCCCACGGTCCTGCCGATCTGCTGGGGCACGCTGTCATCGCTCAGGGGCGCCGTGGTTCCGCCGGGAATGACGACGGCGGGACTCAGCTCGGCGCCGTCGCGCGCCAGGACACCGGCGGACACAGCCTCCGCCGCCACGGCGCCGGCAGTGGCGGCTTCCTGGTGCGCGGGTGCCCCCTGGGGGGTGGTGCGGGAAGCCTGTTCCTGGCTGCTTTCAGCAGCGGCGGCGTGCACGGGCACCCGGCCGGCCGCTTCCGCTGGCGCCGCCGCGCCGACGTCGAGGGTCTCAAGCCAGGTGGCGATGCCCTCCAGAGGTTTGCGGTTGAGTGCGTAGTAGCGCTTCTGGCCCTGGGCCCTCATGCTCACCAGCTGGGCTTCGCGAAGGACTTTGAGGTGCTTGGAGATGGTGGGCTGGCTCGCGGCCAGTTCCTCCACCAGTTCGCCCACGGCCTTGTCTCCGGAGCGGAGGGAAACCAAAATGTCACGCCGGGTCGATTCCGCTATGACGGCAAATACGTCGTCTGTCACCATGCCTCAACCCTAGCGACATATACGCCGAAAGGCATCAACTATTTCGGCCCGTACCCGAACGCCATTGCCCAGGTTCTTCCGCGGTGCTAGAACGGATCCAGGGTTGCCCCGGGTTTCCGGTCAGCGCCCAGCGTGACCTGAGGAGTGGGTGGCATGGATATAGTCCGCCAGCAACTGTTCAACATCATCGCGTTCGTGTTCCTGGGCCTTTTTGTCGCGGTGTGGGGCTCGGTGCTGCTGCGCGTGGGGTTCTGGGTGCCCGACGGACGGACTGCTGCGCCGCCCCTCAATGGAGCCCTGGTGACTGCGGCCGGCGTCCTGGCAACGTCCTTGAGTTCGCTGACGGCATCGGCGCTGGGTTTTACCATCTCCGAGGTCCGCCGTGACGAGTCTGAACAGGATGCCCGCCGGACATCAGGGCCCGGGGCGCCGGGCAGCTCCACTGCGGTCAACCCGTCGGACGTCACCGCCAGGCTGTCGGGGAGGATCGTCGCAGCCATCATCGTCTACCTCGCAGTGGGCCTGGCCGTCCTGCTGCTCTGGCTCGCCAAGGGAACCGCGTCCACGGACCTGATCGGGGCCTTCGCGTTATCGCTGCTGGGATGGCTCATCGGCGCGGCGGGAGTGGTGTTCCAGACGGAGAAGCGGAACACCTGAAGGCAGCGCGTCAGTCGAACCAGGGGTCGAGTCCGTGGAGCGGGAACACGGATTTCCGGGTTGCCATCACCGTCCGGTCCACGGCGTCATTGGGATCGAATCCGACCTCCCACGACCGCCACCAGAGCTCCACATCGTCACTCATCAGCTCCGGCGCGGAGGATCCGAACTTCTCCTGGACGTAGTCACGCCAGTCCTGCGGTACCGGCGTGCGCAGCGGCACGGGCCGACCGGCCGCGATCGCAATCAAGTGGCTCCAGGACCGCGGGACCACCTGGAGGACGTTGTAGCCGCCGCCCCCCGTGGCGATCCAGCGGTTGTCGCAGTGGCGGGCCGCAAGGTTCCCGACGGCGGAGGCGGCCTCCCGCTGCCCGTCAACGCTGAGGTTGAGGTGCGTGAGGGGATCCAGGCGGTGGGAGTCGCAGCCGTGCTGGCTGACAATCACCTCCGGCTGGAAGGCGGCCACCAGCTGAGGGACCACAGCGTAGAAGGCGCGCAGCCAGCCGGCGTCCCCCGTTCCCGAGGGCAGCGCGACGTTCACGGCCGTCCCTTCCGCCTGCGGACCGCCGATCTCGTTCGCGAACCCGGTGCCAGGGAACAGCGTCAGCCCGCTCTCGTGCAGCGAAACCGTGAGCACGCGGGGGTCGTCCCAGAAAATACTCTCCGTTCCGTCCCCATGGTGCGCATCGACGTCGATGTACGCCACCCTGCGGATGCCGCCGTCGAGCAGCTTCTGCACGGCAAGTGCAGCGTCGTTATAAATGCAGAACCCGCTGGCCCGCTCGCGGGAGGCGTGGTGCATGCCGCCGCCGAAATTGATGGCGCGCAGGGCTGAACCGTCCAGGATCCGGGAGGCGGACAGCAGCGAAGCTCCGGCCAGGCGGGCCGCTGCCTCGTGCATTCCGGCAAAAGCGGGGTCGTCCTCGGTGCCCAGGCCGCGGGCCTCGTCAGGCTGGCCAGGATGTGCGCTGACCTTTTTTACCGCCGCTACAAACTCGGGGGAATGCACGGACTCAAGGTCGGCGTCGTCCGCCACTCCCGGCGCCTCCACCGCAACATGCTCCAGGTCAAACAACCCAAGGGTGGCCGCCAACCGGGCTGTCAGGTCCATGCGCTCCGGCGCCATGGGGTGGCCCGGGCCGAAATTGTAGGCGGTCATGTCAGAACTCCACGCCACCACCGTTGGGGGCGCGGGCAAGGTGAGGCCCGGCAGGTATGTCATCAATCACAGGCTACCTGAGCGCGGCACCCCTCTTGCCCAGTCATGACGCATGCATTAGTGGTTTACTACTGAGGGAAGCAGTTTCTACCGAGGAAAAGCCACACATGACGCAAAGCCAGTCGAGGCCCCGTACCCCGGCCAACTGGCATCCCGCAGGGCAGGAGCGGGAAGGCCTCTGGATCCTTACGCGGCTGCGGGACTTCGTCGACGACATTGCGAACACCTCGCCGGCCCGGCTTGCCCTGACGGTGTTCGCCGCCGTCTGCCTGCTCTTCACGTTTCTCCTCTCGCTGCCGGCCTCATCAGCGGACGGTAACGTCACCCCCCTCCACCAGGCCATGTTCACAGCGGTGTCCGCCGTCTGCGTTACGGGCCTCACAGTGGTTACCACTGCCGTTCATTGGTCCTTCTTCGGCCAGCTGGTCATCCTCATCGCGATCTTCATCGGAGGCCTTGGCACCCTGACACTCGCGTCACTGCTGGCGCTCATGGTGAGCAAGCGGCTGGGCGTCCGCGGAAAGATCATTGCGGCAGAGTCCATGAACAACGCCGGGCGGCTGGGCGAAGTGGGAACTCTCCTGCGGATCGTCATCACCACATCGGTGGTGATCGAGGCCGTCCTGGCGCTTGTCCTCATCCCCCGGTTCCTGGTACTCGGTGAGACCTTCTGGGGCGCTGTCTGGCATGGCTTCTTCTACGCGATATCCTCGTTCAACAACGCAGGCTTTACCGCGCACGCGGACGGAATCGTTCCCTTCGCGAGCGACCTGTGGATTCTGATTCCCATCATGTCTGGTGTGTTCCTTGGCAGCCTGGGGTTTCCGGTTGTGATGGTCCTGCTCCAGAACGGGCTCAACTGGAAAAAGTGGAACCTCCACACCAAGCTGACGATCGAAGTGTCCCTGATCCTCTTCGCGGCGGGCAGCGTCCTTTGGGCGCTGATGGAATGGGACAACCAGCGCACCATCGGAACCATGGGCATCGGTGACAAGGTCCTGCACTCGGTCTTCGCTTCCGTCCAGATCCGTTCGGGCGGTTTTAACCTTGTGGATCAAAACCAGCTTGAGTCCACCACCATGTTGCTGACCGACGCCCTGATGTTTGCCGGCGGCGGCTCCGCGTCGACGGCCGGCGGCATCAAAGTGACAACCATCGCCATCATGTTCCTGGCAATCGTGGCGGAGGCCCGCGGTGATGCCGACGTGAAGGTCCACGGCCGCACGATCCCGCAGGGTGCCATGCGGGTGGCAATTTCGGTGATCGTCGCCGGCGCCACCCTGGTCTCGGTAGGCTCGTTCCTCCTGCTGAACATCAGCGGCGCGCCCCTTGACCGCGTGCTGTTCGAAGCGATTTCCGCTTTTGCTACCTGCGGTCTCAGTACGAACCTCAGCGCCGAGGTGCCACCGGCAGGAGCGTACGTCCTGACTGCACTGATGTTCATGGGGCGTGTTGGTACAGTAACCCTCGCCGCCGCCCTCGCCCTGCGGCAACGCAGGCAGCTGTACCACTACCCGGAAGAGAGGCCCATCATTGGCTAGTTCCCCAGATGCCCCGCGGCGCCCCGCACACAACGCGCCGGTCCTGGTCGTTGGGCTTGGCCGGTTCGGATCGGCAACGGCCGAACAACTGGTGAAGCAGGGCCGCGAAGTACTGGCCATCGAGCGCGACCGGACCCTGGTCCAAAAGTGGGCCGCTACCCTGACCCACGTGGTGGAGGCTGACGCCACCAACATCGACGCGCTCCGCCAGCTGGGCGCCCAGGAGTTCAGCTCGGCCGTCGTGGGGGTGGGCACGTCCATCGAATCCTCGGTGCTGATCACCGTCAACCTCGTGGACCTTGGCATCGAGCACCTCTGGGTCAAGGCCATTACGCCCTCCCACGGCAAAATCCTTACCCGCATCGGCGCCAACCATGTGATCTACCCGGAGGCCGACGCCGGCGTCCGGGCCGCGCACCTGGTCTCCGGCCGGATGCTGGACTTCATCGAATTCGACGACGACTTCGCCATCGTCAAGATGTACCCCCCGCGCGAAACGGTGGGATTCACGCTGGACGAATCCAAGGTCAGGTCCAAGTACGGCGTGACGATCGTCGGCGTGAAGTCACCGGGTGAGGACTTCACCTACGCCCGCCCGGAGACCAAGGTGTCCTCCCGGGACATGCTGATCGTATCCGGCCACGTGGACCTGCTGGAACGGTTCGCAGCCCGGCCCTAGTTCCGAGTCAGCCGAGCTGCCTGGTGATCTCGGCTGCCCGCTCCGCGGCGGCGCGGGCACCGGCGGCAATAATGGCGGGCAGGCCGCGCTCGTCGAACGTGGCGATGGCCCTCTCGGTGGTGCCGTTCGGGCTGGTTACGGCTTTACGCAGTGCGCCCGGATCGGCGCCGGGCTCGGCCAGCATAAAGCCGGCTCCGGCCACTGTTTCCCGGGCGAGGAGAAGCGACAGATCCGGGTCCAGGCCAAGCTCACGGCCTGCTGCGGCCATCGCCTCCGCCAGGTAAAAGGCGTAGGCCGGTCCGGAGCCGCTGATCGCCGAGAGCGCGTCCACCTGCTCCTCGGGGACCTCCACCACCGTTCCCGCGCCGTGCAGGACGTCCTTGACCCGCTGGAGCTGCTCCGGGGTGCAGTTGGTGCCCGGCGAGACCGACACCACGCCGCGGCCCAGCTTGGCCGGTGTATTGGGCATGGACCGGATGACCGGCTGCCCTGCCGGCAGTGCCGCCTCAAGCTGCGCAATGGACACCGCCGCGGCCACGCTGACCACCACCGTGGTGGGCGAGAGCGAGCTGCTGATTTCCCGTGCAAGTTCCGTAATGCCAACAGGCTTGACGCCAAGGATCACGACGCCGGATCCCTTGGTTGCCTGCTTGTTGTTGTCCGGCTCCTCTTCCCCGGCGATTGCGGTCACCCCGTGGTGCCGTTCCGCCAGCTCGGCGGCGCGCTCTGCCCTCCGGACGGTTGCGACGACGTCCGCCGGATCCGTTCCGGATTCCAGCAGGCCACTCAGAATTGCTTCATTCATGGATCCACAGCCAAGGAATGCGATTCGGTTGCTCATGGCTCCATCATTACAGTTCGGCCGGGCAGACGCAGAAAACCATGACCCGGGACGGACACGAAAATAGTGGGAACTCCCCGAAATCCATTCACAGGTGGCTCCCATGTTGGGTGCAGGTGCCTCACAACTTGGCGCCCTAACGTAGTGAGTACCTCATTGAGGGTGCGAGTGATGCGGCAGGGATGGGGATTCCTGCCAGGGTACCGGCGTTCGGCAACAGGTTTTCCCCCATTTTCCTGTTGCCGGCGCCGGTATTTCCGCTTTAAGGGGTTTCTAGACTGCGGCTTCGACAGCCTGCGGCGGCGCCAGGTGGGGCGCCAGCTCCAGCGGCCCGGAAAATACCAGCTGGTCCAGCCGGCGGAGGATCAGGCCTTCGCGCAGGGCCCACGGGCAGATCCTCAGCTTCTTGAACTTGAAGAGTTCAAGAGCGGCTTCCGCCACCAGCGCTCCGGCCAGCAGCTGGTGGGCGCGGGCTTCCGAGACGCCCGGCAGGTGCAACCGGTCCTCGACCTTCATGGCCGATATGCGCTGCGCCCACACGCCCAGGTCCGAGGCCTGCAGCTCGCGCTTGACGTAGGGGCCGGCCGCGCTGGGGGCGGCCCCGGCGATCCGCGCCAGGGAACGGAAGGTCTTTGATGTTCCCGCCACCACGTTGGCCCGGCCCAGCCCGTCGAACTCCCGGACCGCAGGCTTGAGGGTGGCCCGGATGTACCGCCGCAGCTCTTTGACGCTTTTGGCCGACGGCGGATCTTCGGACAGCCAGTCCCGCGTAAGCCGGCTGGCACCCAGCGGCACGGAGGTGGCAACTTCCGGAAGCTCGTCCTGGCCGAAGGCCATCTCAAAGGAGCCGCCGCCGATGTCCAGGTTCAGGATGGGTCCGGCGCCCCACCCATGCCAGCGCCTGACGGCGAAGAAGGTCATGGATGCTTCTTCGCTGCCGGTGAGTTCCTGCAGGGTCACGGTGGTTTCGTGCTTGACGCGGGCCAGGACCTCGGGCCCGTTGGTGGCCTCGCGGATGGCTGACGTACAGAAGGCCAGGAGGTCCTCGGCCTTGTGCCTTGCCGCAAACTCCCAGGCTTCAAGGACGAACTCGGTGAGCTCGTGCTGGCCTGCGTCGTTGATGCTGCCGTCCGGCTCCAGGTACTGGACCAGGGACAGCGGCCGTTTGTGCGAGGCAAAGGGTACCGGGCGCGCGCCGGGGTGGGCATCCACCAGGAGGAGATGGACAGTATTGGACCCGATATCGAGGACGCCTAGCCGCATGGTGCCATTATTGCTCGTCAGCGCGCTTGAAGTCGCGCTTGATGTTGGCCACGCCTTCGGGGTTGATCTCGAAACCGTAGGCTGCGCCCGGATTGATGACCATTCCAAGCTCGTCGCCGATGTTGGCGATGATGGCCGCGCCCTGGGTTCCCAGCACGTTGGGAGCAGCTTCGAGGTACTGCTGGTCCACGCGGCTGGGGTGCGAGAAGACGGCGAGGACGGGGTCGCCGTCGGCATTGCCCAGGACCAGGGGCTCCACCTGGGAGTCCTCGCCCTCGATGCCGTCCGAACTGATGATGTAGACCTCGCTGTTCAGGAAGGACAGGATGACGTCTACCGGGCTGGCGTCAGGCTGCCCGCCCTTGGCGAGCTTTTCCTCGAGGTCGTTGAGGGGCTGGAGATCAGTGTGCGCTGGCTGTTCAGTCATCCCTCTACCCGATCACGTTGCGCCCGGCACCGCAAACAGGGCCGCTGTCTTGACGCGAAATCGCCGGAATAATGCTGGTTCGCCGGTTTCTTACCAACGAGCCTGCACCGTTCCGGCGAACTCGGCGCTCACGGCCTACTTCTTGGCTGTGGCCTTCTTCTTGGCCGGAGCCTTGCGGGTGGCCGTACGCTTCACCGGACCCTTGGCACGCTTCTCCGCCAGCAGTTCTACGGCCTGTTCGCGGGTCAGCTCCTCCAGGGAGGTTGCCCGCGGAACCGTGATGTTGGTGATCCCGTCCGTGATGTAGGGGCCGAAGCGGCCCTCCTTCACCACGATGTTCTTCTCCGACACCGGGTCCGGGCCGAACTCAGCCAGTGGCGGGACGGCGGCCCGGGCACCGCGCTGCTTCGGCTGGGAGTAGATCTCCAGCGCCTGGTCCAGGGTGATGGTGAAGATCTCTTCCTCGGAGCCGATGGACCGGGAGTCGGTCCCCTTCTTGAGGTAGGGACCAAACCGGCCGTTCTGCACCGTGATGAGGTTGCCTTCGGCGTCCTCCCCCAGGGCGCGGGGCAGGCTCATGAGCTGCAGCGCCTCGTCCAGGGTGACCGACTCCACGGTCATGGACTTGAACAGCGAGCCGGTGCGGGGCTTCGCCTTGACCGGCTTCTTCGGCGGCTTGGGCTTGCCGTTCTTGTAGTACTCCACGGGCTGGGCGGCGATCTGTTCCTCGGTCATCTCCGGGATGACCTCGGTGACGTAGGCGCCGTAGCGGCCATTCTTGGCAACCACCGTGTGCCCGGTATGCGGGTCGGTGCCCAGCACCCGTTCCTCGGGGGCAGCGGTTTCCATCAGCTCAATGGCCTTGGCAGCCGTCAGCTCGTCCGGAGCCAGGTCCTCGGGCACGTTGGCGCGGGGCGACTCCACGATCTCCCCCGTCTTCGGGTCAACCGTGGCGGCCGAGCTTTCCAGGTACGGGCCGAACTTGCCCACCCGGAGCGTGATCTCATCGGTGATGGGGATGGAGTTGATTTCGCGGGCGTCGATCTCGCCCAGGTTGTTCACGATGCTCAGCAGGCCCGGGTCCGAGTCTTCACCGAAGTAGAAGTGGCGGAGCCAGGAGGCGCCCACGGCCTGGCCGTTGGCGATCTTATCCAGGTCGCCTTCCATGTCCGCGGTGAACTCGTAGTCAACGTAGTCGCTGAAGTGCTGCTCCAGCAGGCGTATCACCGAGAAGGCGATCCAGCTGGGGACCAGCGCAGAACCCTGTTTCCGGACGTATCCGCGGTCCTGGATGGTGGAAATGGTGGAGGCGTAGGTGGACGGGCGGCCGATGCCCCTCTTCTCCAGCTCAGCCGTCAGTGACGCTTCGGTGTAGCGCGGCGGCGGCGAGGTTTCGTGGCCCACTGCCAGGATCTCGGAGGCCTTGAGGGCATCACCCTTGGCCACGTTGGGCAGCCGGCGGGCGTCGTCGGAATCGTCGTCTCCGCGGGTCTCGTCCTTGCCTTCCTCGTAGGCGGCGAGGAAGCCGGGGAACGTGATCACGGTGCCGGAAGCCGAGAACTCGGCATCCCGGCCGTCCGCAGCGACGGCACCCAGCCGGATGGTCGCCGTCGAGCCCTTCGCATCGGCCATCTGGGACGCGACGGTGCGCTTCCAGATGAGTTCGTACAGGCGGAATTCGTCGCCCGAGAGCTGCTTGGCCACCTGGGCCGGGGTGCGGAACGAGTCGCCGGCCGGGCGGATGGCCTCGTGCGCTTCCTGCGCGTTGGCTGCCTTGCCGGTGTACACGCGCGGTGACTGCGGGATGTACTCCGGGCCGTAGAGCTCGGACGCCTGGCGCCGCGCGGCGGTGAGGGCTTCGTCGCTCAGCGCGGAGGAGTCCGTACGCATATAGGTGATGTAACCGTTTTCGTACAGCCGTTGGGCCACCTGCATGGTGCTCTTGGAGGAGAACCGCAGCTTGCGGCCGGCCTCCTGCTGCAGCGTTGAGGTGGTGAAGGGCGCGGCCGGGCGCCGGGTGTAGGGCTTGGTGTCCACGGACCGGACAGTGAACGAAGCGTCCTGCAGCCCTGCCGCCAGGGACGCAGCCAGTTCCTCGTTCAGGTGGGCAACGTTCTTCGACGTCAGGACGCCGTCGTCGTTGAAGTCCCGGCCGCTGGCAACCTTGGCCCCGTCCACGGCGGCGAGCTTGGCTTTGAAGGAGCCGGCGTCGGCGCCGAACTGGCCCGTGAGGTCCCAGTAGGAGGCGGCCTTGAAGGCCATCCGCTCGCGTTCGCGGTCCACCACCATGCGGGTCACTACGGACTGCACGCGGCCGGCGGACAGGCCGCGCGCCACCTTGCGCCACAGCACCGGGGAAATTTCGTAGCCGTAGAGGCGGTCCAGGACGCGGCGGGTCTCCTGAGCGTCCACCAGCGCGGTGTCCACATCGCGCAGGTTGCCCATGGCGCGCTGGATGGCTTCCTTGGTGATTTCGCCGAACGTCATCCGATAAACAGGGACCTTGGGCTTGAGCACTTCCAGCAGGTGCCACGCGATGGCCTCGCCCTCGCGGTCCCCATCGGTTGCGAGGTAAAGTTCGTCGGCGTCCTTGAGCGCAGCCTTGAGCTCAGTCACCTTTTTCTTCTTGTCCGCGGACACCACATAGTAGGGCTTGAAGTCGTGATCAATGTCGACGGCGAACTTGCCCACCGACGTTTTCTTCAGCTCGGCGGGGAGTTCGGACGGCTGCGGCAGGTCGCGGATGTGACCGATGGAGGCCTCTACGATGAAACCCTCGCCGAGGTACTTGGCGATGGTCTTGCTCTTGGCCGGAGACTCCACAATCACGAGTTTCTTGCCGGTTTTGGCCTTGCTTGGCACGGTGCTCCTACAGAAAAAGGTTGCTCGGGCAGATGCGCCCATACTGGCCTAGTTCACCATATTTTGCAGAAATGTGCGCATCCATGTGGAAAAGAAGGGGGTTCTGCCGGGCGCCGTCGGCGCCCTGCTCCGTGCCTTATCCGGCGGCGGGGATCAGGAAGCCGTCCCGCACCAGATTGGCCACATCGGTGATCAGACCGCCCCGGAAAGAACCGGCGTCGAACCCGTCCTCGTCCACCATCCCGCCGCCGAGCAGCGCCTCCAAAGCACCGGCAATCTGCCCGGCGGAAAGGTCACCGTCGCAGGCCGACACGAAGCCTGCCAGCTCGGTGCTCAGCAGGTTTGTCCGGCGCAGGCCCGCGCCCTGCCGCAGCAGGATCACGCCAGGGTGCTCCGCCCCCGGGCGCTGGTGCCGCTCCTCCGTGACGTCCTCCGCCACCAGCAGGTGCGCGTCCTCCAGGCTGTGCGCGGCGAGCCAGTCAACGCGTTCGACGGCGGCGCCCAAGTGGGGGCCGATGGGCTGCTCAATGGGGTAGGTGATCTCCTCGAACCGGCTGAACGTGCCCTGCCCGGGTGCCGACGGCCGGCGGAGCCAGACCATGCCGAAGCCTATGCCCTCCACGTTCCTCGATTCGAAGTCCGCCAGGTAGGCCGCGTAAGCGTCCCGGTAGTGCTGCCGGTCCCGGCCCTCGGAGGCGTCCTGCAGCCAGGTTTCCGCGTACTGCTCCGGCCCCACCTGCTCGCGCTGGATGAACCAGGCATCCGTGTCCGGCCGGACCCACATCCGCGGGCGCTCCTGCCACCCGGTTCCGGCCACCACTTCCCAGTTCCCCAGCATCTGCGCGGTGCCGCCGGGCGCAAGGACCCCTGGCAAGGCGGCAACCAGCGAGGCCACAATCTCATCGCCCGGAAGGCCGCCGTCGCGGTAGGTGAACTGCTCCGCGGCGGCCTCCCCTGCGCTCCGCGGCGTGATCACGAACGGAGGATTGGACACCACCAGCCCGAACTCCTCGCCTGCCACGGGGTCCAGGAGTGAGCCCAGGCGCAGGCTCACCCTGTCCTCCAGCCGGGACGGGTCAATGGACAGGGCGGCGGCGTTGAGCAGGATGTTGAAGCGCGTGAAAGCAAGCGCCCGTTCGGAGATGTCCGTCGCCGTGACGTGCTCGCAGTGGTGGAGCAGGTGGAAGGTCTGGATGCCGCACCCGGTGCCGAGGTCCAGGGCGCGTTCCGTATGGCGGCGGACGGTGGTCTGCACCAGGGTGGTGGACGCCTGGCCGATGCCGAGCACATGGTCGTGCCGCAGCACCCCCGCCTGCTGGTGCGCGGCCAGATCGCTGGCCACCCAGAGCTCCGCACCCCCGCTGCCGCTGTCGCTGTGACCTTCGTTCCCCTCCCACCCGTACGGCCGCAGATCAGCTTTGGCAGCCAGCAGCCCCGCGACGGGAACGGGCTCAACAAGCCCCAGCGTGAGGAGGCCGCCGGCACCGATGCCCGGAAGGGCGGCGTCGAGCGTGTCCTTCGGCTGCGGCTCGGCAAGGAGCCACAGGCGGACGACTGCGGCGAGCGCCGCGTTCCCTCCGTCCTGCCGCACAGCCCGGTCCACTGCCAGCAGGGCCGGAATGATCTGGTCCCGGTTCAGGGCAGCGGAGGCGGCGGCGCCCAGAAGCCGGGCGACGCCGTCGGGCGTGTAGTCCACGCCCCGCAGGTCGGCGGCGAGGGCCGTGAGCAGTTCCGGGAGGTCGCTGCGGGGTGCGTCCGGGGTGTTGCCGGCGGTGAACTCGTATGGGGATTTAGGCACTGCCCAAGTTTAGTCCGGCGGGCGCGGGAGGCCGGGGCGGCCGGCACCGGGTAGCGTTGAGGCATGCCTTCGCGTTCTTCCGTCCTTCCGCGCGCCCGGCTCCGGGCCGCGAGGCGCGCCCGCCTGATGCCGTGGACCGTCGTATCCGCGGCTGCGGCGGCTCTTCTCCTGGCCGGGTGCTCCCCCGTTGTTTCCATCGAAAACGCGGACGTCCCGCAGTGGCAGGCCACCGCGCTGCCCCCGGCTCCGGGAGCGGTCCTTGAGGACGCCGGCAAAATCCTCAACCGGGACCGCATCATCAGGGAAGCCGCCGATGTCCCGGCGGGGCGCTACACCCTCACCGCCACGTGCGAGGGTGGCGGGAAGGCCTTCTTCGCCGTATCGCTGGACGGGAAGAAGCTGGCGGACGCCGGAGCGGCCTGCAACGGAAGCCGGGAAATTACAAAAATCACCCTGCCGGACGCCGGCGCGCTGGACATCAGCACGTACAGCGTGGACGCACCCCTCATTTACGCCTACCGGCTGACGCCCGCGGAATAACCGCCCCCCGTGCTCTGGCCCGCCGTCGCCGGCGGGCATACAGTCGGACTATGCCCAGTGTGCGGATAGCCTCCGCGCCATCCACCGTCCCCACGGCTCCCGGTGGGGGCGCACGGGTGCGGCCGGCGCGGAAGCCGGCCGCCGCCGTCGTTATTGCTGCCATGGCCGCCGGGATGGTGCTGGGCGGGTGTGAATATACGTACGACGACGGGCGGAACCTGCCCGGGCCCGTCGAGGCGGAAGGGACGCGTCTTCCCGGGCCGGTGTTCACCCGCGACCCCCTGCAGAACGACCCCGTCAGCGAGCAGGACGTTGGCGCGTGGGCGGCCCGCACGCTGCCCGACACCGGGCAGCCCGTGGCCTCCGCGGGGGCGGGCCTTGTGGCCGCGGGCAACGTCCGGACGGAGTCGACGCCGGTCCTGGGGACTGGCACCTACGCACTGGCCCTGGCATGCCGCAGCCAGCGGCGCGTGACCTTCACGGTCCGCAGCGACTCGCTGACCCTGGTGGACCTGGGACTCCGGTGCGGGATCAACCGGGAGAACGTTATATATCTCTCCTCGGAGACAGCGCTCACCATCAGGGTGGAGGCCAGGACAGGCGCGAACTACGCCTACCGGCTGCGGCTCCTCTGAGGGGGTTGCCTGCGCTCAGGCGGCGCAGCCCTCCGGGCAGCGGAGGGTCTCGGGGCTGGAGGCGCACTCCGCGCAGTACAGGGTAAGGGTGCGGCAGCTGGGGTTGGAGCAGTTCTCGAACTTGCTGGTGGGCGCTGCGCAGCGGGTGCACTGCCCGATGGTCTTCGCGTCGTCGCTGAACTCAAGGTGCATGCGCTTGTCGAAGACGTACAGCGAGCCCTCCCACAGGCCCTGGTCCTTGAAGGTTTCGCCGTAGCGGACAATGCCGCCGTCCAGCTGGTACACCTCCTTGAAGCCCCGGTTCACCATCAGGCTGGACAGCACCTCGCAGCGGATCCCGCCGGTGCAGTAGGTGACCACGGGCTTGTCCTTGAGCCCGTCATACTTGCCGGACTCCAGCTCCTGGATGAAGTCGTGGGTGGTGGCAACGTCCGGGACGATTGCGTCCTTGAACCGGCCGATCTGCGCTTCGAAGGCATTCCGCCCGTCAAAAAAGACCAGGTCCTCCCCGCTTTGCTTCTTGGCGTCAACGAGCTGGTGCAGTTCCTCGGGCTTGAGGTGGGTTCCGCCGCCCACCACCCCGTGGGCATCGACCTTCAGCTCGCCGGGGGCGCCGAAGGAGACAATCTCATCGCGCACCTTGACGCTGAGGCGCGGGAAGTCCTCCGCACCGCCGTCGGACCATTTCACGTCGATGTCCCTGAAGCCCTGGTACTCGCGGGTTGTCTTCACGTATTGCTTCACGGCACCGATCTCACCGCCCACAGTGGCGTTGATGCCGTCCTTGGAGATCAGGATGCGGCCCGTCAGCCCGAGCTTCTCGCAGAGGGCACGCTGCCAGAGCCGCACCGCCTCCGGGTCAGGAAGGGGGGTAAAGCCGTAAAAAAGCACAATTCGGTTTAAAGCCACGTATTTAAGGGTACCGGCACGGTTAGGCGGGCGGTGCGGGCAACCTGCGGCTGCCGGAGCGGCGGCCATGACTGCCGGCCCGTCCCGGTGCTTCCGCCGCATCACAATTGCATAAGCTCTTGGCAGGCCCCTGTTGCTGGCGACCGGGCTGGAATAGTCTCATGCCATGAGTCCGGAAACCATGGTTGAAGACATCACTGGCCTTCTTGAGGTGTGGGTGGCCGGCTGGGCCGGCTGTCGCGGTTACAGGACATCCACCGAGGGCCGTTTCCCTGCTGCGCTTCGCGCCGACACCAGCGGCGACTGGGAGTTCTTCGCTTCCGAGCCCGCGGACGATGAGTTCGCAGCCCTGGCCGCAAAGACGGCCGAAGCACCCGCGAGGGTCCTCACCATCCTCACCAATGACATCCCCCGGTACTCCGCCCTGGCGGAACGGCACGGCCTGAACGTGACCTCCAGCTCGCAGGCAATGATGATCGTGGACATGGAAACCCAGGACGCCGAGGATCCCTGGCTCTCCGACGACGACCTCACGCATTCGACGTGGGAGCAGGACGGCGTGCACTACGCAGAGGTCCGCTCCGGCGACACCCTGGCGGCCAGCGGACGCGTTTTTGTGGTGGGGGAAACCGCGGTGTTTGACAAGATCATCACCGAACCGGCTTTCCAGCGCCGCGGCCTGGGCAGTTTCATCATGCGTGCCCTGGCCGCCCAGGCCTTCGAGCACGACGTGCAGGAGGGCCTTCTCCTGGCCTCCGCCGACGGCCGGAAACTGTATTCCCACCTCGGCTGGACCACCGTTTCCCGTGTGCTGATGCTCTCCGCATCCCATGACGGTTCCGACCTCTCCCTGAGCTGACCCTTCCTGTTACCCCCATGGCGAACCAGGGCCGGCAAGGCCCCGCCGGGTGAAACAATGTGGGGGTGAACCCCCATGACTCCCTGATTCCCTTGCTGGGCCGCGGCCCGGACCCGGAACAGCTCCGTCATGTGCGCACCATCCCGGCCCGCGCGGCCGAACACGAACCATGGCCCGCGTGGGTGCACCCCGACCTGGTTGCGGCGTACGGATCGCTGGGCATCCAGGAGCCCTACCGGCACCAGGTGGAGGCAGCCGGCATAGCCCACAGCGGCGAACACGTTGTGGTGGCCACCGGAACCGCGTCAGGGAAGTCGCTGGCGTATCAGCTGCCGGCCCTCGACGCCATCCACCGCTCCGAACTGCGGGTCCTGGCTGACCCGGGGAAAATCCACGACGACGGCGCCGTCACCCTGTACCTCTCCCCCACCAAAGCTCTGGCGGCCGACCAGCTCAACGCCATCCGCGCCCTGAAACTGCCCACCGTGCGCGCGGAAACCTACGACGGCGACACCGACCCCGCGTCCCGCCGCTGGATCAGGGACCACGCCAACTTCATCCTGGCCAACCCGGACATGCTCCACTTCGGGATCCTTCCCAACCATGCCTGGTGGGCCGGGTTCTTCCGCCGCCTGCGCTACGTGATCATTGACGAGGCCCACAGCTACCGCGGAGTGTTCGGCTCCCACGTGGCCAACCTGATGCGACGGCTGCGCCGGATCTGCGCCTACTACGGGGCAGGCACGGCCCACCCGGGCCCGGTATTCATCGCGGCCTCCGCCACAGCCTCGGAGCCTGACGTCTCCTTCGCCCGGCTCATCGGCGCCCCCGTCAAGGCCGTGTCCCGTGACGGCTCCCCGCACGGTTCAACCACCGTGGCTTTCTGGGAACCTGCCCTGACCGAGGTCCGGGGTGAGAACGGCGCCAGGGAACGGCGTACGGCGGTGGCAGAAACCGCCGACCTGCTGGCGAACCTGGTGTCCGCGCGGACCCGCACCATAGCGTTCATCAAGTCCCGGCGCGGGGCGGAAACCATCTCCTCGATCGCGAAACGCCTCCTGGACGAGGTGGATCCCAGCCTGCCGCAGCGGGTGGCCGCCTACCGTTCCGGATACCTGCCCGAAGAACGACGTGCCGTTGAACGGGCGCTGCGCTCCGGCGAGCTCCTGGGCGTTTCGAGTACCTCAGCGCTGGAACTGGGCATCGATATCTCCGGCCTCGACGCCGTCCTGGTGGCAGGATGGCCAGGCACCCGGGCTTCCCTGTTCCAGCAGATCGGGCGGGCCGGACGGGCGGGCCAGGATGCCATTGCGGCCTTCGTGGCCAGCGACGATCCCCTGGACACCTTCCTGGTGAACCATCCCGAGGCGATCTTCGACGTGTCAGTGGAGGCGACGGTCTTCGATCCCTCCAACCCCTACGTCCTGGGGCCGCACCTGTGCGCAGCGGCGGCCGAGCTTCCCCTGGGACCCGCCGAAGTGGGCCTGTTCGGCGCCACCGCGGAGTCCCTCCTGGACAGGCTGGTGGCACAGGGCTACCTCCGGCGGCGGCCCGCGGGCTGGTTCTGGACACATTCCCAGAGCGCGGCGGCCATGGTGAACCTGCGGGCCGACGGCGGCGGGCCGGTGAGCATCGTGGATGCCGAGACCGGGTCCCTCCTTGGCACGATGGATTCCCCGCAGACGCACTACCAGGCCCACACCGGCGCCGTCTACATCCACCAGGGTGACAGCTACGTGGTGGAGGACCTCAACGAGGACGATCACTGCGTGATGGTGCGCCGCGCCAATCCCGACTACTACACCACAGCCCGGGACGTGACCCAGATCGAGGTGCTGGAAACCCAGCGGACGGCGCAATGGGGTGACATCTCTGTTCATTTCGGCGACGTCAAAGTCACTACCCAGGTTGTCTCCTTCCAGCGCAAGGCACTCATCTCCAACGAAATCCTTGGGGAGGAGCCGCTGGAACTGGGTGCCCGCGAACTCTTTACCAAGGCCGTCTGGTTCGTGGTGGACAACCGCTCCCTGACCGGGGCGGGCCTGATCGAAGCCCAGTTTCCCGGCGCGCTCCACGCAGCGGAACATGCAGCCATCGGCCTGCTGCCCCTGGTGGCGTCCAGCGACCGGTGGGACATCGGCGGGGTGTCCACGGCACTGCACGCCGACACCGGGGTGCCCACCATCTTTGTGTATGACGGGCACCCCGGCGGCGCGGGTTTTGCCGAGCGCGGTTTCGACAAGGCGAAGGTCTGGCTGACAGCCACCCGTGACGCCATCAAGGCCTGCGAGTGTGATTCCGGGTGCCCTTCCTGCGTCCAGTCACCCAAATGCGGGAACAAAAACAACCCGCTGGACAAGGCGGCCGCCGTCACCCTCCTCGACGTCCTGCTCAAGAACTCCACCGAAGCCGCCTCCCCGGGCCTGGAAGTGCGGCACTGACCTGGACCGGCTAGGGCGGAGGCCCCGCACGGGAGCGCCCGTGGGCAGCGCCGAACACCGTCCGTTCCACCAGTTCGGTCCTCACCTCGACAGTCTGGCCCGTACCCTCGGTGCAGCTCACGACTGCGGCCCCGTGCCGGGCAGCCACCTCCGCCGCCACGGTGCAGGGCTCCCCGGAGGCGAGGCCGCGCAGGGCGTCGGCCGCTGCCAGTGCCGCAAGGTCGGCAGCGGATGCCGCCCTGCTGGCCAGGACGGCTGACTGCGCCAGCAACAGCATCAGCGCCATGGCCGTCATCACCACCAGGGCAAGGCCGGCCGCCAGCACCGTCCCCGAACCGCGTTCCCGGTTGGTGCCAACTGCACTCCCGTTCCGGCCTGAACCGCGACGCCTGGTCAGGTTCGCCCGGAGCCCGCGCCCCGTTCCAGGTACATGGGAGCGTGTCATCCCGCCGTCTCGCTCCGGGTGGAGGCCCGCGCAGTCAGGTGCCACGGGATGGATGCGCCGAGGGGACCGCCCACGCGGTCTGTAACAGTGACATGCAGCCACTCGCCGTCGGCCGATACCGCCGCGGACGCCGACCCGCCGGCCAGCGTCCGGACGATCCTTTCCACAGCGGCGGAGTCGTCACCACGGGCAAGTGCGCGGGCGCCGGCACGCGCTCCCTCCTCCAGCCGCAGCTGGGTGACCCCGGCGGAGGCCCCTGCCAGCAGCATGGCCAGCAGCAGCAGGACCGCGGGCAGGGTGACGGCAAACTCCGCCGTCACCGCGCCGCGCGACCCCTGAGCCGTGGGGCCTCCGAGGGGACTGCAGGCCCGTCGATCCCACCCTCCGGTACGCCCGGTGGCGGACTGCGTGGCCACAGACGGACCCGTGACCGACTGACCTGTGGCGGTCGGAGCTGTACCGGCCGAACCCGTGGCCGGGAGCACGGCCGGTGCCCGTGTCATGGCAAGGCCAGCGCGGTGCGGATCAGGGTGAGCAGGAAACCACGGACCTCCTCGCTGCGGAGGATGAAGACCAGGAGCCCCGCAAAGCCCACGGCGGCGAGGGTGGCTATGGCGTATTCGGCGGTTGCCATCCCTGTCTCTGATCCGAGGAGCCTGACCCGGCCCTTGCTGGTCCGCGGCGCGCCTGCACCCGGATACAGTTCCACGGCGTTCGCAGGCAGCGGGCTGCTTCCCCCGGCGTGGAGGCCGGTGCTGCGGTGTTTCCGAGAGGCGGCACGGGCAGCGGCGGGCGCCGTGGCTCCGCCAGCGTAGCGGCGGCGGTAATGAGTGGACATGTGGTGTTTCCTTCCTTTGGGCCGGTGGTGTTGCCGGCTTTCTTGACTCTTCCGGGCCTTGCCTGGCGCGGTAAGCCCCGCGGGTTCGTAAGTGGAAAAGCTCAACACTTTCCCCCGTGTGGAGGAGAAGACACGGACGCCTAGGACCCGGAAGGCACCAGGGCAAGCAGCACAGGAACCACGCCCAGGCAGATAAAGGCCGGAAGGGAGCAGAGGCCCAGCGGAACCACCAGCTTCACGCCCAGTGATGCCGCGCGCTTCTCCGCTGCACGGAACCTCTCCCGGCGGAGCCGTGCCGCCTGCGCGTAGAGAATCGCTGACGACGGAGCACCTGTCAGCGCCGCGAACCCCAGGGCGTCGCGTAGTTCCAGGACCTCGGGGAGTCGGACCGCGCTGCTGCGCCATGCTGTTTCCCAATCGGCCCCTATTGCCAGTGCCGCCACAACCGGCCGAAGTGCGCCGTTGTACCGGTCAGAAGCCGAGGCGGCCACCAGTTCGAGTGAACGGCCGATGCCCGATCCGGCGTCCAGCATGGCGGCCACCAGTTCGAGCATCATGGCGGTGTCCCTCAGCCCTTCGGGCGCAGGTCCGGACATATTCCCTCCGTCACCGGCGGAGGCCTTCGTGCCGCGGCACGTGGCACCGGAGGACAGGCTGAGCAGCCGCTTGCGGGGCCTGCCCCGCCCGCTTCCGGCCAGGGCTGCCGCCGCGGCCAGGGTTAGGAAGAGCGCGAGGACTGCGGCGGAAGGCGGGCTCACGGCGCTCCAGCCCCTGCTGCCGCGGCCACCAGCCGGGCAGACCACCAGCGCCCGGCCACTGTCAGGCCGGCTCCGGCTGCCAGTGCTGCGAGTCCCCAGGGTGTTCCGAGCAGGATGGCGAGCGGGTCCACGCCCAGGGCCATTCCCAGGCCCAGCCCCATCAGCGGCAGCCATGTCAGGAGGCTGACGGTGGCCTTTGGTCCGGCCAGGGCCGTCTGGCGGGCCGCGTCGGCGTCGTCCTCCACTTCAAGCTGCGCGGCGAACCTGGTCAGCACGTCTGCGAGCGGACAGCCGCTTGCTTCCGCGATATCGAAGCAGGCCGCGAGCTCCGACCAGATGCGGGACTCCCTGTCCCGCCGGGGAAAAGCGGACGGCGACGCCCGGCGGATGGCTTCCGAAACGGGAATGCCGCGGCCGGCCGCAGCACGCGCGGCGGCCACCATGGCACCGGATCCCGCGGACAGGCCGTACGCATGGGAGCCGGAAGCACCATAGACGTCCCAGATCTCCTCCCAGAGCCGCGCCGGCGTGCGGCCGCCTTTGAGCAGTGCGGCGAGTTGCTGTACCACCAGGGTCATGGGGGCCGCAGGGCGTTCCGCTCCCCTCCCGGCGCCACGCAGCTTTCCCGCAAAGCCGCCCCGTGAGGGCTCTTTTGGCCCCGGAACCGGGCCGGACGCGCCCGTGCGGCCCAACCTGGCGGGGGCACCCAGCGGCGGCCTGACAAGCAGCACCGCAGCCAGTACCAGGGAAACGACAAGAAGGAGGATCATGCGGGCGGTCCCGGGTCAAGCCCCAACCGTGCCGCCAGCGCCGTCCATCCGGGGCCGGCGACCACCCTACCTTCAACACTTTCCAGGGCAGGCTGGACGATGAGTCCGCCGGGGCCGTCCCCGATCAGGCCCACGCACGCCACTGCCCGGCCCCGGTGAGTCCTGTCAACGTGGATGACCACGTCCAACGCGCTCGCTGCCTGAAGCCTCACACCGTCAGGATTCATTCCGGCGAGCGCACCGAGCGCAGTGAGCCGGGCGGGAACAGCAGCGGCAGTATTCGCATGGATAGTCCCGCCCCCGCCGCTGTGTCCGGTGTTCATGGCAGTGAGCAGCTCCCGGACTTCCGCGCCGCGGCATTCACCCACCACCAGCCTGTCCGGCCGCATGCGCAGCGCCTGCCGGACGAGATCGCCAAGATCCACCTCGCCGCCGCCCTCCAGGTTTCCGTGGCGTGACTCCAGGGACACGACATGCGGATGGACAGGATTCAGTTCCGAGGCATCCTCGATGAGGACCAACCGCTCTGCCGGACTGCACAGTCCAAGGAGCGTGGAGAGCAGGGTGGTCTTGCCGGACCCGGTGGCCCCGCTGATAAGGAAGCTCAGCCTGCGCTCCACCACCCGTTCCAGGACACGCTGCAGTCCGGAGCTGAACATGCCGCTGTCCCGCAGCTCATCCATCGTGAAAACACGTTCGCGCCGGATCCGGATGCTGAGCAGCGTCCCGGCCGTAGAGACGGGCGGGAGCACGGCATGGACACGGTAGCCTCCGGCCAGCCGCACGTCCACGCAGGGTGAGCCGTCGTCAAGCCGCCTGCCGCCTGCGGCCACGAGACGGCAGGCCAACGCCCGGAGCTGGGCCTCGTTGTCGAAGGCCACGGTCACCCGCTCGATGCCGCAGCCCCTGTCCACCCATACGGACCCGGGAGCATTCGCAAAGATGTCCGTCACGGCCGGGTCCCGGGTGAGAGCCTGCAGCGGCCCCAGGCCGTTCAGCTCGGCACTGATCCGCTCCACGGCGGCAAGTGAACCCGCCGTGCCCAAAAGCTTCCCCGTGGCCTGCACCGCGGCAGCCACCCGCGAGGGCGTCACCGCGGCCGCGTCCGACATCATGGACTCCCGCACGGACTCGAGGAGTCCCAGGTCAACAGCCTGCCGCGCACCTGTGCGGCGTTCACGCCGGCGCCCTTCGCCGGGCCCGGGTTCACCCGGGAATCCGCCCTCCTGGCGGGGACTGTCCAGGCGCGGCCTGTCCTGCCGGGGTCTGTCCTGGCCCGTGTCCAGGATCCGCGCCCGCCGGCGGACTCCCGTCTCTGGGCCCGGCGCCCCAGCGCCGGGCCCAGAGTAACTCATTCGGGTCCTCCCGGAGCCAGCCCGTCCCCGAGGAGATCCAGCACGGAAGCCGCGAAATGCCGGACCGCCCGCCGCTTTCCCAGCTCAAGGAGGCGGCCTGATTCCATGGCTCCAGCAACTCCGCGCAGCTCAGGCACCCGTCCCTGGACCGGAAGTCCGATGGCCTCGGCGATCAGGGGACCATCCAGCGCTGCGCCGGACTTGCCACGGATCAGGAGGGCAGCCTCAACCGGAGGAAACTCCTGGAGCAGCCGCACGGCGGCGACAGCAGCCTTAAGCTGCGCCGGAACCACCATGGCGATGCGGTCGCAGTCCCAGGCGAACGTATGAATGGGGTCGGCTCCCCGGCCGATGTCCACCACCACCAGCTCATACCCGCGGCGGGCAGCATCAAGGATGCCTGCGGTGGCGGCAGCGGCGACGGGTACCGGCTGCTCCCGGCTGGCAGGCCACGACAGGAACGAGAACCCGCCCGCAACAGGCAGCGAGTCCGCAAGCTGGATGGGATCGATGCTGCCCCTGGCCTCGGAAAGGTCGGGCCAGCGCAGGCCGGGGTTCTCTTCGGCGGCCAGGGCCAGTTCCAGCCCGCCGCCCCAGGGATCTCCATCCACCAGCAGCACCCGGGCTCCGAGCCCGGCCGCCGCCTGGGCGATCCAAATCGCAGCCGTGGTGGCACCGGCACCCCCGCAGCCGCCGGTCACGCCCAGGATCACCCCGCCTGGACCGGGTGAACGGGACCGGCTGAGATGGTCGGCGAGCCAAGCCGCAGCATCCGGCAGGACAGCAACCCGTTCCGCGCCGAGGACAGCCGCGAGATGCCACAGGCTGTCACCTTCGCCGTCGAGTCCCACCAGGACAGCCGGGGCCCGCCGTCGCGGGGGCAGCTCCCGGATGTCGCTTCCCACCAGCACGGCTGCCGCCCCGTCCCAATGCCTGCCTCCCTCTGCTGCAGTGGCTGCAACGCGCAGCTGCGCCCCTGCAGCCGCCACGATCCGCTCCACCTCCGCACGAAGGACAGTGGAGGACGTCACCAGCAGGATGTCATCTCCACCGTCCGGCAGCCACGCGTCCCCGTCTACCCCGGCAGCCCCCACCGGCCCGGGGACGCCAGGCCGTGAGAGTCCCGGCGGACCCTCCCCGAGCGGGCCGCTGACGGCACCGGAGTGGGAAGGGTCAGGGTGGGAAGGGATCAGCTGGTGCCTGCTCATAAAGCCACTCTCCGCCCCTAAAACACAGCGGGTAAGGGGTCCAGCCCCGTATGTGGAAAACCATCTCCGGCAAGCCAGCAACCCCGCGCCGCCGGGCATGGGCAGCCCTGGAAACAAGGCAGAATGGGACCATGTACCTGCTGCTCGCCGCCCACCCCCACGGCGCGGCCCTGCAGGAACTCACTCAGGCTGGACAGCCCCTGCCGGCCACGCCCGAACCCCGGCTGGTCAGCTTCGGCGATCTTCCCGCCGTCGTTCGTCACTTCGAAAGCCGCCGGCCGGGCGGGCAGCCGCCCCGTTGGATCTGGCACCGCACCCAGGACTGGTACCCGGCACTGCTGGCAGCCGGCGTCGAGCTGGAGCGGTGCTACGACCTCAGCCTCTGCGGCAACATCCTGGCGTTCTCCCGGTTCACCGGGCACACGGACTACGCCAGGAACGCGGAACGCGTGATGGTTGAGGATCCGCTCCAGCCGCCCCGGACGCTGCAGCCGCCGCCTCCCCCGGCAGACCAGGGCGCCCTGTTCGATGCTCCCGCGATCCGGCCGGAAAAACCCCGCAGCCCGGAAGACCTTCGTGCTGAATACGCTGCCCAGCAAGTGGCGCTGGCCGCGGTTAGCCCGGAGGAGAACCGGCGGAACCGGCTGCAGCTGCTGCTGGCGGCCGAGTCCGCAGGGGCCATGATCGCCGCCGAGATGCAGCACGCCGGCGTCCCCTGGCGCGAAGACCTCCACGGGCAGATCCTCGCCGACCACCTCGGCCCCCGGCCTCCCCTGGGACAGCGCCCGGCCAGGCTTGAGGCGCTGAACCAGGAGCTGCGCGGACTCCTGAACGCACCCACGCTGAATCCTGACTCCCCGCAGGACCTGATGCGTGCCCTGCACCGCAACGGGATAGAGGTCAAAAGCACCAGGAAGTGGGAGCTGCGGGAATCCACCCACCCCGCCATCGAGCCGTTGCTGGCCTATAAGCAGCTCTCCCGCCTGCATGCAGCGAACGGCTGGGCCTGGCTGGACGCCTGGGTGGACGGCGGCCGGTTCCGGCCCGAGTACGTGGTGGGCGGCGTGGTGTCCGGCCGCTGGGCGTCGCGCGGCGGCGGCGCCCTTCAAATTCCGCGCCAGATTCGCGGCGCAGTCCATGCCGATCCGGGCTATAAGCTCATCGTCGCGGACGCCTCCCAGCTGGAACCGCGCGTCCTGGTGGCCCTCGCCCGCGACCCTTCCATGGCAGAGGCCGCCCGTAACCAGGACCTCTACGCGGGCATTGCTGCCAAGGGATTCGGCGGGGACCGGGCGAAAGCGAAGATGGCTTTGCTGGGGGCCATGTACGGCGCCACCTCCGGCGAGGCCGGCCGCCTCATGCCGCAGCTCGCAAGAACTTTTCCCCGGGCAGTGGACTTTGTTGAGCAGGCGGCCCGCACAGGCGAGGCCGGCGGAACGGTCACCACCCGGCTGGGACGGAGCAGCCCGCCGCCGTCGGAGCGGTGGTTCCAGAGCCAGAGGTCCGCCTCCGCCGAGGAGCAGCGGCGGGCTGAATCGATCGCCCGTTCGCGGGGTCGCTTCACCCGCAACTTTGTTGTCCAGGGTTCGGCTGCCGACTGGGCGGCGTGCTGGCTGGCGGAATTACGACGCCGGCTGCGCACCCTCCGGACCGACGGTCACGTCAACGCCGAACTCGTCTTCTTCCTGCATGACGAGGTGATGGTTCATGCGCCGGCGGAAGCGGTGGACGCCTGCATCGCGGCCATCGAAGAGGCGGCCAGCGCCGCCAAGGAACTGCTGTTCGGGCCAATCCCGGTGGAGTTTCCCGTCAGTGTGGCCGTTGTTGATTCCTACGACAATGCGAAATAGGTCCGCCACTCCGGCGCTGCAGGGACGTCGCGACCCCCTAAGTAACCTACCCGGGAGTAGCTCGCCAGAGGCTTGTGACGCGGGCTATGGTCGGAGTGGCGACTGAGGTAGATCGGTCAAAAGCTGATGCAACGACGCATTCCAGGGGAGGTCCGGCATATGGCGGGCAGGTTCGAAATTCATCGAGTAGGCGACGAGTCCTACCGGCTGCGGCTCACTGACGCAGAGGGCAACACGGTTGCCGTCTCACCCAAGTTCAAGTCCCTCAACACAGTGCTTGAGGGCGTCAAGGCAGTACGGGAGAACGCCGCCACAGGAATTGTGGTGGATCTCCGCCAGCAGCAGGCCTGAGGGCTAGACGCCCATCCGGTGGAGCCGGCTCCGGTCCCACGGAACGGCCCAGCCCAGCTGCTCGAACAACCCGTTCAGGACAATTCCGGTAAAACCCCACACCACTACACCGTTCACCGTGAAGGCAGGGCTGTCGAAGCTGCGCCCGGCACGGTGGACGGTTGCCATTACGCGGTTGTCCGGGTCCAGCAGGTCACGGACGGGGACCCGGAACACCTGGGCCGACTCGGCATAGTCCACCACACGGACGGGTGACGGCAAGCGCCACCAGCCCAGCACCGGGGTGACCAGGAAGTTGCTGTGGGCGAGCCCCAGTTCCTGCAGGGTGCCAAGTACCTCAACGCCGCCCGCATCAAGGCCGGTTTCCTCTTCGGCCTCGCGCAAAGCTGCCTGAACCGGCGTTTCCCGGGCGTCAATGGCGCCGCCCGGGAACGCCACCTGCCCCGGGTGCGAACCCAGGGTGTGGGCGCGTTCCAGCAGGAGGACGTCAAGATCGGCCGGTGCCAGGGGCTTGCCCGAGACAGCCGGGACGTCATCAAGGGTGCCAAAGAGCATCAGCACCGCCGCCCTCCTGGCCTGTTCGGCATCAACCGTCAGGGCTGCCCAGAGGGGATCGGGCGCGGCAGCGGTTCCGGATTCCGCCCGGTGTGCCAGTTGCAGCAGGTCCTCGCGCGCGCTCACGGTGTCCTCTGCTGGGATGCCATCCGGATTTCGGCGGCCCTGTGGGTCTCGGCCAGCAACTGATCCAGCAGCGCCTCGCTGCCGGGCGCGAGCTCGTACTTCAGGAGCTTGGCTGCCTTCGCGGGGTCTGTTTCGCCCAGCCCGAAACTGGGGCACCAGGTGGCCACGGGGCAGGCTCCGCACGCGGGCTTGCGCGCGTGGCATACCCGCCGTCCGTGGAAGATCACCCGGTGGGACAGCATGGTCCAGTCCTTGCGGTCGAACAGCTCGGCCACGTCATGCTCGATCTGGACGGGGTCATCAGACTGCGTCCAGCCGAAGCGGTTGGCCAGCCGGGCGAAGTGGGTGTCCACCGAGATGCCGGGGATGCCGAAGCCGTTGCCGAGCACCACGTTGGCCGTTTTGCGTCCCACGCCGGGCAGCGTGACCAGGTCCTCCAGCCGGCCCGGGACCACCCCGTTGTATTCGTCCACCAGGCGGGTGCACAGGGCAATGACGTTCCTGGACTTGGCCCGGAAGAACCCGGTGGGCTTGAGGATCGTCTCAAGGTCCGCGGGATCCGCCTCGGCCAGGGCCCGCGCGTCCGGGTAGCGGGCGAACAACACCCTGGTGACCTGGTTGACCGTGACGTCCGTGGTCTGGGCCGAAAGGACCGTGGCCACGAGCAGTTCGAACGGGTTGCGGAAATCAAGCTCCGCATGGGCGTACGGGTATTTCTCCGCCAGGGCCCTGTTGATCCGCCGGGCCCGCCTTTTCAGTGCCAGCACGGATTCGGAGGACACCACGGGCATGCCGGCCACCTGGCCGGCGGATGCCTTGTTTCCGCCGGCCTTGGGAGCCCTGGCCTCGCCCATGGAGGTCAGCCGCGCTCGATGTTGCTGAGGTCCCGCAGGACGCCCAGCCGGCCGTCAGTGTGCTGGACCAGGAACTCGTGGCCACGGTCCTCGAGCGCCAGGACCCAGCCGCCGGGTTCGATAACGAACGCCGGAGCCCCTGTGCGCGGGTCATAGGCGGTGCGGTGCTGCGCGACGGCAAACCAGAAAGCCTCGTGGATGGGCTGTTCTTCCGATTCATCCGGACGGGTTGAGGGATCCACCGTGGCGCCGATGGGCTCCTCGGTCCGGACCTGCTGGTGCACTGCGGTGGCAGGCGTCGGCTCCCAGCCGCTCCGCGCGCCCTGTGCGGAGGAGGTGCCCTGGCCGGACGGGGCAGCCGGGTGCGTACCGCCGTCGTGGTTTGCCGCGGCGTCGTGATCCGCTGCGGCAGCGGCTGAACCGGCGCCGGCGGCTGCCGGAACATCCCCCCGCCGGGTTTCCTCAGCGGCGGGCGTTGAAGAGGGGCGTACGACGTCGGCCGCCTGGGTTGCGGGGCCCGGGTCGCCTGCGGGAGTCCAGTCGGATACCTCGGGGGCGGTGGAGACAGGCGCAGCAGCTGTGGGGACGGCTGCCGTGGCAGGGGCATGGGCCGCCGCGGTTTGTCCGCCAGGACGCGGGGACGCCTGCTGCGCCGCCGGACCCTGGTGCCCCGCTGGTGCCGGCTCGTCAGCTGATCCGGGCTTCACCGCCGAGGATCCTGCGCCGACGCCGCCGAACAGCCCCCCGCCGGAGAGGATCTTCGAGCCGGGCCTGGAGTCTTTGGACCCCGGGTCGGTTTCTGCCTTCGGCTTCTTGGGGGCGCGGGGTTTCTGGGTGGGAACAGCGGCCTCACGGGCCACCACGTGGGCGGGTACCTCGTCGCGGTCCTGGAAATCACTGGACAGATATGGCAGGAAACGGCCCAGCACTGTCGCCGCGAAGAGGACCAGGGAGCCGATCAGGCCCACCAGGAGGCTGGGTACGTAGGCTCCTGCCACAGAGACAAAGAAGAAGGCCACCGCGAAGGACGCAACCACTGATGCGAACTGGTCGATGGACAGGGAGCCGATCCGGATCTTCGTGGCCGGGGACAGCCTGCGGGCTGCAAAGAGCGCGCTGACGATCAGGGGCAGGACGATGCCCAGCCCCAGGAAGAACAGGTTGTTAAGGTTCCAGAGGTTGTACCGGGCGCCGAAGATCGGCAGCAGGGAGGCAACAAAAAGGATCAGCGTGCCGCCGAAGACGGTCAGGTCCCGGATGGTGAACGGACCCAGCACTGCCTCGTTGGCGTTGGAGGCCTTGCCTGCGGCGGGGGCCTTGCCCGCGGCGGCCTGGGAGCCTGGCCCTTCAGCGGTTCCGGCACCGTGGCCGGAACCTGCCGTGTCGGGGCCGGTCTTCTGGCCGAAGCTTTGCTGGTTCATTCTGCTCTCCTTAGCGTGGCGGCACCGGGCCCTGTGTGGTCCCGACATCGTGCCGTCTTGACGGCGGTTCCGGCGTGGCCAGGCCTTTGTGGTGCCTGGCCAACACGGTCCGCAGTGAAGTCACAATTCCATCCCAGCCTAGTCAAGGGCCAGGCCGATCACTAGCTGGCCACGCACCGCGGGGGCGGCAGCCAGCTGCCCTGGAAAACCATTCACCGCTTAATAAATGCCGTTCACGGGCTGCCGTGTGACACCGCACACATCACCGCCAGCCAAAGCATTAGTCTTGATTCCGGAACAGCTCTTTGCGGAATGTCCGTGACCAGCCGGGGCCCGACGTCGTGCAGGCGGCGGAGCCCGGCCAGCGGACATCCCGCCCAGCAAAGATCGATGAATGATGAGGTTCACATGTCCCAGGACACTACAAGCGCCGTCGTAGACGCTTCCGCAAGCACAGGGCAGCCCGGGTCAGCCAGGGGAGCTGGGCAGGGCGATGCCTTTGAAAACCTGCTTCATGAGACCCGCAAGTTTGCGCCTTCACCCGAGTTCGCTGCTGACGCCGTCGTCACCGCCGCGGAGTATGAGGACGCCAATGCAGACCGTCCCGCGTTCTGGGCGAAGAAGGCCCGTGAGCTGCTGACGTGGGACAAGGACTTTGACCAGGCCCTGGACTGGTCCAACCCGCCCTTTGCCAAATGGTTCGTCGGCGGGGAGGTCAACGCCGCGTACAACGCACTGGACCGCCACGTGGAGAACGGCCTTGGAGACAGGGTAGCCATCCACTTCGAGGGCGAACCCGGAGACACCAGCACCTACACCTATGCCCAGCTGACCGAGGAAGTAAAGAAGGCCGCCAACGCCTTCGAGTCCCTCGGAGTTGCCAAGGGCGACCGCGTTGCCGTGTACCTGCCGATGATCCCCGAGGCCGTCATCACCCTCCTGGCCTGCGCCCGGATCGGTGCCGTGCACTCCGTGGTGTTCGGCGGTTTCTCCTCCGAGGCCCTGCGCTCACGGATCGACGACGCCGAAGCCAAGCTCGTGGTCACCGCGGACGGCACGTACCGGCGCGGCAAGCCCAGCGCCCTGAAGCCCGCCGTCGATGAAGCGCTGGCCCACAAGGGAGATGGAGACGGCCACACGGTGCAGAACGTGGTGGTGGTCAAGCGCAACGGCCAGGATGTGGACTGGCACGAGGGCCGGGACCACTGGTGGGCCGATACCGTGGGCGCCGCATCCGCGGAGCACACCGCCGTGGGCCACGATTCCGAGCACCCGCTGTTCATCCTGTACACCTCCGGTACCACCGGCAAGCCCAAGGGCATCCTGCACACCACCGGCGGCTACCTCACCCAGACCGCCTACACCCACAAGGCAGTGTTCGACCTGCACCCCGAGACGGACGTGTACTGGTGCACGGCCGACGTCGGTTGGGTCACCGGCCACTCCTACGTCGCTTACGCGCCCCTCGTCAACGGCGCCACCCAGGTGATGTACGAGGGCACCCCGGACTCCCCGCACCAGGGCCGCTGGTGGGAGATCATCGAGAAGTACAAGGTGTCCATCCTCTACACCGCCCCCACCGCGATCCGGACGTTCATGAAGTGGGGCCGGGAGATCCCGGACAAGTACGATCTGTCCTCCCTCCGGGTCCTTGGCTCCGTGGGCGAATCCATCAACCCTGAGGCCTGGATGTGGTACCGGAAGGTCATCGGCGGGGACAAGACCCCCATCGTGGACACCTGGTGGCAGACCGAGACCGGCGCCCAGATGATCGCCCCGCTCCCCGGGGTTACCGCCACCAAGCCCGGCTCCGCCCAGGTCCCGCTGCCCGGCATTGCGGTGGACGTCGTGGACGAGATGGGCGAATCCGTGCCCAACGGCCACGGCGGCTTCCTGGTGATCCGGGAGCCATGGCCGGCCATGCTCCGCGGCATCTGGGGCGATCCCGAACGCTTTAAGGACACCTACTGGTCCCGGTTCGAGACCATGTATTTCGCCGGAGACGGCGCCAAGAAGGACGAGGACGGCGACATCTGGCTCCTGGGCCGGGTGGATGACGTCATGAACATCTCCGGGCACCGGCTCTCCACCACCGAAATCGAATCCGCACTGGTGTCCCACCCCGCCGTGGCCGAGGCCGCCGTGGTGGGCGCGGCGGACGAAACCACCGGCCAGGCCGTCGTCGCGTTCGTCATCCTCCGCGGTGACGCCGTGGATTCCGGGGACGCCATCGTCCAGGAACTCCGGAACCACGTGGGCAAGGAGATCGGGCCCATCGCCAAGCCAAAGGCCATCCTGGTGGTCCCGGAACTGCCCAAGACCCGCTCCGGCAAGATCATGCGGCGCCTCCTCAAGGACGTCGCCGAAGGCCGCGACCCAGGCGACGCCACCACCCTCTCGGACCCAACCATCATGCAGCAGATCGCAGCGTCCCTCAGGAAATAAGGGAACATCGGGCGACCGCCGGCAGTACGGGTGTCGCTCTTGGACGGGACCAAAGCACAAGCTAATGCGTGGGGGTTATCCGGAAAGCGTCCTCAGAGGGCCCACACCGTCAGGGTTCCCTGGCCGAGCTTGCGAGGCTAGGGAGACGGTGGGGACGGAACGAGCAGCACGCGGAGGATGACTCCCGCGCATTAGCGTGGCAGGCACCTAGACTGGGAGCAGACCCGCCCCCTGCCCTGAAGGATCGCCCTGATGCTCGCCGTCGCCCGCCACCAGGCCATTTTGGATGCTCTCCAGCGGGAGCGGGTTGTCCGGGTGTCCGACCTGGCCCAGCAGCTGGGTGTGTCCCTGATGACGGTCCGCCGTGACATCGAGGTGCTGGAGGAGGGCGGCCGCCTGGAGCGCATCCATGGCGGCGCGAAAATCCCGGGAGACACCAGCACCCACGAGCCCGGATTCGACCTCAAATCAACGCAGCTGACGGCGGAGAAACGCGCCATCGCGGTGGAGGCGGCCTCGCTGGTGCAGGAGGGCATGGCTGTGGGGCTCAGCGCCGGAACCACCACCTGGGCACTGGCCAAGGAACTGGTGAGCGGCCCGCAGATCACGGTGGTCACCAACTCGGTCCGTATCGCAGACCTCTTCCACCACGCGGCGTCGGCCGGTTCTGCCCGGTACGCCTCCACGGTGATCCTCATTGGCGGAGAGCGCACGCCCTCTGACGCCCTGGTGGGCCCCATCGCCACCGGCGCCCTCAAGCAGCTGCACCTGGACGTGCTGTTCCTTGGCGTCCACGGGATGGATGCCGACGCCGGCTTCACCACCCCAAACCTGCTCGAAGCGGAAACGGACCGGGCCTTCGTGGCCGCGGCGCGCAAGACTGTGGTCCTCGCCGACCATACGAAGTGGGGCTTACTGGGCATCAGTTCCATCGCCTCGCTGGACGAGGCGGATGAGGTCATCAGCGATTCCGGACTGGGGGCCGAAGCCCAGCGCATCCTCCAGGAACAGGTGGGCAGGCTGCGGCTCGCAGCTGTCTAGAGGCGTTCCTAGGGGCAGCCGCAGGACTGGCGGACGCGCAGCGTGGTGGGAAAGATCCGGTGCCGGGGCTTCTCGCCGCGGCTGGCACCCACCAGCGCCGCTACCGCCGCTTCCGCCATGGCGGCCACGGGCTGCTCTACCGTGGTCAGCGGCGGCCAGGAGTATTCGGACTCGGCAGAACCGTCAAAGGACGCCACGGCCATCTGGCCCGGGACGGACAGCCCGGCTTCATGGACCGCGCGGAGCAGCCCGATGGCCTGCATGTCCGAGGTGGCAAAGATGGCCGTGGGCCGGTTGACGGAGGCCAGGAGGCGCTGCCCGGCCGTGTAGCCGCCGGGACGGGTGAAGGCGCTGTACACAATCGGCCCCTCGGGCAGGCCCGCCTCCTGCAGGGCCTGCCGCCAGCCCACTTCACGGCCGTCAGTGGCGCCGGAAACGTTGGTACCCATGGCGAGGCCGATGTTGGTGTGGCCGTGGCCGATCAGGTGTTCCACGGCGATCCGGGCACCGGCTGCGAGGTCCACGCCGATGCTGTTGAAACCGGGGGCGTCCCGTTCCTGGTTGAGCAGCACCGAGGGGATCTCGGCCGTTTCCAGGACTTCCAGGTCGGGTTCGAAAAGGACACTGGCCAGCAGCACGCCATCCACCTGCCTGGCGGCGAGGTTGCGGATATTGCGCCGTTCCTTGGCAAGGTTTCCGTCAGAGTTGCCCAGCACCAGTGCGTATCCCAGGGCGGCGGCGGCGTCCTCGACGGCGTGGGAGAACAGGGCGAAGAACGGGTTGGAGATATCCGGGACCACCAGGCCCAGCGTCTCGCTGGAGCCCAGTTTGAGCGCCCGCGCCGCAGCATTGGGGCGGTAGCCGAGGACTCGGATGGCGTCCTGCACCTTGGCTTCGGTGGCGGGCGCCACCTTCTTTGGCCCGCCGTTGACAACGTAACTGACGACGGCGGTGCTGACGCCGGCGTATCTCGCAACGTCCTTGCGTGTCACCGGGCCCCGCGAAGCCTGCACTGCCGGAGTAGTCATGCTGTCCATGTTATGTACTGGTACCCGGCGCATCACCAAAGTCACGGATGGGAAGGCGTTCGCCGTTTTGCAGGGCCGACTGGTGTGCCACGATTCCCGGGAGCGTGAAGCGGGCGGCCAGCCAAGCGTTCACGGGCGGAAGCGTGCCGTTGTTGACTGCTGTCACAAAGTCGTCCACCAGGAAATGATGGCTGCCCTCGTGGCCGTTGGGTGCTCCCCGGAACTCCTCCGGCAGCCGCCCGGGATCGTGGACCGGGGCCAGGCCGGAGACGAAGGCGTCCCGCAGGTCAGGTGCTACGTTCGCAAGGGACGGGTCATCGAGGGGGATGCTGGGCCGGGTTTCCATCTGCTCGGAGACGTCATGGACGTTGTGCTTGTCCTGCCAGACGGAGACCTTGGCGAGCTGCTCGAAGCTGGCCTCCGTTCCGAAGAACCGGAACCGGGACTCGCGGATGTGTGAGGGGTAGCCCACCCGGCGCATCTCGTTAGTGCGCATCACGCCGCCGTCGTTCAGTTCAAAGAGGGCGGTGGCGTTGGAGAAGTCGTTCCCGAACATGCTGACGTCCTTGTCAAAGACGCCGTCGTTGCGGTCATCCTTAACCCCCACGCAGCTGACGCTCACAGCATGGGCGGGGACGGCACCCAGCACACCACCCACGGCGTGGGTGGGGTACAGCATGGGCGGGTAGCTGGCGGTTTCCTTCCACCGCTCCCCTCCGCTGTACTGGTAGGCCTCGTAGAAGCCCAGGTCCATGTCATGGACGTAGTCGCCTTCGGCGTAGAAGATGCGGCCGAAGTTCCCGTCAGCGAGCTGCTTGCGGGCATAAACAGTGGCCGGGTTGTAGTAGCTGGTCTCCCCCATCATGTACACCAGTCCGGTGTCACGGACGGCCTGGATGATTGCTGCGATCTCTTCTTCCGAGACCGCCATGGGGACGGCCGAGTAGACGTGCTTGCCGGCACGCAGGGCTCGCTCCACCATGGGACCATGCGTCCAGCGCTGCGTGAAGATGGCTACGGCGTCCACGTCGGAGGCGAGGAGCGCGTCGAAGCTGTCCTTCACGCCCGCCAGGCCGTACCGGGCCACGGCCTCTGCTGCCCGCTCCGGAAGCTCGTCGGCCACATACACTGCGCTGACGCCGGGGTGGAGGTTGAACAGGTGGGCGAACTGGCTGCCGAACTGGCCTACTCCTACTACGCCGAGTGAAAACGTCATTGTTTGCCTTCCGTTGGGGGCTGATTGGGAGACGCCGGGCAAGCGCTGTCCTCCAGGAACTCCAGTGTTCCATCCCCATCTACTCGAGTCAACAGGCCAGCGAATGGACAAATTGCCCGGATTACGGGCCCAAAGTAACCTCTTGCCCTTCTGAATCTACTCGTGTAGATTACAGCGCAGTTGTTACCCCCATCACAGTCAGGAAAGGGTCGAAGATGACCACCCTTGCCAAACACTCCAGGTCCGCCCCTGCGGCGTCGGCCTCCCCGAAGCCGCAGGGAAGCCACCGCCGCCTTGGGGACCTCAAGATCGCCCTGCTGTTCATCGCACCGGCGATGATCGGATTCGTTGTTTTCTACGTCCTGCCCACCATCCGGGGCATCTACCTCAGCTTCACGGAATACAACATCCTCGGCGACCCGGAATGGGTCGGCATGGACAACTACGTTGCCATCGCTGCGGACCCGCTGTTCTGGAACTCGCTGGCCGTCACCGGGCAGTACGTGTTCCTCAACATCCTCCTCCAGACGGCACTGGCCCTGGGCCTGGCCCTCCTGATGCACAATGTGGCCAAGTCCACCATCATCAGGGGCACCCTGCTCCTGCCGTACCTGATGTCCAACGTCATCGCGGCACTGCTGTGGTTCTGGATGCTGGACTACCAGATCGGCGTGGTGAACCAGTTCATCGAATGGAGCGGGCTCCCCCGCGTCGCGTTCTTCGGCAGCGAGGCGTGGGCCATTCCCACCCAGGCACTGATCAACACCTGGCGCCACATGGGCTACACGGCCCTGCTGATCTTCGCCGGCCTCCAGGCCATCCCCAGCCACGTCTACGAAGTGGCCAAACTGGACGGCGCATCAGCGTTCCAGACCTTCCGGAAAATCACCATTCCCCTGCTGCGCCCGGTCCTTGTCCTGGTCCTCGTGGTGACCGTCATCGGCTCCTTCCAGGTCTTCGACACCGTGGCCGTGACCACGGCGGGCGGCCCGGTCAACGCCACCCGGGTCATCCAGTACTACATCTACCAACGGGCTTTCACCGAGTCGGACTTCGGCTACGGATCCGCCATCGCCGTCATTCTCTTCCTCATCCTCGCCCTGGTGGCCTTCATCCAGATGAAGTTCCTCAAGGGCAACGAGTCGGACCTGGACTAAGGAGTCCCGCATGAGCACCACCGCACGCCGCGCACCGCTGCCGGCCGCAACCCGCCGCCGTCGTCCTTTCAACGCCCGCCGCGCCGGCGCCTGGGCACTCCTCATCCTGGCCATCGCAGTCTCCGTCCTTCCCTTCCTGTGGGTCCTGCGCACCGCGCTGTCCACCAACAACGCGCTGGCCTCGAACGCCACCAGCCTGCTGCCGGCGGAGTTCACCCTCGGCGCCTTCAAACGGGTTTTCGGACTGCAGTCCCCGGCGGAGGCCGTCGCCGAAGGCGGATCCGGTGCCGCCATCGACTTCTGGCTCTACCTGCGCAACTCGATCATCTTCTCCTCGATCACCACCGCCGGCGCCGTCTTCTTCAGCGCCATGGCCGCCTACGCCTTTTCCCGGCTGCGGTGGAAGGGCCGCAACGCCGTCTTCAGCCTGTTCCTCGGCACCATGCTGGTCCCGCCGATCTTCACGGCCCTGCCGAACTTCCTGCTCATCAAGAACCTGGACCTGCTCAACACCATGCTCGGCCTGGTCCTGCCGTACGTGTTCATGACCCCCTTCGCCATCTTCTTCCTCCGGCAGTTCTTCCTGAACATGTCACGCGAAGTGGAGGAGGCGGCCATGCTCGACGGCGCCAAGCACCTGAGGATCTTCTTCCAGATCGTGCTGCCCAACGCCGCAGCCCCCATCGCCACGCTGGCGCTGCTCACCTTCATCGGCCAGTGGAACGAATACTTCTGGCCCCTGCTCGTGGCGTCGCAGGACGATGTCCGCGTCCTGCAGGTGGGCCTCGGCGTCTTCAAGTCCCAGTCCCCACAGGGGGCACCGGACTGGTCCGGGCTGATGGCCGCAACCCTCATTTCGGCCCTCCCGGTGCTGATCCTCTTCGCCGCCTTCGGCAAGAAGATCGTCAACTCCATTGGCTTCTCCGGCATCAAATAAGCAATCCCCACCCATCGCATTCCAGCCAACTCAACCCCGAACGGAAAGTAGAACCATGAAGAAATCCCTCGGCGCCGTTGCCGTCGCCGCAGCTATGGCACTCTCCCTCTCTGCCTGCAGCGGATCCTCCTCCTCCGAAGAAAGCGCCACTGGCGAGATCAGCTACTGGCTGTGGGACGCCAACCAGCTGCCCGCCTACCAGCAGTGCGCCGACGACTTCACCAAGGCCAACCCGGACATCACGGTCAAGATCACCCAGCGCGGCTGGGACGACTACTGGAGCACCCTCACCAACGGCTTTGTTGGCGGCACCGCACCGGACGTCTTCACCAACCACCTGGGACGCTACGGCGAGCTGGCCGACAACAAGCAGCTCCTGGCCATCGACGAGGCCGTCGAAAAGGACAACATCGATCTCTCCGCCTACAACGAGGGCCTCGCGGACCTGTGGGTGGGCCAGGACGGCAAGCGCTACGGCCTGCCCAAGGACTGGGACACCATCGGCCTGTTCTACAACAAGGCAATGCTCAGCAGCGCCGGCATCCCGGAAGACCAGATGAAGGACCTCACCTGGAACCCTGAGGACGGCGGCAGCTACGAGAAGGTCATCGCCCACCTGACCGTGGACAAGAACGGCAAGCGCGGCGACGAGCCCGGCTTCGACAAGAACAACGTGGACGTCTACGGCCTGGGCCTGAACGGCGGCGGCGACTCCTCCGGCCAGACCGAGTGGAGCTACCTCACCAACACCACCGGCTGGTCCCACACGGACAAGAACCCTTGGGGCACCAAGTACAACTACGACGATCCCACGTTCCAGGAAAGCATGGAATGGTTCGCCGGGCTGGCGGACAAGGGCTACATGCCCAAGCTCGAAACCACCGTTGGCGCGAGCATGGCTGACACCTTCGCTGCCGGCAAGTCCGCCATCAACGCCCACGGCTCCTGGATGATCGGCCAGTACACCGGCTACAAGGGCATCGAGGTGGGCATCGCCCCCACCCCGGTGGGCCCCGAGGGTGAGCGTGCCTCCATGTTCAACGGCCTGGCGGATTCCATCTGGGCCGGAACCGAGAAGAAGGACGCCGCCATCAAGTGGGTTGAGTACCTCGCCTCGGCCGACTGCCAGGACGTCGTAGCCTCCAAGGCCGTGGTGTTCCCCGCACTCAAGGCATCCTCGGACAAGGCAGCCGAAGCCTTCCAGGCCAAGGGTGTTGACGTCACCGCATTCACCGAGCACGTCAAGAACAACACCACCTTCCTGTACCCCATCACGGACAACACCGCCAAGGTCAAGGGCATCATGGAACCGGCCATGGACGCCGTCGTCTCCGGCAAGGCACCCGCCAGCTCGCTGACGCAGGCCAACGAACAGGTCAACGCCCTCTTCAAGTAGGCCCCGGCCCCCAAGCCGTGGCTGCGTTTGTGGTCGCAGCCACTGGGCTGGATGCCGCCGTCCCCTCCTCGCGGCGGCGGCATCCAGCCCCCTTACCTCCCCCTCTTTGGCGTGAGGCGCATACGACACTCCAGCTCCTCCAGACATACAGCACAACGACGAAAGAGATTTCCCCTATGGACCCCCTCCACCTCCGTTCCGCCGGGACCAGCCTGGTGATCAGCTTCGACAGCGGAGAGGCCGAGGTGGTCCATTGGGGCGCAGACCTGGGCGCGGACCTGCCTGACCTGGCCATCCTCACGTCCCCGGTCCCGCACTCCGCCATCGACGCACGCGTCCCCGCAGCGCTCCTCCCCCAGGCGTCGTCCTCCTGGCGTGGCCGGGCCGCCCTGCGCGGCTCCCGGACGGCCGACGGCGTCTCCGGGCTTGATTTCTCGGCCCGCCTCCGCGTTGTGACAGCAGGCGCCGACGGCGGCTCCGCGGTCATTGTCCAGTCGGACCCGGACGCCGGGATCACGGTCGAATCCACCCTCACCCTTCACGACGCCGGGCTGCTGGAGATGCGGCACACCGTCACCAACGACGGCACCACGCCGTACCAGCTCGACGAACTGGCGACCGTCCTCCCCGTGGCGCCGGACGCCGTCGAACTCCTTGACCTCACCGGCCGCTGGTGCCGGGAACGGCACCCGCAGCGCCGCGCCATCCAGCAGGGCACCTGGGTCCGGACCGGCCGGCACGGGCGCACCGGACACGACTCCTCCCTCCTCTTTGCCGCCGGCACCACCGGTTTTGGCAACCGCCACGGCAAGGTCTGGGCCACCCACCTGGCCTGGAGCGGCAACCACGAACAGTTCGCGGACACCATTGGCGACGGCCGGACCATGATCGGCGGCTCCGAACTCCTGGGCCCCGCCGAGGTCATCCTCGAACCCGGCGGCAGCTACACCACCCCGGCACTGTTCGCCGCCTACTCCGACCATGGGCTGGACGGGATCACCGAGGCCTTCTACAGCTGGTTCCGGTCCCGCGCGCACCACGTCCTCCCTGCCGCCTCCACCGGACTGCCCGCCGGGAAACCTCGCCCCGTTGTGCTCAACACCTGGGAGGCCGTGTACTTCGACCACAACCTGGACACGCTGATCGAGCTGGCTGAATCCGCTGCCGACCTTGGCGTTGAGCGCTTCGTGCTCGACGACGGCTGGTTCCGCGGCCGCCGCGACGACCACGCCGGCCTCGGCGACTGGTACGTCGACGAGACCCTGTGGCCCAAGGGGCTGACCCCGCTGATCGAGGCCGTGACCTCCCGCGGCATGGAGTTCGGGCTTTGGGTGGAGCCGGAAATGGTCAACCTGGATTCCGATATCGCACGGGCGCACCCGGACTGGATCGTTGGCCCGTCAGCGGTGCAGCACAAGGACGGCGGCCGCCTGCCCCTGGAATGGCGGAACCAGCACATCATCGACCTGGTCAACCCGGAGGCGTGGCAGTACATCTACAGCCGGATCGACGCGCTCCTGAGCGAGAACAACATCAGCTACCTCAAATGGGACCAGAACCGGGACCTGCTGGAGCACGGCCACGCCGGCCGATCTTCCGTCCACGAGCAGACCCTCGCCGCGTACAGGCTGTTCGACGAGCTCCGCAAGGCCCATCCCGGCGTCGAAATTGAATCCTGCTCATCCGGCGGCGCGCGCGTGGACCTGGGGATCCTGGAACGCACCGACCGGATCTGGGGGTCGGATTGCAACGATGCGCTGGAGCGGCAGACCATCCAGCGCTGGACCGGCGCCGTGGTCCCGCCGGAACTGGTGGGCAGCCACATCGGGCCCACCACCTCGCACACCACCGCCCGCACCCACGACCTCTCTTTCCGTGCCATCACCGCGCTGTTCGGCCACTTCGGCATGGAGTGGGACATCCGCGGCGTCCAGGGCAAGGACCGGGAGGAGCTCAAGCGCTTCATCGCCCTGTTCAAGGAACACCGCGGCCTCCTCCACAGCGGACGCCGCGTCCACGCGGACGTGGCCGGTGACGCCCTGCTGCTGCACGGCGTCATCACCGATGCACCGGCCGGTGCTGGCACGACTGCGGGCCTGTTCGCCCTGGTCAGCACCCGCACCTCCGCAGCGGAGGAGCCTGGCCGGATCGGGATTCCCGGGCTGGAGGCCGGGCGCACGTACCGGGTGGAGGCAGTCTTCCCCACTCCCGAAGACGCCGACTACGGCCACACCTACACCCAGGTGCAGCCACCGGCCTGGCTGGCTGACGGGGCAGTGGCCAACGGACGCTTCCTCGCCGAGGTGGGCCTGCCCATGCCCAACCTCAACCCCGAGCACGCGCTGCTGCTGAAGCTCACGGCCCTCTGAGCCGCCCGGCCGGTGGGGACCAATCGATAGGGGTGCCGCGCGTTCTGGGAATGTGTAAGAATGCGCGGCGCCCACCGCCAGCCGATAGATTGTCATCCATGACTGACGCCTCCACAGACTCTGCCGCCGGCCGCACCATCCTCGTGATCAACGGGCCAAACCTGAACCTGCTGGGAACCCGCGAGCCGGAAAAATACGGCACCTCGACGTTGGCCGACGTGGAGCAGCTGGCCGCGGCCGCCGCTGAGGCCCACGGCTTCACGGCAGAATGCGTCCAGTCCAACCACGAAGGCGTCCTGCTCGACGTCATCCACGCCGCCCGGAACAACGCCGCGGGGATCGTCATCAATGCAGGCGCCTTCACCCACACCTCGGTGGCCCTCCGGGACGCCCTTGCCGCCGTGCAGCTTCCCGCCGTCGAGGTCCACATCACCAATGTGCACCAGCGCGAAGAATTCCGGCACCACTCGTACCTCTCCCCCGTCTGCTCTGCGGTCATTGTGGGCGCAGGCGTTGTGGGGTACCGGCTGGCCATTGACTACCTCGCAGAGGTCCTCTAGCCGCTACTTCTGGATGCACTGCCCGGAGGACACCGGCGCGGAGAGGGACGCCGCCTGCGATGCCACAGGAGTGAGGTCATCCATGGTGATGGCGAATCCCATCGCCGTATCCGCTGTCGCTTTCGCGAAAATTACGCCTGCCACCTGGCCGTCCATGGTCAGGAGCGGCCCGCCCGAGTTCCCCGGCTGCACGTCCCCGGCAAGCCGGTAGATCTCCTCGGGCGACGCGTTGTTGCCGTAGATGTCCGGCACCAGGACAGTGGTGATGTCCTGCACCGTGGCGGGCTTGGACTGGAACGGGCCGCCGTGGGGATACCCAGCGAAGGCTGCCGGACTGCCGCCGGGCAGGTCCCGGCCCAGCGCCAGCGGGGTTGCCTGCAGGCCGTCCACAGCCAGCACCGCAAGGTCGTGTTTGGTGTCGAAGTAGACAACCCGCCCTGGCATCGCTCCGCCGTCGGGCATTTCCACTACCGGCTGCGACACGCCCGCCACAACATGTGCGTTGGTGACCACCCGGTCCTCTGACACCACAAACCCCGTGCCCGTCTGGTTCTGGCCGCACTGGTACGCGGTCCCGGCGATCCGGAGCACCGATTCCGCGGCCCGGTTCAGCGAGGGAGTGTCAGTACTCGCGTTCGGCACCGGCACTGCCGGCCCCTGTTCAAGGCCCTCCAGCAACGTGGGGATGCCGTTGCCGATCACGGTGGAGCGCAGCTGCGCCATGGTGGCCTTGACGGGGACGGGCGTCAATCCGTCGATGAAGCGGATGACCCTGGACTCGGCCAGCTGCTGCGACACGAACGGAACACCCAGGGAGCTGACGCTGAAGGCCAGCATGGACATCACCAGCGCGGACACCACCACGTTCACGGCTCCGCCCACCAGGCGGTCCACCGCCCGGAGGGGCCGGATCCGCACGGCGCCGCGGATTTGCCGGCCTGCCATCGTCCCCAGGCCGTGCCCCAGGACCACCAGCACGACGGCGGCCGCCACGATGGCGGTCAGTCTCCATCCGGAGTCCTCAACGAAGCCGCTCACCAGGGGGACCGCGAAGAAGGCAGCCACGGCTCCGGCCGCGAACCCTGCGATACCGCCCGCCGTCACGAGGAAACCGTTCCGCAGGCCATAAACCAGGTAGGACAGCAGTGCCAGGATCAGGATCAGGTCCAGGACAGTCAAGCCGACCACTAAGGCTCCTTATAAACAGTTGAACACCCATTCTAGTGGTGGTCACTGACAGTTCTCTGGACAGCCCATCCCTGCTGGCAGGCCTCCCAAGGGCGCCTCCCCAATCGCCTCCAAGCCGCCCCTGCGACGTCCCGTGACGCCTCCGGTGGTGGCGCTGCGGCCCCGTATCAGGGCGTTTCGCCTGCCAAGTTCGTCACAGAACCTTGAAAATTCTGAAACAATGGCACAAGCGCCACAGCCGACACTTTTATTCAGGAGATTTCATGGACATCGAGGTACTGCGCCGAGCACCCCTTTTCGCCACGCTCGACGACGACGCATTCCGTCTGCTGACGGACGAGCTCACCGAGGTGGACCTGTCCCGCGGCGCTTCGGTGTTCCGCGAGGGCGACCAGGGTGACCAGCTCTACTTCATCGTCTCCGGCAAGGTGAAGCTCGGCCGGACGTCTCCTGACGGCCGCGAATCCCTCCTGGCAATCCTGGGACCGGGTGAACTCTTCGGCGAAATGGCCCTCTTCGACCCCAGCCCCCGCACCGCAACGGCTACCGCAGTGTCCGAGACCCGGCTGGCCGGCCTTAAGAACGAGAGCCTGAACAACCTGCTCCGCACCCGCCCCGAGGTCTCTGCGCAGCTCCTGCAGGCCCTGGCCCGCCGGCTCCGCCGCACCAACGATTCGCTGTCCGACCTCGTCTTCTCCGACGTTCCGGGCCGCGTAGCCAAGGCACTCCTGGACCTCGCCGACCGCTTCGGCCGCCCCGCAACGGACGGCGTCCTGGTTGCCCACGAGCTCACCCAGGAAGAGCTGGCCCAGCTGGTGGGCGCCTCCCGCGAAACCGTCAACAAGGCCCTCGCCGAGTTCGTCCAGCGCGGCTGGCTGCGGCTGGAAGCCCGCGCCGTCGTCATCCTGGACATGCAGCGCCTCCGCCAGCGCTCCCGCTAGCCCCAAGCAGAAGGCCGCCCCCGTGAACTGTTCACGGGGGCGGCCTTCTGCGTTAACCCGGCCACACCCTCTCTCACCTCCTGCAGCCTTTTCCCACACCCTCTCTCACCTCCTGCAGCCTTTTCCCACACCCTCTCTCACCGCGGCAGTCCGAATGAGAGAGCGTCACGCCAAAACCCGCGTTAAGTGAGAGAGCGTCACGCCAAAACCCGCGTCAAGTGAGAGAGCGTCCGGTGGGGCGGCGGTAAAATTAAGGCACGAGGTGCATGGCGATGTCAGTGGCTATGGGTGTCCTTTTGATCCTGCTGGGACTGGCGGCCTTGGCCGCCGCAGCCGGCACGGTGGTCCTGGTAATCCGCGACGGCCTTGGCCGGATTCCGCTGGAACCACCCGCCCAGGACTGGACCGCAGGGACCCTTCCCAGCCGCCCGTACTCCACGCTCAGGCGAATCTAGCGTTCGCGTTGGGGGTCGTCGGCAGTTGTTTTGGCGGCCTCCACCTCAAGCATCAGCTTGCCGTCCTCTTCAACCAGGACCGGCTGGTACACATGGGCCTTGCGCTTATAGCTGAGGTAGGCGATGCAGCCATTGGCCGCGGCCATCTTTTCGAGCATGATCTCGGAGCCGGGGACCAGCAGCTCCCCCAAGGTGCGGCCAACAGTATTTTCTTGGCCCACTTCGTCGCCCAGGGCCGTAGTGTGGCGGTCGGCGATGACGTCCGCGGCATTGACCCACCGGCCCCACATACCTTTGCCCTCCAACAGGGTGGGCTGCTGGTTCAGGGGGACGGTGGCCGCAAAGTAGCGGGTGTCGAACCGGCGGTGGGCGAAATCGGGACTGCGCCAGTTGACCAGGGACTTGAGCAGGTCCGTCCGGACCGACAGCCCCCGCTTTGCCAGGACTTCCGGGAAGGTCTTTTCCTGCTCGGCAACCGCAACGCGGGCGCGCATCCATTCCGGGGTTGACGTCGCTTCAATGGTGCCGGCCATGTCAGTCCCGGCCAGCAGCAGGCCGGTTTCCTCGAAGAGCTCGCGGATGGCGCCCAGCACATGGCGGCGCGCCAGCCCGACGTCGTCCGTCCCCATCTGCTCAGCCCAATGCTGTGGCGACGGGCCCAGCCAGGGGACGGGATCGTCGTCGGCCGCGTCCAGCGAGCCGCCGGGAAACGCCAGGACGCCCAGCGGCGAGGAGCCCGGCCGGTACGCCAGCCAGGTCTCCAGGCCGGTTGGGGAATCCCGCAGCAGCACTACCGAGGATGCAAGGCGTGCTGCCCGCGGGGTCCGTTCGCCATGTTCGAGCCAGCTCTGAGCCGCCCCTTCAAGGTCCTGGGGAAGGGCGAAGAGCCGCCGGGCGAGGTGAGGCAAGGGAAACGACCGGTCCTAGCTAAATTCGGCGATCAGTTCGACCTCGACGGGAGAGTCGAGGGGTAGCACGGAGACGCCGACGGCGGAACGTGCGTGCTGGCCTGCGTCACCGAGTACGCGTCCCAGCAGTTCCGAGGCTCCGTTGATGACACCGGGCTGGCCGGTGAAGGAAGGATCGGACGAGACGAATCCCACAACCTTGACGATCCGGGTGATCCGGTCAAGGTCGCCGATGACGCTCTTGACGGCCGCCAGGGCGTTGACGGCGCAAATGGCTGCGAACCGCTGGGCGTCCTCGGGTGAAACGGTGGGCTCGTCGGCGTAACCTTCGGTCCCTGCCGAGACTTTGCCTGTTGCCGGGAGTTTGCCGTTAATAAAGGGAAGCTGTCCGGACGTGTACACGTGGCTGCCGGAGACCACCGCCGGGACGTAAGCGGCCACGGGCGCAGCCACTTCCGGAAGGGTAAGCCCGAGGTCTGCGAGCCGCTGCTCAACAGCGGAAACCGGGGCGTCAGCCGCGCCGGGCTGGGCCTGTGCGGAGGTGCTCATGCTACTGCTTCTCCCTCTTGAGGTAGGCAACCAGGCCGTTTCCGTCAGGTCCGGGGACAACCTGGACCAGCTCCCAGCCGTCGTCTCCCCACTGGTCAAGAATCTGCTTTGTGGCGTGAATAATGAGCGGAATCGTCGCGTACTCCCATTTGGTCATGAGAGAAAGACTAGTCCTTGCCGGTAAAGTGGAAAACATGGCGACTCGTACGAACCCATTATTCGACACTGCCACCACCCTCGGAAAAATCCTCGTTTTCCTTGGCGTGAGTGCGATCTGTGGTGTCCTGGTAGCAGGCCTGCTGGTTCCCGCGGCGGCTGTTTCAGGCAGCGCAGCCAGCGGTTCGATCGAGTTCTTCGACACTCTTCCGGATGAGCTGAAGGTCGATCCGCCCAACCAGACCACCAGGATCCTGGCTGCGGACGGCAGCGAGATCGCGAGCGTCTACAAGGAGAACCGCACCAAGGTTGCCCTGGACCAGATCTCGCCGTTCATGAAGGAAGCCGTCATCGCCGTCGAGGACAGCCGGTTCTACGAGCATGGCGGTGTGGACACCACGGGTATCCTGCGTGCGCTGGTCAGCACCGCGCGCGGAAACCGGCAGGGCGCGTCCACCATCACCCAGCAGTACGTCAACAACGTCCTCAACTCAAACCTCGCCGCCGAGGGCAGGGACGAGGACATCAAGCTCAATGGCGTGAACAAGGGCGTGGGCGACAAGCTCCGGGAGATGAAGCTCGCCATTGCCCTGGAGAAGGAGTTCAGCAAGGAGCAGATCCTTGAGGGCTACCTGAACATCGTGTTCTTCAACCGCGACGCCTACGGTATCGAAGCCGCGTCCAGGTTCTTCTTCAGCACCACCGCCAAGGACCTCACCCTTCCGCAGGCTGCGCTGCTGGCCGGCCTGGTCAACAGCCCGTCCGCGTTCGACCCCATAGCCAACCCGGAGAACGCCAAGCAGCGCCGTGACCTGGTGCTGAGCCTGATGCTGGACCAGGGCAAGGTTACGCAGGCAGACTACGACGCCGCCGTCGCCACCCCCGTGGAAACCAACGTCACGCCCGCCCGGCAAGGCTGCGCCTACGCGTCCACCGCCCCGTACTTCTGCGACTACGTGCTGCACCTGCTGGAAAACAACCCGGCATATGGTGCAGACCGTGAAGAACGCCTTCGCCTCATCTACGGCGGCGGCCTCACCATCACCACAACGCTCGACCCGAACGCACAGGCAGCTGCCCAGGAGCAGGTCAATGCCTCCGCCGGCGCCAACCCGGACAAGTGGGGAGCTGCCATGGTGTCCGTGCAGCCCAACTCCGGCAAGATCGTCTCGATGGCCCAGAACACTTCCTTCCTGCCTGCCGAAGGCGCCTTCGACTCGCAGGTGAACTTCAACGTGGACAAGCTGGACAAGGACGGCAACGACCTCAACGGCCTGGGCGGCGCGCAGCCCGGCTCCACCATGAAGCCGTTCACGTTCGCCCAGTGGCTTGAGGAGGGCAAGTCCATGAATACCGTGGTCAATGCCGCCCAGCGCCGCTACCCGCTCAACTTCAAGTGGCGCAACTCCTGTGGCCAGGTCACGGGCGCCTACAACACTGCGGAAAAGTCACTCGGCGCCGCTGACGACCTGCAGAACGCGGAACCCCAGTGGTACCGGCCGCTGTCCGTCCTCGAAGGGCTGTACAACTCCATCAACACCGTCACCTTTGCATCGGCGGCACAGCTCGACTTCTGCGGAATCCAAAAAATTGTTGACGCAACCGGCCTCCATGGCGGACTCCCGGCTGACGGCGAGCCCAACCCGAAGATCAACATGTCCACGCTGGGCAACCTGCTGGGGTCCACCCAGACGGCTCCGCTGACCATGGCCAGCGCCTTCGCCACCTTCGCCAATGACGGCAAGTACTGCGAGCCTATCGCCATCACCGCCGTCACTGACCAGACCGGGGGCACCCTCCCGGCACAGTCCAGCAGCTGCCGGGATGCGGTCAAGCCCGAGGTTGCCCGCGGCGTGAACTACGCCCTCCAGGAAGTACTGAACCGCGGCTCCGGCTCCCTGATCCAGCCCCGCATCTCCACCCGGACCAGCTTCCCCATCGGTGCCAAGACCGGTACCTCGAACAACAACGGCTCAACCTGGGTTGTCGGCCACACCACCGGCCTTGCCACGGCCGCCTGGTTTGGTGACGCACTTGGTGCCCAGGACCGTTCAGGCCAGAACATCACCGTGAACGGAAAGTTCTACCCGGGCATTGACGGTTACATGATTGCCGGGCCAATGTTCTCGAACTTCATGTCCCGGATTGCGCCCGCCTACGGCACCGAGCCGTTCCCTGCCCCGCCCAGCTCCATGATCAACGGTGGCGGCAACACACGCACGCCGGCCACCACGGCGCCGCGCACAACTCAGGCGCCCCAGGCTCCGGCAACCCAGCCGCCCGCCCCCTCAGCCCCAGCCGCACCGGCCGCCCCCGAGCCTGCTCCGCAGCCGACCAACAGCGGCAACGGGAATGGCAACGGAAACGGAAACGGCTAGCCGCCGATGACATCGACCAACACGTTGGCCGGCCGCGCCCGCACCCTCGGACGCGGCCTTGCCGTCACCGCCGGAGCCGGCGTTGCCGCCGGGGCAGCCGCCTTCGGGTATGGCCTGTGGGAGAAGGACCAGTTCGTCCTCCGCGAGGAAACCCTGGCGATCCTGCCGCCGGGACACAACCCGTTCCGCATCCTCCACCTGAGCGATATCCACTTCATTACCGGCCAGAAAAAGAAGGCGGCCTGGCTTCAGTCGCTGGCCGACCTCAAGCCGGACCTGGTGGCCAACACCGGCGACAACCTCAGCCACCCCAAAGCCGTGGACCCCCTCCTGGCCGCCCTGCGCCCGCTGATGGACTTCCCCGGGGTTTTCGTTCCAGGCTCCAACGACTACTTCGCGCCGAGCCCTAAGAATCCTGCCCTGTACCTGCTGGGGCCCTCCAAGGTGAAGCCCAAACCCAAGATGCTGGACTGGCCCCGGCTGCGCTCAGGTTTCGGCATGGCCGGCTGGGTTGACCTGACCAACCGCCACCAGTCCTTGGTGCTGAACGGCATGCGCTTTGACTTCTCCGGTGTTGACGATCCCCACCTGAAGCGCGAAAAGTACGCCGGCTGGCCCCGTGGAACCGTAAACCAGGACGCCGCAGACCACCTCAAAGTGGCCGTCATCCACGCACCCTACCAGCGGGTGCTGGACCACTTCACCGAAAACGGGGCGGACCTCCTGCTGGCCGGCCACACGCACGGGGGCCAGATATGCATCCCGGGCTACGGCGCGCTGGTGGCCAACTGCGACCTTCCCACGTGGCGTGCAAAAGGGCTTAATGACTGGCAGAGCAACGGAAGTACGACGCCGGTCAACGTGTCCGGCGGCATCGGCACCTCCCGCTTCGCCCCGGTAAGGATCGCCTGCAAGCCCGAGGCAGTACTGCTGACCCTCACCTCTCCCAGCTGATCCTGCTGCGCGTGCAGGATCATGCTGCATTGCGGAACGCAATAACTGGGCAAGCTCTTTATCACGCCGAAATTCCTGTGAACCGCCTCACGTCCATGGCATAAGGTAGTTGCTAAGGGAAACTACATTCGTTTTAGAGCTTGAGAAGCGGGCATGGCCAAGCAATCTTCATTTTTTCGATCGATCAGTCGTCTCTATCCCCATGTCCGGCCCATCATTCCACGGCTGCTGCTGGGACTCGTGTGCGCGCTGCTGGCCAGTATCGTTGCGCTGGCGATCCCCCAGGTGCTGCGGGTGCTGGTCAACGAGTCGCTGAAGCCGGGCGGCGCCAGCGAAGCCATCTGGGTTTCGGCCGGCATCATCCTGGTCCTGGGCATAGCCGAGGCGGGACTGGTGGCACTCCGCCGCCAGTTCGTGATCAATCCCGCCACCACAGTGGAAACCCGGATGCGTGTGTCCCTCTACGACCACCTGCAGGAGCTCACGGTCTCCTTCCACGACCGCTGGGGCTCAGGCCAGCTCCTGTCCCGCGCCATGACGGACCTCAACTTCCTGCGCCGCTGGATGGCGTTTGGCGCCATCATGCTGGTGGTCACCACGCTCACCGTTCTTATCGGTATTGCCGTTATGTTCGCCATGAGCTGGCAGCTGGCCCTCATTTTCCTGGCCGCGGCCGTGCCCATCATGGCGTACAGCTTCCGGTTCCGCACCCGCTTCAGCAAGGTGGCCCGCCGCAGCCAGGACCAGGCAGGCGACCTGGCCACCACGGTGGAGGAATCGGTACACGGCATCCGTGTGCTCAAGGCCTTTGGACGCAGCCGGGAAGCACTCGAAGTCTTCGAGGAACAAGCCGAAGAGCTGCGCCAAACAGAGATCGACAAAGCGCGCCACCAGGCCATGTTCACCATGGTGGTCACCCTCTTGCCGGAACTTGCCCTCGGCGCGGGCCTGGTGGTGGGCATCATGCTCTGTGCCAGCGGGCAACTGAGCATCGGCGCATTGGTGGCCTTTTTTGCCACGGCGGCCGTCATTGCCTCACCCGTGGAATTCTCCGGCATGCTGCTGGCCATGGCACTCACTGCCAAGACCGCCGTCGACCGCCACTACGAAGTCATGGATTCCGCCAACACCATCACCAGTCCCCCGGAACCGCGCCTGCCGCGCCAGCTCGCGGGCGCCCTCGAATTCCACAACGCCACCTTTGCTTACGAGGATGCCCCGGACAAACCCATCCTGGAGAACGTCAGCCTGGACGTCCGGCCGGGTGAAACCATGGCCCTGGTGGGAATCACGGGCAGCGGCAAGAGCGCGATGCTCCAGCTGGTGCCCCGGCTGTATGACGTCACCGACGGATCCATCAGCATCGACGGCGTGGACCTGCGGGACTTCGACGTGGAGGAGCTGCGCCGCATCGTGGCGGTGGCCTTCGAGGACACCACCCTGTTCTCCAACTCCGTCCGGGACAATGTGCTGCTCGGTGCCCCCGTCCGCAGCGACGCCGTCCTGGAGGAAGCCCTGGATGTTGCCCAGGCACACTTCGCGTACTCCCTGCCGGAGGGCCTGGACACCTTGATCGGCGAGGAAGGCCTGAGCCTGTCCGGCGGGCAGCGCCAGCGGATCGCCCTGGCCCGTGCCATCGCGGCCCGCCCCCGCGTGCTGGTGCTGGATGACCCGCTCTCCGCCCTCGACGTCCACACGGAGGAACTGGTGGAAACCCGGCTCCGTGCCGTACTGAAGGACACCACCACCCTGATCGTCGCGCACAGGCCGTCCACCGTGGCCCTTGCGGACCGGGTGGCGCTGCTTGAGGAAGGCCGGATCACCGCCGTCGGAACCCACACGGAACTGCTGGCGGGCAACGACCATTACCGCTACGTCATTGCGAGCCTGGACCAGGAACCCCGGGACCTGGACACGGAACTCTCGGACCTCAAGGAAGAAGCAGCCATCCAGGAAGCGGAGGTCACCCGATGAGCACCGCCTCCTTCGGCACTGCCAATGAAGACAACGCGCACCTCAGCAAGAGTGACAGCAGGGCCGTCCGACGGCGGTCACTGGCGCTCCTGCGGTCACTGATCCGGCCGGTGCGGCTCCGGTTCTGGCTGACCATCGCCATGGTGGTCCTCTCCCAGGCAGCAAGGGTGGCCGGTCCGGCGCTGATCGCCTTTGGCATCGACCGTGCCCTGCCTGCCCTGCAGGCCGGGGACAACGCACCCCTGGTGTTCACCGGCGCCGCCTACCTCCTTGCTGCCATTGCGACGGCGGGGCTCACGGCTTTGTACGTCACCTCCACCGCGAAGCTCAGCCAGGCCATGCTGCTGGACCTGCGCCTCCGGGTCTTCCGCCAGACCCAGGGGCTGAGCCTCGAGTTCCACGAAAAGTACACGTCGGGCCGGATCATCGCCCGGCAGACCTCGGACCTGGAAGCCCTCCGCGAACTCCTGGACTCCGGCGTCAGCTCGCTGGCGTCAGGCATGCTGTTCATGGTCTTCACCGCCATCACCGTGTTTGCCCTTGACTGGCGGAGCGGCCTGCTGGTGCTGGCCGCCGGCGTGCCCATGTTCTTCCTGGCCCGCTGGTACCAGAAGCACTCCCAGATAGCCTTCCGCGAATCCCGTGTGGTGTCCGCCCGGCTCATTGTTCACTTCGTGGAAACCATGACCGGAATCCGCGCCGTCAAGGCTTTCCGCAAGGAGCAGGAAAACTCCGGCCGGTACGGCCAGCTTGCCGAGGACTACCGGCGGGTCACCGTGCGCTCCATCAACCTCAACGGCATCTTCCAGCCGGGGCTGGTCCTGATCGGCAACGTCTGCGTGGCCGTGGTCCTGCTCTTCGGCGGCTTCCGCGTCCTCGGCGGTGACCTGGAGGTAGGGGTGCTGCTGGCGCTCATCCTCTCCACCAAACGGTTCTTCCAGCCGGTGGACCAGATGGCCATGTTCTACAACTCCTTCCAGAGTGCGCAGGCCGCGCTTGAGAAGGTGTCGGGGCTCCTGGAAGAGGTGCCGACGGTCCGCCCGCCCAGGAACCCGGTTGCCCTGAAGCAGGCCAAGGGAGCCATCGACTTCAACGGCGTGGAGTTCCGCTACGGCGAGGGCCCGCTGATTGTCCCCACTTTGGACCTCCACATTCCCGCGGGACAGACAGTTGCCCTGGTAGGACAGACGGGTGCCGGTAAGTCCACGCTGGCGAAGCTGATAGCACGCTTCTACGACGTCTCCGCTGGTTCCCTCACGCTCGACGGCGTCGACGTCCGCCACCTGGGCACCACGGACCTGCGCCGCAACATTGTGATGGTCACCCAGGAGGCATTCCTGTTCAGCGGCTCGGTGGCGGACAACATTGCCCTGGGCCGCCCGGAGGCTTCCCGGACGGAGATCGAGGACGCGGCCAAAGCCGTAGGCGCCCACGACTTCATCATGGAACTGCCTGAAGGCTACGACACCGACGTCAATAAACGCGGCGGTCGCGTCTCGTCCGGACAGCGGCAGCTCATCAGTTTTGCCCGGGCGTTCCTGGCCCGTCCGGCCGTGCTGATCCTGGACGAGGCAACGTCCTCCCTGGACATCCCGTCCGAGAGGCTGGTGCAGCAGGGCCTGGCTCGGCTCCTGGCGGGCACGGAAGCGGCCCGCAGGACGGCGCTCATCATTGCCCACCGCCTGTCCACGGTGGAAACCGCTGACAGGGTACTGGTGGTGCATGACGGCCGGATCGTGGAGGACGGCAGCCCGGCTGAACTCATTGGCGGCGGCGGCCGCTTTGCGGACCTCCACGGCGCCTGGAAGGATTCGTTGGTCTGATTTTCGTCCGGGATTTCGCATCGGGACCCGGCATCGGCTATCCTTGTAAAGTTGCTTTTGCAGCGGATCGGGATGTAGCGCAGCTTGGTAGCGCGCTTCGTTCGGGACGAAGAGGTCGCAGGTTCAAATCCTGTCATCCCGACCAAAAAGTAAGAGGGTCTCCTTGCGGAGGCCCTCTTTTCTCCTTAAAAGGAACGGCCCCGAAGCTTGCGCTCCGGGGCCGTCCTCGCCTCCTGTGTGAGGAAGCTATTACATCGGGTCGGGCCAGTTGCCTACGTACGTGGTGTACGAGGTATCTGCACCCTTGTCCTTGGTCTTCTTGGACATCGGGTCAGGCCAGTTTCCAACTTTTGCCGAAATACTGGTGGAGTCCGCGATGGAACCGGCAGACAGGACAGCTGGAGCCGCAGCAGAAAAAGCAAGGGCGCCTGCCAGTACGGCCGCGGTTGCGATCTTCTTCAACATAAATGGGTTCCTCAATACGAGTCGGATTCGTTACAAAGCCAGCACTGTCCTTGTTGACATACATTGTAAAATGTTTTCCACAGGGACTGTCAAGCATTTTGTACGAAGACCGTCCGGAAAAGGAGGAAATCCCGTGGGCAACGGATTCGGGGAGAAGCTCCGTGCGGAGCGTCTCGAACGGGGGCTGACACAGGCGGAACTGGGAAAGGACCTGTATTCCCCCAGCTATATTTCACTACTTGAGACCGGCCGCAGGGAACCTACGGCGGAGGTCATCGAGGAACTTGCACGCAGGCTGGAACTGGCACCCAAGGCACTCGAAGCCTGGAGCCAGCCCATCTCGGTGAGTGATGCCGAATACGTCCTCGCCGGGTTGTACGCCCGGCAGGCGTGGGACCTGAGGGACTACCAGCTTGCGGCAAGCCACGCCGCCACAGCTGCCAAAATAGCCCTCGAAGGCAGGAACACGAGCGCCTGGTGGAACATGACGTACATGCAGGCGGAGTGCCTCATCAAGCAGGGCAACTGGCAGGAATGCCAGCGCATCATGCAGCACCTGCTGGAGCACCCCATGGCCACGGAATCAGCAGGCCTCGCTGTACGGGCCCGCCAGATGCTCGCCGGCATCGCCCAGGGCCAGGGCCAGCTGAGCGCAGCCGTGGACCACGCCATGGAGGCCGTGCGGCTGTGTTCGCAGCTGCCGAAGGGTTCCACGCTCATCATCGGCGCCCACCGGGCACTGATCGGCGCACTGGCCGAAAGCGGCCGGCTGGACGAAGCCTGGAAATACTGCCAGGCGATGATCGACCACGTGGATGAGCACTCCATGTCCCAGCTCGCCGGCGAAGTGGCCTGGGTGATCGGCAACGTGGCCTTCATGCGGCACGACTACCAGGAAGGCATCAAGCACCACGAACGGGCAGCCCGGCTGCTCTCCCCCGCCAACGACATCGAACTGTGGGCACGGTTCAACAAAGCCTCTGCGGCCGTTCGCCTGTCCTCCGGGATCGTTGAGCCCGAGACACTGTCATCGATCGAACGGGCCGAACTGGCCCTGTCCATCGTGGGTGGCAACAAGTCCGACCAGCTGGAGGTCGCCTTCATCCGCGCCCGCTGGCTGTACCTGACCGGGGACATTGTTGCCGCCGTCGAGAAGCTCCGCGAAATCCATGCGGAGCGCGCCAGCCTGGCAAAGCACACCGCCGGTGAAGTCTCGCTGCTGCTGGGCAAGTCCCTCAAGGCCGCAGGCGAATCCGAGGAAGCCCTGGTGCACCTCGAGGAAGCCCAGAAGGCCTTCAGTGCGGCAGGAGCGGCTGACCGCGTCCAGCAGGCAATGGACGCGGTCCTGGAAATAAAGCTGGCACAGCAGCGCGCCGCGGCCGCTGCCAAAGCCAGCTAGGTAAAGCACCATCCGCCGGGAGCAGCTGGGGCTCCGTCAGGCGAAGGTTTTCCCCGTCAGTTTCTCGTAGGCCTCGACGTAGCGGCCGCGTGTACGGTCAACAACCTCGTTGGGCAGCGCCGGTGGCGGCGTATCCGAGGACCTGTCCCAGCCTGATTCAGCAGACGTCAGCCAATCGCGCACATACTGTTTGTCGTAGGACGGCTGTGCCTGGCCCGGCTGGTAAGTGGCGGCATCCCAGAAGCGCGAGGAATCCGGCGTCAGCACCTCATCCCCCAGGGTGATAAGCCCAGTGACGGGGTCATAGCCAAATTCGACCTTTGTATCGGCCAGGATGATGCCACGCTCACGGGTAATTTTCTCGGCGGTGTTGTAGATCTTGAGCGTGAGCTCGCTCAGGCGTCCGGCGATGTCGTCGCCCACCATGGCCACCACGGCGTCGTACGTGATGTTCTCGTCATGCTCGCCCACCTCGGCCTTGGCCGACGGCGTGAAGATGGCGTGGTCCAGCCGCGACCCGTCAACCAGGCCCTCCGGCAGCGGAATGCTGCACACGGTCCCCGAGGCCTTGTACTCCTGCAGGCCGGAGCCTGTGAGGTAGCCGCGGGCGATGCACTCCACCGGGAACATGTCCAGCTTCTTGCAGATCATGGCCCGGCCTTCCACCTCGGCCGGGACGCCGTCTTGCACCGTGGAGCCCAGGACGTGATGGTCCACGTCCAGCTGGTCGAACCACCACAGGCTGAGCTGGGTGAGGATGCGTCCCTTGTCCGGAATCAGGGAGGACAGGACGTGGTCGAAGGCGCTGATCCGGTCGCTGGCCACCACCAGCACGCAGTCCTGGCCCACACGCTGCAGGATCGCCTCGTCTGCCGGCTCGTAGAGGTCCCTGACCTTGCCGGAGTAGACGTGGGTCCATCCGGGAAGGTCGAGGGTCTTGGTGTTGAAACCGCGGGGTGCTGGATCGTTGCTCATGTCAGGCCTTCGTCTTGGTCCCGTGGAGGGATGCGCTGGCGGTGGAGGGGACCTTTATTTCCCCGCGGGCGGCTTTTCCGCCAATATCGGTGCGGAACTGCGAGCCTTCAAGCTGGACCAGCTCCACGCCGTCGTATGCTTTTTCCCGCGCGTCCACGAGGTCGCTGCCGAGGGCGACGACGGCGAGCACGCGCCCGCCCGCGGACACCACTTTGCCGTCCTCGTCAAAGGCCGTACCGGCATGGATGACGTGGACGCCGTCGAGTTCCTCCACCTTCTTGAGCCCGCGGATGCGGTCCCCCGTGCGGGGAGTGTCAGGATAGTTTTCGGACGCGACGACGACGGCGACGGCAGTTTCCCTGGCCCACCGCAGCTCTTCTGCCTTGTCCAGTTCGCCCTTGGCGGCTGCCAGCAGCAGGGCGCCGAGCGGGGTCTTCAGCCGTGCCAGCACGGCCTGTGTTTCCGGGTCGCCAAAGCGGACATTGAACTCGATGACGCGGGTGCCGCGCGAGGTGAGGGCCAAACCCACGAACAGCACGCCGACGAACGGGGTGCCGCGGCGGGCCATCTCGTTGACGGTGGGCTGGGCCACGCGCTCAATGACTTCCTGGACAAGGCCTTCCGGTGCCCACTCGAGCGGAGTGTAGGCACCCATGCCGCCGGTGTTGGGGCCCTCGTCGTTATCGAAAATCCGTTTGAAGTCCTGGGCGGGCGAAAGCGCCACGGTGTTGTGGCCGTCGCAGAGGACGAACAGCGAAACCTCGGGACCGTCCAGGAACTCCTCGATCACCACGGAGCCGCCGGCATCGAAGCAGGACTGCGCATGGGCCAAAGCCTCCCCGCGGTCCTTGGTGACCACCACGCCCTTGCCTGCGGCGAGCCCGTCATCCTTCACCACGTAGGGTGCACCGAAGGTATCCAGGGCCGATTCGGCCTCCTCGGCGTTCGTGGCCACCATCGCCATGGCCGTGGGCACTCCCGCTTCGGCCATGATTTCCTTCGCGAACGCTTTGGACGCTTCCAGCTGGGCTGCGGCCTTGCTCGGACCGAACACGGGGATGCCCGCCTCGCGGACGGCGTCGGACACACCCGCGGCCAGCGGCGCTTCGGGGCCAACCACCACCAGGTCCACGGTCAGCCTGCTGGCGAGTGCGGCGACGGCGTCAGGATCGTTGCCGTCGATCTTGTGGGTGGGGACCAGTTTGCTGATGCCGGCGTTGCCGGGTGCTGCATGGACCTCGGACACGTTGGGGTCGGCGAGCAGGGAGCGGACAATGGCGTGTTCGCGGCCTCCGGGGCCAATGACGAGTACCTTCACAGTCTCCAAGGGTACTTTGTGCACCCTGTGAGCTCCTAAGCTGTGTCACCGCCAATGCCTCACCGGCGTCCCGGCGACAATCCCGGACCCTGTCCGCTCCGAATACCCGTCATGGAGAAACTGAAGAACTGGTTCCGGGGACCCACTGCCATGGCGGCGCTGGCAGGGGTGGTGGCGGCCGCCGTCGTCCTTGCCGTGGCCGAACTGCTCGGGGCCTTCTTCACCGCCCGCGCCACGCCGCTCATAGCCCTGGGATCAACTTTCATCGATTTCACGCCGTCGTGGCTGAAGGACTTCGCCATCGCCACGTTCGGCACCAATGACAAAGTTGCCCTCTTCGCGGGCATGGGCGTGACCATAACTTCGCTGGCGTGCGTGCTGGGCGTGGTGGCCCACCGCAGATGGGCGCTGGGTGTCCTCGGCGTCCTGTTCATGGGTGCCGTCATCGTGGCCAGCGTGGTGACCCGCGCCGGCGTCGGGCCCTTCGAAGCGCTGCCGTCAGTGGCCGGAACCCTGGCCGGCCTCCTGGTGCTGCGGTTCCTGATCACAAAGCTGCCGGCAACCAAGGCGTGGCCGGAAGCGCCGGCCGGCAGCGCCGTCGCTGACTACCCTGACGTGGTGGCCGGGCCGGGAAAGACGCCCCGCGCCGCAACCAGCCGCCGCCGCTTTTTCGCGGCGGCTGGAATCACCGCAGCCGCTGCCGGACTGGCCGCCACAGGTGGCCGGATGCTGGGTGCCGCCCGCAGCAATATCCTCCAGGCGCGGGATTCCCTGCAACTGCCCTCGCCCGCCAAAGCGGCGCCGCCCGTTCCAGCCGGCGTGCAGTCTCCGGTGCCCGGGGTGGCGCCCTGGGTGACGCCAAACGGCGAGTTCTACCGCATCGACACCGCACTCAGCGTGCCGGAAATCGACGTGGCGAACTGGGAGCTCCGGGTCCACGGCATGGTTGAGGAGGAAGTCCGGCTCACGTTCCAGGACCTGCTCGACGCCGACCTGATCGAGTCCCATGTGACACTCACCTGCGTGTCCAACCCCGTGGGCGGAAACCTTGCCGGCAACGCCAAATGGCTGGGGTTCCCCCTCCGCGAAGTACTCAAGCGTGCCCGGCCCAAGGACGGAGCAGACATGGTGCTCTCCACGTCCATCGACGGCTTCAGCGCCTCAACGCCCCTGGAGGTGCTCCAGGACGACCGGGACGCAATGCTGGCCATCGGCATGAACGGTGAGCCGCTCCCGCTGGAGCACGGCTACCCGGTGCGGATGGTGGTCCCCGGCCTGTACGGGTTTGTCTCCGCCACCAAGTGGGTGGTGGACCTGGAGGTCACCCGGTTCGCCGACAGCAAAGCGTACTGGACGGAAAGGGGCTGGTCCGAACGCGGCCCCATCAAGACCATGGCGCGGGTGGACGTTCCCAAGTCCTTCGCCAAGGTACCTGCCGGGAAGGTTGCCGTGGGCGGCACTGCCTGGGCACAGACACGGGGCATCACCAAGGTGGAAATCCAGGTGGACGACGGCGACTGGATGGAAGCCGAGCTGTCCACGGAGGCGTCGCTGGTCACCTGGCGGCAATGGTCCTACCAGTGGGACGCCACTCCCGGGCAGCACTACATCAAGGTCCGGGCCACCGACGGCTCCGGGGAGGTGCAGACGGACCAGCGCGCCGACCCTGTTCCCGACGGCGCGTCCGGGTGGCAGTCCGTGATGGTCACCGTGGAATAGCGCAGCATTCCGGGGGGCGACCCATAGACTGGCACCATGCCCCACAACCCCCATGCCACCTTTACCGTGGACTCCGCCGTGGAACTGGCCGTCGTCGAACGCAGCGGTTTTGTGGAATCCCGGCATATCGGGTCCGCCGTCCTCCTGGCAGCGGACGGATCCGTGGTCACTGAGCTGGGCGACATCAACACGCCCATCCTGGCCAGGTCCACGCTCAAGCCTTTCCAGGCCTTGGCGTCCATGCAGTCCGGCGTCCCGCTGCGGGGCGCCCAGGTAGCTGTTGCATGCGGGAGCCACACCGGTTCCCTGGACCATATGGACGTGGTGGCGGGAATGCTCAAGGCCGCCGGAGTCCGTGAGGACCAGCTGCAGTGCCCGGAGGCGTGGCCGCAGGATGAGACGGCCCGGAACTGGCTGGTGCGCTCCGAAAAGGGGAAGTCGCGCCTGGCGTTCAACTGCTCCGGCAAGCACGCAGCTTTCCTGTGGGCCTGCACGGAGAACGGGTGGGACACGCACAGCTATCTGGAGCCCAACCATCCGCTGCAGCAGCGGGTCCGCACCGTGGTGGAGGAATACACGGGTGAGAAGATTGCCCACCTGGGTATCGACGGCTGCGGCGCACCCGTGGCAGCGGTGTCCCTCAAGGGACTTGCCCGGGGGTACTCGCAGCTGGCAAAAGCACCGGGCGATCAGAGCTTCAGCGCCCGCGCCGCCACCATCGCCACGTCCATGCTGGACTACCCCTGGGCCGTCCAGGGCATTGGCGAGGCCAACACGCTGGTCATGGATGAGCTGGAGATTATTGCCAAAATCGGCGCGGAAGGCGTGCTGGCCATGGCCACAGCGCAAGGTGTTTCCGTGGCCGTGAAGATCCTGGACGGGAACGTGCGTGCCACCTCACTGGTGGCCCTGACCCTCCTGGCCGCGGCCGGCGCGGTGGACATCCCCGCTGTTGCCGGCGTCCTGGAGAGGGTGGTTGATCCCGTCATGGGCGGCGGCCGGCCGGTGGGCAAGATCCGGCTTGGCCCGGCGGTCTCTGCGCTTCTGGACTAGGTGCTTCTGGACCAGGCGCTTCCGGACCAGGCGCTTCCGGACCAGGCGCTTCTGGACTGGGCATGCACGGGTTGACGCCTCACACGTGCTGGTCCACGATGACCGGGTTGCCGTCCGGGTCAACAACAATGAAGCTCGCGGGCCCGGTTGTTCCTTCCTCCGCTTCGCTGGCGAAACTGACACCGTTGCCCTGCAGCTCCCGCTGGAGGTCACGGATATCAGTGAAGGACTCCAGCGGCTGGGCGTCCTGGTCCCAGCCGGGGTTGAAAGTCAGGGCGTTCCTCTCCAACATCCCCTGGAAAAGCCCCACCACCGCCTGGCCGTTTTTCAGGATCAGCCAGTTCTGCGCGATGTCACCGGCAAAACGCGTGAACCCAAGTTTTTCGTAGAAAGCCGTTGAAGCGGCGATGTCCTTGACGTTGAGGCTTACTGAGAAAGCGCCGAGCTGCACGGGCCGTTCCCTTCCGTTGTGACGAGTGCTACCGATCGTACTCCCCCGCCCGATTCCTTACTGTTAAGCATCCGCGGTACTCTGGTTGCCTTTGCCGCTGCATCCCCACGAAAGGGGCCCGAAACATGGCTGTAGCCCGTCGCCGGATCGACCCGAAGGAAGGCGCCGCAGCGGTGGAGGCCTGGCGCGAAGCCGCCGGACCGTCGTCGGATGGTCCTGTCCCGCGGACCATCCTGGCAACGGCGGTGCGCTACACGCTCGAGGAAGTCACTGCGCGGGCGCCGGGAAATTCGGTGGAGGTGCGGGTGCCGCCGTTCGGCGTCACCCAGTGCGTGGAAGGCCCGCGGCACACGCGCGGCACGCCGCCCAATGTCATTGAGTGCGACGCCGCCACCTGGCTTGCGATGGTGACCGGCCAGTTGGGCTGGGCGGACGCGGTGGCCGCGCACAAGGTTGCCGCCTCCGGCCTCCGCGCGGACCTCTCCGCGCTGCTCCCGCTCTGACCCCCGAGTTGTTGGGTCAGCCCGGGGGGTCAGCCGCGGCCGATGAACGGCATCCCCGCGGCGGTGATGACCACAGATCCGACGCTGGCCGACGGCGGCATGCCGGCCATCATCAGGACCGCACGGGCGGCGTCCTCAACCGGGAAGGTCGGTTCCACCCGGCGGCTGCCGTCCGCCTGCAGCGCCCCCGCGCCCACGCCGATGGTGTCCATGATGTCCGTGGCCGTGTTGCCGATATCGATCTGCCCGCACGTGATCCCGAAGCCCCGCCCGTCCAGCTCAATGCTTTTGGTCAGGCCGGTCATGGCGTGCTTGGTAACGGCATAGGCCACCGTCCGGGGCCGGGGCGAGTGCGCGGAGATGGAGCCGTTGTTAATGATCCGCCCGCCCTGCGGGTCCTGCGCCTTCATGGCCCGGACCGCGGCGGCGGCGCACAGCATGGAACCCGTCAGGTTGACTGCGAGGGTGGCGTTCCAGTCCTCCAGCGAAATCTCATCCACGCTGGCTGCCGGACCGAACACTCCGGCGTTATTGAACAGCAGGTCCACCCGGCCCCACCTCCGGCGGACGGCGTCGAAAAGATGCTCGACGTCGTCCTGCCGGGTGACGTCGCACGGCGCCACCAGCGCTTCGGGGTGATCGTCCGCCGTCTCCTTTAGCTGCGATTCCCGGCGGCCCGCCAGCGCTACCCGGTATCCGGCGGCCAGCATCTGCCGGGCCACCTCCCGCCCGATGCCGGAACCTGCCCCGGTAACGACGGCAACGCGCGCGGCGGGAGGGGTAGTGTTCACGCTGTTCTCCTTGGGATCTGCTGCTAAAGGGCGGCGGGCACGCCAGTGCTGTTCAGCGGCCAGCCTATGACGGTCTTGGGCCGCGGCGCAGCGTAGGTCCGCACCTTGGAGGTGGACAGGCGCATGCGGACCAGCGATTCGGCGATGGCCACGGCGGAGGCCACGCCGTCCACCACGGGCACTCCGGCCCGCAGCCTGATCTGCTCGTCCAGTCCTGCCATTCCGCCGCAACCGAGCACAATCACCTCGGCCTTGTCCTGGCTAACGGCCAGCATCGCCTGGTTGATAATGGCCTCCACGGCGCGCTCCGGTTCCTCCTCAAGTTCAAGGACGGCCATGCCGCTGGCCCGGACGGAGGCGCAGCGGGCGTCGAGTCCCGCGAGTTTGAGCCGGTCCTCGATGAGCGGAACGGTCCGGTCCAGGGTGGTGACCACCGAGTACTTGTGGCCCAGGAACATGGCGGTGCTGGCGGCGGCTTCCGTGATGTCCACCACCGGGACGTCCAGGAGCTCCTGCAGCCCTTCCCGTCCGTGCTCGCCATAGCCGGCCTGCACCACGGCGTCGAACGGCTCCTGGTAGGAGGTGACGGCGTCCATCACGGCGATGGCGGCCAGGTAGCTTTCGAAGTTCCCTTCGCAGGAGTCGGCCCCGAACCGGGGTGTAATCCCCACGATCTCCGTGCCGGGTGCCGCGATGCTGCGTGCCGAAGCGGCGATGGAATCCGTCATGGACTGGGTGGTGTTGACGTTCGCAACGAGTATGCGCATCAGGGGATCCTTAGTGTTTGCTGGCAACGGCGATGGCCTCGCCGTCGCGGTCTTCGAGCCGCTGCGAGCGGTCCGCGATGAAGAAGTACACAACGGCTGCGATGCCGGCGGCGAAGAACCAGGCAAACGGTGCTGCCGCCGCCAGCGCCGGGACGAAGGCGATGAGGAGTGCCAGGACGGCGGCCGGCACCATGGCGATGATGGCCCTGGGGTTGACGCCGTTCTTGTAGTAGTACGCGCCTTCCGGCGATGCGGTGTACAGCTCGGGGACGTTGACCTTGCCACGGCGGATCAGCCAGTAATCAGCCATGACGACGCCGAACAGGGGGCCGAGCAGGGCGCCGAGGCCGCCCAGGAAGTACACGATCACCAGCGGGTTGTTGTAGAGATTCCACGGCAGGATCACCAGGCCGATGACGGCGCTGACGAAGGCAGCCTTGCGGAAGTCCAGGTGTTTGGGGAACAGGTTGGTGAGGGCATAGACCGGAGCCACGAAGTTGGCCATGAGGTTGACCGCGATGGTCAGGATCAGCAGTGCCAGGCACGCCAGGACAAGGAAGAGCGTGTTGGGGATGGTCTGGACGATGTCCGAGGGGCTCTCGATGATGGTGCCGTTGATCTTGAACTGCCCGCCGGCCATCACCACGACGATGGCGCCGAACACGAGCATGTTGATGGGGATGCCCCAGAAGTTTCCGCGGACCACGGCCTTCTTGGAGACGGCGGAGCGGGTGAAGTCGCAGAAATTCAGGACGAACGTGCCGTAGATGGAGACCCAGAGGGCGCCGCCGGCGAAGATGGTTAGCCACATTTCCGGCCCTTCGAGGGCGTTGTCCGAGGACCAGGCGATGGCGCCGCCGGCTTCCATGAAGATCCAGACGGCGATGGCGGCCATGGTGACCAGGATGATGGGGCCGGCAAAGGCCTCGTACTTGCGGATCATCTCCATGCCAAAGCTCACGATGACCAGCTGGACAACCCAGAGGATGACGAAGGCGATCCACCCCAGGGTGGACAGCCCCAGGATGGAGTCCTTGTCCAGTTCTCCAAGGCCCGGGAACATTGCCACGAGCATCACGCGGAAGACGACGGACGCGAGGTAGGTCTGGATGCCGAACCATGCGACGGCGACCGCGCCGCGGAGGAGGCTGGCTATCTGGGCCCCGCGGATGCCGAAGCTGATCCTGCTCATCACCGGGAAGGGGACGCCGGTCTTAACACCCATGAATCCGGAGAGATTCAGGAGGCCGAAGAGCAGGGCAGCTCCGATGCCGAGTGCCAGCAGGATTTGCCAGCCGCCCAGTCCCAGGGCGAACAGTCCGATGGCGAAGGCGTAGTTGCCGAGGCTGTGGACATCGTTGGCCCAGAGGGTGAAGATGCTGTAGCCGGACCAGCTCCGGCCGGCGCGTTTGGTGGGGGCAAGATCGACGTTGTAGAGGGTGGGGCTGATGGCCTGGCCTGAAGCTGCGCTGGCTGATTCACAAAGAGCTTCGACGCCTGCGGCGGAGTGGGCTGAGGAGTCTGACGGCGTTGTCAGGTCAGGAGCCTTTTCGACGCCGACCGGTGGAGGGGTCTGCATGGGGATCTCCGGTTCTTGAAGGATTCGCAGTGGTGAGCGCTGGTCGGGGGACCGGTTCTGTTATTCCACATTGCGAAAAGTAGATATTGCTAAGTGGAATAAGAGTATGACCTGGGTCACCCTATGGTCAAGGAGTTGCAGAGGCGCCGGCGGTCACAATCGGTTGGCAGGCGACAGTTCGCCGCAGGGGAAGAACCGCCGCCGATCGCGCTTGACCCACCTTCTAGCGGATGGCTAATCTCGTATGGCAATAATGTTTTCTCACAATACGAAAACACTGGCCCAGCATTCAAAGACGAAAAGAGGCTGCCGTGGCTGCAGGAGAAGATACCTCCCATATCCTCAGCGGGTTGACTAACCAGCTGCCTGATCGTGATC